>NZ_JBQBLX010000001.1:0-892529 GCF_051917725.1 Halomicrococcus pelagicus
GAGTACGGCGACACCGACGACATCTTCGAGAACCCCAACAGCCAGCGCGTCGAGGACTACATCACCGGCAAGTTCGGATGAGCATGGACCGCACTCTGGAGACGCGGAAGGTCCAGTTCACGGGCAACTCGACGTACACGATATCGCTGCCGAAGGAGTGGGCCGACCACCACGGCGTCGAAGCGGGGATGCAACTCCCGCTGTACCCGTCCGACAACGGAGAGCTGGTCATCGGAGCCGACCGGGCCGGCGACGACGAGCGACCCGAGGTCGACGTCACCGGGATGTCAGCGGCGGACGTCCGGCAGACGGTCGAGGCGCTGTACGCCGCCGGCAACGAGCAGTTCGCGCTCGGGAGCGACGACGGCATCGAGCGGGAGCATCGTCGCGTCGCCGAGACGGTGGCCGCCGACCGCACCGGACTCCAGCTCCAGCGAGAGACGGAGGCGGAGCTCCTGTTCGGAACCATCCTCGACACGGAGTCGGTGTCCATCGAACGAACGGTGTTGCAGTTGCAGTACACTACCCTGTCGATGCACCGGAACGCCGTCCGGGCGCTGCTCGACGGTAACGTCACCGTCGCCGGGAGCGCTGCCGGTCGCTGGGACGACGTCGTGCGGCGACTCGACGTCGCCAGCAGCTGCTTCCATCGGTCGCTCACGGACGTCGAATCGCTCGACAGCCTGGGCTACTCGCGGCCGGCGATGTTCGACCGGTACGCCGTGTCACGGCATCTCGCGTCCGTCGCCGAACAGGCCAAACGCACGGCCGAGGCGGTGAACGAACAGGGCCGGGTCGAACGCACGCCGTGGGCGGCGGAACTCGACGGTCACGCCGAGCAGTCGCGGGACTACGTCGACCGGGCCGTCGACGCGGCCCTGACGGCCGACCACCCGCCACACGAGCTAGTGCAGTCCAGTCGCTCGCTCGCGGAGGACGTCTCCGACCTTCGACGACGGGCGTACCGCGAGGACGACGTGACGTACGCGTGGGCGACGGCGATGGACGGCGTCGAACGCACGGCGACCACCGCCGCCGCGGTCGCAGAGCAGGCAGTACAGGCGGCGCTCCGCGACGACGTCGACGAGTCGGTCGCGCTCGAGTGACGGACCGTCGGCTATCGGGTCGACGGGCGAAAAAAATCGGCGGATTATCCCTACTCGTGGTTCGAACGGACGGTGTCGTACTGGTCGGCGACCTCGTCCCAGTCGACGACCTCGAAGAAGTTACTGATGAAGTCGCCGCGGTCCGGACCGTAGTCGTAGTAGTAGGAGTGCTCCCAGACGTCCAGCGCGAGGATGGGGTGAGAGCCCCAGAGAGCGCCCTGGTCGTGCTTGTCGACGACGAGGTTCCGCAGCTGCTTGGCGACCGGGTCGTAGACCAGCAGCGCCCAGCCCGACGCGTTCTTCGCGGCGGCCTCGAACTCGCCCTTCCAGCCCTCGTAGGAGCCGAAGTCCTCCTCGATGCGGTCGGCGAGCTCGCCGTCCGGCTCTCCACCGCCGTTCGGGGACATGTTGTCCCAGAACAGCGTGTGGAGGTAGTGGCCACAGCCGTTGTGCGTGACGTTGCGGATGGCCGACCCCGAGGAACCGAACTCCCCGTTCTCGCGGTTCTCGGCGAGCGTCTCTTCGGCGTCGTTGAGACCGTTCACGTAGCCCTGATGGTGGGTGTCGTGGTGCCACGTGAGCACCTGCTCACTGATGTGCGGCTCCAGCGCGTCGTAGTCGTAGGGAAGCGGCGGCAGTTCGGCGTTCGATTTTTCTGGCATAGTGTAGCCTCCACGTTTTACATCACCCTTCTAGCTGTTAAACCTTGAGAAGTTGTATGATAACACGTCTCGGAACTACAAAAATAGTTTTCAGTAATCCCGCTGACGATTACGCCATGCTGCTCGCTTCGTCGTAGCGCTCGGCCACGTCGTCCCAGTCGACCACGTTCCAGAAGTTGTCGACGTACTCGCCGCGGTTGTTCTCGTACTGGAGGTAGTAGGCGTGCTCCCACACGTCGAGCACGAGCAGCGGCGTCGTCCCCTGCGGAGTCTGGTTCTGGTGGTTCTCCGCCATGCTGACGATGGGTTCGTCGGACACGTGGTCGTACAGCAACAGCCCCCATCCGGACCCTTCGACGCCTTTCGCCGCCGCCGAGAAGTGGCTCTTGAACGCGTCGACGCCGCCGAAGTGGTCGTCCAGGGCGTCCGCGAGTTCGCCGCCCGGTTCGCCGCCGCCGTCCGGCGACATGTTCTCCCAGAAGACGGAGTGGTTGACGTGCCCCGAGAGGTTGAACGCGAGGTTGCGCTCGACGCCTTTCACGTCCCCCCACTCGTCGTTCTGGCGCATCTCCGAGAGCGTCTCCAGCGCCGCGTTCGCACCGTCGACGTACCCCTGGTGATGTTTGTCGTGGTGCAGTTCCATGATGCGCGCGTCGATGTTCGGTTCCAGCGCGTCGTAGTCGTACGGTAGTTCCGGTAGCTCGTAAGTTGCCATGTGAACCCCCGTCTGTGGGTCAACGGTGGTGGTGTTAAGCGTTTAGGCGAGGTCGTCCGCGATGGACGCCGTTCCGCCGTCTCACCGTCCGTTCGGGCCGAATTCGGTGTCGTCGGTCGGCACTCGCTCGTGCGGCCTCGACTCTCGGCTACCCGTCACCGCGCGCGGCCTCGAACGTCGCGATGGCGCGCTCGCGGCGCTCGGCGTGGTCGACGACGGGCGCGGGGTAGTCGGGCGCGACGTTCGCGCGCTCCTCGTCTGAAAGCGCCGGCCACTCGTGGATGGCGTCGGTCGGCGCGTCCCGGAGTTCGGGGACGTACTCCCGGACGTACTCGCCGTCGGGGTCGTACCTCGCGCACTGGGTCGCGGGGTTGAAGATGCGAAAGTACGGCTGGGCGTCGGTGCCCGTCGAGGAAGCCCACTGCCAACCGCCGACGTCGTTCGCGGTGTCGTGGTCCACCAGCTTCCGGCGGTACCAGTCGTACCCCTCGCGCCAGTCTATCAGCAGGTCCTTCGTGAGGAACGCGGCGGCCACCATCCGGACGCGGTTGTGGACCCACCCCTCGGCGCGCAACTGGCGCATCCCGGCGTCGACGAGGGGGTAGCCGGTCTCGCCGTCCTTCCACGCCCGAAGCGCCTCCGGGTCGTCGCGCCACCGGATCTCGTTCGCGTACTCGCGGTAGTTCTCGGTGACCACGTCGGGACGCGCGTCGAGGACGTGCGCGTAGAACTCCCGCCAGGCGAGCTGTCGCCGGAACGCCTCGACCGACTCCCGCGCCTCCCCGTCTCTCGCGGCGGCCGTCGCATCGGCGGTGGCCTCCCAGACCGTCCGGACGCCGACGGTCCCGAACTTCATGTGCGGCGAGAGGTGCGAGGTCGACGCCCGGGCGGGGTAGTCGCGTTCGTCCGCGTAGCGGTAGATGGCGTCCTCGCAGAAGTCGTCGAGCAGGTCCCGTGCGACGTCGGTTCCCGCGGACGGCACGTCGGCTTCCGGGTCGTCGAACCCGAGGTCGGCGAGCGACGGCAGCGGTCCGGCAGTATCGAAGTCCTCGCCGAGGGCGTCGTGCGGGTCGACCACGTCCTCGCGACCGGGGGCGGCGACGGGGGTCGCCTTCTCCCGGTCCCGCCACTTCTTCCAGAAGTACGAGTAGACGGAGTAGTGGCTCCCCTCGTTCGTCGTGATGGTTCCCGGTTCGTGGAGGACGGCGTCGTGGAACCGCTCGCGGGCGACGCCGGCGTCGGCGAGCGCCGCCGCGACCGCGCGGTCGCGTTCGGTCGCCAGCCCGGAGTAGTCGCGGTTCCAGGTGACCGCGTCGGCGTCGCAGGCCGCGGCGAGGTCGGGAAGGGCGTCGCTCGGGTCGCCGCGGACGAGGAGCAGGTCGCCGCCGCGCTCGCGGTACTGCGCCCGCAACGCGTCGAGCGCGTCGAGCATGAACGACACCCGGGGTGGCGCGCCGTGGTCGAGTATCGCGCGGTCGAAGACGAAAACGGGGAGTACGCGGTCGTCGGCCGCCAGCGCCAGGTTGTCGGTCACGCGAAGGTCGCGGCGATGCCAGTGGAGTCGCACGTCGGTGCTTCGACCGCTATCGTTCTTAAACTACGGCCGGGGCTCGTCGGTCGGGGCGGGGACGTATCGGGACGGGGACGGACGACCGGAACGGCGAAAACGGGATTACTGGTCCGGCAGTTCCATCGCGGCGACGTGTTCGGCGTACTCTTCGAGAACCGGTTGACCGTAGTATCGGACCGACTCGCTCCGGGCGTCGTAGTCGATGACGTTCGCGTCCGCCAGCCGCGGCAGATGCGTGTGGTGAAGCGACGCCTCGACGCGCCTGCGGAAGTCGTCCGGAACGTCGGCCACCGCCGTGTCCGTCTCCCAGGCGGCGACCTGCTCCGAGAGGTCGTCGAGCGTCGCCACGCCGTCCGGAACCTCCGAGAGGTAGTGGATGGCGTACCGCCGCCGCTCGACCGAGAGGAGGTCGAAGATGTCGTCGAACGAGGGCCTGCTCACGCCGGGCTCCGCACGGAGTACGTGCGGTGGATGTGCCGGCTGTCGTTTCCCCGAGTCGTCCCGATATGGTGACTCATTACTCATGATGCCTGCGCGCACTCTCAGTTGACGACCGACACTAAAGAATGGTGAATCTAGATGCCTAGAAAGATGCCAGCGACGACGAACGAGAGGCGCTAACGCGGGCGAACGTTCGGTCGTGGCGACAGGAATCGACGGGTCGTCGAAGCGGCGGTGCCGACGGTGCCGGCACGCGGTCGAAGTCAGGTACCGTCGCGAAAAATCGAAGCGGAGGCGTCAGCGAAGCGTCGCTTCCAGGCGGTCGATGAGCGCCTCGTTGCCGAGGTGGACCGGCACGCGCTGGTGGAGGTCCGTCGGTTCGACGTCGAGGAGCGACCGTTCGCCGTCGGAGGACCGACCGCCGGCGCTCTCGACGACGTACGCCATCGGGTTCGCCTCGAACTGGAGGCGGAGTTTCCCCTCGGGGCGGGACGCCAGACCGGGATAGGCGAACACGCCGCCGTACGTCATCACCTGGTTCACGTCGCCGATCATCGCTCCGCCGTACCGGAGCTTCAGTTCGTCCTCTATCTCGCGGGCGTACTCGGTGAACGCGTCGGTCCAGTTCGACACGCGCCCGCCGAAGCCGTAGACGACGGGGTCGTCCGGGAGCGCGAGGTCCTCCTCGACCGCGCGACGGTCGCCCGGCCCGCGCCGCTCCGAGGCGCTCCCGGTCTCGCCGCTCTCCACGACGTACTCCGTCACCTCGCCGTCGCGGGCGACCATCATCGTCGTGAGGGGGCCGTAGAGGACGTAGCCCGCCGCGACGAGGCCCCGGCCCGACGCGGGCAGGGACGCGTCGTAGACGCCGACGATGGTCCCCATCGAGTTGTTCGACTCGACGTTCGAGGAGCCGTCGAGGGGGTCGATGGCGACCGACAGCCCCGTCCCGCAGTCGACGACCGACTCGCGCTCCTCGCTGGCGAACTCGCCGACGCCCTCGATGGCGGTGAGTCGCTCTTCGAGGAGGTCGTCGGCCCACACGTCCGCCGCGAGCTGGGTCTCGCCGCTGGGGTTCTCCTCGTCGGCCTTCCGGCGGCGCCCCGCCAGCCCGCCCCGGATCTCCGGCGCGGCGGCCGCGACCGCCTCGAATATCTCGTCGACTGCGTCCATCATTCGAGGGCTTCGTCGGTCGTCGCGCCCTCGAAGATGACCTGCTCGAGCGCGTCGAGGATGCGCTCGGGGTCGTCGCGCTGCCAGACGTTGCGTCCGACCGCGAGTCCGGAGCCGCCGGCGTTCATCACGGCCTCGACGCTGGAGAGGAAGTCGTAGTCGCTGACCTTCGACCCGCCGCTCATGACGACCTTCGTGTCGGCGGCGGACTTGACCGCCCACTCCATCTCCTCGGGACTACCCGGGTACTTCACCTTCGCGATGTCCGCACCGAGTTCGTGGGCGATGCGGGTGCCGTAGGCGATGACGCTCTCTTTCGTGTCGTTCTTCAGCCCCTGACCGCGCGGGTACGACCACATGACGACCGGCAGGTCGTACTCGCGGTGGGCGCGCTCCTGGACGTCCCGGAACTCCTCGTACATCTCCGGCTCCCGGTTCGAACCGGAGTAGACGGTGTAGCCGACGGCGTCCGCGCCGAGTTCCGCGGCGTAGTCCACCGTCCAGTTCTGCGGCGAGTACGGCTCGCCCATCCAGAGGTTGCTCGTGCCGTTCAGCTTGGCGAGCAGGGAGACGTCGTCGTCGTAGGAGGGGAAGTACGTCTCCGCGACGCCCTTCTGGACGGCCAGCGACGTGACCGCGTCGTGGGTGGCGATGTCGAAGACCGTCTCCGGGTCGAGCGTGTCGGGGACGGAACTGAAGTCGGCCGACGGTCCGTGCTCCAGTCCGTGGTCCATAGCGAGGATAAGTGACTTGCCGTCGCGCGTTACTGGCGAGTCAGTCAGCGGTATCATCGTCGGAAACTGCGGCGACGAAATATATGAATGTGGTGGTCCGCCGGAGACCGAGACCACCGCTACGCGGAGTCTCGGAACCTCTACTGGCGGATATCAGAACTACGAAAGTAGTAAACTCACAGCAGCTCCCGGGCGGCGTCGCGCCACGCCGTCACGGCCTCGCGGTCGAGGCCGAGCGAGTCGGCGACCCGTTCCGGGTTCGCAGTCGCCAGACTCCTGACCGACGTGATGCCGGCCTCGGCGAGTTCCGCTGCCTCGGCGTCCCCGACGCCGGACACGTCGGTCACGGGGTCGGGTTTGCTCCGCTCGCGCCACGCCGCCTCGGCCTGCTCGGCGTCCCCGCTGCCGTCCGTCGTCGCGGTGCCGGCGTCCCCCCGCTCGGCCGAACCGGCCGACGCGACCCAGGCGCGCTCGTCGTCCTCGTCGTCGGTCGTCGTGACGTCTGCGTCCTCCCAGTCGCCCGAACTGGCCGCGACCCAGGCGCGCTCGCCGTCCCGGAGCCCTCGAACCTGGTCGGAGCGGTGTTCGAGGTCGTCGCCGCTGCTCTCGAACGACCACGACAGCGAGTGCTCGCGGCGGAGGCGCGCGGCGACTCCGGGGTTGACGCCCGCCTCGGTCAGCATCTCGTAGGACACGTCGCGGGCCGGAATCGCCGCCGCGTCGAACGGCGCGTCCGCCAGCGTCGAGGCCGTCGCCGGACCGACGAACTTCACGTCGGTCGGGTCGGTCACGGTCGCTTCGCTCTCGGCCGCCTCGTCGGACCCGTCGCTATCCCCCGCGGCGTCGTCGGTCTCCCCGTTCGTGTCGTTTTCCGTCACGGCCGTCCCAACTCGTTTCCGAGTCACACTATCGGTTCTTGAATGTTTCGACGGGTCGGTAGGTCGGACGGATTCGGCGACCGGAGCGCCGGAGACGACCGTCCGGGGCCTCCCGGCAGCGTCCGAGCCGGCGACGTGACTCGGGGACGACACTCGTCCGGCACCGTCCGCTGAAACGTTCCGCTATGCTTACAACCGTGCCGGAAGCAGTCCCGCCCATGCGCGACCTCGAAACCATCGACACCATCGGCGTGGTCGGAGCGGGCACCATGGGCAGCGGCATCGCACAGGTGGCCGCGACGAGCGGCTACGACGTCGTCATGCGCGACGTGAAAGAGGAGTTCGTCGAGAACGGCTTCGACGCCATCGAGTCGAGCCTCGACCGGTTCGTCTCCAGGGAGAAGATGGACCGGTCGACGGCGGACGCGGTGACCGAGCGCATCGCGGGCACCACCGAACTCGACGACCTCGCGGACTGCGACTTCGTCGTCGAGGCCGCCGTCGAGGACATGGACGTCAAGCAGGACGTCTTCGCGGACCTCGACGCGGTCGTCGACGACGACGTGGCGCTGGCGACCAACACCAGCACGCTCTCCATCACGACCATCGCCAGCGCGACCGACCGCGAGGAGGAGGTCGTCGGCCTGCACTTCATGAACCCCGTCCCTGTGATGAAAGGCGTCGAGGTCGTCGTCGGCGAGAAGACCGACCGCGCCGTCGTCGACTTCGCCCACGAGTTCGCCGAGGAACTGGGCAAGGAGACCTGGGAGTCGGACGACAAACCCGGCTTCGTCACGAACCGCATCCTGATGCCGTGGATAAACGAGGGCATCCGGGCCTACGACGAGGGTGTCGCCGACAAGGAGGACATCGACACGGGCATGAAACTCGGCACGAACGTCCCGATGGGACCGCTCGAACTCGCCGACCACATCGGCCTGGACATCTGTCTCGACGCCAGCCAGACGCTCCACGAGGAGCTGGGCGACCGGTACAAGCCCGCCTACCTCCTCAAGCGCAAGGTCGACGCGGGCGACCTCGGGAAGAAGACCGGCGAAGGGTTCTACGAGTACGACTGACGGCGGTTCGGCGCTACTTCTCCTCGACGTGCCGGACGCTGACGGCGATGCCGCGCGTGCTCTCGCTCATCTCCGGTCCGGTCATCGACGCACGGCCGACGGCGAACGCCTTCGGTCCCTCGACGACGACCTCGTCGCCGACCCGGACGTCCTCGTCGGCGTCGACGACGCCCGGCGCGAGCACGCTGCCGTGCGGGGCGAAGGCGTCTATCTCGACGCGCTTCGTGGGGGCGTCGCTGTCCACCCAGCGGCGCGCGCCCGCGAGCGTCAGCGAGAGGACGCCGTACTGGGGCACCATCGCGGCGAGTTGCTCGCCGTCGTCGTCGTGAACCCGGAGTTTCGGGTAGCGACTCTGCATGGTGATGGACTCGAACAGGTCGTCGCCGGCGCGTTCGCCGAACTGGTAGTCGGCGATGGCGCGGACGGTGTTGTGCTGGCGCTCGCGCTTGCCGTACTTCAGTTCGTCCGACAGCGCCGACGAGAGGTTGGCCAGCGACTCCGTCGTGGTCGGGTGGTCCTCGACGGTGTACTCGAAGTCGAGGTCGAGCGCGGCCTCCACGCGCTCGCAGACGTCGCGGTACCCCTCGTCGGGGACGTGCGCGATGACCCGCGGGTAGTCGTTGCGTTCGAGGTAGCGCCGGAGCACCCTCGCGACGAACTCCTTCTCCTCGGCGCTCCACCGCCCCGTCACGGCCGAGTCGTAGTGCTGGGCGGGGTAGGTGAGTTCGAGTTCCTGCGGGACGACGCCGATGGGACTGGTCATCGACACCTTGTGCCCCCGGAACTGGATGGCGTCGTGGTACTGGCCGTGGCTCTGGGACTCGCTGTACGGCTTCTTCGCGGAGCACGGCACCAGCACGAGGGGGTTCGAGAACCGGTTGCGATACCGGGAGGTCACGCGGTCCGCGAACCGCTGTATCTCGACGCGACGGAGGCTGTCCTCGGTCGTCGCGGCGAGTTCGGCGTCGCGCACGACCGGCGTGCGCTGCTCGACGTACGTCCACTGCTGGTCGAACTCGCGGAACGCCGCCGTGAGCCACTGGTCGTGGCGGGCCTGTCCTTCGACGTAGTCCCGGAGTCGTCCCGCCCGGACGCGTTCGCGGACGACCGCCAGCTCCGCCCGGAGCGCGTTCACGTTGTGCTCGACGCAGTCCTCGCGGTCGAACTCCGAGACGGACTGCCGGCACGCAGGACACGCGCACGGAAGCTCGTCGAGGCTATCGAGGTAGTGGCGACCCTCGGTGGTGAGATAGATTCCCTGGGTGCCGGCGACGACCGCGCGGTCGGCGTCGACGAGGTCGACCCCGGCGTAGACCAGCGTGGCGACGTTCCGCGGCGTGGCGACCCCCGGCAGGAGCAGCGCGCTGTCGGCCGGAATCGCCGACCGCGTCTCGACGACGGCGTCCCGGAAGCCCGCGCCGTGCCCGACGAACTCCTGCGCGCCCGAGAGGACGTAGCCGTCCGCACCGTAGTCGTCGGCCGTCTCGGGCGCGACGACGACCGCGTTCGGGTAGTCGACCTCGGGGTAGTCGACCGCGAACGACTCCATCACCTCGTCGGCGGTCCCGCCGGGGAACGCGCGGTGCGGGAGGACGGTCAGCTTCGACTCGTCGCCCTCGGGAACGTCGCGCTCGGCGGGCCAGAGGCTGCCGGCGTCCGCCAGCACGGCCGTCTCGCGGCGTCCGCCGCTCGCCCCGTCGGCGGAGCGGCGGTCCGCTCGCTCCACGAGGGACGGCGTCGTCAGCGACTCCGCGAGGCGGAGTTCCCCGATGCGGGCCGCTCCGTCCCGCTCGTGGACCTCGAAGTACTCGGTCATGACTCCCGTTCGGGGGGCGAGCGCCAACTATCTTGCGAGACGCGGCCGCCGCGGTCACGCCGTCGTGCGCCCGAGCACCCACGCGACGACCGCCAGCGTCACGCCGACGGCGAACAGGAGGTAGTTCGTCGCCCGGTCGTTCGCCAGGACGAGGTCGAAGGTGAACCGCCGGTCGGAGAACGGCCAGAACGGTCGCACGCCCATCGGGTTGATCACGTCCGCGACGAGGTGGGCGACGACCGCCAGCACGCCGACGGCGAAGCCCAGTCCCGCCAGCCGAAGGACGGCGACCGGTCCGGCCTCGAACCCGAACGGGACCGCCGCTGCCGCGGCGAGCACGCCGACCGCGAGCGCGAAGACGAGCGAGTGCGTCGGCCCGCGGTGCTGCAGTCGGTCGGTCTTGCCGTCGAGGTCCGGAAGGTTCGTCAGCGCGAGCGTGACGAGACCCCCGGCGAGCGCGAGGGTCGACTGGCCGGCAGCGACGAGCGCGTAGCCCAGCGGCGCGTACAGCGCCAGCGCCACGCCGTAATGGCCCGGCCGGTGCATGCCCGGTGATTACGTTCCAGGGGGAAAACTGTCGTGGTCGATTTCGCCCCCGAAAGAATCGGACAGAAACCGGTTTCAGCCTGCCGGTCCTGTCTCGTCCATGGACGGACGAACTGCAGTCGTGACCGGTGGCACCCGGGGCATCGGCGAGGCAGTCGCGGCGGCGTTCGCGGACGAGGGCTCTCGCGTGGTCGTCTGCGGGCGTCACGGCGACAGCGTCGAGGAGACCGTCGCGACCATCGAGGACGCCGGCGGCGACGCGCGCGGCCTCCGGGCCGACGTGCGCGACGAGTTCGACCTGGAGCGCCTGATGGAGACGGCGGCGCGGTTCGGCGGCGACGGCATCGACGCGGTCGTCGCGTGCGCCGGCGTCTATCACGGCACGCCCGGCGAGACGCCGCTCGCCGAGGAGTCCTACTCGGCGTTCGACGACACGATGCGGACGAACGCCCGCGGCGCGTACGCGACCGTCCGCGAGGCGCTTCCGCACGTGAACGACGGTGCGCGCGTGCTCGTGCCGACGGGCGCCATCGGTCACGAGTCACGGCCCGGCTACGGTTCCTACGCCGTCTCGAAAGCCGCCGCAGAGGCGCTGGTCCGCGGGTTCGCGGCAGAAGTCGACGCGACCGTCGCCGGGGTGGACCCGGGCGTCGTCGCGACCGAGATGATGGGCGAGAAGGGCGAGCGCGGGCGGAGCCCCGAGGACGTCGCCGGACTCTTCCGCTGGGCGGCGACCGAGGCTCCCGCCGAGGAGGTCGACGGCGCGGTCGTCGGCCTGAAGGAGTGGCGACAGGCGACGGGGACCTGACGGCCCCTACTCGCTGGTCGTGACCTCGTCGGGGCGGATGCGGAGCAGGAGTCTGGGGCCGGACTCCTCGCCGAGCCGTGGATACTCCTCGACGTCCATGTACCGGCGGGCGAGTCGGTTGACGTGCTCGACCGCGCCGTCCTCGGTCGCCGTGACGACCTCCCCCCGCACCGCGAGAAACCGGTTCGGGTCGTCGGGGTCGACGAGCGAGAGGGCGACGCGGCGGTCCTGGCGGACGTTCCGCTCCTTTCGCGTCCCGCGAACGGTGTTGACCAGCAGGTGGTCGTCGTCCCGGTCGACCCAGACGGGGACGACGTGGGGCGCGCCGTCGGGCAGGACGGTCGCGAAGTGCGCCAGCGTCTCCCGCTCGAACAGGTCGTCGTACCGGTCCGGAATCGTCGTCATGTTCGGGTTTCGTTGGTGACGGTACGGTCGTCCATAAGCCTGGTTGCGGTGTCCCTTCCCCTCGGTGGCGTCGACCCCGGCCCCGCGCTCGGGCTTCTCGACCGCTCGCTGCTCGGTGGGCGGCCCGAAAAGCGTACGACGCCGTCAACCGAGTCGCCTGTCGACCACCTGCGCGAATCCGCGGCGGGCCTGACGAAGGATGGGGCCCGGGTCGTCGAGATGGAGGTAGTCGAAGTCGGGCCGTTCGTAGCACGACCGTAGAATCTCTCGGGCCGTCCCCGACAGCGACGGTCCGTCGACGAGAGAAGAGCTCTCGCGGACGATGCTCACCAGGTGTTCGAGTTCGCCGGTCAGATAGTGGGTGCCGGCCCCGACCTCGTACCCGGGGTCGACCAGTTCGGGGCGACCGGTCGCCTGCAGCCAGTACCAGAGCGGGAACGCCGCCCCCGCACGCGTCGCACACGCGAGTGACTGCCACATACGGGGGTTGAGTTCGATCGGTTTGAACTCGCCGGTGGCGGCGTCCTCGACGTACTCGATGCAGGCGAGTCCGTGCCAGTCGAGGCCGTCGAGCAGGGAGCGAGCCACCGATTCGAGTTCCGGGATGTCGACCGTTTCGCGATAGACGCCGCCGCCGCCGGTGTACGAATCGCCCCGTAGCTGTCGGTGCTGGAACGTCGCCAGCGGTTCGCCGTGGTCGTACAGCGCTCCGAACACGTACTCGTCCGTCCCGTCGACGTACTCCTGGACGATGGGCGTGTGGCTCATCTTCTCCCGGATAGCCGCGGCGTCGGGCGACTCGTTCGCCGGCACGTGTTTCACCAGTTTCGCGATGCTCGACTCACCCGGGTCGAACGAGTCGACGTACTCCCCGACGAGCAGGTTGTACCGGGACTTGACGATTCGGTCGGACTCCCAGTCGTCGGCCTCGTCGAGCAGCTCCGTCCGCGGTGCCGGGACGCCGGCGTCGTCCGCGGCGTCCATCAGCCGCTTCCTGTCGTGGGCGCGTTTCAGCGTCTCGAGCCGTGGAACGGCGAGGTCGACGTACCGGTCGAACTCGTCGTAGTACTTCGAGAGGAGGTAGGGACCCTGGGGTCGGTGCGGAACGATGGTCCGCACGTCTGGGCGGGCGGCGAGTCCCAGCAGCGCGTCCTTGTACGCGCGGAGGTCGCGGGCGGGCGGAATCGTGACCACCTCGTCGCAGTACCGCGACGCGGTGACCGGGAGGGTTTCGTCCGCGACAGCGACGATGACGTGCACGTCCGCCTGCGCGAGCGACCGGACCGACGCGTACCCGTGCGGGTACCGCGACGCCGGAATCACGACCGCGTCTCGGTCGTCAGCCATCTCAGTTCTCGCTCCGTCGTTCGTTCGCCGGGGACGCCAGCACGGGCGTCCCCCGTCCGTCGTGAGTGCGCATCTGTCCACGGTTCGGGTACGGCGTTCCTGGAGGATCGTTCGCCATCTCCGTAGTTACGTACACGTTCCCACTTTTATTTGTACGGGTGGCGCTGAGAATTCGGCGCCCCGGTCGGCGTTCGAGCAGGCCGACCTGGTTGCGACCGACCCGCTCCACCGCGATAGGTGTTCGGTCGGGCTACTCGGTGCTCTCCTCCCCCGACCAGTAGTCCACGTCGTCCTCGCGTCGATAGTACGCGTGGTGCGTTCGCGTCTCGCGTCCGCCCGGTGGCGACCCGGCGAACACGCCGACCTTCTCCGAGTCGGGGTAGACGAGCACGTCCGGGTCGTTCATCGTCGAGAGCATCAGGTACGTGAGCGGTTCGTCGGAGTCGTTGACGACCCGATGTGCGCCGGACTCGTCGGCGGGGAGAGCGACGTAGTCACCCTCGGCGAGCGGGGTCGTCTCGCCGTCGAGTCGCAGCGCGCCCGTACCGGCGAGGACGAACAGCGCCTCCTCGTTCCCCGTGTGGTAGTGGTACGGCCACGACCGTCGGCCCGGCGGGAGTTCGTACAGGCTACACCCCAGGTCGTCGCCGCCGGCGGCCTGGCTCAGCTGTTTCCGCCTGAAACGCGTCTCTCCCCGTTCGAGCGTCGTCCACTCGACGTCGTCTGCGTTGACTTTCGCCATAGCGACCGGCACGCCCGCGGTCCGTAAAGTGCTAGGGACCTGCGGAGTACCGACGCGGAGGCCGGGCGGGGTGTCGGACGCGGGTCAGAGCAGGTCGAGCGAGCGGAGGTCGGATTCGAGGGCGGCGCGGTCGCTGTCGTCCATCTTCCGCAGCGGGCTCCGGAGCGGACCGGGGTCGAAGCCCGTCTCGCGGACGTCGAGCACCGTCTTGACGCCCGCCATGTACGGCCCGGTCTTGAGCGCGTCCCGGACGTCGTAGACCCGGCTCTGGAGG
This sequence comes from Halomicrococcus pelagicus, assembly GCF_051917725.1. Taxonomy (GTDB): domain Archaea; phylum Halobacteriota; class Halobacteria; order Halobacteriales; family Haladaptataceae; genus Halomicrococcus. The sequence continues at coordinate 14,297 of NZ_JBQBLX010000001.1, forward strand.
TCGCGGGCGCGCTCCTCGTCCCCGTCGTCGTAGGCCGAGTAGAGGTCGACGACGAGTTCGGGGAAGGCGTTGGCGACGGCGCTGACCATCCCCGAGCAGCCGACCTCCAGCCCGGGGAACAGCAGCGAGTCGGACCCGGCGAGGAACGTGAGGTCGGGGTGGGCGTCGATGGCCTGGCCGAGCCACGGCACGTCCTTGCTCGAGTCCTTGAGGCCGGCGATGTTCGGAATCTCGGCGATGTCGGCGAGCGCGGACAGCGACAGCGCGTTGCCGGTCTTGCTCGGGATGTGGTAGACGTAGACGGGCAGGTCGACGGCCTCGCAGACGCGCCGGTAGTGCTCCACGGCGGCGTGGTCGTCGAGGGGGTAGTAGTACGGCGTCACGACGACGAGGCCGTCCGCGCCGACCGACTCGGCGTATTCGGCGTGCTGGACTGTCTCGTGCGTGCTCGGCGCGCCGACGCCCGCGATGACCGGCACGTCGTCGACGGCGTCGACGACCGTCTCGACGACGCGGTCGCGCTCCTCGTGGGTGAGCAACGGGAACTCGCCGTTGGTTCCGAGGGGGAAGACGCCGTGCGCGCCGCCGTCGACGACGAACTCCGCGTGTGCGGCCGTCGCCTCGTAGTCGACCGATTCGTCTTCGTCGAACGCCGTGACGGTCGGCGGGACTACGCCGTGCAGGTCGAGGGGGTCAGCGGACCCCGGACTGGGTGCGTTCGTCATGTCGGGAGCGTCACCGCCCGCACCCATAAGCCGTTTCGTTCGACAGTACTTTTTCGAGTGTGAGTAAACTTTTTTAGCTGGCGCTCGTATGGTGGAGTATGAACGTCAGAGTCGAACTCACCGGTAGCCTGGTCGCGCGCACCGGTACCCGAGACGCTCGCGTCGCCGTCCCCGAGTCGGCCACCGTCGCCGACGTCATCGACGAGCTCGGCGAGAAGTGCGGCCCGCAGGCCACCGCGGGCATCGTCGACACGCTCGGCATCCGACCGGACACCCGCATCGTCCGCGAGTCCCGCGACGCGAGCGAACCGGTCTCCGTGAACAGCCCCGTCGAGCCGGGCGACACGGTCCGCGTCCAGCCGACGGCCTGAGACGCCGACGCTCGCGGTCGCAGCGCTAGTCGAGCAGTTCCGCGTCGATACGACTACGGCGCGCGTTCTCTGGCTTTGTTTCGCGCGGCGTGCTTCTCGACTGCACGCCGTGAGAAAAGGCGGTACAGACCGTCTACGCTGCTACGCTCTTCGTCCGACCGACGCTCCGGCGCGGGGCGGTCGTCAGTCGTACTTTCCGGGCGTTTCCTCGAACTCGTCGCGGTGTTCGGCCGAGCAGAACCGGCGCTGGCGACCCAGGTGAACGGTGACAAACTCCTCGTCGCGGTTCTCGTACAGGTCCATGCCGCAGACTGGGCACTGTTCCATGGTGGGAGCAAGGACGCGAAGCGACAAGTTCGCTGTGGCTGTGACGGCAGGCCCGGGACGGTCCCGACCGCGTCGTCGTGCGGAGTCCGGTCGTACTCGCGCGGTTATCCGCCCGTGTCGTACTTGTAGGTCGCTTCGTCGGGGTCGATGCCGAAGTCCTCGGGGGACTCCTCGACCTCCTCCTCGCCCTCGTCCTTCGGTTCGGCGTGCTTGAACCGCTCGCGGAGGCGGTCGGGCATCTCGAACGCGTCGACGTCGAGCACCACCGGCACGGCGTCGGGTTCCACGCCGTCGCGCTTCGATTCGAGGCGGTCCTGGAGCTTCGGGGGCAGGGCGTTCTCGTCGATGCGCTCGAAGCCGAACTGCGTGAGATATCCCGGTTCACCGACGAGCGCGTACACCTCCTCGAACCCCTGGTCCCCCGCCTGGTCGACGAGACGCTCGATGACGTGCGCGCCGACGCCCTGCTCGCGCCAGGCGTGGAGGACGCCGATGCTGGTGAGTTCGCAGATCTCCGGTGCGTCCTCGGGCTTGTGGATGCGGATGCGGCCGAACCCGGCCTTCTCGTTGCTCTTCTCGTCGATGGCGATGACGTAATCCCGGGAGCGGAAGGCGGTTTCGTCCAGCCCCATCGCCTCGATGTGATCGAGTAACCAGACCTCCTCCCTGTTTTTGGCGTCCCGGACGTACATGTCAGGAGGTTCGCCGCGGGGAGATAAAAAGGTGTGGCGGAATCGACGGACGCTACGTCGCTTCCCTGGGACGGCCCGACGCCGGAACTACAGCCCTTCGAGCGACCGCAACTTCTGCTCGACGTCCGGCGGAGCGGCGCTCGGCCCGTCCCGGACGCGGTGGTCCGGCACCAAAAGCGGCGCGGGGTTCGAGTCCAGCGCGCTCCGGACCATGTTCTGGTCGTCCTCGTCGGTGTGGTCGACCCCTGCGGTCATCCGGGCGAGCGTCTCCACGTTGATCTGGTCCCCGTACGGTATCTCGCGCACTCGTTCGAGCACGCTCCGCTGGTCGGTCGGCAGCGTGAGCGCGACCTGCACGTCCGAGAAGTCGTCTTCGACGCCCTCGAGGTACGCGAAGACGCGGTCGAGCAGTTCGTGGTCGCCCTGAGCCTCCTCGTCCGGGTCGTGGGGGAACGACACGCTGAGAACCCGGCCGCTGGCGATTCCGAGCTGGACGTGTCGTTCGAGATACGTCGACTCGCGCGCGTAGATTCCGGCGTCGTCCATGCACGAACCGACGGCCCTCGCCGACTTCAAGATTCCCGTCCGGCGTCTCCGGTCCGGCCGGGACGGCGCTCGCCGAACTGCGGCCAGCCGCCGACGCGGGGAGGCTGGCGTCCGCCGGCTAGCGGCCCTCGAACGCGGGGTCGTCGCCGCCGAAGAACGCCGCCAGTCCGCGCTCGTAGTCGGCCGACCGCGTCGCCCACGTGATAGCGTCGACCTCGGCCGCCATCTGGGTCGACAGCCCGCGACCCGCGCTCTCGGTCAGCAGGCGCTTGGTCGCGCCGTACGCGCGGGTCGGCCCGTCGGCGAGGTCGGCGGCGAGTTCCGCGACGCGCTCGTCGAGCGCCGCCGTCGCCTCGGTCGCCAGCCCCATCTCCACCGCCGCGTCGGCGTCGATGGGTTCGTCGAGCAGCGCTATCTCCTTCGCGCGCCGCAGTCCGACCAGGCGCGGGAGGAAGAACGTCGACCCGCCGTCGCCGGTCAGGCCGACGCGGGGGTAGGCGAACTCGAAGCGAGCGTCGTCGGCGACGACGACCAGGTCGCCCGACAGCGCCAGTCCGAACCCGCCGCCGGCGGCGACGCCGTTCACGCCCGTCACGACCGGCTTGCGCGCGTTGACGAGGTTCTCGATGGCGCGGTGGAGGCTCGATGCGATCTTCCGCAGCGTGCGGGCGTCGCTCGCCGCGCCGTCGAGCACGGAGAGGTCCGCGCCGGTGTTGAACACGTCGCCGGAGCCGGTGAGGACGACGCAGCGCGCGTCCCCGTCGACGACGTTCGCCGTCGCGGTCCGGAGTTCGCTCGCCATCGCGCGGTCCATCGCGTTGTTCGTCGCCGGGCGGTCCATGACGATACGGGCGACGCCCTCGGTTCGTTCGACGCTGAGGTGTTCGTACTCGGCCACGTCCGGAGTTGGGACGGCCGCGTGAAAATCGTACCGCGATTCGCCCGGGCGGCCTCCCGTCCGGTCCGGCGGATTCGCACGCGGCCGCCGCAGACATCGTCCCGGACCTGAAGGTCAAGAATTTAGTACCCCATGTCGAGTAGCGTAGTGGTATGGAGCGTTTCGACGTAGCTATCGTCGGCGGGGGTCCAGCCGGCATGGCGGCGGCCGAGCAGGCCGCCCAGCGCGGGGCGGAGACGGTCGTCCTGGAGAAAGGAGTACCGCGAGCCGACCGGGACGTGCTCGGTCCGGATTCGACCGACGCCGCCGGGATGCTCGACTACTGGGTCGACCTCATGGACGAGGACTACCGCGACATCCCTGACGACGTGATTCTGCAGGAACTCGACCGCGTGGACTTCTACGGGCCGAACGAGGCCTGCGTACTGGAGAGCACGGGCATCGAATCGTCGTACCCCGAGTTCGGGTTCACCTTCCACCGCGCGCGGATGGACGACTGGTTCCGGGAGCGCGCCGAGGCCGCCGGGGCCAGCTACCGCGTCGGCGTCGGTGTGAAGCGGGTCGACACCGACCTGGACGCCGCGCCCCGTCACACCCTTCGCCTCGCGGACGGCGAGGACGTGGCGGCCGAGTACCTCGTGCTCGCCGACGGTCCGCAGCGACAGGTGACCCTGAACGCGCTCGACCAGTTCATGCCCGAGGGACGCTCGGTGAGCGAGCACCTCTCGCCGCCGAGGGCGAACCACATCGCCTACCAGGAGTACCGGGAGTTCCCCGAGGAGGCGTTCGAACCCTCCGCGCTCAAGTTCTGGTGGGGCGTCATGCCGGGCGAGACGGCGTACCCCTGGGTCTTCCCGAACGACGGCACCGTCGCGCGCGTCGGCCTGACGATGCCCATCGGACTGGACCTCGCCGAAGTGGAGAACCGCGAGGACTACGCCCTGCTCCGCCCCGACGACGAGCGCGTCCCGCGCGGCGGCGAGTACGTCCGCCGACTGCTCGACCGCCTGTACGGCGACGAGTACGACGTCGAGAGCGACTTCCCGCTCGTCGAAGACCGCGGCAAGTCGGGCGGCACGGAGACGTACCCCATCTCGTCGACGCGCCCGATCGAGTCGCCGACGCGAGCCGGCGTCGCCGTCGCCGGCGGGGCGATGGGAACCACGAGCGCGTTCCACGAGGGCGGCTACCACCTCGCCGTCCGGACCGGCAAACTCGCCGGCGAACTCGCCGCCACCGACTCGCTCGGGGAGTACAACGACCGGTGGAAGCAGGCCATCGGCGAGGAGCTCCTGCGCAACGTCTCCTTCGCGGACATCGTCGCCGACTACGGCCCCGCGGACTGGGACCGCACGTTCTCGATGGTCGACGACCTGCTCGACGACGACCGGGAGAGCGGCATGTTCAAGAAGAAGTTCTCCTCCGGCGTCCGCGGGGCGAAGCTCGTCGGAAAGTACAAGAAGACGAAGTACGGCTACCGCGACGGCAAGTACGTCCAGTTGACGGAGTCCGAGTACTCGGTCTGAGTCCGAGCACTCGGTCGTCGCGCGTTCCGCGGCGTTTAAACGCGCGAAACACGAAGCGGACGGCATGGCAGAACCGCGCGTACCGGGCGGTCGCGGGGCGGAACTCGACCTCCCCTGCGGCGAGTCGGTACACGTCCACGACCTCGACATGGGAATGCGGGAGTACGACTGCGCCTGCGGCGACTCCCACGCGGTCGTCACGGACGTCCACCCGCCGTCCAGGTTCGTCCCGGAGTTCCTCGTCTCCGTGCTCCGGGAGACGGTCGACACGGCCGACGACATGGGGGAGTTCGGGACGACGCACGTCATGGGTATCGTACTGGAGGAGTTCCCGGAGCAGGTCGTCAGCGAGAACGTCGAGGACGACCAGGACGTCGGTTACGCGCTGGTCTGGATGACCGACTTCGACTCGCGCCGCCTCCACGAGATCGTCGTGGAACTGCTCGTCGAACTGATGGAACACGCCGTCAGCCACGCCGAGAACTCCGACGCGATGACGGAGTTCGAGGAGGACATGCTGGACTTCGACGTCGAGGCGTTCGTCGAGCAGTACCGTCGCGAGCGCGATTTCACCGGCCCGAACGACACCGCCCGCTGAGAGGTCGCCATCTCGAACGGTCGCGTCCGCGTCCGGACGCCCGCGCGAGCGTCTGACGCCCGTCTGACTGAACGTTAAGTCCGCATCTTTCGTAACGACAAATATGTCTGCTCGCGGAAGAGAGTTCGAGCGCATTCGGGAGGTCGTCTCGGAAGCGAGTGCCGACGAGCCGCTCACCGCACGCGAGATACTGACGCTCCTGGACGAACGCGACGAGGAGTTCGAGAGCGCTCACGAGATCGCGACCGTGCTGGGTCGGCGGGCCCGGCACGGCGACGTCACCGTCATCCGCTCGTCGCCCTACCGCTACGACATCCGTGAGAGAGCGTAGCGAACGGCGACGCCCGGTCCGGTTTTCGACCCCGAACCTACAAGGTCCGCGGGAACACCCACCTATCCGATGCTAGACGAGTTGCTCGGGCGCGCCGAACTGAAGGAGAAGATAGCGGACCTGGAAGAGGACAAACGCCACCTGGAACGACGACTGGAGGCCGAAGGGGAACGCCGCGCCGAGGCCGCGACCGCGCGGCAGGAGGCGGAGGAGGAAGTCAACCGCCTCGAAGACCGCGTCGCCGAACTGGAGGACCGCGTCGAGCGCCTCCAGGACGACGAGTCGGACCTCGACTACCGGGGCGTCGAGACGCTCCGAGACGACCGACTCGCGGCCGTGCTCGACCGGCTCGCGTCGGTCGACGCGGGGCCGGAAGGCGCGCTGACGGCGATGGTCGACGACGACCCGTCCGACGACGTGCGGGAGGCGTTCGGCGACCACGCCGCGCTCGTCGCACGGGCGACGCCCTGCCTCGCGGCGACGGACGACGCCGGCCTCGTCAGCGCCGCGCTCGTCCCGCCGGACCCGCCCGAACCCTTCGTCGCGTGGGGCGAGGGATTCGACGTCGAGCGCCGCTGGTTCCAGCCGACGGGGGAGTTCGCGCTGGCGCTCGTCCGCTCGGACCTGTTCGCGCTCGGCGAGTACGACGGGCGCGAACGCACCGCCTTCTCGGGATTCGAGAGCGACGTGAAAGGCGACCACTCGAAGGGCGGCTTCTCGCAGGGACGATTCGAGCGCCGCCGGGACGCCCAGATAGACGAGCACGTCGAGAAGTGCCGGGAGGCCATCGAAGCGCGGGACGCCGACCGCCTCTACGTCGTCGGCCAGCGCACCCTGCTCTCGGAGTTCCGCGAGGAAGCGACCCGGACGAGACCGGTGGACGCGACCGGCGACCCCCGCGCCGCGCTCGACGACGCGTTCCACGAGTTCTGGACGACGCGGCTCTACCGGATATAGCTCCCTCGACCAGTCCGTTGGAGAACGTGCACGTGGCGCGTCGCCGTCCGTTCGTCGGGCGACTCGACTGCCCCCGTCAGCGATTCGCTACCGTCGCTCCGCGTCCCATTTCGGTCTGGTAGGCGCGAGCGTCGACGCCGGCGTCCGCGAACGCTTCGAGCATCGCACCCGCGACGGCGGTGCGGTCGTCTTCTCGACAGACCGCCAGAATGCTTGGCCCGGCTCCGCTGATGGCGACGCCGGTCGCGCCGGCCGTCAACCCGGCGTCCCGGACCTCGCCGAACCCGTCGACGAGCGACGTACGTGAGGCGGTGACCGCGCCGTCGCGGAGTCCCCGACCGACGAGTTCGGGGTCGTCGCGGAACATCCCCGCGGTGAGCGTCGCGGCGTCGCCGACCGTGCGGACGTGGTCGTCTCGCGACACGGACTCGGGAACGACCTGCCGTGCGTCGCGGGTCGAGACGACGGTTTCGGGCAGACACGCCACCAGGGAGATAGTGGCGTCGACCTGCGTTATCTCGTCGTCGACGACCGCGGTGAATCCGCCGAGGATGGCCGGCGCGACGTTGTCGGCGTGGGCCTCGCCCGAGACGGCTGCCTCGCCCTCCGCCGCGATGCGGACGAGTTCGCGCTTCGTCAGCCCGCGGTCGTAACACTCGTTCAGCGCGACGGCCGCGCCCGCCGCGCTCGCGGCCGACGACCCCAGTCCGGACGACGGACGCACGCCCTTGTCGATGCTGATGTGGGCCGGAGCGTCGAGTTCCCTGGCGACGACGCCGGCCGTGTTCTCCGCCGGGTCCTCGGGCACGTACTGGCTGCCCGCTCCCTTCACTTCTATCGTCGTCTCTTCGGCGCGCTCGACGCGCACCACGTCTGCGGGCCGCCCGAGCGCCAGTCCGAACACGTCGAAGCCGCTTCCGAGATTGGCGCTAGTCGCGGGAGCCCGTACGGTGACCATGGAGTACGTATCGAAAGGACGCCCAAAAACCTTCGGCTCGCCTGCCGCGCTACGGGGCTTACGCCTCCGTGTCGGTAGCGACCTCTTCGCGTAGCGTTCCCACCTCGGCGACGCGCTCGGCGTGGGCGTTGTGCTGGTGGATGGACTCGTCGTTGCTCTGTTTCATCGTCACGACCGCGTCGTCGGCCAGGTCCGGGAAGTGCTCGACGACGCCGTGGGCCATGTCGCGCACGCAGTCCTCGACGAACTTCGCGTTCGCGTGTGCCTCGTAGGTCATGTGGTCTTCGTCCGGGCGCTTGGCGAGGTTGTAGATGCGGGCGCTCATCGAGTCCCGGGCCACTTCGACGAGTTCGTGCATGTCGACCTCCGGCGCGCCGGCGCTCTCGACGGTGAGGGTGGCGTGGCCGCGCTGGGCGTGGCCTGCTTGCGGAACCGCCTGGAGGAACTCCCGCACTTCCGTCTCGCCGACGCCGAGCTCCTGGAGCTTCTCGCGGGCGCGGCCCTCCATCATCCCCTGGGAACAGGGACAGACCGTCATGCCGGTGACGCGTGCGCCGATTTCCTCGGTCGTCTGCTCGTCCGTCGCGGTCGCGCTTGCGATGATGTCGACCGTCGCCTGCGTCGGACGTTCGCTCTCGGGCGTCTCGTCGCGGACCATGAACTCCGCCTCCATGCTGACCTCCGCCTTCGTCGTGTACTCGTGTTTGGCCAGCAGGCGTTCGGCGGCGTCACCGCAGACGTCCTCGACGCGGAACGTCGGTTCGCTCACGGCGTCTTCGAGCACCTCGTCGACGACCTCCATGTTGCGGCTCATGTCCGCGCCCTTCCGCCAGCTCGGCAGGTCGACGAGCACGTCGAACTCCGCCATCAGCACGTAGGGTCGCTTGTCGGGCCGGGCGACTTCGACCAGTTTCTCGACGCCCGTAACGCCGACGCGGTTCAGCCCCACCGTCACGTCCGGTTCGGTCGCCTGTACGTCGGGCAACTGCTCTTTCATTGCCGAACCCTTGTCACAGACGGGCTTAGAGGCTTCCGGTTCCGGCAGCGACGCGACCCGGCGATACAAACGTCGAGTCCGAGCACGGCGTCCCGTAGCCTTTTAAGGAGTGGCGGCCCGAAGCGTGAACAATGACTGCACAGGCTGTCCAGCAGGACGAGCTCGTGGCCGTCATCGGCCTCGAGGTCCACGTCCAGTTGGAGACGGACACGAAGATCTTCTGTGGCTGTTCGACGGAGCAGGACGACGCCGAGCCGAACACCTACACCTGCCCCGTCTGTCTCGGCCTGCCCGGGGCGCTCCCCGTGCTCAACGAGGCAGCCGTCGAGTCCGCCGTCAAGGTCGGCAAGGCCATCGACGCCGACATCCCCGAAGAGACGCGCTTCCACCGGAAGAACTACTTCTATCCCGACCTGCCGAAGGGCTTCCAGATCACCCAGTACGACGCCCCCGTCTGCCAGGACGGTGAACTGGAGATAGAGGTCGGCGGCGAACGTCGCACCGTCGGCATCCAGCGCGCTCACCTCGAAGAGGACCCCGGCAGCCTCCAGCACCAGGGCGGCAACATCGACACCGCCGACTACACGCTGGTCGACTACAACCGCGCCGGCGTCCCGCTGATGGAGATCGTCACCGACCCCGACTTCCGGAGCGCCGAAGAGGTCCGGGCGTTCCTCGCCAAACTCGAAGAGGTGCTGGAGTACCTCGGCGTGTTCGACAGCGCCCGGGACGGGAGCCTCCGCGTGGACGCGAACCTGAGCATCGTCTCCGGGGAGGAGGTAGACGACGTAAGCGGCATCGACGAGGCGACGCTGGAGTCGGCCAACCGCACCGAAGTGAAGAACATCTCCAGTCACAAGGGTGCGGAGAAGGCGCTGGCGTACGAGGAGACGCGCCAGAAGAACGCCATCCAGCGCGGTCGTGAGGTCGAACAGGAGACGCGCCACTGGGACGAGACGCGGGGAATCACCGTCTCGATGCGGAGCAAGGAAGCGGAGAAAGACTACCGTTACTTCCGGGAGGCCGACCTCCCGCCGCTGCAGGTCTCCGACTGGAAGGAGAAACTCTCGATTCCGGAACTGCCGGACGACCGTCGCGAGCGCTTCCGGGCGGAGTACGGTCTCAGCGAGGAGGCCGCGAGCAAGCTCACCTCGACGAAGCAGGTCGCGGACTTCTACGAGGACGTCGCCGAGACGTTCGACCCGGACCTCGCCGCGACGTGGGTCGCGGACAACCTGCTCGGCGAACTCAACTACCGCGACATGGCTATCACGGACGTCGAGGAACGCCTCGACGAGTTCACGCGTCTCGTCGAACTGGTCGCCGAGGACGAGATCACCACGAAGAACGCAGAGGAGGTCGTCCTCAGGGAGATGCTGGACGAGGGTGACGACCCCGAGGCGATCATCGAGCGCGAGGGGCTGGGCAAAGCGGATTCCGGCGAGGTCGAAGTGGCCGTCGAGGACGCTATCGACGAGAACCCCGACGCGGTCGAGGACTACCACGCGGGCGAGGGCGGTGCGCTGAACTTCCTCGTCGGGCAGGTCATGCAGAAGACCGGCGGGAGCGCGGACCCAGGTGCGGTGAACGAGCTACTGCGCGAGCGACTCGAGGAGTAGGGCGAACAGGCGGCGTCGGACTCGATTCGCGAGGGGCGTGCCGCGCTCCGGCCGAGACCCCGTCGCGGCGGTCGGTCAGGTCACGCCGGTGATGGCCCCGCCTTCCGATTTAAGGGTTCGCGTCGTCCCGAAGGCTGGCCTCGGGGTAGTCATCGTTTTACACGTCGAGACGCAACGGACTGGTATGATTGACCCCGGGGACCTCGACGTGACGCTGGTGGACGGCTACGTCGACGAACCCGCTCACTTCGGCGTGCCGCCGTACATCTCGACGTATCCGCGGTACACCGCGGGCGGACTCGTCGACGCGGGGGTGCCGGCGGAGCAGGTGACCTACCACACCATCGACGAACTGCGCGACGACCGGTCGAAGTGGCGCGACGTGGCCGACGCCGACCTCTTCGTCTACATCGGCGGGATGACCGTCCCGGGCAAGTACGTGGGCGGGACGCCGGCGGAACCGGACGAGGTGAAGGAGATGGCCTGGACCGCTGAGGGGACGAGCCTCATGGGCGGTCCGGTGAAGTTCGGCGTCGGCGACGAGAACGCCGGCGGGACCGAGACCGAGCGCGACGACCTCGACTTCGACTTCGTGGCGAAAGGCGACGTGGAGGCGGCGGCACACGACCTCGTCGCCAGCGGCCTGGAGGGCTTCGGGAACCGCATGCGCGACAACGAGGAGATAGACCGCTGGGCCGCGAAGGGAGCGTTCGTCGTCGAACAGCACCCGAACCATCCCGAGTATCTCATCTGCGAGATGGAGACCTCGCGGGGCTGTCCGTACCGCTGTTCGTTCTGCACGGAACCGCTGTACGGCAACCCCTCCTTCCGCCGGCCCGACTCGGTCGTCGCGGAGGTCGAGAGCCTCTACGACCGCGGCGCGCGCCACTTCCGTCTCGGTCGACAGGCGGACATCCTCGCGTACGGCGGCGACGGCGAGAAGCCGAACCCGGACGCGCTACGCGACCTCTACGGCGGTATCCGGGAGGTCGCCCCCGACCTCGAGACGCTGCATCTCGACAACATGAACCCCATCACGGTCGTCGAGTGGCCGGACCTCGCCCGGGAGGGTATCCGGGTCATCGCCGAACACAACACGCCCGGCGACACCGCCGCCTTCGGCCTGGAGTCGGCCGACCCCCTCGTCCAGGAGGAGAACAACCTCAACGTCACGGCAGAGGAGTGCTTCCGGGCGGTGAAGATAGTCAACGAGGAAGCGGGCTGGCGGCCCGGAGAGGACCCCGATGCCCACCGCGCCTCGATTGCGAGCGGGGAAGCCGCGAACGACGTCCCCACCCCCGGTCCGGACGCCGCGAACCGACTGCCGAAACTCCTGCCGGGTATCAACCTGCTGCACGGATTGAAGGGCGAGCGCGAGGAGACGTTCGAACACAACAAGCAGTTCCTCGACCGGGTCTACGACGCCGGTCTGACGTTGCGCCGGGTGAACATCCGGCAGGTGATGGCGTTCGACGGGACGGAGATGAGCGACGTGGGCGCGGACATCGCCAGGGACCACAAGAAGCTGTTCAAGCAGTACAAGCAGGAGGTCCGCGAGGAGATCGACAATCCGATGCTCCAGCGGGTCGCCCCGGCGGGGACAGTGCTTCCGGACGTCCACCTCGAGTACCACCAGGACGGCCGGACGTTCGGTCGCCAGCTCGGTACCTATCCGCTGCTCGTCGGTATCCCCGGCGAGCGCGAACTCGGACGGACCGTGGACGTGGCGGTCGTCGACCACGGGTATCGCTCCGTCACTGGCGTTCCCTACCCGCTCGACGTGAACAGCGCGTCGATGGACGAACTCACCGCCATCCCGGGGCTGGGACGCCAGCGCGCCGGGAACATCCTCGTCGACCGGCCGTACGAGTCCCCGGAGGAACTCGCCGACGTGGTGGACGTGGACCTCTCGAAGTTCGCTCGCGCGGACGCGAGTCCGAGCAAGGAACGGAGCGGAGCGAAGTGAACGCGTCCGCCCGCGGAACTCGGGAGTGCAGATGTTTCGAAGGCAGTTGCCTCGGCGTGCGAGGCGCGGAGCGCTCGACGAAAGGGGTGGTAGAACCGCGAGCGTCGTAGACGCGAGGACGCTCGACGAAGTAAAAGGGTCGTCTCTAGAACTCTTCTTCGATGATCTCGCCCACCGCGAAGTTGGACTTGACTTCCGTGATCTCGACTTTCACGCGCTCCCCGATTTCGGCACCGGGAACGATGATGACGTAGCCGCGTTCGACGCGCGCGATGCCGTCTCCCTGTTTGCCGATGTCCTCTATCTCGACGTACCGGACCTCGCCGGACTCGACCGGCGGCTGCGGTTCCGAGGAGACGGACTCGTCGCTGGCGCTGTTCTCGGTGTCGGTAGACTCGGTCTCCGTCTCGCGGGAGATGAGTGCGACCCGGTAGGTCTCGCCCGGTTCTACAGACCCTGTATCGATCTCTCGGCGCGGCACCGAGACGACGTACTCGTCGCCTTTGGTAGTAACGTCAGCACTGAACAGACACAGGAGTTTATCAGAGATTTCCAATGGTCGTAGACCTCCAGTCGAAACCAAGTAGTCAACCATTAAAGAAGTATCGACGCTCGCCGTCCCGAACTCCCGCGAACGGGAGTCGACCGATGGAACCGGCTCGGAAGCCGTAACGCCCCGTCAGAAGCCCTTGCCGAGCAGTTCGCGGGCGATGATGTTCTTCTGAATCTCCGTGGTCCCCTCGTATATCTGGGTGATCTTGGCGTCCCGGTAGAACCGCTCGACGTCGAAGTCGTTGACGTACCCCGAGCCACCGTGAATCTGGACCGCCTCGTCGGCGACTTCGACGGCGATGCGGGAGGCGTACTCCTTGGCCATCGAGGCGAGCTGCGTGAGGTCGCCGTCCTCGTTCTCGACGCTCCAGGCGGACTTGTACGTCAGGTTGCGCGCGGCCTCCGTCTGCGTGTGCATCTCAGCGAGCTTGTGCTGGATGGCCTGGAACTCGCTGATGGACTTGCCGAACTGCTCACGCTGCTGGGCGTAGTCGAGCGCGCGTTCGCAGGCTCCCTTGGCGATGCCGACGCCCTGGGCCGCGACGGAGGTTCGCGTCTCGTCGAAAAACTGCATGAGCTGGAGAAAGCCCATCCCGCGCGTTCCGATGAGGTTCTCCTCGGGGACGCGCACGTCGTCGAAGATGAGTTCCGCCGTGTCGCTGGCGCGGATGCCGAGCTTGCCCGTTATCTTGTCGGCCTCGAAGCCGTCGCGGTCTGACTCGACGATGATCTGGGAGAACCCGGAGTAGCGGTCCTCGGCCTCGGGTTCGGTCTGGCACATGACGACGAAGTAGTCGCCGACGGACCCGTTCGTGATCCACATCTTGTTGCCGTTGATGACCCACTCGTCGCCGTCTTTCTCGGCGGACGTCGAGACCGAGGAGACGTCCGACCCCGTGTCGGGTTCGCTGATGGCGGTGCCCATGATGGCCTCGCCCTCCGCGATGGGGGTGAGGTACTCCTCTTTCTGTGTTTCCGTCCCGAACTCGATGATTGCGTCCGCGCCGAAGGCGGTGCTCGTGATGCAGAGTCCGATGCCGGGGTCGACCGCGAACAGCTCCTCGGTGATGATCGCGGTTTCGAGCGGCGAGTAGCCGGCGCCGCCGTACTCGACGGGGATGTTCGCTCCGGTGAGTCCCATCTTCGCCGCCTCGTCGATTATCTCCCAGGGGTACTTCTCCTCTTGGTCGTACTCCTTCGCGATGGGTTCTACCTCGTTCTCCGCGAAGCGCCGCACCTCGTCGCGGATGGCCTGTTGTTCCTCTGTCAGTCCGAAGTCCATGTCACGACGTTACGGGGCCACAGATAAATCGTTTTGTAACCGTGGATAAACTCACCGAGAGTTTGTCGTTGGCGATAAAGAAACGTTGAAACGCCCCCATGTTGAGCATTCGCGCATGGAGCTAGACGATATCAACACCATAACGGTTCTCGGTGCAGGGAACATGGGCCACGGCATCGCCGAAGTCGCGGCGCTGGCCGGCTACGACGTCAACCTGCGGGACGTCAAGGAGGAGTTCGTCGAGAACGGCTACGACCAGATCGAGTGGAGTCTGGGTAAACTCGCGGAGAGAGACCAGATCAGCGAGTCGGAGGCCGACGCCGCGCTCGACCGGGTCACGCCGCTGGTCGACCTCGAAGAGGCGGTCGCGGACGCGGACTTCGTCGTCGAGGCGGTGCCGGAGAAGATGGACATCAAGAAGGAGGTGTACGACGAACTGGAGGAGTACGCCCCCGACCGGACCGTCTTCGCCACGAACACGTCCAGCCTCTCGATCACCGAACTGTCGGAGGTCACCGAGCGTCCCGAGCAGTTCTGCGGGATGCACTTCTTCAACCCGCCGGTCCGGATGCAGCTCGTCGAGGTCATCACCGGCGCGCACACCGACGAGGAGACGCTCGACCTCACCGAGCAACTCGCCGAGGACATGGGCAAGACGCCCGTCCGTGTTCGCAAGGACAGCCCCGGATTCATCGTCAACCGAGTGCTCGTCCCCCTGATGAACGAGGCGGCGTGGATGGTCGAGTCCGGCGATGCCACGGTCGCCGAGGTCGACAGCGCTACGAAGTTCGACATGGGCCTGCCGATGGGGAGCTTCGAACTCGCGGACCAGGTCGGCATCGACGTGGGCTATCACGTCCTCGAGTACATGAACGACGTGCTCGGTGACGCCTACGAGCCCTGCCCCCTGCTGGCAGAGAAAGTCGAAGCGGGAGACCTCGGCAAGAAAACCGGCGAAGGATTTTACGACTACGAGGACGGCGGCGCCGACGTCCCGACGGACGCCGGTAGCGAAGACATCGTCCTCCGCCTGCAGGCCATGATGGCCAACGAGGTCGCGAAGCTCGTCGGCGGCGACGTCGCGCCCGCCGACGAGGTGGACGAGGCCGTGATGCTCGGCGCCGGCTTCCCGGAGGGACCGGCCAAGATGGCCGACAACGCAGGACTGGCGACCTTGCTGGAGACGCTCGAAGAACTGTCCGAGGAGACCGGCGCGGACCGCTACGTGCCCGCCGACTATCTCCGCGAGCGCGCCGAGGCGGGCGGTTTCTACGACGACGAGAGCGACGACGGCCGGACCGAGTACGAGACCATCCGCGTCGAGCGCGACGGCGACGTCGCGAACGTCGTCCTCGACCGACCGCACCGCATGAACACCGTCAGCGAGCAGTTGCTCGACGAACTCGGCGACGCCGTCGACGACCTCGGCGCGGACGACGACGTGCGCGCCCTGCTTCTCACGGGCGAAGGTGGGAAGGCCTTCTCCGCGGGCGCGGACGTCCAGAGCATGGCGGCGGGCGGCGGCGACCCGCTCTCCGCCGTCGAACTCTCGCGGAAGGGCCAGGAGACGTTCGGCAAGCTGGAGACGTGTCCGATGCCGGTCGTCGCGGCCATCGACGGCTACTGTCTCGGCGGCGGCATGGAGATGGCGACCTGCGCCGACCTCCGTATCGCCACCGAGCGCTCGGAACTGGGACAGCCCGAACACGACCTCGGCCTGCTCCCCGGATGGGGCGGCACCCAGCGCCTCCAGCACATCGTCGGCGAGGGTCGCGCGAAGGAGATAATCTTCACCGCCGACCGCTTCGACCCCGAGACGATGGAAGACTACGGCTTCCTCAACGAGGTCGTCGCGAACGACGAGTTCGAGGACCGCGCGTGGGAACTCGCCCGCGACCTCGCCGCCGGTCCGCCCATCGCCCAGAAGTACACCAAGCGCGCGATGCTGAAGGGCTGGGAGGACACCGACGCCGGCCTCGAAATCGAGTCCCAGGCGTTCGGTCACCTCATGAGCACCGACGACCTGATGGAGGGCGTCACGGCGTTCATGGGCGACGGTGAGCCGGACTTCCAGGGCAAGTAAGCGAAGCGAACGCCGCCGGACGTCCGGCGAACGTCGTCAGAGAACGCTCTGACGGAAGCGAACCGGACTTCCAGGGCAAGTGAGGACCGCGCCGCGGCCGTGACTCGGCTCGCTGTCGCGGACTCGAAGGGAAATGCTCGCTCGAAACGCCTCTCGCGTGGGAACCGTTGACGGCCGATTCGGGCGCTGTCGGGCGAAGACGGAAGGTTTAAACTAATCTGGGCGGAATCAGGAGATGCGTTGGCTCCGTTGGTGTAGTCCGGCCAATCATTTCGGCCTTTCGAGCCGATGACCTGGGTTCAAATCCCAGACGGAGCATCCAAACTCCACGCCTTCTTGCGGTTATCTGGCCGTGCCAGGAAGAAATACGAGCAATGCTCACGGCCAATACGGTAAATCGGAAGACACACCCCGACGCTGTACTGCGATTCCATAGGTGTAATGCCAATTACAGTAATCGCCAGACAACGGAGGGACAAGGATGAAAACCGTCGAAGGCATCCCTCTCGTTCCAAGCCCGAGTCGAGAACTGCTGAACGAGCGGCAGTTACTCGATTACGAGACCCATCGAGAGGAGATCTTGCAATGGCTGCTCGCATTCGGAAAGCATCCCGACCGAGCAGAAGGATACAGTTCGAGCACAATCGAGAACGACGCCTATCGTCTCGACAAGTTCTATCGCTGGGTCTGGCAGCATCACGAGGACAGCTACACGACCACGATAACGACCGAACACGCAGACGAGTACCTCAAACAGTTGGCCTACGACGATACGAGTAACAACCACAAGTCCAACTGCCTGAAAGCGCTCAAACGGCTCTTCAAATGGAAACGACACGAGCGAGGCGGAGAGGACTGGGAGCCGGACTTCACGTTCAACACGGGAAACAGTGCGAACAAACCCCGGGATTACCTCACGAAACACGAGCGCTCCCGCATCAGGGAGGCTGCTCTGGAGTATGGCTCGATTCCAGCGTATAACGATCTCTCGCCTGAGGAACGAGACAAGTGGAAGGCCTACCTCGCGCAGCGCTTTGACAAGCCAAAGTCCGAGGTGAAGCCAGACGACTGGAAGCGAGCAAACGGCTGGAAAGTCCCGTCCATCGTGTGGGTGTCCCTTGATGCTGGTCTCCGTCCTGTCGAGGTCGAACGAGCAGTCACCTCTTGGGTGGACATCGAGAATCAAGTCCTTCGTATCCCGAAGGAACAGTCTTCGAAAAATCGAGAGAACTGGATAGTCGGACTACAGGAGAAGACAGCGACGATGCTCGACCGATGGCTGACTGAGCGCGAGCAGTATCCCAAGTACACCCACACGGACAAACTCTGGTTGACTCGCCAGGGGAATCCCTATCAGTCCCAGTCGCTCCGATACATCCTCAAGCGGCTCTGTGAGATAGCCGAGATACCTGTTGAGAACAGACAGATGAGCTGGTATGCTATCAGGCACTCGGTCGGGACGTACATGACGCGAGAGGAAGATCTCGCCGCTGCTCAGGCTCAGCTTCGTCATCAGTCTGAGCAGACGACGATGAAATACGACCGGACACCTGTCGAAGACAGAATGGACGCGCTATATAGAATGGGATAACCTAATGGAATAACTCGTCTCCTCAATCATTACATTCTTATTGTATGTTTTCTACCTTCCAATAACTAAATGCCAAGTCCAAAGAACGAAGATGAAGGCCTTGATGATGAACTGTATGAAATAGAAAACCTATCTCTCCCTGTTCTCAGAAGCAGATTAGGCCGGCTTTCATTTGAGGAATTAGCGGAACAATGGGAGAACGCACCTCCTGAAACTCGCCGAAGAATGTCGCATGCACTTGATAATGAAATTGTAGAAAATCTGCGAACAAGCAATCAGAATTATAAGATATATGGCAAGCTAAAGAAAAGCTCTAAAGACGATGCTGAAAATCCCGAGGATGAGCAGAGAATTCCAAAGAAAGACTACCTGGACTATCAACTTAGTCGAATCCATCGGGAAAAGATAGAGGATGAACTTGACCAAATCCGCTTAAGCATCCAACAGTACTTTGAATCCTCTCAAGAACGTTCACAAAAACGGAGGCAAGAGAACGTTTATGTTCTAGTTGCACTTGGTATTATCAGTGGTTTTCTCACTTATTATCCTAAATTCAATATTGGCTCATCTCCCTTTGGCCTGGTAGCTACTGGAAGCGCTATTGCCTCTGCATTCTTCCTATTTATTAAGCTGAATACAGTTGGGAACAGTCCGCGAGAAGGCAGACTTGATAAGATCGCAGATGTGGCGTTCCGAGTTGCTGCCTCCGGAATATTTGTCATCGGCGTAGGAGCGATTTTGGTGACTACGTTTAGTGAGCAGATATCACAGATACCTACGGTGGCAGCTCAAATTCTTACGTTAATACTTACAGTACTCATGACTGCCTTCTCGTGGTATAACAAGATGAAGCAAATTTCTGATACTCCAGTCACGTTCAATGCTGTTCAAGATGCTATGTTCTCACTTGCTTCTAACGATGAAGAAGGAGACACACAAAGCCTTGAAGATTTAATCCAGATGATAGAGGAATATAAAAAGCATGCTAGCACTGAGGAAAGTCTTGTAAAGCTGAAACAGAGAGCAGAACAGATTGAAGGATTTAGTAATTCACAGATGAAAGAGATAACAGAGACTCTTGATGACTTAATTGAGGAGAAGTCTAAGGAAACGAAGACTGAGGAGGAACTTCGTGAAATGAGAATGGCAGAGCTCGATGAAGAACGAGAGTCGTATCGTGAAAGAGTCCAAGAGTTGATGGAGAAGTCAGATTAGTAGTCTAGAAGTTTTAAGGAATTGCTGATAGAGTTCCGGAAGAGGCGTGTTTCATCGCCGTTATCACCATACCTCGTGGTATTAGAATATATCACTAGAAATCTGCCCGATAGACTGGCGTTTCACGGCCCGAGGATGCCGTTTTCGACGGCTTCAACCGCCGTTATGGGTGTTTTCGTGTGTGGGCGTCATGATTGCTCCAATTCTGTTTTCCATCTGATGCCGACGTTGTCAGTCCCTGAGGCTGGAGCATTGCTGAATTTGATTTCAAGCGCTTCGTAGTTCCCATCATTGTCGTCGTCAACAGGATAGATCTCGATAGGAGAGGCATCTACAGCGTCACTTGAGACGGGGGTGGCTTCAGCGTGTATCCGACTTCGAGAGCTCGGGCTCTGTGCAAGACCATGACTTGAGACGACGAAAGTAGTCGAAGCTCCGTCGCCACTGAAAGTAGACGCATCCGTATTCTTGGTGAGCCAACCGAGGTTATCACGCTCAGTCGTACTAATGCCTGAGAGGTCCAGTGCTCGCGTCTTATTCCCCTTGAGGTCGTTGCCAAGTATCAAGTTGTTATCTGACGTCCCGTACTCGATGATACCGTAGGTCTGGGTCTTGCTCCCTGTCGAATGAGTGTCTGTAGACTGCACTCCTGCGATAATGACCTGCTCTGAATCGTGTATACCGTAGCCTCCATAGCTCCCTTGGTCATCGAAGTCATTGTTGATGGCCCTACCTCCTATTATCCGAATTTCCTGCGAAGAGTCGATAAGGTACCCGTGTTCCACCATTCCCGACACCTTGCACTCTTCAAAGCTTATGTCGGCTGCGTTGCTCACGTTGACTGTCCTGCTGTGAACGTCTAATCCCTCGAAATTACAGCCGACGAACCGCTTGTGCTCTGTTCTGAAGGTATTGCCATCATCACCTATGAACAGCGGATAGTTCGCGTGGTCAACGAGATCGACGTTATGGAAGCGCATCACTCCGGCCTTGGTATTGAACAGACTGAGCCCAGTATCCCCACACAACGAAATCACCGAGTTCTTAACGATAATCTCGTTTCCGGAGCCAGTGATGTCTACCCCGTTGTTGTTCATATCGACTATCCGCAGGTTGTCCATCGTGAGCTTGAAGATATTATCCGCATTGACGAAGATGCCAGTATAGCCCTGATTCATCCTGATATCTTCGAGTTGGACCATGTTAGCCGACTGCCCGACGTAGATATGGTTCCCAGACTGGCTATCTGCATCACCGAAGAAAATGAGATTCTTGATGAGGACATCGTCAACTCCTGCAGAGACGACAAGACCATTCGTGCCAGCGTCTGGTTGGAGTTCAGCTCCTTGTTCTCCAACTACCCCCGTTTTCGAGTGGTCGATTTTAATCTCAGAGCTGACTTGGTACTTTCCAGAGCGGATATAGACGGTGCCGGGCCTATCACCAAGCAAATCCAGCACAGTTTGCAGAACTTCTGAGAAGCTCCCTACGAACTCCTCCAGCTGCGTTTCCGCATTAAGAGCTCTAACACTCCCCTCTCGCTCATAAATGATATACCGAGCAGGCAATTGGAACGCCTCGACCGAGATCTCCGTAGTATCAGCCAGGAACTGGTTGCCTTCCACCAACTTCTGTTCCTCAGGAGATTCAGCCATAGCTACTCACCTCCCTGTAAGAACTGCCCGGTCATATTGACCGAGACGAGCAGGATGCGATAGACTTCACTGTCTTCTCCACTCGTATTCTCTATCTCGACCTCCCAGTTTGGGGGAATCGCAGGGTCACGGAACGAGCGCTGCTGAGTATTCGTGACTTCCGAATAGAACATGCGCTGGGTAAACGATGCAGCGTCCGTCTTGAGCCGCTGAGTGAGCGTGTATTCAGCTGGAGGCTCGTCTACTTGTCCACCGTCGATGAACGTGAGGACGTGCGTAGCTCGGCGTGAGTCGACGCTGAACTTGACTGACTCTCCATCGTTCAGTTGGACCTCCTCGCCTGTAATATCGAGCAGCCCTGGTGGTATGTCGTGTGTGGAGATGCCAAAGCGCTCGAATCTATCCAATATGTCGGGACCGATGTATGGGGATACGTTCTGATTCATGGTACTAAACGGACTTCGTCAGCAGAACGGTGAGATTGTAAGACCGTACTATCCAGTTCGCTCGTCGACTCGAACGTTCACAGCGTAGTTCGTGCTTGATGAGCCAGCGTTAGAGATCTTGATGGCGTACTCCTTGGTCGCGCCAGCTTCGTGGACTGGCTCCTCGAAGGAACCTTCGTCAACATCACTGCCGACGAAAGATGCGACAGTCTGAGCATTACTGCCATCGTGGTCTCGAACTTCGACAGTGAACGTGTTCGACTCTCCTGCCGTAATTCGGAGGCGACCGAGCTGGGCTTGCTTGTCTGATTCGACTATAACGAGGTCGCCTGCCGACGGAGCGGTCTGATTGGTGCTTCTGTACTTCTTCTCGTACTGGGATTCGCGTTCCTTCTGAGTCATTTGATGGGTGTCTATTCAGTTAGTCAGCGACCGAGTCTGCGGTCCACTGAGCTGTCTCACTGCCCCTGCCTCCTCCCATGCATCGGGGAGATTGATGACGACGCTATCAGTGACCGGCCCATAGCCGACGGTCTTCACAGTACTGTCCTCAAGAGCAGTCTTCTCGATGAGTTTGTCCTGCCGCGTTTTGTCGGTCACTGGGGCAGTCCGATACGTCCGTCCGAGCACGTTCAGTGTCGGATCTACACTCCGCTGAGTGGATTCATTGTAGAAGCCGAACTCCACAGGACTGTAGTCGCCTCCACTGAACGCCACGGTTTCAAGAGCGCTCGAAGGGCTATCGTAGTCCAGTTCTTTGCCCGGATAGTATCCGTATTCGTCTCCGTTCTTAGCATCAGCTTCGTTCGTCCACGTCCATCCGGGCAGGGTTTCAGTACTGACTTTCGGATACACACGAACGTCGTCTTCTAAGACGCTGAACGAGAAATGAGTCAATAGCCACGGGTTCTCGTTCGTCCCGATGCTGGCAAGATCTCGTCCGTTCGCATTGTGAAGTCGACTATAATCAAGGCCACTCTGAGGCCCTATTGGTCCTTGTTCGTTACCCTTGCTGTCGTAGAGGTCGAGCGGCTTGTAGCGAACGTCTTCCCATGCCTGTACTTCGAAGAAGACAACATCGAACTCCATCAACCGCTGAGTACTCTTGTTCAGCTTGACGTTCTCGATATTCCGGGGGAAGGTCAGTGCCAGATGGCTCCCTTCATCAAGGAGTTCAGCCTGAATAGACTGATTGCTCTGTATCTCTTTCATTGATTATCTCAGAACGAGCTTTCGAGCGTGCCGTGTCTGATAGCGTTGTCGTAGTTGACGATGTTCACGCCGAGCAGCGGCCACTCGATAGCGTTGGTACTCGTAGCGATGCCGGACACCTTCACATCAGCACCGTCCTCAATCCAGTAGACGTTCGACGTCTCGACGTGATGCTGGGAGCCACTACCGAGCTGCTTCCCGACGATCTCGGGCATCCGTCCTCCGACCCCGTCGTTCTGACCGATACTGACAGACTGGAGAACTTCGGGATTCTTCGTCGTCTCAACACCGAACAGGACCATCGACTGCTCGTCAGAAGGAACGGAGTACGTTGAGTTGCTCGCCGCCGAGCCGAATCCAGGGGCGAGGTCGAACTCCCCGGTATTGCTCGGAGTGAACTCGTAATCCGAAGGACTTCCACCGAACGACTGGGGCAGAATCGGCTCGATTACGAAGTCAGACGACGTGTTCGCGTCAGCGTGAGACTGGATGTTCCCGCCACCGTCACGCTTCTCTTTGACGAGCTGGAGAACAGCAGCGTAGACGATGGGCTGTGCCTGTGTGAACTGGTCATAGACAAAGGGACCAAGTTCAGCGCTGACACGAGTGGCCATCTGGTTATACATCTGGTCAAGGAGAGCTCGCTCGTTTAGCTCGCCACTGAGGATTTTGAACGAGTTGTTCTCAGTGGCATCAGCCAGCTTCTGCCGCTTGGTGCTCCCCATTTGGGGACTTAGCGACTGAATATCGTCTTCAGAGACTCTGATTCTCGACTTTTTCGTATAGGGGTCTTCGAGGAACTGGAGACCATTTCCTGCTTCTATGTCTTGTCTACTTTCTCTTGGCATACCAAATGCCTCATTCATCTATATGTTCCCCTACATTAATAAATCAGGCATTCGTACAGTCTATTGGGTTTTAGTCCTATGGGTTTGAAGAAATTCGAGCAAAAAGAAGACACTGCTGAACCGAACCACAAGCGGCCATACATTCACGAGTCAGTCCATACACGAGTCCAAGAGTACGCAACCCGCCACAATCTCTCAGTGAAAGAAGCCTACCGAGATCTCGTCTTCAAGCTTATAGACGAGAACGGACACCCCCATCACAGAACGAAGAACCTCTTCATCGGTGAAAGACAATGACGAGCGAGACCTCAAAGTCTCCGAGCGAACAAATTATGGACAATATCGACTTCCGAGTGCGGTCTCTCCAGGCAATGCTGACTAACGGAGCGATGACCGAGCACGGTATGCTCCCTCTCGAACGTCGCTCCTTGCTCATCCGACGCCGAAGGCAGGTTCTCCTTGAAGGGATTGAAACAGCTCGTCCGGCAGACGAGATTGACTCCGAGGAAAACAGTGATACGGAAGCATACGATGCTCAAAGCAGTCACTCAACTGCGCCATCAATGAGCTCGGCTGGGACCGAACGCCGACAGAACGAGCAGGGTTTCTGAGAGCCTTGTTGAGGTTCTTATACGCTGCTGGGGCATAACCGCTAAGAGCGGGGCGCACTCTTGGTTGCTTTTCAAGAAGTTTTAATGCTGTTAGTGACATATTCTGGATATGAACTCCTCTCTTATAGAGGCGACACTTGAGCGGTTATCACGAGTATTCCATCAAGAGGCAGATCTCCAGCAGGCTCTTGCTTGGAACCTTCATCAGCACTTTCC
Organism: Halomicrococcus pelagicus; assembly: GCF_051917725.1. Taxonomy (GTDB): domain Archaea; phylum Halobacteriota; class Halobacteria; order Halobacteriales; family Haladaptataceae; genus Halomicrococcus. Next base: position 38,519 of record NZ_JBQBLX010000001.1, read on the forward strand.
ATCGCTTACGATTCGCGCTGAGTATCCTGTACAGGGCATCACGACCGACCTTTGGCTAATAGATGACGACGAGAGAATGGCTATTGAGCTAAAATATCCTAAGAAAAGCTTCAAAGCGCAGGCAGAAGACGAGAGCTACGAATTTGGGAATGACCCGACGGACGTAGCCTGTTATGGCTACTTAGCTGATATCGAACGACTTGAGACGCTCATCGCAGAAGGCTCGTGTGAACAAGGTGCTGCCGTAATAGTCACGAATGATGCACTCCTCTGGGAGAACCAGCCGAATGGAGCCAACTATGATGAGTTCAAGCTATACGATGGCCGCACCGTTAGTGGAAGACATTCATGGGCTGAGGATGCAAGTATTTCCGGGAGTCGAAGTCAGCCCATCGATTTAGCCAGTGAGTACACGCTTGATTGGCAGGACTACTCCTACAGCTATCCCAGCGAAGCAAGTGGAGATACATCCTTCAAATACTGTATCTCCGAAATCAGCTAAAGAGTCTGTTAGTAGCAGGGACTGACGTTGTTGAGTGGAAGAGTGAACAAGGACAAATCTCAGGATATTCGACGGCTGCCACACACGACGACTCCAACAAGCCTGAGAGTTCTCCAAGGCTCGTCGAGCCGCCAATCAATTCCGAACACTGGTCAATTTCAGATGCATTCTATGGCCATTTTCTCAGCACACGAGCAACGCAAACGCCAGAATACCCCCGGTTTTCGCAGTCTGTACTGTATATAGTACGGACTGAATACGGAGACGTCGGATTTGGACACGCGACCGTGTGGGTGTCGTCGTCGGATTTGGGTCCTATTTCGATTCTGGTCCGGAGTAATACGGGTTCCTAAAGTATGGAGTTGCAGCGCTCCTGCCTGACCAGCGCTCGGTCTCGTCCATCTGTCGAAGGACGTGCGTAGCCGCTCTCTTCTGGACTGTCTCGTCGTCAGCTATCTTCTTGCTATTGACCCAGAGTACTGCAGAATTATCTCGGAGCCAGTCTCTGACGATCTCTTTCGCATCGTCAAATTCCTCACTCCCCGTGTTCTCCGAAGGGCCCTTGTTTGGCTCGGGAGGCGGAGTTCTGAAGTCCTCAAGCGCCATCGTTACACGTACTCCATTAGCTGTTCGCCGCGCTCGGTTATCCGATACATCTTGTAGTTGTGCTTCTCTGGAGTAGCACAGACGACGGCATCCAGCTCTTCCAATTCCTTCAGGTTGATAGAGGCCCACTTCCTCGAGATCTCGTACTCGTCAGCGAGCTCGCCAGCCATCTTCGGCTTATCCTGGAGTGACTGCATGATCTGTAGACGTCGCTCGCTCGCCTTGATCTTCGACACAGCGCTCCAGTCGACTTCGGCTTTGTCCTCGGATTTCGTGGGGGACATACATGCAGCTACCATATCAAGAACCATTAAGATTCGTAGGTAGCCAAGCCTAGAAAAAGCGATACGGATATTGAGACGGCCAATACGGGTGTTATCGAGCAGCATTTTGAGCGGGGGAGAGTAGTGGTTGTATCAGCGTGAAATCCGGTCTCACAGGGGTAGGAATATGAGTGCTCTTGTGGGGCCTTATTGGCCGAGTGAGGAGGTCGAGGTGGGGATACCCCCGTCCCCCAGCCAACAGCTGATGAAGCAAAATGAGGAAGCAATGTAGCCTCCATAATCGGTGAAATGCATCTTACATCGTGCGTTAGTTCAATAGGTGCCACCCAATAGGGATGAACCGTTTATCAACCAACTGCCTTCTAGATGTATGAACCCTAGAAGGAAAGTAACGACCCTCCGGGGAACCCACACTCTTTTTTCAGTTTCATTGAAAGTCACATGAATCAAAACCTCTACCGCCCGATAAGGCGATTCTAGAGCTGCTGCCAATCTATAATTCGAGGCTCCTTAGGAATTTCCTATAACGGATGTCGAATTATAGATTCTCAGCAATCGAAATCGGCCTTATTGGACAGTTCATACTGAATTACTCAGCGCAATATAGACCAAAAAGAGATAGGGAACCACAGCAATCTAGTTTATCTTGACACCCACACACGACCAACTACCAGCAGGGTAATCTAACAGCTACTCGGGCAGGTCTGATGACGCCTCCTCAAGTAGCGAGAGCGCGGTGTAAGCTACTTTCAAATCAGTCTCGTAGACGATCTCTTTGATTTCTTCAGCAGCGGACGCGCACATGTTGTCACGTGTGGTAGCAGGCAACTCGCTGTCTGGCACATTGTTCTTCCTAATTCCGGCGTTGCTGAATATCTCAAGAGCGTTGCTGAAAGCCTCCGAGGGGAAGTCCCACGCGGCAGCCCGCCCGTCAGTTGGGCATTGCCCTTTCTTGATGAAGTCGGAGACTGGTTCTTCGGTAAGGATTCTCGTAATCCAACTATCTGATACGGTGTTGTCGTATCTGCTTTCGTACTTTGCTTTCACCTCACACGTTCTGAGAGGACCTTCGTTCTTCACGATTTCTCTGACCCGTCGTTTCTTTTTGCTGCTATCAGAGTGCGGTTCAACCTGAGTCTCTATAGGAAGCCAGTCAGGCTGAACGTCAGTTACGAGGAATACGTCAGCGCCTGTTTCGTCAAGGCGATTAACGCGCCAGATAGCCTGCTCTATCGCATCTTCACTGAACGTGCGCTGAAGGTGGTCGATTTGCTCTGCGTTAGTACCGTCGTAGTTGACCGAATAGGTTAGGTTCGAACCCGTATTTTCCGAGTTCGTCGTCACTACTTCAACGCCATCTATAGGCTCATCGGTCTCTTCGCGGATACTTTCAGTATCGAGGTCGATACCGAACCACTCTGCTTTCTTCTCTATCGGAGTATCACCGGGATGCCTAGCTCCGACAAGAATCATCGTGTCGTAGCCGCTCATAGTGTTCATGCCGCGCTCGTGTCTTCCGAACCATCTGTCTACTTCAATCTCAGTATTGTTTTTCACCTTCAGAGTCGAGAAGACAAGCGGGTCGTCGTCATAGGCGATGTCCGTCGCCTTTCGAGCGGCTTCAACTCCTCTCTTCATAGACGTAGGCATCATGTCGTCTTCTAAGATACCCGAGGCGTAGTAGCCATGCCCGTCGCCAGCGACCTTGTAGGCTCGACCGCCGTTCTGCTCCCACAGTATCTCTCGCTCTTCGTCGTTCGTCAGTTCGAATACATCCATCTTACTGTAGCAAAACTTCTGCCACATATGCTTCGAGGCCGTCGCGTCGAGCCCGATAGCGCTGTTGGCTACTTTGAACGATGGAGTTGTCAGAGTTTTCGCTGTCGAACCGTTGAGCTTTACTTCAGCATCTTCCTTTTGATGAACTATAGTTTGGCCAACTTCGTCACCCCAGACTTTTGCTTTCAGTAGTCTGGGTGCGCTGGCGTGGACGACTTCTTCATCTCTTGCAGACATCGCCCGGCAGTAATCGAGCCAATCGTTGCCTCCGCCCTTCTCTGTCCTCTCGCAGTATCTGTCAACTGCACTTAGGAGGTCGTCGATGAGCGATGCTAGCTCTGGTCCCTCTTTAGCGGCTTCGTCGTAGCTTACGATGTGACCGTATTTCTCGAAGCGTTCGAGAGCTTCAGAGAACATGTCGTTGCCATCGTCTATCTTCTTGAGGAACCTAAGTAGGGTGTTGACTGTGTCCTGAATTCTCTCAACGTCGTCGATGAACACGTCGGAGTCGAACTCGTCAATAGCTACGTTCCGCTCCTCTAGCAGCTTGTCGTTGAGGAGCATCTTGTGAGTCGTAACTATCATGTCGTAGGCGTCGTAGTCAGCGTCGAACTGCTTACTGTACTCACACTTCCCGTCACGGCAGCATGGGAGTACTTGAACGTCGTCGTCCCTACTCTGCTCTTCAGTCCACTTGTGTAGTAGACTAGGTGTCAGACCACACGAATACGACATGCGCGCAATTCTGTCTGACCAGTCTTCCTCTTCGCTGTCTTCATCGTAATGCCCGAGATACGTCGGACACTTCTTATCTGCACTTTTGATGGTGTGGACTTCAAGCCCTTTCTTCTCTGCCTTTTCGACCTTCTCATCTATGAGGTCGTAGTTCGACAGAGCAAGGACGACTGTAGTGTCGTGGTCCTGAGCATAGCTCATCAGGGAGTGAGTCTTCCCCGTACCGGGGGCAGAGCGGATGACTCTGTACTCGCCGTTTTCGAAGCATTGTTCGACTGCTTCTTCTGTCCGAGTCCAAGCGTGTTCGCGGTTAGTCTTGAAGAGGTTCCTGCGCTCTATGGGATACTCTTGTCTAAGTGTCCTGGCAGGGCTCGTAACCCCTCCGTCATCTAAGTGGCTGGACATCGGGCGCACACCTACTCAGGCCCTAGCTCTCTTTCGAATTCGATGCCGAGATCACGATGGATTCCTCTAAGGAAGAACTCCTCGACACCGTATTCAAGAAAACACTCAATGATAGGGTCAACCTTATTACATGAGTGGTAATTGCACCCACCCTTCATGAAGGATTCAGCGTCTATCACGATGGAGCTGCCGTCTTCATCTAAATAGTCCTGGGTTTCGAACGCGAATCCCAGTCTTTGTGCTTCATCCCAGATTTCGTCGGGGATTTGGGATCTGTAGTCACTAGGAATCAGAACGTAAGCGTGGGTGTAGCTCGTATAGGTATCTATGTCATCTTCAGCTATTTCTGTCTCATCTGTTTCCCTATCGACCTGGCCAAAATCTAATCTACGACTTTTCTTACTGTCATCGGGGCCAACAGAGATGGAGAGCTTGAGGTTAACTGAGACAACGTCTTCTTCAGAGTTCATCGTCCTACCTCCTTCTTACCGACTCGTGGACTCCTCTCCTCTAAGTAACGACTCCCCAATAGTTCGACTTCCCGAAGATAGTCGAGCTCGCCCTCCTTAGAGGGGAATAAGATTGTTCTGAAGACTCTCTGCACTACCTGGATAACTTTTATGTCGGTTTGGGTCGTATTATTCATTGCTCAGGGAACTCGATTTTATACTTCGATGAACTGGGCCTTTTGGCAAGGGGAGTTGGGGTGCTGGTGACACCCTGGTTCCGTACTTTTTGAATCACGCTGTTCAGTCCTCGTCAGTACTGTTAAGCTCAATCTCATCCTTGTACTGCAGTCTTAGGAGCGCCATTCCATCTACGAGATCTCCGTCGCCTATTTTTCTCACCCGTCGAGCCAGCTTCCGGAGAAGCGGGCCTTTCCCGACACCGTACTCCTCAGCCTCTTGCACTAACTGCTGATGTTCTGTCGGTTCGAGCAGTACTCCAACGGTCTCCGTCTTTCGTTGCTGATTATCTTTCGAATCTTCTTCCATTTCGTTTAACACCATTGCATCGTATTGTTCCCCGTTAATCATTGTAAAGGTTTCCTCTAAGTTATCACTATGTTATCTACGAGGCTCTCACAGCTTTCTTAGGGTTTGCTTTCTCTTCTGGTACTTGTAGTCGCTCAGTAGCCGGGGAGCGTCTTCCCGGCCATCTACCAATAGTCACTTCTACACCATAAATTTACTGCCAACTAGCGGTCTAGGAAAGCTAGAGAAGATAGCAGAGTTCTTCTCCTAGCGTCTAGAGTGTCTATCGGACCTCCCATGATACTGCTAGAGCCGTACTAGCTTGCTGTAGATATGAGACGTAAACCAACGCCAAAAATTCGTTCAATATTTCGATGAATTAGGGAGATGTATTGATTCACAAACGCTGTAACGACAGTTTTCGATTTAGATCTTCTCACACACTGTCCCCCAATAACGTCTTTTTTCGAGTATCGATTCCTCACCATGCGACCGCTACCATCGACGTGGCGAAAACACACCCGCATGCAATACTCCGGTTCTTTCGGACTGTGTTAGTCAAATTTGCTCCCAAAGTACCATAACAGGGTCATTATTGCTAAGCCAGCTATGGCAAGCTTGGCGAAGTCCTCGGGTGTGGTGATGAAGATCTCTAATAGTCCAATAGCTATCTCTCGGGGGTCACTGAGGTTATTCAGTACTACAAGCACTCCCTCGACGTAGTCCAATGGCTGAAACAGCCCTTTGGCGAACAGATATGCTGTCATCACGCCCCAGACGCTGGTCAGCATCCCAAGGAAGTATTTGATTGCTCCTATCTCGTATCCCATGCGAGCAATTACTATCTACAGAAATATAAATGAAATACTACCAGAGCGAAAGTGTCGCGTGGCCGTGTCGAGCATTGGCGTGTGGCAGCAATAAAGAATTAGGAATAAAAAATGCCGAAATTTTTGTTTGAGAAAAAGTGGAGAACGGACTGGTTTTCGACAGTCGCATTACACATTTAATGCGAAATAGCCTCTTGCTCCACTTCTGAAAAACTTCGTAACTGCTCAGTTTTTACGCTGTGCAAGCTTTCTGCTCCGAGATCGGTTAAGGCACTTTGCCCCTATGTATAGGGCAGTAAGTAGCATTATCCCCGTCGTCCAACCTGGCAGGAACTTAGCCGCTATATTTACACGCAAGAGTTCAGGCCTTGAGAGGAACTGTACGGTCAACACCTGCACGAGAAAACCGCCTCCCAGTAATGCCATACCGACGTTGTTCGAAGCCATCTCTTGGGCCTCTAACTTTCTGAGAGCTGCTTTGTCTTCCCCATCGACGATAGAGGCGATTACGTAGCGACCCTTGAGCGAGGGGAAAATAAAGCAAATTCCTGCTAAGATATTTAAGAAGAGTCCGTACACTTGCGAGTGAAGATATACCATATAGTCAATTGCGAAGAGCAGAAGCACAAGAACGGCTGTACCGTAAACCAATGGGGCTGCTAAATCGTGATACTCTTCTGCCAGTGAGCGAGCCGACTTCTCAACAGAGGCTGGATTAGTTTCGTATTCGTCTTTCCACTTCGGGGCATCCAGCTCAGGAATGATGACTTCCTTAATGAGACTGATGCGTCCCTCTCTGGACCTAATTTGGAAGTCTAATTCTCGGTCATTTTGGGTAGCCATTCATACTCACCACTCATCACATACAAATCAAATACTCCCTGATAAATATTTGATTTAGAGGCTTTTGAGTCCGAGTAGGATGATTTGGCTAAGGGCCAATACAGCGGGCTTTATAAGCAATCAGTCCGATTTCCTTCGTGGGACGGTCAGAAAACCGCTTAGAATCGGTATAGAGCTTGGGTATGCGTTGGCTCCGTTGGTGTAGTCCGGCCAATCATTTCGGCCTTTCGAGCCGATGACCTGGGTTCAAATCCCAGACGGAGCACTCCTCTGCCGCCTTCTCGTGACTTTCCCCGTAGCTGGAACGGGTTCCCCGAGAACGGTGGTAATACTATACCCCGTGATATCAGACCTCATTCGCGAATTTTCATTACTCGGGGGTCGTATCTCCGGACGGATTTCCAGCGCCACAGCGATAGCGACAGGAACGGTGGTTGGCGCAGTTGCGAAATCCAACGGGGGGGAAACAGTTATGGTATCGACCGAAACACGGAACGAGGCGGAGGAGTATCTCGGGCAGGTTCCGAGCTGGATAGAGAACCTCGCCGAACCGGCCGGCGACCACAGCTGGAAGCTGATGCGAGACCTGGAGCTCGAGGAGACCGACCTGTCCGCACGGGAGAAGGCGCTCGTCGGGGTCGGCGTCGCGGCGGCCATCAAGTGCCCGTACTGCGTCTACTTCCACAAAGAAGACGCGCGGATGGAGGACGTGACTGAGGACGAACTCGCGGAGGCCGTCAACCTGGCCAGCGCGACCCAGTACTTCTCGACCATCCTCCACGGGACGGAGGTCGACGTGGACGAGTTCGTCGACGAGACGAACGAGATCGTCGAACACGTCAAAGAACAGCGGGCGGCGGCGGGCGCCGACTGACTCGACGGCTCGCCGTCTACTTATTCGCGGTTCGGACCGTCGTCCTCGGAGCGGCGACCGGTCGTGCCGTCGGGCCGGCGACCGCGAACGTCGAACGCGTCGACGTGTCGCGAGTTCGGTCGCGCCTCGACGCCGGCGACCGTACCCCGAACGGGGCGGACGAGCCGGAACTTTATTTCTCGCTCGCACGGGTGGGTTCCCGCATGGCAGAGACACTGGGCGCAATCGTCGAGACGTCGCTCCGCGAACTCCAGTCGGGGCTCGTCGACGCCCTTCCGAGGCTGGTGACGGCGATGCTCTTCGTGACGGTGGCGTACTTCGGCATCAAGGTCGCGCTCTCGGTCGTCAGGTCCGCGCTGGCAGGTATCTACTCCGACCAGGACCTCGTCGTGGGGCTGTTCACCACCATCGTGGGCGTCTTCCTCTGGTTCGGAGCGGCGCTCACCCTGCTGAAGATTCTCGGCATGGGCGAGATAGCGGCGAGCCTCGGGACCGCCACGGGCTTTCTCGCGCTCGGCGTCAGCTACGCACTCTCGAACATGATCGCCGACACGGTCGCGGGCGTCTACCTCCTCCGGGACCCCGATTTCAACGTCGGTGACACGGTGACCGCGGGCGGCGTCACTGGGACGGTCCGTAGCATCGAGCTCCGGAAGACCCGTCTCGAAGTCGACGGCGACGTGGTCGTCCTCGGGAACGGCGAAGTCGAGGGCAGGTGGACGCGGATGACGACGCGGCCGGAGACGACCCGCGGCGACCCCGAGCGCCCCGACGACGTCACGCCGTCGGAGTGACGACCGCCTGCCGTCGGTCGCGGCGCACGCTCGACCCGACGGCCCGCCGACCCCCGGTCGCCCGCGTCCTACTCGGGCGGAAGGGCGGCGGCACGGTCGCCCCCAAACGGTTACGGGCTCGCCGTCGAACGGCACGGGAGGAACTCCGACCATGGACGAGAGCGGAGAGTCCGTCGTCGAACGCACCCGGACGGCGTACGAATGCGTCGCGTCGTCGCTGCGGACGGACCTCGGGGCCGAGCGGGCGAACCGGGTGGCGCGCCTGCTGGTCGTGGAGGCGCTGACCGCCGCGGTCCTCGGCGAGCGGGACCCGGACCTCGCAGCCGCGCTCGACGAACCGGGGCCGTCCGGCGAGAGGACGGCGGACGTGTCGTCGGCGCTCGACGCCGTGGAACCGGACCTGTGCGGATTCGTACGCGAGATTCGGAGCGACGGCATTGGGGCCGACGCGACCGCGCCGGGTGCCGACCGGCGCGACCGCGACGCGCTGAGCCGCGTCTACGAAGCGCTCGCTCCGGCCGAACGACGCCGCGAACGGGGGGAGTTCCACACACCGTCGGCCGTCTGCGACCTCGTCACGCGACTGACCGTCACCGACGCGGACGACGTCGTCCTCGACCCGGCGACCGGTAGCGGACGGTTCCTGGCGAGCGCGCACCGGCGACTCCGCGCGCTGGGGGCGGACGACGGACGACTGCTCGACCGCCTGTTCGGCGTCGAGGTACGCGCCGCTCCCGCTCGCCTCGCCGAGACGGCGCTGGCGCTCCGGGCTGGCGACGTGGTGGACGACGGGCCTACCGGTGCGGCTTCCGACGACGCGAACGTCCGGGTCGCGGACTTCTTCGCGGTCGACCCCGGCGACCTCCGGAGCGACACAGCTGGGTTCGACGCCGTCGTGGGAAACCCGCCCTACGTCCGCCAGGAGGCAATCGAGGGGCGGGCGAGGGTCCGCCGGCATCTCGCCCGCCTCGATGCGACCGACCTCTCGGGGCGCTCGGACCTGTCGGTCTACTTTCTCACCCACGCGACGGAGTTTCTCGCCGACGGCGGTCGACTCGGCTTCGTGGTGAGCGACCGGTGGCTCGACACCCGCTACGGCGAGGACGTCCAGCGGTTCGTCCGCGACCGGTATCGCGTCGAGGCGGTCGTCACCTTCGACCGGCAGGCGTTCGACGACTCGCTGGCGGGGGTGACGATGCTGGTGCTCGAACGCGAGCGCGACGACCGCCGTCGGGCCGAGAACGTGGCGACGTTCCTCCGGCTCCGCGGCGACCGTCCCGTCGAGGCCGTCGCGGCGCTCGTCGAGCAGTCCCGCGACCCCGACGAACTCGTCGTCACGGACGACTACCGGTTGCTCGCGCGCCGGCAGGCCGACCTGGCGAACGAACGCGCGTGGCGGCTCTCGTTCGCCGCACCGCCGGCGTACTTCGACTACCGGAGCGCCGCCGACGTGGTCGGGCTGGACGACGTCGCGGACGTCTCCCGCGGCGTCACCAGCGGTGCCAACGAGTTCTTCTACGCCAGGACGGAGGCGTTCGAACGGCGCGGCGTCGCGGAGTACGCCGCACCGCTGCTGCGGGCGTCGGGGCAGGTCGACCGAATCCGGTTCGACGACGCCGCGGCGGCGGAGTGGCGGGTGCTGGACGTTCACGACCTCGTCGCGACCGCACCGTCGGCGACGACCGGCGACTCGGCCCGTCCCGGCGAGACGAGCGACGGGTCGAACGGGACGCGCGTCGAGCGGTGGCTTCGGCGCGAGGGCCACGACGCCCTCGCCGACTACGTCGCCTGGGGGCGAGAGCAGGGGTTCCACGACCGGCGGAGTTTCGACGGCGACGACGTCTGGTTCGACCTCGGCGAGACGTCCCCGGCACCGCTGTTGCACACCCGGTTCACGTGGCGGACGCATCGCACCGTCTGGAACGAGGCGGACGCCGTCGCGGACCAGCAGTTCTACGAGATACGTCCGGACGAGGACGTCGACCCGCTCGTGCTCTGTGGCCTGCTCAACGCGCGGGTCACCGCGCTCGCCTGCGAACTCCTCGGGCGACGCGCGGGCGGCGACGGGATGACACGGCTCCAGCAGACCGTGTACGAGACCGAGCGCGTTCCGATTCCCGACCCGCGGACGTTCGACGCCAGAGAACGGACCGCCGTCCGCGAACGCGTCCTCTCGCTGATGGACGCCGAGGCGGACGCCGACGCCGACCGGGCGACGGCGCTGGACCGCCTCGACGAGGCCGTCCTGTCGACGGTCTGTATGACGGGGCGAGCCGACGACGTCGAGCGAGCGCTGTCACGGCTGGTCGAGGAGCGCCGACGTGGGGCCGCCAGAGCGTCCGCCGTCATGGTCGACCACGACCGGCCCCCGTAGCCCGCCCGGTCGAAAGGGACCGCTCCGGGTCGGTCGGCTCCCTCGACCACGACGGAGATGCGGCCACGGCCGCATCGCCGACCGGTGGAACGACCGACCGAAGAACGACGGCGATATGCGGCCGCCGAGCGACGCTGCCGGCGGACGGCGGTACGACGCGTGGCGCTGTCCGTACATTTATTAGTTGTGGCCCCCTCAGTTTTGCCGAGTACCACGGAGCGCCCGAGCCGACACCCCCGACACTGATTTCGACGGCACGGAATACACATGAACGAAGGGCCTCGACAGACGACCGCTTTGCTCTCCACTCCAGCCGTCGGGGCGGACGACGACGCGGAGTGCGTGGAACGGTTCGCCAGGAACGGTGTCGACGACGAGTACGTCCTGCTGGTGACGTACGACCGCTCACCGGAGCAGTTGCTGGCGGCGTGGCACGCGCGAGTCGACGTCGACCCGGCGGAACTCGGTATCGTCTCGGTCCGCGACGCCGACGACGAATCGGGTGCTATCGACGGAACGAGCGTCGTCTCGCTGACCCGTCCCGTGAGCCTCGGCCGACTCCAGACCGCCATCCACCTCTTCGTCGACGGCTGGGACGACGCCCCGACGGTCGTCTGCTTCGACTCGATAACGGCCGTGCTCGACCACGCCGGTCGGGTGGCCACCTTCCGGTTCCTTCGCTCCCTCCTCGTCCGGTTGACCGAGGCTACCGTCGACTCGCACTTCCACCTCGACCCGGTCGCCCACGACGAGCGGACGGTCGCCACGCTTCGACCGCTGTTCGACGTGGTGGTCGGCGACCTCCCGGCGCCGTACGCGGACGACCTCTCGCCGGACGTGCTCGCGGCGATTCTGGAGTCGCGCCGCCGCTGGCTGGCGATTCGGTATCTCGCCGAGGTGGACGACTCGGCGACGGTCGCCGACCTGGCCGCGCGAGTGGCGGTCTGGGAGTCGCCGAGCGGCGACCCGAGCGCCGACGTTCGCGAGCGCGTTCGCATCACGCTGCACCACCTCCACCTCCCGGAACTGGCCGAGACCGACGTGCTCTCGGTCGACGGCGACGTCGTGACCGCGACGGTCGACGGCGACGCGCTCGAGCAGTACGTTACCCTCGGCGACGCCGGGGGGAGCGACGACGACGACGAGCGGTCGCCGCCCGACACCAGGGAGGTCGTCGGCCCCAGACTGACGGGGACCGACGAGACATCCGGAGAGGAGGTGTACTGGACCGTCTACGGTACGGACCGCGACTCCATCGTCGTGTCGCTCGCCCGCGCGCTCGCGGCCGTCGAGGACTGTGCGCCGACCGATCTCCGGCCGCTGCAGGAGGTCGTCGACGTCGGGGCACTCCAGCGACTCGCACGGCGAGAAGGGATGAGCGTCCACGCGACGTTCCAGTACGGCCCGTACAACGTGGTCGTGGACGCCGGAGAAATCAAGGTGTTCGAGCGGTCACGCTAACCACTCGTCGGGCTTGGTGTCGTAGTCCACTTCCGTCGCCGCGATGTCCTCGACCTCGCCCCACGGCAGGTCGCTGATTTCGAACTCCTCGCCGTCGTAGCGGATGAGTTTGCCCTGCTCTTCGGGTTCCGGTTCGCGGTCGCGTCGCCGCGCTATCTCGGCGTCGCGCTCGTCGACCTCCTTCACGATGGTCTTGAGGTTGACGGGCCGCCCCCAGAGGTCGTAGATGCGTTCGAGCGTGCGCTGGGCCTGGTCGATGTCGAGCATGACCCCGTTGTAGTGGTGGCCCAGCAGGAGTTCGTTGCGGTTCCGGTAGTTGCCGTCGTACACCGCGACGGTCGGCTTGCCGAAGTTGGTGAACTGCAGCATCAACTTCTTCTTGACGTCCTCGTACTCCGTGCTCGCCACCCGGTAGTCGCCGGTCGTCTGGCTGAACTCGTAGGTGAAGTAGTCGTTGTCGACGACGAACTCCTTCGTGAGGAAGCCGTCGAGGAACGTCACGTCGTTGTGGCTGGCCCGCACTTCGTACATCTGGTCCCAGCCGGCGGTGTACTCCACGTCCGCGATGGCCTCCTCGACGTCGTCGTACCGCGCGTCGTCCACCAGGTAGCGCGCGTAGTGCTCCAGGTCCTCCTGGTTCACCGACTCCAGGAAGCCACGGTTCTGTAGCTTGCACAGCGAGAAGTGTCGCTCTGCCAGTCCCTCGTAGGTCAGCACCTTCCAGGGGTGCTCGCGGACGTCTATCTCGCCCGCCATCGCCCGGTCTATGGCCTCGCGGTCGACCTTCTCGTCGGGGAGGTCGGCCACCCCGCCGAGGTCGTCCGGGTCGATGCCGTCGAGCGCGGGGTCGGGCTCCAGGAGCTCCATCACGCGGTCGAAATCGACGACGTCGTGGAAGTTGCGCCACGTGATACCCTCGACGCGGAGGAGTTTCCGCGCCACCTCGCGACGGTTCTCGGTGTTCTCGATGTACTCCCAGAGCTGCTTGCCCAGTTTGTAGGGGTTCAGCCCCGGCGAGCCGAGCACTCGAGCCTGGTGGTCGGCGTACTCGAGGAACTCGTCGGTGCCCGCGAACGCCTCCTCTCCCATCATCATCGACTCCCAGTAGGCGGCCCAGCCCTCGTTCATCACCTTCGTCGACTTCTGGGCGGCGAAGTAGTACGACTCCGCCCGCAGCATCTCCAGGACCTCCCGCTGCCACGACTCCATCTCGACGGCCCGCTCCTCCTCGGGGTCGAACGCCTTGCCGTGGTCGCGCAGGAACGCGAGCAGGTCCTTCTCGGGTTCGTCGAGTTCGCCGGCGCGTCGCTCCTCCTGTTCTTCCACCCACTCGTCGTCGAACACCTCATTGCGGACCTCCTCGCTCACGTCCATCTCCGCCAGCTTCTGGGCCAGTTCGTCGGTCTCGCGCTCCTCGTCGTCGCCGACGTCCTGGCGCTTGAACGCTACGTGCTGGTCGATGTTGTCCTGCAGGCAGAGCACGCTGTCGATCCACTTCTCGACCTCCTCGCGGTCGATCTCGGGGTCGCTCATTATCTCCCCGATGCGGTCGGCGTGACGCTCCAGCAGCGCGGCCGCGTCGAGTTCCTCCGCGAACATCCCGTACCAGCGGTTGTTGGCGAAGAAGTCCGAGTGGGCCTCGACGTGCGTGATGACCGCCTTCTGGTCGGCGAGGCTGTTGGACTCCTGGAGGAAGGCGTGGGCCGGGTCGTCGTTGATGACGATCTCGAACGCCTTCCCGCCCCCGTACTGGCCCTGCTTCTGCTGGCGGTCGTACTTCATCCCCCACCGCCAGTGCGGGTACCGCTCCTGGAACCCGTCGTAGGCGATGAGTTCGTTCATCTCGTCGTAGTCGATGATCCAGTACTTCACCGGGTAGGGGTCGAGACCGAGCTTCTTCGCCAGCTTGCGCGCCTCGACGACCGGCTCCCGTACCAGTTCGGCTTCGCCGAGTTTCGTCCGTTCGTTCATGATTCCTCCGTGCTGAGTATCTCGTAGATGGCGTCGGTCACGTCCTCCGGTCCGTTGACGTAGCCCACGGCCACGTTGTCGGCGTCGCCGAAGTACTCCTCGACCTCCTCGGCGTGGGTCGCGTTGATGGCCCTGCCGTCCGGCTGGGTCTCGACGTACGCGTGGAGGTTCGCCGGAACCTCCTCCATCAGCGGGATGACGTTCTCCTCCGTGTCGTTGCGGCTGTTCTCGCTGTCGCCCGCCGCGAACACGTACCGGTTCCACTCGCTCCAGGGGTACTCCGCGTCGAGAATCTGGCTGGCGAGTTCGTACGCCGACGATATCTTCGTCCCGCCGCCCGACCGGATGCCGAAGAAGTCGTTGCGCTCGACCCGCCACGCCTCCGCGTCGTGGGCGATGTAGACGAACTCGGCGTTGTCGTACTTCCCCGTCAGGTACCAGTCGAGCGGCGTGAACGTCCGCTCGACGAGTTCGCGCTTCTTCTCGCGCATCGACCCGGAGACGTCGCGGATGTTGACGACGACGACGTTCTTCTCGCGCTCCTCGACGATCTCCGGGTAGCGGTAGCGCTCGTCCTCGCGCCGGAACGGGACGTGTTTGATGCCCTCCTGCTGTATCATCTGGGCGGTCGAGGTCGGCTCGACCGACTCTTCCATCTCCTCGATGGAGGGCCACTTCGTCTTCTCCTCGTCGTCGAGGTCGGCGTACGCCTCCTCGACCCAGTGTTTCGAGACGGTGAGGTTCTTCTCGCGCGCCCACTCGAACACCTTCTGCGGGCCCATCCCGTCGACCTTCATCGCCTCGCGGATGTAGTCGGGGTCGAAGTCCATCGCGAGCTTTCGCTTCAGCCCCTCCTTGAACATCCGCTCGAAGTCGAGCGTGCTGTCGGGCCCGGTCTTGGTCACGTCCGTGAAGTCGCCCTCGACCTCCTCGATGACCTCCTTGCCCTTCGGTTCGAGGTCGAGGCCGAGTTCGTCGTCCAGTTCCTCGGCGAACTCCTCGGGGTCCATCTCGTAGTAGCCGTGTTCGCCGCCCTCGTCGCCGGGGTCGCCGTCCTCGTCGCCGTCGTCGCCCGGTTGCGGCTGGGGCTCGCCGACCGGGTCGCCGACGTCGGGGTCGCCCTGACCGATGCCGCCCTGGTCGCGCTGGTCGTACTCGAACTCCGGCAGGTCGACGATCTTGATCGGGACGTGAATCTCGTCCGGGAGGCTCCGTCCGAGGTCACCGTACTGGATGAAATCGGAGAGGTCCTCGCGGCGCTGTTCGCCGACTTCGCGATACCGTTCGAGGTCGTCTCTCAGTCCCATTTGTAGCTCACCTGGTTCATGACGTGTTGGCTGGTCAGTTCCGCCGACGCCGCCGAGTAGCCGAACATCTCCTGCAAGTTCCGAACGGTCCTCTCCTTCACTTCCGCCGTCTCCGTGTTGCTCGGCGGGTTCTCCCACTGGTCCGGCTCGAAGTCCTCGTACACCCGACGCACGTCGCTCCAGTCGTTGTTCGCCAGCACCGTCTTGATGACCGGAACCTCCTTCAGGTCGATGTCGCTGATTTCGAAGTCGTCGGTGCGGTTCTCCCAGGCGTGGCGGTTCAGCGCGGTGATGACCTTGCTGCGCCGGAACTCCGCCACCGCGGGACCCGGCTGGTAGTCGTTCTCGTAGGCGTCCTCGCCGAACCGTCCGAGGTGCTCGGTCTCGAACACCTTCATCTTCAGGGCGTCCGGACCGACGCGCTCCCCGCGGTCGTTCTCGACCGTCTCGTCCGTGGCCCACGCGTAGACGTGCTCGATGTACTCCGCGACCGTCTCCTCGTCGACCTGCCGGTCGCGCATGATGGCGTCCAGCACGTCGGTCTCCTGCTGCTGGAACACGTGGTTTTTCACCGTCACGAGCCGGTTCTCGTACTCGTTTCGCTCGGCCGTCGAGAACACGGGGGCGTCGGCGACGCCCTCCGCCATCGCGTTGAGCACGTCGCGGGGCATGATGACGTTCTCCACGTCGTACTCGGGGTGGTGGCGGTCCTGCGCCTCGTTCAGCAGGTCGGCGATGATGTCCCTGGTGTAGGTGACCGGAATGCCCTGCTTGCCGTCGGCGGCGTCGTCGTCGAACTCGAAGTCGTCCTTGTCGACGTGCTCGTCGCCGTCGGTGAGATAGCCCCTGTCGAACAGCAGCGCCTTGTCGACGAGGTCCCGGCCCGAGGGGAGGTCGCCGTCGTCCAGCCGAGAGACGACACTGTAGAGCGCCGCCGCCTCGACGGCGTGGGGTGCGACCTCGCGGGCGCGGACGACGTCGTCGCTGTCGCGCACCTGCACCGTCACCGGCTCCTGGAAGCGCGCCTCTATCTCGTCGTAGCTGTCGGCCTGCCAGACCTCGGTCTCGTTCGTCAGTTCGCGCCGGATGAGTTCGGCCTCCAGGCTGAGGTTCGTGAGGTACTTGAACTCGCGGCGGTCGAGCCGGCGCTTCAGCGCCCGGAGCGGGTCCTGTCCGCCCGCGTCGGCGTGCTGGTTCAGTTGCGCCTCCAGGTCGGGGTTCGAGATGATGACGAGCTGGGTGTCGATGTCCATCTGGATGCCCTTGTCCAGCTTCACCGACTTCTCGTCGGGGACGTTCAGCAGCTTCTGCAGCAGGTCGGCGTGCTGGGCCGCGTCCTCGACGATGGTCAGCAGTCCGTTGCCCTGCGAGATCACGCCGTCGTAGCTGAACGCCTGCGGGTTCTTCCGGCCCCGCGAGTCCAGTTCCTGGAGCATCCCCTGCATCCACGACCCGACCAGTCGCTGCTTCGGCCGGCCGCTGTCTTCGGAGTGGAGGACGCCGATGCCGTCGCCCACGTCCACGACGTAGTTCTTCACGCGGAGGTGGTTCGGGTCGATGATGGCAGAGAACAGTTCCTCCTCGCCGTTGCGGCGGTACTGCTCTTCGAGGTAGTCGTAGGCCTCGCGGCTGAAGGGGTCGAGTTTCCCGTCGACTCTGACGTCGACGTGGTCGTCGACGCGCTCGTTGAGCTTAGCGAGTAGCTGCTCGCGCACCTCCGGCGGGAAGACGAGCAGGGGGTGGGCCTGCACGGGACTCGCGTGCCAGTTGTCCTCGTTGGCGGCCGACGAGTCGTTGCCGTACGTGAGTCCCGCCGTCTCCGTCGCGGTGGCGACGTTCCACTCGACGGTGTAGCGTCGGCCCGCGTCGGTCTTCGAGAACTCCCGGAGGCCGTTGACGAGACAGCGCTTCAGTTCGGACTTGCCGGTCGCGGTCGGTCCGGCGAACCAGATTATCTTCTCCTCCTTGCCGCGCTGGGCGGCGATCGAGCGGAGGTCGTCGACGAAGGCGTTCAGCACCTCGGTGTTGCCGAGGATGGCGTGCTCGCCGTCGTTGTGGGGGTCGTCGAAGAAGCGGTAGCGCTGCTTCTCCTCGCCCTCCTCGACGACGGTCCGGGTGCCCATCGACTCGATGGCCAGCAGAAGGTACTTGCTGGCCTGAGCGGCGATGGCGGGGTTCTCGAACGCGGCGTCGACGTACTCCGCGAGGCTCATCGGCTCCTCGTAGGTCTCGCGGAGTTGGCGGTCGGCGTCGTCGATGAAGTCGGTGCCGTCGGGCACTGCTCACTCCTCCATCTCCGCGCGGGCGACCTCTGCGCCGGCGAACTCCAGCACCTCCTTCGCACCGTCGCGTGAGTATCCCTGCTCTATCAGCGCGTCTATCCAGGCGTTCTGCTCGTCGTCGTCCATCTCGTTGGCCGACACCAGCGCGGAGAAGTTGATGTTGTGCTTCTTGTCCTCCCAGAGCTTGCGTTCGAGGGCGCGGCGCAGGCGGTCGTTGTCCTGCGGGTCGAACGGCGAGCCCTCGCGGGCGCGACGGGACACCCAGTTCGAGACCTCCTGGCGAAAGTCGTCCTTGCGGTCGCGGGGGATGTCGAGTTTCTCCTCGACCGAGCGCAGGAAGCTCTCGTCGGGCTCTTGCTCGCGACCGGTCAGTTCGTCCTCGACCGTGGCGTTGTCGATGTACGCCATCACGTGGTCCATGTACTTCTCGCCCTGGCGCTGTATCTCCTCGATGTCGTAGGCCAGCGCGTGACGCACGTCCTCGATGGCGCGCTCGCGGTACTCGTCGCGAACCTTCTCGAGGTAGCGGTAGTACGTCTGGAAGTTCTCCTCGGGGATGGAGCCGTGGTTCTCCAGGTTCTCCTCGAAGTGGTTGAACACCGACAGCGGCGAGAGGAACCCGCGACTGCGGTGCGTGGAGTTCATGATGGCCTCCGCTATCTCGTCGCCGACGAACCGGGCGGAGACGCCCTCCATCCCCTCGCCGATGTCGGCCTTCTCCTCGGCCTCCTCGCGGAGCTTCTTCACGTCGACGTCCTCCGTGTCCTCTATCTCGCCGTTGTACGCCTTGGCTTTCTGCATCAGGTCGACCGTCTCTGTGTCGGGCTCCTCGACGCGGGTGAGGACGCCGAACAGGCCCGCCATCTCGAGCGTGTGGGGTTCGATGTGCACGTCCGGAACGTCGGCGTTCCGGAGCATCTTCCGGTAGATGTCGGCCTCCTCCTCGTACTCCAGCACGTACGGGAAGTCGATGCGTTTGGTGCGGTCGTTGAACGCCTCCATCTTCTCGTCGCCCTTCTTGTCCCGGTACTCGGGCATGTTCGTCCGGCCGACGATGACCTGGTCGATGTCGATACGGGGGTTGCTCTTGGGCTTGATCGTCTGCTCCTGCGTGGCGTGCAGGAAGTCGTACAGGAACTCCCGCTGGAGCTTCAGCAGCTCCTCGCCGGAGAAGATACCTCGGTTGGCGTTGCAGAACGCACCGGAGTAGTCGAACGCCCGGGGGTCGGACTCGCCGTAGATGGCGATCTTGCTGTAGTTGACGTCGCCCGTGAGTTCGGTTTCGTCCTGGTTCTTCTTGTCCTTCGGCTCGAACGTCTCGACGGACTGGCGCTTGTTCTCGTCGGCGACGAGCCGGGTTATCTCGACGTGGTTCTCGAGCACCTGCTGGATGTCGTCGTCGTAGTGCGCCAGCAGCTTGTCCATGTAGAACTCGCTGGCGGGGTCGAGGGCCTGCTCGTTCTGGATGGTGTAGGGCGCGTCGAGGCGCTCGTTGATGTCCTCGAGGACGCGCTGGCGCTGGTCGTACGGCAGGAGGACGAGTGGGTCCTGGTTCATCGGTGACCGGACCTCGTCGTCGGCGGGGTCCTGGTCGTCGATGACGTCGCAGAGGTTCGTCCACCGGAAGGTGTACATCCGCCCGTCTTCGCGGAGCGTGTAATCCTCGAAGTACTCCCGGACCTGGCGGTCGAAGTCGGACTTGCCGGAGCCGACCGGCCCGAGAAGCAGTTTGATACGCTTCTCGGGGCCGAGGCCCCGCGCACCGCTTTTGACCTTGTTCACGAACTCGTGGATGGCGCGGTGGATTTCACGTCCGTAGAACGTGTTCTCACCGTCGTGTAGCGGGTCCTCCGACGCGAGTCGGTACTCGACGACGCCGGAGTCCTCGTCGTACTCCGTGCCGTAGTAGTCGAACATGTCGGCCACCCGCTGGTGGGCGTTCCGGGCTATCTTCGGGTCGTCGTACACCTCCTCGAGATACCAGTCGAACGACTTGGTTTCGCGGAGGTCTTCGGGCATCGATTCCTGGTAGCGCTGACTGATGTCTTCCAGCGTTTCCATGTCACCTTTCATTGTATCACGCATTGATTGGGGCTGCACGAGATAAGATCGAGACGACTGGACGGCGCGTTGCCGACGCGAAGTATGTAGATGGCGTACTCCCACAAAGATATGACGGTCGGAACGGGGGGTCGACTCTGCGAGAGGGCTCGGACAGGGGTATGCAAAGCACACCCGGACTGACTGCGAGTGTAACCTGTCATGTCGTGCCGTCCCCACGCACGCCACCACTCTGGCCAGCGTACGTCGCCGGGGGGTCGAGTGCTGGAACGTGGTTCGCGACCGTGTGGGGGTTTGCCACCCGATACTATTTAATGCATGGTCTGTAGGGATATATAACTGTTGCCTGTATACTCGTACTATTCCAGATAAATTAAAAATCTACAACGTATGAAAACGCTCCCAGGCGGGGTTTTCTACCCCTCGACGGAGGAGGTTCCAAAACCGGAAAAGAAGGGGTATATATAAGGTCACCTGGAGTGAGCCAGGCTTCTCGTCGGAAACGTCGTTCGAGACCTCGACCATCGCCGCGTACCGCTCGCCCGTTCCTCCCCGCTACCTGACGGGAACGTTCGGGCGGCCGTCGAACGAACCACCAAAAGAACGCTTCTCCCGGGTGACCGGGCCGGTCGCGTCCCGAACGGCCGCGGTCGTTCCATCCCCTGCCCAGTGTCCGACGCGCTGGTGCGCCTGCGGACTCAGGCTTCCCGGCCCGCTCCGTCGTCGCTCGGCTCGTCGGCGGCCGACCCGGGCGCTTCCTCGTCTTCCCCCAGGACGGTAATCTCGACCATGAGGTCGGGATGGTCCTCGTCGGCGTAGCGGAACGTCCAGGCCTGGTCGAACTGGATTCCCCGCTTCCACGCCTTCAGGAGGAGGTCCCCGAGCACGTCCCGGAAGTCCCTGACGACGGCGTCTCCGGGGGACTTCGTCGGCGTCGGCGGTTCCATGACCTCTTCCGTTCCGCGCTTCTCGAGGTGCGTTATTTCCACCATCAGGTCCTGACGCCCCTCCTCCGAGTAGCGGAACGTCCAGGCCCGGTCGAAACGGCGGTCGTTTTTGTACGCAGTACTCAACACCATTTTTAGTGTGTTCCTGAACTCCTCCGGCGCTGCCATCCACTGAGGAACACTCTGGGCCCGGCTCATAGGAAAATGTCCAAGTGCGGCGCGAGCATAAACCCGGGGGATACTCCCGCCGCCGGCAAACCAGAACAACGGTCTGCAACTCCCAGAACGGAGTTAGCTCCCCATTAATCACCTCAGCGAAGCGGTACTGTCCGTTTCTATAGGCACTCGCTCGACACGAACGGACTGCTGCGTCCGAGTCGCGGTTCCGGGTGAGAAACCGTTCGACCGCACCGCCTCACTGCAGGCGTTTCCGAACCCCGACGCCCTCCAGTTCGGGCGGTTCAGGCTGTCAAGTCCAGGGATTTCGCTGTCGGCATCCGGAACCACGGTCTCCGGTCGCGGGCAGAGCGAGGAGGGACGGTGGACTGTCTGACGAGACGCACGTCGACTTGGCGACCGTTTCGGCTCGTACGGTGACGGAATGCGGGACGACGATCTTCAGCCTCGCGATTTCGCGGCTAAAAACCGGCCGACCAGCGTATCGAGGGAGGCCTCGGTAGCGTCAGTTGCCGTCCGGTACGTCGCCTGGAAGTCGATGGCCGCCGCTCTGTCCGTGCGCTTCCACGCCGTTTCGCCGGTATCGGTGTCCTCTCTACCGACTTCGTCACCGTACCGTTCGAGAGTTCCTTCGACGGAGAGGTACCGGTCGTCCCCACGAAGGCTCAGGCGTTCGCTGGTATCGACCCCATCGTCACGTGACCGGCGAAGGTTTCTCGGGACTCGTTCGACGTGCGACTGCAGGAGGAGGAGGCCCTCGGTCCGCACGGTGACGAGACGGTCGGTTACGTCGCGCTCGAACAGGTAATCGGACGGCTCGACGGGAAACCGTTCGAGGTACAGCGGCCCGGACAGGGGGTTACGGACGAGTGGACTCCCATCACCTTCCAGCAGCAGTACGAATCCCCCGGTTCGTTGTGGACATGCAAACGTTCCGCGGCATCGACCCGGCAAATCTCCGCTACCGGAATCTCTCCGGAACCGGCGTCGAACTCGAGGTCGACGAAGAACGGAGCGCAGACGACGAAACGGCCCACGTGCCCGAAGATATCGGATACGCGGTCTTCGAGAGCTCCGCGTGAGAACGAACCCGCCCGGGCGGTAGAACGTCGCCGTCCAGCATCGCGACCTTCGAGAGGAACCGTTCTTTCCCGTCCGGGTAAGGACCGGTTTCGGTCAGGAGCGAAGACTACCGGTCACGACCGCCGGACGCAAGCCAAGGGTGGGATTTGAACCCACGAATTCTCGATTACAAATCGAGTGCTTGAACCGCCCAAGCTCCCTTGGCGCACGCCTCACTTGCGGTTACTCCTTTGAGTGGTTATCGTTTTCGACCGATTTTTCCATCTCGACGCGATGCGGTTCGTAGCCCGCGCGCCGGTAGAACCGCCAGGCGGCGTCGTTGTCGGCGAGGACGTCCAGGGCGACGACGTCGGCACCGAGGTCGCCCAGCCGCTCCTCGGCGGCGGCCAGCAGCGCGGAGCCGACGCCCTCGTCGCGGCGCTCGGGAGCGACGTACACGTTCTGGACGACGCCCCGGGTGCAGTCCTGGGCGTAGGACCCCGTCTCGACGCCGACAGTCACGAACCCGACGACGTCGTCGTCGCGTGCGACCAGGAGGGTGTCTTCGCTGGCGTGGCGGGCGATGGTCTCTCGGACCGGTACGCGGTTCGCTTCCGCGCGGAGGTGGCTACCGTACGAGCGCTGGTCGCGGGCCAGGTCGACCCAGAGGTCCGTGACCCGGTCGACGTCGTCGGTCGTCGCCACCTCGACTCTCATCTACTCCTCCAGGGCCTCGACGGCCGGAAGCGGCTCGCCGGTGAGCATCCGCAGGGCTGCGCCGCCGCCGGTGCTGACGTGGTCGAAGCCGTCCAGGCCGAACCGTCTGAGGGCCGCGGCGGTGTCGCCGCCGCCGACGATGCTGTAGGCGGACTCGGCCGCGGCCGCGTACAGCTCTCGGGTGCCGTGAGAGAACGTCTCCTCCTCGAAGACGCCGGCGGGACCGTTGAGCACCACCGTCTCCGCGTCGGCGAGCAGCGACGAGTAGGCGTCGACGGTCGCGGTGCCGACGTCCATCGCTGCCTCGCCGTCGCCCGGCGGGAACGCCTCGCGAGCCACCTCGTGGCGGTCGCCGTCGCGCTCGACTGCGACGTCTTTCGGGAGCCGAATCCGGTCGCCGTACTCTTCGAGCAGGTCGGCGGCGTCGTCGATGTAGTCCCAGTAGCCCTGGTCGTGGATGAAGTCGGCCGTGGCGTCGCCCACGTCCGCGCCGTCGGCGAACAGGAAGACGTTGCCCACCACGCCCGCCGTGAGGACGTGGTCGGCGAGGTCTCGCTCGAGGACGTTCCGCGCGACGCCGATGGAGTCGGAGACCTTGGCACCCCCGAGGACGTACGCCCGCGGACGGGCGGTCGTCTCGATGCCGCCGAGGACGTCGAGTTCGCGCTCCATGACTCGACCGGCGTACCCTGGCAGGCGGGTCGGGAACCCGACGAGCGAGGGCTGAGAGCGGTGGGCGGCCGCGAAGGCGTCGTTGACGTAGGCGTCGAGTGCGGGAGCGAGGCGGTCGACGAGGTGGGTTTCGGCGGCCTTCTCGGGCGGGAACTCCATGTACTCCTCGCTGTAGAAGCGGGTGTTCTCCAGCACGACGGCTTCGCCGCCGTCGAGGTCGCGGACGACGTCGCGGGCGTCCTCGGAGAAGGTGGCGTCACAGTAGGAGACGGGGGCGGAGAGCAGTTCGTCGAGGCGGTCGGCGTGGGGGCGAAGGCCGGCGAACTCGTCGCCGCCGGGGCGTCCCTGGTGGGCGAGGACGGCCACCGCTCCGCCCCGCTCCAGCAGTTCGGAGAGAGTGTCGACGTGCGCCCGTAGGCGCGCGTCGTCGGCGAGGTCCCCCGAGTCAGTCAACGGACTGTTGATGTCGATTCGCACGCCGAGCGTGGTCCCTTGGACGGCGAGGTCGTCCAGGGTCTCGATGGACATACGGGGGATTCCACCGGCCCGCGGCATATGTGTGTCGGTGATGTATTGTGAAAAATAACGCGGAACCGAGTCAACGTCTTAGACGCCGTTCGCTGGCCGGAACTGTCACGACGCTGTTTAGTTATGCTCTCGTTACGAAACCCCACGGTACGGCACGGTGAGAAAGGTTTAGTAGCGTGACGGGCACCGTATCGTGTTGGGGGTTATCAATGAGCGTAACAGATACGTACTCCCGGGGGCGGAGCCTCGTCGGTGAGCGCCCACTCGCCGTACTGGTCGGGGCGTTCGCCGTTCTCCTGCTCCTGGACTTCGCAAACCGCTTGCTGTTCGGTGGCCTGCTCCTGTCCGACGTCGGTTCGCTGGTCTGGAACGGCCTCATGCGCGGACTGATAATCGGACTCGCCGGCATCGGGCTCTCGATGACGTACAGCATCCTGAACTTCGCGAACTTCTCGCACGGCGACTACATCACCAGCGGGGCGTTCTCGGGCTGGGCGATAACCTATCTCGTCGCCGGATTCGGCGAGGCGCCGTGGCCCAGCCTCCTCCTCGTCGGGGCGGGCGGGTCCGTCTACGCGAGCGCGCTCGGCATCACCGCGGCGACGACGCCGCTCGCCGTCCTCGCGGGACTCGTCGTCGCCGGGCTGGGGACCATCGTCCTGGCGCTGGCCATCGACCGCGTCGTCTACCGGCCGATGCGGGACGCGGGCGGCATCTCCCTGCTCATCACCAGCGTCGGCGTCGCGTTCGTACTCCGGTATCTCATCGTGTTCGTCTTCTCGACGGCGAATCGCGGGACGACGGCGTCGCTGTCGATTCAGGAGTGGTCGGTCCCCTTCTTCGACGGCACCGTCGGCGTCAGCGCCCACGACCTGACGCTGCTCGTGGCTACCGTGACGCTGATGTTCGCCATCCACCTGCTGCTGCAGCGAACGAAACTCGGGAAGGCCATGCGTGCGATGGCCGACAACGAGGACCTCGCCCGCATCACTGGCATCCCGACCGAGCGCGTAATCCGCTGGACCTGGATCATCGGCGGCGGGCTGACCGGCGTCGCGGGCTACCTGATGGTGCTGTGGACCGGCACCATCGACTTCCAGTTCGGCTGGCTCCTCCTCCTGCCCATCTTCGCGGCGGTCATCCTCGGCGGCATCGGCTCCATCTACGGCGCGATTCTCGGCGGCATCGTCATCGGTCTTACCTGGAACCTCGCCATCATCTGGATTCCCGGCGAGTTCGGTCGGGCCGCCGCGTTCGGGATGATGATACTCATCCTGCTGTTCAAGCCGCAGGGACTGTTCGCCGGGAGGACGACGGCATGAGCGTCCGAGACATCTTCGACGCCGACGTCAACGACGCGGTGCTCATCGTCGGCGCGCTCGTCGGCGTCTACGCCGTCTACCTGCTGGCGGGGACGGCGCTGGGCTACTCGCTGCGCGGCCAGGTGAACTCCATCGCCCGGCTGACCTTCCTCATCGGCGTCTACGGCATGCTCGCGCTCGCGCTGAACCTCCACTGGGGGTACACGGGGCTTTTCAACATCGGCATCGCGGGCTTCATGGCTGTGGGACTCTACACGATGGCGATGGTGTCGAAGCCGCCGGCTAGTGCGACGGCGGGAGCCGCCACCGTCTCCGGACTCGGCCTCCCGCTCTGGGTGGGCGTCCTCGCCGGGATGACCGCAGCGGCGCTGCTGGGACTGCTCGTCGCACTGCCAGCACTGCGCCTGCGTGCCGACTACCTCGCCATCGTCACCATCGCCGCCTCCGAAATCGTCCGGTTCATCTTCCTGTCGAGCAAGTTCCAGACGTTCACGCTGTTGGGCCAGGAACTCGGGACCGGCGGTGGCCGGGGTCTCCTCCTGAACTACACGGACCCGATGACGCCCATCTTCGAGAGCGCGCCCTACGAAGCGGTCGTGTCGACGTTAAATCCCCTTCTCGGCGGGTCGATCCGACCGGTCGTCAACTCGCTCTCCTACGCCATCGTCCTGATCGGGTTCGTCGTCGCCTTCTACTGGCTGCTGAAGCGGACCGGCGAATCGCCGTTCGGCCGGGTCCTGAAGGCCATCCGCGAGGACGAGGAGGTCGCCAACGCCCTCGGCAAGAACACCGACCGCTTCAAGATCAAGTCGTTCATGCTCGGCTGCGCGCTGATGGGTCTGGGCGGTATCCTCTGGCAGCTTCGCCAGGGCGCGATAACGCCCACGTCGTTCCGGCCCCAGGTGACCTTCTTCATCTGGCTGGCGCTCATCGTCGGCGGCGCGGGGTCGAACACCGGGAGCGTCCTCGGTGCTATCGTCTTCTCGGCGTTTCTCCTTCAGGGGCCGCTGTACCTGAAGAACATCGTCCGGGGAGTGTACGGCGTCACCGGCGCGCCCAACACGTTCGCCGGCGCAGTCGGTCCGCTGGTCGACGGCAACGTCGAACCGTTCCTCGCCTACCTCATCGGCAACATCAACGCCCTGCAACTCGTCTTCATGGGCGCGGTGCTCGTCTGGCTGATGCAACACCGGCCCCAGGGGATGCTCGGCCACCGCAAGGAGGAGGCGGCGACCATCCCGCTCACCCGGCCGCGTCGCGAGGAGCCGACGCTCGTCCCGACGGCCGACGGGGCCGGCGGCGAACGTGGAGGTGACGGCGAATGACCGCGGGCGAAGCCACCCGAACCGACTCCGAGACCGGCGCACTCGAGGTATCGACCGACGCGACCGACCTCGCCGACAGGCCCCTGCGCGTCGAGAACCTCAGGAAGTCGTTCGGCGGTATCACCGCCGTCGACGGTGCGACGTTCGA
Source organism: Halomicrococcus pelagicus (assembly GCF_051917725.1). Classification (GTDB taxonomy): domain Archaea; phylum Halobacteriota; class Halobacteria; order Halobacteriales; family Haladaptataceae; genus Halomicrococcus. The sequence goes on from NZ_JBQBLX010000001.1 coordinate 65,499, forward strand.
CGTCGAGCAGGGGTCGATGACCGGTCTCATCGGCCCGAACGGCGCGGGCAAGTCGACGACGTTCAACCTCATCACGGGCGTGTACCCGGCGGACGCCGGGTCGGTGTACTTCGACGACGAGGACATCACCGGACTGGAACCCCACCAGATAGCCGACCGGGGGCTCGTTCGGACGTTCCAGATCGCCCGCGAACTCTCCGAGATGACCGTCCTCGAGAACATGATGCTCGCGCCCAAGGGCCAGATCGGCGAGCGGCTCTGGCGGTCGGTGACGCCCGGCCTCCGCGGCGACGTGCGCGAGCAGGAGACGGCGATGCTCGACCGCGCCTGGGAGATGCTCGAGTTCTTCGAGATAGACCACCTCGCGACGGAGTACGCGGGCAACCTCTCGGGCGGCCAGCGCAAACTGCTGGAGATGGCGCGAGCGCTGATGACGGACCCGAAGATGGTGTTGCTGGACGAACCGCTGGCGGGCGTCAACCCGTCGCTAGAGAAGAAACTTCTCAAGCACATCCACGAACTCCGCGAGCGCGGGTTCACCTTCCTGCTCGTCGAACACGACATGGACGTCATCATGAACAACTGCGAGCGCGTCATCGTGATGCACCAGGGAACGGTGCTCGCGGACGGCACACCTTCGGAGATAAAGTCGAACGAGCGCGTCATCGACGCCTACCTCGGCGGGGAGATACGATGACGCTGCTCGAAATAGAGAGCCTCGACGCCGGCTACGGCGACCTCCAGGTACTCGAGGACGTGGACATGTCGGTCGAGGACGGCGAGTACGTCACCATCGTTGGACCGAACGGCGCCGGCAAGTCCACCGTGATGAAGTCCATCTTCGGGTTGACGAACTACATGGGCGGCGTCGTCGCCTACCGCGGCGAGGAGATACAGGACTCCACTCCCGAGCAGGTCATCCACCGCGGTCTCGGCTACGTCCCGCAGAGCGACAACGTCTTCCCGACGTTGACGGTCCAGGAGAACCTGGAGATGGGCGCGTACATCCTCGACGAGGTTCCCGAGGACGCCCTCGCGGACGTGTTCGAGCGATTCCCCATCCTCAGGGAGCGCCGCGACCAGCGCGCCGGCACGATGTCCGGCGGGCAACAGCAGATGCTCGCCATGGGGCGGGCGCTCATGCTCGACCCCGACCTGCTGTTGCTCGACGAGCCGAGCGCCGGCCTCGCGCCCGACCTCGTCGTCGAGACCTTCGACAAGGTCGACGAGATAAACGACGGCGGCACCGCCATCCTCATGGTCGAACAGAACGCGAAGGAAGCGCTGGCACGCTGCGACCGCGGGTACGTCCTCGTGCAGGGCCAGAACCGCTTCGAGGACACCGGCGACACGTTGCTCGGCGACGACGAAGTCCGCCAGGAGTTCCTCGGCGGCTGACGGGCTCGAACGCGTCGGAATCGAGCTTACCGGCGTGCCCACCAGAAGCCCAGAGTGAGCGCGAGGCCGGTGAGGAAGAACCCCCAGTTCCAGAACGGCGAGTTGTACCAGATGAGGTCTATCGTTATCACCTTGCTCTGGGCCAGCGGCCAGAACGGCTCGATGGGTGAGGCGATGTCGGGCGCGGACAGCATGTCGGCGAACAGGTGGCTCAGTCCCCCGACCCACAGGGCGCCGATGGCGTAGCCGTACTCGTTGCCTATCTCGTCCTGGGGAACGTATCTCCCCTCGAGTTTCGGTACGACCCACTTGCCGACCGCCGCGCCGACCACGACGCTCGCGAGCGTCACGAACAGTATCGTGTGGGTGACTCCGTGGTGGTGGACCGTCGGGAACGCCTTCTCCAGCCAGAGGTCGACGTCCGGTAACAGACCGAACGGCAGTCCGATGGCGACGAATCCGAGCGCCGCTCGTCGCTCGTACACGAACCACCCGACCGTCAGCCAGATGAGCGCCATTCCGAGATGGCCAATGATGTCGACCACGGACGACGTTACGAAACGAGGCGGAATGTATCTGATGGTGGTTTCAGCGCCGGTTTCGGTGGGCTGAACGTCGACCGCCCTCCTCGGCGAACGAATCCGTCGGCGCTCTCTTGCGACGCGAGCATTCAAACCGGAAGGCGAGACCACCTCCGGACGTGACCTGACAGACCGCCGCGACGGGGTCCCGGCCGAAGCGTGGCACGCCCCGCGTGCATCCCTCACGTGCCGCCTGTTCGCTTTTCACCCGACGAACGCTGGCTACCGCCTTGCCCGTGTTCCGCCGACCGAGCGCGGACAGCGAGGCGTCTCCGGCGGTAACCGATAAGCGTCGCACGCCCGTGACGGGGGTCATGGACGTCTCCCGCCTCGCTCCGTTCGCGTTGCTCTGCGCCGTCGTCGTGGGCGGCGCGTTCGCCACACCGTCGGACGTGACGGACGCCCCGACGTCGTTCGAACGCTCGCCGACGGTCGTCGACGACTGCACGACCATCACCGAGTCCGGTCGGTACGTCCTCGGAACGGACGTCGAGAACCGGACCGCGGACGTATGCATCCGAATCGCGGCGAGCGACGTGACGCTCGAGGGCCGAGGGAACGTCGTCTCCGGCGGCCAGTTCCGCGAGAACACGACGGGGGTGCTGGTGGTCGACGCGGCGAACGTGACCGTCCGGAACCTCACGGCCGTCCGCTGGACGTTCGGCGTCCGCTTCGAGCGAGCGGCGCGCGCCAGCGTCGCCGAGGTGGCGACGTGGCGGACCGGCAACGGCGTCACGCTGCGCTCGTCGCCGGCCGCGACGGTCACCGGCGTACGAACGGAGAACGGCTTCTCTGGAGTCGTGCTCGTCGACGCAGACGGGACCGTCGTCCGCGACAGCACGGCGTCGGCTCACAGCGAAGAGGGCGTCCTCGTCGCGGAGTCGCGAGCCGTGACCCTGCGGAACTGCACGGTGACCGACAGCGCGGTCGGGGTCGCGCTCGCCGGAACGTCGGCGAGCAGCCTCCGTGACAGCACTCTCCGGGAGAACCGGGTGGGCGTCCTGCTGGTCGACGCCCGGGGCAACGACCTCCGGAACCTCGAACTGTTGAACGACGCGAACCTCCGACTGGTGAACGCGAGTCGAAATCGGCTCCCGGCGAACGAGACGGAAGCCGGACGTTGGCGAACGTCGAGCCGTTCAGCCGCCCAGCGCCTGCTGGATGACTGAGGAGTACGACGACTCGCCGATGTTGAACGCGACCTGGTTGATGACCTGGCCGTCGTGGTCCTGCCGGAACGATTCGGCGAACTGGTTCGATAGCTGCTGGCCGTAGTCGTTGTTGACGAACAGCGTCGACGCCGAGGACGCGCCGATGCGCTCGGCGGCGACCTGCGCCATCACGGGACCCTGGAGGAGGTCGCTCGGAGCCGTCCGGAAGACGAAGTCGTTGTCCTGAAGCCGCGAGACCGTGATGGCGGTGCTCGACGGCGAACAGCCGACGACGTTGTTCGGGATGTATACTTCGGTCGAGACGGGGATGTTGTTGCCCGAGGAGGCCGGCCCGGATATGGCCGGGAAACCGGCGTTGACCAGCGCGTTCGCCCCGCTGAGAGCAGGCTGTCGGGCCGTCTGGGTGTCCTCGACCTGGGTCTGGACCTGGAGGTCGATGTCGGCGTCGTTCACCTGCTGAATCGGAATGCGCGAGGCCTGTATCATCGGCGTCCCGACGGAGCCGAGGTCGCCCGTCTCCGGCAGCAGGATGCCGACCCTGATCGTCCGCCCCATGCCACCAGGGGCGTTGTCGGCGGCGGGACCGCCGGCGTCGCTCTCGAACCGGCGGGTGTTGACGACCTCGATACCATCGTCGGTCTGCGGCGCGAACCGCCAGACGTTGTAGGAGGCCGAGGCCGGGTCGCCGTTCTCGTCGAAGTTCGTCACGCTCGATGCGCCCTGGTAGTTCACGTCTTCGCCGTTCGCTGCGGCCCTGACGGCGTCGACGAAGTTCTCGGGGCCGAAGTCCTGGCCCGGCGGGTTCGCGACCCGACGCATCTGTTGTCGGATGGCCGACCCGTCGTTCTCGCCCGCCGCTGCGTTCGCCAGGATGAGGATGGCGACGGAGTCGTACGACTGGGAGGTGAACACGCCCGGTTCGCTGTCGTACGCGTCGCGATACAACTGCTGGAACGCCTGTCGGTTCGGTCCCGCGGGCGCGGGTGCGGTGCCGGTGACGTTGTTCATCGGATTGCCGACCTGGTTCGGCAGTGTGGAGTCCTGCAGTCCGTCCGGGACGAGTACGTCGAGGTCACCTCGCCCCATCCCGTAGAGGTCCCGGAACAGTTGGATTCCGCTCTGGGGGTATCCGATGACGACGAGCATGTCGGGTCCGCCGTCCTGCTGCTGTAGGTTCCCCATCAATCCCACGGTCGTCGCAGCTCCCACTCCCCGGAGGTAGTCGCGTCGGTCGATTTTTGGACTCATGTCCGGAGAGAAATGTCGACACAGCGGGCAAAAAGTCTATTTTAAAGTATCATTATAGATTAGGGTCGATTCATCGCCGACCCCCGAATAAGACAGGTGTCGGCGCTTCTGGTGGTGACGGGACAGAGCCTCCGGTCGCGTCGAAATCGTGGCGACGAGCGGTCGGCCGACGACGAAAGGGGAGGGACGACGAGTGGGTCGTCGTTTCCGTTCGAAGTGTAGGTACGCTGGCCAATGGCGGACGACCTCGCATCGCTGGCGTCTCGGGAACGCCAGTCGACGAGGAAGGATGCGCTGGCGGTCGAGCGGGAAGCCGTCTGCCGGCGTCAGAAGTCTCTGCAGTCGCTACAGACGAGCTGTCCGTTCACGTTCGTCAGGGCGTGGGTCAGTGACCCGCACACCTCACAGATGCTCTGGTTGGCGTACTCCGTGTCGCCGCCGTCCGTGTTCGCGGGCCGTTCGACGGGCGTCGCCCCGGCGGTCTCGGTCGGCTCGTGGCCCTGGTGCGAGTTGATGCTCGACGGTGACGTCGACGCCGAGATGACGTCCCGTTCGGTGAGCACGCCCACGAGTTCCTCGTCTTCGGTGACGACGATGCGGCGAATCTCCTGGTGGGTCATCGTCCCCGCGGCGTCGGCGAGACTCCGGTCCGCGCCGGTCGTCACGACCGGACTGGTCATCACCTCCGACACCGTCGTGGAGGCCGGGTCGCGTTCCTCGGCCACGAGGTCCATCACGTCCGATTCGGTCATGATTCCCACCGGTTCGCTCCCCCGGAGGACGACGACGCTACCGACCCCTTCCGACTGCATGAGCTGTACCGCCCCCAGAACGGTGTCTGACTCGCTGACACCGACGTACTCCCTGGTCATCACGTCCCGTACTGTGACTTCGCCTTCCATGTGGCAACGTTTGGCACAACTGGCCTAAAAGCTATCCCCGGCAACTTTATCGTCGCGTCGGTCGAACAGTTCTAGTTCGTCGGCTCCGCGAACTCGACGCGACTACCGACCGCCCGGCACGTTTCGAGGGCGTGCTTGGCGGCCATCCCGGCGTCCTGTGCGACGGCACCGCTTCCGACGCCGACCTTGAGTTCGACCTCGGCGGTCTCTTCGACGTGCTCGATGGCGTCCTCGTAGTCGGCCTCGTCCATCTCCGGACAGACCGCGATGACGTTGTCGCCGCCGACGAAGAAGGTGAGGGCGTCGTACTCGGTGCGCATGTACTCCATCAGAGCGGCGTACCCCTTCTCGATGTGGATGAACGAGTCGAAGGCGTTGACCTCGTCGGTGTAGTTACCCGTCATGTCGTTGACGTCGAAGTGGGCGATCTGGACGTCGTCGCCGGTCCGGAACTGTTCGTCGATAGCTCGACCCCGCAGAATCTCTCTCCGGGACTTGTCCTGGGCGCTGCCGGCGTCCTGGAGCAGTTCGGTGGCGTCTTCGAGCGCCACGATGGGACTGGTTCCGGTGGCGACGCTCAGACTGACCGTCACCGGGAACCGGTTCGCGACGGACTCCTGAACCAGCGCGTGGTCGTCGATGGTGAGTCCGTTCGTCACTGCGACCATGTTGTCGAACCGCGTGAAGAAGACGTATCCCTCGCGATTGCCGATCAACTGCGAGAGGTCGGCGTAGAGTCGCGACTGTAACGTTTGAAGGTCGACTTCCCGCCGTGGCTCGGGTGTCACCGTCCACGGCCCGTAGTTGTCGATCTGAATCAGCGTAATCTGGGCGTTCGTCACGCTCGCGTCTTCTCCCTGCTCCCTTATAATTCGTCCTAATCGCGGTACGCGTCACGGAACTGGGGGAAGATTCCGGGAGATTGAAGCGCCTCGGGTCCAAGCGACCGCCAGATGACTATCCCCTCGTTCGTCGTCGGCATCGCCGGCGGAACCGGTGCCGGCAAGACGACGGTCGCCCGCGAGATAACGGAAGCGGTCGAGGACGCGGTCACCCGCATCCCGATGGACAACTACTACCAGGACCTCTCGCACCTCGACGTCGCCGAGCGCGAGGACGTCAACTACGACCACCCGTCGGCGTTCGAGTGGGAGCTGCTGGGGGACCACCTCGACGCCCTGCTGTCCGGCCAGACCATCGAGATGCCCCAGTACGACTTCTCGGTCCACAACCGCAAGGAGGAGACGCTGACGGTCGAGCCGACCGACGTGGTCGTCCTGGAGGGTATCTTCGCGCTCTACGACTCGGACGTCAACGAGATGCTCGACCTGCAGGTGTACGTCGAGACGGACGCCGACGTGCGCATCCTCCGGCGCATCGAGCGCGACGTGGTCGACCGTGGCCGCGACCTCGAGGGCGTCATCGAGCAGTACCTCTCGACGGTGAAGCCGATGCACGAGCAGTTCGTCGAACCGACGAAGAAACACGCCGACATCATCATCCCCGAGGGCGCGAACAGCGTCGCGGTGAACCTGCTGGAGGAGAAGGTGATGGCCGAGACGTACTCGGGATGGGGCGTCAGCGAGGAGGACCTGCAACTGCCCGGCGACGAGGAGGAAGTCCCGCCGGCGGCGACGCCCGGACCGGACGGTGAGCGCTGGGAACGCGAAAACGAGTGAGCCGCCTTTCGGTAGCTCAGACGTGGCTGTTTTCGGAGACTTCGCCTTTCGGATGGTAGTCCCAGAACCCGCCCCGTCGCATCGCCTCGCCGACGCTCTGGTGGAAGTCGACGATGTCGTCGAACTCCGCCTGGTCGATGTGGTCGAAGATGTCGTCGACGCTGACGACCTTCCGGTAGTTGATGCGCACCGGTTCGTCGGCGTGCGCCTCGACGAACTCGTCGCGCGAGAGCGGGAAGTCCTCCTCCTCATCGAGTTTCTTCGCCAGGATGGCGAGACCGTACTTGCGGCCACCCTCGCTGCCCTCCTCGCCGTCGGGGTCGTGCGGCCAGTCCATGTCCCGAGATGGGTCCGGGGGCACGAAAAGGATTACTGTCTCCGGTTCCGACGACCGCTCGGACGCCGTCCGGTGCGCTTCCGGGGTTCGGCTCTCTCGACCGGGGAGCATTGCGCCTTGTGCAAAGGCTAAATGGGCGGCACCCTCACCGTCTACTCATGAACGGGAACAGCTTCGGACGGCTCTTCCAGGTAACGACGTTCGGAGAGAGCCACGGCGACGCGATGGGGGTCACCGTCTCCGGGTGTCCGGCCGGCCTCGAACTCGCGGAGGAGGACGTACAGCGCGACCTGGACCGGCGCAAGCCCGGCCAGTCGATGATAACGACGAGCCGCGGCGAACCGGACGAGGTGTCGATAAAGTCCGGCGTCCAGGACGGTTACACCACGGGGACGCCGATCGGGATGGTCATCCAGAACAAGGACGCTCGCTCGGAGAAGTACGAGCCGTTCGTCACCGCGCCCCGGCCCTCGCACGGCGACTTCACCTACTCGGCGAAGTTCGGCACGCGCAACTGGGGCGGCGGCGGGCGCTCGTCGGCCCGGGAGACCGTCAACTGGGTGGCCGCGGGCGCGATAGCGAAGAAGATTCTCGAACGCGAGGGCGTCGAACTCAAGGCTCACGTCAACCAGATCGGCGACATCGAGGCCCCCGACGTCTCCTTCGAACAGATCAAAGAGCACAGCGAGGAGAACGAGGTGCGATGTGCCCACCCCGAGACGGCCGAGACGATGCGCGAGCGCATCGACGAGTACCAGGAAGCGGGCGACTCCATCGGCGGGTCGATCTACTTCGAGGCGCGCGGCGTCCCGCGAGGCCTCGGCGCGCCGCGGTTCGACTCCGTGTCGGCCCGACTCGGTCAGGCGATGATGAGCGTCCCCGCCAGCACCGCGTTCGAGTTCGGTCTGGGCCGCGAGGCCCGGGAGTGGACCGGGTCGGACCGCAACGACGAGTGGGAGTTCGAGGGTGATGCGGGGAGCGACCCGCAGGAGCGCGGCGACCCCGTGCCGGTCGAGAACGACCACGGCGGCATACAGGGCGGTATCACGACGGGCGAACCCATCTACGGCGAGGTGACCCTGCACGCGCCCACCTCCATCCCGAAGGAGCAGACGACGGTCGACTGGGAGACGGGCGAGAAGAAGGAGGTGCAGGTCATCGGACGTCACGACCCGGTGCTGCCGCCGCGCGGCGTCCCAGTCGTGGAGGCGATGCTCTCGTTGACGCTCGTGGACTTCCTGTTGCTCTCCGGTCGGGTCAACCCCGACCGAGTCGACGACCGCCCCGGCGAGTACGACACCGACTACCACCCGAGCAGCCCGGAGGAGTGACCGCTCGCCGGCGAACCGCGGCGCTTTCCAGCTCACTAACCTTTTTCATCTTTCACTGTCAGTGAACTAATACGGGAAGGAGTCACTCGTGCTCTCGTTCGAACCGCTCGACACCGGTCTGGAGGTCGTCGACGCCGTCGAGGGACGGCGGTACGTCCTCGACTCCTCCGAACCGCTCTCGCCCGAACCCGCCGACCCGGACCGGTTTCGCTTTCCGGTCGACAGCGCCGTCGAGGTCGAGACGTCCGAGCTCCGCCTCGTCGAGCCCGTTGAGGGGTTCGTCCGCGAAGCGGCGGGCGACCCCGTCCTCCAGGTGTCGCCCGGGACGCGTACCGACCTGCCGTCGGCCACCTACAGCGTCGAGTTGAACGCGCCGGTGAAGCTCTACCTCCGGGTCGACGGCCCACTCACCGTCGACGCGACCGCCGACCTGATGACCTTCCGGTTCGACCCGCCGGTGCTGGTCGGCGCGCGCTCGTACCACCACCATCCCGCGGCGACGGTGACGACGACCGACGACCCCCGGGACGTGTTCGCGGCGGTGTCGACGCTCTCGTCGGCGCTGAAGACGACGAGTCCCGAGCGGTCGTACCCTACGCTCCGCGGTCACCCGCCGCTCGTCGAACGCGGCGACGAACTCCGGATTCCGGACGAACTCACCGCGCCGGAGACGGGCGTCCGCATCGAACTCCCGCCGACGCTCCGGGCGGCCGCGGTCGCAGCGCCGCTGTCGTACTATCTCGGGGCCGAACTGGTACCCGGGGACGACCCCCGACTCGTCGTCGACGGCGACGCCCACTCGCTGGCCGGTCCGCCCGGGTTCGAACGCAACGTCGAGCGCACGCTGAAGCGAGCGTTCCTCCTCGACTGTCTCGTCCGGACCGAGGGGTACTACCAGGTCGACCTGTACGAGCGCGAGCAGGTCGCTTCGGACGTTGATCTCGACTTCGCGTCGCTCTACGACGCGTCGCTGGCCGAGCGACTCGACGCGACGCTCGCCGTGCCGTTCGAGACGCTCGCCCCGCACGTCCCGCGGTGGCCGCTCGTCGCCCACGTCGACCCGACACCCGAGGCGGTCGCCGTGCTCCCGTTCGTCGCGTACGACCTCGGCGTGGTCCGGACGGAGGACGCGCGTCGGGCGTCGCCGGACGAGGTGCAGTCGTCGGTGCTCGACGCCTACCTCGGGCAGCGGCGCGGGGGAGCGGGCGACGAGTCCGAGGACGACCCGCCGTTCGTCGCGCTCGGCGACGCCGACGCCGTCGAACAGGTGTGGTTCGGCGACGGCGTTCCGCTCGACGCGACGAAGGGTATTCCGGCCGCGTTCCACAACGACCTCCGCCGCGACGTCGACCCGGCCAGCATCGACATCACCGTCGTCTGCAACGAGTACGAGATGGCGCCCGAGCAGGCCGTCGCCGAGACGGTGTACGGCTCCCGCGAGCAGTTACCGTTCGACGTGACGCTTCGCCGGGACTGTTCGACGGACGAACTCCGGGCGATTCTCGCGTCGTCGGTGGACCTCCTCCACTACGTCGGTCACGTCGACGACGACGGCTTCCGGTGTCGCGACGGCACGCTCGACGCGGGGACGCTCGATTCGACCGGCGTCCACGCGTTCCTGCTGAACGCCTGCCGGTCGTACGAACAGGGGGTCGCGCTGGTGGAGGCGGGTGCCGTCGGCGGCGTCGTCACGTTCAGCGACGTGGTCGACAGCGGCGCGGTCCGCGTCGGCAGGACGCTCGCGCGCCTGCTGAACCTCGGATTCCCGCTCCGGTCCGCGCTGCAACTCGCGGCCGGCGAGAGCATCGTCGGCGGACACTACCTCGTCGTCGGCGACGGGAGCGTCGACGTCGTCCAGGTCGAAGACGGCATTCCGACGCTCTGTGACGTCGAGACGGCGGGGTCGGAGTACGACGTGACGCCGGTGACCTACCCGTCGCGCGAGGCGGCGGTCGGGACCATGGCGTACCCCCTGGTCGGATCGAACGAGCAGCACTTCCTCGCTCCGGGCGAACTGGCGACCTTCCGGCTGTCGGAGCCGGAGCTACGGGAGTATCTCTCGACACACGGCTCGCCGGTGCGAAAAGACGGTGAACTGGTGTGGGACGACCCGCCGTGACTACGGCCCGTAGACCGCGAGCGTTCCGACGCCCGCGGAGACGCTCCCCACGTGCGCGAGCAGCAGTAGCATCGTGGACAGGACGCCGATGATGCGGGGGTTCGTCGCCAGGTTTCTCGGAAGGCTCTCGTCGGTCATGGTGTCGGGCCGACGAGAGCCAGTCACTTGGACATTCACCGCCTAACTCGAATCAACTCCGACCTAGACGAACGAAGGAAGCGCTTTCTCGGCGACGAACGACCGACGCCGGCGTCAATCGGTGATTTCACCGACGGTAGGCGAGGACTTCGCTGCAAGGACCGCGTGTTCCGAGCGTGCAACGTTGGCCCGACCGTCTATTTTCCCGAACCAGGCATAAATTTATTACGATAGAGAGTCACATAGTAACATGTCATCCGGCAATGAACGGAGTGGATAGGGGATACAGCGACGGTGGTGGAACGCCGACGCGGCTCTCCGGCGAGAGTCCGGCGTATCACGTCTACCACGACGACTCGCGTTCGATCTCCGAAACCGTCATCGACGCCGTCGCAGCCATCCAGAACCTCGACCCGACCGAGGCTCGAATCCCGCTGGACGAGGTCGTGGACCCGGACGCACTCGACGCCATCTTCGCGGACTCGTTCGACGGTCAGACGCGAGACGGCGGCCGCGTGGTGTTCAGCGTCGCCGGTCTCGACGTGTTCGTCCACGCGAACCGTCACATCTTCATCCGCGAATAGCGCCGAGTCGCTGCTATCGAAATTTCGAGATTAGATTTATAACACATCGTCTTCGATTAATTACGTGAGGGAGTGTCTAACGTGATGTTCGAGGTGTTCGAACGAACGCCATGAAGGTGGAAACGACGCCTACCGAAACCGGTGGCGTCCTCGTCGCCGCATCCGCGACCGGCGAAGACGTACGGGCAAACTATCTCGACCTGCTGGCCGACCGGGAGCCGGCGGTACGGAACCTGCTGGCGATCACCTACGCCGCAACGGCGGAGGAGTTCCTCGCCCGCTGGCACGACAGCGTCGGCGACCGGCCCGCGAACGTCGGCGTGGTCGACGTCGGGGAGACGATGCGCTCGACCGCGGCCAGCACGGTCGGTGGCGACCCCGACCGGAACGTCGTCCGGTCCATCGAGCGGCCGCGCGACTTCGACGCGACGACGGCCGCCGTCGAGGCGTACCTCGACCGCTTCCCGCCGGAGGGGACGGTGCTGGTCTGTGACTCGCTGACGGACCTGCTCGACCGCGTCGGCTTGTCCGCGGCGATATCGTTCGTCGACGACCTGGTGACGAGCCTGGCGGCCGCGAACGCCGTCGGCTACTTCGTCGTCGACCCGGACGCGCACGACGACGGGACGCTCGCCGCGCTCGACGCGCTGTTCGACGCCGGAGTGGGCCGGACGGACGACGTGACGGGGTGGACGACGCGGTCGTCCGACCGGGACTCGGTGTCGATCGACGTCGTCTTCGACGTGCTGTCGGTCGAGCGGCGGCGACACGCGCTCCGTCACCTGTTCGAGACGGCGGACCCGGACGAGGCGGTCGACGTGTCGGACCTGGCGCGAGCGGTCGCGCGCCGGACGACCGGCGCGTCGAAGCCGACTCGAAACGAGCAGCGACGCGAGGAAGTGTCGCTGTACCAGTTCCACCTGCCGAAACTGGCCAGCGCGGGGTTTCTCGACCACGACGCGGACGCCGGACGGGTCACGCTCCGCGACCGAGCGCAGACGGTGCGCCCGTTCCTCGCGCTGGTCGACGAGTAGTCTCTCGCGCCGGACGACGGGGACGTTTTATCCCTCCCGCCGCTACCGGGGGTCATGGACGCAGACCAGCAGACCCGGGAGAACCCGTTCGGGATGGACGAGGACTGCCGGAACTGCCCCGAACTCTGTGCGACCCGAGAGCGGGTCGTTCACGGCTACGGCGACGTGGGAGCGGACTTCCTCTTCGTCGGCGAGATGCCGGGCGAGGGAGCCGACCGGACGGGCGTCCCGTTCACGGGCGACGCGGTGGGCGAGCGATTCCAGGACGTGCTCGGCCACCTCGGGCTGAACAACTCGCTGCCGGACAGCGACGAACCGGAACTGGACAACGCCTTCGTCACCTACCTGACGCGCTGCCGGGACCCCGGGCGTCCGCCGACGGACGAGGAGGTCGACACCTGCGAACCCTACCTGAACGCCGAGATACGGATGATAAACCCGGAGATAATCGTCCCCGTCGGCCAGCGCGCGCTCGCGGAACTGGCGCGGGAGTACACGACGACGGACGCCGGGGAGTTCGACGTGGTCGAGGACCACGCGACGACGATACGCGGACGGGGGTTCGAACTCGTCCCGATGGTTCACCCCGCGAACCTGGCCGACGAGCAGGCGGAGGCGTTCGTCCGGCACTTCCTCGACCTGATGGACCGCGACTACCGCCAGACGAAGGGTCGGCGGAGTCGGTAGCCGCCACTTACCAGTAGGGGTTCGCGCCCGTGCGCCGCGAGCGGAGGCCGACGGCGGCCGCGCCGGCGACGACGACGGCGACCAGCGCGGCCGTCGCGAGCGTGGCGGTCTCGGCGAGCACGGCCAGCAGGAGCACGACGAGCGCACCGCCGGCGAGCCCCGCGAGCAGGGCGACGCCGAGCAGTCCCAGGGGTTTCGTCCAGTGCATAGTCGGTCGAAAGACTGCGGCTGGCATAAAATGGCGGCTTTCAAGGCCGCCGCGGACGGAGCCTGAGACATGACCGTCATCGCCGTACTGGCCGACCCGCCCCGAGAAGGACTCGTGCTCCCGGACCTGCCGGAGACGTCGCCGCTCTCGACCGCCGAGGCCACGGAACTCTACGTTGCGATGCTGAAAGATACGTTCGTCGCCGCGGCCAACAGCGGCGGCGAGTTGCTCGTCAACTACCGAGCGAACGACGACCTGCCGGACGAGTTCGCGGGGGAAGAGAGCGCGGAGGCCCGACTGCGGGCCCTGGCACGCGAGGCGCTGGACGACCTGGACGACGCCCGCTTCGAACCGCAGGTCGGGTCGTCGTTCGACGCTCGCGCCGGCAACACCGCGACGCACCTGCTCGAAGAGGAGGACGCGCAGTCGGTCGCGGTCGTGGACGGGACCGCGCCCATGCTGACCCGGAAGGAGATAGACAGCGCCGCGATGAAGCTCCGCCGGAGCGAGGTCGTCCTCGGGCCGGCGGGCGACGGTCGGGCGTACTTCCTCGGGCTGACGGACACCATCGACTTCGAAGGTGCGTACGCCACGCCCGCGCTGGAGACGCTGGCGCACCGCGCGACCGACGCCGGCCACGCCGTCGACTTCCTGCCCCGGATGACGGCGGTCGAGACGGGCGCGGACCTGCGGTCGCTCCTCCCGGTCCTGAACGCCCGGGTCGCCGCCGACCGCATCGTCCCGGTGAACACGACGACGTACCTGAACGACCTCGACCTGCGCGTCGAGGAGCGGGACGGCGGCCCCGCGCTGGTCCGGTAGTCAGTCGGCCGTCGGCGCCGACTGGCCGGCCGGCGACTCGACGTCGAGTTGCCATCCCGTCGCCGCGATGAACATGAGCACGAGCGGCGAGAGGAAGCCGAAGAAGTAGAACGGGAAGTACTCGAGAGTGGGGACGTTGAGCGCGCTCGCCATGTAGATGCCGCCGGCGTGCCACGGGATGAGCGCGCCGGTCGGCGTGCCGGCGGATTCGATCGCCCGGGAGAGGTCGCGGCTCTGCAGGCCGTGTTCTTCGTAGAGGTTCCGGAGCGTCATGCCGGGGAGGACGATGCTCATGTACTGCTGGGCGGTCAGGGCGTTCACGGCGATCGCCGAGACGCCGGTGCCGGCGACGAGGAGGCCTGCGCTCCTGAAGCCGCGCGCGAGGTGGTGGGCGAGCGCGGCGAGCACGCCGATTCGCTCCAGCAGGCCGCCGAGCGCGAGCGCCGCGACGACGACCGTTATCGTCCAGGCCGACCCGGTCAGTCCGTCGGTCGCCAGTAGCCCGTCGACGAGTTTCGACCCCGTCTCGGGTGCCGTGCCGTTCATGAATATTTCCCACGCGACGGTGAACGACGCGCCCTGGACGAGGGCGGTGGTGCCGACGGCGGCGAACACGCCCGCCGCGAGCGCGGGGAGGGCGGGGTAGCCGGCGATGGCGAGGCCGAAGGTCACCACGAGCGGAACGAAGACGACGAGCGAGAGGCTGTACGTGCCGGTCAGCGCGGTCTGTAGCTCGGCTATCTGGCCGGTCGGAATCGTCCCGGCGGCACGTAGACCGAGCAGGATGTAGCCCGCGACCGCGATGCCGAACGCCAGTGCCGTCCCGAGGCGCATCGCGCGGATGTGGTCGTAGAGGTCGGTGTTGGTCACCGCGGCGGCGAGGTTGGTCGTGTCGGAGAACGGCGACTGCTTGTCGCCGGCGTACGCGCCGGAGAGAATCGCACCGGCCGCCATCGGTTCGGGAATTCCCAGCCCCGCGCCGATGCCGACGAAGGCGACGCCGAGGGTCCCGACGGTGGTCCACGACGAGCCGATGGCGAACGCGACGGCCGCCGAGAGCACGGCGGTCACCGGCAGGAACACCGTCGGCGACAGCAGTTCGAGTCCGTAGTACATCAGCCCCGGGATGGTGCCGGCGCTGACCCACGTCGCGATGAGCGCGTAGATGGTGAAGAGGATGAGCAGCGCCTGCAGCCCCATCATCAGGCCGTTGGCGATTCCGTCGTACAGGTCGTCCCACGAGAGCCCGACGACGTAGTAGCCGACGAGCCCCGTGAACGCGACGCTCCAGAACAGCGGAACGTGCGGCGGAAGCTTCAGCCACGCCGAGCCGACGCCGAGGAAGACGACGGTGGCCAGGACGGGCAACAGCGCCACGCTCACCGAGAGCTGGCGCTCCGCCGGTAGCTCCGCGTACGACTGCGGGTCGAAGTCGAACGAAGGCATCGTGAGCGTCGAAATGCCCTGCATGAATTAAAGACTTCTGAATCATGCTTTGTGGTAATCTCTACCGCTATCTCTGACGGAAGCGAGCCGGTTCCTCGATACCGACAGTTCTTAGCTCGATATAGGCGCTACGCCCCCGTCCTCAGCGAGCGCCGCCCGAAGGGAAGGCGCGAGCAGAGAGGAGACAGCGCCGTCATCATCTGTCCCTACACCGATACCATTATGACGCGAACGCCCGTCAGTGAAAGCAAGATGGGCGTTCCGTGCCACCGCTCCCGACTCGCTTACCGTCCCAGATGGGACGACTCGCTCCGTGCGGGAGTAGGCCAACAGGCCGACATTCAAACGCGACACAAAGCGTGTGTCGGCCCGTGGAACTCGCCCGTCGAGCCACTAGGAGTGGGACACTCCGAAGCACCGCCTGTGGAGACTGCGCTCCCTGTGCCGCCTCTCGCGGTGACAAAGCGCGTCGCCGAAGCAGGAAGCCCCACCCGCAGCGAGGCCGTCAGGCCGAGCAGGGTGAGGTAGTTCACAAACACCGGACGCTACCCGTAGGCGAGGTGGGATGGCAGAGCGGCCTATTGCGCCTGCCTTGAAAGCAGGTGGCGTCAAGCCTCATGGGTTCAAATCCCATTCCCACCGCATTCTGCAGCGAGATTTCCGACCACGGCAGACGCGTCTTCGAGGAAGCGTCGCTTCGGGGCGTGGTTTCTTCGAGGAGGCGCGGTTTCGGGCCGTGCGTGCCAGAAACGAGGCCCGGCGGTTCGGGTCGGGAGGTCAGTCCAGGCGCGGAGCGACCGTCGACACTGGCTCGGCCGCCGGAAGCGCCGACCGCGAGTCGACTCCGTCGTCCCCGCTCCGTTCCCGGTCGCCGGCGTTGTTGCCCGCGTCCCCGACGCGGACTATCTCGATGCCGGAGATCATCGGGTCCTCCTGCTCGTGGAGGAAGGTGACGAACAGGGCTCCGTCCGTGACCGTGGTCGGGAACCGCTTCACCGTCCCCCGGTCGTGGCCGAGTTGCTCGTACATGTTGTAGTTGTTGAGCCGGACCTCCCCCTCGACGGCGATGTCGAACGTCCGCGGGCCGACCTTCTCGTTCGCGTTCCAGCCGTCCCCGTCGATGTACGTCTCGGCGAGATACACCCGGACGACGTACTTCCCGTCGGGCACCGGGAACTGGTACTGCATCTCCTGGTCGTCGTTCGGCGACGAAGTGTCCGCGTCCCAGCGCCGGGTCTTGAACACCTTGCGCGGCGTCCCGTCCGGCACCGCGGAGGTCACCGATATCTGGTCGTTAGTCCGGTTCGTGTGGCTCACGCTCTGGCGCGCGTTGCCGTACTCGGAGGGATTGTTCTCCGTGTCGGGCAGCCAGTCGGGGCCCTGCATGCGAATCCTCGGCCCGCCGACGTTGACCCGGTAGAGCACGTTCTGCTGGGAGCGCGCAGTCGTGGTCGTCGCGGTGGTGCTGGTAGTCCGCGTCGTCTCCGTCGACCCCTGGGTCGTGGTCGTCGACTGGGTCGTCTCGGTCGGCTCCGTCGTCGCCGCGGTGGTCTGTGTCACCGACTGGGTGGAAGTGGTCGCGGCTCCGGTCGTTCCCGGCCCGTTGCCGTTCCCGCCCGTCGACGGCTGGGGGATTCCGGTCGGCAACCCCGCGATGACCACCATCCCACCGAGGAAGAACACTATCCCACCGCCGATCAGCACCTTCTGGATGAAGCTACTGGACGAACCCGCCACGTCTCTCACGACCCCCGCCTCTCTGTCGCCATGCACTTCTGTTCGCGACCCCCTGGAGTTAGTTATACACCGTTTAAACCGACGAACGACGGACATTTCGGAACGGGGAGGAGTTCCTCTCGTCCGCGCCGATGGTGCGGTGTGGGTCCGCGACCGGGAGCTGGGAATCGGACGCTTTTTAGGCGGGGACGGGTTACCTCGACGCATGAGCTTCGACGAAGACGACCGCGTTATCCTGCACGACGACCACAGCGAGTACGACGGTCAGGAAGGGACCGTCACGCAGGTGATGGAAACGATGTTCGGCGACGCCACGTACACCGTCAGCTTCGAGGACGGCCAGGAGACGGGTATTCCCGAGGATTCCCTCGAGCAAGTCGAGGAGTAAGGGCTTTTTCTCTCTGGCGGATATCGTAACTATGGCCAGCGTTCCGTTTCACTACGTCGACCTGCGAGCGTTCTGCTACGCGACCGAGGACGAGAAGCGCGTGGAGGACGCCCTCCGGACCTACCTCCCCGAGGACTTCGAGATAGAGCGTACAGAGAGCGAGGGTCACCACGGCGACCGCATCCTCGTCCTCTCCGCGCGCGTCGAGAACGCGGACGAGATGCGCCACGTGCTCGACAAACTCGGCGAACTCCCCGACCTGGACGAGGTTCGCGAGCAGCTCGACGAGCGCGTCGACGAGAACTGCTCGTTTTTCGTCTCCCTGGACAAGCAGGACGCCTACCGCGGAACGGTGTCTCTCGGCGAGGGAATCACGCTCCGGGGGAAGGTGGAGGCCTACCCCGCGAAGAAGGAGAAGGCGGTCGAGAACGCTCGCGAGGCCCTGGCGCAGTAACACCGGCCTAACTTCGGATTCTACTCGTCCGCCTCTTTGGACAGAAAGTTTATCACCTTTCCTGCTGTCCTGGCAGACGTTACCACGCATCGCGTGGTGTGGCATCATGAACGAATGTCCCTACTGCAATTCTGACTTGCGTCGTCAAGGCAACCGCCAGACGAAGCGAAACGGTGACCCACTCGGGAACAAGAGCACTGGCACGGAACTCGTCTCCTGTCCGGACTGTGGCGGCGTAATCGACGGCTTCACCGCGCACTGACGAGCTCGTTACCGGATCCGGTACCGACGTTCGCCTCTCTTCTTTCGCTGCAACATCGGTCAACGTGACGTTTCTCGCGAGCGCCGTCGCTGGCGAGCGTCGCGTCGACCGCACGAAAAGCGGCGTTCGTCACGCTGTCCGGAACGTCGCCCCGGGAGAGGGGGTCGGGCTTACTCCTCGGCGTCTTCGCCTTCCGCCTCGAGTTCCTCGACGAGTTCCTCCTCGTCGACGTCGGCCTCTTCGAGGGCCTCCTCGATGTCGGCCTCGCCACCGCCGCCCATCATGCCGCCCATGCCGCCCATCATACCGCCCATGCCGCCGCTGCCGTCGATGGTCTCCTGGATGATGACGCGGTCCAGGTCGAGGCGGTCCATCAGGTCCTGGGCGATCTGTTGCTTCTGGAACATCCACTGCTGGTTCATCGCCAGCTGGGGCGTCGACTCGATGTAGAGGGTCTCCTTCTCGACCGTCTCGGTTTCGGTCTCGTCCTCTTCGCCCTCGACGTCGACCTCCTCTTCCTCCTCCTCGGTCTCGATCCACATGTCGAGGTCGGCGTCGATGTACATCCCGAGCAGGCCCTTCGCCTGTTCGGTGCGGTCCTCGACCTCGTCGACGACCTCGTACTCGTACTCGATGTCCTCGCCCGCGAGCGGGTGGTTGAAGTCGACGCGGGCGCGCCCGCCGATGATGGTCTCGACGTACCCCTGCTGGTTGTCGACCTGGACGTTCGCACCGGGGTAACGGTCGTCCTCGGGAATCTTGTCCGCGCTCACGGTGCGGACCTCCTCGTTGTCGTACTCGCCGAACGCTTCCTCGGCCTCGACGACGACCGTCCCCTCCGCGCCGGGGTCGCTGCCGTAGATGTCCTCCTCGACGCTCTCGAAGATGTGGCCCGCGCCCAGCACGATGACGCGCGGCTCGAAGTCGCGCTCCTGATCGTCGACGCCCTCCTCCTCGGCCACCTCGGCGTCGGTCGTGTCGACGAGGTCGCCGCTCTCGACGGTGCGTGCGGTGTAGGCCAGTTCGACGAAGTCGCCCTCCTGGAACCCGTCCTCGGGCTGTTCGTCCGTCTGTTCTTCCGCCGTCTCGGCCTCTTCTTCGGCTACTTCGGCCTCTGGTTCTTCGCTCATACACGCAACGACACTCGTTCGGCCCTTAAGAATCACGTTTCGCCCCTGCCAGAAGTTCCGGCGCTCTCCGGGCCGTAGCGCCCGCAGCGACCGACGACCCTGCTGCATTCAGGGAAGTTTACGTGGATGGCCGCGGCAGTACGGGACGATGGAGGCCGCACGGTTCCTCGCCGGGTCGCCGGACCGGTATCGCCTGCTCGCGCACCTCCGCGAGCGGCCGGGGTCGCCCCGCGACGTGGCCGACGCGCTCGACGCGTCGCGCCGGAGCGTCCAGCGCAACCTCGCGGAACTCGTCGACCGGGGCTGGGCGGAGAAGCGCGACGGCGACTACCGGCTGACGACCAGCGGCGCGCTCGTCGCCCGGGCCCACGCCGACTACCTCGACGCGCTGTCGGCCGTCGAGGCCGCCGCGCCCGTCCTGGAACGGCTACCGGTCGAGCGCGCGCCGGACCCGACGTGGCTCGCCGACGCCGACGTCGTCGCCGCCGACGCGGAGCGCCCGCAAGCGCCCGTCAGTCACTACGTCCGGCGACTGCGCGAGCGCGAGACGACCCGGATCCGGATGCTCGCGCCGGTCCTCAGCCGCATCTTCCACGAGGCTCACGCCGAACTCGTCCTCTCCGGCGTCGACACCGAGGTCGTCCTGCCGGCCGACGGCGTCGAGACGGCGCGCTCGATGAATCCGCTGGAGTTCGAGGTGGTCGTGCGCGCGATCGACCTCTACCGCCACGACGGCCCGGTCGAACTCGGACTGACGCTGGGCGACGACTGGGTGCTGGCGGGCGCGTACGACGACGACGGCCAACTGCGCGCGGTCGCGGAGAGCGACGACCCGCGCTTCGTGGAGTGGGCCGAGGACGCGTACGAGGAGTACCGCTCGCGCGCCGAGCGCGTTCGCTCCTGACGGGGCCGACCGCGGCAGTCGGCGTTCGCGTCGACGGAGAACCGACGCGCCGACCCCGGAACGCGCGCGCCGCAACTTTAACCGCCGGTCCACTCCAATCCCCGACCATGATATCCAGCGACCGGATGGCCGCGGTCGACGAGAACGCCGCGGCGCTCGGGGTTCCGCGCAAACAGCTGATGGAGTCCAGCGGCAACGCCATCGCGCGCGAGGTGCGCGAGGTGGCCGACCCCGGCGCGCGCGTCGTCGTCGTCGCCGGGCGGGGCAACAACGGCGGGGACGCCTTCGTCGCCGCGCGCTTCCTCGACGAGTACGACGTGTCGGTCCACCTGCTCGGGCGCGCCGACGCCATCGGCACCGACATCGCGCGCGAGAACTGGGAGGCGCTCCGGCGTGCCGAGATCGACGCCGAAGAGATACCGGACTCCCGCGCGCTCGACCTGCCGGACTGCGACGTGGCCGTCGACGCGATGCTCGGCACGGGCGTGACGGGCGCGCTCCGCGAACCCGCGGCGACCGCGGCCAAGCAACTGAACGCCGCGAGCGCGACGGTCGTCGCGGTGGACGTGCCCTCCGGCGTGGACGCCGACACGGGTCGGACGGAGGGGCCGGCGGTCGACGCCGACCGCGTCGTGACGTTCCACGACGAGAAACCCGGTCTCGGCGACCTCGACGCCGACGTGACGGTCGCGGACATCGGCATCCCCGCGGCCGCGGAGCGGTTCGTCGGCCCCGGCGACCTGCGAGGGGTCCGGGACGACGTCGGCGGGCGCGTGTTCGTCATCGGCGGCGGGCCGTACACGGGCGCGCCGGCGCTCGCCGCGCAGTCATCGCTGCGGGCCGGCGCGGACCTCACCTTCGTCGCCGCGCCGGACGAGATCGCTGGCGAGATACAGGGCTACGCCGAGGACCTCATCGTCCAGCAGTATGAGGGCGACCGGCTCACGCCCGACCAGGTGGACGGCCTCGTCGACACCGCGGAGAGCTACGACGACACGGTGGTACTCGGGCCGGGCCTCGGCAGCGCCGACGAGACGCTCGCCGCGACCCGGCAGTTCCTCGAATCGTTCGACGAACGCGCGGTCGTCGACGCCGACGCGCTCGAAGTCGTGCCGGACGTGGAGACCGACGCCTCGCTGGTCTGCACGCCGAACCGGAAGGAGCTCACGAAACTCGGCGGGCCGGAGGCCGACGACCTGCGCGAGGTGACGGACGATATCGAGTCGCTGGCCGCCGACCTCGGCCACGTCGTGCTGGCGAAGGGCGTGGTCGACGTGGTCTCGGACGGCGAACGGACGCGGCTCGTCCGCACGGGCAACCCGGGGATGGCGGTCGGCGGCACCGGGGACGTGCTGGCCGGCATCGTCGCGGGCCTGTTCGGGACCGCTGACGCCTTCGAGGCCGCCTGCGCCGGGTCGTACGTCAACGGGCGCGCCGGCGACCTGCTGTACGACGACCGCCGCGAGGGGCTGCTCGCGTCCGACCTGCTCGACCGCATTCCCGAGGCCATTTGGGGTGACGACGATGTCTGAGGACGGGTCGACCGGTGGCGACGACCGGGCGGACGGGGAGTTGACTCACACCGACGAGTCGGGCGAGGTGCAGATGGTCGACGTTGGCGACAAACCCGACACGGCCCGCCGGGCGGTCGCCGCGGGCGAGATACGTCTCCGGTCGACGACCGTCGACGCTATCCGGTCGAACGACGTGAAGAAGGGAGACGTGCTCGCGACGGCGCGCGTCGGTGCGGTGCAGGCCGTCAAACACACCTGGGAGACGATACCGATGTGTCACCAGATACCCATCACGAACGTCGAGACCGACTTCGACGTGCGCGACGATCGCGTCGTCCTCGAAGTCGCCGTCGAGACGACCGGGAAGACCGGGTGCGAGATGGAGGCGCTCGAGGGGGTGACCACCGGGCTGAACGTCGTCTGGGACATGGTGAAAGCCGCCGAGAAGGACGACGACGGCCAGTATCCCGACACTGCGATTCGGAACGTCCGCGTCGTCGAGAAGGACAAGCGGCCGCGCTAGGCCGACGTGACGTTCACGCGGTGGACCGAGACGTGCATGTACGTCACCCGGGGCGTCGTCGTGTAGCTGGCCGGAAGCGGATGGGTCGAGACCAGCGCCTGGTCGTAGTGGACGGTGCCCCCCGACTTGAGGGTGGTTCGGCCGCCGACGAGCGCGCCGTAGACGTCCGCGTGGGAGGTCACCGACACCGTGCCGTGCTGGCTCGCCGAGTCGGGCGCGTAGAGGACGCCGGTGAACTCGGTGTCCTCGCCAGAGAACGTCGCGTCCGTTCCGGGCTGGCCGTAGAGTCGGAACGCCCGCGAGCGGTCGTCCGGCACCGAGACGGTCCCGCCGCTGGTCACGGAGAGGGACGACCCCGTCGTGTAGACGTTCGCCGTCCCGTTCGCCGGGTCCTGGACGACGACTTCTCCGCCGGAGAGCGACACGTCACCGTCGACGGCGAGGTCGACGTTCCCGTCCGAGAGGTTCAAAACGAGCGTCTCGTCGGAGTCAACGTCGAGGTCTTCGAGGTAGTAGTCACCGCTGGTGAGATTCCACGTCTGATTCGTCGAGTCGAGTCGGTTGCCGTCGATAGCCGCCGTCTCGTTGTTGTCGTTGTCCGAGGAGAGCGACGAGACTTCGCGGTCGATCATCGTCCCGACCGGGTCGATCTTGGCGACGCTGCCGTTGTTCGCTATCCAGCCGCCGACGGTCGAATGCTTTTTCAGCGACTTCGTTCCGCCGTACGAGAGGTTTCCAGTGATTACCTCGTTGTTCTTCATCTTCACCACGCCGCCGCCAGTGACCAGGTCGCCCTGAATTTCGGCCCCGCCCGAGAGGGAGACGCTACCGACTGTTCGGACGGTCCCGTTCGTTCCGTTGGTCACGCTGTACGGTCCCTTCGAGGAGTTGTAGCTGTCCGTGAACGACGAACCGCCCGCCCCCTCGATGAGAAGTTCCTGCGGCGACGTCGAGGCGAGCCCCTGCTCTATCTTCGGCGCCTTCGTCGGCGTGACCAGCGTGAGCGTCACCGTCCCGGCGTCGTGGTCGTACTCCACGTCACCGCCCGTTCGCTGCTCGAAGAACTGCCCCCACGCCCGGTAGTAGTCGCTCGCGACGGTGACATTCACCGTGGCGTCCGACAGGGGGTTTCGCTTCGAGGCGTTCGCCACGGGGTACTTCGGCTCCGCCGTGCCGTTCTTGGTGAGTTCGAGGTGGCCGCCGTCGAGTCGACCCTCACCGCCGACGACGACGAGCGGGAGGGTGAGCGTCGTGTCGCGGTAGTGGACCTCCGGTGGGGAAACCATCGTCGCGCCGCCGTCGGTTCGCCGCCAGACACCGCCGCCCTGGTAGGCGATGGTCGTGTCGCCGTTCTCGTAGACGACCGCGCCGAGCGTCTGGTTCATGACGACTGCGTCGCTCCCGTTGGTCCGGTTGATGTGGACCCGCATCCAGCCGCCGTCCGTCCGCCGGACCGTCTCTTCGTCGCCGTCGACGCTGAGCGTGGCGTGCTGGGCGTTCGCGCTCCCGATTCCGACGCGGCTGGCTTTCGAGTCGAGTTGTGCCATCGCCTGGGCCGCGCCGTCGAGGTCGGTGGCGCGCTTGGAGTCGTCCAGCGAGGACGACCCGAACGCGACGATGAGCCCCGTCCCGACTATCGTCAGCCCCAGCAGCAGGACGACCCCCAGCGTCTCCGACTGGGCGCGCGACGAACCGGTCATGCTCGCCTCGTTGCTCGGCACCACTGATAAATGTACGCACTTATACGTTAGAAAAAGCACACTCGGTCGCCCTGTCGGCTTGCCGTTCTCTCGGCCGGCCGCCGAGTTACGCGATGGCGGAGTCGCGGTCCTCGGCGGGTTCGAGGTACTCGTTACCCCAGTCGCGCATGGCGAAGATGACGGGGCGGAGCGACTCTCCCGTCTCGGTCAGCGAGTACTCGACCCGGACCGGTTTCTCGCTGACTATCTCTCGGTCGACCAGCCGTTTTTCTTCGAGGTCGTCGAGGCTGTCCGAGAGCACCTTGCTCGATATTCCGTCGACCTCCTCTTTCAACGCGTTGAATCCGAGCGGGCCGTTCTTCAACAGGCGGTGGACGATGACCGGGTGCCATTTCTTGCCGACCAGTCGCGCCGTCGCAGTTATCGGACACCACTCCTCGCCGGCACACCAGAGTTCCAGTCGGTTCGGCTGCTCGCTCGATTGCTCGCTCATGCCCGACGGTACACCGCCGAGTGACATAAAGTCACCTTCCGACATCCCGTTACGAATCGTAACTCCAGGAAGGGGTGGCACTTCGGGCCGAGCCGACCCCCGGGACCGACCTGTACTGTTCGTTGGTAACGCTTATCAGTGCTCGGCCGCTAGCCGGTGTTGTAGCGTAATTCGGTAACCGACCGAAACCATCCACATGACCTCCAGCGAACACGAATCGGACGACACTGCAGAAGAAACCCGTGACGACAGCCAGTGGACCCGCGACACCGACGAGCGATACGTCGAACTTCGGGTCCGGGACGGCGACGTGCTGATCTACGACCGCCGGAACAACTGCGCCTGGCTCAGTTCGGACGGAGCCGTGTCGCTCTCGGCAATCGCCTGACGGGAAATTGGGGACGAGAGGCTCTGTTGAAACCCTCAACAACTGGTGACATCCTCCTCGCCGTAAACGGCGAGGCTTCCCGTACCGCACGTTGGGATATTTGCCGGTCTACGACACCACCTGTTCTCTCGTCGTGAACGTCCCGCTCTCGCGGTCGAACAGGTATGTCGATGGCTGTGCCACGCAGCCGTTACTCCTATCCTCACCATGAGGACTCGGAGTTATCTTCTGGCGCATATTCTCCGCCCCATTACAATCCGCGTTGGCTACCATTTCACACGACGAACAGACGTACAACCCACGTTCGACACGGTTCGCCTTCGTGCCATCACCACACCGTGAACACGTTTTCGAGGTGTCCCACTCGTTCTCCTTCAGCACCTCAACACCACGAATATCGCCCTTGTAGTCGAGGTACTGGTAGATGCGGTCGAACGCCCACGAGTGCAACTTCTTGTTCCCAGTCTTCCCCCAGTCCGACTCGCGCACGTCTTCAGGCCAACTTACTGCGAGTGTACCGACACCGCGTTCGACACACTCCGTGATGATGGTATCTGTAAGCGTGTGGTAGAAGTGTGTCTCGCGGTCTGCGAGTTTCCGACGTGCCCACATCGACTTCTCCGAGGGGCCGTTCTCACCCTCGGTGTCGTACTCTGCTCGGGTGAAGTAGTGCTTGTCTTCTTTGAGCGAGTTGCCGGGGTAGAGAACGTATTCGTCAGGGAATGCGACCGTGGCGATGTTTGTGATGCCGAGGTCGATTCCAGCAACCCTGTCGCCTGCGGAGTCGTTGGTTTCGAGTTCGACTTTGCAGACGAAGTGCAGTTCCCACTCATCGCCGTTCCAGACCGCCCGAACGTTCTGCACCTTGTTGACTTCTGAGAGGTCAACGTCGGGGCGGGTCTGGTACTCGCAGAGCAGGAAGTCTGAACGGTGGTCTTTCAGGTTCTTCCCCTTCGAGAGTCGGACGCGGTTGTTCTCTGGGTCGTGTTTGAAGCCGTCTGCTTTGAACGTGACCGTACTCTTGGGCCGGGTGTCGCCGTGTTTGCGGTAGCCGGGCGGATTCGCCTCATCAAACTTATGTCGCAGGTCGAACCATGACTGGAAAGCGTCAGAAAGTTCTTCGATGACTTTCTGACTGGATTGTGCGTTCAAATCTTTCCAGCATGACTGGTTCTTCATGTACGCTTTGAGCGTTCCTTCGTCTGGAATTTCTCCTGTTTCATCCCAGATGCGGTCGGCTGTCCAGCGTGCGACGTTCCAGATTTTCGAGGCGGAGTCTCCGAGCGAATCGAGGCCGTCGCAGACCTGCCGGTGGTTCTGGATGGAACCAACGTAGGTGCGAGTGACCTCAATCGCCATACATAGCCTATGTAGATAAACTTACTTAATGGTTCGGATTAGCGTTGAATATCCAGCCTGAGTGCCGTCGGTGGACTGTGAGGGGATTGTCGGATTCACTCCCGCCCTGAAGGGCGGGATTCTCTCCTCGCAAAAAGATAGACAACGTCCAGCGATTCGACAGCTCACGGTCTGTCCCGTCCGTTAATTTTGAGGACCGTGTTTATGAGCTGGCTCCGAAAGGCGTCGCTCAGAAGAACACGTTTGAGTCGAAGGTGGCGGCGTGGCTGACGGGACACCGTCCATCAGAAGACGCACTCGGAGAGCTGTCACAGCGACAATTTGAGAATCTCGTTGAGAACCATATTGACGATGAGGATGTCTCTCAGTACGTTATCAACACCAGAAACCAACTGGGGAGTCAACAGGCGTGAGCCACTACCTCACTTCCCTTCCCAGGCCACGCACCACGGAACCGTGGTGTTGACCTGCTCCCGTGTTCATCTGGAACATAGTCGCCGAGGTACAAAAATATTCTGCTCTTAGAGCGGCCATGCAAATGTCTTGAGGGTCGGAACAACCGTCCCCGTTGTGTCAATACCGATTTGATTCGCGTAGGTTGCCGTGCTGCATACGCGCCCTGTATTCAGCACGGGCGCGATGACCTCCCTAGCCACTGTCAGAAGTGCCATGCTGAAGACAGAGAATTAATGCAGCACGCGTTCTCGCCTATTCATCCTCGGACTGCGGACCGTTGACGGCAACCGCCGGCGGCCCGCTACCGACGAAACTAATCACGATTTCCCAATCCTCGTCCGTGGGATTCACCACTCGACGGATGGTTTGGGGCGGAACGTAGATGAAGTCGCCAGCATTGAGGTCTACTGACTTGTTTCCTCCTGGTCCGTATTCGAGCACCGCGTGTCCTCGGACAACATATCCGTAGACGTGCCGGTCCCCGTTGTGATGCCATCCCGTCGTAACCCCACCTGCGACCTGTGACTGGATAAGGAGGACATCCCCCGAATCGAACGCGACTTGTCGGGAAACATCGGATGATCCTCCCGATTTGTCCAATCCTGCCTGAGTGACGACGGTGAGTTCCTCCATGGTTAGTCCGCTTCGCGGATGAACGTGAGTACCTCGTCGATGAAGTGATGGGTTGCGGTGAGCATCGCAACGTGTCCGTGCCCCTCGAACGTGACGACCCGGCTGTTCGGGAGTGCCTCGTTGAGTGCCTCCGTGGCGGCGTGGTGGAATGGCGGGCTCTTGCTGCCTTCTAACAGCAACGTTGGCGTGGTCAAGCCTGCGAACCGAGCAGCCTCGAACTCGTAGTCGCTTATCCCACGAATCGCACGGGGAATTGTATATGCTCCCTCCACTCTACGCTGCCAGTTTGGCGCTTCACGAAGCGCGTCAATTTCATCCGGCGGGATGTCAGCGACCTCCCGCAGGAATAGAAGGAGGACTTGCTCGTGCTTTCCCTCGTCCAGCAGTGCCTCCATTTCAGCGACTTCCTTTTCAGTGTCGAGGTCGTGATCACCGACCTGAATTGGTGGTTCATACAGGATGAGCTTCCGGAGGTTGTCGGTTCGCAACGCTGCTTCCAACGCTATCAGCGCACCACTCGAATGTCCCAGCAAGACAGCTAGTTCGTCGATCGACTCGACGACCGCAGCGACGTCCTCGAACTCTCGTTTCAGTTCGTACTCGGCGGCGTCACCGCTGTTGCCGAGCCCACGCCCATCGATCGCGTAGACGGTACAGTGGTCCGTGAATGCGGGCCGTACCCCGCCTGCGTCCCACCGCGTGTGATCATTCGCGCCGCCCCCAGGGACGAGTACGAGTGGTGGCCCGCTGCCCGTCCGTTCGTATGCGATCGGTGTTCCATCTGCGGACGTGACTGTTTCCGTCGTGTGAGTTGATGTCATCGGTTCCTCCAACCATAGCGCCTAACTTGCCATGCCTCCCCCCGAAGCTGGCATTGGAGCATGCGCTGATGATACCATTCGCCTTGCACCCTGTTAATCATTGCCAAACCAAAAATAAGTTCGTACCCGATACGCGCCCTGTATTCAGCACGGCGGTAGAAACTTATCACCGAATGAGGGTTTCAACAAGGCCGGACGAGACGGATTCGGGCTCCGCCGTCGCCCGGGAACGGTCGTCGCTCACGGCGAGAGCGTCGTCGTCAGGTCGCTCGCTTTCGCCCGGGACTGCTCGACGACCGACGGCCGCGCCTCGAACTCGACGACGACCTCGTCGTTCGCGTACGTCACGTCCTCGACGCGCGCGTGGTCGTGTAGCCACGAGACGACGCTCATCGTGTCGTCGGTCATCGGCAGCACGAGGCGTTCGCGCTGCCAGTCGGGGAGTTCGATGTCGATGCGGCGCTTCAGTTCCTCGACGTTGGTCCCCTCCATGCCGCTGATGGCGACCGGACTGGGCGCGAGCGCCGACAGCGCCTCCCGTTTCTCCTGCAGTTCCTCGTCGCTCACCGCGTCGATCTTGTTCAGCACGGTGACGATGGGCGCTTCGTTGCGCTCGTACAGCGTGTCGTGGCAGGTGACGACCTTCTCGCGGATCTCCTCGATCGGCTCGCTCACGTCGACGACCAGCAGTACGAGGTCGGCGTAGTACACCGCGTCCAGCGTCGACTTGAACGACTCGACCAGCCAGTGGGGGAGGTCGCTGATGAATCCGACCGTGTCCGTGACGAGCACGTCCCGGCGGTCGATGGCCGCCCGTCGTGTCGTCGTACCGAGCGTCGTGAACAGGCGGTCTTCGGCCTCCGCCGTCGTCTCCAGGTCCGGATGCAACTCCTCGTTCTCGCCGATGTCCATGTCTTCGGCGAGTCGCTGGAGGAGCGTCGACTTCCCGGCGTTCGTGTAGCCGGCGAGCGCGACGAGGTCGAACCCGGACTCGCGGCGACGGTCGCGGCGGTCCGCTTCCTTGTCCGCGATGGAGTCGAGTTCGTTCTTGATGCGGCTTATCTGGTCTTTGATGTCCTGCTCGCGGCTCTCGTCGTACTCGCCCAGCCCCATGAACCCGGGCCGCTCGTCGCGCTTGGCGAGGCTGGTCTTCGCCTCGGCGCGCGGGAGTTCGTACCGCAGTTCCGCCAGTTCGACCTGCAACTGGGCCTTGCGCGTCTGTGCGCGCTGGCCGAATATCTCCAGGATGAGCCGGAACCGGTCGATGACCCTGGTACTCTCGGGCAGTTCCTTCCCGAGGTTGTACGTCTGGTACGGCCCGAGCTGGTTGTCGAAGATTACGACGCCGGCGCCCGTCTCCTCGACGGTCGCGACGAGTTCGGCGACCTTCCCTTCCCCGAACTGGTAGGCCGCGTCCTCCTCGCGCGACTGCGTCAACACCGCGGCGACGTCGTAGCCAGCGGCGCGAGTCAGGTCCTTCAGTTCCTCTACGTCGGCTGTGCCGGAGTCGACGCGCTTTGCGATTATCGCTTTCATAGGAGCAGTTTCCGGGCGGCGTACGCGGCGTGATGGGCTATCTGCACTGTCTCGCGTTCGGCTATACTTTCGATGTACTTGAACTCTCCTCCGAAGTAGTGGGCGACCGTCCACGGCGGCTCCTCGTAGAACTCCCCGTGCTCGGCCACGACCGGCCCTTCCGGCGGCTCCGGAAGGTCGTCGACGGCGTCGGCGACGAGTTCGGCCACGTTCTCCAGCGTCGGCCCGTTGCGTCTGGCCGCGAATCCCATGCCCAGAACGCTCCGGATGCGGGCCGTCCCGACGTCGGCGCGGACGGCCGCCGCCACCATGAGGTACTCGCCGTCCTCCTCGTGGCGGCCGCTGACGTCGACGCCGACAACGTCAGCCGTGCCGGCCCTTCACTCCGGTTGCTACCGCGTACCCGTTCCCGTCCACGTCCCAAGCTAAGCGGTCGTGGTTCTTGAATCTCCCGCCCCTTCCGGACGGAGTGACAGGTACGTGGAGGAGCGGGTCTAACACCGAATTGGACGTGGCGACGAGACCTTTCGGACGCTGAGTTGCTTGCAGAACCCGAGCGTGTCGCGGCTGAGCTGGAGACGACGCCAACCCAGCGCGAAATGCGAGAGCATGACGACTATGCGCCCAAAACGCACGCCAATCATTTTGGCTCGTGGAACGCTGCGATACGAGCCGTTGGACTTGAGCCAAATCAGGCAGGGCACTGATACAAACGATTGCTGTCTGATTTGTGGAATTAAACGACCGGCATAGTCGTCACTGAGTTGTGATGCCATTCAGAGGCTTAAGCATTGATATAATTATATGATTGGCTACACCGATTTGTTATAATCGGGTATCTCCCCTACATGCCGGTTTTCATCGGTGATAATAGACTGGTGGTTATATAGTATGGCAAGATACAGGTAATATCAGTGCCAGAACTGGCACGGGAAAAAATGAAGCTAATCGATAACATTGAGGAGAAACTCAACGACAGAGGTCAGGTCGGTATCGGGACGCTCATCGTGTTCATCGCGATGGTACTGGTCGCGGCGATTGCCGCGGGCGTGCTCATCAACACGGCAGGCTTCCTCCAGACCAAATCCGAACAGACCGGCGAAGAAAGCAGTGCACAGGTTTCGAACCGTGTGCAGGTCGTCTCCGGCTTCGGGAACGTCACTAACGAGAAAGTAGACTACATCAACCTCACGGTGATGCGTGGCTCCGGCTCTGACGACATCAACCTTTCCTCGGCTACTATTGAGTGGATTGGTCCGGAGAAAGCGACGACCCTGACCGAAAACGATACGGCCGATGCGGGGAACTTCAGCGTGTCCGCAATCAAGGACACGGACGGCTCTAATCCCGTTCTCAACGATCAGGACGACCGGTTCACCATCTCGATGAACGCCACCGCGATCAGTAGTCCGCTCGGCGAGGGTGAGAAGGTCGAACTGAAGCTCACCACGCAGTACGGTGCAGTGACGATCTACCGCGCGAACGTCCCGCAGTCGCTCTCCCAGGAGAGCGCCGTCACGGTGTGATAGTCCGATGAGAGAAAAACTCCAACAGCGACTCAACGACAGGGGTCAGGTCGGTATCGGGACGCTCATCGTGTTCATCGCGATGGTGCTGGTCGCGGCGATTGCCGCGGGCGTGCTCATCAACACGGCAGGCTTCCTCCAGACCAAATCCGAACAGACCGGCGAAGAATCTAGCGCGCAAGTCTCGAACCGCGTGCAGGTCGTCTCCGGCTTCGGTAGCGTCACCGACAGCGAGACGGTCGATTACATCAACCTCACGGTGATGCGTGGCTCCGGTTCCGACGACATCAACCTCTCGGCGGCCACCATCGAGTGGATCGGCCCCAACGAGGCCAAGACGCTTACCGCCGGCACGATGAACGAGACGGACGCGCAGAATCTGGACGGAGGCAGCACCTATCAGCCTGGAGAGGGTTCGGCGTTCAACGTCACCGACATCAAGGACACAGACGATTCCGTGCCCGTCCTCAATAATCAGGACGACCGGTTCACCGTCTCGATGAACGCCACCGCGATCGGCGGTCAGGCACTCGGCGAGGGACAGACGGTCGAACTGAAGCTCACCACGCAGTACGGTGCAGTGACCATCTACCGCGCGAACGTCCCCCAGTCGCTCTCCCAGGAGAGCGCCGTCACGGTCTAACTACTCTCGATTTTGCGCTTTTCTGCGTTCAGTAAATCAAACGACGCTGGCAGGAGGGTGGAGTCATAACGTTGTCTTGGAGCATATTCTCGATGTAGAGGACGTAGGTGAATCTACGACGAGGTCGGGACTACATAGAGAGGTATCCGAGTGACATCTTCCTCCCCTAGTACCCTCTTCCATTTTTTAATGATTGACTTTCAGTTCTCGAAATGATTCTGATTCAAATAATTCGTTTAACCGAAGATACGGTCAAGTAGTAGGCGTACCTCCACGGAAAGCAAGTCACGCTCGATATGGAGAGCGGAAAAAGTGTATGTCTCTTCCACTAGCAGCAGACGTTCCAGATCAATTGACCGACTACGACCAGTGGGTGTGCTGGCGTGAACAGGACCGCGATGGCAAACCGACGAAAGTGCCCGTGAATCCAGCGACGGGCCAGTACGCCTCGGCAACCGACCCTAAGACGTGGACGGGCTTCGACCACGCACGCCTACACGCCAGCGATGGTCACGCAGACGGCGTCGGCTTCGTGTTCACAGCAGACGACCCATTCGTCGGCGTCGACCTCGACGCAGCACGTGACCCGGACGCAGGCGAACCAACCGACTGGGCTACAACTATCATCGAAACGCTCGATTCGTACACTGAAATCAGCCCCTCCGGCACGGGCTATCACGTCCTCGTCGAAGGGACGCTCCCGCCCGGACGGAACCGCCGTGGCGACGTCGAGATATACGAAACGGCGCGGTTTTTCACCGTCACCGGTCGTCACGTCTCTCGAACGCCGGTGAGTATCCATGCTCGTTCCGAAGAACTCACGACGATCTACCGAGACCACGTCGCCGCCGATACTGACGACCAGAAGCGATCTAATACCGCGCCATCGACTGCCGACGAGCAACCTCGCTCGTCAACGCTCTCCGATGCCGACCTCATCGACCGAGCACGATCGGCGACGAACGGCGAGAAGTTCGACCGGCTCTGGCGTGGTGATATCACGGGCTACGACAGTCAATCGGAGGCAGATATGGCGCTGTGCTGTTTGCTGGCGTTTTGGACGGGCGGCGATACGGGACGGATGGATTCGCTCTTCCGGCAGTCCGACCTCATGCGAGAGAAGTGGGACGAGGTCCACTACGCTGACGGCTCGACCTACGGCGAGACGACCCTCCAGCGAGCGTCGAACGTCACGACCGACCACTTCACCCCCAGCAGCAAAGAGTCCACGCAGACGCAAACAGACGCCGATCAGCGCGCCACGCCTGCATCGATAACACCTGGTCCCACATCCACCACAGCAGATGAACGTGCTGACCGAGACCAGAAAGAGACGATTGCGCTTCTCGAGTCGCGACTCCAGGAACTCGAAGCAGAGAACGACCGACTCCGAGCGGAACGAGATGCTGAGCGAGCAAAGCGGACGGAACTCGAGGCAGATTCACCTACTGAAACCTCGACTGGAGGGTTCGTCCAGCAACTCAAACAGCGTCTTTTCGGACAGAATCGGTGAGTAGCAGACACATGGCGAGATAGAGTATTCCCACCTGCTACTTCTCACAATCATCCGGTAGCCGGGTCGGAGCGGACGAGATAGCGAACGATAACAGACAGAGGACAGAGCGGGCAGTGGTCGGAAAAGGATGCACGGCGATGGAACGGTATGGAGAACACGTGGCGACCCGGGTTTCGAACGCAACGTGAGGAGGTCCACGACGTCGCCCTCGACGTTGAAGGCAGGCTTCCGGAGTGGCTCGAGGGCGTGTTCGTCAGTAACGGCCCGGGACAGTTCGAGGTCGGGGAGACCTCGCTCCAACACTGGTTCGACGCGTTGGCGATGCTGCGCGGATTCCGGATCGAGGACGGGTCGGTGCGCTACACGAACCGTTTCGTCCGAAGCGACGACTTCCGCGTCGCACGCGAACAGGGTCGCGTCCGTCGCTCCCTGCCCGGCACCCCTGCCGACGGCTCGGCGTTCGAACGGCTCTATCGGGCACTGTCCGGCGCGTTCCAGGACAACCCCTCGATTGGCGTCGTCAGACTCGACGGAACGCTCTATGCCGTCACCGAGAGTCCGATAGGCTTCGAGATTGATCCGAAGACGTTGGAGACGACAGGGCGACGCGACCTCACGACGGAGTTGAACAGCGACATCACGCTCGGCCACACCCATGCCGAGGACGGCGTTCAGTGGGGACTGAGCGCCAGTTTCGGGAACGAGTGTACCTACACGCTCTTCCGTCGGGCAGGCGACTGCGATGCCACCCCGGTCAGTCGGCTCGTTTTCGACAACCACCCGCCGTACATCCACGCATTCGCGCTGACCGAACACTATGCTGTCGTCCCGGAAGCTCCGTTCGGCGTCGATTTCCGCCGCCTCCTGTTGGGGACGCCCCGTGGCACGACGTTCCTCGACGCTGTCGAACCCCGGAAGGCTCCGCCGCGGTTCCACGTCCTCGACCGCTCGACGGGCGAGCGCGTCGCCGCTGTCCGGACCGACCCGTTCTTCGTCTACCACTTCGCCAACGCCTACGAGGACGGTGACGCGGTCGTCGTCGACTGCGTGACGTATTCCGACTCGACGGCTATCACCGGGTTGACGCTGTCGAATCTCCGTCGAGACGACCCCGACCTCCCACGTGGAGACTTCGTCCGATTTCGACTCCCGTTGGACGGCGGCGACGCGGAGCGCAGGCGCCTTCTCCGTGGCCCCGTCGAGTTCCCGACGATTCACTACAGCCGGTACAACGGCCGCCGGTACCGCTATGCGTATCTGGCGGCAACCGACTACGGAGCCCTTCCGACGGCAATCGCGAAGGTCGACTTGGACGGGCCGACGACAATCAGGTGGTCTGAACCAGGTCTCCACCCTGGCGAACCGATTTTCGTCCCGGCCCCGTCACCGGAACCCGAAGACGACGGGGTGTTGCTGTCGATCGCGCTCGACGGACACGCCGACCGGTCCGTGTTGCTCTGTTTCGACGCCGAAACGGTGACCGAGTTGGCGCGCGCGCCGCTGCCACATCGTCTTCCCTATGGATTCCACGGGCAGTTCTACGGTGCCACCGATAGGGGGCGGTCGATGGCCTGACCGGATAGGAGTTCGCTACCGCGACGGTGTATGCTTCCACGGGTCGCTGGACAGCCATCGAAACAGCCGACGCGACCGTCATCCGTTCTCGTGGTTTGTCCTGGAACAGATTCGCTTATATCTCGGAACGGGATTCTCTAGGCATGGCCTCTGGAGTCCACGTGCAGCTAGAGACGAGCGACGTGGCCGACTGTCCCGTGTCTTCACTGAGCGAGACCTGTGCAATCGAGTCCGTGCAAGTCAGCCCGTGCCCTACATCGGAGACGTCGGGCGTTATCGGCGAAGTAACAGTCGATCACTCGGAGGATACAGAAACGAAACCACGATCCGTCGACAAAGTGTTCGATGACGGCTCGACGTCCGTGTATCGATACACCCAGAACAGTGCCTGTCCGTGTA
Organism: Halomicrococcus pelagicus; assembly: GCF_051917725.1. GTDB lineage: Archaea > Halobacteriota > Halobacteria > Halobacteriales > Haladaptataceae > Halomicrococcus. The sequence continues at coordinate 101,142 of NZ_JBQBLX010000001.1, forward strand.
CACGTGTTCCGAGTCACGGCTGTCCCGTCCGCGATATCAAGGCAGACTCTGGACGGCTCGTTCTCTCTTTTATCGCGTCGGATCTCGAGACACTGCGGACGGTTATCTCCGATCTCCAGTCGTGCTGTGCCGACGTTACGGTTCGACGCCTCACTCGATCCGGCGGATCCGATGAGGAGCGCTCGCTGCTCGTCGTCGACCGGAGCGCGTTCACGGACCGCCAGTACGAGGTGCTCGAGACGGCACACGAGATGGGGTACTTCGACTCACCGAAGAACGCGAAATCCGAGGCGGTCGCCGATGAACTCGGTATCTCAGTCCCCACCTTCGTCGAGCATCTCTCGGTCGCACAGACGAAGCTATTGGATCAGATTCTATCGGGTTAAGTCGTCGGTGTGGGCTATCTTCGTCTCCTCCATCCAATCGCTCGTCAAGACGAGGATTGTTACCTCTCACCATGAGGCTTAAATAAGACCGAGTATCTTAGCGATAGACGGTATTCCGGTTCCGCGGCAACTGTGCAGAGACGCAATGCCACAGACGATTTACCAGGACATCGGCGGACGAGACGCGGTCGAAGCGGTCGTCACCGATTTCTACGACCAGGTCCTCGCAGACGACCAGCTAGTCCCCTACTTCGACGGAATGGACATGGACGAGCTACGCGCACATCAAGTCCAGTTCATCAGTGCAGTTGCCGGCGGTCCCGTCGACTACAGCGGCGACGACATGCGCGACGCGCACGCTCATCTCGACATCGACGAGGACGACTTCGACGCCGTCGGACGCTATCTCGAATCGGCGCTCCAGATGAACGGGGTCGACGAGAACAACGTCGAGGCGATTATGTCCGAGGTGCGCTCGTTCAAAGAGCCTATTCTCGACCGATAACCCCACGCGGCAGATTAATACAAGCGACCGCGGTCGGTACCTCGGATTTTCAACTGTTCCCTGCTTCTCATCCTTCACTCGTCGACGAGACTTCTCGTACTCTTTTTTGATAGATTCACACCGCCTTAGCGTATTCTGAAGGTCATCGTGAAATCCTTCTACCGGCTGTGCAGGGCGAGTGCCTCGGGGCTCAATCCCGAGGTACTTCACGCCACGAACCAGCCCAACCTTCGATGACTACAACTCCACATCTCATTCTCTGTAATAGGCGATACGGTATCAGCTCTCGCTACTGGCGGAGTCAAAATCGAAACCACGGGACGAGAACCGATTATGAGAATTCTCCGCCGCCGTCAAGCCGCCGAACCGGATTCATAATCGGCCTCAACGTCCGCAAGGAGACTGTGAAGCAATGGTGAAAGCGGAGCTAGGAACCGAACGCGAAGAGAGCGAAAACCGGCTGAAACCGCTCAAATCGCGGGCGAGACGCGGTCTAAGGATCTGTACGCTAGATAGTGTCACGTACACTGCCTAGAATAGACCGGGCCTCAATCTTCATAATCGGTTTCCGTCTGGCGATTACAGTACTCGAAGGCGCATCACTCTTGGCGTAAGCGCCAACAGCAAAACCACCAGACGCAACCGCCCTCGCTCATAGACGCTACTCGCGAATCCAATCAGCAATCTCGTTCTCTCCGCTCTCAGCACCTTACTCCGTTCTCAAACACACCACACAGTCTTTCTTGCGGGCGCGAACGCCGATTATGAACTATCATCGGACTTCGCTCAGCGCGGTAGAGGGCCGTACGACGGCCGAGTGGCCGTGACGACGATTAGGAATCCGACTCCGTCTCGAGGCGGTCGCGCAACCACTCAATCGGATACATCGCCGTCATCCCGGGCGTATCGAGACGGAACTGCTGTGGTGGCGTCGTCTTGCTGTAGGTCTTCTCGACGCGTGGCTCGCCCTCGGGCGGGTCGTTCAGCGCGGCGAGGACGTCATGGCCAGCCGACTGGGTCATCACCACCCAGAGCGCTTCCTCGACGTCGCAGTCGGCGATCTTGTCGAAGTCGTCGGGCACTGCTCTTCTGACGTCGTGATTGACGCGCTCGGCCTCCACCGCGACGACGATACTCCCGTCGTCATCGAGTCCCGCGATATCGAGACGGCGCTGCTCGTCGATATCGTAGTAGGGCACGACCTCACTCACGGCCGATTCGGGGTCGTCGACGTACGCGGTTTCGAGGTGCTGGCGGGCGACTTCGATCGCGAACACGTGCTGGCTGGACTCCTCCAGATCGCCCTGACCGTGGCCGTAGTCGACGCCCTGGCGATAGCTCTCCCCGATAACGCTCCGGCCATCGGGCGTCACCGTGTACAACCGATGTGGGTGATCGGTGTCGTGTCGCAGAAGGTCAGCGTCGATGAGGTCTTGGACGGCATCGCTGTCGATGCCGACGTACTCCTGTAGACGGAGCATCGAATCGTACAACAGGTCGTACTCCAGCGAGTCGTACCGTAACTGCTGGGCGTTGTACACCGCTTGCAGGAACATGAGCTGGTGATCCGACCACGCTGCGTCACTGCGCTCCTCGGGCGTGAGCTTGAGGTTCAAATCGCAGATAGGGATATCGTCGCGGTCCACGGCGTCGAGCGATGAACAGCACGCAATCGCGCGTTTCATCCCCTCGATGCTCGGGTCGTAGCGGTTGTCGCAACTCGTACAGCGGAGAGCGTTCAGACTCGCGTCGTACTCGATACAGGACGGCAATCGCTTCGTGTGCGGTAACGCAGTATCGACGCGGACCTGTGACTCGTCTGCGTTCGTGGGCTCCTCATCGTCTTCGCCGTCCTCCTCGACCGTCTCCGGCGTGCCAATCGTCAGGCCTGCGTTGCGCCGGGTGCGCTCGGATACTCGAAACATCGCCGACTGGAAGAGGACGGACTCGGTCTCCGAAAGCGGTTCATTACCTTCGGGGTCGCCTGGTGGTAGCGGTGCGGACCTGACGAGGAACGGCCGTGGTTCCGGGTCGTCGAACGCCGCAGGCAGTTTCACGAGCCACTGCCCGCGCTGAAGCGCCCGCAGGCGGTTGCCGACCGTCTGGGTGTCCATCGACGCGGTCGAGAGGCGCTCGGCGAGCGGGCGGTCGACAGCGACGTTGCCCGTGACGAACGTCGAGATGTTGTTCAGGACCTCGTCGTAGGCCCGTTTGTCGAGCCCTCGTAACTGGGCGGGGAACTGCATCGCCAGCGTCACCGCACAGTCGAAGCTCCGCGATTGGGCGAGCAAGTCGTTCAGGACGTCCGTGACGGCGAGGCTCGCAGCTTCCTCCAGATAGAGGTTGACGAGCGGCTGCTCGGCATCAGGCTCGCGGCGGGCGCGCCGTCGGAGTGCGGTCCAGAGATTCGAGAGGACGACGAGCGCGAGGACGCGCTGGGCTTCGGTGCGGAGGTCGCCCGTGTCGAAGATGATGACGACGTCCTCGCTGAGGTAGTCCGCGAGGTCGAACTCGGGGTCGCCCTCGTCGGGGACGTGGTCGAACATGCGGGCGAGGCGTTTGTCGACGGGAATCTTCTCCATGCGGTTGGCGACGCCCTGCATCAACTCGTCGAACGTCTGAGCGCGATTCGCGACGACGCCCCCGAGCATCCGTTCCAGGTCGGAATCCGAGACGGCGGGAGCGGACTGGCGTTCGTGCATACGGCGGGCCGCACCGTGGAGCGACCGATGTGAGAACGCATCACTGCCGTGAACCGGGTCGAACATGGCCTTCACCAGATACCGAATGATGTCGGGCGACCGCACGGCCTGCTGAAAGCGCTCGCGGCCCATGATCTGGGTGAGGATTTCGATGTAGTGGTCGACCCGGTCCTCGACGGCGGTCGTCCGCGTGACGCCCGCGGCGAGTTCGTCCTCGATATCGAAAAACGAGAACGCCGGGAGGACGCTCGCACAGTCGAAATAGAGGACGTCGTCGAGATGGCCGAACCGCGCGTAGTGAGCCCGCAGATAGTCCGTGGTCATGCCGTCGCCCTTCGGCTCGACGATGACGGTCGCGCCCTCGGTCGCCGCGTGGTTGTCGAGCAGGCCGTTGATCGCGAGCGTGGTCTTCCCGGAGCCGGTCTTGCCCAGTAGCACCGAGTGAAGCGGCTGGAACGCGGGCGGGAGCGAAATCGGCTTTGAATGAGGTGTGCCGTCCTGTGTGAGCGGATATCCCAGCAGGAAGCCATCACCATGGTAGGCGTCCAGTTGGTCGATGGGTGGCCGCGGGAGGGACGTGCGCTCGTCCGGCGTCGGCGCGAGCGCCCGTCTGCCCGCAGCCGTGAGCGCGCTTCCGTCGAGCAGGCAGAATCCTGGGGCTTCCGTGGCGTCGGCGACGATTGCTGGCGAGGACGTCTTCCCGGGGAGACGCGTCCGGATTCCCGTCGAGGGAGTGTGCATTTCGCGACTCCGAATCGATTCGAGGAGTTGCGCTGCCGGAGTCGGGGACTGCCAGCGCGATAGGTCCTCGTCCGTTGCGTGTGGCCGTTCGGGGTCAGCAGGATGCGTGGTGGCGTCGATGGTGTAGCAGGAGTGACCGAGCGGCGTCAGCGCCGACGCCACGTCTTCGACGGGCTGGGTGGCCGTCGTGGCGTCGTCGGCGACCGCAACGGCGCGAACGTTCACGTCGAAACTGTGGCGGGCGTCCTTCGCGTCGAGTTCCTCGATGCGGCGCGTGGTTTCGGGTGGTCGGTCCGTCTGCGTGGACTCGTCCTGGGAGTCGGGGGGAACGAGCAGTTCCGAGACTGCGCGGCCGACGAACGACTCCTCGCGGCCATTGGCGAGTTTGTGCTGGCGCAGGTCGGCCTCGACCGTCCAGTCGTCTTTCGGCCGGAGCAGTATCTGGAAGACGACCGTCGCATCGGTATCGGCGAGCGTTTCGACGACCGGGGCGAGCGGCGCGCGCGTCTCGCCACCGGTGGTGGTCGTGAAATCGCTGAACGGCGTGAGCTGGGTCTGCCAGTCCTTGTGGCGGTCACCGCGACCGTGGAATTCGACGCCTGCAACGAAGTGGTCAGTGTCGTTGCCAGGTTCGCTCTCGGAGGCAGGAGTCGAGTCGGACGAGATCTCGTGTGTGTCGAGACCGAGGATGTCGTCGAGAACGAGGTCGTAGTTGTCGACCTCGTAGCTGTCCGGAACGCAGTTCCTGAGAACGCCCTCGAGTGCCGATGGCTCAGCGTCGTCGCGGTGGAGCGTGACGAAGTAGTCCAGTGGTTCGTCCGGCGTAGCAACGAGGAGCCATTCAATCGTTCCAGAGTCGCCTCCTGACCCCGGTAGGAGTAGACGACGCGTCGTCGATCGCGTGTCGTCCGACGTGGCGAGCGTGTGAAGGCGCTGGAATTGAGTGACGGCCGCTTTCGGATTGATCGGGTCGGTCGTCGGGCGGATTCGCAGATACGGCGTTGGCTCTGGTCTATCAGGTGTCGGCATGTGAATCACTGACGTGGATAACTTGTGGTCAGATGGAATGCTGGCTTATAAATGCCTTTGTCAGGGTGAGAGAAGGTAGTTTCCGAGGCGGTGACTACAGGTCGTTATCGCTTCTCTACCTGAGGAGCCGTGAGTAAGTCAGTAGTCTCTACTCGTTTTGTAGCGCAGCTGCAATCGCTTCGAGTTCTGCCTTCCGAAAGGGCCGGTCAGCCTGCTCTGGGTCGTCGTCATTCAACTCCCCGATTTTCCAGAGGATACCAGCCCGCATCTGTGGCTTGGACGACAGATTGTTCGTGTCGATATCGTAGCCTACTGCAGTACAGATGGCAGCGAGGGCTTCTTTGGTGAACGCCGTCGATTCGACGCGTTCGTATCTTCCCACTGCCTCTCGAATCTCGTTTCGGAGCTCGTCAACTGTCTGTGCCATAGCAGTAGTGGCGATGGGATTTGCCGTGTAGATTCCGATTCCCTCACCAGTAGTATGGTCGACGGCGGCCCGCACCGCGCGCCGCGTGCCGCCTTCCGGTGAGCAAGCTCACTGGCGTCTCGTTCGCTCCGCTCACGAGACCTCTGCATCGCTCGCGACTGACCATTCCGGGCATGCGGCGAGCAGGCTCGCCGTTCCGGGCTAAAATGCATGTGCCCTCGCGCCAGCGGGTAACCGCAGGGGGTTGCGCTCCGGTCGGTGCTCACCCCCTACGCTTACTCCGCTGGCCGCTCGCTCCGGGCGGGTCAGCGCGCGGTGCTGGATATGTCTCCCCGTTCAGGCGCGCTCTCGCTCGCGCCCAGTAGGGCGCTCGCGAAGGCGCGAGCGAGAGCGCGCAGATGGGTCTGTCGGTTGTCGTCGTCGAGAAAGCCGCGATGTAGTAGCATCGCGGTGTCGGCGCGTGAGCGCCTTCAGGAGCCTTGGAACTCCAATGAGTACTAGATACCAGATCGGTAAAGAGTGTTCGGTCGACGAACCGGCAGACAACCAGGAAGACGAGCACGGCGTGGTCGACGGGGCGGAGCTGCGACCGACGGTCGAACTCGAACGGCAGGCGACGGTCGACTGCAATCACCCGGATGCGGTCGAGCGCGAGACGAGGGACGGGCAGTTCGACGGACAGACGTTGGCGAGCGAGGAGCGCATTCTGGCAGAGGAGGCAGAACTGGAGCGGTACGCCGAGCGAGCACGCGAGCGCGAAGCGTTGGGCGAGCGGCCGGAGATGGTTAACCGGAAGGCAGTCGAAGTGCAGGCACGGACAGCGAAGAAGGCGTTCGAAGCGCGGACGCGAGCGCGAGCGGTCGGGCGGACGATTCCACCAGCCGAGGACCCGCGCGAGCGGTTGTCGCAGTCGGAGGTGGCTGCAGTCAACCAGTGTGCGCAACGGTTGACAGAGATCGTGCAGAACGGGCCGAGTCGTGCGGCGTTCAGTCGACGGATCGCCGAGCGAGTGGAGCGCGGTGCGTCGGTGACGACGGCAGCTATCGGAGTGCGTGAAGACGTGGAGCGAGAGCCGGGCGTGATACAGGACGTCGCGTCGATCGAGCCGTGGCAGTACGAGGCGAGCGTCGAAGCCGAGGTCGCTACGCTATGGTCGCCGAAATCGAGTACTCAGCAGCAGGTCGGAATGCTGGACGATGGGACGGGAACGATAAAGTTCACCGTCTGGAAGAAGTCGCGTCAGGACGTCGTGCTGCGTGAAGGCGACCGCGTGTGGATACAGGCGGCGAAAGTGAACCGGTATCGTGGACGGGCGACGCTGGCGGCGGACAGTCGAACGAGCATCGTGGTCCTCGAACGCGGTGATGGCGATGCACCAGTGCATGGCGACTCCGAAGCGTCGTACGAGGGCGAGGTGTCGCAGAATCTGCCCCGATACGGACGGGCCGTGAGAGGGCGGCGAAGGACGACCTGACTGTCGGTCACACCGCTTCGAGACACATCCATTATAAAATATAGATTATCGGTGGATTGAATCGAGCATGTTGAATGGACGCCGCCGACAGCAAAACGACACTGGCGATCACGAGCCTCTGGGAGGTGCGACCGAACGGGTCTGGTTCCCGTTAGGCTTCCCGCCCTCGTTCGCCTGCTGGTGCCTCTTCCCTTGCCGCTCGCCGAGATTCCATCCCAAGTCCGATGAGGGAGAGTCCCGTGACGAGTACGTTCACACCGAACAGGACGCCCACTGCCCACACTGCAGTCGCAGGGAAGCCAATCCAGAGCATGCCGGCGAGGAGCAGCGAGATCGTTCCGCTTCCCAGCAGCCATATCCATCCTCTGTTGTCGCGCCCGGCAATCGCCCAGCCAATCTCGACGATTCCGTCGACGAAGAAGAAGGCGATTGCGAGAATCGTCAGCGTCGTCAGGCCGACCACTGGGTTCGCCATGAACGAAATGCCGGCAATCCCGTAGAGAATTCCAAGCAGCACCTGCCAAAGTGCCCCCCAGAAGCTTCCCGCCGAGAATGCGTGTCCAACATGAACGATCGCGCCGACGACCAGCAGTGCCCCGAGCAGCATCGATAACGACAATCCCGTAACGAAGGGGAAGAGTATCGCCAGAACGCCGAGGATTGAGATAATAACCCCGACGGCTATCCCACCACGCACCCGGTCGGATTCCATTCCGCCAGCTGGCATTGCTGCGATGTAGTTCATGATTTCCCATCCCGTATTTGACGAGGAAAGTAAAATAGCCGAGATATTGTTTATCGTTTTGAAATAAAGTAATTTATGTTTCTCTGTGGAAACGACTCCTTGACTCTATAAACGTCAATTGCCAGATGCCGTCGTCGCCTGTTGGACCCAAATCGAACTACTCGGACGGACGCAATGAGACATGCTCTATGCCCAACTCGCTGTAAATAGCGTCGGATGAGAAATTTGGGCGGACATTCGGCTTTAGCGCGAGAAGATAGCACTGTAGCTTGCCGCCCGTGTTTTTCGCGCCCCTATCGGGTGCGGGGCATCCGTGAGATGCCCGGCAGGACCACCCAATGTCCGTACTGCCAGTATACGAGCGAACCTTCGACGAAGACGACCGTGAACGAACGACCGACGACCAGTGCCCCGAATGCGCGGGTAGCCTCGTGACCGCGAACGACGAGACGTACTGTCGCGACTGTGGTCTCATCGCTACCGAGTACCGAATCGATACGGGACCGGAGTGGTCGCGTGACCAGCCGGAACGCAAACGCACGGGCGCACCACGAGCGCAGGGGATGCACGACTACGGCCTGGCGACCACGTTCGGCCACTGGACGGATGGCCGAGGTAACACCCTCTCGGCGAGCAAGCGACGTCGACTCGGTCGGTTGCGACGCCACCACAATCAGGCGCGCTGGGGGTCGAAAGCCAATCGGAATCTCGGCCACGCATTCGACGACATCAGACGACTCACGAGTGCGCTCGACCTTCCAGCGTCGGCGTGCGACCGCGCGTACGCCATCTGTCGCGCCGGCCAGAACGCCGACCTCTTCGTCGGACGATCTATCGAAGCGATAGCGAGCGCGAGCGTCCATGCCGCAACGCGCTGTCTCGGCCTTCCGTGGACGCTCGCCGACGTCGCCGACTACGCGCGCTGTGACCGCCAGACGATTCGAACTGCCTACAGAGCACTGAATCTCGAACTCGGACTTCGGACTCGGCCACTCCGACCGCGAGCGTTCGTCCCGCGTCTCGCATCGGCGCTCGAACTACCGGCCCGTATTCGCAAGCGAGCCTACGACCTCGCAGTACTCGCAGAAGACGCCGGCCTCGGCACCGGCTGTGATCCGGTCGGCGTCGCGGCTGCCTGTCTCTACGAGGCCGGACACGACAGGCACGTCGGTCTCACTCAGAAGAGAATCGCGAGCGTGGCGAACGTCACCGATGCCACTCTCCGGAGACGCTGGCACGCACTTCTCGAACTCGACACCCTCGACCGAGAGCGGTAAGCCGTCGGCAATACGTTTCGCGCCCGTCGAGTGAGAGCGCTACGCGGTAGGTTCGGTTCGAGTAGCGACGGCTGACGGGCGTCTCGTTCGATCGTTTTTGCTGCGCCCCTTCGGGGTGCGGGGCGCAGCACCTGCATCGGCGTCCCGCGGAGTCGCCATGTCGAACCCAGATAACCCCCTCTCGAAGCTAGAATTTACGAAACGAACGGCAAAGCGCGCACAGTACGAGGCATTCGAGTTCACCGTCCTCCCGGGCGGTGTTCGGGTGCGAAACACGAGTCACGCCAATCCGCGGAATCACGAGTACCACGTCACCGTCGAGGATGGCGTGCCGAGTGCGTGTGAGTGCCCGGCGGACGACCACTACGATGGTGCGTGCAAGCACCGCGTCGCAGTCGCCATCCGTGTTCCTGTGTTGCGGGCAGCCATCGACCAGCAGGTCGCCGCGGATGGCGGGACGCAGGAGGACGCTGACGAACGAGAAGAAGCGACCGAAGAGTCGTGTGACTGTTCCGAACTCGGTGGCTTCCCGTGCTGGGAGTGCGTTCGTACCGGTCGAAAAGACCTGCCGGACGACACTACTTGATCGGTACCCGCGTCCTCGGTATTTTTCGCGCGCCCTCGGGGGCGAGGCGCTCGGCGAAGAGCGCCCGAGTACTATGTCGAATTCGAACTAGCTTACAGCGCAGGACGAACCGGTCGCGTTCGACGACCGAGACGCCCGACCGGACGCGATGCACGAAACGGTCGAACAGTGGCTTGCCGACCTCCGGGACGCAACCGACGAGGTAGCAGCGAGCGAGCAGTTCCAGACGTGGCTCGATACCCAACGCCGCTTTCACGACTACTCGATGCGGAACACGCTCTTGATCCGTCTCCAGCAGCCCGACGCGACGAACGTTGCCGGCTACCGAACGTGGCAGACGGAGTTCGATAGACATGTTCGGGAGGGCGAGTCGGCGATCTGGATCTGGGCACCGATCGTCGCTCGCCAGTGTCCGAAGTGTGGCAACGCGCCGTCGTACCACGGCGAATCAGACTGCGAGTACGAGGCGTCCGCTCCCGAAACGTGGTCGAAGGGCGTCATCGGTTTCCGGCCGGTGGCTGTCTTCGATGTCTCACAGACCGAGGGTGAACCGCTTCCGGAACTGGAGACGGACGTGTACGGCGAGGCAGACGACCTCGTCCCTGCCGCTCTCGCCGCAGCCGGGCCGCTCGGTGTGTCCGCCGAACTCGTCGCGACCGAGGATTGGTCGTACGGAGACGCGAAGGGCGTCTGCAAGCACCGGAGCGGCGAGTCGCAGCCGCACGTTGCCGTGCGAGCGGACCTGGATAGTGCGACAGTCGCGCACGTTCTCGCTCACGAGTACGCTCACGCGAGACTCCACGTCGGTCGGGAAGCGGATGACGAACGCGCTGCTCGGGAGGTCGAAGCCGAGAGCGTCGCCTACATCGTCAGTCGTCATTTCGGGCTGGATGCGTCGAACGCGTCGTTCTATCTGGCAGCCTGGCAGAACGACGAGACCGACGAGTTACAGGACCGATTGGAGCGAATCAGAACGACGGCGATGACGATTATCGGTAAAATCGAAAGCAGCCTCGAACGGACGTGAAACCCGTCTTGTCGGAGAGAGGGCAGAACAGCAGGATCGAAGCGTGACGGACTACGTCCCCGCACGTCATTCGCTTTCCGTTCGTCAACAGCCCGGAATCGCGTTTCGAGGCACTTTACTTCCTTTTTCTATGTCGACGTCATAGGCCGTGAGGAGATCTAGGACACTCCCGATCATCTTAAACGGTGGATTCGGCTCCCGATGACGGTGATTTCGAGAGTCTCCTCTCGCTCCCGTCTCTTTCAGATGGACAGTACTGTTGCAGATGAAGATTTAATGGACCGTTGTATTTTACTTGCTAACAGACAAAAATGTGCTGCGGAAATCGTAAATATTCGTCAAATATATGCGTACATATCGGCCACCTTCATATAGATTTAAGATATTCAAAGGAAATTGCTTTTGCAAGCCCGTTGTGTGAACTCATACCACACTAGATTGGAAGAATCGCAGTGCACCCTGCGACTAGTGGGACTGACGACGGGCACGGAGACCACCGATGCAATCTACAATCCACCCCGAACGGTTCGCACACTATTTCCAACCAGCCGCCATCACGCGCTCGTTTCGACGGCCGACGTTCATCATCGGCCTCGCCGTCCTTCCAGCACTCGTGTCGACACCAGTCGCTGCCCAACAGCAAGTCGGATCCGGTATCTGTGGCACCCCACTTGCGGACACCGTCAACTACGCCGCCCCCTTGTTCATCGGCATCACCATGATCGCGTCGGCAATCCTCGCATACATCCTGCACAACGCCGCCGCATTCCCGAAGAAACCCCAGACCATCGAATCGGTCAAAGGCTGGCGGAATCGTGCCGCCTTCGCCACCGTCACGACGCCACTGTTCGCCGTCGTCATCGAGCAACTCATCGGCGCGACTGGCGTCGGCCTCGCTAGCTGTGTCGACATCGTCCCGTTCTTCTAAAGTGAAGCAATGGGACTCCGAGTGTCAGTCGTCATCGCCGTCGTGTGCGTAATCGCTGGAGTGACGCTTCCCGTCGACGCCCAATCCCCACCGACGACACCACCGAATACGACGACGGCAACACCTCCATCTGGAAACGAGACGACTCCCCCGTCGATTTACGAAACCAGTAACGGAACGACGAACGCGAGCAAAAACGCGACCGGTGCGCCGGCATTCGAGGGAGCGTGCCGTGGACTCGGAACTGTCAGCGGCCACATGTGTAACGGCGTCCTTGGCGCTCTCAAAGGGCTTGCCCGTGGATTCCTCGACTTCGCACGTGGCGTCGCCGAGTGGGCCGTCGAATTCCTCGTGAGCCGGCCGGTCCCCCTGCGCAACGGGACGCCCGAGTTCGTCGACCGACCGACGAACGCGCCGATGGACACTGTCTACGACTGGTGGCGGACTCGCGGACTGCCCGCTGGCCTACTCATCTGGGCGTTCTCGATGATACTACTCCGTGCGAACGCCCTCATGCCCACCGGAGCCATCTCCAATCAGCAGGCGAAAACCCTCGAAGCGAAGGGATGGTTCATGCTGTTCGTCATCCTGGGGTCGTGGATCTGGGCGTCGTTCGTCCTGCATCTGGCGTCCGCACTGACGGTCACGTTCGCTCCCTCCGGCAATCAAATCGTCGCGAGCTTCGAGACACTCACCGATAGTGTCCTTGCAGGCGGACTCGGCGCGCTCCTGCTCTGGTTGTCCTCGGGCATACTCTTCCTGTTCGTCGCCCTCGTGTTCGGCCTGTCGTGGCTCGCCGTCTACGTGCTCGTGCCTGCACTGCCCGTCTTCCTCGCGCTGTCCCTGCCAGCGTTCTGGCTCTTTCGTCCGCTCGCTAGCGTCGGAGATCGCTTGCGTGGCCTGTTCATCCCGTGTGCATTCGTGCCGTTTCCGGCAGCGGTCATCCTCGGCGTCGGCTATCCAGTCGTGAACGCCGTTCACGGGTCGCTTGACCAGGGCCTTTCGAACGCCGCCGGTGTCGACGCGTTCGCGTACATCATCCTCGTCCTCGTTATGTGGTTCTGCGCGGCCGTTTCACCACTCTTCCTGTTCGTCGGCAGTCGCAGGATGCGACCGTTCGCCACCCTCGCCGCAGGCGCAATCGGGGCCGCGTCCGGGATGGCTGTGGCGAACACCTCGTCCAGCCTTCGCCAGCGCGTCCGGTCTCGATTCCCTACTGGTGAGTCGGCGACGGCCTCCTCGATTCCGGCAAATGCAGGCGCAGACACGCGCGTCGATCCTGTCGACGGGTCGCCGTTCTCACGGACGAACCCTGGCGGATTCGGCGGCGCTCTCGACGGCGAGACGATTGCCGGAGAACTCGAAGGGTCGACACAACGACCGACTGTCGACCAACCTGCGCTCGCTGCAGAATCGACGTCTACTGGCGAGGCTACGAGTGGAGCAACACAGTCAGGAAACGAGACGACTGATTCGTACGCCGATAGCGTTCCTGATGGCGTCACGTACAGGCATGCTGAACACCGGTCAGAACTTTCCAAGGACCAGTACGACGCTGGCTACTTCGATAGTCAGGGTAAATTCCACTCGGCGAGCGAAGGTCCATCGAACACAGGTTGGTTGTTGGATGAAGGAGCATTACAGCGTATATCTGAGAACAATTCAGACAAAAATGTCTTCTTATATGATGAAGAGAGTTCAACAGCATTCGATGTCGGCCAAATCGCGACTGATGGAGTGTATCGAACTTCTCGCTACAACAGAGAACATCAGGATAGCATTAGCGCCGTTGAACAGACTCGTAAATCATGACAAGAAAAATTCGGCGGTCTACCTCTTCCTTTAGCGAATCAGACCCTCAGAAGGATCTTATTGAAAAAGTAGCTGAGCGGGATAATTATAACTGCCAAATATGTGGTGAGGTGGTTTTCCCTCGCGGGAAAATCGGCCACACGATGTACTCAGTTGGGTCCGGAGAAACAGAAGACGTGAGCAATCATGTCACTGTCTGCTGGGACTGCATGGAATGGGGCGACGAAAAGAGGGTTGCTAGGCAGGTCCAAACAGCAGGACGACTGAAGAACGCCGATCCGTCTTTGACTCCTCTCTATGGGAAGGCAGTGATTCGAGAGCTCACCGAACGAGTTCGTCTCTTCGTCTACACGGGTCGTCTGCTCTTCGTGCGTCGAGTCTTCATCGGAGTTGTAAGCATCATCGTTCTCTTCTGGAGTAGCGTCGGACTCATCGTGTTCGTAGGGACGCTGTTTCTAAATCCCGATGTCGGCTTCCAGTGGGCGGCCTCCGTAGTGACGTTCGCTTGGAGAAACATTCTCACCACGGGCGTGACGCCGTGGGCTACGGGCGGCCTCCTCGGAGTGGCCTACGCATACCACGTCACCGAGCGCGAGCGGGCGTACGAACGACAGGTGCAGCGCGATCGCCGGCGTCGGGGAGAGTCACCGCTTAGCTATGCCCGTCCACGCTGGCAGTTCGTCGTCGTCTTCGCCGTGATTGGCGTTCTCGGAGCCACTGATTGGCTGCTGATTCGAGCGGACGTGTTCACACGTGGTTCTCTCATTGGTGCACTCGTCCTCTGGACGATAGGTGCAACTGGCGTTGCGTACTACCTCCGTGCCGCACTCCACGAAGACCGCGACGTCTCCGGAATGGCGGTCACGCCGACACCCTGGGTAGTCATCAGTCGAGGAGCGCTCGCACTCGGCCTCGTTGGAGGTGTGGCAACGACCGTCGGGTACGATTCTCTCGCTCCCAATGCTATAACGATACTCGCTATTTGTCTCGCGCCGCTCACCGGAGGACTGTATGTCATGCATCGAACCGTCAGGCGGCGTACCGGCTGGCGACTCCAGCCGAGAGCAGTCGTCCACTTCCTCCGGACGCAACTTCGCCGTCGCATCCTGAGTAGGGTCTCGACCCGTCGCCACTCGGACGAGACAGAATCTGACGCGACCGACCGTGAAACATCAGACCGTGACCAGCAACCATGACAAAGATAGACCCCAGACGTCGAATCCTCAACGAGTTCGGAGCCGATGACGAGATCGTCGGTGTCGACACCGACTACAGCATTCCGGACCTGAAACTGTTCCTGCCAGCACTCTTGATTGCATCCCTCAGTGTCCTCACTGGAAACTCGCTGGGAGGGCTGCTCGCCGTCACCGGTGGCATCATTGTCGGCCTCGGCGTCCTCGTCGCGACCGCTATCGTCGTGTTCATCGCGCCCTCGCATCTGACACCGCAAGCGTGGGTCGGCCAGATTATCGCGTTCAAGCGCCAGCCGTCGATACGAACGCTCCTCGATGGGGCGTCCGACCAGCGGACCGAGACGCTCACACGCGTCGGCCGGTTTCTGCCGGAGGCGGACGCACTCAAGCGCGTCGACGGGACGCTCGTCGCGGGTGTCGAGGTCAGTCCCGCAAACATGGCGCTCGCAACCGAGATCGAGTGGGATAGTGCAGCCGACGCACTCGGTAACGCACTGAACGCGCTGGAGTTCCCCTTCCAGCTCCGCTCGACTGCACGGCGCGTCGATGCCGACCGCCTCGTCGCCGGATACGACCAGCGTCGCGACGACCCGGACGTCACGGCGAATCCCGTCCTTGCCAATCTGGTCGACGCCTATCGCCGACGACTCCCACAGGAGTTCCAGGCTCGTGGAACGAGCGTCCGCGAGTATCAGATTCTCGTCCCGGTACACGTCTACGACGTTCAGATCGCCGAACGCGGCGCGCTTGCCAACCTCCGTGACGTACCGTACATCGGTGGTCTCCTCGGATTCATCGGCGCAGAGAGCACGCAACTCTCGCCGGAGGAGATCGAGCGAGCCCAGCGTAGTCTGCTCGACGACCGTCTCGCCACCGTTCAGGATGCTATCCGCGGAATCGACACCTGTACCGCCGAACGCGTGTCCGCGGAGACGCTCGCAACGTGGATCGAGGAATCGTGGACTGGAAGCCGAACCGAGTACGAGACGGAGCAGTCACGGCTCCGGACGACACCGGTCGTCCTCGCCGATGCAGAGACGACACCACCCGATGTGGACACGCTACAGAACGACGCAGACGACGGCCACCACGACCCAGTGAGCCATTCCCTCGATCATCGCTAATCATGTCACTCATCGACCGACTCGTCCAGACTATCACCAGTGTTGATGCCGACCAGTCAGACCGCCTCGACGATGCCGGACGGCACGCGCGACTCGTGGCACCGTCGAGTACGCAACTCGAATCAGACGCGACTCGAACTGGCGAACGATGGGCACGAACGCTGTTCGTGGTCGACTGGCCGACGAATGCCGACCCCGGCCTACTGGAAACGATTACGACCCATCCGAGCGCGGACGTCGACCTCACGATACACGCTCACCCTCGACCCACCGAACGGGGTATCACGGAGTTCGAGGACGCGATCCGTGACCTCGAATCGGTTCGTCTCGGCAAGCAGAAGAACGGCGACCCCTCGATCAGCACGACTGACCGTCGAATCCGCGAGCACGAAGCCGTACTCGCCCAGCTCACGGACGGCGCGCAATCCATCTTCGAGGTGGCGGCATACGTTACGGTCCGTGGCGATACCGAGCGCACCGTCGAGCGGACGTGTCAGCATCTCCAGACGGAACTGGCGAAACGCCAGCTCACGGTGAAGCCAGTCGACTATATCCAGATCGAGGGTCTCGTCGCCAACAGTCCGATTGCTGACGACGCAGTCAGTGGCACGCTCGGAGCGGCTCGAACGCCGATGTTAAGCGGCGCACTCGGCGCATCATTTCCATTCTCGGCTACCACCGTCATCGAGACGACCGGCGTATTGTACGGCTTCCACGCAACGACCGACGCACCAGTCGTCGTCGATCGCTGGCAGCGGCCGAACGGCTACAACGTGCTCGCAGCGGCGAAAATCGGCTCCGGGAAATCCGTCACGGCGAAACTGCTCAGTCTCCGTGAGATTGCGAACGACTCCGAGACGATTCTCATGCTCCTCGATCCACTGGAGGGATTTCACGACCTTGCTACTGCCCTCGATGCAGACCGCATCGTCGTCGGTGGAACGCGACAGCTGAATCCGCTCGAGATACAGCCGACCCCGCCCCACGTATTGGAGGCGACCAGTGACCTCGACCCCTACGGCCAGCGATTCTCCAGCGTCATGGGCTTTTTCGAGACGTACTTCGCTCACGTCGATACAGCCGGCGAAGGTCTCGACACGAACGCGCGTGCCGTCCTCGGGCGGGGCGTCCGGGATGCGTACCGGCGTCAGGGCATTACACGCGACCCTGCAACCCATGCGAATGACAGTCCGACGGTTCAGGACGTGTTCGTCATTCTCGGCGAGATGGCTGACGATGCGAGTGCCTTCTTCGACGAGGAGGGCGATGCGACCGCACCGACGACCGTCGAACTCGTGAAGTGGGAAGACCGAGCAGCCGAGCTCCGTATCGGTATGCGGCCGCTCGTCGGGGATGGCGAGTACGCGAATCTTGGCGGGAAGTCGGATATCGACTTGCGGGACGAGAAAGTGACCTATCTCGACCTCCAGCAGGGTGAGGCCGACCGGGAGATCGCGTTGATGATGCAGCTCCTGTTCGATGCCGTCTACGAACGCGCGAAACAGACGGACAAGCGTATGATACTGGCAATCGACGAAGCCCATTACCTGCTTCAAAACGAGGGCTCACTCGACTGGTTGGAGCGTGCATACCGCCATTCTCGCCATCACGACCTCAGCATCCACTTGATCACACAGGAGTTATCGGATTTCTTCGTTCACGAAAAAGCCGAGGTGCTGGCGAAGGAGTCCTCGATAAAGGTTCTCCAGCGACTACCAGGATTGACCGAAACGAACCGGAAGCGACTCGGGTTGAACGAGCGGGAAGCTCGTTTCCTCAGGCAGGCGAAACCTGGAACCCGTGAACGCGGTTACAGTCATGCACTCGTCTGTATCGAGGATAAAGGACGGTTTCCAGTAAAAGTGACCGGGCTGCCCGAGGAGTTAGCGCTGGTCGATTCTGATTCGGAAGGAGATCATCCGTGAAGGACGTCGTCATTGGACTCTCGGGTTAGTTGCTCTTCTCGATATACGTGAAATCGTTGTCTGCGCTCACTACTTCTGGCTTTAGAGTCACTTGAAGGTTGACCCCCAAGCACGAGACCTCAACCACCTTACCGATTGACGGTGGCTAAATGTGGCCGCGTCCGTCCTACTACTCCCGCATAACTCCAGTAAATCGCTCAGCGACTCTTGCCTGACCAGTGATGGCCACCTAATCCGTAGACCTTTAAAACCAACCGACCAACGCCCGAACATGAACCGACTCGCGAAGGCCGCCGCGGTCGTCGTCGCAGTGGCGGCGCTCCCCTACCTCGCCTTCCTCGCGCTGTACGGCCTGCTCCGTCCCGAGGGCTCGCCGGCTCACAAGGACGAGACGGCGGAGCCTACCGTGAGCATCGTCCTACCGACGTTCAACGAGGCTGGTATCGTCGAGAAGAAACTCGACGACCTCCTCGCGCTCGACTACCCGATGGGGAAGGTCGAACTCGTCGTCGTCGACTCCAGTGACGACGAGACGCCCGACCTGATCAGAGAGTACTTCGCCGACCGCGAGCATCCCGACCTGAACCTCATCCGCGAAGAGGAGCGCCGCGGCCTCGCCCCTGCGCTCAACGACGCCTACGCCGCGGCGGACAACGAGATGGTCGTCAAGACCGACTGCGACTCGCTCGTGGCCGAGGACGCTTTGCGGGTCGCGGCGGCGAACCTCGCTGACCCCGACGTGGCGGCCGTGACCGGGACGAACGCGGAGGTGCTCGGCGGCAGCGAAGTAGAAACGGGCTACCGCGGCGTCCAGGGCCACGTCCAGACGCTGGAGTCCCATCTTGACTCGACGCTCATCTTCCACGGTCCCTTCTCGGCGTTCGAGAACGACGCCATCGTCCCCGTCGACCCGAACTCGCTTGCGGACGACACCGAACTTGCGCTTCGCATCCGTCGGAACGGCAGTCGGGTCGTCTTCGACCCGGAGATTCGGTACAGCGAGGCGTCCCACTCGGACTTCCGGAAGCGGCGGTTGCAGAAGGACCGGCGCGGGATGGGGTTGATTCGACTGCTATTGCAGCACCGGGATATGCTCGGGCGGTACGGGAACTACGGCCGGCTGGTGTTGCCGTTCAACTGGTGGTTCATGGTGGTGTCGCCGTGGCTGCTGGCGCTGGCTGTGGGGCTGGCGACCGGGGCTGCGGTGGTCGCGGCGGGGCCGTTGGGGCTGGCTGTTCCTGCTGGGTTGGGGGCGTTCGTCTGGTTGGGCGGTCGGGATCGGTTGGGTCCGTTGCAGGCGGTGTATTCCGTGTTCGACGCGCAGGTGTCCTTGTTGCGGGCGAGCGTGGCGTTGTTGCGCGGTGAGGGCGACGGGACGTGGGAAGTGGATCAGGAGTTGCGGGAGGCGTTCGAGTGAACGAAGCGGAGACGAACTTAACAATGATTTCGATTACAGTGGTCGAATGAAAATCGTTCAGATTGCCCCTCGATATCCACCCCAAACTGGGGGCGTCGAAACGCACGTCAGTGAGATTAGCGAAAGGCTTGTTGAGCGTAGACACGACGTGGCGGTTCTCACTGCCGATGCGGGCGACGATGTCCCACGATGGGAGAAACGGAACGGCGTCGTTGTCCGTCGTCACCGAGCACTCGCCCCAGGCGGTGCGTTCCACGTCGCACCGGGGATAGCTTGGTCGGTTCGTCGGATGGACGCTGACGTCGTTCATGCACATAACTATCACTCATTGCCGATGCTGTTTGCGGCTCTCGGAACTTCGTCGCCTCTTGTCGTCACGCCTCACTATCACGGCGGAAGTGCAAACGACCTCCGTGACCACCTGCTCAGTCTGTATCGACCCTTCGGAGGATTCGCTCTTCATCGAGCAAAACGGTTAGTCGCCGTCAGCGATTGGGAGAGGAACAAGCTCAAGGAGGAGTTCGGCAGAGACGCTGTGGTAATTCCAAATGGCATCGACATTGGACAGTTCGAGTCAGCCGAGCCAGAGAAACGCGATCGTCCTTATCTGCTTTGTGTCGGACGATTGGAGGAATACAAGGGCGTGCAACACGTTATTCGCGCCCTTCCGAGGCTTCCAGAGTACGATCTACTAATCGCCGGAAGTGGACCCTACCGGTCGACCCTCGAACAAATCGCACAACGCGAAGGTGTGACGGATCGAGTGCAGTTTCTCGGATACGTATCTGATAATCGCCTACCGCAGTTGTACGCTGGAGCTACGGTGTATCTCTCGTTGTCCGAGTTTGAGGCATACGGTCTGACCGTCGCAGAGGCACTGGCTACGAGGACGCCGTGCGTCGTGAGGGCTGTGGGTGCGCTTGTAGACTGGGTCGGAAATACAGGCGTCGTTGGTATTGACACTCCAAGACCTGAGGCAGTGAGTCAGGCAGTCAAAGATGCACGCGAACACGAACCGACGAATGATTCGGTGTTCGATTGGGACACGGTCGTCGAACGACTAGAAAAGATTTATCAGACGACGTGAAACGGAAACACAACGTCCATACTATATCGTAGTAGAGTCAGGGCGAGTACAAAAATCATGACACCAAACACCGCAGTCGTAATTCCCTCGATAAAAGACGAGATACGGACACTCGAAAGCATCCCCGAAGATGTCCCCGTTACTGTCGAAAAGACGGGAACACTCAATGAAGCACGGAACCATGGTGTGCGAGAGACGGACGCGGACGTCATCGTCATCATGGACGACGATATCGCGTTCTCGGAGGAGCTGTTTTACTCCCTCATCGATCGAGTTGATCAGGATACGCTCCTCGGCGTCAAGGACTGGGAGTTCGGTCTCGTCGCCGGGAGGGTGATGGTGTTCCATCGGAAACTTTGGGAGGACGTCGGTGGCTTCGACGAGCAATTGCGCAGCCACAACGGTGATACCGACTTCTCGATCAAAGCTCACAGGGCAGGTTACGACGTTTTGACAGTGCCCAGAAGCCTGTTCGACCATGAAGAGCACGAACGTTCGATTACCACCTGGGACAGGGTCTGGCGACTCGGATACCTGTGTACGAAGCATCCTCGTTACGTGCCACTGTTGTTGAGCAACACCGTTGCCTACAACATTCGGTTGGCGACGGGAATCAAACCAGATAGAATTCATCCACACAAATAATTGAGTTATGGTAGGGGAATTTATTTCGGGAATTGAGGACTTCGGCAACGGGAGTATACAACACGTCGCAAACAAACTCTATGACGCCGCAGAAATCAGGACCTACAAGGTTACAAATTCATCTCTCCCTCTGCTCTCGGGGACAGACCGACTCTATCGGAAAGTTCCCAAATTGATGAACAAGATAGACAAGAAGAACTCTGCAATTATCTTAGCTCGGCATACTCAGCTTGCTGGTATAGAACCGCGAAACTATGAGGCAGCGATTTTTCCTTTAGTTCACGACCTTGATGAATACCTATCAGATGATGGGAACTGGCTGAGAAAAAAGGCGTTGAACCATGCTCTCAGCAATTTACGGGAAGTTGACCGCATATTAGCAACTTCGGATACAACAAAACAAAGCATTATACGGAATATTGACATTGATCCAGATCAAATTGAGGTTCTGACTCAAGGTGTTGATCCACACCGGATTTATCCTGATTCTACCCCGTTTGAGGGCATCTCTATTCCAGACCGATACATTTTGTACGTTGGGGCACTTATAGAAAGAAAACGCCCAGGTTTCCTTCTTTCAGTCCTTGAGGAGCTAGAACCTGATATCGAGTTTGTTATTTGCGGAAATCAATATAATTCGAATTCATTCAAAAAATTATTACGGGATGCCGAGAGGCGAGGTTTAAAGGACAGAATACATACATTAGGTTATGTTTCACAACCGAACCTTCGGCGTCTGTATACAAACGCCGAAGTTTACTTCCATGCTGCCGAAAGCGAAGGGTATGGACGAACCCCGGTCGAAGCTGCTGCCTGTAGTACGCCTGTCGTCCTCTACAAGTCAATCCCGTCAGCAAAAGATTTGGGAGACGTTAGCCGAACCTTTGATGAGTTCGACCCTGCGGAAGTCGCCTCGAAGATCGAAGTTGTCGCGGGAGAAGAGGTTCAATACACTCCTCGAACGTGGGACGAGGTCGCAACTGAACTTAAGGAAATCATTGAACCAACCATTGACAAATAACAAGCTATATCGAATCTATAACGGGATCTAAATGAACCAACAGCTTGGTTCCCTTTCTTAGAATTTAAACTATACAGATACCTTAATAACGGAGGGAAAGTAGGATGTTTAAAGTGAATCTCTCAGAGATATCCGAGGGATTCTAGTCTTTCGGAGACCTCTGATTCTGTCCCTGTTGATAGTTCCTCTTTTGTCTTTGGTTCGTGTCCAGCCGTGTTCCTTGCTGTCACAGTACAAAAAGGAACCTTACGAAGAAGCGGATGCGGGACTTTAATTGGATGGTCATAGAGGAACTGTTCACCGAGAAGATTCCCGTGATCGGAAGAGAGCACGACAGTTTCCGCGTTGATGTTCTTGAGTAGTCGCTCAACGTCGTCAAGCACATAACGGAGGTTCTCAATGTACGCTTGGTTGACCTCTGCTCTAGTGAGGTCACCACGTCGAAGTTGGTCCCAGATACTTTTGTCTCGGTTGTTTTCATCACTGAATTCGAACTCAAGCCCCGAATCTAGATCTGGACGTTTAACAAATGGACGATGAGGTTGCATGTAATGAACAATCATGCGCTCGGGCTCATGGCTGCGGTAGAAATCTATTGCTCTTTCGGTTAGTACATGAGGCATTATCGTCCCCTGTTCGTCATCCCATGCGTATCGCCACACTTCATCTAAGACAAGAAAGTCATCGTCCGAGAAATATTCCCGTGAAAACGGGTTACCGGTCACGTAGATAGTTTCTGACATTTCCTCGGAGTAAGTAGGTCCGAAATTCTTCTCCATCCACTCTTCTGAAGCACTTGCCAACGAATAGAAGGGACGATTTTCAGTCAGGAATTCATATTCGGAGATTACAGCATTCATCTGGTCGTATCTACACGCATCAAGGATAACGAGAACGTCCCAGTCTTCGTCATATATTGGTTGTCCATACTGATATTGGTGATTGATGTATCTCCATGCGCCAAGATACAGTTCGTAGAGCGAGGCGCGTATTGCATATTGGTGGTTATGGTTTTGAAACCGCTGCCACGTTTCGGTGAACCAATCAAGGAACGTCATCGATACTTTGGATTATTACATGGGGTGTATCAATCATTGCACTATCGCTTCGTGGCATCGAAAATCACTTTGCCTGTCACGAATGGGATTTTGATTAGTTCGTGCACCAACTCCGAATTGGTCATGCGCACGTTGAAACGAAGTGACGATCGAACGAAGAGTGGAAACTCTAATTCCGCATAAGAGGTTACATCCCAGTCCAAATTTGGCCAGTATTCCTCCAAGTCGCCGGTGAAATATCGATCGATTCCAGCAGTCGTGCCGCCAGTACCATAATGAGTTAGATCGGTTGCCGCAGCGTACGTCCCCGAATACGGTAGTTCGATATGGATGGTTCCTCCCGAAACGAGGACACGGTCTACCTCCTGAAACACATGTCCAACCCGATTTGGTGGGACGTGCTCGACCACATGGTAGGCAAGAATCTCACTGACGCTTTCGTTTTCGATTGGCCAAACGTCCTCACCGATGTCGACCCCAGGATAGTCAATATGATCAAGATCAGATCGAATGTCCAACGTGGAATCCGATCTAGGATGTGGATGCTGCCCTGCACCAATCTCAAGAACACCTACATCTTGGTTATCCGTGTCAGTACTCTCCTCTTTACCGTCCATGGTTATCTATCTTAATTCGCATACCGTATTTCATGTAGCTTTCGTCTCCGTTGCCTCGACTATTATACAATCTCCACTTATATATTCCATCAATTTGAAGAGAATCTTAGTTTCACGCGTATCCCATGTCACGGAGTTGTTGGAGAGTTTGCTCGTCAATTTCGTCGGGTGAGCTTTGTACATCTCTTTCAGCAAGGTTATCAACGAGACGATCAAGTTGTTCTTGAAGTTCGTCATCGCTACCATCGGGTTCGTGAGATACCCATCCATCAGATGATTCATACCCTAGACTGGATGGGGGGGCGACGATTCCTTGGAACTGTTCGTCGTATCGTCCAACTGGAATACTGAGCTGAGTGAGCTTCTCTATTCTGTTTTTTGGAAGTCCGTGTCCTTCGAGAAGATATTTTTTCGAATCGTGTTCCCCCAGAAGATATTTGCCACGGGATTGACCTGAGAGATTCGTTAGTTCCAGAATTGTTTGGTGGATATCTAGCAAATTGACCAGTCCATCACGACGTTCTGTTTTGCCTGACCCATCGGAAATTACTAGAGGAACGTGGGTTAGTTCTGGGTAGAGACCGTACTCATGGCCCCAGAGATCGTGTTCACCCAGTAGTTCGCCGTGATCCCCAATCGTTATCACATAATCCATCTCTTCTATTAATGTACTGAATATATCCTTATAAATTTTAGAAAGATAGGATACAGCATCCTTGTACACCTGACGAATTTCATCTACATCTGCCGGCTTATTGTAGGTGTGTTGTAACCCGAGTTCATTTGGTGGAGTAAAACTATTGTTTGTCTGAAAGTCGTTCGGAATTTCATCGTACGGCGCATGTGCTTCCATAAGATTCACGAAAACGAACTCGTCCCGTCCAAACGAACGACTATCAAGCCAGCGTAAGGCTTGTCTTCCACCACTGTCCTTGGGTTTCATCCATCCTTCTCCTCTCATTTTCAACAGAAACCCCTGCTTCAGGGATGGAAGTGTATCGTACTCACTAGCGAAACAGCCATAGAGCGCTTTAAAATACCGAATTGGGCTTGAATTTTGATGTTTTGACAGAAAAGAATCCCAATCGAAGGTATCTTCCAGAAGAGTTTGTACGCGTGCATTACCATAGAATTCTTGAAAGCCACGATCGAAATCGAATGAAGGAGAGAGATACGGATTCGCGGTATATGCCCTAGTCATGTACCCCTCGTCGGTTAATCGCTCCGCGAGTACATCTGTTTCAATATCTAGAATTTGGTTTTTTGCGTGTACACCATGTTCACTTGGGTATAAGCCCGTAAAGAGGGAAGCATGAACTGGAACAGTCCAGTGACTCGGTGACCAAGCATTCTCGAAGCGAACTCCAGGTAACCAATCAAAGTGCCGCTCAAAAAAGTCATTACGAAGAGTGTCAAGAACAACGAGGGCGATACGCGTCATATTCAGTTGAATGTACTCTAGTCGAGTTAAAACTCTTGTTCTGTAAATGTCCACTGCTATCCCATTCCAGTTAGTTCAAGAAGCAACGGTAATCATACGGTGGCCATAGCCGAATACAATCAAAGATAAACAGTTCTAATCAGTAGCTTTCTAATGAACAGCATATGCGCATTATGTTATATGGAACGTACAATCAGCAGGACACTGGCCCTTCCCGGGTCACGGAAGGCCTTGCAGGTTCGTTATCGAGATTAGGACATGAGGTAATCATGCTTGTCCACGGCGACCGAACAACTCCCCCAGACGATTCAATTGAGCTTTGTCACCTAGGTGAAACGCCGGCATCAATCGGTGAGTTCCTCTCTTTGTACCGTACCATCCATAGCCGAACAAACGAACTTGAATACGACATCTTCCATCCGCTAGAGGAGTATCCCTGGCCGACGAAAATCCGGACCGTCCAGTGGACGATGGACAGTTGGGAACGATGGAAGCTGTGCCCCAGCGACTTCCAAGGATACACGTTCATGGGCGGTGAAGCACTCATCAACGCTGCTGGGGCAGTCGGTGGTTACTTCACTGACGACGTGATCGCCTCGAGCCCAGAGACGAGTCAGCAGATGGAAAAATATTGGCTTCAATCTCCGACGGACGTGATACCTCTTGGTATCGAGGAGTCAGAACTCGAGCCGCCGGAGCGTGTTGATGACACGGTTCGTGTCCTCCTTCCAGGACGGATTACACCAAAAAAGGGACAGAAACGTGTTCTCGACCGTCTCTCACAAAATGCCGGATATTCCGTCGATATCGTTGGCGGCGTAAGTGATGAACAGTACTACGAAACGCTCTCGGAGTGGCACGAACACCATCACGGATTCGTCTCCAGAGAGCGCCTGAACGAGTTTTATCGAGAGTCAGATATCGTTCTCGTTCCATCGTACCATGAGAATTTCTCTATGGTCGCGCTTGAAGCGATAGCCAAGGGTTGCGTAGTCATCATCACACAGGTATGCGGGTTCGCGAAACTCGATGTCGCGACACCGGAAAACGGAATTTATGTCGTTTCCGGTGGTCAAGAGATGGCAGACAGAGTGGAGATACTCGCAAAAAGTTCTGATATCTTTGACCGCCAGGTTGCCGCGTTCGAACTCGCACAGCAGTTAACGTGGGAAAGGATTGCAAGCCAGTACGAAGAGAGCTATCAGAAAATAGCTTAAATAAGATATTAATCATTATAGACTGAAACGGATGAAACATAATTCGTAAGGGGTGAGGATTCAGTAATAGGAACAACGAACGAAAATGACACTCATCATCCTTGCCCTTGACGCGCTTGACGCCGGTCTCGTTGACCATTTCGATCTGGATGAGCTTTGTCTCGAAACCCATGGTTCGATGGAAACGTTCTCTCACATGCGACGCGTTCCATACACCCCGGAAGTGTGGACCACGGTTGCGACCGGACGCCACCCAACCGAACATGGAATCACTGACGAGGGACTGAGTCAGTGGAGTAATCCGCTCGTCGAATTCGCATCGCGGTTTACGGGGACGCTTCCGCTCTCGACGCGTATCCGACTCGGCGAGATAGCGACCGAACTTACCGGTGCGGAGTACGTCGTCGGTAACACTGATCAAGAGACTCTCTTCGATCAACCCGGTCACGTCGTCCACAACTGGCCAGGCGTCGCGAACGGTAGTGAACTCGCCACGGTCTGGAAGCTCATGGACTCACACGGTCGGCAGTCTATCGCCGAGTTCGAGCGAGAACTGTTCGGGATTGGGGCACAACAGTTCGCCTGGGCCGAGGAGATGCTCCGCCATGGCCCCGAGCTCGCGGGCGTTCACATCCATACACTTGATGTCTGTGGACATGCTTATCATGCGGACGAAAACCAGTTGCGGTCAGCATACGAGTGGGCAGCTAACTGGGTCGAACGAATTCGAACGTCGATGGACGACGACGATGACCTTGTAATCTTGAGCGACCACGGCATGGTCGTCTCGTTCTACAGTGATGAAGACGATCGCGGCGAAAAACCGGGCGGGCACTCGTGGCGAGCGTACGCCGCAGCCACCCTTGATGAGATTCCGACTAGCGTCTTCGAAGTTCGGGAGTGGATTGAAGCTAATGTCGGGACGTATGACGACGACTCTGCACAGGTGGAACTGCCCGAGGAGCGACTTCGGGAATTAGGATACATTGAATGAGACTATGTCGACGATCGAAGCATCGTATTGGTGTAAAAATCAATGTGCTCTCTCGTCTGGGCTTCGTTGTCTATCAGTCCCAGTCTTAGCTACGAGAAAAATCAACCGAAAAGGAAATAGAGACTTAGAGACAAATCTCATCCAACTACCTATGAACTGCCTAGAAATTCCGTTGGTATATGGAGAGGATTTAGCATGTCCATAGTCGATTGGTTCAATCGAAGCCGGATGCAACTCTCCAAGTACGGTGTCAGAAGAGGATTACAAGCCGCTGCACACTCTTTCTGGATGGGGTTTGCTGCTCGTGCTGCGCCACCGTACTCTGAATCGGACCCGACCTATATCTACGACCGCGATTGGGACGGGATGATCGTCTTAGACGCTTGCCGTGTCGATGCACTCACAGCAGTTTCATCGGAATACGACTTCCTCCCGGCCGAAATCCCGTCTGCCTACTCAGCCGGGTCAATGTCGGACGAGTGGCTCTCCAAGAATTTTACCCAGAAGTACGTTGACGCTATACAAAACACGGCATGCATTACGGCAAACCCCTATGCTGGCAAGTTTTCTCACGGAAATTACGAGGTGACGGCGGACGATTTCGACACTTTTGCCCATCTAGTTGACCAATATTTCGACGAGGATAGAGGTGTTACTCCTCCCCGACCGCTTACTGATACGGCGGTTTCGCTCCTACGAGATCGTACTCCGGATCGCTTTCTCGTCCACTATATGCAACCACACCTTCCGTACCGTGACCTTCAAATCGAGTCCGACGAGGACGACTCGTTCAGAGAATCAGCGTGGGATAAGATAATTAGTGGAGAACTTTCTAGCGACACAGCGTGGGAATATTATCTCGATACCCTTCGATGGGTGTTAGACGATGTAAAAATTCTCTTGAGTAACGTTGACGCTGACGAGGTTATTCTTACTGCTGATCATGGAGAGTGTTACGGAGAGTGGGGTGTATACGGCCACAGTCCAAACAGCAGAATACCAGTACTACGAGAAGTTCCCTGGGTGTCACTTTCCGCAACAGACGAAGAGACTCACAAACCGAAAAAGGTCGCTGATACCGTCCGAGACGACGAAGTTGGGGAAGAATCCGTCGATCAAACGTTACGGGCACTCGGCTACAAAAGTTGATTAATCTCCTCACTTAAGGATAATATGGAATCAACAACATCATTCCGTAGTTCACTCATTTCTAACTATGTCTAACCCAGGTAACACCAAACTTGGATTAGAGGCTCTCAAGGGGTTTCCTGGAAAGGTACTCCAAGCGATTCTGGGATTTGCAGGAACGATTATTTTCGCACGAATCCTCGGACCAACGTCGTTCGGTGGGTTCTATTTTCTCCTCTCACTCGTTTTCATTGTCGACCGTCCAATTCGAGGATTCGGAGCTGCAATCCGAAAGCGATGGTCGGAAGTCAATGCACAGAAAGCTGAAATCGCCGGAGCCATTCTAATAATCAACACAGTATATTTCGTAATTGTCGGATTATTCTCCGTTCTCTTCGCCAAGAAGCTCCGAGAAATGACAAACATTCCGGAGGCTTCACTCGTCTTCATGGCTCTCTTAGTCGCTATAGGGTTTTTCTTCCCGGCTCAGAAGATGCTTCTCGGACAAGGTGGCGTGGCAGCGTCAACGTGGACTGATACGATTCGTTCCCTCCTCACTTTCCCCTTTCAGATTGCCCTAGTCTTGGGCGGTATGGGAGCGGCAGGAATGGGATACGGCCTCGCTGGAGCAACCCTTACTACCATTCCAGTTACGCTCTATGTCCTGCAGCCACCTCTTGGACGACCAACTTGGAGTACATTTTATTCTCTCTGGGATTTCGCGAAATACAGTATTCCAGCCTCGTTTGTCGGAAAGACCTACGAACGTCTCGATGTTCTACTTCTGGGGACCTTCATCGGGACTGGCGTCGTCGGACAATACGAGGTAGCATTCAAACTTACCGTGCCTGCGATGTTTCTCTCTGATGTCGTGCTTTCCGGACTGCTACCGAAAGTTTCCCATCGAATCTCGAGTGGTAAGGACGTGACCGACGACCTCAATAATGCACTCGGCTATATAAGCATCATTTCGATTCCGATTTTTTTCGGAGCACTCGCATTTCCAGAGACCCTCGTCTTAACGGCGTATGGTGAGAAATACCAAGAAGCAGGATTATTCTTAATCGGTCTCGCGCTCTATCGGGTCCTCTCGTCACAAAAAGGTGTGTACGTTCAGACCCTCAGTGGACTCGATCGTCCGGATATAAATCTCGTAATTGGAGCTACGACTCTCGTCGTCAACATTGTTCTCGGTGTCGCGCTCATCGAAGTAATCGGAGGAATCGGTGTTGTCATTGCAACCGTCATCGCCGAAGGTTTCTACCTGGTGGTGACTGTCGTGATTGTAAGAAGATTCCTTCAGGAAATCAATCCAATCCAGCGACCGTTGCTAATCCAAGTGTTCGCGGGAGTAATCATGTACCTGGCTATTGATTCGTTGGTAAATGTAATATCAGTCCAATCTTGGATGCAAGTCGGAATCATTGTTGCGATTGGAGCAGGAATCTACGGATCTATTCTCGTCGCATCACGGCCCCATCGTGAGGTCGCGTGGAATATCCTCCGTGATGCTGGGATCCATTAATCGCCGCCGGAAGCTCGTATTCGCCTCTAGACCATATACGCAAGAGAGCTTCCACCTTCGTCGTCTCCTCACATATACTGCTATCATAAAGCTTATCCCCGCCTTGCGGGACTTTCCTCCAATGAGTCAGGGTACAGAGCGAGTCGAGGACTCCTCCAACCTCACCGATTCAGTCCTCGACTACGCAGAGAAATGGTATCACGTTCCCGTGCTCACGGTCCTTCTGGGGTTCATGCTGTGGGTGCGGGCGCAGTCGTACGAGAACTTCACGAGAGGCGGAGAGGTGTTCTTCTCCGGCAACGACGCGTACTACCACCTCCGGCAGGTGCAGTACACAGTGAACAACTGGCCGCAGACGATGCCGTTCGACCCGTGGACGAACTTCCCCTATGGGACGAGCGTGGGCCAGTTCGGCACGCTCTACGACCAGCTCGTCGCCACCGCGGCGCTAATCGTCGGCCTCGGCAGTCCAACCGACCAGACGGTCGCGATGACGCTTTTGTTCGCGCCCGCCGTGTTCGGCGCGCTGGTACTGATTCCGACGTACCTCATCGGCAAGCGCCTCGGCGGTCGCCTCGGCGGTCTGTTCGGCGCGCTCATATTAGCACTGCTCCCGGGCGTGTTCCTCCGACGCGGCCTCGTCGGCTTCGCGGACCACAACGTCGTCGAGCCGTTCTTCCAGGCGTTCGCCGTGCTGGCGATGATGGTCGCCGTCTCCGTCGCCGAGCGCGAACGCCCCGTCTACGAACTGGTCGAGGACCGCGACGTCGCGGCCCTGCGCGAACCGGTCGGCTTCGCGGCGCTGGCCGGCGTCGCCACCGCCCTCTACCTGTGGACGTGGCCGCCCGGCATCCTGCTGATCGGTATCTTCGGCGTCTTCTTCACGCTCAAGCTCTCGGCGGACTACGTCCGGGGCGTCAGCCCGGACCACCTCGCGTTCGTCGCGACGACGAGCATGGGCGTGACGGGCCTTCTACTCCTCGTCCCGCTCGGCACGCTCTCCTTTAGCGCCACGAAGTTCTCGCTGCTCCAGCCCCTGCTCCCGTTCACCATCGCGGTCGGCGCGGCGTTCATGGCGTGGCTGGCCCGAGAGTGGGACGCCCGGAACCTCTCGCCGTCGCTCTACCCAGCCGCCATCTTCGGACTGCTGGTGGTCGGGACGCTGCTTGTCTACCTGCTCTTCCCGAACCTGTTCAACATGATACGGAGCAACCTCGTCCGGTTCATCGGCTTCGGTGCGGGCGCGGCCCAGCGCACCATCGGCGAGGCGAAACCGTTCCTCCAGCAGGGGCAGTCGCTCGCGTCCGTGGTCATCCCCGAGTACGGGCTGATGTTCTTCACGGCCATCGTCGGCGCGCTGGTGATGGTCTGGCGGTCGTTCGCCGCCGACGAGCACGAGGCGGAGAAGCTGCTCGTGCTCGTGTGGGCCGCGTTCATCACGGCGGCCGCGTTCACGCAGGTGCGGTTCAACTACTACCTCGCGGTGCCGGTCGCCGTGCTGAACGCCTACCTGTTCGGGTGGGTGCTCGGCGTCGTCGGCTTCTCCGGCACGACGACCGAGGCGATCCGCGACGTGGAGGCCTACCAGATCATCGCCGTGTTCTTCGTCGTCCTGCTCGTCGTTCCAGGGCTCGTCATGCCGGTCACGGTCGGCAACAGCCAGACCTACACCGCGAACCAGATGGGCAAGAGCGCCAGTCCCAGCGCGGCCGTCCAGTGGGACGGCACGCTGGAGTGGATGCAGGGCAACACGCCCCAGGAAGGCCAGTACGGTGGCGCGAACGGGAGCATGGACTACTACGGCACCTACAAAGAGGGCGACGGCGACTTCGATTACCCGAAGGGTGCCTACGGCGTCATGTCCTGGTGGGACTACGGTCACTGGATCACGGTCGAGGGCGAGCGCATCCCGAACGCCAACCCGTTCCAGGAGAACGCAGAGACCGCCGCGAACTACCTCCTCGCGACGAACGAGTCGCAGGCGAACGACGTCCTCCAGCGGCTGGGGAGCGACGGCGAGCAGACCCGGTACGTGATGGTCGACTGGAAGATGGTGAACACGAAGGGGCGGTCGGGCAACGTGAAGTTCTTCGCCCCGACCGTCTTCAACGACAACGCCTCCCAGGGACAGTTCGTCGACTACGTCATCCAGGGCCAGGGGCAGTACACCGTCCTCCACAAGCAGGACTACTACGAGTCGATGATGGTCCGGCTGTACAAGTTCCACGGTAGCGCGGTCGAGCCGGAGCCGCTCGTCGTCGACTACGAACTCCAGCAGGCGAACGGCCGGACGTACAAGATCGCGCCGGAGAACGAGTCGCTCGTCAAGCGGTTCGACACGATGCAGCAGGCCCGCCAGTACGTCCAGGAGGACGGGTCGGCCAGGCTCGGTGGCGTCGGCGCGTACCCGAACGAGCGGGTGCCCGCGCTCGAACACTACCGCGTCGTGAAGGTGAGCGACACGTCCTCGACGCGGTCCCCGACGCACCTCCGCACGCTCCAGCAGCAACTCGGTATGCTGCCCGACCGCGAGGCACAGCAGGGGTTCTTCAAGACGTCGCCGACGTGGGTGAAGGCGTTCGAGCGCGTCCCCGGTGCCGAAGTCCAGGGGACGGCTCCGGCCAACACCACCGTCACCGCGTCGGTGCAGGTGCAGACCGACCGCGGGACGTTCACCTACCGCCAGCAGGCCAAGACCGGTCAGGACGGGCAGTTCACGATGACGCTGCCGTACTCGACGACCGGCTACCAGCAGTGGGGTACCGAGAAGGGGTACACGAACGTCAGCGCCCGCGCCGTCGGCCCCTACGAGTTCTCGACGCCCCAGAAGCAGGGCGAGGACGGCTTCACGTTCCAGAACGCCACCGCCCACGTCTCGGAGGGCCAGGTGCTCGGGGAGAACGACACCGCGGTGACGGTGTCGGTCGACAACCAGCAGACGATCCCGGTCGAGGGCGCGAACAACTCGACGGCGAACGGGACGACCGGTCCCGCGAACGGCACCAGCGGTGACGACGGCGCCACGAACGGCACCGCGAACGAGTCCGGTGACGGGTCGAACGAGACGACCACGGGCGACCGCGATAGCTCGCAGGGCGCAAACACCGCGACGCGGGCCGGCCTCGTCGGTGCGTTCGCCGCCGCGCTGCTCGTCGCGCGACGGGACTGAACGCTTCGCTTTCCCATTCTTTCCGCTCCGTCCTCTCCGCCGTTCCGTCGTTACTGCTCTACTGCACGTCGAGCAGCGGACCCCCGGTTCCACGCAGGTCTCGTGGTCGACCGCCTGCACTGGGGGTCGGTCGGCCGGGGAGAACCCAGAAAAGCCATGTGGCCCGGCAGATACGTGTAGGGCATGATAGACGAGGCCGTCGAGGAGATCAAGGAGATGCAGACGCACAGCTCCTCGACCGTCGCGGTCAAGGCCGCCCGCGCGCTGTCGGACCTCCTGGAACGCGATTTCGAGACGGTCGAGGAGTACGTGCGCGCCCTGGAGCGCAACAGTAACGTCCTCCGGCAGGCGAACCCATCGCACGCGTCGCTGGTGACGACCCAGCGCGCCATCGTCAGCATGGTCGAGGAGGCGGACCTCGACACCGTCGACGCGGCGAAAGAGCGCACGGAGGCCGCCATCGACGAGGTGGTCGAGGGCGTCGTGACCGCCAAGCAGCGCGCCGCCGACAACGCCGCGCCGCTGTTCGAGGACGGGACGACCTTCATGACCCACGACTACTCCTCGACGGTGCTGGAGGCGATCGAGAACGCCGTCGGCGAGGGGTGCTATCTCGAAGCCTACGTCCTCGAGGCGCGACCGCGCTACCTCGGACGCAAGACCGCCCGCGTGCTCGGCGAGATGGACTACGTCGACACCCACCTCATCGTCGACAGCGCGGCCGGCCACTTCCTGGACGAGTGCGACCGCGTGTTCACCGGCATGGACTGCATCGTCGACGAGACGCTGTACAACCGCGTCGGCACGTTCCCCCTGGTCGCCACGGCCAACGAGGTCGGCGTCCCCGTCACCACCATCGGGTCCAGCGCGAAGATCGTCGGCGAGGGGTTCCGCTTCGAGAACGACTTCCGCTCCGCCAGCGAGGTCATCCGCGAACCTGCGGAGGGCTTCTCCGTCGAGAACCCGGCCTACGACGCCACGCCCACCCGACTGCTCGATTCGGTCGTGACCGACGAGGGAACCTGGGAGTACTGACCGACTCGAACGCCGCGAGCACCCGTTCGGCGTCGACGACGGCGGCGAACTCGCCGACCCATTCTCCCTCTCCGACGCCGAATCCCAAGCGTGGCGACCCTACCTCACGTCGACCCATTCGCGCTCTCCAACGCCGAACAGGGAACGCGGCGAATCTACGCCACGTCGACCCATTCGCCCTCTCCGAAGCCGAATCGGGAGCGTAGCGACCCTACGCCACGTCGACCCATTCGGCTTCGGCGTCGCTCCGCTGTATCGCGTCCAGCACGCGCTGGACCGCCGCGCCGTCCTCGAAGTTGGGGTGGTACTCCTCGCCGGACTCGACCGCCGAGAGGAACTCGTAGTCCTCGTGGACGAACGTGTGCTCCCAGCCGAGGACGTGGCCGGGCGGCCACCAGTGGTCGACGTAGGGGTCGTCGGCGTCGGTCACGAGAATGGTTTCGTACCCTCGGCTGTCCTCGCGCAGGACCTCGAGTTCGTTCATGCGTTCGAGCGAGAACTTCAGGCTCCCCTTCGAGCCGTGGACCTCGACGGTGTGGTCGTTCTTGTGACCCGTCGCGAAGCGGGAGGCCTCGAAGGTCGCCATCGCGCCGTCCTCCAGTTCCGCCTGCGCGGAGTAGGCGTCGTCGACGGTGACGGGTCGCGTCTCGTCCTCTCCCTCGACGGGGCGCTCGTCGACGAACGTCTCGCAGTGGCCGGAGACGCGCTCGACGTCCCCGACGAGGAAGCGCGCGAGGTCGATGGTGTGCGCGCCGAGGTCGCCGAGCGCGCCGCTGCCCGCCATCTCCTCGGAGTTGCGCCACGACCACGGCGCGTCCGGGTCGGCGAGCCAGTCCTGGAGGTAGCGCCCGCGGAAGTGGCGAATCTCGCCCAGCTCGCCGTCGTCGATGAGGTTCTTCGCGTACCGGAGCGCCGGGACGTACCGGTAGTTGAACGCCGTGGCAGTGGGGACGCCGGCGTCCGCGGCGGCGTCGGCCATCCGCTCCGCGCTCGCCAGGTCGTTCGACAGCGGCTTCTCGCTCAGTACGGGGACGCCGCGTTCCAGCGCCGCGATGGAGGGTTCGGCGTGGACGTGGTTCGGTCCGAGGTTGTAGAAGACGTCCACGTCGTCGATGGCCGACTCCCAGTCGGTGCTCGTGGTCTCGAAGCCCAGGCGGTCGGCCGCGTCCGCGAGTGCCTCCTCGTCGCGGCCGACGAGGACGTGGCGCTCCACGTCCGGCGCGTCGGGGAAGAACATCGGGAGCCGCGCCATCGCGTTCGCGTGTGCTTTGCCCATGAACCGGTAGCCGAGAACGCCGACTCGTAGCGTCATGTTCTCCCCTTGCTCGGGCAGGGCTTAGTGTTTTGAGGCTGCGGCAGGTCGTCGCAGTATCCGAAGAACGTCCGTCGGCCGCGAGTTCCGCGTCGACCGCGAGTCCAGCGCGTTCGCCAGGCCGGGCGTCGGCCGAGGGTCCAGCGTCGTTCGCGAATCCAGCGTCGTTCGGCTCACCCGCGCATGAAGTCCGAGAGGCGCTTGGCGAGCCCTTCGTCCTCGCCGAGACGGAGGTAGTAGGCGTCGCCGCCGTCCTCGTAGTAGTTGCCGATGCGACGCTCGACGCCGAAGCCGAGGTGCCGGTAGAACTGCAGGGCGTTCTCGTTGCTCGCGCGGGCGTGGCAGGTCACCGAGGAGTGGTTGTCGGCGACCCGGGCGACGAGACGCTCGCCGAACCCTTCGCCGCGGAACTCCTGGTCGACCGCCAGAAAGAGGATGTAGCCGTCGCGGCGGGCAGCGGCGAACCCGATGAGCCGGTCCTGGTCGCCCTCGGCCACGTAGAGATAGACCGTCGAACGGCGGTACGCATCGGTGAAGAACCCGCGGCGCTGCTTGAGCACACCGTCGCGCGCGCGGATGCGCTCTTTGAGCCGCCAGGCCTCCTCGACGTAGCGGTTATCGCCGGGGCCGACGACCCGCATGTCGACGTTTACGCTCACTGGGAGTGAGTAGCAGACTGGTCAATATAATTCCACCGGCACGCGGTCACAACGGTCGGAGACTCCTCGATGGCTCGCCGGTCGAGCATGGTCGAACTCTCGTCGCCGTCGTGGCGGAACGAACCGTTCACCACGGGGACGGACGCGAGGTCGACTCCGAACTTCCGCGACCGGGGCGATTAAGCCATCGGAACGACGACATTCCAGTATGCCAACGGTACGGGACGTTCGGGAGATGGCAGGCGAGGAGACGATAACGATGCTGACCGCCTACGACGCGCCGACGGCGGAGATCGTCGACGAGGCAGGTGTCGACGTGATCCTCGTCGGTGACAGCGTGGGGAACACCGCGCTGGGCTACGATTCGACGTTGCCGGTCACCGTCGACGAGATTGCGAGCCACACCGGTGCGGTCGTCCGCGGCACCGAAGACGCCCTGGTCGTCGCCGACCTCCCGTTCCTCAGTTTCGGGTACGACGAGACGGCGGCGGTCGAGAACGCGGGCCGGATGCTGAAGGAGGAGGGAGCGAGCGCGGTGAAGATAGAGAGCGGCGAACACACCGTCGAACTGACGGAGACGCTGACCCGGGTCGGCATCCCGGTGATGGCGCACCTCGGACTGACGCCCCAGCACGTCAACCGCGAGGGGTACGCACGCCAGGGGACGACCGAGGAGTCAGCCGAGGAGATGCTCGATCTCGCTCGCGCCCACGAGGACGCCGGCGCGTTCGCGCTCGTGCTCGAACACGTCCCCGCGAACCTCGCGGGAACGATAACGGAGGAGCTGACCATTCCGACCATCGGCATCGGTGCCGGCCCGGAGACGGACGGCCAGGTACTGGTGATAGACGACGCCGTCGGGTTGGGCGACTGGTCGCCGTCGTTCTCGAAGCAGTTCGGCGACGTGCGGGGCGAGATGGAGCGAGCGGTGTCGCGGTTCCGGGACGCCGTCGAGTCCGGCGAGTTCCCGGCCGACGAACACAGTCACGTCGAAGAGACCGTCGACGACGTGTACTGACCACCCGGTGGAAACGCTGGCGCACCCGGCGCGGCGTCGTCACCGCACGTCGTCGAGGAAGTCGACCAGGGTCTCGTTGAACGCCTCGGGGCGTTCGAGCATCGCGAGGTGGGCGGCGTCCTCGATCTCGGCGTAGCGGCCGTTCTGAACGTTCTCGGCGAGGTACTCGTGGTACTGCGGGGGCGTCAGCTTGTCGTGTTCGCCGACGACGGCCAGCGTCGGGGCGGCGATGTCGTCGAGTTTGTCGCGAACGTCGAACGTGTGGCAGGAACGGAAGTCACGCCGGGTGACCCGCTGGCCGACCTCGCGCATGCCCTCCTTCGAGAGGTCGACGTAGCGGTCGTCGGGGTCGTGGAACAGGCGATTCTCGCCGTGCAGGAACTCGATGACGCGGTCGAAATCGCCGACGGCACCGCTGTCGAGGTCGTCCTCGTCGACGTTCGTGCTCCCTCCGTCGAGCCAGACGAGCAGGTCGTCGAGCACGGCGAGTTTCGCGCCGGTGCCCGCGAGCACGAGCGCGTCCGGGTCGAACGACCGTTCCAGCACGAGATGCATCGCCACCGCGCCGCCCAGCGAGTTACCGACGAGCGTCGTGGCGTCCGTTTCGCGGGCGACCGCGAGCACGTCGTCGGCGTAGGCCGACAGCGCCCCCCATCCGGGGTCGGCGCCCGGCACGTCGTCGGAGTCGCCGTGGCCGCTCAGGTCGACGGCGACGACGGGAACCGTCGAGGCGAGTCGTCCCAACTGTGCCTTCCAGACCTCGTGACTGCCGCCGCTGCCGTGGACGAACAGGACGGGGTCGCCGGTTGCTCCCCTGTCCGAACGCTGGTAGGCCGTCGTCCGTCCATGATGAGTTACCGTCGCCATACGTCGGCTTCGCGGGCCGACGACATAAGGCTCCGGGAGGGGTCGTCTGTGAACTGCATTTCGACCCGTAATCGGGAAATCGCAGTACTTGATGGCCTTCTTTAGAGAAAGGTTTAAATACTAGAATGCCTAACGAAAGGTTAGGAAACAGATGTCGCTCGAACGAATATCACAGCGTGAGGAGAGTATCGCCCGCCGCTACGACTACGACGACGAGCAGGTCATCGTCGCCGACTTCGGCACGGCGGAGGTGTCTGTCGACGTGCTCGACGACGTCGCCATCGTCGTCGTCGAGGGCGAGGAGAACTACCAGACGGAGCTGGAACTGCCAGAGGGCGAGGCGCAAGCGTTTATCAACAATGGCGTCCTCACTATCGAGGTGGGACGATGAAACTTACTGTCAAGCCACTCAAGCAGAAGGACGCGGGCCGTGGACTCGCCGCCGTCGACCGACGCTCCATGGAGGAACTGGGCGTCGAGAACGGTGACTACATAGTCATCGAGGGGCGCGGACAGGGACGTGCCGTGGCCCGAGTCTGGCCCGGCTATCCCGAGGACGAGGGCCGCGGTATCGTCCGCATCGACGGGAAGCTCCGTCAGGAGGCCGGCGTCGGCATCGACGACAAGGTCTCCATCGAGAAGGCCGACGTGAAACCGGCCAACCGCGTCACCATCGCGCTCCCGCAGAACCTCCAGATTCGCGGGAACATCGCGCCGCACATCCGCGACAAGCTGAGTGGCCAGGCCATCACGCAGGGCCAGGCCATCCCGTTCGGCTTCGGCCTGATGGGGATGGGGTCGGGGCAGTCCATCCCGCTGAAGGTCGCCAGCACGGACCCCGACGGGACGGTCGTCGTCACCGACTCGACGGACATCCAGATCAGCGAGCGCCCCGCAGAGGAGATCGCCGCGGGCGCGGCCGGCGGCGACGGTTCACGCCCCGACGTTGCCTACGAGGACATCGGTGGCCTCGAAAGCGAACTGGAGCAGGTCCGGGAGATGATCGAACTGCCGATGCGTCACCCCGAGCTGTTCCAGCGCCTCGGCATCGAGCCACCGAAGGGCGTCCTCCTGCACGGGCCGCCCGGCACCGGGAAGACCCTGATGGCGAAGGCGGTCGCCAACGAGATCGACGCGCACTTCCAGACCATCTCCGGCCCCGAGATCATGTCGAAGTACTACGGGGAGAGCGAGGAGAAACTGCGCGAGGTGTTCGAGGACGCCGAGCAGAACGCTCCGGCCATCATCTTCATCGACGAACTCGACTCCATCGCACCCCAGCGCGAGGAGGCCGGCGGTGACGTCGAGCGCCGCGTCGTCGCCCAGCTCCTCAGCCTGATGGACGGCCTCGAAGAGCGCGGCGAGGTGACGGTCATCGCGGCGACGAACCGCGTCGACGCCGTCGACCCTGCGCTGCGCCGTCCCGGTCGGTTCGACCGCGAGATAGAGATCGGCGTCCCCGACCGCGAGGGTCGTCTGGAAATCCTGCAGGTCCACACCCGCGGGATGCCGATGTCCGACAGCATCGACCTCGAGGAGTACGCCGACAACACCCACGGGTTCGTCGGTGCCGACCTCGAGTCGCTGGCCAAGGAGTCGGCGATGAACGCACTCCGGCGCATCCGCCCCGAAATCGACCTCGAATCCGAGGAGATTCCGGCGGACGTGCTCGACTCCCTGCAGGTCACCGAGAGGGACTTCAAGGAGGCGCTGAAGGGCATCGAACCCTCCGCGCTCCGCGAGGTGTTCGTCGAGGTCCCCGACGTCACCTGGAACGACGTCGGCGGACTCGAGGACACCAAAGAGCGACTCCGCGAGACCATCCAGTGGCCGCTCGACTACCCCGAGGTGTTCGAGGAACTCGACATGGAGGCCGCCAAGGGCGTCCTGATGTACGGCCCGCCCGGCACCGGGAAGACCCTGATGGCGAAGGCCGTCGCCAACGAGAGCGACAGCAACTTCATCTCGATCAAGGGCCCCGAACTCCTCTCGAAGTGGGTCGGCGAGTCCGAGAAAGGGGTCCGCGAAGTGTTCAGCAAGGCCCGCGAGAACGCCCCCACCGTGGTGTTCTTCGACGAGATCGACTCCATCGCCACCGAACGCGGGAGCGGCCAGGGCGGCGGCTCGCAGGTCGGCGAACGCGTCGTCTCCCAGTTGCTGACCGAACTCGACGGACTCGAAGAGCTCGAGGACGTCGTCGTCATCGCCACCTCGAACCGGCCGGACCTCATCGACTCCGCGCTGCTGCGCCCGGGTCGCCTGGACCGTCACGTCCACGTCCCCGTGCCCGACGAGACGGCGCGCCGCGCCATCTTCGAGGTCCACACCCGCGACAAGCCGCTCGCCGACGACGTCGACCTCGACAGCCTCGCCAGCGACACGGAAGGCTACGTCGGCGCCGACATCGAGGCGGTCTGCCGCGAGGCAGCGATGGCTGCCAGCCGGGAGTTCGTCAACAGCGTCTCCCCCGAGGAGATCGGCGAGAGCGTCGGTAACGTCCGCATCAAGGCCGAGCACTTCGAACAGGCGCTCGACGAGGTGACCCCGAGCGTCACCGACGAGACCCGCGAGCGCTACGAGCAGATCGAAGAGCAGTTCGACACCGCCGACCCCGACGAGCAGCGCGCGACCGGCGGCGCGTTCCAGTAGGAACCGCCGTCGCTGCGGTCGCCACGACAGTTGGTTTCGTTCGCCTTTTTTCGCGTCCTCCGCTCCTTTCGCTTCGTCGCGAGACCCCGCTCAGTCACCGGTTCCTCGTCCCCGGTCGCCGCCGTCGCGGTGGGACCCCGCCGGGTCAGACGTCGAAGACGACGTACGCCCGCCACCCGTCCGGGGTCTCCTCGACGGCCATCTCGGAGTAGGTGACGGCTTTCACGTCGCGGGCCCCCAGTCCGGTCAGCGGGACGCCGCGCGCGCTACCGTCGAGGGTCCACTCGCCGTCCTCCTCGGCGACCGTCGCCTCGTTGTCCACGGGGAGGACGCCGCGGACGTCGCGCTGGTAGATGAGTTCGTCGAGATAGTCGAACAGCAGCGCCTCCAGTCCCTCGGCACGCACCGTCACGTCGAATCGCTCGCCCTCGTCGGGGACCCGGTCGCACATCGCGGCCGCCAGCCCGTCCGCGACGGCAGCGAAGACGGCGTCGCGGCTCTCGGCGGTCGCTTCGACCGCCACGTCGGCCGTGTGATCGCGCAGCGCGTAGCTCATCGCTCGGTGGTCGCCGCGGAGCGTCTTCAGTGTTGTCGGTCCGGGCGAGGAGCCGGTACCGGGGCGACCCGGACCGACCTGGCAACGCTTAAGCGCCCCCGGAACCGGGTTCGAACTGTGCCCGAACCCGTCGAGACTCACGACCCGGAGGGCGTCGACTTCGGGTGGGTGATGCAGACGACCTTCGTCCTCTCCATCGTCGTCGGCGCGCCCGTCGTCGCGCTCGTCGCGCTCGCGTCAGGCGTCACCCTGCCGACCTGGGGCGCTCGCGCGGAGTTCGCCGTCCGGGTCGGAGCGGTCGTCTGGCTGGTCACCGCGCTGGCCGTCTACGGCTACGCGCGCCGCCAGCAGTAGGCGTGACGTCCACCTGCTCCCGAACGGTTGCCCTGAATCGCGCCTGGGAGCGATGTGGACGAAAAAGCTGGTTGTAGGTCCGCGACCGCTCCCGTCCCACCCCTGGGTTCGAGGCGGGACGGGACGCGAACGCGGTGTGGTATCTTGGAGGGGAATCGACGACCGCTCTATGAGAGATAACCCATCAGCTTATGAGTAGAGTTACCGTTCCCCATTCGTATGGGGGAACTCGAAACTGAAGAGCAAAAGTCACGGGCGGAGATCGCCACGTACCTTCGAGACTTGGCTGATCAACTCGACAGCGGGGACGACGTGTCGCTCGACCTCGGCGGAAAGCAAGTGATGCTGAACCCAGTTGACCCGGTCACGTTCAAACTGGAGGGCGAGTCCGACTGGGCTGAAGGCGACACGGAAGCGAAACAAAGCATCGAGTTCGAGTTAGTCTGGTGGCGTGACGCCCAAACAGCAGAAGAAGGGACGTTAGACGTC
Source organism: Halomicrococcus pelagicus (assembly GCF_051917725.1). Classification (GTDB taxonomy): domain Archaea; phylum Halobacteriota; class Halobacteria; order Halobacteriales; family Haladaptataceae; genus Halomicrococcus. The sequence continues at coordinate 143,281 of NZ_JBQBLX010000001.1, forward strand.
CAGGAGTAGCCGAGATTCGCTCTCGGTTCGTGAGTGTCACGCTGTCGTCTCGATAGCACAGCGATGTAGTCGGACCGCCTCGGGGTCGAGCGCCGGGGTACTCGACCTGCTGCCGGGCTTCACGTACCGCAGGGTTAGGACGTTTGCCGGCCTACGATACGACCTGTTCTAAGCATCGTCGGTGGTGAGAGATTCCACCCCTTCAGGGGTAGTGGCGGTCAGACCCACTCGAACGCGACGCCGGCGCGCTCGGCGGTGAGTTCGTCCCGGCGCGAGTCGCCGACGAAGACGGCGTCGCCGTCGACTCCGAGTGCGTCGAGTGTCGCCAACAGCGGTTCGGGGTCGGGTTTGCGCGTCGCCACCGAATCGCGGCCGACCACCGCGTCCACCGACGACGCGAGGTCGTGCGTTTCGAGGCCGACCCGGCAGGCCGACTCGCAGTTCAGCGAGCAGACGCCGACGGGGACCGTCAGGTCGAGCAGTTCGTCGGCGCGTCGAAGCCGGGTCGAGTTCCGCGCGCCGTCGCACTCGTGGTCGCCGATGACCGCCTCCACCTCCGGGCGAAGGCCGGCCTCGTCGGCGAGGTCCAGCATCGACCAGAGGTCGGCGTCGCTCGCGTCCACGCCGCCCTCTCCGAGAACGGCCGCGACTTCCTCGGCGACCGCGTCCCAGTCGACGACCAGGTCCACGAGCGTCCCGTCGAGGTCGTACACCACGGCCGAAACGTCGTCTCGCATCACGGCGGTCGATTGGCGCGCGCTGCGCAAAGGAACTTCGGTCCGAGGCCGGCCGGGTACGGAATGCGAGGGACGGTCCCCCGCCCTTCGGTGCGGGAGGACGTTACGCGACGGCGTCCTCGACTGCCGTCACGAACGCGGTCACGTCGGCGGCGGGGTCGACGGTGAAGAAGAGGCCCTCCTGGCCGACCAGCAGGCGGACGAGCACGACGGCGTCCATGTAGGTGACGAACGCACGCACCTCGCCGGCGGCGCGGAACACGTCCTCGAAGAGGTCCTTCTCCATGAAGTCGACGTGGACGTACGACAACACCTCCTCGAAGTGGTCCAGCATATCCCGCTGCCCGTCGTACAGCGACAGGGTCTGCTCGGCGGCGTAGAGCGTGTTGAAATCCTCGGCGTCGTACTCCACGCAGAGATAGACCGAGTCCCCCGCCTGCTCGCGAGCGGCGGCGAGCGCGGCGTCGGCGTCGAACGTGACAACCGACGAGGGGTCGGATATCGTCATCGTATCTGGGCTTCTTCTCCGAAAGCATAAAACTACTGGGGTGAATCCGATTCCAATCGTCGAGGAGAGAGGCTTAAGACGCCGTAGTGCGAACCAACGGTATCATGATGGTCGGCCACGCCCTCCTGGCATTCACCATCGCCGCGCTCGCCGCGAACCGTCGCTGGTCCGGCCAGCGCGCGCTGGCGTTCGGCGTCGTCGCGGGAGCGTTCGCCGTCGTCCCCGACGTCGACATGGCCTACGCGCTGGTCGGGCTGGCGCAGGCCGGTCTCGGCGGCGTCTGGACGATGACAGCCGCGTTCTGGGGGAGTTCCCACCTCGTCCACCGCGTGGTCACCCACTCGCTCGTCGTCGGGTCGGTCGCCGCCGTCGCGTTCGCGTGGTCGACCTGCGACCGACCCCGGAAGGCGGGGAGCGCCGCCGCGCTGGCCGCGCTGGTCGCCGTCGCGTTCGTCGAGAGCGGCCTGATCGGCGCGAGCGTCATGCTGGTGTTCGCCGTCGCGGGCGTCGGCGTCGCGACTGTCGCGGCCCGGCGCACCGATCTCGGTCCGCGAGCGCTGTTCGTCGCCGCGGCGTTCGGCCTGCTCTCGCACCCGTTCGGCGACGTGTTCACCGGTTCCCCGCCGCAGTTCCTCTATCCGTTCGACGGCGCCGTTCTCGCGGGACGGGTTCACCTGTTCGCGGACCCGACGCTGAACCTCGTGGCCGTCTTCGGCCTCGAACTGGCGACGGGGTGGCTCGCGGCGGTGACGTTCCTGCATCTGCGGGACGAGCGCCTGCGCGAACACGTGCACCCGCGGGCCGCGCTGGGAGCCGGATACGCCATCGCCGCGCTGTTGCTCCCCGCGCCCACCATGGCGGTGTCGTACCACTTCGTGTTCTCCATCCTCGCGATGGGGTTCGTCGGCGTCGCTCCGCGGCTGCATCCCCGGTCCCGGTTCCGCCCGTCGAGGGACCCCCGCGTCTGGCTCTCGACCGGACTGGCGGCCGTGACGGTGGCGACGCTCGCGTACACCGGGGCCTTCCTGCTCGCGTAATCGTCGGGCCTGTGGTTCGCGCGACCGTCAAGCGTTCTATCCGTTGCGTAGGTTTTTGTACGGTCGACCACCTACGAAAGAGTATGGCAAGACGCACCGACCGGCTCGGGGGAGTCCTCGAAGACGAGCGGGTCAACGCCGGCCTGGCGTGGCTGCTCGTGGGATTCCTGCTCGTCGTTGTCGTCGAGAACTTGCTGGACGGCGACGTACTCTGGGCGGGGTTCGCGGCCTTCGTCGCCGTGCTGACGGTGGTGCCGGCGGCGGCGTACCGTGACGGCGACGTGATGTTACCCTGGGAGGTGCTCGTGCTCGCTGCGCTGCCGATTCTCGCGAAGTCGCTCGCGACCTGGGTGTACGGCCTCCGGGTGACGACCTACCTGTCGGTCGCTGCACTGGCGCTCATCGTCGCCGTCGAACTGCACACGTTCACGACGGTGCGGATGACCCACTGGTTCGCCATCCTCTTCGTCGTCGTCGCCACGACCGCGACGGCCGGCATCTGGGCGGTCGTCCAGTGGCTCTCCGACGGGTTCCTCGGCACGACGTTCATCCGCAGCGAGTACCTGTTGATGTGGGACTTCGTCTACGCGACGCTGGCCGGCGTGGTCGCCGGAGTCGTCTTCGAACTGTACTTCCGGCGCGTCGCGCCGGTCGAGGCCCGGCTACCGGAGGGAAGACACGAGCTATGAGGGTTCGCGACCACCTCCGCGTCTCCGAGCGCCGCCAGCGCCAGGTCACCCGCGCCATGGAACTGAGTCTCGTCGGTATCCTCTTCGTCGGCCTCGACCGTGGCAACCTCGGTATCGCCATCAACGCCGGTCTCGCTTTCCTCATCACGTTCGTCCCCGCCATCCTCGAACGCGACTACGACATCCCGATGGACGCCGGGCTGACGCTGTGGATTACGGTGGCCGTCTTCCTCCACGCGCTCGGCACGCTCGGCCCCTACCAGAACGTCTGGTGGTACGACCACCTCACCCACGCGCTGTCGGCGTCGCTGATCGCCGCCGCGGGGTACGCGACCGTGCGCGCCATCGACGAACACTACTCCGGCGTCGTCCTCCCGCCGCGGTTCGTCTTCGTCTTCATCCTCCTGTTCGTCGTCGCGTTCGGCGTCATCTGGGAGGTCATCGAGTTCGCCATCGGTGGCATGGCGAGCGTGTTCGGCGGGAAGGCGGTGCTCACCCAGTACGGCCTGGAGGACACGATGAAGGACCTCCTGTTCAACACGGCCGGTGCGATTGTCACCGCTCTCTGGGGCACGGCGCACCTCAACGGCGTCGTCGGCGCGCTGACCGACCGTCTCGACGCGTCCGGTCGCTCCGCGGACTGACGCCCGCACCGGCCGTCTCGCCGGCCGAGAGGGGCAGGTGCGGACGAACGACGAGCGCTCTCGCTCTCCGAACCGCGCTCGTGGACACGGGACGCGCCGGAGCAGTCGCACCGACGGTTCGAGGGGATGCCGCCCGGAAACTGTCAGAAGACTTTTGCTCGCAGCCGCGGTGGTCGATGCCATGTTCCCCGAGCGCATCGAGACCGACCGGCTCGTCCTGGAGGCGCTTTCCCGCGAGAACGTGGACCTCTTCGAGTTCTACGGTCTCTGCTCCGTCGACGCGCCGCACATCGACGAGGTGACCGAACACCTCTCGTGGGACCCCCACCGGACGCCGAACGAGACGAGGGAGTTCGTCGACGCGATGGAGGAAAACCGTGCGAAGGGAGCGGGCGCTGAGTACGTCGTTCGCCCGGCGGCGGGCGAGGACGGTGCCGGCGAGATAGCGGGTGCGACGGGGCTGAACGTCGACTGGGACCGCCGGACGGCAACGCTCGGGATGTGGCTCCGCAAGCGGTTCTGGGGCCGGGGCTACTCCGGCGAACGCGCCGCCGCACTGTTCGAGGTCGCCTTCGAGCGCCTCGACCTGGAGGTCGTCGCGGTCGAGCATCTCGACGGCAACGAGCAGTCGAAACGCGCCATCGAGAAGTACGTCGAGCGATTCGGTGGTCAGTACGACGGTCGGTTGCGAAACTGGCAACCGGACGGCGACGAGGTCCGGGATTCGCATCGCTACACGGTCAGGCGAGAACAGTGGAAGCAGAACCGCGACGAGACGAAAATCGCATCGTTCGATTAGTCCACGGTCACCGTGCCGTCGCCGTCAACGACTATCTGCCGTCCGGCGAACCGAAACGCTATACGGAGGTCGTCACCGCTGCGTCGGACCAGCGCGTTGAGCGCGTCGGGTTCGACGCTGTCGTACAGCGGCGGCAGTTCGTTCACCGAGACGTCGTTGCGCTCGGCGACGGTCTGGACGACTGTATGACTGACCGGCTCATCTCGGCAAGTTCGCCCGTTCGAGCGAGTCTTCATTAGCATCGTGTCTTCTATCTTCCTCTCGGGGCCGGACGCCCCTGACCCCGTCGCCTATCAGGAAAGGTCCGCCCCCTCACTGGGCGGTCGCTCGGCTATCCGCGTCGAACATCGTCGTGAGTAGCTTCTCCACCCCGGTCCAGAGGTGCTGGCTGAACGTCGGTTGCGAGACGTCGAGTACGTCGGCGCACTCGGCGGCGGTGCTCTCTCGCGGCCACGAGAAGTAGCCGAACTGTAACGCCGTCGTGACCGCCTGCCGCTGTCTCTCCGTCAACTCCGCCTCGAGACGGACGGAACGTTCGCTCTCGGCGACCGCCGGCAGGCCGTCGGCGAACGTGTGCTTGGCGACGAGGTGGGAGTCGGGGTGACGGTCCGTGAACGTCTCGACGACGTTACGCACGTCGCCGTACGGCGGTACGTCGGCCACAATGGTAGCGACGCCGTCGACGGCTTCGGCTCGCTTTATGACGGCGACGGTGTCCGCCAGCGTCGCGGCGACGCAGCGACCCGTGACGACTGCCGCCAGGAGGTGCTCGTCGTCGCTCTGCTCCACCACCCGCGCTCCTCTCACCGACGCGTACTCGTCCGCGACGTGGAGGAGTCGCTCGCGCGACGCCCCCCGGACGCGGAAGAACTCGAGGCGGTTCCCGTCCGTTCGCTGTATCGTCTCCCGCCCGATGATACGACAGTCCGCTCGCTCCGACGCCGCGACGAAGAAACACCCCTCGTCCTCCACCGAGAACTCGAGCTCGACCGTCGTGCCGTCCTGTTGCTCGGTCATCGTACGTGGAAGGGACCGGTGACGGATAGGCGTTGTTTGGTGGCCGTCAGCACGGTACTGACGCGAAATTCGGCCGTAACGGCGTCCGGCGCGGCGTCCGCGTCGGCGGTCGCGGTCGACGTCCGACCACTGTCAGAAGACTTTTGTTTTCGGCGAGGATGGTCGCGGTCATGTGCCCGGAGCGGGCCGAGACCCAGCGTCCCGTCATCGAACCGTCCCGTCGTGGGACCGGCGGCGGCGGACCGCGTCGCGACGCGGACGCCAGAGAGCAGCGGGAGCGCGAGCGATGACGGCCCTCGACGTTCACGAGGTTCGCCACCGGCTGAAGCTGAAGAAGGACGCCGGCCACACGAAACTGTTCGAGAACCGCGACGGCGTTGCCTGCCCGGCCTGCGGCGAACCGTTCGCCGACCTGCTCGCGACCGACCGCCGCGAGTACAGCCTCGACCCGCCGGGGTCCGCGCGTCTCTGCGTCGTCCGCGAGGACGACCGCCTGCTCCTGCTCACCCATCGATAGCCGCCCGTTCGCCGGTCGCTCGTCGCGCGCTCGACGTCGACCGCGACGTCCGCCCGTCGTCGCTCGCCGTCGCCGCTACGCCGACTCCGAGAGGGTCACGTCGAGGCGGTCTTCGAGCGCCTCGACCAGCGACCCGCCGACGCCGGCGCGGTTCGCGCGGTTCTGTTCGACGGCGAGCAGTTTCTTCTCGGGAACGTCGAGTTCGTCCGCGAGTTCCTCGCGCTGGAGGCCGGCCTCCTGGCGCGCCTCGACCACCCGGTCGCCGTAGTCGGAGACGAGATACGGCAGCGGGTCGTCGTCGTAGTTCGTTCCCTCTTTCTCCCAGTGGCTGGAATCGCCCTTCCGGGCGTCGTCCATCTTCGCCGTGTTCCGGGCGGCGCGGCGCGTCCGGTCCTGCTCGCCGCGACTACCGTCGTCGCGCTTCTTCTCGGTGCGAGCGGCGTCGTTGTGCGACGACGCACAGCTCGAACAGACCGATAGCTGTGCGCCGGCGACGTTGGCCTCGGTCAGCGAGTCCGAGGACTGCCCGCAGAGTTCGCAGGCACCCCCGCTATCGCCGCCGGACGAATTCCCTGTCGAGTATTTGGCCATACGCGTGTTACGTAGGGGCTCCATTTCAATATCGCGCTTGCGGTTCGGAGGACGACGCCGGCGGTCGCACGGGCGGCCGACGGTTCCCTCGAGGTCGGCCCGCGCCGGTCACGAGAACTCGGAGAGCGCGGTCTGGTCGCGCAACAGCGGACGGGCCTCGTACCCCCGCTTCTGGAGCGCGGCCGCGAACGACTCGTCGAACCCGTGGTGGGTGTAGACGGTCTCGGGGTCGACCGCTTCGACGACCGCGAGCAGTTCGTCGAAGTCGCAGTGGTCCGAGAGGGGGAAGGTGCGGTCGTACCCGCCGCGGTAGCGGAACGACTCGTCGACGGCCCAGCCGGAGAAGCCGACCTTCAGGCCGCCGACGCGCTCGACCAGGTCGTCGACCCAGTCGCTGCGAGCCTGGTTCGACGGGAGGAAGACTATCTCGTCGCCGGCGAGGTCGCTCGCGTCGAACGGGTCGGCGTCGAAGGTGACGCCGGTCGCCGCTTCGATGGCGTCGTCGACCTCCCGGATGGCGTCGCTGGCGACGAGCGGGCGGTTCGTCGCCTGCCGGGCGAGTTTCTGGAGCTTCTGCGCCCGGCCGAGCGAGTAACCGAACAGGAAGAGCGGTTCGTCGTGGTCGGACAGCCAGTCGCGTATCTCGCCTTCGAGCGCGGACTGCTCCGGGAAGCGGTACGCCGGGTCGCCGTAGGTGGTCTCCATCACGAGCACGTCGGCGGGGACCGGGTCGAATCCCGAGAGGTAGAGGCGGTCGCGCGTCGAGAAGTCGCCCGTGTATAGGACGCTGCGGTCGCTGGTTTCGTCAGCCACCAGCGCGGCGCGCGACCCGACGACGTGACCCGCGGGGAGCAACTCGATTCCCGGCACCGAGTCCGTGAACGCGAACCGCGCGCCGGTCCGGGCTTCCACGAGCGCGGCGGTCGTCGCCGAACAGCAGACGGTCGGCGGAGTCCGTCGGAACGTGTGGTCGGCGTGGGCGTGGCTCACCACGTTGACGTCGCCGACCGCGCTCCGGGCGTCCGCGACGACGGTGCCGAGCGACCCACCGGCCTCGACGTGGATGCCGTCCTTCCGTCGAATCACGGTCGACGTTGGGGCGGACGGAACGTGAGGGTTGCGCCGACCGCGCCGCCCCGTCCCGGAGTGGGGACCCGGGACGCCGTCGGTGTGGGGCTACTCGTCGACGAGCGACGCGAAATCCTCGACGGGGATTATCTCCATCGTCTGCATGTCCAGCCCCTGGTTCTCTATCGCCATCGCCGCCTTGAACGCCTCGTCTCGACCGGGGGCGTCCATGATGACCAGGAAGTCGTACTCGCCCAGGATGGCGTAGCTCTGTTCCAGGTCGGTGTCGTACTCCTCCAGTTCGGTGCGGAGGTCCCCCCAGATGGACGCTAACTTCTGGACGTTCTGGACTGTTCCCCGGACTTTGACGAGCGAAACGTATTTCGACACGGTTGACGTGGAGACGACGCTGGACGCGAAAACCGTTTTGCACGACGCGATTACCTGTCTTCGGTCGACCACCCTCTCACTCGAACCGAAGTGCGAGCCGCGCCGTCTCTCGACTGCGGACGGAGTCGGACGACGCGACCCCGCGATTTTTCCGCGTCGTCTCCGACCCGCTACGTATGGACAAACAGGACCTCCGCGAGCGAACCTGGGACGCCCTCGACGCCGCCGGCGAGGCGCGATTTCCCTTCCCGCCGCACGGTCGAATCCCGAACTTCGCCGGGGCTGACGACGCCGCGGACCGCCTCGCGTCCCTGCCGGAGTGGGACGACGCGGACGTGCTGAAAGCCAACCCGGACGCGCCGCAACTGCCCGTCCGGCGGCGCGCGCTCCGCGAGGGGAAGGTCGTCTACATGGCCCAGCCGCGACTGCGCGACGAGCGCCCGTTCATGAAACTCGACCCGGCCGCGATACGGGACGCGGCGGCCGACCGCGACGCGGAGCCGTCGGCGGCGCTCGACGACGCGGCGACCGTGTCGAAGATGGACCGGTACGCCGACCCGGTCGGCCCGGACGAACTGCCGCACGTCGACCTCGTCGTCTCGGGCAGCGTCGCGGTCACCGAGACCGGGGCGCGCGTCGGCAAGGGCGAGGGATACAGCGACCTCGAGTACGCGGTCCTCCGGGAACTCGGCGCGGTCGACGACGAGACGACGGTGGCGACGACGGTCCACGAACTCCAGGTGACAGACGACGCCTCCCCGGACGCCCACGACGTGCCGATGGACCTCGTCGTGACGCCGGAGCGCGTCGTCCGCACCGACACCGCCTTCGAGCGACCGGACGGGGTCGACTGGACGGCGCTGTCCGACGAGCGAATCGACGAGATTCCCGTCCTCGACCGACTGCGGTAGTAATCCCGACAACCGCCGCGACCACCGCGGACGCGTCAGGCGAGTGCCGAGAAACGCGCGTTACTCCGGAATAGACGGCGAATAACGAACTGCGTCCCCGCCGTGGGACCGCTATGCGAGGCACTCCGTTCGCGGCGACCACCCTCGTCTCGCTCGTCGTCCTCGCCGCCCTGGCACCGGGCGCGGCGGGCGGTCAGGACGGCGGGACCACGCGCATCGACTCCTGCACCACCATCGACGAACCGGGACGCTACCGACTCGCGAGCGACGTGCGCAACGCCAGCGTCGACACCTGCATCCGCGTCGGTGCCAGCGACGTGGTCCTCGACGGGGCGGGGCACGCGGTCGACGGCGTCGGGGCGTTCGGCTCCGCCGGCGTGCTCGTCACCGCGCGGGCGAACGTCACGGTCCGGAACGTGACCGCGACCGACTGGGACGACGGCGTGCGGTTCACCGGTATCCGCGACGCGACGGTCCGGAACACGACGACGGCGCGCAACCGCGTCGGACTCTCGCTCGTGTCGCTGCGCAACGGCACGGCCGTCGACAACGTCGCGCGGTCGAACGCGGTGGCGGGCGTCTTCCTCGTCGGCGCGAGTTCGAACAACGTCCTGCGGAACACGACCGCGGTCGGGAACGCGCTGGTCGGCGTCCAGCTCGTCGAGGCCAGCGACAACCGGCTCGTCGGAACGGTCGCCCGGGGCAACGAGTTCGGCGTCGCGCTGTTCGGCGCGTCCGGCAACGCGATTCGGGAGAGCGTCGCCACCGAGAACCGCATCGCGGGCGTCTGGCTCTCGGGCGCGAGCGACAACCGCGTCCACGGGAATCGCGTCTCGAACCGCTTCTACGGCGTCTACCTCGCGGACGACGCCGACAACAACTCGGTCGCGGACAACGTCGCGGTCGGGAACCCCGTCGGCGTCCGTCTGCGGTCGAGCGACGGCAACGAGGTCCTCCGAAACCGAATCGAGAACAGCAGCGACACGGGCATCCTGCTCATCTCCAGCGACGACAACCGCGTCGCCGGGAACCGCGGCTCGGACAACCGCCGCGACGTCGTCGTCTCGCCGTCCTCCTCGGGGAACGTCGTCGAGAACAACTCCCTGGGACAGCGCGACGCCGGCGAACGCACCGCGCGGGCGTAACGATACCCCGTCAGGCGTACTCGCGGGCGAACACGTCCAGGACGGCCTGGAGGATGCCCAGCACGATGGGGCCGAAGAAGAGGCCCATGAACCCGAGCGCGTAGACCCCGCCGAAGATGCCGATGACGAGGATGGCGGGGTTCAGCCGCGCCTCGTGGGCGCTTATCATCGGGCGAAGGTAGTTGTCCGAGAGACTGACGACCGCCGTCCCGTAGACGAACAGGAACGCGGCGGCGACTGGTCGACCGACGACGAACAGGTAGACGGCTGCCGGGAACCAGACCACCGAGGCGCCGATGAGCGGGAGCAGCGAGAGCAACGTCGTCACGACCGTCAGGAAGACGACGCTGGGGACGCCCGCGATGGCCAACCCGATGCCAGTGAGGACGCCCTGGACGAGCGCGACGAGCACGTTGCCGACTAGAACCGCCCACATCACGCGGTCCATCCCTTCGAACAGTTCGTCCTGCACGTCGTCGGGCAGCGGCGCGACGTCCCGGACCCAGGCGAGGAACGCGTCGCCGTCCCGGAGGAGGTAGTAGAGGACGAACGCGAGGATGGTCAGGCCGATGAAGGCGGTCGAGACGCCGCCGAACACGTCCAGCGCACGCCCGAACAGGGCGGAGCCGTCGCCGGCGGACCGCCGGAGGAACGCCCGTAGATCGATGGCTTCGAGGTCGACCACGACGCCCGCGTACCGCTCGACGAACGCCTCGACCTCGGCGACCGCGAGTTCGCCGCTCCGAATCGCCGACACCAGTTCGAACGCCTGGTCGGCGGCGACCGCGAGCACGAGTCCGACGGGAACGACCACGACCAGCGTCGTCGCGACCATCAACGACAGCGCCGACACCTGCTCGCCCACTCGCGACGCGAGCCGTCTGTGAACGGGCCAGAGGACGTACGTCAGCAGGACGGCAGCGAGGACGTACTGGAGGAACGGGCGGACGAGCAGGTAGGCCAGGAGTCCGAACACCGCTGCTAGCACCAGCAGGAACGCCCTGTCGCGCTTCATGGCGGGCCGACGGTCCGGACCCGTATAAAACGGACCAACGCTCGAGAGGGAGACTCACGGTGGCGAGAGCGAGCGAGTGTGCGTTCGACGTCGCCCCGCCCCGCGGTCGCGGTGAACGGTCGGGGAAACGAGCGGTAAGCGGAGTCTACCGGCCCCGGTCGGTAATCAGGCTCCCCCTAACTTCTCGGGAGCAGCCGTCAGGCGGCGAATAACAAACTTCCACCCCGAGTTTGCTACTCTTGCATGTCGCGAGAAAACAACGTCGAAGATAGTAACGTTAATCGGAGAGACTACCTCAAAGGACTGGCCGTCGCGGGCGTCGGAGTCGGCGGTTTTTCGGCGGCTTCCTTGGGGACGCAGGCGCAGCAGGAAGAAGTCACGGCCGAGTTCTGCGGTGAGGCCCAGGGCGGTGCCCAGGAACAGCAATGCATCGACTGTCTCCCCTGTGACGATCCGGAGGTGCTTGCGACGCCGACCGGGCTCTCGGGGTTCTGTTACACGCCGGATACGGTTCCGGAAGGCTCCACCCACGTCACGCTCAAGGCAGCCCAGGGATGTTACGTGGCGAGCGTAGGCGCGTCGACCGAGACGTTCTGCCTCCCCGACGAGAATCCGACGGACGACTCGAACCTGTACGGCGAGATCAGCAACGCGACGTTCTACCGGTGCCCGCCGAACGGCGAGAAACCGGCGGTCGACGAGGTGAAAGTCACCTGCAAGCGCGTCGAAATCTACACCTCGAACATTCCGGAGGGAGAGACGGTGACGGTGACGGTCTCGTTCGAGAACGGGGACGACCTGACGGTCGAGGCGACCGTCGACGAGAACGGCGTCGCACGAGTCGACCTACCTGGCGACCGGAACCCGACGCACGTCACCGTCACGTATCAAGGCGAGACGCTGTTCGACGAGGACGTGATGGCCGAAGACGCGCCGTGCAAGAAGCCGGAGTGTCCCCCGGGTCTCGACGTCAAGTACGAGTTCAAAGACTGCGAGTGGGTGCCGAAGTGCGGCGACGCAGACGGAATCCAGGTCGACGGCGACCGACACGAGGCGACCATCTGCGCCGCGTTCCCGTTCGAAGTCGAGTACGCGACCCGGAAGAAGGGCCACGGCAAGCACGACGGGAAGCACCACGACGGCAAGAAGTGCGGCTGCAAGGGCAAGTGCGAGGTCCAGGAGCCGGTCTCGGCCGAGTACGACGAGGAGTCCGGGAAGTACTGCGTCACGATTCCGACCGGCGACGGGAAGTCGTGCAAGAAGAAGAAGCTCTGCTGGTTCCGCGTGTACTGCCCGGATAGCTGCTGAACCGCCGTAGAACCGTCACCGTTCTTCCGAGCGTAGCCGACGGGTGTCGTCGTCGCGGGCGCGACTCCTCGACGCGTCGACGAAGAACGCGAGAGGGTTTTTGACGGTCGAACACCTGCCGTCCGTATGGTATCTACCGAGACGAAGACCAGGGCTGCCTTCCTCGCCCTCGGCGTTCTCTGCTGGTACGGGACGACGCTCGTCACCGAAAACACCGTGGTCCAGTTCGCGGTGCTCATCGGCGTCGGGGTGGTCGCTCCGACTATCGTCGCCGAGACGAGGCTCCGAGACGGGTGACGCTCCGGTTCGCTTCGTCCTGTCCTTCGCCTGTCGTCACCCACATCCGGAGCGGTCGTGTCCGTTTCCGCCTCCGCTGCGAACCGGCCACCGGTCCCGACCCCGACGACGACCGACGCGGCGAGGGGAAACCCCCGCCGTCCGCCTGATTGTGACCAATCGCCCCCAACGTTTTTCCACGATTCGGCTGTACTAACCACGTAGGTGGAACCATGAGTGGAATTCTATCAGACGAAGGGGGAGAATCGAAGACGGAGTCGGCCGTCGACGCTGTGCCGGAGTCGGTCCTACGGACGCTCAAAGTAGCGATGGAGGAGAGCGAGTCGGGAGAGACGCGGAACGGCAAAATCGTCCGCACGTTCCTGCTCGTCGATGTCGGCGAGGCGGTTCGATATCTCCGCGGAAGGAACGGAAAGACGTCCGAAGTCGCGGAGAAGACGGTCGAGAAGGCCATCGACGCGGGGTCGGACGAGACGACCACGAGCACCTCGCCAGCCCAGGAGAGCCAGGGACGGGGCATGCTCTCGAGGCTGCTCCTCGTCGGTGCCGTCGTCGGCCTCGGCTACCTGCTGAAGTCGCGGTCGGGGCCGGTCGACGAGGCCGTCAGCAAGACGACCGAGCAGCTACACTCCGTCGCCGACAAGACCGCCGTGCGCTCAGGCGAGGTCGCCCAGCGGACGGAGGCCGTCGTCGGGCAAGCCGCCGAGGGGATTCAGGAGACGGGCGAGATGGCCGCCGACCAGGTCGAGACGGGGACCGAAGAGGCCGCAGACCGGGTCCGAGAGAGCGGCGAGACGGCCGCCGACCAGGTCCAGGAAGGCGGCCAGAAGGCCGCCGACCAGGTCCAGGAAGGCGGCCAGAAGGCCGCCGACCAGATAGACGAAGCCGCCGAGACGGCGGAGGAAACCCAGGAGCAGCAGGGAGACGAGGGCGAAGAGGCGTCGAGCGAAGACGACCAGAGCGACGAGGAGTGACGGCCGCTTTCCGTCGTCGACCGGCACGCGACCACTTTTGCGCCCATCGTCGACGACGTTCTCGACGGCCGTCCGCCCGCAGTACCGTGCCGGGGAGAACCGGACGGTCACGTCGGTTTCCGCACCGATTACACCGATGCGACGAAATCGCTGAGGACCTGATTGAACCGCTCGGGTTCCTCGACGGTGAGACAGTGACCGCTGTTCTCGAAGCGTTCGAAGCTGGCGTCGGGGACGAGGTCCGCAGTATACTCGACGGCCGCGACGCTGCGCCACTTCTCGTCCGTGCCGGCGCAGACCAGCGTCGGAACGTCGATCTCGGGGAGGACGTTGCGGTAGTCGCGCGTCAGTTCGAGGAGCATCGCGCCCTGGATCGGTGGCGGGGTCCGAGACCCTTCGTCGAACATCATGGTTCGCAGCTGCCGGGAGGGCGGCGCTTTGAGTAACTGTTCTATGTTTCGTTCGAGACGGTCGAGCGGTTCAGTCTGAATACCGACGAGGGCCTCCGTGAGATCGTCGACCGTGTAGCTCCCGTGGTCGTAGCCCTCTCGTTGCAGCGGTGACGGCTCCATATCGACGTCGACCAGTGCACTGATTCGATCCGTGCCGAACTGGTCGACGTACTCCCACGACACGATCGCCCCCATCGACCAGCCGACGAGAACGACGTCATCCAGCTCCAGTTGGTCGAAAACGGCCTGCACGTCTCGGGCGTGCTGTGGCAGGGTATGGCCCACTTCCGTCTTTTCCGACCGGCCGTGGCCTCTGAAATCGACCGCGATCGTCCGGTGTTCGTTCGACAGTCCGGTTACCTGTGGTTCGAAGTACCGAAGACCTGCCCACGCCCCGTGGAGAAAGACGATCGGGCGACCCTCGCCGTGGTCCTCGTAATAGAGGTCTGCCCCGTTGCACTGCACGACCGGCATAACGGTACACGTACGTCGTGCGCCACGATAGTCCTGCGGGGCGACCCATCCGCTGACTCCATCCTCGACATCCACCACGGCTGGCGATGACGGCGACGAGGTCATCGTCGAGTCGATCGACGAGGTCGGCGGTCACGTCTGTCTGCAGATCGTCGAGACCTGGAGACGGTTCGAAGAACGGAGACTCCGTTAGGAACGTTGTGAATTGGAGAAGTGCGCTGGCTGGGATTTGAACCCAGGTTGTGACCATGGCAAGGTCACGTGATACCACTACACTACCAGCGCCCTGCTGCACTCTCACGTTTTACCGACTGAAGTATAAGGCTTCCGGATGCAGCCGACTCCGTCTGTAAGTATCTCTCACGATTCCCCTAAGTTCGGACGGTTTCGGCCGTGTGAATACGTCACGCCCTCGAATCTGAAGCGGTGCCCTTTTAACCTTCAACCAGATACAATTCGTCACAGTCTAGTGGCGAGGCGTCGAAGCGTCACGGCATGACCGTCAGCGTACTCGTGCCGTCGTCCCTCGTCCGGGAAGCCGAAGACAAGCGCGAGGCAACTCGCAAGCTCGGTTACGTCGCCCGCGCGGCGACGGTGTTCCGGACGGACAACCTGTTCGTCTTCCCCGACCGGGAAGGCGAACGCAGGTGGGGCGGCGGGTTCGTCGAAACCGTACTGACGTACGCCGCAACGCCGCCCTATCTCCGAAAGGAGGTATTCGGCAAGCGGGACGAACTGGAGTACGCGGGCGTCCTGCCGCCGCTCCGCGCCACGGCACTGACCGGCTCCGAATCCGAGGGTTCGGGGTCGTTAAGACAGGGAATCGTGACCGAGGTCGGACCTGAAGGGCGCGTTCGGGTCAATTGCGGACTGCAACACCCGATCTCACTCGTCGCTCCGTCAGAAATGACGGTCGACGAGGGGGAGCGCGTTACCGTCAGGATCTCTTCGAGAAGTCCGGTCCGTGCGAAGCTGGTCGACGAGCCCCTCCCGGGGTTCGCAGTGAAGCGCATGGACCTCACGGCAGCGCTCGACCGCGACGATGCAGGCGTGACGGTCGCCACCTCGCGACACGGCGAAGAACTCACCGTGTCGCGGCTGGCCGACCACGTCGTGCGCACCGAACGGGACGGGATGACTGTCGCGTTCGGGTCGCCCGGACGAGGGCTACCGGACATCCTCGGGGTAGACGCCGAGCGTCTCCCCGACGCGGTCGAATCCGGCGCACCCAGCCGGTTCGACCTCTGGCTGAACGCGGTTCCGAATCAGGGTAGCGAGGTCGTTCGAACGGAAGAAGCGATGTTCGCCGTCCTCGGCTGCCTGACCCTCAAACACGAGTGATACGATGCCAGAAACAAGCAGACCACGCAAAGGTTCGCTGGGCTACGGCCCCCGCAAGCGCGCGACCAGTGAGGTGCCGCGCTTCAACTCGTGGCCCGACAGCGACGGTCAGCCGTCGCTCCAGGGCTTCGCGGGCTACAAGGCCGGGATGACCCACGTGGTGATGGTCAACGACGAATCCGATTCCCCGCGAGAGGGGATGGAGGAGACCGTTCCCGTCACCATCGTCGAGACGCCCCCGATGCGGGCCGTCGCCCTGCGAGCCTACGAAGACACGCCGTACGGGCAGAAGCCGCTGACGGAAGTGTGGGGCGACGAGTTCCACGGGGAACTCGACCGCACGCTCGACGTGCCGGAGAACCACGACGCCGACGCGGCGGAGTCGGAACTCCGTGACGCGCTCGAAGCGGGCGACGTGACGGACCTCCGGGTCATCACCCACACCGTACCCAGCGACGTACAGAGCATTCCGAAGAAACAACCGGACGTCATGGAGACGCGCGTCGGCGGTGGCTCCCTGCAGGAGCGCGCCGACTTCGCGCTCGACCTGCTCGCCGACGGCGGGGAACACGCGATGAACGACGTGTTCCGCGCGGGCGAGTACACGGACGTAAGTGGCGTCACGAAAGGCAAAGGGACGCAGGGCCCCGTCAAGCGATGGGGCGTCCAGAAGCGGAAAGGCAAGCACGCCCGCCAGGGCTGGCGACGCCGCATCGGTAACCTCGGCCCGTGGAACCCGAGCCGCGTTCGCTCGACGGTTCCCCAGCAGGGCCAGACCGGTTACCACCAGCGCACCGAACTGAACAAGCGCCTCATCGACGTCGGCGACGGCGACGGCGTCAACGTCGACGGCGGGTTCGTCAACTACGGCGAGGTCGACGGACCGTACGCGCTGGTGAAGGGTTCCGTTCCCGGACCGGAGAAGCGCCTGGTGCGTTTCCGCCCTGCCATCCGACCGACCGACCAGCCGCGCCTCGACCCCGAGGTGCGCTACGTAAGCACGGAGTCCAACCAGGGATAACCCATGCAGGCAACAATCCGAGACCTCGACGGCGAGGACGCGGGTACGCTCGACCTGCCGGACACGTTCGACAACGTCGTCCGGTCGGACCTCATCAAGCGTGCCGTCCTCGCCGCGCAGGCCAACCGAAAGCAGGACTACGGTGCCGACGACTACGCGGGGATGCGCACGTCCGCCGAGTCGCCCGGCAGCGGTCGCGGCATGGCTCACGTGCCCCGGACGAACGGCCAGGGTGCGCGGGTCCCCCAGACCGTCGGGGGTCGCAAGGCCCATCCGCCGAAAGAGGAGAAGGACCGCACGCTCGACATCAACACGAAGGAGCGCAAGCAGGCCGTCCGCAGCGCCATCGCGGCGACGGCGGACGCCGACGTGGTCGCAGATCGCGGCCACCGCTTCGACGAGGACCTCGACCTCCCGCTCGTCGTGAGCGACGAGTTCGAGGACCTCGTGAAGACGAAGGAGGTCGTCTCCTTCCTCGAAGCGACCGGCCTCCACGACGACGTCGAGCGTGCCGAAGAGAACAAGTCCGTCCGGGCCGGTCGCGGGACGACCCGTGGCCGCAAGTACAAGACGCCGAAGTCGATCCTGTTCGTGACGAGCAGCGACGCCGGTCCGTCGAAGGCCGCACGCAACCTCGCGGGCGCCGACGTGGCGACCGCGGCGGAGGTCAACGCCGAAGACCTCGCGCCCGGTACCCACCCCGGACGGCTCACCGTCTGGACCGAGAGCGCCATCGAGGAGGTGGCCGAGCGATGAGCTCCGTCATCGAGTTCCCCTGGGTTACGGAGAAGGCGATGAACCAGATGGACTTCGAGAACAAGCTCCAGTTCATCGTCGATCTCGACGCGCACAAGCCCGACATCCGCGAGGAGATCGAGCAGCAGTACGACGTGACCGTCGAGAGCATCAACACCCAGGTCACGATGAACGGTCGGAAGAAGGCCACCGTGGCACTGTCCGACGACGACGACGCCCAGGAAGTGGCGTCTCGAATCGGGGTGTTCTGACACATGGGACGACGAATTCAAGGACAGCGACGTGGTCGCGGCGGACCGACGTTCCGCGCCCCGTCGCACCGATACAAGGCTGAACTGGGACACAAGACGACCGAAGACGACGACATCGTCTCGGGCACCGTCGTGGACATCGAACACGACCCCGCGCGAAGCGCGCCCGTCGCCGCCATCGAGTTCGAGGACGGCGACCAGCGCCTCGTGCTCGCGCCCGAGGGCGTCGGCGTCGGCGAGGAGATTCAGGTCGGCGTCTCCGCCGAGATCAAGCCGGGTAATACGCTCCCGCTCGCCGAGATTCCGGAAGGAGTCCCGGTGTGCAACGTCGAGCGCCAGCCCGGCGACGGCGGGAAGTTCGCGCGCGCCTCCGGCGTGAGCGCGGACCTCATCACGCACGACCGAGATGCGGCCGTCGTCGAGCTTCCGAGCGGCGAGGTCAAGCGACTCTCGCCCGACTGTCGCGCCACCATCGGCGTCGTCGCCGGTGGCGGCCGGACGGAGAAGCCGATGGTCAAGGCCGGCAACAAGTACCACAAGATGAAAGCGCGCGGCACCAAGTGGCCGAACGTTCGCGGCGTGGCGATGAACGCCGTCGACCACCCGTTCGGTGGCGGTGGCCGCCAGCACCCCGGTCGACCGAAGAGCGTCTCGCGGAACGCACCGCCGGGACGCAAGGTCGGGGACATCTCGTCCCGGCGCACGGGACGGGGAGGTAACTGATGAGCGAGAGTGACTACCGAACCGGCCGTGAAGGTGAGTTCACCTTCCGCGGTCACGACCTCGACGAGCTGCAGGACATGAGTCTGGAGGAAGTCGCGGAACTGCTACCCGCTCGCCAGCGGCGAACCATCGAACGCGGGTTGACCGTCGAGCAGGAGAAGCTGCTCGAGAAGGCCCAGAAGAAGACCGACGAGGAGTCGGCAAACGACCCGATCCGAACGCATCTGCGCGACATGCCGGTGCTGCCGGAGTTCGTCGGCAAGACGTTCGCCGTCTACACCGGCCAGAGCTTCGAGCGCGTCAAGGTCGAGCCCGAGATGCTGGGCCACTACCTCGGCGAGTTCCAGCTGACCCGCACGTCCGTCGAGCACGGACAGGCGGGCATCGGCGCGACCCGCTCCTCGAAGTTCGTGCCACTCAAGTAAATCATGGGAATCAGCTACAGCGTCGAGGCCGACCCGGACACCACCGCCAAGGGGATGCTCCGGGAGCGGCACATGAGCCACAAGCACAGCAAGGCGATCGCCCGGGAGATCAAAGGGATGACCGCGGAGGACGCGAAGGCGTACCTCCACGACGTCGTCGACGAGAAGCAGTCGGTCCCGTTCAAACAGCACAACAGCGGCGTCGGTCACCGTAGCGACATCGACGGCTGGGACGCCGGTCGCTACCCCGAGAAGGCCAGCGAGGCGTTCCTCGACCTGCTGGAGAACGTCACGAACAACGCCGACGAGCAGGGCTTCGACGGCGACGCGATGGAGATCATGCACGTCGCCGCCCACAAGGTCGGCGAGGTGGAGGGACGCAAGCCTCGCGCGATGGGCCGGGCGACCGCCTGGAACACGCCCGAGGTCGACGTCGAACTGATCCTCGAGGAGGACGAAGAATAATGGCAGACGAACACCAGTTCATCGAAGACGGCCTGCAGCGGTCCCAGATAGACGAGTTCTTCGCGGACGAACTCGGCCGCGCGGGCTACGGAGGAATGGAAGTCGCCAAGACCCCGATGGGTACCCAGATCGTCCTCAAGGCCGAGAAGCCCGGGATGGTCATCGGCAAGGGCGGCAAGAACATCCGGAAGATCACCACCCAGCTGGAGGAGAAGTTCAACCTCGACGACCCCCAGATAGACGTCCAGGAGGTCGACGAGCCGGACCTGAACGCCCGCATCGTCGCGGACCGGCTGGCCAACGCGCTCGAACGCGGCTGGTACTTCCGGAAGGCGGGCCACACCACCATCGACCGCATCATGGACGCCGGCGCCCTCGGGGCGGAGATCGTCCTCTCGGGCAAGGTCACCGGTGCGCGCTCGCGCGTGGAGAAGTTCAACCGCGGCTACATCAAGCACAACGGCGAGCCCGCCCAGACCATCGTCGACCACGGACAGGGCGTCGCGGTGATGAAGCTCGGCACCATCGGCGTGGACGTGAAGATCATCCCGCCGGGAGCCGACCTGCCCGACGACTTCCACATCGAGGAGGGCGCGGACCCCGAGGAAGTCGTTCCGGAGGCAGTCGAGGCCAACGAGGCCGCCGAACTCATCGAGGAACCCAGTGACGAAGAGCTCGAGGAGCTCCGGGCCGAGGAGGCCGAGGAGCCGCCCGAGCCGGGTGAAGAGGAGATCGACGAGGAGACGATAGAGGAGGTCATCGAGGAAGAGACCGAGACCGAGAGCGAGAGCGAACCCGAGACGGAGGCGTCCGGCGAGGACGAGTCCGTCGAGGAGGAGCTCGACGAGCTCGAGGAGGACGTCGAGGCCGAAGCGGAAGAGCTGATGGAAGAGATGGAAGACGACTCCGACGAGGAGGGTGACCAGTAATGGCCATCGTTCACGTCGAGGAACTGCGGGACATGACGCCCGCGGAACGAGAGTCCGAACTCGAAGAGCTCGAGACCGAACTGCTCAACGCGAAGGCCGTGAAGGCCGCCGGGGGCGCGCCCGAGAACCCCGGCCGCATCAAGGAACTCCGCCGGACGATCGCTCGGATCAAGACGGTCCAGCGAGAGGAAGGCGACCTGGAGGAATAATGGCACTGACACCCGAGACGCTACCGAAACACGAACTCGTCGGCCTGCACGTGCGGGTCGTCTCCGCGACGAACCCCGACCTCGTCGGTATCGAGGGCCGGGTCGTCGACGAGACGATGCGGACGCTGAGCGTCGAGTCCGCGTCTCGGGTGCGCCAGGTGCAAAAGCGCGGGACGAAGTTCGAGTTCCGACTCACAGATGAAGCCGCCGACTCCGAAAGGACGTCGGGGACTGTGCCAGAACTTCAGTCGGAAACTGCCGGAGTCCGCTCCGGTCAGTCTGGCTGTTGCGAGGGCACAGCCTACGTTACGGTGGATGGAGCTATCTTGCTCTCACGACCCGAGCTACGCACCGAATCAGGAGGTATATCGAAATGGCGTTAGGACTGAACGTACCAGAACCGGAGGAAACCTGCTCCGACGAGAACTGTCCGTTCCACGGAACGCTGTCCGTGCGCGGCCAGACTCTCGAAGGAGCGGTGGCCTCCACCGACATGGACAAGACCGTCGTCGTCGAGCGAGAGTACGACGTTACCGTGCCCAAATACGACCGGCAGATGAAACGCCGGTCCCGTATCCCGGCCCACGCGCCGGAGTGCATGGAGCTCTCGGAAGGCGACACGGTTCGTATCGCAGAGACACGACCGCTCTCGAAGACGAAGTCGCACGTGGTCGTCGAGACCGTCGAGACCCACCGTGACCTCGCCGGAGGTGACGACTGATGGAAGCGCTGAAAGCGGACGTGACCCAGGGCCTCGAGAAGGGCTCGCTGATCACCTGTGCCGACAACACCGGCGCACGTCAGCTGAAGGTCATCAGCGTCTCGAACTACCACAGCACGAAGAACCGCCACCCGAAGGCGGGCATCGGTGACAAGGTGACGGTGTCGGTCACCAAGGGGACGCCCGAGATGCGTCGCCAGGTGCTCGAAGCCGTCATCGTCCGCCAGCGCAAGCCCATCCGTCGTCCCGACGGCCGCCGCGTGAAGTTCGAAGACAACGCGGCCGTCATCATCGACGACGTCGAGGAGCCGCGCGGGACCGAGATCAAGGGTCCCATCGCGCGGGAAGTCGCCGAGCGGTTCGGAAGTATCGCGAGCACCGCTACGATGATAGTATGACTCGACAACCACGCAAACAGCGAAAACAGACCGAACGCGCCTCGCTGCACGAGCGACACGATCAGGTCAAGGCGACGCTGTCCGACGACCTCCGCGAGGAGTTCGGACGGCGTAGCGTCCGCGTCAACGCGGGCGACACGGTCGAGGTCATGCGCGGCGACTTCGCCGGCGAGGAAGGCGAAGTGCTCGAAGTGGACCTGAAGAACGCCGTCGTCCACGTCGAGGACGTCACGCTGGAGAAGTCGGACGGCGAGGAAGTGCCGCGCTCGCTCGACGCGAGCAACCTTCGCGTGACCGACCTCGACCTCGAAGACGACCGCCGCGAGACGCGACTGCAAGGTGATGACGAATGACGAAACACCAGAAACGACTCTCCGTTCCGAAGTCCTGGCCGGTCGAGCGCAAGACCGAGACCTTCACCGTGAAGGCCGGCGCTGGCCCGCACGGTCAGGCAGGCGTCCCGCTGGTCGTCCTCCTGCGGGACGTGCTCGGTTACGTCGACTCCAAGAAGGAAGCGCGCTACGCCATCGAACGGGGTAGCGTCCTCGTCAACGGCGACTCGCCCAGCGACGAACAGCGCCCCATCGGGATGTTCGACATCCTGTCGTTCCCGGAGCGCGACGAGTACTACCGCGTCTTCCCCGACGAGGGCGGTCGGCTCGCGCTGACGGCCATCGACGAGGACGCGGCCGGGAGCAAGCTGGCGAAGATAGAGGACAAGACGCAGGTCGCTGGCGAGCGCACGCAGCTCAACTTCCACGACGGGGGCAACCTCCTCGTGGACGACGCCAGCGAGTACGACGCGAAAGACTCCGTCGTCGTCAGCAACGACGACAACGAGATCGTCGCTCACTTCCCCTACGAGGAAGGCTGTCTCGTCACGGCCGTCCGCGGTACGCACGCGGGCGACGTCGGCGAGGTGACCGACATCGAGGTGACGCCCGGAAGCGGTTCGAACGGCGTCATCGTCGAAGGCGAGGACGGTACCTTCGAGACGGTCGAGGAGTACGTCGTCGTCATCGACGAGAACTTCACCGGCGACGACGAGGCGTCGGGAGGTGACGCCGAATGAGCGAAGCAGAGACCGAGTTCGACGACATGCGCGAACCGCGCGTCGAGAAGGTCGTCGTCCACATGGGCGTCGGCGAAGGTGGTCGTGAACTCGCGGACGCCGAGGACATCCTCGAAGACGTCACGGGCCAGCAGAGCGTTCGGACGCTGGCGAACTCGACGATGCCGGACTTCGGCATCCGACAGGGCGACCCCATCGGGGCGAAGGTGACGCTCCGCGGCGAGGACGCCATCGAGTTCATCGAGACGGCGCTGTCGCTGACCGACGTCTCCCGGTCGCAGTTCGACGACAACGGGAACTTCAGCTTCGGTGTCGAGGAGCACACCGAGTTCCCGAGCCAGGAGTACGACCCGAGCATCGGAATCTACGGGCTCGACGTGACCGTCAACCTCGTCCGGCCGGGTTACCGCGTCGCCAAGCGCGACAAGGCGACCCGCCAGATTCCATCGAACCACCGCCTGACCGTCGAGGACGCGGTCGCGTTCCTCGAGGGCAACTTCGACGTGGAGGTCAACGAATGAGCGAGAGTGAACACGACGGAGACGTGACCGGCGAGCACGCCGAGAAGCGGACCGGCCAACTCGAGGCCTGCCAGCGCTGCGGGCGCAAACAGGGCCTGGTCGGCAAGTACGACATCTACCTGTGCCGGCAGTGCTTCCGGGAGATAGCCCGCGACATGGGCTTCAAGAAGTATCGATAACTATGGCAGGAAACGATCCGCTGGCCAACGCACTCTCCGGCGTGGACAACGCCGAGGGCGTCGGCCACCTAACTCACACCGTACAGCCCGCCTCGAACGAGATCGGCAACGTACTCGAGGTCTTCTACGACCACGGGTACATCGACGGCTTCGAGTTCGTCGACGACGGCAAAGCCGGTCAGTTCGAGGTCGAACTGAAAGGCGCTATAAACGAGTGTGGCGCGGTCAAGCCCCGCTACTCGGCGGGCGCAGACGAGTTCGAGAAGTGGGAGAAGCGATTCCTCCCCGCCCAGGACTACGGGACGCTCGTCGTCACGACCAGCCACGGTATCATGAGCCACTACGAGGCCCGCGACGAGGGCATCGGTGGCCAGGTCATCGCGTACGTCTACTAGAACAATGCCACGAACCGAAATCGAGATTCCGGACGAGGTGACCGCCGAGATAGACCACCTCGATCTCACCGTCGAGGGGCCCGAGGGCAACGTCACGCGACGCCTCTGGTACCCGGACGTCGAGGTCGAGGTCGAAGACGGTCACGTGGTCGTCCAGAGCGACGAGACCGACGCCAAGACGATGGCGACGCTCGGCACGTTCGAGAGCCACGTACGAAACATGTTCCACGGCGTGACCGACGAGTGGGAGTACAAGATGGAAGTCTTCTACTCTCACTTCCCGATGCAGGTGCGATCGGAGGGCGACGAGGTCGTCATCGAGAACTTCCTCGGCGAGAAAGCGCCCCGGCGAGCGGCGATTCACGGGGACACCACCGTCGAGGTGGACGACGAGGAAGTGTACCTGCGCGGCCCCGACATCGAGGACGTGGGCCAGACCGCCGCGGACATCGAACAACTCACTCGCGTTCCCGGCAAGGACACGCGAGTGTTCCAGGACGGCGTCTACATCACAGAGAAGCCGTCGACGGGAGGTGCCTGATAGATGGCAGACGACGAACCTGAACAGATCGAAGACATCAGCGGTGTCGGCGAGAGCAAGGCCGAAGCGCTCGACGAGGCCGGCTACGAGTCCGTCGAGGACGTCAAGGCCGCCAGCCAGGACGACCTGTCCGAAGTGGAGGGCATCGGCAACGCGCTCGCGGCCCGCATCAAGGCTGACGTCGGCGGCCTCGAGGTCGAAGAGGAGACGGAAGCCGAGATAGAAGAGGAGGAAGCGCCCGACGAGGAAACCGAAGAGGACGTCGAGACGGAACTGCAGCCCCGCGGGCTCGTGGAGAAGACGCCGGACCTCAGCGAGAACGAGGAGCGTCTCCTCACGCAGCGCAAGCGCGAGGGCAAACCGCAGTTCAACCGACAGGACTACCACAAGAAAAAGCGGACGCCGAAGTCCTGGCGACGCCCGCGCGGCAAGCTCTCGAAGCAGCGCCGCGGCGTGAAGGGCAAGGGCGACAAGGTCGACCCCGGTTTCCGCACGCCCGAGGCCGTTCGGGGCAAGCATCCGAGCGGCTTCGACGAGGTGCGGGTCCACAACGTCGACGACCTCGACGGCGTGGACGGCGACGCGGAAGCGGTCCGCATCGCCTCGAAGGTCGGCGCTCGCAAGCGCGAGCGCATCGAGGAAGTCGCCGAGGACGAAGGTATCCGCGTGCTGAACCCGACCTACGTCGAAGTGGAGGTCGAAGAATGACTGACCTGAGTGCACAGAAGCGACTGGCTTCGGACGTGCTCGACGTCGGCGAGAACCGCGTCTGGTTCGACCCGGAGGCTCAGGGTGAAATCGTGGACGCGATCACCCGCGAGGACATCCGGGAACTCGTCGACGACGGGTCCATCAAGGCGAAAGAGGCGAAGAGCAACTCCCGCGGTCGCGCCCGCGAACGTAGCGAGAAGCGGGCCTACGGCCACCGCACCGGTCCCGGTTCCCGGAAGGGGAAGTCGGGCGGTCGCCGGAACGAGAAAGAACAGTGGGAGAACCAAATCCGAGCGCAGCGTAGCAAGCTTCGCGAACTCCGCGCCCAGGGCGAGATCACCAACTCGCAGTACCGGGACCTCTACGACAAGTCGAAAGGCGGGGAGTTCCGTAGCGTTCGCTACCTGCTGAACTACATCGAGAACAACTACTAACAATGGCGACAGGACCACGATACAAGGTGCCGATGCGGCGCCGCCGTGAGGTCCGGACGGACTACCACCAGAGGTTGCGCCTGCTGAAATCGGGCAAGCCCCGGCTGGTCGCTCGCAAGAGCAACCGGCACGTCAGGGCGCAGCTGATCACTCTGGGCCCCGACGGCGACGACACGGTCGCGAGCGCATTCTCCGGCGACCTGGCCGAGTACGGCTGGGAGGCCCCGACGGGCAATCTCCCGAGCGCGTACCTCACCGGGTACCTGCTGGGCAAGCGTGCGCTCGACGACGGTTTCGAGGAGGCCGTGCTCGACATCGGCCTCAACACGGCGACGCCCGGCAACAAGGCGTTCGCAGTACAGGAAGGTGCAATCGACGCTGGCCTCGACATCCCGCACAACGAGAGCGTGATGGCGGACTGGTCGCGCAACCGCGGCGAGCACATCGCCGAGTTCGCAGAACAGCGCGACGAGCCGCTGTACAGCGGGGATTTCGACGCCACCGAACTACCCGAGCACTTCGACGAAGTGCTCGCGAACCTCCAGGAGGACGAATAATATGAGCCAACACAACGGCTGGGAACCCCAGACCCGGCTCGGCCGCAAGGTCGCCGAGGGCGAGATCGACACGATGGAGGCGGCGCTGAACTCCGGGCTCCCGCTGAAGGAGTCGGAGCTGGTCGACCAGCTCCTCCCCGGACTCGAAGACGAAGTGCTGGACATCAACATGGTCCAGCGCATGACCGACTCCGGTCGACGCGTGAAGTTCCGCTGCGTCGTCGCCATCGGCAACCGCGACGGGTACGTCGGCTACGCCGAGGGCCGCGACGACCAGGTCGGGGGTGCCATCCAGAAGGCCATCGACATCGCGAAGCTGAACATCATCGACGTCCCCCGCGGCGCGGGCTCGTGGGAGGACCGTAGCGACCGACCGCACTCGCTGACCCACCGCACGGAGGGGAAGGCGGGCAGCGTCACGGTCGAACTCATCCCGGCTCCCGCCGGACTGGGTCTCGCGGCGACCGACACGGTCCGCAAGATTCTGGAACTGGCGGGCGTCGAGAACGCCTGGACGAAGAGCCACGGCAACACCCGGACGACGCTGAACCTCGCGAAGGCGACGTACAACGCCCTCGAGAACGCCTCGCAGGCTCGGGGGCCGCGACGGACCCGACCCGACGAACCCGAGGAGGTGGCCGACTGATGCAAGCGGTCGTCCAGATCCGCGGCGAGGTCGACATGAACGGCAGCATCCAGGACACCCTGGAGATGCTGAACATCCACCGGGTGAACCACTGCGCGCTGGTGCCCGAGACCGACGCCTACCGCGGGATGATAACGAAGGTCAACGACTACGTCGCCTACGGCGAACCGGACCAGGAGGTCCTGGAGACGGTGCTCTCGACGCGCGCCGAACCGCTCGAGGGAAGCGACGACGTCGACGACGAGTGGGTCGCGGACAACACCGACTACGACGACGTCGCCGGTCTCGCGTCGGCGCTGCTCGACGAGGAGACGACGCTCGAAGAGGCGGGCCTGACGCCGGTGCTGCGGCTCCATCCGCCGCGCGGCGGCCACGACGGCCTCAAGCACCCCACCAAGGAGGGCGGCGAACTCGGAAAACATACAACCGAGGAAATCAACGCGCTCCTGAAGGCGATGAGATAACAATGACAGACAAGAAACGACGACAGCGTGGCTCGCGCACGCACGGCGGTGGCAGTCACAAGAACCGCCGCGGTGCCGGCCACCGTGGCGGCCGCGGTAACGCGGGCCGCTCCAAACACGAGTTCCACAATCACGGACCGCTCGGCAAGCACGGCTTCAAGCGCCCCGAGGACGTCCAGGAAGAGGTCAAGACGATCTCGGTGCAGAAGTTAGACGAGGACGCCGCGCTGTTCGCGGCGGAGGGCGACGCCGAGGAGACCGACTTCGGCTACCGCCTCGACGCGC
Source organism: Halomicrococcus pelagicus (assembly GCF_051917725.1). Lineage (GTDB taxonomy): Archaea > Halobacteriota > Halobacteria > Halobacteriales > Haladaptataceae > Halomicrococcus. Next base: position 170,898 of record NZ_JBQBLX010000001.1, read on the forward strand.
GCGACGTCGTCGAGGACGGCTGGGAAGCCGATGTCGTCAAGGTCCTCGGTAACGGTCGCGTCCGCAACGAACTGGAAGTGACCGCCGACGCGTTCTCCGCGAGCGCGGTCGAGCTCATCGAGGAGGAGGGCGGCGACGCCGTCCTCAGCGACCGGGCCGAGGAAGCTGAAGCCGAAGCCGAAGGCGAAGACGAGCCGGAAGAGACGGCAGAGTCAGAGGAGTAACACATGGGATGGAAGGAGGCCGCTGAACCGGTCCTGACTCGGATGCCCTCCGTCCGTCGGCCAGAGGGGCACGTCCCCTTCAAGCGCAAGCTGACGTGGACGGGCGGCGTCCTGTTGTTGTACTTCTTCCTGACGAACGTCACCCTGTACGGCGCGAACCAGACGACCGACATCTACGGTCAGTTCCGGTCGCTGCTGGCGGGTGGTCAGGGGTCGGTGCTGCACCTCGGTATCGGACCTATCGTCACGGCGAGCATCGTCCTGCAGTTGCTCGGCGGTGCTGACCTGCTAGGGCTGGACACCGACGACCCTCGCGATCAGGTGCTGTACCAGGGCCTCCAGAAATTGCTGGTCGTCGTGATGATCTTCCTGACCGGACTGCCGATGGTGTTCGCGGGCGGGTTCTTCCCGACCGACCCACAGCTAGCCGGTAGCTTCCCCGGCGGGTCGTTCGGCGTCAAGTGGCTCATCTTCGCCCAGATATTCGTCGGGGCCATCCTCGTCCTATTCATGGACGAGATAATCAGCAAGTGGGGCGTCGGTAGCGGCATCGGGCTGTTCATCGTCGCCGGCGTGAGCCAGAAGCTCATCGCGGGTCTGTTCGCGTGGCAGGGGCTTCCGAACACCAACCCCGGCCTCGTGCCGCGGTGGATCGCTCTCATCACCGGAAGCGCCGAGAACGTCCCGTCGCTGCTGACCGGCCAGGGCATCCAGTACCTGCTGCTGGGCGGCGGTCAACTGCTCGCGCTGGTCACGACGGTGCTCATCTTCGCTATCGTCGTGTACGCCGAGAGCGTCCGGGTCGAGATTCCGCTCAGCCACGCGCGGGTGAAAGGCGCTCGTGGTCGCTTCCCCGTGAAGCTCATCTACGCGAGCGTCCTGCCGATGATCCTCGTTCGTGCGCTCCAGGCGAACATCCAGTTCCTCGGGCGCATCCTCAGCAGTCAGCTCGGCGACCTGCCGGCGTGGCTCGGCCAGTACAGCAACGGACAGCCCATCGGCGGGCTGTTCTACTACCTCGCACCCATCCGCGGCCGCGAGCAGTGGATGTGGTGGACCGGCTCGGTCGCCCAGGAGCCGTGGCAGGTACTCCTGCGCATCGCCATCGACCTCGGGTTCATGGTCATCGGCGGCGCTATCTTCGCCATCTTCTGGGTCGAGACGACGGACATGGGGCCGGAAGCGACGGCGAAACAGATCCAGAACTCCGGGATGCAGATTCCCGGATTCCGCCAGAACACGGGCGTCATCGAGAAGGTGATGGAGCGGTACATCCCGCAAGTCACCGTGCTCGGCGGTGCGCTCGTCGGACTGCTGGCCGTGCTGGCGAACATGCTCGGCACCATCGGCGGCGTCTCCGGGACCGGACTGCTGCTGACGGTCTCCATCACGTACAAGCTGTACGAGGAGATCGCCGAAGAGCAGCTGATGGAGATGCATCCGATGATGCGCGAGATGTTCGGCGGATAGCGGCATTCCTCGCGGAAACCCCTTTTATTCCGATGCTCGATGCGCCGAGCGTCGGCTCCGTTCGACCGTAAGCCACACCGCCTCCGCGTCAATTACACTCTCGACGTCGACCGGCGAAGACAGCGAATCTGCCACCATCGCTGGACGCTCGAACCGATTTCACCGGCGAGTCGATCAGTCGTCCGACTTCAGCGGTGAAGAATTGGTGAGGTAGGCGCCCGCGCTCAGACCGAGCCCGCCGACGAACGCAAGTGGCGATTGCCAGCCGTACTCTCGGATAGATTGGACTGAGCTGTCTGACGTGCTCGCTGCGGATGCTGCGTTCGCAACCCGTGTCTCCCTCGAAGTCAGCGATTCGACGTCGTTAGCGGAGGCGGAAGTCGATCGCGGAGCACCGGATGTGATTGTAGTACTTTGGTTGGTGGTGCTCATCGGATCGTTCTTCACCGTCCTAGCTCCTTCGTCAGGGACCGATTCACCGCACTCGGTAGCTTCGAACTTCGATAGGTACGCACCGCCCATAAGCTCATCAACGAGCAGGAAGAGACTATCGTTGACGACACTAGGGGGCGAGAGTATCCGGCCCGGGTTGGTGATGCCGGACACCCAGCGTTTCGTACCCGTCTCGGCGTCCAGCGCATACGTGGCGTCGGTTTTCTTGTATCTCCCAGCGAAGTACACCGTCTCGTCGGTAACGGTCGGTGCTGCCTCGGCCTGGATGGGAGTTTCGAACCGCCAGAGTTCCTCTCCGGAGGAGCGGTCGAACGCGTACAACGTGCTGTGAGAGTCGAAAGGGTCGTCTTCACTCATAGCGGGTCCGGAGAAGTAGCTCTCTCCGTAGGAACGGGTGAGGACGTACACCCGAGATTCGTCGACGGCGGGAGTGCTAATGTAAGGGTTCCTGCTGACGGTGATCGTTCTGCCCTCTACGTTGGTGTACTCCGTTGTTTGCGCCGTCCCGCGCGTCGGTGCGGGCGAACGCCACTCGACGCTCCCATCGGTTCCGGAGAGCGCGTAGACCGTTAAAGATGGATCCTCGACGGACGTTCGACTCGTCACGTAGAGCCTATCAACCGTTGCAGCGGTACCGACTATCTGATTGGTGACCTCTGCTTGCCATCGTTTCTCTCCCGTTGCAGTATCGCGAGCGGCGATGGATCCCGTCTCGGAGGCTCGGTCCCAGTAACGGAAGTACACAGTGTTCCCAGCGACGCCCAACAACTCTCCCGGTTCGTCCACCTCCCAAGTCGTCTCGCCTGTAGCCGTATCGAGAGCGCCGCGTTCGAAATACACCCGTCCCTCGGTCGCCTCGACCGTGCTTGTGGAGAGGTCTGACCGGAGCCATCGAGTTTCGCCCGACGTCGCATCCAAGGCGTAGATGCCAGCGAGTCCCTCTTCTCGGTCCGGTTGCTCTGTCCCTCCACACCCGAAGTAGAGGGTACCGTCGTGTACCGAAGGTTCGGTGTTTGGAGCGCCCAGTGGAACGGTCTTCCCTGATTCAGCCTTCACTTGGTCCCGTCTCCACAGACGTCCTCCGCTTTCCGTGTCGTATGCGATCATCGCTCCTAAATGCAATCCTATCGACCTTATGGCGCCAAAATAAGCGACTCCATCTGCGATGACGGGGCTTTCAGAAGCGAGGTCTCCAGCGAGGTAGCTGGCGGGATCCTGCGTCCATCGTTTCTCCAGATAGGGTCCCGCGGGCCCCGCTGCCTTTGTCGCTCGCGTCCTCCCGGCGGTTCCCTGCGGTGCTGGCCATGCGTCCTCCGGTGTGAACGTATCGTCCGACTCGCGCGAAGCGGCGCTTCCACCGCCGCTACTTAGCAGCACACCGCCGGTTGCTGCGCCGGTCGCCTGAAGAAAGCGTCGTCGAGTGAGTAGTTCCATACCCTCCTTATTGTAAGCTCGAATGATAGCATTTATGTACGAAATTAAATTAAAATACGGAATGTATTGTGGATATTGTAGAGGAGACTAACGCAGCGCGGTTCCACTTCCATCGGCGATCGGTGAACGCCAACCGACGACGAGCGAGTTCCTCCTGTAGACCAGATGGGGTACTGACGGCGCGATGTTCCCACTGGTCGATACAAATTCACCGTCAGACGATCTAACTACCTGTTGGTCCGAACGTCCCTCCGTATCGAGGACGAAGAGTCGCAGTCCGTGCTCCACAAAGGATTTACCGTCGTACGCGAATCGCCGGAATGTTATGGCATACGTTAGACGAACCGCCACCCGTCTCGTTTGTAGTATCGCCCTCCTGCTCGGCCTGGCGTGCCTGTTCGGCGGGGACCCCGAGAGCACGTACTGACGCCGCGACCGCCGGCGTCGGTCTCGTCGACGACGCCGGGAACGGAGTGTTCGAGACGGTGCCGGTGATGCCGACGAACCGCGTCGCCGTCTTCGTTGGGAAGACGGCCGCCGAATGCGATTGAATAATCGCTCAGTCCGGATATTCCATTCAGTCCTGACGAACCGAACTACCGAACGGCCGATGTCGATTTCAGGCGGGAGGGAGAATCAGCGTACGTCATGGTGTTCAAGAAGATAACACTCATCGGAACCAGCGACGAAAGCTTCGACGCGGCGACCGACGACGCTATCGACCGCGCCGACCAGACGCTCGACAACGTCAAATGGATCGAGGTGAAGGAACTGGGCGTCGAACTCGCCAGAGCCGCGGACCGCGAGTACCAGGCGGAGGTCGAGGTGGCGTTCGAACTCGAAGACCACTCCGAGTAACCCTCAGGTCCGGAAGCTCTCGCCACAACCGCACTCCGAGACGACGTTCGGATTGTCGACGTGGAATCCGGCACCCTGTAGCCCCGTCTCGTAGTCGACGACGCTGCCCTCGATGTAGTTCATGCTCGCGGGGTCGACGAACACGCGCAAGCCGTGGTGTTCGTAGATGGTGTCGTCGTCCTCCGGTTCCCCGTCGAAACGCATCCCGTACGAGAGCCCCGCACACCCGCCCTGCTGGACGAACAGCCGGAGACCCGCCACGTCGGAGTCCATGTCCTCGCCGTCCAGCAGCGTGAGCGCTTGCTCGGCGGCGTCCTCCGTCACCTCAATCTGGGGGGTCGGCTCCCCATCGGGCGCGGTGTCAGTACTCATACTCACACCTTTTCGGAGCAGGATGTTAACGCTGTCGCCGCCTCGTCGGTGACGGTCGTCGACCGATCGCCGTCACTCCTCGAACCGCTTGCGAACGCTCTCGGCGTGGGCTTCCAGCCCCTCGGCTTCCGCCAGCGTCTCGATGGTGTCCCTGAGGTCCCCGAGCGCCGCCTCGTCCATGCGCTGGACGGTCGTCGAGCGCAGGAAGGTGTCGACGGAGAGCCCGCCCGTAATCTTCGCCAGTCCGTTCGTCGGGAGGACGTGGTTCGTCCCGGAGGCGTAGTCGCCCGCCGCGACCGGAGTGTACGGTCCGAGGAACGCGCTACCGGCGCTGTCGATGCGCGAGAGGATCGCCTCGTCGTCGTCGGCCTGGATGGAGAGGTGCTCGGCGGCGTACTCCTCGGCGAACAGGATGGCCTCGCTCGTCGAGCGCGCGTGGAACACGCCGCTTGCGTCGTTGTCGAGCGCCGCCCGGATGACGTCCTCGCGCTCGCGCTCGCCCGCCTGGCGGTTTATCTCGGCGGCGACCGCCTCGGCGAGGTCGGCGTCGTCGGTCACCGCGACGACGGCGGCGTTCGGGTCGTGTTCGGCCTGCGCGACCACGTCGCTCGCGACGAAGGCGGGGTCGGCCGTCCCGTCCGCGACGACCAGCAGTTCGCTCGGCCCCGCCAGGAAGTCGATGGCGACGTCGCCCTGCACCTCGGCCTTCGCCGCCGTCACCCAGCGGTTGCCCGGGCCGACGACCTTCTGCACGCGGTCGACGCTCTCGGTGCCGTAGGCGAGCGCGGCGACGGCCTGCGCGCCGCCGACGCGGTAGACCGCGTCCGCGCCCGCGGCGTGGATGGCGGCGAGCGTGATGGGATTCTGCTCCTCGGCGGGCGGGGTCGTCACCGCCACCTGCTCGACGCCGGCGACCTTCGCCGGGACGACGCCCATCAGGGCGCTGGAGGGGTAGGCGGCCGCGCCGCCGGGGACGTAGACCCCCACGCGCTCCAGGGGGCGGAACCGCCGGCCGAGTTCCCGGCCGTCGAAGTCCTCGCGCCAGTCCGCCGGAAGCTGTGCCTCGTGGAACGTTCGGACGTTGTCGGCCGCCGTCTCGATGGCCTCGCGCACGTCGTCGTCGACGGCCTCGTACGCGCGCTCGGCCTCGTCCGTGATGTCGAGGTTGCCCACCTCGACCTCGTCGAACTCGCGGGAGAACTCCCGAACGGCCACGTCGCCCTCCGTCCGCACCCGGTCGACGATGTCGCGCACGTCGTCCCGAATCGCCTCGATGCCGGCGTCGCGGTCGAACAGCGCCGACCGGTCGCCGGGACCGAGGTCCGCAATCTCCTGGACGTTCATACCCCGGCTTCGCGTGCCGGGCGAAAAACGGTTTCCTTCCGCGGGGACTCACTCCTCGCGCCGTCCCCCGTCGGACCGGCCACCCGCGGCGCTCCCCGGTCTGTCGGAGGGGACGTACACCGTCGGCCGCCGGAGGACGAACTCGTCGAGGAACGCCGTCACGACCGCGCCCGCCTCGACGGCGAAGTAGAGGGGGAGCGTGACGACCGCCGCGTACTCCCGGAGCGAGTGCGGGCGGCCGTCGAGACGGTCCCGCAGGAGGACGAGCGGAGGCGACGCGAGCGCGACGACGCCCGCGAGCGCCACCAGCGCCTGTTCGCCCGGGATGAAGGTGGCCGCGCCGCCGTCGGCGTGGCCGAGCGCGACGGCCGGCAGCGCGAGGACCAGGAGCGGGAGCGCGAGCAGCGACCCGAACGTCAGCGCGGCGTCGACGCGGGCGACGCGAGAGAGGTTCGGGTTCCGCGGGAGCGTGCCGACGTACCGCCGCGCGACCTGCATCCCGCCGCGCGCCCAGCGCTTGCGACGACTCCACCACGACGCCAGCGATTCGGGGTTGGTCTCCGCGGAGACGATGCCGGGGTCGACGCGGACCCCCCGTCCGCCGGCGTGGATGCGCGACGCGAACTCCACGTCCTCCAGGAGGACGCTCTCGTCGAACGGTCCGAGTGTCTCGAACGCCGTCCGGCGGAAGACGGCCAGTCCGCCGGTGAACAGCGTGAACCCGGACGCCACCTCGCGGGCGACGAACTCGCCGCGCTCGGCGAAGTGGCGCTCGACCGTCGCGTGGAGCGCGACGAGCGACCCGTCGGCGTTCGTCCCCCAGCACCGGCCCTTCACGCACCAGGCGTCGTCGTCCGCCCGGAACCACCCGACGGCCCGCCGGAGCGCGTCCGGTTCGGGACGCTGGCCCGCGTCCACGAAGGCGACGACGTCGCCCGTGGCGCGCTCCAGCCCGAAGTTCGCCATGGCGGCCTTCCCGCCGGGTTCGGCGTCGCGCCGGCACACCCGGAACCGCGGGTCGCCCGCCGTCGCCGCCTCGGCGACGCGTGCGGTGCCGTCCGTCGACGCCGCCTCGTAGCAGAGCAGGACCTCCAGCCGGTCGTCTGGATAGTCGAGTCGGCGACACGCCTCGACGGTCGCCGGTAGCGTGTCGGCCTCGTCGTACGCCGCGACGACGACGCTGACCGTCGGCAGGTCGGCGTCCCGGGGGTCGGCGGCTGTCGCACTCGGCAGGCTGGCGTCGCCCGGACCGAGGGCGGCCAGCGGACGGAACGCGAGCGCCGTCCCGAGGGCGGCCCGACTCGCCAGTCCTGCGAAGACGAGAACGACGAGCGTACCCAGCACCCGCCCGTACGCGGGAACGAGGACGACCGGCGTCGCGACGACGGCCGCGATCGCTCCCGAACTCGCCGCGTACGTCGCCGTCCGTCGCAACGCCGACTCAGTTTCCGATGACCGAACGTCCACCGGTCACTGTACCGTCCGTGGACTGAAACCGCTTGAGGCTGTTCCCGGCCCCGCACGTCGCGACCACCCACTCCCCGTCTCCCCCACCTCCTCGCCCCTCGACGATATGTTAAATACTTTCAACTGATACTTCGAACGCATAACCGATTCGATGACCGGAAAGCGTGGACCCACTCGTTCGACGGTACTGCCCCTCGCAGCGTTCCTCCTGATAGCGTTCGGGTTCACGTGGAGTTACAACGCCCTCTACGAGTTGCTCCTCGACGCCCGACTGTCGGGAACGACGCCGGGTCGAATCGTACCGTACTTCGGCGCGTGGGGACCGCTGATCGCGGTGGCCGTCGTCCTCCGGACGAGCTCCGTCTCCGTCGCCGACTGGTTCGACCGCCAGATACGGTTCCGTAATCCGCCGGAGTCGTACGTGCTGGCGCTGGTGCTTCCGAACGCCGTCCAGGCGGTCACGACGCTCGTCTACCTGTGGGCGGGGGTCCCCGTCGAGTTCTCCTTCCCGCTGGTGAACTTCGTCCTCGTGTTCGTCTTCACCCTCCTCCTGTTGGGTGCGCTGGAGGAGTTCGGCTGGCGCGGGGTCCTCCAGCCGTACTTACAGGAGCGGTGGGGTGCCCTTCCCGCGGCGCTCGCCGTCGGCGTCCTGTGGGGAACCTGGCACCTTCCACCGCTCCTCGCGGGGGACCTCGGGGGCATGGACCCGACCCTCTTTCTGGTCCACCTGCTACCGATGTCGGTCGTCATGGCGTGGCTGTACAACAGTTCGAGCGGTGTCGTGCCGGTGATGGTGTTCCACGCCGCACACAACGCCCCCGGCCGGTTCTCGACGCCGACCGGCACCGTGCCACCGGGCGTGTCCGAGGTGACGTATCCGGCCTACACCGTCGCCTGGATACTCGTCGGCGTCGCGTTCGTCGCCTACTACGGCCCGTCCCTCGCTGCCACGTCGGACGGCGGCGAGGACCCCGCCCCGGGACCGTTCCGCGCCGACTGAGAACCCCCCGTCGCCGCCCGTCTCTACGTTCCGTGGAAAGCGACCCTCTCGTCGGTCGAGACGACAACCGGACGACGGCGACTACTCGGCTGTCGACGCCTGCCGTTCGAGCACTCGCGTCCCGCTTTGGAGAAGCGAGTGCAAGTGGTCCGCTTCGTCGAACGTGGTTAGCCGTGCGTTCGGCAGTCGTTCGGCCATTCGCCGGGCGTCCTCCACCGGGACGTTCGCATCCCGTCCGCCGTGCCACAGGCGCACTCGTCGGTCGACCTCCGTTACCGGAAAATCCCACTCCCGGGCGAGCAGGCGGCTCTCGGTTACGAACCCCCGTCTGCTGCGTGCGAGCGCCTCGACGAAATCGCGTTTGACGAGTTCGGCGACGTCCTCGGACAGTTCGGCCTGGCCGTCCGACGTGGTGTACTGCGAGACGACGAAGGAGGGAGACGCTCGTTCGGCGAACCACCGCTGAGCTCTCAGTCCACCCCGCAGGAGGAGCGGTGCCGTCCCCGCCAGCGCTTCGAGGAGACGAAGCGCCGTCGGCCTGGTGGACCTGAGCGACGGCGGAGTCGCCCCCGCGACGACGTCGACTTCCCGAACGAGGTCTCCGTGGGTCGCAGCGAGTGCGAGCGCGTGCGGGCCGCCGCCGGAGAATCCGACGACGCCGGCGCGCGAGACCCCGGCGTCGTCCAGTACGGCGGCGACGAACTCGCCGGTGTCGGCGAGCGTCCGCGTCGGCCACGGCGACGAGCGGCCGTATCCCGGTCGGTCGAGCGCGAGCAGACGAACGCCGCTCCGGCGTGCGTCTTCGTCGAACAGCCCTCCGAGCAGACGCGACCCCGGCGTCCCGTGGAGGAAAACGAGCGGCGTGCCGTCGGACGCGCCGTACTCGGCGTAGGAAACGCTACGGCCGCCGTCCGTGGAAACGACCGCCACGTTTTCCCCGTCCAGCTCCGACCCGGTTCGCGCTCGCTCTGCACGTACGTCTTCCATCGGTGGTTGCTTCCGCACCCAGCGTGGAGGGCGTGGTGCCGGACTGATGCGGTGTTTTATGTCTCTACGTGTTCCAGCTCCGATATGAAACGGATTCGGTTCGGGGTCACCTATCCAACGGAGCTAGCGCATCCGATTCATCGTCGACTCGCGCGGGAGGACGCGGTCTCGCGCATGGAACTGTTGATGTGGGGGCCGACGGCCGACGTCACGACGCTCTCGTGGTACGATGCGGACCGGGAGACCGTCGCGGAGTTGCTCACCGCCGTCGAAACGGTCTCGACGAGTCACCTCGTCGAGGGCGACGACGGGACGTACGCGTTCGTCTCACAGAGGGAGTACGAGTTCGAAGACGACGTGCTCGAACTCGTCTCCCGCGCGAGGGTGGTCTTCCTGCCGCCGGTGACCTTCTTCGAGGACGGCGACGCGACGTTCGAGGCCGTCGGTGAGCCCTCGTCTTTGAGCGAGTTCCACGCCCGATTGAGCGAGTTGCTCGACGCTCGTATCGAACGCGTCCGCGATTTCCGGAGCGGGTCGTCGCCGTCGGACCTCACGGGCAGACAGCGGGAGGCACTGGAGGCCGCGATGGCCGTCGGATACTACGAGATCCCGCGAACGGGAACCGTCGAAGACGTCGCGAAGGAACTCGGGTGCGCTCCGAGCACCGCCGGCGAACTGTTGCGGAAGGCGGAGTCCGCCGTCGTCGCCGACTACACGTCCCGGAACGCGGTCGTTGCGAACTCGCGGTAGAACCGTCCGGTCAGTCCCCGTCGTCCGCGAACCACTTCGCGAGGCCGGCGCTGGTGGCCATCTCGACGACGCCGAAGGCGACGGCGGGGAGCGACGCGACGGTCGGGAGCCCGGCCGCGATGACGAGGGCGGCCGCGACGGCGAAATCGCGCATGCCGACCGTGAGAACCGACGCGACGCGCGCCGGGCGGGCAGCCCGCCGCCCGACCAGGAAGCCGACGCCGTACCCGAGACCGTTGAGGACGACGGCGCCGACGCCGACGCTGGCCAGCAGGGACGCGTTCGAGCGAACGACTGCCGCGTTGGCGGCCGTAACGCCGCCGATGATGAGTATCACCATCACCGCCGACACCGACGGATAGTAGGCGTCGTACCGGGCGACGCGCTCGGGTTGCCAGGCGCGTACGCCGACCGCGACCAGCATGGGTGCGACGACGGCCACCACCAGCTGCTCGACGATCGGAGCCGTCGGAACGTCGACGCCGCCGACGAGGACCGCCACGACGGCCGGTATGAAGCCGACGCTCCCGACGCCGACGACGACGAGCGCGGTCGTCGAGAGTGCGGTATCGCCGTCGGCGAGTTCGGTCATCACCGGCGTCACGAGTTCCGGGGTGACCGCTCCCAGGACGACGAACCCCACGGTCAGTTCCGGCGACAGGCCGAGTCCGCGGGCGATTCCGAACGCCAGGAACGGCATGGTCACGTGTCCGGCGAGCACCGCCCCGAGCGCTCGGGCGTCGACCTGACGGAACCGTTCGACCGACAGCGTCAGCGAGATGCTACCGATCATCACCGCGAGGACGAGCGTCGACGCTCGCGTCACCACCGCCAGCCGGGGGACCGCGATACCGAGTCCGACCGAGAGCAGAATCCACAGGAGGAGGTACTCTTCGATGAGGTCCGTCAGGGCCATTCCGGGTGTCTCGTGTGAAGTCGTCGAAGCCATCGTATCACGTCGTCGATTCCGAACCGGGGCGAACTATCGGTGCCGTCATCGACCGCCGGCCGCTGACGGGGACGGCACGCAATCAGTTCGTCGCCGGTCGGCTCTTTCGCGTCTCGCCGGAACCGACGGGGACGATGGACTGGGTCACAGGACCGGAACGCGGCGTCCACGAGAATCGTATCTAGCCACAGGCCTTTTGGCTCGCTCCTCCATCGTAACAGGTGACGCTGAAACGACGGTGTCGATTTCGTCCCAGCAAGTATCCATGTATACGGAATCCCGTGAAGAGATAGCCGAGCCGAGGGAACCGGAGGTACCGAACCTGGACGATTTCGCCGGCTACGAGGACGGAGAGAGCTACGTCGTCTGCGACAAAACGAACGCGAAGGCGTGGGTTCGTTCGGACGTCACGGAGACGCCCTCCCGCTGACCGATTCGGCATCCCGACCCGTCATCGTTGGGGGCCGTGGTCCATACGGACCGGCAGTCCTGCCCGTAGAGCCGCGGGTGGCGGCAGCGTCGGAGGTCCGGACGCGGAACTGCGGGAATCGATTCACCGGCAGTCCTCGCAGACGTACTCCGTTCTCGCGCCGAGGTGCTCCGGGTCCGGACGAGCGACGTACTCGCCGCACTCCCTGCACCACGTCCAGTAGACCATCCGTTCGTGTTCCGCCACGTACGCGGACGAACTCTCGTCTCTCGCGTCACGGCGAATCTCGACGTGTGCGTCCGTCACTGCCGTCACTGTGCCGTCGATGGACGCGTGCTGGGTGTTGCTGATGGCGTCCTTCCCCGGGACGGCGATCATCTCGCCTTCGGTAACCTCGGCTCCCTCTCCGACTATCGGACGGCTCTCGACGACCACGTCGCCGAAGTCGGGGTTGGTGATGAGCGGAATGCGGACGACGTCGGGCTCGATTCTGGTCGGTTCGGTCTCGTGGTCGCCCGACCAGTCGTACGCGTTGAGGACGTTGACTCGCCCGTCGCCGAGCGTGTTCTCGGCGACCACCTCGTCGTCGAGCACGAGCACGCAGTTCGTCCGCTTTTTCACGCCGAACTCGGCGGGCGACCCGTCGACCTCGAAGCACCAGCCCGGACCGCCGTCCGCGAGCGTTTCGTCGTCCAGTTCCGCGGACGACCTGCCGGCGGCCTCGAGAAGCGTCGCGGCCGGCGTTCCCACCGGCACGTCGAGGAACCGATGGCGGGGGACGTTCCCGTCGACGTGAACCAACTTCCGCGTCACGGGGTCGCCCTCGTCCAGCGCGCGGAACACGTTGTGCATCGTCTCGGTGTTCTGGACGATCCACCCGTGGTCCATCGGCAACTCGTCCTGCAGGACGACGTCGGCGACCAGCCTGAGGAGCACGTTCTCCATCCCGTACTCGTACCTGTCTTCGGTGTAGGCGAACACCACGCCCGACTCGTCGTCGGGGTCGAGCGGGAGCTGTTCCGGCGCGTACACCGTGCCGTCCACGACGTCTTCCAGTTCCCTCGTCCATCGCTCCCGGTCGGTCTCTTTCGCGCAGACGACGACCAGTTCGAGCGCCTGCTCGAGGAGCGCGTCGAAGAACGACGCGAAGTCCCCGGCGCGGGACCGACCGAGCCACTTGTCGACGTAGTAGTTCGGCTCGCTCTCCTGATGGTTCACCAGGAGAAACGAAACGTCGTCGAGGTGTTCCCACTTCGCGTGCGTCGGAAATCCTGCCCCGCCAGCCCCCGAAATCCCGGCGTTACGGAGCGTCGTGGCGATCTCCGGCACCTCCGCCCGTCCGAACTGCTGGAGGTTTACGCTCATTGTCCCGTTCTGAACGTCTCTCCAGCAGTACCATAACATTTTTGATAACCGTAACGATATTGAGAAGATTGTTAGACAATGTCAACCAATAGGGCGGGACGACGGCGATATCTCGGAGGCGACGTCCAGTGACGGTCTCGACCCGGCGTCGTGGCGTGGACAGATCGTCGGTGTCCAGTCATCCGGGGCCCGAGACGTCGGCCGGGAACACCAGACAGATATCCGATAGTTAATTGCCCGTCCCTTCGAAGCGACGGCATGGACGGGAGATTCGTCTCCGGGACGACGATTCGAACGGAAGCGGTGAGCGGTCGGCTCTATCCGGGCCTCGGGGACGGCCCCCACCCGGGCGTGCTCGTTCTCCACGGGGGCGGTGGCGCGCGCGGATACGAACAGACGTACGCCGCGATGCTCGCCGAGCACGGCTACACGGTGCTGTGCGTCGAGTACTTCGGCACGTCCGGCGTTCGGGACAGACTGCTGGAAGTTCCGCTGGAAGAGTTCGGACGCGCCGCCGACTGGCTCCTCCGACGCCCCGAAGTCGCCGGCGAGCAAGTCGGCGTCGTCGGATTTTCCAGGGGCGGTGAGGCGTCGCTACTGGTCGGTTCGCAGTTCGACGCGGTCGGCGTCGTCGTCGCGTACGTTCCGAGTTGCTACGTCTGGCCTGCCCCGTCCTGGATGGACGGTGTCGGCGAAGGCCAGCCGACGTGGACGCTCGCGGGAGAACCGCTCCCGCATCTCCCTGTCGACGAGTACGTCCACGAGGACGACGATATCGGCGACCCGCTGGAAACCGAGGAACCGAACGCCTCGACGCTGGCTCTGGAGCGTTCGACGACCGAGGAGAAAGAACGGGCCGCGATTCCCGTCGAAGATATCGAAGGGCCGGTGTTGCTCGTCTCCGGAGGAAAGGACACCGTGTGGCCGTCGGCGGAGCTGGCGGACCGCGCTACCGACCGCCTCGACGACCACGACCACCCCTGGCGGTTCGAGCATCTTTCCTTTCCCGACGCCGGTCACGCGATTCGAGTCCCCTACCGATTCGAGAGCGACGCTGCCCCGGAGGAGACCCACAAGTTCGGTGGAACGCACGAGGCGAACGGGCGCGCCGCTGCTCGCGCCTGGCGCGCAGCGCTCGAGTATCTCGAGCGAGTGTAGCGGTACTCCTCGCACCGCGACGCCCCTCACCGGCGTCGTGCCGGAACGGGTTCCGGCGGAGACGCCGCGAGCGGACGAGCCGAGGCGGTACCGGGGCGTCGACGCTGCTCTCGGCGCTCGAAGGAGCCGTCTCGGGACGTCGGTCTACGATCGCAGGTTGCGGACGAACCCGGTCTTCTCCTCCCGGTCGAACCCGCAGCTCTCGTAGAACTCGTGCTTCCACTCCTTCTCGGACCCGGTCAGCAACATGATCTTGTAGCAGTCCCGACTCTCGGCTATCTCGGTCGCCTTCTCCAGACAGAGCGTTCCGAACCCGTTCCCCCTGTACTCTTCGTGCGTTACGACGTTCTCGATCACCCCGAACGGTCTCGCGTTCCTGGTCAGGTTCCTGGTGATCGACAGTACGCACGAAGAGACGAGTCGGCCGTCGTGTTCGACCACGACGATCTCGAGCGACTCGTCGTGTAGCATGTCGCGCCAGTGTTCGTACAGTTCCTCGTCGCGCCGGAGTTCGGGGTCGTCCGGATTGAGCATCCGGTACAGCGTCAACAGCTCGTCCAACTCGTCCTCCCGAATCAGTCTGTCCGTCGCCATGGTGTCTTTTGATTAGTAGCGACTCTGCCCGCTACTAAGCGGTTCGGTACCCTCCTCGTGCTGGTCGATTTGCGTTCGCGGGACTCGTCAGTACGCGTTCTGATAGCGCCGAAATGTACGCCCGGAACACTAACTTCCAGCCTCATCCCGAGGCGGCGTGCCGCGTCGGCTGGCAAACCCTCGTGCCGGGCGGGTTGCATAGCGCAACCGGAGCGGGTCGCGGACGACGCCGCGACCGACCGCGTTCGATGTCGCGCACCCGGGTTCTCCGCGCTGTCATCGCGCCCGAACTGGGCGTGCTCGGGCGGGGACTTGAGGTGCGCACTCCTAAATTGGGACTCGACCAGTTAAGACCTTCCGGGCTGTCGACGCGCCCCGGGACCGGCGAGAATCGGTCGGCCGGCGCGACCGTCGTCAGTCCGAGGGGCGCTGGGGGACCCGCGGTCGCGTGGCGTCGAGGACCGCGCCGGGGGTCAGCCCGACGTCCGACCAGGCCGGGAGGACGCCGGCGTCGTCCGGCGGGGCGACGGCGTCCGCGTAGGTGGCGACCTGCTCGCGCTCCGCCGCGGGGTCGTACGTCAGGCCGTTGTGGGCGGCGTCGGCGGCGTACTGCCGGACGAACCGGTCCGCCGTCTCGCGGTAGCGCCGGGCGAGCGAGGGGTAGTCCGGGTCGACGCTCTCGGTCTCACAGACCCGGAACAGCGCGTCCGCGACGCCCTCGCTCATCGCCGAGAGACCGTCCGGGCCGGCGACGCCCCGGTGGTCGTGCTCGTAGCGGCCCAGGTCGACCTGCGCGGTGCCGGCGAACCCGGCGTGGGCGAACGCGTCGCCGAGCGTCCCGACCTCCAGGCCCCACTCGCGCTCGACCCGGAGCGAGCGCGCGAGGTCGGCGGTCAGGCCGAACTCGCCCGCCAGCGCGTACCGGAACGCGGCGAGATACTCGAGGACGGCGGCGTCGTGGCGCTCGGCGAGGGCGGCGACGAGCGGTTCGTAGAAGAGCCGGAACAGCCGTCCGTAGAGCCGGTCGTCCTCGACGCGTGCGTAGTAGCCCTTCGTGAACGAGAACTCGCCGGTGAGGGGGGCGAGCAACCGCGGCACCCACGACGCGTCGTAGGTCTTCGCGTCGGCGTCGTGGACGACGACGTAGTCGGCACGCTCGGCGGCGACGCCCAGCGCCAGCCAGACGTCCCGTCCCTTGCCCGTCGCGCCGTCGAGGCCGTGGCGGGCGAGCAGGTCCCCCGTCCGCGGACCGTTGCACCACAGCAGTTCGAGCGGGAGGTCGAACGACGCTAGCCACTCCCGGAACGCCGCGACGCGTTCCGAGGGCGCGCGGAGCGGCACGACGACTGCGCCGGGACCGACCGCTTCCAGTTCCGCGAGGACGCGCTCGGCCGCCCGAGTTCCGCACTCGCGGTCGGTCATCGGCACGACGACGGCAGCGTCCCCGGTCGGCGCGTCGGGCACGTCGCCGGTCAGGTCGTGGAGCGTCGTGACCCGCTCCTGGACGTACTCCATCGAGAGGGGGTTGGGTCAGGGTTGTCAAAAAGGGAATGGAATCGGCACCGCGTGGGTCGTTTCTCGGACCGACCCCGGTGCTCGCAGGGGCCGACCGGGGCGGTCAACTCGTCGCCGCCTCCGTCGGCAGTCGGTCGGTCGCGTGCAGTGCCAGGAGGACGCAGAGGATGGCGACGAGGCCGACGGCGAACGACCGGAAGACGAACTCGAACGCGAAACCGGCGCTCGTCAGCGTGCCGACGACGGAGCTCCCGGTGGCCTGGACGACCATCATCGTCCCGCTGTAGATGGCGTAGGCGCTGGCGCGGTTCTCGTCGGGGAGCGAGTCGAGCAGGTACGTGTCCAGCGCGGGGAAGAGGCTGTGGATGACGTAGCCGAGCACGACCGACACGACGACGACGCCGACCAGTCCGCCGACGGCGGTGAGCGCGAGCAGGCAGGCGACGAAGCCCCCGAGAATCGACAGCATCAGCGGAACGTAGGGCAGGCGGTCGGCGAGCCGCCCCGTGAACCAGAACGCGGGGACGCCAGCCGCGAAGAGGACGGTGAGCATCGTCCGCGCGGTGGCCGGCGCGATGCCCTTCGTCTGGAGGTAGGTCGGGTAGAAGTTGAAGAGACCGTTCCAGACGAACCCCGTCGCGCCGATGATGGCGACGCCGCTGGCGATGATGGGCCACTGGCGGCGCAGGGCGGCGAGCAGCGCGCGGTCGGCCGACCCGGCGTCCGGGAGGTCGGTGCGACGCGCGACGACGAAGAGGACGGCCGTGGCGACGGCGGCCGCGACGCCGATGCTGGCGAGCACGAGCCGCCAGCCCGTGACGTCGGTTCCGACGAGTTCCAGACCGGCGGTGCCGACCCTGGCGAGCACCCAGCTGACGAACAGCGGGGCGGCGACGGCCGCGAGCTGGCTCGCCGTGCCGTGGATGCCGATGGCGCGGCCGACCGCCTCGGGGTAGAGTTCGCTCACCAGCGGGTTCGCGGCGATGAAGTACGCGCCGCTGGCCAGTCCCATCAGGAACGCACCGGCGCCGAGCACCGCGATGGAGTTCGAGAACGCGGTGAAGCCCGCGCTGGCGGTGAGGACGACGCCAGTCGCGAGGACGACGTGGTGGCGGGGAATCCGCGTCAGCAGGTAGCCGGTCGGGATGCGCGGAAGCGCGCTCCCCAGCCACGCCAGCGTTGCGATGAGTCCGACGGTCGCGTCGCCGACGCTGAACGCCGCTTTCAGCGGTTCGAGGAGCGGCGCGAACACCACCCGCGCGAAGTTGACGAGGAAGACCATCGAACTCAGCGAGACGAACAGGCGACGACGTGACACGAGAATGGATTTCGTGGCGGTCGATTCAAAGGTTCCGGAACGGACCGTCGTGTCGGAGATTGCCAACCGAGAACGGTTCGAAGGGACCGCCGGGCGCGACTGTGTCGGCGTCTCAGGGCTCCCGCGCCATCATCACCTCGTCGACGAATTCTTCGCCGACGAGATAGTGGTCTTCGCGGACCGCCTCGGTCTCCCAGCCGTGGTCCTGGAGCAGGTCGATGGCCGTCTCGTTGGTCGCCGGCACGCTCTGGTACACCTTGCGGTAGTTCGCCTCGTCGGCCCAGTCGATGGCGCGCTCCAGCAGGCGGCTGCCGATGCCGTGCTCGCGGTACCGCTCGCGCACGCCGACCGTGAGTTCGCCGGTGTGCCGGAGCTTGTCGAGTTCCGGCGCGTCGACGTGGACCCAGCCGGCGATTTCGCCCTCGCCGTCGGACCACTCGTCGCCGCCGTCCTCGTCGGACGCCACCTCGCCGACGAAGAACATCCGCGACTTGCGGTCGTTGTGCCGGAGGAGCGCGCCCTGCTCGTCGATTTCGGCCGCGACGCGTTCGCCGGCAATCGACGTGCCCTCCTCCGCCACCTCGCGGATGGCCGCCGCGATGCCCCGGCGGTCGGACTCCCGGGCCGGCCGGATGCGGTACGTGAGGTCGCCTTCCGTGTACTCCTCGGTCCCCTCGTCGAAGGCGAGGTGGAGCGTGCCGTCGCGCTCGACGAGGTGGCCGGCCTCGACCATCGCGTCGACGTGGTCGTGGAACTCCTCCGGGGGGAGCCGAACGCGCGGCTCGGTCGTCCCCGAGCGCGCCGGCTTGGACCCGGCCGGCGCCGGCACCCGGAT
Organism: Halomicrococcus pelagicus; assembly: GCF_051917725.1. GTDB lineage: Archaea > Halobacteriota > Halobacteria > Halobacteriales > Haladaptataceae > Halomicrococcus. The sequence continues at coordinate 189,421 of NZ_JBQBLX010000001.1, forward strand.
TTCGTCGCGAACGTCGTCGACAGTCGTCGTCCCGCTCCGCTCGACGTGACGGTAGATGCGTCGCTGCACGTCGTCGTCGAACTCGATGTCGCCTGGGGCTCCCATAGCGAGGGGTCCAACGTCGACCGAGTTATCTCTTTTCGCTCCGTCCGTCGGTGACGTTTCGAGGACCGGTCCGGGCTCGTCCCGTCGAGGTCGGACCGGACCGTCTCGGACGGTCTCCGTCGGTGACGACGACGGTCGCCGCCACCTCTCCGGGTGACCGTCCCGGCGACGGCGGTCACCGTCAGTCCGCGAGTCTGCCTCGGCGGCGCCGACGCGGCCCGGTCAGGGTTCGACGACGAGCTTCCCGCAGAAACTCTCCTCGAGCACCGCCCGGTGGGCCTCGTCGACCGCGTCCAGCGCGTACGAGTCGGCTATCTCCGGCGCTATCGCGCCGTCGGCGACGAGGCGCGCGAGGCGTTCCAGCACCGCGGCCACGTCCGGGGTGTTGAACATGCTCATCAGCGTCAGGGTGAGTTCCTTCGAGCGCGCGGCCGGAACGTCCTCGAACCCCGCCGCAGCATCCTGGTTGCCGATTCCGACGACGCGACCGCCCTGGGCGGCCACGTCCGCGTCGAACTGGAGGTAGTCGTCCAGTCGGTGGTCGAGGACGACGTCGGGCGCGCCGGCGTCCCGGACCGCGTCGGCGAGGTCGTCCCTGGCGTAGTCGAGGACGTCGTCGGCCCCGAGCGCGTCGATGCGGTCGTGGTACGTCTCGCGGGCGGTGGTCGTGACCCGCGCCCCGACCGCCGCGCCGAGTTGCACCGCGACGTGGCCGACGCCGCCGCTGCCGCCGTGGACGAGGCAGCGCTCTCCGGGTTCGAGGTCGGCGTGGTCGACGAGCGCGCGCCACGCAGTCACGCCGACCAGCGCGACCGCCGCCCCCTCGTCGAAACCGACGCCGTTCGGTAGTCGGGCGACGCGGTCGGTCGGCGCGGCGACGTACTCCGCGCAGGTCCCGGGTCGGTCGTTGCCGAGCGCCGTGCCGAACACGCGGTCGCCGGGGGCGAACTCCTCGACCTCGTCCCCGACCGCCGCGACCTCGCCGGCGAAGTCGGAGCCCGGAATCCAGGGCAGATCGCCCGGCGGGTACGACCCCTCGCGGAAGTAGGTGTCGACCGGGTTGACCGCCGCGGCGCGCACCGCGACGAGGAGTTCGTCGTCGGCCGGAGTCGGCCGGTCGACGTCCTCGACCGTCAGTACGTCGGGACCGCCGTGTTCGTGGTAACGAACGGCTCGCATACCGGAGGCCACGGAGGCCCAGGGGATAAGTTCGCCGGGAGCGCAGACGACGTATGAGCGACGTGACGCTCATCGCCCACCGCGGCTTCGCCGGCGAGCACCCCGAGAACACCGTGCGAGCGGTCCGGGCGGCGAGCGAGGTCGCGGACCAGGTCGAGATAGACGTGCGCCGCTGCGGGTCGGGGGAACTCGTCGTCTTCCACGACGAACGGCTCTCCCGGCTGACCGACGCCACCGGCCTCGTCGAGGAGACCCCGTGGTCGGAGATTCGAGAACTCACCGTGCTCGACTCCGGAGAGCCGATTCCGGACCTCGATACCGTCCTCGACGCGGTTCCGGCGGCGGTCGACGTCAACGTCGAACTGAAACGAACCGGGATGGCCGACGGCGTGCTGGCCGCCGCCGCGGACGCCGAAAACGACTGCCTCTTCTCGTCGTTCGACCGGCGCGCGCTCCGCGAGATTCGCGAACGCGACGCCGACGCGACGCTGGCGTTCATCAGCGACCGCGGGCCGAACTGCGTCGCCGCCGCCGTCGACCTCGACTGCGCGTTCGTCCACCCCGAGCAGGGGCTCTGCGACGAGGCGTTCGTCACCCGGGCCCACGAGGCCGGCCTCGGCGTGAACGCGTGGACGGTGACGACGCGCGAGGAGGCGGACGCGCTCCGACGGGCGGGCGTCGACGGCGTCATCACCGACGGGGCCGACGTGCTGTGACGGCGGGGAGGGGTCGCCGCCGGTTCGTGCCCTCGCGCCGCGGGGTTCGCTGTCTTTAAGCCGTCGGTCGCGCAAAATTTGCACATGGATTTCAACCTTCCCGACGAGCACAGGATGGTCCGGGACACCGTCCGGGAGTTCTGCGAGGAGGAGATCGAACCCATCGCCCAGGAGATAGAGGACGAACACCGCTACCCCGAGGAGGTGTTCGACCAGCTCGCCGACCTCGACATGATGGGCGTCCCCGTCAGCGAGGAGTACGGCGGTCTCGGCGGCGACCAGCTGATGTACGCCCTCGTCACCGAGGAACTCGGCCGCGTCTCCGGCTCGGTCGGCCTCTCCTACGCCGCGCACGTCTCGCTGGCCAGCAAGCCCATCGAGCTGTTCGGCACGGACGAGCAGAAAGAGCGCTGGCTCCGCCCGCTCGCGGAGGGCGAGTACGTCGGTTCGTGGGCGCTCACCGAACCGGAGTCCGGCTCCGACGCCAGCGACATGGACACGATGGCGGAGAAAGACGGCGACGAGTACGTCCTCAACGGCACGAAGCAGTTCATCACGAACGCGAACGTGGCGGGTAGCGTGCTCGTCAAGGCGGTCACCGACCCCGGCGCGGGCTACGACGGCATCTCCACCTTCATCGTCGACCCCGAGGAGGACGACGGCTTCGAGGTGACGACGGTGTGGGACAAGATGGGCCTGAACGCCTCCCCGACCTGCGAGATAAAGCTCTCGGACGTCCGGCTCCCCGAGGACCGCCTGCTCGGCGAGGAGGGCGACGGCTGGGAGCAGACGAAGAAGACCCTCGACGGCGGTCGCATCTCCATCGCCGCGCTGTCGACCGGCATCGCCCAGGGCGCGTTCGAGGCCGCGAAGGAGTACAGCACCGAGCGCGAGCAGTTCGGCCAGCCCATCTCGAAGTTCGACGCCATCCGGAACAAGATAGTCGACATGGACCGGAAGATCGAGCGCTCGCGACTGCTCACGCACAAGGCCGCGACGAAGTACGACGCGGGCGAGTCGGTCACCCACGAGAGCGCGATGGCGAAACTCGACGCCAGCGAGTCCGCCAGGAAGGTCTCCGAGGAGGCCGTCCAGGTGCTCGGCGGCTACGGCTACACCGAGGACTTCTCGCCCCAGCGGTTCCTCCGCGACGCGAAGCTGATGGAGATCGGCGAAGGGACGAGCGAGATTCAGCACCTCGTCATCGGTCGCGAACTCGGACTGTAGTCGGTTCAGTACGTCGGCGACTCCTCGTGCTCGCCGTCGCGCTCGTTGACGACGCGGGCGAGGACGAACAGCGCGTCCGAGAGGCGGTTGAGATAGGTCACGGCGACGTCGTTCACGTCCTCCTCGGCCGCGAGCGCCACCGCGCGGCGCTCGGCGCGTCGGCAGACGGTGCGGGCGTGGTGGAGGTTCGCCCCCGACTCGCCGCCGCCGGGGAGGATGAACGACTCCAGCGGGTCGAGTTCGTCGTCGTAGCCGTCCATCCACTCCTCGAGGAGTTCGACGTGCTCCTCGCCCACTTCGGGGTCGCCGTCGTCCGGGTCGGGGTTGGCGAAGTCCGCCTGGACGACGTGGAGGTGGTTCTGGACCTCGCGGAGCTTCTCGTCGACGTCGTCGTGACCCGTCGGTCGCGTCCGGCCGACCAGGGCGTTCACCTCGTCGACCGTCCCGTAGGCCTCGATGCGCGGACTGGCCTTCGAGACGCGGGACATGTCCCGCAGGTCGGTCTGGCCCTCGTCGCCGCGACCGGTGTAAATCTTCATGCGAGCGTCCGCTCCACGTACTCGACTATCTTCTCGCTCTCGGCCATCGTGACGCCGCGCTCGTCGTCGACGAGCACGGGGACGCCGCGCTGACCGCTGACGCGCTTTACCTCGTCTCGCTTCGAGTGCAGCGCTTCCACCCACTCCGTCTCGTACTCGACGCCGGCGTCGTCGAGCGCGTCGTGGACCGTCTCGCAGTACGGGCAACCGTCGAGCGCATACAGCCGTATCGCCATGTTCGTAGCCAGGAACGGCTCGGTAAAGTAACTGGTCCCCTCGAACGGCGACCCCCGTCAGTCAGGTGTTCACCTTCTCGATGCGGTCGCTGACGAGCATCTTCCCCGCTGGCGACAGCGACAGTCGCTCGCCGTCGTCGTCGACCAGGTCCTTCTCCTCCAGGTCCGAGAGCAACATCGCGGCGCTCCCGGCGTCGATGCCGAGGGCACCGGCGAGGTTGCCGCTGCTAGCCCCCGAGTAGATGGCGACGAGCGCCTCCATCTCCCGTTCGGAGGTGTCGACGCGTTCGGCCTCCTTGGCGACCTCCGAGTACTCCAGCCGGAAGTAGCGTCCGAGCAGGTTGAGCTTGTGCTTCGAGGCGACCGCGAACTCCGAGGTGACCGTCTGTCCCTCCGACGCGTGGCGGATGGCGACGACAGTGCGCTCGTCGCCGCCGACCTCGCGCCGCTGCTTCTGGAAGTACGTGACCGCCGAGAGCTCCACCTCGAACGGCTCCGACACGCCGCAGAACTCCACCCGACCGGGCTGGATTCGTATCTTGCCCGCCTCGAACTCGCCGTCGGTGACCCGACCGCCGACGCGCGCCGGATGTTTCACCCGGACGGGCGTCCCGCTCAGCATCGCCTTGAACAGCAGCGTCTTGAACTGCCCCACCTCCTCGGTACCCGCCTCGATGACGGCGGTGTGGCGTCCGTGGTCACGCTCGTACGCGACCGTCAGCGTGTCGTTGAAGAACGATTCGAGTTCGTCGGGAACGTGTCCGACGGACACGTCGAAGACGGCAGCGAGCGGTATCGTCGTCTTCGACCCGCCGGTGGCCAGCACGAGGCGCTTCTGACTGAGGACGATACGCCCCCGGACGGGTTCGGGGTCCTCGGCGGTGTCGAGGCTGAAGCGTGCGACGAAGTCGGCGATGACTGTTTCGGACATGGTTTTCGCGTGCCAGCGCGTCTCTTCTTGCATTTCACTCCGTCTATATAAATATTCAGACGTTAAGGAACGCCCCGACGACGTTGCGGGTCACCCACGCGATGATGGCGCTGACCCACGTCAACAGGACGAAATGCAGGTAGGCGTTGACCTTGTGGCCGCCGTCGACGATGCGAATCATCAGCGACGACAGCACGCCGTTGATGAGCACGATGAGGACCAGCAGGTACTCGATCATGATGTTGTCGTACACCTCGGTGTGGATGATGGTCCCGAAGTCGAACTGCGACGTGTTCAGCCCGATGGACATCCCCGCCAGGATGTCGACGATTTCGAGACCGATGAAGAACGCGAACGTCGAGGCGGCCGTGATACCGTAGAGGACGCCGATGAGCGTCACCGTCGACTGGTCGCGCTGCTCGCGCAACTGCATGACCTCGTTCATGTTCCCGCTGATGAGTTCGCCGAGGCGCTTCGGTTCGCCGCCCATCTGGCGACCCAGGAGGTACATCTCGCTGAACTTCTGGATGAGATACGACCGCGTGTCCGCCGAGAAGTGACGCCAGGCCATCTCCGGTTCTATCCGCATGTTCAGTCGCTTGTAGAGGTCGTTGACGTTGTCGGTCAGCGCCCCGAAGTCCTTGTTTCGCAGGCTCTCGAGCACCTTCGAGGTCGTAGACTGCTTCGCGCTCTCGGTCGCGCCGAGCGCCCGGATGAAGTTGGTGAACTCGTCGTCGCGGCCCTTGACCTTCTCTTCCTCGCGCCGGACGATCAGGCCGGGGATGAGCAGCGGCGTCGTCGGGAACGCCGCGTACACCGGCAGCGGGATGGCGTCGGGGGCGATGGATGTCCGGCCGAGCAGGACGTAGAGGCTCGCGCCGATGGCGGCGACGGTGAGCAGGATGCCGCCGATGACGCTGGCCCGTATCTTGCGCTCGGCGACCGTCCGCCCGCGCTTCTCCGGGTGGTACCACACCGGGTCGTACGGCGCGGTCGTGTGAATCATGAAGAGGAACCCGACCTGGACGAACGCGAACATGACCACGACTGCCCCGACCGTCATCGTCGGGTTCGTCCCGGTGAGGATGGGGAGTACGGTGGCGAACACGAGCGCGAACGTCACCGAGAGAATCATCGACAGGTAGAGGTCCTTCATCACTTCGAGGTTCCGCAACGCTCCCTCGTAGATGGTGACGTAGTGCTGGATGACGGCGTCCTGCTCCGCCAGCAGGAACTCCTGTATCTCCTGGCCGGCGTTGATGGTGTACGCCAGCCTGTCCAGGAAGTCCGAGAGCGCCTTGCTCGGCACCGACTTCGCGCGGAGACGGCAGGCGTCGTCCAGACTCTGGTTCCACGTGTCGACGAGTTCGACGAGCCGACGCATCTCGCGGGCGAGTTCCTCGTACTCGTCCTCCTCGGCGAGGATGCGGAACACCTCGACGCGGTCGATGTTCGCCGTCGAGAGGATGGTCATGTGCGTGATGAAGAGGTGGAGACGGTCCTCTATCTGCTTGCGGCGGCGGTCGCGCCGAATCTTCGGATAGACGAGGGCGGACACCACGCCGAGGACGCCCAGCAGCGGGACGGGCAACGCGACGAGGAAGGGGAGGTCGACGACGAAGACGACGACGAACGAGAGGACGGCGAAGACCACGGCGGGAACGACGACGACCCCGAGATACCGGTACATCGGTATCTCCATCTCGTCGTACGCTTCCAGCGTCGAGGAGACGACGCTGGAGAAGAGCTGTTTGGCGTCACGTTGTTGTGGCTCTGCTTCTGCCATGCTATATCGACCGGTGCATGTCGAAGGGAAGCCCCTCGACGCCGTCACGCTGGAACGCCTCGATGGTCTCGTTGACCTCGTGGTACCCGAGGACGTTCTCCTCTATCATCCGTTCCATTATCTCCGCGCGGAAGTCCAGTTCGTCGTAGATGTCGCGCGTGTTCTCGTACCCCAGCAGCGTCGCTATCTGCTCTTCGAGGACGTAGGAGTTGTTCATCCCCTGGAAGACGATCTCGTCGTCGACGGGGTCCCAGTAGAACGCCTGCCGGGTGACGACCCCGCCCATGTCCTTCGAGTACCCCTCTATCTCCTGGACGCTGGTCACCCGGCGCAACACGTCGTCGCCCTGCTTGACCCGGTTCTGGAACAGCGCCACGTCGGCGTTGTCCATGAACGTCTCGGGCACGTTGATGGGGTCGCCCGTGAACCGCTGGATCATCGAGACGATGTCGCTGGCGTGGAAGGTCAACATCACGGGGTGGCCGGTCTGGGCGGCCTGGAACGCCATGCGGCCCTCCTCGCCACGCACCTCACCGACGACGATGTAGTCGGGGCGCGACCGCAGCGCCGCCGCGACGAGGTCGAACATGTCCACGTCGGAACTGCCCTCGCCCTGGCCCTCGCGGGTGAGCAGTTGCTGCCACGTGTCGTGGGGCGGGAGCACCTCGGCGGTGTCCTCGGCGGTGTATATCTTGCTGTCCCGGGGGATGAACGACATGATGCAGTTCAGCGTCGTCGTCTTCCCGGACGCCGTCTCGCCGACGACGAACACCGTCTGTTCGTTCTCCAGGCAGAGCCAGAGGTACGCCGCCAGCTTCGGCGACAGCGTCCCCCACTTCGTAATCTGGGCGACCGACAGCGGCGTCCCCTCGCCCTGACGGATGGTGAGGCTCGGTCCCTTCAGGCTCACGTCGTCGCTGTAGATGATGTTGATACGCGACCCGTCCGGCAGCGTCGAGTCCACGATGGGGTCCGAGTCGGAGACGGGGTCGCCGATGCGTTCGCCCATGTTGCGAAGCCAGTTGTCGAACTGCTCGGCGTTGCCGAAGTCGACCGTCGTGGCCAGCATCCCGTACGTGCCGTGGTCGACGTACGTCTCGTGGGGGCCGATGACGTGGATGTCCTCGTTCGCCGAGTCGCGCATGATGGGTTCCAGCGGCCCGAACCCGACGATGTCGCGGTTCAGCCGGTAGCGGATGTTCTCGTAGGTCTGCTCGCTCACCTCGTACTGACCGACGCTGGAGAGCGTCTTCAGTTCCTCGACCACGTCGTTCGTCCGGAGGCTTCGCACGCCGGCCTTCACGTCCTCGTACCCGATGGAACCGATGCGGCGGGCGAGGTCCTGCGGGGAGAGGCCCTGGACGCGCTCGCGGAAGTTCTTCGGCGAGAAGCGGTTGATTCGGTCGACGAGTCCGCCGCGTCCGTCGCCGTTCTCGACGCGAACCGTGTCCTGGAGCAGTTCCTCGATGCGGTCGTCGTACTCCGACTCGTCCTGGGGGGCCGGCTTGTTGACGCTCTTCTCCAGAATCTGGCCGCGGACCTGCCAGAACAGCTCCTGTTCGGTGTCAGAGAGTTCGGGCTCGACGGCGTAGTACTTGGTGTCCTGGCCGACGTCGCCGTAGACGTGACAGTAGATGGGACCGCCGGCGGGGTAGATGACGTTCGGCTTGTCGGCCTCCCACTCGCTGCTCGGTTCCTCGACGAGGCGCGGGAACTCACCCGTGAACTGCTTGAACCGCTTCAGGTAGTCGCGGAGATGCGGACGACGCATCGCCACCTCCCGAAGGTCGTCCTCTATCTGGGTGGTCCCGTGCTCGGTCATGCTGCCTACGCCACGCTACGACTCTCGATGACGATGCCGGCGTCCGCGCGCACGGAGTAACCGATGGTGTCCCCGACCTGCTCGCCCATGCCGGCGAACCGCTTGACGGAGATGTTGCGGCGGACGTCGTTACCGACCTCGACCATCTGGAGTTCCATGAACACGTCGGCGATGGCGCGGAACGGACCGATGGCCTCCTCGTCGACCGTCGAGGGGTCGACGGTGAGGACGACGACCTTCCCCTGCGAGACGAGGTCGCGGAAGAACGAGATGATCTCCAGGGCGGCCTGGCGCTCCTCGTTCTGCCGGACCAGCGCCTCGAACGTCGGGTCGTTGCGGAGGATGGCGTCGAACGTGTCGATGACGACGACGTCCGCCTCCCACATCGCGTCGGCGTTCATCAGGCGGTTCAACAGCTCCTTGCGCTGACTGCCGTCGTCCTCGTCGTCGGGCGCTCCCGGCGCGCTGAGCTTGTGTCCGGTATCCACGTCGGCGTGGAGGAAGAGCAGTCGTTCGTCCAGCAGATGCTCCTCGACGTTGTACGACAGCGAGTGCATCTGGTCGATGAACCCGCGAACCGTCAGCTCCGTCGAGAGCAGGGTCACGCTGTGGTCGGTCTCGCAGAGACCGTAACTGAAGCGCTGGCTCATCGCGCTCTTGCCGGCCCCGTAGTCCCCCTCGACGAGGACGATGGACCCCCGGGGGATGCCGCCCCCGAGTTCGTTGTTCAGGCGGTCGTGGTCCTCCAGACCGAGCGAGTACAGATTGTTCGAGCTCATGTTCTGAATCTGAACACCTCCTCGTCGCCGCCGACGATGAGCTTCACGCGATGGTCTCCGGCCGACAGCTCGCCGCCATCGATGCTAACTCTGGCGACATTTCCTTCCGTCCAGGCGCTTCCGTCTACGACTTCCACGGAAACGTTCTTCTGATACTTCCCGTCTAGCAGTACTTCAATCTGACCCTTGGATGCATCTAAATCACCCGACCCCGTGTTCTTGACGAGCACCGTGACGTTCTCGTTACCGCTCGCGTTGTAGACGGCCCCGCTTCCGGAATCGCTGATTATCTCGACGTCCGAGCGCACGTCCTTGCTCACGTCGATGCTCCTGTCGCCGAGCGCGCCCGAGAGGCGCTGGATACCGGTCGTGAACGTGCCGGCGACGCTCGCGGCGATGAGGAGACTGGCGATGAACAGGATGAGGTGGGACGTGGAGACGCTCGCCACTCAGACCACCTCCGTGTCCGCCACGCCGGGGCCCGTGACGACCTTCACCTGCCACGAAACGGACGAGACGTCGTCCACGTTCCAGGGGTCGGACGAGACGTCGACCTCGACGCGGAGGGTCTCGCCGGGGAGCCACAGCGACGTCTCGCCGTCACCCTCGACGGTGCGGTTGACGACGTCCTCGCTGGTCACGTAGCTTCCGTTGACGAGCAGGTCGGTGTCGTTTACGTTCAGGGCGGTCGAGCCGGTGTTGTTCACGGTGACGTTGAGGTAGTCGCCGCCGTCGTCGACGTCCGTGACGTTCACTGCCGTGTTGCGCTGGGTGAGCGCCCGGTCGGTTTCTGCGTTCCGGGCGTCCGTGACGCGCTCGAAGCCGTTGTAGGTCGCGGTGTAGAGGACCCCGAAGCTGACGAACATCGCGATGAACAGGATCGCCGTGGCACCGCTAACGCTGAAGCCCATGGCCCTCTCCCCGAATCTGCGCGCAGTGGTCGACGACCTTCTGCTCTATCGCGTCGCCGGTGAGCTGGCTCATGAACGTCAGGCTCTGGATGTGGTCGTCCACGCCGAGCGTCGCGGGGCTTCCGGCCTCCTCGTCGACGTCCGTCACGTCGGCGATGCCGTCGACGAAGGTGAGCAGGTCGTCCGCGACCGACTCCCCTATCCAGTCGATGTCCTCGTAGTAGGAGATGGTGTGGACGGCCTCCTCGGCGCCGAACTCCTCGACGAGGAACTCCAGCCACTCCATCACGACGAGGTCGACGAGATAACCGGAGGGGAGCCGTTCGAGGTAGGGTTTGTTCGTCCCCTGGCGCATCCGCATCGTCGTCTCCGCCGCCCGCGTCTCGCCGGTCTGTTCGGGACCCTCGAACTCGAACTCTCCGTCGTCCTCGGGGGCCGTCTCGGCCGGAGCGTCGGTGCTCGCTGGCTCGGGCTCCGGGGTCGGCTCCGGTTCGGGCTCCGGGGCCGGTTCGGGTTCGGCGGCCGCCTCCGGGCCACCGTCGTCTCCCTCCGCCCAGTCGGCCTCCCCGGACTCGTACTCCTCTTTGAGTTCCTGGAACGTCGACCCGCCCGCCTGGGCCGTTTCGTCGTCGCCGTCGTCCGTGTCCTCGAAGTCCATGTCGTCCTCCGCTTCGAAATCGTCCATCGCGTCCGCCTCCTCGATGTCGTCGAAGTCGTCGTCGAAGAAGCTCTCCGCTTCCGCGTCCGCGACGTCCTCGTCGAGGTCCTCCTCGGACTGTTCGTCTTCCTCGTCGTCGAAGAGGCCGAAGTCGCCCCCGCCACCCGCCGCGCCGCCGTCGAACGCGTCGCCGCCCATGCCGCCGTTCGGCACGTCGTCGACGAACGGGTTGACGCCCCGGGTCACCATCTCGTAGATCTCCAGTAGCTTGCGGACGTTCTCCTCGACGTCGTCGACCTTCTCGCTGATCTGTTCGTTCTCGCTGCGGACCGTGCTCATCGACGACGAGATGTCGCCGACTTCGTTTTCGAGTTCCTCGACGCGGTTCTCTAGCTCCTGGGTCGCCGCGGCACCACCGCCGCCCATGTCGCCGAACCCGCCGTCGTCCCCTCCCCAGTCGTCCATCCCGTCGTCCATTCCGTCGTCGGCCACGTCGCCGAACCCGCCGTCCATGTCGCCGCCGGCGTCGTCGCCGAACAGGTCGTCGCCACCGCCCGCGTCGACCGACCCTGAGTCGCCGTCCGACTCCTCCTCCTCTTCCATGAAGTCCATGATTCCCATCGCGCCCATCGCCGTCGCGCTGGACGCGAGAACCGGGACGATAGTAGGGTCGAGATTTATAAGTTTCATTACCGACAACAGCGAACTTTCACTACATTAATCTTCTGTATGAGTTATCACAGATGATACTATCCGGCGGTGGTCGCCGGAGACGATGGTCGAAGATACGCCGCCTACGGCGTCTAAGGGGGCCGCTTCTGGTCCTGGACGCCGCTCCGGAGTACTAGTCCAGTTTCCTATATATCCGGAGTCGTTTGTCCACCGGTTCGTAGTCCGATTTCAGCTCCTCCGGCAGCGTCTCGGTCTTGCCGATGACGAGGTACCCGCCGACTCGCAGCGATCGGGTGATAGTTCGGAGCATCGGAAGCTTGTGCTCGGCGTTGATGTAGATGAAGAGGTTGCGACAGGCGACGAGGTCGACGTCGGCTTTCGGCTCGTCGTTTATCAGGTCGTGGCGTTCGAACCGGACGAGTTCCTGGACGCGGTCGGCGACCGCGAATCGGTCGTCGTCGCGGTCGACGAATCGACCGTACCGCGTCAGCGGCGAGAGTTGCTCCGCGATGTCGGTCGTTCGCGTCGTACGGTAGACGCCGCGTCGCGCCGCCTCGAGTATCTCGCCGTCGATGTCGGTGGCGACCACCTCGACGTCCGCCGGGTCGAGGCCTTCGTCGAGCGCGAGCATCGCCAGGGAGTAAGGCTCGCGACCGTCCGAACAGGCGGCGCTCCACAGTTTCACCGACCCGTCCTCCGCCAGCGCGTTCAGGACGCCGCGGAGCTCCGCCCACACGTCCGGATTCCGGAAGAAGCTGGTGACGTTCACCGACAGGGCGTCGAGCAGTCGCTCGCGCTCGTCCTCGTCGTTCCGGAGCAGGTCGAGGTACGTCTCGTGTTCCTGGACGTCGGTGCGACGCATCCGCGAGGAGACGCGCCGGTCGAGATACGAGGCGTCGTAGTGGCTCGTCGAGAACCCCAGTTCCGATTCGACGTACGCGAGCACGTCCTCGAACGCGCTCACAGCCGGCTCACCCCCTCGTGAGCGCTCCGGACGACCAGCGTCCCGGTGTCGACGTGGAGTTCCAGCGACCGACCGTGGCTGCCGCCCGTGTCAGCGCCGACGACGGGCACGTCGCGGTCGGAGAGCGCCTCGCGGGCCGCGGCGACGTTCCTGGTTCCGATCTCCCGGCCCACGCCCGACAGGTCGAGCATGTTGCTCCCGCCCGCTATCTTCGCCACGACGGCGTCGGCGTCCGTCCCGGCCTCGCGCAGTTCGGACAGCATCGCACCGACGACGGAGTCGACGAACTTCGCCCCGTCGTCGGGGTCGTCGGGCGCTTCCGGGAGCATCGCGTGTGCCAGACCGCCCGTGGACGACCCGGTGTCGACGAGCGCGATTCCGAGACACGACCCCAGCCCGGTCGTCGTCAGTCGGGTGGCGGTGTCGGTGACGACGTAGTCCGCGACGCCGACCCTGACGGGGGCGTCCCGTTCGTGCGAGTCGCTCCGGTACACCTTCATAGCTCTCCCGCGTTCGTCCACCGTTCCGCCGTCGCGTCGCCGTCCAGCGCGTCGAACGCCTCCCGGAGTTCCATGGCGTCGGGCAGCGCGTAGAGGCTACAGTCGAACGCGCGGTCGTCCGCCCGGATGGTCGCGTCCGAGACGAACGTGAACTGCTGGCGCTGGGAGAGGCTGGCCGCGACGGGGTCGACGATGGCACCGCCGAGGTCGTGGACGAACTGGGGCGGCGATATCTCGATGGCAGTCCCGAGTGCGTTCGCCCAGCCGTCGACGAAACTGCTCGCCATCACGTTGCCCACCTCGCGGATGGCGCTGCGGTCCAGTTCGGTGAACGTCGCGCTCTCGCTCGTCGGGTCGTGGCCGTCACCGACCAGCGCGGTCGCCACGTCCCGGGCGGAGGCCTCGTCGAACAGCACCATCACGTAGCCGCTCGGCGGACCGTCGAGTTCGAAGACGACGCCGACGAACGTCCCGTCCCGGAGGTCGCCGGGTAGCTCCTCGAGGGGGACGAAGCTCAGCGTCGTCACGTCCACGGTCGTCTCGATGCCCGTCATCTCCGTGAGGTTGCTCGCGACGCTGGTCGCGCCCCGACGCACCATCTCGCCGAAGACGGCGAGTTTCTCCACGGAGACCGTCGTCTCGTCCCCGTCGACAGAGTCGCCGCCGGTCGCGAGTTCGACCGTCCCGCCAGCGGCCGAGTCGACCTGTTCCGTCGCTCCGGGGCGCACGCGGTCGAACGCCTCTCCGAGCGACGCCCGCTCGGGGAACAGGTGGATGGCGAACGTCAGGTCGGCCTCGATGGTCTCGACTCGACTGGCGAACGCGAGCGCGTGGTCCTCGTCCTCCCCCTGGAGCACCGCGGCTCGTTCGCCCTCGACGTACTCTGGAGGCGAGATGTCGATGACGGTGTCGAGATAGTCCGCCCAGCCGTCGATGAACCCGCCCGCCATCACGTTGCCCACTTCGCGGATGGCGCTCTCGTCGACGCCGTCCGCGTCGGGTACGAGCACGTCCGCCAGCCGACCGGCGCTCTCGGGCGTGAACGAGAATATCGTTCGCCCCCGGAGGCCGCCGTCGAGGTCGACGCCGACGCCGACCCGGCGGTCCACGCCGCCGATTCCCGCCGCCGTGGAGACGTTCGTCTTCGTCACGTCGACGAACGTCTCGACCCCCGCCAGCCCGGAGAGATGCCGGGCCGCCCGCTCGGCCCCCTCGTGGGCCATGCGGTTGAACTGTCGCAACGTGGCCATGTCGACCCGCATGTCAGACCTCTATCTGGCGCATCAGCGCGACGAGTTCCTCCAGTTCGGGGAACGAGTACACCTTCACCTCGACGTTCGAGTCCGGGACGCGCACCCGCGAGTCGAACACCATCGCCACGTCGTCGTCCCGGTGGCCGACCAGCGAGTCGACCATCTTGCTCCCCGGTCCGTAGGTGAACTTCGGCGTCGAGAAGTCGATGGTCGTCTCCAGGACGTTCGCCCAGCCGTCGATGAAGCCGCTGGTCATGATGTTGCCAATCTCCTGGACGGCGCTTTTCTCCATGTCCGAGAAGCCGCTCTCGGAGCGTTCGCCCATCCCACCCATCATGCCGTGAGCGAGCTGTTTCGCGCTGCCGGCGGAGAACAGAAAGAGGATGTAGCCGTACGGGCGTTCGACCAGTTCGATGTGGATGCCGACCTGCTTCTCGTGGCCGACGTGTGTGCGGATGTCGGCGATGTCGAGGAAGTTTATCTTCGTTATCTCCATCTCCGTCTCCATCCCCGTCATCTGGTTCAGGTGGTTCGCCACCGTGCTCGCACCCTGCTTTGCCATCCTGTTGAACAGACTCAGCTTCCGTATGTCGATCTCCATCGTCATTATAGACTCTCCACGTCGAGTATCGTGACCACGTCGCCCTCCCCGAGCACCGCCGCACCCGAGAGACCGGGAATCCCGGAGAGGATGCCCTCGAACGGTTTGACGACGACCTCCTCCTGGCGGCTCACGGCGTCGCAGTGAATCGCGACCTGGCGCTCGGACTCCTTGACCCGCACCAGCATGCCGTCGCCGTTCTTCGTCTCTCCGGGCACGTTCAGCGCCTCGCCCAGTCGGATGAGGGGGTAGACGGTGTCGTCGTGCGTGACGACCTCCTCGCCTTCGACGCGCTGTACCTCGCCCATCCGCCGTATCTCGTCGACGTTCTTGATGGGGATGCCGTACTCCTCCTCGCCCGACTCGACGAACAGCACCTTCACGATGGCGACGGTGACGGGCAGCGAGAGGCTGACCGTCGTCCCCTCGTCTATCTCGCTGGTGACGCTGATGTCGCCGTCGAGACGCGTGATGGTGTTCTTGACGACGTCCATGCCGACCCCGCGACCGCTCACGTCGGTCACCTCGTCGTTCGTCGAGAATCCGGCGTGGAAGACGAGTTCGTACGCCTCCTCGTCCGTGAGCGCGTCGGCCTCCTCGCGGGTCATGATACCCTTGGCGACCGCCTTCGTCCGGAGGGCGTCGGCGTCGATGCCGCCACCGTCGTCCTCGACCGTGATGGTCACGCGGTCGCGCGACCGCGACCCCTTCAGCCGAATCGTCCCCTCGCGGGGCTTCCCCTTCGCCTCGCGCTCCGCCGGCGGTTCGATGCCGTGGTCGACGGCGTTGCGCAGGAGATGCATCAGCGGATCGCCGATCTCGTTGAGGATGGTGCGGTCGAGTTCGATGTCCTCGCCCTCCATCTCGAAGTCGATGTCTTTCTCCTGGTCGCGCGCGAGGTCGCGCACCAGCCGCGGGAACTTGCTGACGACCTTCTTCAGCGGCACCAGCCGCATGTCCATGACGGTGTCCTGGAGACTCGACGTTATCTTGTCGAGTTCGTCCAGGTTGTCGGCGGCACCGTCGAGTTCGGCCTGTTCGACCGACCGCCGGAGCTTTATCCGGCTCGTGACCAGTTGCTCGACCAGCCCGTGCAGGTCGTCCAGCTGGTCGACGTCCACCCGAACCGACTGTATCTCGTCCACCTCGGGCGTCGTCTCGGTCTCGTCGGCGTCAGCGTCCGCGCCGTCGATGCCCCCGGCGTCGTCCACGCCGTCGGCGTCCGCCGGTTCGACGTCGCCGTCGGCGGAACCAGCAGCAGTCGAACCGTCGACTCCGTCGGGCGTGGCGGCCGCAGCAGCGTCGTCGGGCGTGGCTGGGGAGTCGTCGGCGCCGTCCGCCGCATCGGGGGCGTCTCCGGCGACCCGGTCGGTAACGTCGGTGACCGTCGCGGACGCGACTTTCCCGACGCCTTCCAGCAGTTCGTCGACGGCGTCCGCGGTCCCGGCGGTGACGAACAGGTCGAAGCCGTCGTCGTACTCGCCCTCGTTGATGGCCTCGACGGGTGGTACCGCACCGACCAGGTCGAGTTCGTCCGTCACCTCGCCGAGGACGAACATCGCGTCGACGCCTTTCATCTCCGAGTCGCCCACGTCGACGTGAGCGTGGAACACGTCGCCGACGCCGGTCAGGTCCGCCGGGTCGTCGAGCGCGGCCAGCGCCGCCGCCGTCCGGTCGTCACTCCCGGCCTCCTCTTTGTCGTCGTCGGCGTCGTTGGCCGACTCGCCGGCCGCGTCGAGCGCGGCGCGAATCTCGTCGATGGTCGCGCCCGGGTCGGTTCGCTCCTCGCCGTGTTCCTCTATCTCGGCGAGGAGCGACTCGATACGGTCGACGCCAGCGAACACGAGGTCCATCCGCTCCGGCGTCACCGCGAGCCGGCCCTCCCGCATCTCGTCGAGGAGGTCCTCGATGGCGTGGGCCAGGTCGCTCGCGTCCTGGAACCCCATCGCCGCGAAGTTCCCCTTCAGCGTGTGGGCGGTGCGGAAGATGGAGTCCATCGCCTCCTCGTCGTCCGGGTCGTCCTCGAGCGCGAGCAACGAGTTGTTCAGTTCCGTGATGTTCTCCTCGCTCTCGCGGATGAAATCTTGTATGTAGTCGTCCATTGGACATCACGTCGGTTCTCGAACCGTCGAAAGTATTCCGCGCGGCACCTGTCCGGCGGGTAACACGTCGTCGACGCACCCGGTCTCGATGGCGCGAGCGGGGATGCCGAACACCGAGGAGGTCTCCTCGTCCTGCGCCAGGGTCGCTCCGCCGGCGGCCTTGATGGCCTCGATGCCCGCCGCACCGTCGGTTCCCATACCGGTGAGGACGACGCCGGTCAGCGCGTCGGAGACGGTTTCGGCCGCCGTCTCCATCGTCACGTCGATGGCGGGGCGGACGCCGTGGCGCTCCGGTCCCTGGTCGAGTTTCACCCGGAGCCGGCCGTCGGAGTAGTTCGACACCACCATGTGGTAGTCCCCCTTCGCGACGAGTGCCTCCCCGCCGCCGATGCGGTCGCCGTCCTCCGCCTCGCGAACGTCGTAGTCGCTGCGACCGTCGAGCCGTTTGGCGAATCGGCTCGTGAAGCTGTCCGGCATGTGCTGAACTACCAGCACCCGGAGGTCCGCCGCCAGGGGGAGCCCCGAGAGGACGTTCTCGACGACGCTCGGACCGCCCGTCGACGCTCCGACGACGACGGTACCGTTCTCGGCGAACGCCGTCTCGTCCGCGACGTCGGGCGACTGCGGTTCGGGCGAGGACTCGCCGACCGTCGAGAGGTCCGCTCGTTCGACCGACTCCACCTTCCGGACCAGGTCGTCCTTGATGGCGGAGATGCCGGTCGAAACCTCGCCGCCGGGTTTGGCGAGCACGTCGACCGCCCCCTTGTCGAGCGCCTCGAACGTCGCCTCCGCCCCGTTCTCGGTGTGCGCGGACAGCATCAGGATGGGCGTCGGCGTCGTCGCCATGATCTCCTCGACCGCCTCGATACCGTTCATGTTCGGCATCTCGACGTCCATCGTGACCACGTCCGGGTCGCACTCGGCCACGGCCGACACCGCCTCCCGTCCGTCGGTCGCCTCGCCGACGACCTCGATACCCCCGGACTCGAGGATGTCGGTGATGACGGTCCGCATGAAATGCGAGTCGTCGACGACGACTGCTCGCGTCATGCTGAGACGACGTCGTCGATGGCTTCCATCACGCTGGGTTTCTGGAACGGTTTCGTGATGTAACCGTCAGCGCCGGCCTTCACCGCCTTCTTCATCTTCTCCTCCTGTCCGATGCTGGTACACATGATGACGTGCGAACCCGCGTCGAACTCCTTGATCTCCGCCGTCGCCTCGATGCCGTCGCGGATGGGCATCACGATGTCCATCATCACGAGGTCGGGGTTCGATTCCTTGTATATCTCGACGGCCTCGACGCCGTTCTCGGCCTCGCCGACGATGTCGAACTTCTCTTCGAGAATCTCCCGCAGTAGATTCCGCATAAATTCCGAGTCGTCGACAATTAGCACGTCATTCGCCATTCACTTTTCACCAGCGAGTGCTTTGAAAGGGTGTTAAATAAATGCTACCCTCGAATTATCACGCCTGATGACTCGACCGAAGAGTGAGACGTTCAGTTCAGGCTGTCTATCATCCGGTCGACGTCGATCCAGACGACCAGGTCGAGACCGTCGCCGTTCGGTTTCCGAATGATGCCCCGGGCCACCTTCTCGCGGATGCCCCGCGTGTCGAGGTTCTCCAGGTCGTCGCCGTCGTCGACCTGGCCGGGCGCGTACGACACCACGTCGAGCACCTCGTCGACGCGGATGCCGATTCGCTGTTTGTCGTCCGGCCGGTCGAGCACGAGCACGCTGTCGCCGCTGTCGTCCACCGAGACGCTCAGGAACTCCTTGGGGTCGATGATGGCAGTCGTCTCGCCGCGCAAGTCCATCACGCCCTCGATGGAGTCCGGCGTGCGCGGGATGCGAGTCACCTTCTTCACTTCGACGATGCTGTCGACCTGGTCGATGTCGATGGCACAGACGTCCTCGCCCAACCTGAACTCCACGACCTGCGCCTCCGCATCGGCCCCTCCTTCGGACGGCGACTGCTGTACACTCATGGTCAGTCGTCGTACCAATCGAACTCCTGAACGTAAAACCCACGCCCGCCTATCAGTTCGGATAATCCGACCGGAAACGTCGTTCGGAGGAGTATCGACGCGTTCGCACCGGGGCGGCGACACGACCCTCGCAGGCGCTCGCCACGTCCCGAGGGACGCGGTCGACCGAAGCCGAAACGTCGCCTATCGGTTACGTCGCCTGGAGGCCCTCTCGGGCGGGAAGACGATGCCGTTGGCGTCGCCGAGCGCGTCGAACAGGTCGGCGATGCTGTCGTCGGGCGAGAGGTCGTGGGCGTCGAGGACGCCGCGCAGGCAGTTCGGCGAGTAGCGGACCCGGAGGTTCGACTCCATCAGGAGGATGCCGAGCACGTCCTCGACGGGCGTGTTGCGGTCGACCTGCTGGGCGTACCACATCAGCAGGCCGTCGAAGACGGTGCCGACGTCGTCGGAGAACATCTGCTGGTGGCTGACGCGGTCCTCTGCCTTCGCAGCGATGTGGAAGCCGTACCGCGACCCCACGCTCGAGAGGTCGTCCTCGAGCCAGTCGCGCACGTCGCTGGCGTCGATGTTCCGGTCGTCGGTAGCCGAGGGCTGGCCGGTGGTCCCGTCGGCTGTCGGTCCGCCGTCCGCGTTCGGCGACGACTCCGTGGTCGAATCGGTATCTGGCTCCGTCCGTCCGCCGCTGTCGCCCGGTAGTTCGGCCACGTTGTCGGGTACCGACGGCTCGTCGCCGGCACCGATGACGTACCGGTCGTCGTCGAGGGAGACGACGCTCTCGCTCGCCTCGATGTCGAGTTCGTCGGGCGAGAGCACCTTCCCCGCGTCGGCGTCTCCCGTTTCGGAGTCGTCCCGCGCCGGAGGCATATCTCAACGATACGACCGGAAACGACATAAAATCTCGGGGAGGATACGTTGGGTTTCGACGATTGTCGTAGCAAGGGTTTATTATCGTCGAACAGTGTCCTTCGGGTACCGATGAACGCACGCCACGCCGACGCTCGTCCGGCCGAATCTCCACGGACGGAGTCCAGTTCCAACGAATCAGCCCGCCTCGAAGGGATGCCCGACGACATCGGCTCGCCGCGCGCGAAACTGGTGTACCTCTATCTCGCCACGACGCGCGGGGCGACCGTCGACGAACTCCAGTCGGGTCTCGACCTGCCGAAGATAACGCTGTTCACGATCGTTCGCACGCTCCGCGAGCGCGAACTCGTCGAGAAGAACGGTTCCACGTTCTCTATCACCGGATAGTTCTCCTGCGGGAACGCCGCCACTCGGACCTCAATCGTCCTCGCACTCGCCGTCTGGAGGGCAGAGCTGGTCCGGTGTTCTATCGTATCGCGGCGTCGTCACGAAGTTCTCGATGCGCTCGCGCTCCTCGTCCGAGAGCCAACCACCCATAGCAATCTGGTGCCAGTCCGGAGCGAAAAACCCAGCGGCCACCTGTCAACTGCTCGGAGCACTGCACCGCATCGTCGGCGTCGCTCGCCGACGGTCGACGGCCACTCCGCATCGGTTGTGAACGCGTACCAACGGCGCGCTTCCCGGCACTTTCACTTTCACTCCGCCCGGCTCACCTATAACTGGACACCAGACAACTACCGGACATGAACGCCAGAACGATGGTCACCGAGTCCGGTGAGCGTTCGTCGAACGAAACGGGACTGACCACCGAACAGAAGGTGGCGGACGTCTCGGAGATGGCGGCCAGCGAGGTCGCGGCGTACCTCCGGTCGTCCGACCGCGGCGAGGTGTACTTCGAGCGGAAGGGCGGCCGGACCTTCGTCGTCGCCGAAGAGTAGTTCCGGGTGGGGTCCGAACGACCACTCGTGACGACGTACGTCTCCCGCCCCGTGCGGGCGCTCCGCGACCGCCCCACGTCCGGCGAGTCCGCGACGCTCGTCCTCCGCCTCGGCGACGCCGACCCCGACGCGGTCGGGGACGTGGTCGAGGAACGCGGCGGCGAGGTCGACGCGGAACTCGCGTTCGACGCGCTCCGGGTCGTCGTGCCGGAGGAGGCGGTGGCCGACGTCTGCGAACTGGACGGCCTCGACGCCGTCGAGACCGACGCCACCCTCGACGCCGGCGACGCCGGCGAGGACGTGGAGCCGCCCGAGGAGCGCTAGTCCAGCCTCACCGCGGTACCGACGACCTTGACGTTCATCATGCCGCCCTGGCCTCCGAGCGCCTCGTCCGCCACGTCGATGGCGACGACGGCGTCCGCGCCGAGTTCCGTCGCCTCCTCCAGCAGTTCGTCCAGCGCGGTCTGCTGACTGTCCGCCAGCGTCTTCTCCCACGAACCGGACCGTCCGCCGACGATGTCCCGCAGGCCGCCCGCGATGTCCTTGCCGATGTTGCGGCCCGGCGTCACGTCCGCGACGACGATGCCGAGGTGTTCGGCGACCTCCCGTCCCGGAACCGCGTGGCTGGTCGTGAGCAGTACGTCCTCGTCAGAGTAGCTGAACGTTGCCATGCCTCCCCGTTCTCGTACCGGGGTTATAACTGTCAGCATTGGAACCAGAGGCAGGCGTACCAGTGGCGAGCGCTACCCCGTCAGTTCGGCGAGCGAGAGCAGGACGCTGGGCGCGACCAACAGGACCAATCCGGCCACGACGAGGACGGCGGGCACGACCAGCAGTCCCGCGTCGGTGAACAGCCACAGGCCCAGACCCGCCGCCACGATGAGCAGGCCCACGAGTCGCAGTAACCACACGAACGCGCCTTCTAGCTCCGAGTCCGCGACGACCTCTACAGCTTCGAGCGCTTCGTCCATGGCCGGGCGAAAATAGACTCTCTTCCGACTTATGATTGGTGACTGTCAGATTGCGGCCGTCGGGGCGGATTCAAACCTCGGTCACAGTCACTTTTCTTGAGCATGTACTTTACAATTTGCGCAGTATACCATGATAAGTGGTCATGACCGCACTTAGGACATTCTAGGCCTGGATGCTCGTCTGCATGTATCGGGAAGTGATAGTCACACTTGAGACAGTCATTACCAGTATGGTTGCTCCTAAATCTCTCTTCAACTTCGTCCCGATGATGCTGTGAAAGGTGTTCCTTCGCTTGTTCTTTGACGTGGTCCTTCGGGCCTTCAAAGACTGTATCGTCGAAGTCGCACTCGTATCGATACATCACGTCGAGTATTCGGAACTATGATTGATTAAGTTTGATATTATATCTTATATTTGTGCGCCGTGCAACTATCCGATTCGTCGCAAGACTACTAACTCTCGTACAGAAGCCGATGCCAATAGCCGAGGTATTATCCACCCTCCTCCGTCCGTTGTCAGCGGTATCTCGTGGTCTGTCAGGCTGTGTGCGAATGCGGTGGGCTGGCGTAGTTATTTACTGCTGGCAATCGTGTCCTTCTAGCGAACCACCGGACGCCGTAGAGTACTGTCCGTTGACCGGATGAATTGAGGCAGTCGGACGGCGACTGAACTGATAAAGTCCTGCCGCTGTCCTGTAGTTTGGTGCTGTGTAGAAAGCGGATGGGTCGGGGCGGATTCGAACCGCCTTTCCAACCGCCCACGGAGCAGTAAACAGCAGTAAAGGGCAATAACAGCCGGGACATGTCTATCTCGATCACGCCCTTGCGGTCATGACTAATGCCCATGACCCGAAGCATGAAACCCAGTCGAGCGGTGGACCGGTATTTAAAAGAACGCAAGCCCGAAGTTTCGAACTCTACCTACCAGAATCATAAATACGCCCTCAAGCAGTTCCTTGAGTGGTGTGAGTCAGAAGATGTTGATGACATCAGTGTCCTCGACAACTTCCATATTCACGACTTCAAAATATACCGTCGTGAAGAGTGCGGTATCAATGAAGTGACCTTGTACAACAACCTTTGCACTCTACGTGTGTTTATTCGTTGGATGGAGTCCATGGGGGTGGTTGATGGCGATATTGCTGAGAATATGATTCTACCCAACCCCGATGATGATGCTCGTAGTGAGAAAATCGACGCCGATCGTGCGAACACGATTTTGGACTACTTAGATAAGTTCGAGTATGCTACGATGAGACATGCTTTGTTCGCACTCTTGTGGGACACTGGATTTCGTCTTGGGACAGCTCAAGCCATTGACGTCGGTGACTACGACTCTTCTACGCAGACTGTTGCGGTTCGCCACCGCCCAGAGAAGGGCACCCCTTTGAAGAATAAGAAGAACGCTGAACGTAAAATCACACTTCACCCATGGGTGTGTGACGTGCTAGATGACTATCTACAGATGCACCGCCATGACGTTGAAGACGACTTTGGACGTCAACCCTTCTTTACTACGAAGTATGGCCGTCCCGCTAAGACGACTCTAAGAAAGAACGTGAAGTGGCTCACACGGCCTTGTCATTATACGGATGGTTGCCCTCACAGTCGTGAAAGAAACGACTGTGAAGCAGCACAACACTGGGAGAAGACGGCTCAGTGTCCATCAGTCGTAAGCCCTCACTCTATCAGACGGAGTGCTATCACTCACTGGTTAAACGAGGCTCAAAACAAAGAGCATCTATCTCAACGCATGGATGTTAGTACAAAGACGATGGACAAGCACTACGATGCAAGAACAGAAGAAGAAAAGCGACAACGTCGACAAGAGTCATTTGGAATAGACATACGGAAGTAAGATAGTCGGCACGATATTCGTTATCTCTTTTCGGATGGTGGATTCTGACTTCATTTCACTAATATAGTTGCTCAAGTTTGAATCCAACTCCTTATGATATTATTCTAGAACTAAACAACATAGAAATCAAGAATAGTGTTACCAAACTCTTATTACATAATTGTCGCACTTCGTAGGTATGGGATTAGCCGACAAAATGGCAATGAGGTTCCTAGCGGAGATCGTCGCAATTGGGGCCTTTGCTGGAGCTATTATCGTAATGGTTTCAAATATCGTTATTTCATTACTCGTTTCGGTAATTGCAAATATTATCATTGTATTTTTACTATTCGAAAAGACGGAGAAACTAGTGGAAAAGAAACTTCAACACCGTAATCAAACCTCAAATAAGCAAAATGAAGAGGTTTGGGACCAGCTTGAGCGAACACTGGGAGGAGAATAGGAGCAAACTATCAACTAGGTGTTGTTGAATGAGGTCCGTTCCCCTACTAACGCCCATACTAAAATAATGACATAATAGTCAACTCTGTTATGGGCGTGGAGGAGGGCGGTAAGCGGTCGAGGGCTTGCCACAAGGGCTAGCGCCCTCGACTATCTTCTCGGAGAGAAGTGTAGAAATTCAATTGTTTAGTGGACGGGGGTGATGTGTACGTCCTTCTCTCACGACCAAGGCTGTGAATGGTCGTTAATGCATGGACGTCTTTCACCCCCGTGGAAGAAGGATGTACAATTAATTCTCTACTCCGACACGGCGGAAGCCGTTAACACTGAACGAGTAGCGCAGTGGGTTGTGGGTGGAGTCGCGCAGCAGCGGAACCCCACAACCCCGAGCAACACAGTTCATCTATCTCCTTCTTCTCACTGGCATCATTAGCCAGTGAACGTCACGGAGGTGTACTGTGCTCACAACCTTTCTTACTAATGTTTACTCACTACCCCCTTATTTAAAGAATATGCCTATTGCTCGAAGTGAGAGTGTTGTTCCTTCAACGCCTTTTTAATAGACTGAAAGTCGCTATCATTGATTTTCGCCCCTTCACTGTACTGGAGATCATTGAGATGCTCAATCATATCCCAAAGGCGATCAACATTATCTTGCTGTATCTCCCTAGCCTCTTCCAGCGAATAGCCGTTATCCAGTCGAGGACGGTATTTCGAAATGAGAAGGGAACACAATCCTAGCGTTATCTGCTCAAAGCTGTATGAACGCAGTGAGCCCTCGTTTAGCTTAGTTCTGCTGAGCAGAACAACCACCTCTCTAGCTTGTTCGGAAGAGAGGATGCTATCTGCAATGGAATAGGAGAGAACAAGACGTCCATTCTTTTCAATACGGTCTCTCATTCTATCCCTATCTGACTCGGCTAATTCACACATCGTAGAAGCGTAAGGATAGTTGGAGAAATGCTCCATGTGAAGAGCTTGCAATCGCTCAAAGAGATTCGTATCTATCGCATCGTCATCGGGGTCATCTTTCTTGAACGACGTCCGAGGCTCATAGGAGTGCGAACTTCTCTCATGTTCTTTTTTTCCTCCCCCAATATCGATATCCTCGAGGTTAGACCAACCTTTTACGGGATACTGAGATGCAGTCTGATCACGATTATCATCCCCTCCATGTCTAGAACCCGTTCCGATACCAGCAGAGAGAGAATTAGATCTTTGATCACCCTCTTCTTGTTCTAATTGTTCTTCGTCACGCTGCAGCTTGATATCTCTATCAATCGCAAAGGGGTTACAGTCCGAACACGAACATCCTCGTTCGTACGCTCGTTCCCAATTAACTGGACGAGACGGGTATGGGTGTTCTTTCCTACAGTTTTCCTCAATCGACGGAGATGGAAGCTCAAATCCATCTTCTGCATTCAGTGTGGTACTTTTAATTCCCATACCACAATGGCAGAAGTGAGCTACATATTACGCTTGCTCTCGCACGTGCGGGCTATTTCGCAGATTCTCTAATAGGAAAGTTCACGCCCGTGCGCGCATACCACGGCAGTACTACTAGATAACACCAGTTTCGGGCGAGCAAGTCACCCTATCCACCAATGTGAAAGTGAACAAAGTACTGTGAGAAATAGATCGTGTGTGTTGCGGCTCGAATGTCCTCCCCCAATGGAATACTAAGAACCTTCTTGATGGCTAATTTTGACGGGGGGTTTACATAAAATCCATCTCTTGCTACTAATCGTGTTGAACAGTATAGTATCCTTCATAAATATGAGCAAAGCTGATAAGGAGCATCCCAAAGTAACCAAAATCAAGAAGCAACATAAATACTCCTAACGATAATTGGAAGAAAGGGCTCGTAGAAGAGATCGTGCTCAATGAGATCTCATATATTAGCTCTCGATAAGCTATTCCAATAGTGAAAAATGCGAATCCCACAAGATAATTTAGAAAACTACTGATATGGTCTTCATTCCACTTTTCTAATATGATGGGTGTGGGGACGGAAAAGTCATTGGCGTCCCTAATGAATCTCACTTCTCCTTCATTTATACCCTCAATTATCTTAGGTACAAAGAAGGAGAATATTAGTAAAAGAGCTACTAGGGGAGTAAGAGCGTTTAGAACGAAGATTTCCGCAATATTCCCAATATCTGTTACTCCACTCATTGTACTTATAAGAATATAAAAAGCTCCCAAACCGAAACCGCTCACAGAGAGGAAAAACATTCCTACATAGTACAGTCGGTTGAAGAGCCCTCTCCAACTGGAGGAGGTTAATTGTCTCAAAGATTTCTTTAGCTTATCTTTCTGTAAAAAAGCGTCAAAGAGGTCATCAAGTAGAACTTTCTCTCTCGACATCTATTCGAACAATCCTACTATACCAACAATAATCGATATAACGAAAGCAATCATGACCAGCTTGGGAAGCAAATTGATAAGCCACGATGGATCACTACCATTTACAGCAAGGAGAATGACTGCGCCTACTAACGCAGTTACAAAAGCGGTGAACAATTCATCAATTCCCATATGAGTACCGAGAGTCATCAATTTATATAAAGCATTTGGAACATTGGGGTCGATTTCTACTTTGACTAGTTTTGGTAGAGACAATAGATGCAACTTGTTTGTCGTTCTCACATAGATTGCCAGTAAACCCTTCGTTTGCTAATGCCCGTTTGAGAGGCCCACGCCCATGGTATTGACAAAAACTTTTTCTAGTAACACATCCTCCTTGAACACGAACCGCAAGACGTGATTGAGGTTTGGACACGAACGACCGGTGTCCTACTGAAATGCCCATGGGCCAGCGGGATAACCTTTATACAAAGGTCTACGCCGTTGGGTCCTTAGAAAACTGACGTGAAGCGAGTGGGTCGGGGCGGATTCGAACCGCCGACCTGCTCCGTGTGAAGGAGCTGTCATAACCGGACTAGACTACCGACCCGGGCGTGTCAGGCTACCCCCTAGCCGGACTTAAGGCTTGCTTTCGAAAACCGCCAGCCACCACGCCCAAGCCGGCCGGGTCCGTCCCCCCGAGCGTGACCGAACCGACCGTGGTGAACGTCGCGGAACAGGCTCCCGCCGTCGCGGACGGCGAACGCCCGCTGGACGAGTTCCTCCTCGCCAACGCGAGCGCGCGGACGAAGTTCGTCCTCCCCGAGGGACGCTACCACCTCGACGGTCGCGTCGACCTGAACGACGTCGAGTCCGTCGCGGTCGTGGGCGACCCCCACGCCACGCTGGTCGTCACGGACCCCGACCAGCAGTACGGCCTCGACCTCGGCGGCGGGTGGGGCGCGACGCCCGAGGAGTCCGCCGACCGCGTCCACGTCCGGAACCTCACCTTCGATCTGACGGCGGACGGCGTGGGCGCGCAGGCCGTCTCGGCACGCGCCGCCCGCGACCTCCGCATCGAGGACGTGACCGTGCGCGGCGAGTGCGCGTCGGCGGGCAAGAAGGCCCTCGGCGCTATCTACGCCGCGGTCACGCACCCCGACGGCGAGGGCGTCGTGAACGTGTCCCTGCCCGACGGCTGTGCGTTCCGGCCGGACGCCCATCCCGACGAGTCGCCGGTCGAGTCCCAGACGAGCCACCCGATCGGCATCAGCGTCACGGACGACCACCGCGGCCGCCTCGTCTTCCGCGACTGCCACGTCGAGGGCTGGGTGAACAACGGCGGCTACCTCGCGGGCGGCGAGGGACCGTGCGTCGTCGAGGGCGGCCGCTGGAAGAACAACGGCAACGCCGACCTCAGGCTGGGCGACGGCGACGTCGCCCGCGATGTCTCGGTGGTCCACGACGACGCCAGCGAGGCGGGGTACACCGGCTGTGGCCTCTGGCTCCAGGAGGGGGACGTCCGCGTCGAGGGCGGCGAACTCCGACTGCCGGACTGCGACAACGACGGCCTGCGCGTCTCCTGTGCGGAGGCCCGGGTAGAGGGTCTCGACATCGACTGCGACTCCTCCGCGCGAGTCCTCAAGATAAACGACGGGGACGGGGCCGTCCTGCTCGAAGACGTCCACCTCGGCGACCGCGGTGACGGTTCCAAACACGCCTACGCCGGCGAGGTGTGGCGCTCGTCGACCGTCGTCCGGGACTGCCGACTGGCGTTCCACTCGGAGAGCCGTAACGGTCTGAACCTGCTCGCGGACGGCATCCTGCTCGACGGCGTCACCGCGACCCACGACGGCGGCGACGGCGACGGCGGAACCACGCTCCTCGTCAAGAGCGACGTCGAGATTCGGAACTCGACGCTGCGCGGCCGCGTCGACGTGGACCGCAAGCGCGGCGGGGCACTACGGCTCCAGGACGTCGACCTGAAAAACTGCGAGTGCGTCGGGTTCGATCCCGTCTAGCTCTCGATGCGCTCGCGAGCGTCGCGGACCGCGCCTTTCGCGCGTCGCTGGGCCTTCTGCTCGACCTCACGGACGTTCTCTTTGACTCGCTCGCTCCGGCTCGGTTCCGGTTCGACGTCCCGACCGGTCCACGCCTGCACTCGTCGCTCGACGGGCGTCAGTTCCTCGCGGAGTCCAGCGCCGAGATGCGTCCCGGCGCGTCGCATGTAGTACCAGGCGTCTTCGAAGTGTTTGTTCATTCTTTTCCCTCCATTGTGTTCTAACGTCGAGGACAAATATATTCGTTGCGCCGACGGCGTGACCGCCAGCCCGGAGTGTAAAGCGCTTTGAGGCTCCGTTCCTTGCCATTGGACAAATGCGCGTCGAGCAGCTCGGTGACGGTCAGCCGGAGGTTGCGGTCGTCGCGGGCATTCACGGCGACGAGCCGTGCGGCCCGCGTGCGGTCGAACGTCTCCTCGAAGAGGACCCCGACGTCGAACGCCCGGTGAAACTGGTCGTCGCCAACGAACGGGCGCTGGAGCGCGGCGTCCGCTACGTCAACGAGGACCTGAACAGGGCGTTCCCCGGCGACCCTCACGGGGAGAACTACGAGCAGCGCATCGCCCACGACCTGTTCGCGGAGTTGCGCGACTGCACGACGCTCTCGTTGCACTCCACGCAGTCGTACGCCGAACCGTTCGCGCTCGTCGACAGGGTGGACGCCGTCGCGCGCTCCATCTGCCCCTACCTGCCGATTACCGAGGTCGTCGAGACGGGCGAGTTCGCGACCGGTCGGCTCATCGCCCAGCCACACACCATCGAGGTCGAGTGCGGACTGCAGGGCACGGACGCGGCGGCCGAGAACGCCTACCACCTCGTCCGCGGGTTCCTCGCGGCGACCGGCGTCCGCTCGACGGACGAGGGCGACGACCCCATCGACGCCGGGGCGCGCGGCGAGGTCGAGGTGTATCGGCTCCGGAGGCCGGTGCCGAAGAACGGTGCGTCGAAGTACGAGGTCCTCGTCGAGAACTTCGAGGACGTGGTCGCCGGCGAACCGTTCGCCGTCGCTGACGACGAGCAACTCATGGCCGAGGAGCCGTTCGTCCCCATCCTCATGTCGGCCTACGGATACGAGGACGTGTTCGGGTACACCGGCGAACGCGTCGGCACGCTCGGGGACTGACTCCCGGCGAGCGGCCCTAGCTCGTCCGCGACCGGCCCCGGACGAGGTCGTTCACCAGCGACACCGCCTCGTCGGCCTGTTCGCGGCTCACCTCGCCGGCGTAGCGCGCCCGCTCGTACAGCGTCCCGACGCGGTGGGCGCGGTCGTCGACGCCGACGTGCGAGAGCGCTTCGAGGTACTCCCGGGGCGTCTCGCCCGGTCGCCGGGCGCGGTGCTGGCCGGCCAGGTAGCGTTCCAGTCGTTCGAACGCCCGTTCGACGTCCGCCTCGGGGTCCTTGCGCGGTTGCCAGCGCATCCACGCGGCGCGGTAGGCGCGCTCGAACGTTCCGGTTCGCCGCGCCGCGACGAGCAAGCCGAACAGCGCCAGTCCGCCGTAGAGCAACTGCTCCGTCGACGGGGGCGATACCGGAATTCCGCCGCCCTCGTCGGACGTCGTCGTGACGCTCGTCGCCGTCGTGGTGTTCGTCGTCCCGGGGTCGACGACGTCGTTCGGCTGGTTCGGGTCTACCCTCGGGTCACCGACGCTGCCGCTCGTGGTGCTGTTCTCGCCCGGCGTCGGCGTGGTCGACGAAGACGGCGTGGTGCTCGTCGGCTCCGGCGTCCAGGTTCCGTTCTCGCTACCGGAGGTGTCGACGCCGCTCACGTCGTCTTCGCGCGCGGTCTCGATTCGCTGTTGCTCGGCGTCGACGCGGGGCTCGCCGGGCGTCGGGTCGAAGCGCACCCAGCCGACGTCCGGGAAGTACACCTCGACCCACGCGTGCGAGTCGACGCCCCGGACGACCCACTCGTCCTCGCTGACCCGCTGACCGGAGGTGTAGCCGGTGACGAACCGGGCCGGGATGCCCTGCGAGCGGAGCATGACGACCATCGAGGTGGCGTAGTAGACGCAGTAGCCCTTCTCCATCTCGAAGACGAAGTCGTCGGCGACGCTCCCGGACGGCTTGTCGACCTCCAGCGAGTACTCCTTGTTGCGTTCGAGCCACTGCTCGACGGCGACAGCCTTGTCGTACGGGTTCTCCGCCTCGCTTGTGACGGCGGCCGCCTTCCGCTTCACCCGGTCGGACGTGCTGGCTGGCAACTGGGTGTACCGCGATTCCAGGCCGTCGGGGTAGTTCGTGTCCGCGTCGCGGAGCTTCCGGGGGGTCGTCGCCGGCACGCGGCTGACGACGCTGTACGACTCGTTTTTCCCCAGCGAGCGCTGGGGGACGAGGCCGCCGGTGCTGCTGAGAGCGACGTTGCCCTTATCGTCGCCGACGACGCGCACCGGCTTCCAGGCGGCGGGCATCGCCTTCATCGCGTCCCGCCGTACGGTTATCGTCTGGCGAATCCGGTAGTCCTCGCCGGGCGGTGACGACCGCGGCCGGTAGTCGCGGTTCCCTCCCGTCCTGACCCAGTCGCTGCCGGTGTACCGGTCGTACGCGCCGACGCGCCAGTAGCTGGAGCGGTCCGCGTTCACGACGAACTGCACCTTCGGCGAGAGGTCGATGCTTCCCTGGACGGCGACTCGGCGGTCGTTGCTGACGAGTCCGCCGGTGGCGGTGCCGCCCGACCCACCGCTGGGGAGGATGGGACTGGCCCGGCCGCCGGGGACGAGGCTCACCGTCGTCGACAGCAGAATCATCAGCACCATCGCGACTGCGAGCACGTCGAGCTGGGCGACCGTGCCGCCGTAGCGCGCCATCGTCCCGAACGCGACGACGCCGAGCGCGCCGAGCACGCCCACCAGCGTGGCGAACGAGCCGACGTCGCCCGTGAGCACGAAGAACCCGAGCGCGAGACCGCCGGTCGCCGCAGCGAGCCCGTACTGCCGCCGGAAGACCAGGTACCACGGCACGAACACCGTCGCGGGCGCGACGCCGAGCGCCCACGTCCCGACGCCGCGCATCTGGAGCACCGAGAGTCCCGTCAGGAGCGCGACGTTGTCGGCGACGATGCGCCCGACCCGTGAGAACGCGAGGTACGCGCCCGGGACCGTGGTGTAGTAGCCGAACAGGCCGGCGACGAGGAGGCCGCCGCCGACCACGAACGCCGTCCACGCGGGGAGCTTCCGCGCCAGCACCGCGCCGGCGACGAGCGCGCCGGCGACGAGCAGCGCGAGGTCGCTCTTGCCCCCGACGACGTTCGTGACCCGGTAGAGCACGCTCAGGTACGACCAGATGAGGACGGCCGTCGCCGCGACCGCCAGCCAGTGGAACGGAACGGACGTCTCGCCCACGTCGAGGTGACCGTCGGTCGCCGTGCTCATCTGAGTCCACCTCCGTCGTTCCGTTCTTCGTCGGGACGCGGATCTCGCTCGCTCCGGCCCGCGTTCCCGCCGTCCGGAGCGGTGGGGTGGGTCCCCCGGTCGGTCTGCGGTCCCGGCTCGCCGACCCGGCGGACGGTCCGTCGCGACTCCGCCTCGTCGGGCGACGCTCCGCCCGCGGCGAACTCCTCGAACGTCGTCACGCGGTCGCCGACTCGAATCTCGACGGTGGAGCCGTCGGCGAGGCCCCGGACGACGACGTCCGCCCGGTCGCGCGCCTCCGCAGGGACGCTCCCGGTCTCCATGTGCGCGAGCAGGGTGAGCAGGCGCGTGTCCTGGTACTCGTCGCTCGCGGGGTCGACCCGGCCGTCGGGGGTCGACAGGCCGACCGCGAATCCGGCGTCGACGAACCCGACGGCGACGCTCGCCGCGGCGTCGGCGACGTCGTCGACCCGACCGCCGTCGGCCTCCGCGACCACCTCGACCTGGGCGCGGTCGTCCTCGGACCGGAACTCGCGGACGAGCAGGTCCTGGTCCGGCCGTTTCGCGCTCGACTTCCAGTGGACGTCCCGGAGCGGGTCGCCGCGCCGGTACGCGCGCAACTGGTCGAACTCGCGGTCGTCGGGGACCGCCGACTCCTCGCGGAGCGCGGAGACGGCCGTCGGCGTCGACACCTCTCGGACGGTCGGGAACACGAGCACCGTCTCCCGTATCCGGTGCGTGAACTCGCGGCGGAACAGGCCGAACACGTCCGTCGCGACGACGCGGACGGGACCGACCCGTCGCTCGCCGCGCTCGGCGAGTTCGACCTCGAACTCGACCGTCGTCTCGCCGACGTTCGTCTCGACGGTCTCGTCGGCGACGAGGCCGTCGTCCGTCTCCAGCGTAACGCTGGCGGCGAACGGGTTCGCCGCGGAGAACTCCAGCGCGACCGTCGCCGTCTCGCCCCGGAACCCGTGGGTCGGGACCGTCGTCGTCAGGTCCGGGTGGTCAGTGCGTTTCACCTGGACGAACCCCACCGCGAGCGCCACGACGACGGGTCCGACGACGGCGTTGAGCGACCGCGCGCCGAACGAAACCGCCATCGCCACCGAGAGCACCGCGACGCCGAGGAGGGCGAATCCGCGTCGCGTCAGCATCTCACTCCACCGGAACGCCGTCCAGGGCGTTCTCGACGACGGTGCGGCCGTGCTCGCCGCCCATCGCGCCGGACTCGCTGCGCACCCGGTGGGAGAGCACGGTGGGGGCTTCCGCCTTCACGTCGTCGGGGACGACGTACTCGCGGCCGCGAAGCACCGCCCGGGCCTGGGCCGCCCTGAGAACGGCGATGGAACCGCGGGGACTGACGCCGAGGCGACTGTGGTCGCGGGTGTAGTTCGCCAGTCGCGTGACGTAGTCCCGGACCGGCTTCTCCACCGTCACGTTCGCGACGGTCGCCTGCGCGCGACGCACGTCTCGCACGTTCGCGACCGGGTCGAGGCTCTGGATGGGGTGCTCGCCGACCATCCGGCGGAGCACCTCCGACTCGTCGTCGGGACTGGGGTAGCCCAGCGAGAGCTTCTTCATGAAGCGGTCGACTTCGGCGACGGGCAGTTCGTAGGTGCGGTCCTGTTCGACGGCGTTCTGCGTGGCGACGACGGTGAACGGTTTCGGCACCTCGTGGGTCTGGCCGTCGATGGTGACCTGCTCTTCCTCCATCGCCTCCAGCAGGGACGACTGGGTCTTCGGCGGTGCGCGATTTATCTCGTCGGCGAGGACGACGTTCCCGAACACGGGTCCGGGCTGGAACTCGAACTCGCGGGTCTTCTGGTTGAAGACGTTCACCCCGGTCACGTCGGAGGGTAACAGGTCGGGCGTGAACTGTACGCGGTTGAACGAACAGTCGATAGAGCAGGCGAGCGTCCGGGCGAGCATCGTCTTCCCGACGCCCGGAACGTCCTCGAGCAGGAGGTGGCCCTGTGCGAGCAGCGTCGTCAGCACCTGTTCGGCGACGTCGTGCTGGCCGACGATGACCTGCTCGATGTTGTCGATGACGCGATCGGCCAGGTCCGCTGCGTCCTCGACCGAAAGCGGGTCGGCGTACTCGTCCGGCGGTCGTTCCATCGATGTCGGCTTTGGGTCAGTGTTTGCTTCCGTCATACTCTGGGAACGCGTCGGGACGACGCTGGACGGGGACGGGCGGCATCCGAACCCGTGCGACCGGAATGCCCGTTTCAGCGACCAGTCCGTCGTGGGCGTCTACCTCGTTACTCGTACCTATGCGTACGTACCTTTGTAACTTTTGTCACTAACGAGACGGGTGTTTTTGCCTATCACCGATCGGAAAAGAACCGGCGGTGCGGACGGGGACGGCGGGACGCCGTCGCCCGCGTCGAACGCCCGCGTCGGGAATCGGACTCCCGTGGCGACTCACTCGTCGCTCGGTGCGAACTCGACGAGCGTCAGGTCGCGGTCGAGCATGCAGTAGTCGTGCGGCGGGTCGCCGACGACCTCGCTGATGCGGTACTCCTCGTCGAACTCCGCGCCCGCCGGCTCGCAGAACTCGTGGCTCGGACAGCCGGTGTGCGGGCAGGCCCCTTCGAGTTTCGCCTTGCTGCCGGCGTAGGCGTTCCGGGCGGCGACGTTCGCCCGCACGCTCGCGGGTTCGACTTCGACCGCCGTGACGCCGTCGTCGTGGACGCCGCAGGGGAGCGTCTGGGCACCGTCCCGGACGTCCGTGACGCGATACTTCACCCCCTCGGTGAGATTGAGACACTGGTCGCGGTAGGGACAGCCCTCGCAGGCGCTCGCCTCGCCCTGGTAGACGAACTCCCGACCCGCCTCGGCGAGGCGGGTCCCGACGAGCGTGATGGTCGACATGCCCGCCGGTAGGTGGCCACGCGGGTTAAGGCTCTCGCTCGCCCGCCCTCGCCGGCTTCCGCTACGCGGTCAGTGCTCGGCGTCGCGGCCCGTCAGCTCGTCGAGGCGGTCGAGATACTCCTCCCGGGGGACCTGGTAGGCGTCGCGGTAGTCGATTTCGCCCGCCGCGAACTCGGCGGCCAGGTCGACCGCGCCGTCGACGGCCGCCTCGCGGGAGTCGAACCGTCGCGTGCCCGGCAGTGAGACCTCCGGTTCGAGGTAGAACGTGACGTACCAGGCCTCGCCGGACCGTTCGCCCGGCGGCCGGTTCGGCGACCCCGGCGTGAGCGAGATGGTCGGCATGCACGGTGCGGGAAACGCCTGCGCGTCGAACACGTCCGGCCGGTACGCGAGGACGCACCGACCCTCGTGTTCGTCGTTCCAGACGGTCCACGACTCCGGGAGGTCCGACAGCGACATGCGCGAGGGTTGGCGACGGAGGCGGGTAAGCCGTGCGGTCCCGGCGGGATCGCGTCGGTCGGCGGGCGGGTGCAGGACTCGGACGATGGGCGCGGCGACCGCCGGAACGTCCCGCAGAACTTTGTCGAACGACCCCGAAACCCGCTCACATGGAGTTCCGAGTCGTCCAGGGCGACATCGCGGAACAGAGCGCGGACGTGCTGGTGAACGCGGCGGGCACCAGCCTCCGGATGGGCAGCGGCGTCGCGGGCGCGCTCCGCCGGGCCGCGAACGGCCCCATAAACGACGAGGCGACCTCGAAGGGTCCCGTCGACCTCGGCGGCGTCGCGGTGACCGACGCCTACGACCTGGACGCCGCCCACGTCGTCCACGCCGCGGCGATGCCCCACTACGGCGACGGCGAGGCGACCGCCGAGAGCGTCCGCGACGCGACGCACAACGCGCTCGAACGCGCCGACGACCTCGGTGCCGAGTCGATGGTGCTGCCGGCGCTCGGCTGCGGCGTCGCTGGCTTCGACCTCCGGGAGGGCGCGCGCATCATCTGCGAGACGATAGCGGGCTACGAGCCGTCGTCGCTGTCGGACGTGCGGGTCGTCGCCTACAGCGACGAGGAGTACGAGACGATATCGCGGGTGGCGTCCGAGGTGCGGGCGTAGCCCGACGGCACGTCCGGTCCGCGGGGAAAGCGCCCACGCGGTCGACACGACGCGCTGGCGGCAGGAGATTACGCGCGGCTCCGACCGTCGGCGGCGAAGCGACCCGAAAAATCGAGCGAATCGCGGAGAATCGGCGCGGGCCTTACAGCAGGTCCTCGACGTGGTCGGCGACCTCGTTCGGCGTGTCGCCGACGGGGACGCCCGCGTCGTTCAGTGCGTTGATCTTGGACTCGGCGGTGCCGGTCCCGCTGCCGGAGACGATGGCGCCCGCGTGGCCCATGCGCTTGCCCGGCGGGGCGGTGCGGCCGGCGATGAAGCCGGCGACCGGGGTGTCCATGTTCTCGGCGATGTACCGGGCGGCCTCCTCCTCGTCTTCGCCGCCGATTTCGCCGCACATGACGACCGCGTGGGTGTCAGGGTCGTTCTCGAACAGTTCGAGCGCGTCGGTGAAGTCCGTCCCGATGATGGGGTCGCCGCCGATGCCGACGGCGGTGCTCTGGCCGAGGCCGCGGTCGGTCAGGTTGTCGACGACCTGGTAGGTGAGGGTGCCCGAGCGGGAGACGAGACCGACGTTCCCCTCCGAGAAGATGTTGCCGGGGAGGATGCCGAGTTTCGACTCGCCGGGAGTGATGATGCCGGGGCAGTTCGGCCCGATGAGGCGGGTGTCGACCTCCGAGAGGCGCTTGTACACCTTGCTCATGTCCTGGGTCGGGATGCCCTCGGTGATGGCGACGACGAGGTCGAGCGGCGCGTCCAGCGCCTCGAAGCAGGCGTCGCCGGCGAACGCGGGCGGGACGAAGACGACGGAGGCGTCGGCGTCCTCCTCGCGGGCCGCCCGGTCGACGGTGTCGTAGACGGGCACGCCGTGGACTTCCTGGCCGCCCTTGCCCGGCACCGCGCCGGCCACGACGTTGGTGCCGTACTCGATCATCTGCTCGGCGTGGAACTTGCCCTCCCCGCCGGTGATACCCTGCACGATTACGCGGGTGTCGTCGTCGACGAGCACGCTCATGCTTCCACCTCCTCGGCGTTCTCGACCGTGCGCTGGACGGCGTCCTCCAGCGTCTCCTCGACCTGCACGAGGTCGGTGTTCAGTATCTCGCGACCCTCCTCCGCGTTGGTGCCCGCGAGGCGGACGACCACGGGCTTGGGAATCTCGTCCATTGATTCGAGTGCTTCGTTGATGCCGCGGGCGACCTCGTCGCCGCGCGTGATGCCGCCGAAGATGTTGAACACGACGGCGTCGACGTTCTCGTCGGCGAAGACCATGTCCAGCGCGTTCGTCACGCGCTCGGCCTTCGCGCCGCCGCCGATGTCGAGGAAGTTGGCTGGGTCGCCGCCGTAGTGGTCGACGAGGTCCAGCGTCGTCATCACCAGGCCGGCGCCGTTACCGATGATACCGACGTTGCCGTCGAGGCGGACGTAGTCGAAGCCGTACTCGTTGGCCTTGGCTTCGAGGTCGTCCTCGGCGGCCTCCTCCTCCATCTCGGCGATGTCGGGATGGCGGAACAGCGCGTCGTCGTCGACGTTGAGGACGGCGTCCGCGGCGACGACCTTGTCGTCGTCCGTGACCATCAGCGGGTTGATCTCGGCGTCGCTGGCGTCCTTGCTCTCCCAGAGGTCGTACAGCGTCGTCAGGACGCCGGCGACGTCGTTCGCCACCGCGCGGTCGACGCCGGCGTCGTAGACGGCCTTCCGGGCCTGGTAGGGATGCATCCCGAACGCCGGGTCGACGTGCTCCCGTGCGATGGCGTCGGGGTCCTCCTCGGCGACCTCCTCGATGTTGACGCCCCCCTTCGAGGAGACCATGGCGACGGGTTTCCCCTCGCCGCGGTCCATCGTCACGCCGACGTACAGTTCGTCGGTGAAGTCGACGGCCGCCTCGACCAGCACGCGGTCGACGTGGTAGCCCTTGAGGTCCATCCCGAGGATGGACTCGGCGGCGTCCTCGGCCTCCTCGCGGTCCTCCGCGAGCTTGATACCGCCGGCCTTGCCACGTCCGCCGACGTGTACCTGCGCCTTCACGGCGACGGGATAGCCGATGTCCTCCGCCGCACTGACGACCTCGTCGACGCTCTCTGCGAGCGTCGCGTCGGGCGTCGGAATCCCCGCGTCGGAGAACACCTCCTTCGCCTGGTACTCGTGTAGCTTCATGCACTGGGAAGGGGGTTCGCACGCCGCTTAAATCCCGTCGGTTCAGTTCGGACGCGGACGCGACGGTCGGCCGTGGTCCGGGAACGTTTATCCCTCTCGGTCTCCTCCGTCTAGGGAACCGATGGGCCTCTTCGAAAAGCTCGGGCGACAGGTCGAGCAGTTCAAGCAGACCGCGAAGAAGACAGCCGAGGAGAACGCGAGCTACCGGTGTCAGGCGTGTAACGAGCGGTTCGACGCCGATTACGACCGATGTCCGGAGTGCGGGGCGGAGCAGGTGACGCCGACGGAGACGGCGGAGTGAACGCCGACGCCGTCCGTATCGCTCTCGGACCGTAGCTCGCGGTAGAGACGACATCTGTATTCGGCGGGAGCCCGTCAACTGCTGATGATTCCGTTGCCAAACGGCGGTCGAGCGCTCCCGGGACCTCCGTAATCCATCCGTGCGCGACGCTTGCCTGCCGTCGCCCCACAGCTTCGACTGGGCCGACACGGTGGACCGACCTCGTTAGCCAGGCGCTTCGTCCCTGGAGATCCACTCCACCGCCGGCGTCGCGGTGACGC
This sequence comes from Halomicrococcus pelagicus, assembly GCF_051917725.1. Lineage (GTDB taxonomy): Archaea > Halobacteriota > Halobacteria > Halobacteriales > Haladaptataceae > Halomicrococcus. The sequence continues at coordinate 227,924 of NZ_JBQBLX010000001.1, forward strand.
CGTGGACGAGCACCGATATCAGGACGACACAGCCGACCAGCGCCCAGAGGCGGTCGATGCCCGAGAACGATGCCTCGTTCATCGCGTAGGCGAGATAGAAGAACGACCCGAGTCCGCGGACGCCGAGGAAGGACATGACGGTCCGCTCGCGGATGTCGCGCTCGAACCCGAGGAGACCGACGAGACCGGACACCGGGCGCACGAGGAAGACGATAGCGAGCGCGACGACGACGTCCATCGGCGTGAGCGGGTCGAGGAGTCCCGTAACGAGTGCGCCGCCGAAAAGGATCATGAAGAACGCCATCATGACGTGTTCGCTCTTCTCGGCGAGGTCGTGCAGCGTCTTGTTGTACTCGTGTCTTCCCTCGTAGTGGCGGAGCACCAGCGCGCCGACGAAAACGGCGAGGAATCCGTAACCGTTTATCAGTTCGGTCACCCCGTAGATGAAGAGCGTCGCCCCCAGTGCCTCGAGTCCGCGAACCGACTCGGCGATGCGCCCGCGCACCGTGACACGGAAGACGAGGCGTCCGAGCGCCCATCCGAGAACGACACCCGCGACCAGCCCGACGGTGAGTTTGTAGAACACGTACTCGCCGACCCACTTGTCGATCCAGTTGGAGGGGTGGACGCCGTACTTGCTCATCACGATAGCGAGGTACGTGAACGGGAACGCGAGGCTGTCGTTGAGGCCGGCCTCCGAGGTGAGCGCGAACTGGACTTCCTGTCGCATCCCGGCCTCCTCTTCGAGCGGTTCCTCCTCCGTCCCTTCCATCGGCTCCTCGACCTGCACCTCCGAGGCGAGCACTGGATCCGTGGGGGCGATGACGGCCCCCAGGAGCATGGCGGTCGGAATCGCGAACGCAGCTACCCCCAGCCCAAAAGCGCCGCAGCGGCGATCGAGAGCGGCATCGTGAGCCCCAGCAGCCGCCACGTAGAACTCCACTCGCGGACGCTGGGGCTGCGGTCGAGTTTCAGTCCCGCACTCATGAGCGCGAGAATGACGCCCAACTCCGTTACTTTCTCTACCAGCACGCCGTTGCTCAACGGGTCCGGAATCTGGAGGATCTGCGCGCCGCCGAACACCAGCGCGCCGAATCCGACGTAGAAGATGGGAAGCGAGAGCGGTTGATTCGCAACGAGGCGAGGGATTATGACGATACCCAGTACTGCGAGACCGACCACTGCGAGAAAGAGCAGATACGGGTCGGGACTGAGTACTATGGGCTCAAATGCCATCACATCGACGCATGGCACTCGCGTAAATAGGTGTAGTGTTTGCGCAGCCAAGCGCAGCGGTCGACGGTCTCGATGCGCCGGTTTCTCCGAGGACGAGGAAAGCGAGTCGGCCCCGTCGGCTCCGCCCGAGCGTGAGTACCCCCTACGGAGCGAACCGGTCGTCGCGGCCCACGACTGCCCGGGGGACGCAAGTCTTATGTACAACTTAGTCCGTCAATGTACGATAATGGAGTCAACCAGCGACCTCGCACCCGCCGTGCGGTCCATCCTCCGGGCCGCCGAGACGCGGGCGACGCCGGACGAACGCGTGACGGTACGCCCGCGTTCGTTCCCGGACGCGCTCGCCGCGGCGACGACGGACGGTCGGGTGCCCGTCATCGCAGAGGTGAAACCGACGAGTCCGACGACGGACGGCGAGCGAGCGGACGACCCCGTCGAACTCGCGGAGGCGATGGTCGACGGCGGCGCGGCCGCGCTGTCGGTGCTGACCGAACCCGAGCACTTCGGCGGGTCGACCGATGCCCTCCGACGAGTGCGCGAGGCGGTCGACGTCCCCGTGCTCCGGAAGGACTTCCTGCTCCGCGAGGCGCAACTCGACGCCGTGGAAGCGGACCTCGTGTTGCTCGTCGCGCGGTTCGTCGACGACCTGCCCGGGCTCCTCCGGGCGGCCCGCGAGCGGGGCTTCCAGGCGCTCGTGGAGGTCCACACGCGCGAAGAACTACGTGAAGCGGTCGACGCCGGTGCCGAGATAATCGGCGTGAACAACCGCGACCTCGCGAAACTCGACGTGGACCTCGCCACGTTCGAGTCGGTCGCGCCGCACGCCCCCGAGGACGTGACGCTGGTCGCGGAGAGCGGCGTCGGGTCGCCGGCCGACGTCCGCCGGATGTGCGACGCCGGGGCCGACGCCCTGCTGGTCGGGAGCGCCATCATGGACGGGGACGTGACCGCCAACACCAGGAGGCTGGTGGACGCATGAGCGAGGACGGCGAGGCGCGAAGCGCCTCCGAACGAGCGGGCGGAGAACGGAGGACCGGCGAGCGCGCGACCGGGGACGGCGCGGGCAAGTTCGGCGACTACGGCGGCCAGTACGTTCCGGAGGTGCTGATGCCGGCGGTCGAGGAGCTGACCGACGCCTACGAGCGCTACGTCCTGGAGAACGAGGACGGCTTCATGGACGAGTTCCGCCGCCACCTCCGGGAGTTCGGCGGGCGGCCGACGCCGCTCTCGCACGCTGCGAACCTCTCCGAGCGCTACGGGTTCGACGTGTACCTCAAGCGCGAGGACCTGCTACACGGCGGCGCGCACAAGCTGAACAACGCCCTGGGGCAGGTGCTGCTCGCGAAGTACATGGGCAAAGAGCGCATCGTCGCCGAGACCGGCGCCGGCCAGCACGGCACCGCGACCGCGATGGCCTGCGCGTACCTCGACGTGCCCTGCGAGATATACATGGGCCGCACCGACGTGAACCGCCAGCGCCCGAACGTGTTCCGCATGCGCATCCACGACGCGGAGGTCACCCCCGTCGACGTGGGGTCGGGGACGCTGAAGGAGGCCATCAACGAGACGATGCGCGACTGGGCGACGAACGTGGAGGACACCCACTACGTCATCGGGAGCGTCGTCGGCCCCCACCCGTTCCCGGCGATGGTGCGGGAGTTCCAGTCGGTCGTCGGCGAGGAGGCCCGCGAGCAGAGCCTCGACCGCCTCGGTCGCCTCCCGGAGGCCGTCGTCGCCTGCGCCGGCGGCGGGTCGAACACGATGGGCGCGTTCGCCGAGTTTCTCGAAGACGAGGACGTCGACCTGCTGGCCGTCGAGGCGGGCGGGTCCGCCCTCGGCGTGGACGCCGAGGAGGGCTACGCGCCCAACTCCGCCTCCCTCTCGACCGGGACGGAGGGCGTCCTCCACGGGGCGCGCACGAAGCTCCTCCAGACCGAGGAGGGCCAGATAGTCGAGTCCCACTCCGTCAGCGCGGGGCTGGACTACGCCGGCGTCGGCCCCGAACTCGCCCACCTCGTCGACACCGGGCGCGTGACGCCCGTGAACGTCGACGACGACGCAGCGCTCGAGGCGTTCCACCGACTCTCCCGCGAGGAGGGCATCATCCCGGCGCTGGAATCGAGCCACGCCGTCGCCTACCTGGAGGAGTACGACGGCGACGGTCCGGTCGTGGTGAACGTCTCCGGGCGCGGCGACAAGGACTTAGACACCGTCATCGAGGAGTCGGACGCCCGCGACATCGAGAACTCGCCGACGATGGAGGTGTTCGAGGAGTGAGTCGGAGCAATCTCGCGGACGCGTTCGACGGCGACCCCGCCCTCGTCTCGTACGTCGTGGCGGGCGACCCGAGCGCCGAGGCGACGAAGGCCTACGTCGAGGCGCTCGTCGAGGGTGGCTCCGACGTCGTCGAACTCGGCCTGCCGTTCAGCGAACCGGTCGCGGAAGGCCCGACCATCCAGCGAGCCATCAAGCGCTCGCTCGACGCCGGGATGACGCCGGACGCCTACCTCGACCTCGTCGCCGACCTCGACGTGGACGCGCCGATAGTCTGCATGACGTACTACAACCTCATCCACCGGTACGGGGCCGGCGAGGCGGGAAGCACCTCGGGCCCAGGGCCGGAGGCGTTCGTCGCGGCCGCTGCCGAGGCCGGCGTCTCGGGATTCGTCGTCCCCGACCTGCCGGTCGACGAGTCGGGCCCGATGTACGAGGCCTGCCGCGAACACGGCGTCGACCTCGTCTTCATCGCCGCGCCGACGACGACCGAGGAGCGCCTCGAACGGATGCTCGACCGCACTTCGGGGTTCGTCTACGTGCAGGGTCGGGTCGGCACGACCGGCGCGCGCGAGGACGTGAGCGCCGACACGCACGGTAGCCTCGACCGCCTCGCGGACGCGGACGTGCCGAAGGCGGTCGGGTTCGGCATCTCGACGGGCGACCACGCCCGCGAAATCGTCGCGGGCGGCGCGGACGGCGTCATCGTCGGAAGCACGTACGTCGAGCGCATCGCCGAGGGCGTCGACAACGACCTGTCCACCGACGAGGTGGCCGACCGCCTGGAAGCGAAGGCGGCGGAACTCAAGTCCGGGGCGCGCGACGGAGCGGACGAAGGAGGGGACGCCCCGAGAGAAGTACCGGAATCGGAACGCACTTCATAACTGATTGCTACACTCTCACATACTATGAACGTCGGAACTGCGGCACGACTCGACCGCATCGGACGCGACGGGCGATACGTCGTCGTACCGATGGACCACGGTATCACACTCGGAGCAGTACGCGGGCTGAAAGACATCGAGGGGACCATCGACGCCGTGACGCGCGGCGGCGCGGACGCCGTCCTCACGCAGAAGGGCATCGCGCCCCGCGTCCACGACAACAAGAACGACGCCGGCTACGTCGTCCACCTGAACGCCTCGACGACCATCGGCCCGGACACCAACGACAAGCGCGCGACCGGCACCGTCGAGGAGGCCATCCGCGCCGGTGCCGACGCCGTCTCGTTCCACATCAACGTCGGTAGCGACCACGAACCCGACCAGATAACGGAACTCGCGGAGGTCAGCGAGGTGGCGAACCGCTTCGGGGTTCCCGTCCTCGCCATGTCGTACGCCCGCGGCCCGGGCGTCGACGAACACGACGCCGAGAGCCTCGGCCACGCGGTTCGCCTCGCCGAGGAACTCGGCGCGGACCTGGTGAAGACCGCCTACAGCCAGGACAGCGAGAGCTTCGAGCACGTCGTCGAATCGACGCGCCTCCCCGTCCTCATCGCCGGCGGCGAACCGGAGGGCGACCGTGCGACCCTCGACGCGGTCCGGGGTGCGATGGACGCGGGCGCGGCGGGCGTCTCCATCGGTCGCTCGGTCTTCCAGCACGACGACCCCGAAGCCATCGCCCAGGCGGTCGCGAGCGTCGTTCACGACGACCGGTCCGCCGCGGACGCGCTTCGCGAAGCGGGGCTGGCCGTCGAGGCGTAGCGGGAGTCCGGGGCGCGGCAACAACACGTACGGCGCTCGGCTACGTTGGGGGAGACGTGACCGACGACGTACGACGCGGCGTCATCGGGGCAGGGGTCCTGGGGTTCGGATTCAGCGCACTCATCGACGTCGTCGTCCTCCACCTGATACTGCGACTCCACCACCTCGTCTCGAACCGGTATCCCGTCTCGACGGTTCCGGGTCTGCGGACGAACGTGCTCGCGGACGGCCTCTTCTCGCTGGGAGCCATCCTCGTGATGGGCGTCGGTGCCGGCCTGCTCTGGCGGGCCGAGCGTCGCGCCGACCGACCGCTGCCGGTCCGGTCGCTGGCCGGCGCGGCGATAATCGGCATCGGCGGCTTCGACCTCTTCGACGTGGTCGTCAATCACGCGCTGCTCGGCCTCCACCACTCCACGCACGGGTCGAGCTACTACGACCCCCACTGGTTCGTCGTCAGCGTCCTGGTCGTCGTCGCCGGCGTCCTGGTGTACCGCGGCGGCGACCGCGCGGGAGGGTCCGGGGCGTGATCGGGGCTCCGTCCGTCGTCGCCCTGCACGGGGTCACGCCCCTCCCCGACGTTCCGCACTGGGCCGCGCTGTTCGCCGCCGTCTTCTGCTGCTGGACCGTCGTCGCCGTCGGCGCGTGGTGTGCGGACGCGCTGCTCGACCGTCTCGGGTGGTGACGCCGTCGCCAGCGAGGGCCGTCCCGCCCGCTGACGAGGGGTCGGCGACGAGAACGGGTTCCGCGACGCTCAGTCGAGTTGTTCACGCGTGCCCGGATACGCGACGAGGAGTCCCCCGACCAGCGTGACGTAGATGCCGCTTCCCGCGAAGTTCGTCATGTCCGCGAGCGCGATGAAGGTGATGACGCCACCGATAGCGGCCGTCCCGATGCTGCTCTTCCGGTCCCAGGGTCGGGCGTACGCTACCGCCGCCGCGACGATGCCGAGGACGAGCGTAATCGAACCGTCTACGTCGATTCCGGTGACCGACTGTCCCAGTATCGTGGCCCACGGCAGGAACGCGCCCGCCACGCTGAGCGCGCTTCCCGCGTACAGCGGGGTCAGCGACGGCTGTCCTATCCGACGTTCGGGGTCCGTCGCCTGAGCGTCGGAAACCGGGGTCTCGGCGGCCATCCCTCCGGCGTCACAGTCGGTACACGTGCTCAGTCCGTCGGCGATCTCCGTACCGCACTCCGTACAGTATGACATTACACACCAAATATAAGATAGGAATTATAAAAGATTGTATACTCCTCGACTCTGGAGTTCGTGGCGGAAAGAGAGTTAGAGGACGCTGGGAAGGTCCGCGAGCGACGAGAGCCGGTGCGTCGGTTCGTGGTCGAGCGCCCCTTCGACCGGTTGCGAGGGCGGAACCCACGCCGAGTCGATACCCAGGGCGTTCGCGCCGGCCACGTCGGCGGCCAGCGAGTCGCCGACGTGGAGCGTCTCCGCCGGTTCGACCCCGAGGGCGTCGAGCGCGCACTCGAACGGCGCGGGGTCGGGTTTCGCGTGGATTCCCGCTGCAGGGTCGCAGAACACCGTCGCGTCGAAGGCGTCGGTGAGGCCCAGCGCCTCTAGCTTCTCGGTCTGGGTCTGCTCGCTCCCGTTGGTGACCAGGGCGACGCGTCGGTCGTCGACGGCGGACAGCGCCGCCTCCGCGCCCGGCCGGAACGAGACCGCCGAGTGGTCGAGCAGGTCGTCGTACGTCGCGGCCAGCGTCGGTGCGTGGTCCGCGTCCACGCCCGCCCGTCGGGCGGCCTCGGCGAAGCAGAACTCGAAGAACTCGCGGTCGGATTCGACGGTCGGCGCGTCGTCGACGACGGCGTCGACGTCCGACGGGGTACAGTACTGCTCGACGCCCGCTCGCTCGAAGGTCTCCGCGAGCAACTCGTCGTGCGACTGGTCGTGTTCGCAGAGGGTGTGGTCGAGGTCGAACGTGACTGCGGCGGGACCTGCCATGGCCGTTCCTATCGAACAGGTGACCAAAAACGTTCCGAGACGGTCCACCTCGCCCGCCGCGTCCGGCGAGCGCGGAGTCGGCGTCGCGTCACGACCCGTGACCGCCGTCGGCGGCGGAGCGGGCCGGCACGCCGCCGGGCAACCGCTTCCCGGTGCTGACGAGGAGGTCGGTGGCGTACCGCGCGACGTCTATCTTGTCGTCGAGCATCCGCTCGCGCCGGCGCTGGTACGTCTCGAAGTCGGCCTCGCGGACGAGCGCCTTCGCCCTCGCGACGGCCTCCTCGTCGTCCGGCGTGGAGTGCAGCAGGCCGTACTCCTCCAGTTCGACGAAGTTCGTCATGTCGCCGTCGCCTGCGAACGACTGCGCGCGGACCGCTGGGGTGCCGAGCACCGCCGCCTCCGTCGCCATCGTCGCGGAGTCGCCGACGTAGCAGTCCGCGTAGTACAGCAGGTCGTGGACGAGGTCCGGCGTCACCGGCAGGCGGTACTCCGCGAACTCCTGCGGGAGGGCCGACTCGCTGGAGACGTACACCTCGCCGTGGTCGTCGAGGAAGGAGACCAGGTCGCGCTTGGCGGCGGGCGAGAACCCCGCCTCGCCCACGTCGTGGAGCGCACACCACTTCCGGAACCGGACGAAGAAGAAGCGCTCGTCGGGCTCGACCCCGTGCTCGCGCAGTCGCTCCGGGTCGGGGTCGAACCGCTCCGGGTGGAGGTAGGCGAGTTCGTGGTAGCCGTCGTAGCGGACGTGCTTGTCCCCGTAGTCCTCGCGGAACCGCCGCGGCGTGCAGACGAGATGCGCGAACGGCGTCGTGATGCGGTGGGACTGTGCGCCCTCGTTGTCTATCCAGACGACGCTGCGAGACCCGACCAGCGGCGCGACGTGCGCGACGGCGACGCCGCCGATGGCGGTCATCACGTCGGGGTCGATGCGCCGCGCCTCGCGGAACAGCCGGTACTCGTAGGTCAACTGGACCGTCGCCAGTTCCGCCAGCGAGTCGGCTTTCCCGGCGAGGACGGTGTGGTCGATACCGTACCGGTCCAGCAGGTCGAGCGCGACGTCCTTGTCGCGGGCGAACACGTGGACGTCGTGGCCGCGCCGCTTCAGTTCGGCGACGATGGGTCGGTAGAAGTGGACGTGGGCCGGATGCTGGATGGTGACGACGGCTCTCATTCGAGGACGCTCTCGTACACGTCGCGCAGTCGTTCGCCCATGCGTTCGAGGCTCACGTCGCGGGCGGCGGGACGCCCGTTCGACCGCCGCGGGTCCGCGAGCACGTCGACCAGGCCGGCGACGAGTTCCTCGTCGGAGTCGCAGACGTGCGACGGTTCGACGCCCGCCAGGCGTTCGCGCACGTCGCCCACGTCGGTGGTGACGACCGGTAGATTGCAGGCCATCGCCTCCTTCACCGAGTTCGGCGACCCCTCGCTCTTCGAGGGCAACAGGAGGACGTCGGCCGCGTTGTAGTAGGTCGACATCTCGTCGTGGGTGACGCCGGACACGGTCTGGAGTTCGACGGGGGCGTCGACGCGCTGGCTGGCGGCCTCCACGACGCGCTCGGCCCGCGGGAAGTCCTTGACCGTCCGCGACGGTGGGTACGGGAAGAGGACGTGGCGGGTCGACCGGTCCCAGCCCACCCTGTCGCGGGCCTGGGACTTCGACCCTGGACGGAACCGCTGGCAGTCGACGCCGTGGGGGATGACGTGGCAGGGAACGTCGAGCTCGGTCGCCATCTCCTCGGACATGACGACCACGGCGTCACAGCGGTGCGCACAGCGACGGCTCAGCCATCCGTACTCCCCGAACAGGTCGGACCCCCAGAGCGTGAGCACGACCGGTAGGTTCGGCTGGGCGAGCGCCATCGGTGCGGTCAGCCCGTAGTTCGCGTGTAGCAGGTCGTAGTCGTCGAACGCCGCCCGGAACACGGTCGGGAAGAATCGCAGGTAGTCGGTGGGCGAGCGTCGAGTGACGGACTCGTCCACGGCGTGGGTGTGCGTTCCCGGTGGTGCCAGCGTCTCGCTGCGGACGCCGTGGCCCCGGAGCACTCGCAACTGCTCCTTGTAGAAGCGAGCCTCGGTGTTCGTCACGAGGTTGAGCACCCGCAGAGAGTCGACCGTCGGACGGGTGTTCGACCCGGTAACTCCTCTCGACACGTTGGCCGTAGAATGGCCCGAGACGGCCTTTGTTATCCACCGCCTTCCGGCGGCCAGGACCGGCTTATTCGGCGCGTTGATGCGGCTTAAGTGGGAAGTTCGGTGCCCCGCGCCGGAAAACGACGGAAGCGACCGTGCGACGGACGAATGTTTTATCCCGGTTCGGCGAAGGCCGGAACGTTATGCCCGGTCCCCCCGGAAGAGATCCGAGGAGCGCCCGGAGCAACGAACGCCAGTCGTTCGCCGGACACGGGACCCGCACGACCGTCGAAAAAGACGGAATCGGACTCTTCATCGACGACGCCGTCTACGCGTTCGCCGACGTCTCCATCTCGTGCCGTCCGGTGCTCGCCGCGGACTACCGGCGCGACACCGACGCCACGCGGTCGACCGTCTCCTCGCTGCGCGTTGGGACGGCGTGCTCGGCCACGTCGACGATTATCTCGGTCAGATTCACCTTGTCGGCGACGTAGGCGTCGCGTTTCTCGCGCCAGCGCGCCTTCGCGGTGTCGTCCTCGACGAGTTCGACGGAGCGTTCGAGCACGTCGGAGAACGCTTGGCGGTTGTATATCAGCCCCTGGCGTTCGAGTTCGAGGAAGTTTCCCATGTCGGAGTCGCCGACGAACGAGTTCGACCGGATGGCGGGCGTCCCCAGCAGCGCGGCTTCGGTCACCATCGTCTGCGTGTCGGCGACGAGCAGGCTGGCCTCCGCCAGCGCGTCGTGGAGGCGGGCCGGGTGGAGGTCGAAGGCGCGCGCCCGCTCCGGGACGGTTCCGTCCGCCTCGTCGGAGACGAAGACGGTCGCGCGCTCGGCGAGTTCGGCGACGAGCCGGCGGCGCTTGTCCCGCGAGAACCCCGACTGCCCGACGTCGTGGTGGGAGCCGAACGCGTTGAACCGCAGGACGACGTAGCGCTCGTCCGGCCCGACCCCCAGCTCCTCGCGGATGCTCGGGTCGGGGTCGTACACCGCCGGGTGGAGGTACGCGAGCTCTTTGAACCCCTGGAACTCGTAGTGGTTCGTCCCGAGGTCCTTCCCGAACGTGTGCGGCGTGAGGAAGGTGTCGACGAACGGCCGGGCGGCCAGGTGGTCGAGCGTCGTCGGTTCGGAGTCGGCGACGACGACCACGGGCGTCCGCGATATGGCCCCGGCGTGGGCGGCGTACGACCCGACGCCGAAGACGAGGTCGGGGCGGTACTGCAGCGTCCGCCGGAAGATGGCGAGGTAGTGCTGCGGAAGCTCCCGGAGCAGCGAGTACTTCGTCGTGTCGCAGGCTCCGTACAGTTCGTGGGGCAGGTCGTAGTAGTCGAGCAGGGCGGCGGTACAGCCGTAGTCGCGCCCGAGGACGAGCACGTCGTGGCCCCGGTCGCGGAGTCGCTCGACCGCGTGCCGATAGAGGTGAACGTGTGCTGGGGTGTTCGTGAAGAACAGGTATCTCATCCCTGGACGAACTCGTAGGCGCGCTTCGCGGCGGCCATGGTCGTGCCGGACGACTCCACCAGGTAGTAGGGAACGAGGTCCGCGCCGAACTTCGCCTTGTACCGACAGAGCCGTTCGGTGTTGGCCCCCATCAGGTCGTACTCGGTCACGGAGTCGACCGGCGGGTCGTCGAGTATCTCCTCCACGATGCGCCAGTGGACGAGACTGTTGACGCTCGTCCCCTCGTAGACTGCGCGCGCGCCGCCCTGCCAGAAGTACGCCGCGTCGTTCGAGTAGAGGGCGGTGATGCCGCTGAGATACTCGCCGTCCCCGTCCCGGGCGACGTACGTCCGGGCGCGGTCGTCGAGGCCGCGCCAGAGGTCGCGGACGTACGGCCAGGGAAGCCCCAGATGCTCGTCCTGCTCGTCGTAGCGCGCGACGGTGTGTTCGTACACCGCCTGCGCGCCGTCGATCCCCTCGCGTTCGACGGTCACGTCCAGGTCGCGGGCGTCCCGTATCTCGCGGCGGAGGCTCTTGCTGAACGACTTCAGGACGGCGTCCGCGGTCGTCTCCGCCAGGTCGAGCCGGTAGGTGAAGTACGGTTCGACCCGGAGGTCGTCCCAGAGGTACGGTCGAGGGTCCCCGTACGCCGTGCCACAGAGCATCCGGAACAGGGTGAGGCCGTCGTCGACGCGCTCGCCGACCCGCGTCGCGAGGCCGTCGTCGACGCCGGCGCTCGCGAGGCGTTCGTCGAGCGCGAGGTCGGCTCCGACGCGGTCGAGCACCCGTTCGGTGAACTCGCGGTTGACTTTCTCACGCTTGCGTCGCTTGGGGCTCGTCGGCATGAGGATGGGGCCGAGGCGGGGTATCGCCAGTCCGGGCGGCGGCGAGAGCACGGCGGTCCCGAGCGACCGTTCCCGAACGACGAGCGGGAGCAGGCCGACGGCCTGTTGTCCCTTGAAACCGCCGAACAGTCGCAGGTCACCGGCAGCGTGGCTGTCGATGGCCGACAGCGCCGCCGGCAGGTGGAACGGTTCGAATCCGTCCGCCGGAAGCGCGTCGGCCCATTCGTCGAGGTCCAGACGTTCGACTCTCATTCGTCGTCTCGTTTCCAGATAGCCCCGGTTTCGACTTTGTTATCCCCCGCCTGCGGAAGAGAAGGGCGTCTCAGCGGAAGTTCAGGAGGCGGCTACGCCACCGAACCGGGAACGGAGACGGCGTCGACGGTCGACTACCGGTCGTTCACGCTGGCGACGCCGGCCGGTTCGTGGCGCGTCTCCACCAGTCTGTCGTGGAGGTCCGCCGGCGGACCGACCCACGCGCCGCGGTCCAGCGCTCCCTCCACCAGGCGGCGGTAGAGTCGCCGGTGGCCGGAGAACTCGTCGGCGAACATCCGCGGATGCCAGAGCGCGGTCATCACGGCGTCGTTCGCGGCCGCCTCGTCGAGCAGGCGTTCGCACTCGCGCCAGGCCGCCTCGAACTCCGCGTCGGGGTCGGGGAGCGCGATGTCCATCACCGTCAGCGGGAAGACCAGGAAGTCGTCGTCGAACGGGCGCTTCGGACGGTAGCCGTACTGGAAGCCGTACTCGCTGCTGGATCCGAGGCTGGTGTCGTAGTCGAGACCGACGGCGTCGTAGTGCTCCCACGTCTCGTCGCCGAGGCGGAGGTGGTGCTGGCGACCGCCGCGCACCTCGTGGCCCAGCGCGGCCTCCAGCGCTATCTTCTGCTCGCACAGCGCCTGGCGGTCGTCGCCGGAGTCGTAGGAGCCGTGGAGACCGATCTCCCACCCGCCGTCGTCGAGGTCGTGGAGGACCTCGAGCAGGTCCGCGTCGAAGATGTCGTAGCGCCCGAAGTGTTCGATCCAGTAGCGCGGCCGGAGCCACTTCCCGGGGGACTTCGCGAGGATGGACTCCTCCTGGAGCACGTAGAACGCCGACCGGACGCCGAGGTCGTCCTCGAGCGTCTTCACCGTCTCGAACTGCCACCAGGGGTTGTTGCCGGGCGCGAGCGCGGCGAGGTGGCTCGGGTCCCGGTCGGCGAGCGCGTAGTACGGCGCCTGCAGGCCCTTGTACGGCCGGTCGACGTCGTGCGTGAGACACAGCGCGAACTCGTGGTCGGGGAGGATATCAGCGGACACGGTCGCGTACCTCAGACTTCTCGACGGAGGTTTCCAGTATCTCGACGATGCGCTCTGCGGCGTGGCCGTCGCCGTACGGCTGTGGCTTCTCGTCGGGCGCGGTGGCGTCCGCGAGCGCGGCCCGGATTCGGTCGGCGTCGGCCCCGGCGAGCACGTTCCACCCGCTCTCGACGGTCTCCACCCACTCGGTCTCCTCGCGGAGGGTGACACAGGGCGTGTCGAGGAAGAACGCCTCCTTCTGGACGCCACCGGAGTCGGTGGCGACGACCGTGGCCGCGTCGAGCAGGGCGACGAACCGCCGGTAACCCACGGGGTCGACGAGCGTCAGTTCGCGGGCGGCCCGCTCGTAGTGACCGAACTCCCGGAGGCGGTCGGTCGTCCGCGGGTGAGCCGGGAGGACGACCGGCCGGGGGTCGTCCGCCAGCGCGTCGACGATGGCCGCGAGGCGGTCCGGGTCGTCGGCGTTGGCCTCCCGGTGGACCGTCGCGAGCACGAACTCGCGGTCCGTGACGCCGAAGTCGCCGAGCACGGAGCGGTCGGCGCGCTCTCGCGCCCACAGCAGGGCGTCGTACCCCACGTCGCCGGTGACGTGGACGCCCGCCGTGATGCCCTCGTCGCGGAGGTTCGACGCCGCCTCCCGCGAGGGTGCGAAGCAGAGGTCGGCGGCGTGGTCGGTGAGGACGCGGTTCGTCTCCTCCGGCATGTCGCTGCCGGAGCGCATCCCGGCCTCGACGTGCGCCAGCGCCGGGTCGAGCTTCGACGCGGCGATGGCGGCCGCCAGCGTCGAGTTGGTGTCGCCGTAGACGAGCACGACGTCGGGCGCTTCCGCCTCCACGGTCGCCGCCAGCCCCTCGAGCATCCGAGCGGTCTGGCGGCCGTGCGTGTCCGACCCGACGCCGAGGTTCTCGTCCGGTCGCGGGATGGCGAGCTCTTCGAAGAACACGTCCGACAGCGACTCGTCGTAGTGCTGGCCGGTGTGGACCAGCGTCTCCTCGTGGTCGCGGCGCAGTTCGCGGGAGACGACCGCGGCCTTGACGAACTGCGGACGCGCCCCGACGACGGTGAGCACCTTCATGGTTCCTCCCGGACGTGGAGGTCCTCGTCGTCCAGTCGGTCGAATATCGTCGCCAGCGCGAGCGTCAGCAGGCCGACCAGCGTCCGGGTCGCCGCGTCGCTCGTCCCGTCGTTGCCGTCGTCGCTGGCTCCCTCGCTATCCCCGCCCCGTCGCAGGGCTGCGACCAGCCCGGCCCCGGTTCCCACCGCCCCCAGACCGTACAGGAACGCGAGCGGGTGGCAGTCCCGTACGAGATACTTCGTCTTCAGCCGCCACAGGAAGTTGTGTGCCAGCAACGCCGAGAGCTTCGGAACGAACGTCGCGTACCGGATGTGGCTCTCCTCGTCGCCGTACACCGCCGGCATCGCCACGTCCGCGACGCGCATACCGGCGACGTTCAGGCGAACGAGCAGGGCGTTGGCGAAGCCGTAGTCGTCGTACACGTCCTCGACGTCGACGGCCTCGAGCGCCCGCAGCGAGATGGCGGTGTAGCCGTTCTGCGGGTCGACCACTCCCCAGTAGCCGCTAGCGACCTTCGTCAGGTAGGTGAGCAGCCAGTTGCCGAACGAGCGCCACCCCGACATCTCGCCCCGGTACTCGGGGTACGAGAGCCGGTCGCCCTTCGCGTAGTCGGCCCGACCGTCCACCACGGGTTCGACGACCCGTTCCAGCATCGCGGGGTCCATCTGGCCGTCGCCGGCCATCACCGCCGTCACGTCCATCCCGTCGTCGCGAGCGGCGCAGTAGCCCGTCTTGATGGCCGCGCCGACGCCGCGGTTCCGGCGGTGGCGGATCGGGACGACGCGGGGACCGTTCGCCACGCCGCCGTCGGACTCCACCTGTCGTCCGTCCGCGTCGTCCGCGACGTCCACCTCGCCCGCTCCGTCCACGAGTGCGCCGACCCGTTCGCGGTCGTCGTCCGCGCGAGCCGTTATCTCCGCCCACGTGTCGTCGGTCGAGCAGTCGTCGACGGCGTAGACGCGGTCGACGAAGTCGGGTACCGTGTCGATGACCCCGCCGACGAACGCCTCCTCGTTGTACGCCGGAACGACGACGGCGACCGTCTTGTCCTCGTACATCACTGCCCTCCGATGGTGTAGACGCGGTGGTCGGTCGCTCCGAGGTCCAGGGCCTGCCGCCCGTCCACGACGACCATCGGGTCGAAGGCGGTCCAGTCGACGCCCTCGAACTCCTCGTGGGCCGTCACGAGCACCGCGGCGTCCAGGTCGCGCTCGTGCAGTTCCGGCAGGCCGACCATCGTCGCGTCGAACCCGCCGGCGTCGGCGAGCATCGGGTCGACCGCCAGCACGTCGGCGCCGCGCTCCGCGAGGTCCGCACAGATGGGGCGGGCCGGCGTCGCTCGCGTCTCCTCGACGCCCGGCCGGTAGGTCAGTCCGAGGACGGCGACGGTCGCCCCCGGAAGCTCCCGGTCTTCGGCCGCCATCTCCTCGGCGAGCTTCTCGACCGTGAACGCCGGCATCGCGTCGTTGACCGAGCGGGCGGTCCGGAGCAGTGGCGTCTCGCGGTCGAACTGCGCCATTATGAAGTAGGGGTAGTAGGGGATACAGTGACCGCCGACGCCGGGCCCCGGTCGGTGGATGTCGCAGAACGGCTGCGTGTTCGCCGTTTCGATGGCGGCGTTGACGTTCACGTCCATCGCGTCGGCGAGCGTGGCGAGTTCGTTCGCCAGCGCGATGTTCACGTCGCGGTAGACGCCCTCGAACACCTTCACGGCCTCCGCCGCGGTCGCGGAGGGGACCTCGATGACCTCGTTGCTGGTCAGTTCGCCGTAGACGAGCGCCGCGACGCGCCCGCTCTCGTCGTCGACGCCGCCGACGACCTTCGGGTACGCCCCCCGGATGTCCTTCAGTGCGCGCCCGCTCGACGTCCGCTCCGGGCAGACCGCGAGGCCGAACTCCCCGCGGTCGAGGTGGCTCTCCTCGACGAGGAGGGGAAGCAGGCCCTCGCGCGCCGTGCCCGGCGGCACGGTGCACTCGACGACGACGAGGTCGCCCTGCTCCAGTCCGGCCGCGACGTCCTCGGCGACGGCCCGGAGGATGGCGAGGTCGGGTTCGCGGTCGTCGGTGATGGGCGTCGGCACGACGACGACGTGGACCGACGCGTCGCGGGCGGCCTCGGCCGGCGATTCGGTCGCGCGGAGCGCGCCGGACTCGACGGTCTCCGCGACGAGGTCGTCGAGGCCGGGTTCGCGGTCGACGTGGCAGTCGCCGCGGTTCACGCTCTCGACGACGTCCGGGTCGACGTCCGCCCCGACGACGTTACCGCAGGTCTCCGCGTACACCGCAGCGAGCGGTAGTCCCATCTTGCCGAGGCCGTAGACGGCCACCGGAATCTCGCCGGTGCGGAACGCGCCGCGCTGCTCGGCGGGCGAGGCGTCGCTGCCGTAGAGCGTCTGCAGTTCCCGCAGGCTCACCGGGGGCGCACCTCCGTCTCGGCCGCGACTCGCTCGCCGCTCGCCGCCAGGCCGTCGACGCGCCGGGCGAGTTCGACCACCCGGAGGCCGTCCTCTCCCGTCACGACCGGCGTTCCGTCCGTCGTCGCCGCGCGCACGAACGAGCGGAGTTCGTTCTTCAGCGGTTCGCCCGTCTCGACCGTCGGCCGCTCGACGATGCTCTCGTGGCGGTAGCGCAGGTCGCCGTTCTCCTCGATGTACTCCGGCGTCGAGTGGCGGTGTATCTCGACCGTCTGGTCGGTGTAGTCGACGTTCACCCGGCAGTCGGCCGCCGTGATGGAGAGGGTCCGCACCTTCTCCTGGGTGACCCTGCTCGCCGTGAGGCCGGCGACGACGCCGCTCTCGAACTCGATGTTCGCGCTCGCGTAGCGGTTGTCGCGCGCGCCCAGCGCCGCCACGGACTCGACGTCGTCGTCCACGAGCGACAGCAGCACGTCGATGTCGTGTATCATCAGGTCCATCACGGCGCTGTCGTCGACCGAGCGTCCCTCCGGCGGCGGTCCGAGTCGCCGGGCGTCGACCGCGATGATGTCGAGGCCGGAGACGATCTCGGAGAGCGTCCGGACCGCCGGGTTGAACCGCTCGATGTGGCCGACCTGCAGCGTCACGTCCGCGGCGCTGGCCTCGGCGAGCAGTTCCTTCCCCTCCGCGGGGTCGGCGACGAACGGCTTCTCGACGAGCGCGTCGACGCCGTGGTCGATGCAGTCACGGGTGACGGCGTAGTGGTACTCCGTCGGGACGGCGACGGAGGCGACGTCCGCCTCCAGGAGCGCCGCGTCCATCCCGACCGCTCGCGTCCCGTGGTCGCGCGCGACGGACTTCGCCGTCTCCTCGTCCGCGTCGTGGACGCCGACGAGGTTCACGTTCGGCAGTTCGCTGTACACCCGGGCGTGGTGGCGGCCCATGCTTCCGACGCCGAAGACCGCCGCGTTCACTGGCTCACTCATAGTCCTTGACTGCCCCCGCGATGGTCCGCACGTCGTCGCCGTCCAGCCCCGGATGGACCGGAAGCGACAGCACCTCGTCGGCGAGTCGCTCCGCGACGGGGGCCTCGGCGTCGACGTGACTGTACGCCGGCTGTTCGTGGATGGGCGTCGGGTAGTAGACGCCCGTGGCGACGCCCTCGTCCTCGAGGTGGTCCCGGAGCGCCGCGCGGTCGTCGGTCCGCACCGTGTACTGGTGGTAGACGTGTCGGCGACCGTCGGGTTCGACCGGCGTCGTCACCGACGACCGCTCCAGGCGGTCCGTGAGGTAGGCGGCGTTCGCGCGCCGCGCCTCGTTGAACTCCGGGAGACGCTCCAGCTGTGCCAGGCCGATGGCGGCCGCGACGGAGGTCATCCGGAAGTTGTGCCCGAGACGGACGTGGTCGTACGACGAGTGGTCGTCGCCCGTCGGCCGGCCGTGGTTGACGAAGCTCGCCGCGCGGTCGGCTACCTCGGGACGGTCGGTCGTCACCATCCCGCCCTCGCCCGTCGTCACGTTCTTCGTCGGGTAGAAGGAGAAGCAGGCGGCGTCGCCGAACGAGCCGACGCGCCGACCGTCGTACTCCGCGCCGTGGGCCTGGGCGGCGTCCTCGACCAGCGCGACGTCGTGGGCGTCGGCCACCTCGGCGAGCCGGTCCATCTCCGCCGGGAGGCCGTAGAGGTGGACGACGAGCACGGCGTCGGCGTCGTGCTCGCGGACGGCCGCCTCGACCGACTCGGGGTCGAGCGTGAACGTCTCCTCGTCGACGTCCGCGAAGACGGGGTCGGCCCCCGCCAGTCGGACGGCGTTCGCGCTGGCGACGAACGAGAACGGCGAGGTGACGACCGTGTCGCCCTCGCCGATTCCCAGCGCCTCGAACGCGGCGTGCAGCGCCGTCGTCCCGTTGTTCGTCGCGACGGCGTGGTCGGTTCCGCAGTAGTCGGCGAACGCCGCCTCGAACGCCCGGACCTCCGGACCGTCGGCGAGGTACCCGCTGTCGAGGACGTCGACGACGCGCTCGCGCTCGGCGTCGCCGATCTGTGGGTCCGCGACGGGAATCAAATCTCGTTCCCCCCCTGAAGGGAGTCGGGGAGCGGTCGGTGTTCGGCCGGCGCGCCGACCGCCAGCGTCTCGGACGGTACGTCGCTGGTGACCACCGCACCGGCGGCCACGAACGACCCCTCGCCGACCGTGACGTCGGGCAGGAGCGTGGCGTTCGCGCCGACCGAGACGTGGTCTTCGAGCGTCGGTCCCTCCATCTCCGACTCCTGTCGGATGGGGTAGGCGTCGTTCGTCAGGACGGCGCAGGGGCCGAGGAACACCTGGTCGCCGATGGTGGTGTTCGTCGGGACGTAGACGTTCGTCTGCATGCTCACGTGCGAACCGATACGACAGTGTCCGTCGACGACGGTGTTCGTTCCGACGACGACGTCGTCGCCGACGACCGTCTTCTCGCGCACCAGGGCACCGTGCCCGGTCGTGAAGCCGTCGCCGATTGCCACGTCGTCGTAGATGACCGTTCCCGACCGGATGGTCGCACCGTCGCCGATGACGGGCGGCTCGGAATCGTCGGCGTAGGAGTGTCCGACCGTCGCCTCGGGGTGGACGTCGTGGTTCTCGTCCCGGCGTTCGCTCACGGGCGATCACCTCGTCGTGTGTGCTGCTCGCGGGGTGTGACAGGGAATCGTTGGTTCATGGATGCTGGTCGTTCGGCCCGAATCCGTCGCCGTGGGGCGACGGGCGGCCGTTACCCTCCCCATGCCTACCTGTCCTCTTTGTTATACGCTGCCTGTCCGGCGGTAGCGCAAAACTAGCGCCGGAGACGTCGTGCGAATCGGCGGGGTCAGCCGACGAAGACCGAACCGAGCCGACGACTGGAGTAACCTCGGCGTGCGGCGTCGAACCGGTGAGCGTACGCGAGGCGTATCGCCCGCGAGCGGTCGGCTGACGCGTACGTACGGGCCACGTACCGACAGGGAGCGAGCGGACTAACGTCGAGCGGGGCGGTTTGGTCCGGTTTATCGACCGCGCCGAGACGGGCGTACGCGGCACACGTCCGGGCTACCGACCGACAGTACCTTGGTAACAAAGTAGGGAAACCGCGACAGACGGTGTATGCGGTGGTGGAACCCGTGACTACAGGGTGGTCACGATCCGGAACGGGGGTGTACTGTTTCCGATGATAGAGCGACAGTCTCGGTGCAATGGCTAGTTCCGGGCTCTCGCAGGACCAGGTATTCGAAGTTCTCAAGAGTCCCAGGCGGCGATACGCGCTCTACTACCTTCGGCGCGAAGGAGGGTCGGCCGAGCTATCGGACCTGACGGAGCAGGTCGCCGCGTGGGAGAACGACACCACGCCCGGCGAGCTGACGACCGAACAGCGCAAGCGAGTGTACATCTCGCTGTACCAGACGCATCTACCGAAGCTCGACGACGCCGACATCGTCGACTACGACGAGGACAGCGGCGAGATCACCCTGTCCAGACGTGCCAGAGAGCTCGACACCTACCTCGGCGACGTCTCCAGGCGGGAACTCCCCTGGGACCGATACTACCTGGCGCTCTCGCTGGCGAGCATCGCGCTCGTCGCTGGCGTCTGGCTCGAGGTGTACCCCTTCTCGACGCTGTCGGGGCTGACGGCGACGGCCATCGTCCTCGTCGTGTACGGCGCGTCGGCGCTCTTCCAGTATCTCTACTACCGTCACGGGGCCGGCCAGGAGACGCCACCCGAACTCCGGCGGGCTGACAGTCAGTGACGAGTCGTCGTCCGTGGCGCGGCGGTAACGTCGCGCAGGTCGTCGTTCGCGGGAGACCGCTGAATCGCGGGTCGACGCGGTCGAGAGGAGAGGCGGTGGGGCCGAAGCGAAGCGGGACCGAGTGGGTCTACAGCTGGTGTTCGAGGTTGCAGACCGCGTCGTCGTCGGCGAGGACGAACGCCTCGTCGCGCAGCATCTCCTCGTCGGCCGGGAGGAACATCAGCCTGTCCGGTCCGCTATCGCGCGTCCGGACGACCTCCCAGTCGTCGAGTTCGTAGTCGAGGTCGCGTTCGAGGTCGGGGTCGTCCGGCACCCGCCGCCAGTCGTTCCTGGAGGCGTTCCGACCGGGTGAGGACTCGTAGACCATCTCAGTTCTCACCCGGTTCGAGCGTGACGGTCGCGGGTCCGTCGACTTGGAAGCGAGTGAGCCGACCGGAGAAGCGGTAGCCGTCCTTCGCGTCGACGATGCGTCCGCTCACGCGCTTGCTCTCGACGGTGTCGTGGGCCTCGATGCGACCGGAGTCGCCGCTCCCCCGCACCTTGCCGCTCACGTCGAACGAGTACTCGCTGACCGCGTTCGGCGACCCCGAGCCGTCGACGACGAGTGCGTTCGGCAGTCCGGCCTCGCCGGACGCGACCTGCTCGCCGTCGATGAAGACGGTCGCCCTCCCGTCGATGTCGAGGTTCGTGACCGCGCCGCCGAAGCGGTAGCTGTCGGTGCCGCCGGCGACTGCTCCGGTCGCCGTCCCGTTCTCGACGTCGTCCTCGGCGTCTTTCGTCGCGCTCCGGTCCGTGCTCTTGCGGAGCTTGCCCGAGACGGTCAGCTCGTAGTTCGTCGTGGTTCCGGCGTCGGAGCTGGCGATGCTGATGACGTTCGGTAGTCCACGCCCGTTCGCTACCCTCCGTACGGTCGCCTGCGCGGCGTTGCCGGACGAGGAGCCGTCGGCGGACTGCTTGCCGGACCCGTTTCCGGACGACCGCTTGCCGGAGTTGCCACCGGTTCCGCTACCGCTGGCGGCCGCTTTCGCCGACATCGGGACGCCCTTCGGCGGTGTGAGGTCCGCGTCGTCGCCCGTCCGGGTGTTCGTCTTGGTCACCGAGCCGCCCTTCGCGGTGGCGACGGAGCCGACGACGTCGCAGTTCCGGAGGTGAGTTTCGCCGTACCACGACCAGATGGCGCGGGTGGTCGTCGAACCTGGCGCGGAGCAACCCTCGCCGCAGGGGTCGTTGCCGGTCGCGTCGACCACGGTGTCGGTCACGTTGCAGGGTCGTTCTTTCGCGTTCAGGCGGACGTTCGAGATGGTGTTCGCCGCGAAGTACGACGACTCGACGTGGAGGTTGCCGCCGTGTCCCTGCGCGCCGGGACCGGAGCCGTACAGACCGTTGTCGATGAACCCGGCGACGTGGACGTTACGGAACGTGATGGTGCCCTGGTGCGGCAGGTTGGCGTCCACCCAGATGCCGCCAGAGCCGCTGCGTGCGACCTGGCCGTCGCCCATGTAGACGTTCTCGATCAGGCCGGTGCCCTCCGCGGCGGCGACGCCGGGCGTCATGAGGTAGTGGCCACCCGGGTGCGTGCCCTTGAACCCGACGTTGCGGATGGTCCAGTTCGACCCGCTGGTGGTGACGAGGGCCGACGCGCCGTCGGCGGTCATGTCGATGAGTTTGTTCTCGAACGTCTCGCCGTCGCCCACGTCGATGGTCTTCGTCTCGCCCGCGGGGACGGTGATGGTGTCGTAGTTCGCCGCCGTCGCGGCGCCAGCCGCCGCGGCCGAGACCGCCGTCGCACCGGCGAGCTTCAGATACGAACGGCGGTCGATGAGACGGTCTCGTTTCGAATCGCGTACCGTTTCGTCGCGTGCCATGCGGCTTCAATGCTACGTTACTGATTCAAGAAGATACCGATTCCCACTCAATGCTAACGGGTCGATTTAAATAAAAACGGGAAAGAAGGATAGGCTCGTTATGCTCGCGTTTCGTCGAGAAACGGGGGATTACTTCCCGTTCGCCGCCTGCTCGGCGCTCTGGGGGACCTTCTTCGGAATCTTCGTCTTGGGGTTGCTACTGACGCCTGTCGTCGAAACGCTACCGCTGGTCGGTCCCTTCACCTCGGAGTTCTTCACGGCGACCTTCCCGCCGTGGAAACCTCCGTTGACGGCCTCGTACTCGGTGACGTTAACGTCGCAGTTCTTCACGGTAATCGGGACGTACCAGCCCCAGATTCCGCGCTTGTTCGGACCGTTGGAGTGGTGGATGGCGGCACCGTTGTTCTCGATGACGCTGTCTTTCACGTACGACCCCGGCGTCCCGAGGCGAACGTTGGCGATGTCGTTGCTCGCACAGTAACAGCTCTCGACCTTCACGGGACCGCCGGCGCCAGCGCCGTGTTTCGCGCCCGGTCCGCTGGCGTACAGTCCGTTGTTCGCGTACTTCTGGATGTTGCAGTGCCGGAAGGTCAGTTCGCCCTCGTGGGGCGTGTTGGCGTTCACCCAGACCGCACCAGGTTCGGCCTCGTTCGCGCTGTTCGTCTCCACGCCGTCGCCCATGTAGACGTTCTCGACGACGGCCTTGCCGCCGGACGAGACGCTCGGGATGAGGCTGAAGAAGCCGAAGGAGCTCGCGCCGCACTTGCCCTTGAACCCGACGTTGCGGATGGTCCAGTCGGAACCGGAGGCGTCGATCTTCGCCGCAGCCCCCTCGGCGCTCTGGTCGATGAGTTTGTTCTCGAACGTCTCGCCGTCGCCGACCGTGATGGCCTTCGTCTCGCCGGCGGGGACGGTAATCGTCTCGTACTGGCCCGCGTTCGACAGCCCGGTCGTCACGTTCGCTCCCACCGCGGCCGCCGTCGCTGCGCCCGCAAGACGGAGGTAGGACCGCCTGCTGACGGTGTTCTCGGATCGCTCGCTCGGGTTGCGATTCGTTTCGTTTCCGCGTTCGCTTTCCGTTCGCTCGCGTGTCGTTTCGTCGCGTGCCATGCAGCTTCAATGCTACCTTACTAGTTTAAGTAGATGACGATTACTGCCCAACGCCGGATTACGAATTTTAAAGCTACCGGCCGAATCGAAGACACCCCCGGTAGGACATCGTTACCGGACGGCTGAACGCTGAGCACCAGCCGGTACAAGTGAAGATGCTCCTGCTGGGGGCTCTCCCGGCGACAAGGAGCCCATAACAAAACGGACACGGGTGGTTTCGAACGTTAGCGGCCCGTTTCGAGGAGACAACCGATGAGCGTCGCCCAGAAACTTCGCAACGCGACCGTCGAGAGTACAGCAGCGTCCGAACGAAAGCGACACGCAGCCGCCCTCTTACCACCCGTCGCGGCAGCTCTCTCCGTGTATCTCGCCTACCTCCTCACCCATCCGCTTCCGGGGTACGGTGCGGGACTGTACGGTGCGATGGCCGAGGCGATACTCGCGAACGGGTACCGGCTCCCCGCGCGCGTCCCCCACTACACGTCCGGCGGGATTCCGTTCGCCTATCCGCCGCTGGGGTTCTACGGTCTGGCCGCGCTACTGGATCTGACCGGCCTCGACTACCTCACGCTCGTTCGCGTACTCCCCGGACTGTTCGCGCTGGGGTACGTCGTCGCCGCGTACTTCCTGGCGTACGAGCTGCTGGGGACGCGCCGCCGGGCGAGCGTCGCCGCCGCCGTCGTCGCCACCAGTCCGACCATCACGACGATGCATCTCACCGCAGGCGGCGTGGTCCGCGCACCCGCCTTCACCGTCCTCACGGCGGGACTGTACGCGGGGGTCCGCCTCTTCAGGACTCACCGTCGGCGCTGGCTCTACGCCGGCGTCGCCTGCTTCGCCGTCCTGTTGCTGACCCATCCCGTCAACGCCGCTTCCTTCGCGTTCAGCTACCTCTTCCTCTACGCCGTCCTGGACCGCACCCGACGAGGCCTCGCGTTCGGTGCCACCGTCGCGGTTGGCGGGTTCGTGCTGACGAGTCCCTGGTGGGCGACGGTCCTCGCGCGTCACGGTACTTCTGTATTCGCGCGCGCGAGCGGAACCCACGGCGGGCTCGGTCTCGAACCGCTCGGCCCCCTCCTGTTCTGGTACACGCCCAACCTCCCGTTTCCCTCGCTCTGGCACCTGCTCGTGCTGCTCGGCGGTTGTTACCTGCTCGCTCGCAGGAAGTTTCTCCTGCCGGGCTGGCTCGCCGTCTCCCTCCTCGTCTTCCCCGGCCGGGTGACGATGCTCGTCGGCGCGATGGTCGCCGCCGTCGGTCTCTGGGGCGCTGCGAGCGTCGCCACGACCCGGACGCGCTCGCTTCCGGTCAGCGCCCCCACGGTCGTCGTCGCCCTGCTCTGCCTGTACGGCGCGGGAACCGGCGCGATGCACGTCGCGAACTATCCGGGCGTCGACGACGCCACCGCGACCCAGTCGTACCTCGACGACGGCGACCTCGAGGCGATGCGGTGGGTCCAGTCCGAGACGCCGCCGGAGGCCTCGTTCGTGGTCGTCGGCGACGTCGGCGAGTGGTTCCCGCTGTTCGCCGAGCGGACGTCGCTGGTGAGCTACCGCGGGACCGAGTGGGAGGGACGGGCGACCCAGCAGCGCCACCTGCAGACGAAGCAGGCGCTGACGGACTGTCGCGACGCCGACTGCCTGACGGCGACGCTGGCCGAGCGCGGACTCTCCCCCGACTATCTCTACCTGCCCCGCGGGCAGTACTCCTCGCTGTACCGGATGCACGAGCAGTCGCCCGGGATGCGTCCGTCGCTCGCCGCCTCGGACCGCTATCGCATCGTCTACCGGAACCGCGACGCCGTGGTCGTCCGCGTCACCGACCTCCCTGCGGAGACGTGACGCCCGGCGTTCCGAACTGGCGACGGTCCCCGCGTCGCGCGACCGCTGCACCGGGGCCGGACCGGGCGCGCGGAAACGACCCGAACGCTCCGCGCCGACGCACGGACGAACGGCGCCGCCAGACGCGACGACGTCCGCGACCGGCGCCGGATATCGACGACGGCGGCGCGACAGTACGACTTCTCTACCGGAATTCCAGCGAGTGCATAACAAAGGCTGAAGCCGGGGTCTGAACGGACAGGATGGACAGCCAACCGTTGCAGACGCTGTTAGTCGGCATCGACGCCGGCTGTCGGTCCGTCCTCGACCCGCTCTTCGAGGACGGCGCTCTCCCGAACCTGCAGTCGATCTTCGACGACGGCACCGCCGCCCCACTGGAGTCCCAGGTCCCGCCGTGGACGCCGAGCGCGTGGCCCTCGCTGTACACCGGCGTCAATCCCGGCAAGCACGGGGTCTTCGGGTTTCTGGACTTCGACGGGTACGACTGGGACGTGGTCAACGCGACCTGCGTCCGCGAGCACGCCCTCTGGGAACTGCTGGACCGCTGCGGCCACTCGAGCGTCGTCGTCAACGTGCCCGTGACCAATCCGCCACGGGCGTTCGACGGCGCGCTCGTCCCGGGCTACACCGCGCCGGAGGACCCCACCTGCTACCCCGAGGGCGTCCTCGACGAGGTGCGCGACGCCATCGGCGACTACCGGGTGTACGCACCGCGAAACGTGGACGAAGACGAGGCGGTCGCGTGGTACCGGCGACTGGTCGGGATGCGCGGCGAGGCCTTCCGCTACCTCGTTTCCCGGTTCGAGCCGTCGTTCGGGTTCGTCCAGTTCCAGCAGACGGACACCGTGTTCCACGAGTATCCGGACGACGACGCGAAGGTTCGAGCGGTGTACGAGGCGGTCGACGAGCAGGTGGGGGCGATTCTGGACGACTGCGACCCCGACACCGTCCTCGTCGCCAGCGACCACGGCATCGGGCCGTACTCGGGGTACGAGTTCCGGGTCAACGACTTCCTGCGCGAGCAGGGGTACGTCGAGACGGCGCGGGGCGGCGACGGGATGCCCTCGTGGTCGACCATCGCCAGCGACGAACTCCAGCAGGGCGACGCCGGGAACGACCGCGGCCACGGTCTGCTGGAGCGCGGACTGGCCGTGAGCGCGAAGGTCGGCATCACCAGCCAGCGCATCGGGGCGGCGCTGGAACGCGCCGGCCTCGACGAGTTCGTCGCCGAACGCGTCCCCGAGAACCTGGTCCGGGCCGCCACCGAGCGCGTGGACTTCCCCTCGTCGAAGGCGTACGTCCGCGACCGCATCGAGTGCGGCGTCCGCATCAACCTCCGGGGGCGCGAACCGGACGGCGTCGTCTCCCCCGAGCGCTACCGATCGGTGCGGTCCGACCTCGTCGACGCGCTGGAGGGCGTTCGCACGCCCAGCGGGAACCGGGTCTTCGAGACGGTCGCGACCCGCGAGGCGTTCTTCGACGGACCGCACGTCGACAATGCCCCGGACGTGGTCACCGTCCCCACCGACTTCGACCAGTTCCTCTCCGCACAACTCCGGGGCACCCAGTTCGGCCAGCCCCGAGAGCCGTGGAACCACAAGCGCGACGGCATCGTCGCGGCGGCCGGCGCGGGCGTCGACCCCGACGCCGACCTCTCGGACGCCCACCTGTTCGACGTGGCTCCGACCGTGCTGGCCACGCTCGACGCGCCCGCGAGCGACCGGATGGACGGCGAGACGCTGCCGGTCGTCGAACCGGCGGGCGAGCAGAGTTACCCCGCGTACGACGCGGGCGAGACGGTCGCGACCGACGACGGCGACGTGGAAGCGCGGCTCGCCGACCTCGGGTACATAGAATAGATGAGCGTCACCATCGAACGGAACGGAATCAGAGTAGAGCGCGCGGACGAGGACCTCCTCGGCCGCTGGAACGACCTCGTGGAGCGGTCGCCCCAGGGCGACCTGTTCCACCGCCTGGACGCCCTCCGCGTCCAGGCCGACCACACGGGCGCCGACCTCCACCCTCTCGTGGGGTTCAAGGGACAGGAGCCGGTGGGGCTCTTCCCCGCCTTCACCATCACCAGGGGCGGCGTGGCGACCGCGTTCTCGCCGCCGCCGAACCTCTGGGTTCCCCACCTCGGTCCCGCCCTGCTGAACATGGAGAAGCTGAAGCGCCGGAAGGCCGAACGCCGCCACCGCCGGTTCGTCGACGGCTGCCTCGACTGGCTCGACCGGGAGTGCAACCCGAAGTACGTCCACGTCCGCACGGGCGGGCGATACGAGGACGTGCGCCCCTTCGAGTGGAACGAGTTCCAGGTCCAGCCCCGCCACACCTACGAGGTGGACCTGACGCGGAGCGAGGACGACCTGCTCGCGAGTTTCAGCAGCGACGCCCGGAGCAACGTCCGCACCGACGACGACCGCTACGAGATCCGCGTCGGCGGTGCCGACGCCATCCGGCGCATCGTCGGGCAGGTCGAGGCCCGCCACGAGGAACAGGGCGAGCCGTACACCCTCGATGCGGAGTTCGTCGTCGCGCTCCGCGACCGCCTCCCCGAGGGCGCGGTCCGGCCCTACGTCTGCGAGGTCGACGGCGAGTTCGCGGGCGGGATGGTCGCGCTGGCCGACGACGAACGCGTCTACCGCTGGCAGGGCGGCGCGAAGCACGACGCCGACGTCCCCGTCAACGACCTCGTCGACTGGGCCATCATGACCGACGCGATGGACGACGGCATCGCCCGGTACGACCTCGTCGGCGCGAACGAACAGCGCCTCTGCAGCTACAAGGCGAAGTTCGCGCCCGAACTCGTGCGCTACTACAGCGTCGAGCGCGGCACCCGGATGATGAACCTCCTCTCGGACGTGTACAAGCGGTTCCGCTGACGGTCCCGATTTTTTCGAGCGCAGCGTCGATTCTCTTCGACGACGATAGCTCGTCGGTCGTCGCGTATCGGAACTGCGGCGAGGTCGACGAAGGTAGCCGGGACGCCCGTCGCGACTCCGGGACCAGGCTCGGCCGGTAACGGTGTGTCAGCGCCGAGTGACGCGCGCCCGTCCCGGGAGTCCCGGCATTCCGTCGTAGAGCCAGAGGAGAAAGACTGCGCCCAGCAGCGCCAGTTCGAGCGCGACGTAGCCCGACAGCCCGGACTCCCCGAGACGCGCGAGGTAGTCGCCGAAGTACCGCGAGAACTGCGCGAGCAGTCCGGGACTCTCCGTCTCGGGCGGCGCGGGGACGACCGGCCAGAGGAGGAAGGCGACGTTCGGCGGTCGGCCGAGCAGTGCCGGGTAGACTACGTCGCCCACGAGGTGGGAGCAGTAGCCGACCGCGAACGCCACGCCGACGTCGGCGCGGTTCGCGCGGGCCGCCAGCGCGAGGGCGAACGCCGACAGCGGCGCGGCCGTCAGCAGGGAGTGCGCCAGCGAGTGCCCGCTCGGCAGCACCGACAGCGACCACGCCAGGGGCTTGTCGACGAGGTCGGGCAGTTGCGTGGCGACCACGAGGACGACGACCGCGTCGCTCCGGGGGGAGTGGCGCGCCACCAGGTGGCTGTACGCCGAGTAACAGAGATAGCCGACGGCGAGGTGTTCCCAGGGCCACATCGTCACCTCACCTCCGTCTCGAAGGTCGCGGTCACTGCTCTCCTCCGGACGCCGCGGTCACGTTGATCCAGATGTGGGCGTGCTGGTCGGCGTTGCTCTTCGACGGGTCCGCGGGCGGTTCGCCCTCGTAGAGGAGGTACGTCAGTCGCAGGTCCTCGCCCGTCATCGTCGGCTCGATGTGGTCCCGGGTCCGCCACGTCTTCCCGGCCGCGACGCTGTGCTGCGTGCGCCGGAGTTCCGTCTGTTCGACCACGCGTCCGCCCCCGCCCGCGGCCTCCTCGACGCGCTGGAGTTCGACGACGAGCGTGTACTCGACGGTGCGTCCCTCGTGGTTCTCGACGGCGACCGTGAGGTGCTCGTCCTCGCCCGCCGTGACGTTCTCGGGGTAGCCCGCCTCGACGAGGTCGCCGTCTTCCCCGCGCGTGAGCAGCGAGAGGTGCGAGAACCGCTCGCCGTCGGTCGGGACTGCGACGGCGAAGCCGATGCTCGCGGTCGCGGCCACGATCGCCAGCGCGAGCGCGACGTTCAGCGCCGCGTCGACGTCGTCCTCGTTGTCGGTGACGCTCTCGCGGAATCGCCCCGCCAGCGAGCGCAGCGGTACGTCGTACCGGTCGCCCGGGGGGATGCGCGCCCGCCGCACCGCACCGCCGACGACGCCGACGAACGTGAGACCGCTGACCGCCGCCAACACCGTCAGCGGGGTAAAGTCGACGCCGGCGAGCGAGAGCGCGACCCACAGCGGCGGGAGCAACGCGACGCTCGTCCCGAAGGCGAGCGCGAGCCGCTCGCCTGTGGTGATTCCCTGTTCCCGTCGCCCGGCGACCGTCCGCACCCAGCCGTCGACCTTCCCCGGACTGGACCCGGGAAACAGCGCGGCGAGAACGGCGTACCCCGGCGCGAAGAAGACGAGCGGCAGCCCGAGCGCGACGGCCAGCGGCGTTCCACGGACGAGCGGTTGGGAGAGCGCGAAGTTGACGACGCCGACGAAGGCGACCAGCGCGGCCAGGTCCAGGGGGAACGCCGCGAGCGCGCCGAACCGTTTCACCCCGGAGTCGGCCGCGTCGTGACTCATGGTCCCCCCCACCGACGCCTCGTCCTCGCTCGATGCAGCGTCCTCGCGCCGTGCTGGTCCGTCGTACGTCCGGGAGCCATGTCGTTCAACTCCCGTCGGCCTACCCCGGGACGGCACTTTGTTATCCTGCACGTACTCCGCGCAGCGGTGCGCTGAGGCGGTCGAGAGACGCTACACTGGCCGGACTCCGGGAACGCCGTTCGCGCAGTTCCGCCGACGCAAGTGGTGCTTACCGAGCGAAACGGAGCACATAACAAAGAGAGGTACCCGTGTATCCCCGTTGCAACCCCGGCGTGGGGTAACGCGAAACGACGGTGATCTCCCCTGAATTGGACACGCACGACCGACGACGGAGAGGTACAGGATTCCGAAGACGACGTCATGTTCGCGGTGGACACCGACGAGTGCGGTGGACGGTTCGCCGTCATCGCCGACGTGACCCGAGACGACGCCTGGATAACGATGCCCCTGTCCGAGACACAGTCTCTCTCGCAGTCCCGCTAGTTCGAGCGCTCTCCGCGTCGTCGGGGCCTCCCCGGCGAGTCGGCGCGAACGTGCTCGCTTCCCGTCTCGGTTCTGCGAACCAGGACTGGCGACACCGTCGGGGTCTCGCTGTCGCCGTCCGAAACCGTTTCCACGCTCGCTACCGAACGGTCGCGCGTGGACGTCGGAAACCCGGCGTCCGTGCTGACGGTTCATGGAAGGGTGGCTCAGTGGTAGAGCACCACCGTTTGACGGTGGGAGCCTGACAGGCTTCGCGTGGTTCGAATCCCGCCCCTTCCGCTGGCTGCGACGAACCCGAAGCGACAGCGACCGAAAACGAACGACTGGCTCGGAGCTGCGACGATTATCCCCGCGACTATCCCGGTCTGAATCGCCAGGTCGAGATTACCGGGTCCGGTTCGAGGAGTACGGGAGGAACGTCATCCCAGGAGATACCGAGTCCACGGATACCGCTCGACGAGCGGCTTCCCACCGACTTCGTACTGTTCGATGTACCGGTCGAGGCCGAGAATCCGGCCAGCACCGAAGGCAGCGACCGAGAGGAACACGAGCATGTACGCGAAG
The DNA here is from genome assembly GCF_051917725.1 of Halomicrococcus pelagicus. Lineage (GTDB taxonomy): Archaea > Halobacteriota > Halobacteria > Halobacteriales > Haladaptataceae > Halomicrococcus. The sequence goes on from NZ_JBQBLX010000001.1 coordinate 258,601, forward strand.
TCACCGTTGATGTAGCCGTGGGCGACGTCCCAGTTCCCGAGATAGAACAGCAGCATCATGAACGCGCCGAAGAACGCTGCGAGGCGCGTGACTGCGCCGAAGAGCAGACCGAGGCCGATGAGAACCTCTCCCCACGGCACAGCGACGTCGACGAAGTCCACGAACCACGGGGTGTTCCCCATCGCAACGAAGAGGTCGGCGACGGGGCTGCCGTTCGCCGGTGGTGCGTTCTGGAGATAGCCACTCGCGGAGAACTCGCCCGAGAGAACCTTGTCGAGACCGCTCTGGAAGAACGCCAGCCCTATCATGAGTCTCAGCGCGAGGATGAACCACACGCTCAGCGTGTGGAGTTTCCCTTCCGCCGTGAACCCTGCGACCGTGCTCCGGAGCTCTATCTCTCGAGATGCCATCATAGTGTCAACACGGACCATCGTTAAAGGTACTTCCCCGTTCGGTACGAAATCTAGGAGGTGTCTGTCGACCGGCGCGGTCGCCGCCACCGACCCGGCGGTGTCGTCGTCCGGTTCGCGCGGCGACGACCGGCGAAACGACGGTCGACCCGTCTCAGCGCGGGCCGATCGGCGTCCGTTCCGTGACCGGGTCCTCGGGTCGCAGGTCGGCCGCCACCTCGCCCATCGTCCGAACGGCGAGGTCGGTCGCCTCGCGCACGGCGTCGACGTGTTCGAGGACGGCGCGCAGTCGCCGGAAGTCCCGCTCGGCGACGAGGTCGCTCGGATGCAACCAGAGGTGGAAGACGCCCTCCTCGTCGGCGGCGCGGTCGATGCCGCGCTTGGCGGCCCTGAGCATCGGGTCGGCCCAGGTACGTTCGAGGACCGTCCGCGGCCACCCCTCGAAGCCGAAGAGGTACATCGACGCCGGGACGTTGACGAGTCCGTGGTCGTCGACCGTCGGCTCGACGAGTGGCGGCGTCGTCCCGCTCACCGTCAGGTCGACCGTCTTGGCGACGGACCGGAGCATCGCGTCGTCGTACCAGAGCGTCGGCCGGGTGCCGCGATAGCAGGTGAACCCGTACGCCGCGAGCACGTCGCGGTGCCCGACGTCGTTCCCCGGAAAGACGAACGACTGGAGCGAGAAACCGGCGTCGTCGGCGGCTTCGACGCTGGCCCGCGTCTCGGCGATCGCGACGTCGCGGGTCGTCCGCTCGTCGCCGAACTCCACGTGGGAGAACGTGTGGCCGCCGATCTCGTGGCCGGCGTCCGCGTCGGCGACGGCCTCGACCAGACCGTCGCCGAACCAGGGCGGCGCGGAGGCCGCCGACCCACCGGGGTCGTCGTCGAACCAGTCGTCGGTCGGCGTCGCGTGGTCTCCGTGCTCGCCGTCGCACTCCCGGAGGAACAGGTGGCCGACGATGGCCCACGTCGCGGGTACGTCGAACTCGTCCAGCAGGTCCAGCAGTCGTTCCCACGTCTCGGAAGCGACCGCACGGCGTTCGGGGACCTCCGACGAGTCGTGGAATCCCCACGCGAGTTCCGCATCTACGGAGAGAACGACAGCAGTCATTACTCGAGTGAGTGCGACCGGTCTGCGATTAAACCGCACAGACCGTTCACGCCGGTTCGGCCACGTAAGCCAAAGTTGTCCCCGGTCACTCCCCGGTTACGGGTCACCGTTCACTCCACGGTGACGCTCTTGGCGAGGTTGCGGGGTTTGTCGATGGATCTTCCGAGCAGGTCCGCCGCGTGGTACGACAGGAGCTGGAGCTGGACGTTGGCGAGCACGCCGGCCACGTCGGGATGGGTCTCCGGGACGGTCAGCACGGACTCGGCGTGGTCGAACGCCGCTTCGTCGTCGTCCGTCGCCACCGCGACGACGGGCGCGCCCCGGGCCTCGACTTCCTTCACGTTGCCCAGCGTCTTCTCGTGGTCTCGACCGTTGAAGACGGCGAACACGGGCGTCTCCGGCGTCACCAGCGCCAGCGGGCCGTGTTTCAGTTCGCCGGCCGCGAACCCCTCGGCGTGCTCGTAGGATATCTCCTTGAACTTGAGCGCGCCCTCCAGCGCGACGGGGAACCCGGTGTCTCGGCCGATGAAGAAGTAGGCGTCGCTGTCGCGGTACCGCTTCGCGACGCGGCGCGCCTTCGTGTAGTCGAGCACCTGCTGGACCTGGCCCGGCAGGTCCGAGAGCGCGGCGAACAGTTCCTCGACGTCGTCGCTTCGGCTCCCCGTCACGTCCCGCACCAGGCGCTCGCCGAGGAGAGTGAGTGACACGACTTGGGAGGAGAACGTCTTCGTCGCGGCCACGCCGATTTCCGGTCCGGCGCGGATAAAGAGCGCGTCGTCGCACTCGCGAGCCGCGGTCGACCCGACGACGTTCGTCACCGCGACGGTGCGCGCCCCGGCGGCCCTGGCTCGGCGGAGGGCCGCCAGCGTGTCGGCCGTCTCGCCGCTCTGGGTGACGCCGACGACCAGCGTCTCCCCGTCGACCGGCGGCGGCGACGTGGCGTACTCGCTGGCGAGGAAGGCCCGTGCAGGGACGTCGCGAGCCCCGAGGAGTCGAGCGCCGACGATACCGGCGTGGTAGGAGGTGCCGCAGGCGACGAACTGGACCCGGGAGACGTCCTCGAACGTGCCCGGCGGGAAATCCTCCAGCGCGACTTCCCCGGTCTGTGCGTCGATGCGCCCGCGGAGCGTCTGCCGGAGGGCCGTCGGCTGTTCGTGTATCTCCTTGAGCATGTAGTGGTCGTACCCCCCTTTGCCGGCGTCCTCGGGGTCCCAGTCGACCGTCTGGACCGTGCGCTCGACCGCGTTCCCGTCCAGGTCGGTGATGACGTGGCCGTCCGGTCGCGCGATGACCACGTCGCCGTCGTCGAGGTAGATGACGTCGTCGGTGAAATCGAGAAACGCCGGCACGTCGGACGCGAGGAAGTACTCACCGTCGTCGACGCCGACGACGAGCGGCGACCCGCTCCGGGTGGCGTACACCGCGTCGCTCTCCTCGACCAGCATGGCGACCGCGTAGCTCCCCGACAGCCGGCGGACCGTCCGCCGGAACGCCGTCTCGGGCGAGACGCCCTCGGCCAGATGTTCCTCGACCAGGTGCGGGATGACCTCCGTGTCGGTGTCGCTGTCGAAGACGTGGCCCCGCGCCCGGAGCTCCTCGCGGAGCGCCCCGTGGTTCTCGATGATGCCGTTGTGGACGACGGCGACGCGGTCGCCGCAACCGGTGTGCGGGTGGGCGTTCGCGTCGGTCGGCGGGCCGTGGGTGCTCCAGCGCGTGTGACCGATGCCGAGGCCACCGGAGGGCGTCTCGTCGGCCAGCACGTCCTTCAGCCGGGAGATCTCCCCTTCGCGCTTGAAGACCGCGGGGTCACCGCCGTTCTTCACCGCCAGTCCGGCCGAATCGTACCCCCTGTACTCCAGGTTCTCGAGACCGACCAGCAGTTCGTCGACCGCGTCGTCGGAGTCGCCGACGCAGGCGATGATGCCACACATCAGGCGACCACCCCCTGCGAAGCGGAGTCGTTCGAGCGCTCGGACGGCTCGCGGTTCGAGCGTCCAGACGTCCGGTCGACGGTGCTTCGGGCCGTTGCTGTCGTTCTGATGACTATCACTGCGTTCGAATGTGGAAAGATACGTTCAAACATACACACTCACCCCCCTGAGACTCCCTTCGATGGCACGCTCGACGACGGCGCTCTCGGACCGCCGTTCGCGACGGCGGTGTAGTCGTGCTGGACCGCTCATGGATACTCGACCGGTCCTGATTCGTACTGGTCCAGTGCGACCCGACTGAATAACGTTCGCCTAGCGTTCGGGAATCTCATAGGTAACTCGCCTCCGCTGTGTCCAGAGCACCTCAACAGGCCACTGTCGAGGGCCGAACGGTATCTATGAAACCCCGGTAACCACCTTTGTTATACGCTTGCTGAACTGTCCGCAGGGCCGGCCTATGAGCCATAGCTCCGCCGTACCCCGGCGACGGCGTCGGCCGAACGCCCGGCCAGTCCTCGCGGTCGAACGGAAAGAAGACGGCCTCAGGCGTGGATAGCGGACGGCTTGAGCCAGACGACGAAGTCGTCGCCCCGACGGACGACGCCGTCGACCGACTCGCTCTCGACGGACTCGTCCAGTTCCTCCTCGTCGACGCTCACGACCTGGCTCACCTCGTCGATGAGCCACCCAGTGCTGCCCTCCCCCTCCGTGTCGAAGACGACGACGCGGTCGCCCGTCTCGGAGTCGTCGAGTTCGAGCACGGTCTTCGGGTTGACGATGGTCGTGGTCGTCCCCCGGAGGTCCATCACGCCCTCGACGTGCGGTTTCGAGTTCGGTAACTGGGTCAGTTTCTCACGATCGACGATCTCGTCGACGTGCGCGATGTCGACGCAGTACCGTTTGTCCTCCAGACGGAAGACGAGCACCTGGACGTCTGCAACGCTTTTTGACATACCACCTCTTCCCCACGGTGCCTACTTTACTGTTCCGCCGTCCGGTAGTTCACCGGCTGCAACTCGCTCACCCGACCACATCTCTGTCCTCTTTTTGAACTCTTTCGATGTTGGTTCCGTCGAGTTAGTGGCGGTATCTTTTTATGGGGCGGTTATCAAACCCGATAACCGATGGGGTCCGTGGAACTGCTCCGGGTGCTCGGCAACAAGTACAACGCCGAAATCCTCAGCGCCACCAACGAGCCGAAGTCCGCCCAGGAGCTCAGCGACGAACTCGACATCCCGATCGCGACCAGCTACCGCCGCATCGAGGAACTCACGGAGGCCGACCTGCTCGAACTCTCGGGTCGGGAGTTCTCCGACGAAGGGCGACGAACGAAGGTGTACCGGCGCGACATCGACAGCCTCCAGGTGACGTTCGAGACCGACGACATAGACGTCACCATCGAGGACCGCCCCGAGGCGGAGAACTCGCTGGTCGACGTCTGGCGCGACCTCAAAAACGAGTGACGATGCAAACCATAGAACTACTCTACGTCGGTTTCAGCCTCACCCTCACCGTCGCGGGGCTCTCGATGGTCGGCTTCGCCGTCCGCGCCTACCAGCGGACGTCGCGTCGTGCGCTCTTGCATCTCTCCATCGGATTCACGCTCATCGTCGCAGCCGCCACCGCGACCACGGTGAGCGCGTTCCTCACGGGTTTCGAACGGACCCCCGTTCTCCTCTCGGTGAACTACCTGCTCACGACCGCCGGGTTCTTATCAGTTATATTTGGAATACTGTCGGACTGATATTCTACTGCTTCCAGCGTGAAGAAAACGGCCGCCCTGGGGCTGGAAACGTCTGTTCTAACGACCTGAGGACTCCTCCCTTCGAGCGCGGAGCGCATCGTCACACGAAAGTTATATTTTTGGCGCACGACACCAATCGCAAGCCGTGACCTCGCTGTTCACCCTGGAGAAGGAAAACGACGTCGACGAACTCACCTCGGTGCTCGAAGCGAGCGACAACGAGGGCGTCCGGCGTCGTGCCGCCGAGATACTCGGCGACGTCGACGCGCCGGACGAGGAGGTCGTCGACTCGCTGACCGTCGCCGCCCGCGAGGACGACGACGCCAGGGTGCGGGCAGCGGCCATCGACGCGCTGGACCAGCGCGAGGCGGTCGAACAGCTCATCGCCGCCATCGTCGGCGAGGAGGTCGACGGCGGCCAGGCGGAGTGGGCGCGAGCCGAGGAGCTGACGAACGCGCTCACGTCGAAGCAGCCGGAGCTGCGGATGGCCGCGGCGAACGTGCTCGGCCGCATCGGCAGTCGCTCGGCGACCGACGACCTCGTGAACCAACTCTCCGACCCCGACCATCGCGTCCGGGCCCGAGTGGCGAGAGCCCTCGGGCGACTGGAGGACAGGCGCGCCGTCTCGGCGCTCGCAGAACTGCGGAACGACGAGCAGGCCGAGGTGCGACGGGAGACCGCGGAGGCGCTCGGTCGGACGAAAGGCGACGAGGCGCTGGCGGCGCTGCTGGCGATGCTCGACGACTCTAGCGAGGCGGTGCGACGCATCGCCGCCGGCTCGCTGGGCGAGTTCGGAAGTCCGAGGGCGCTGGACGCGCTCGTGGGCCTCCTCGGAGACGACTCCGACACGGTCCGGCGAGCGGCGGTGTTCTCGCTCGTCGAACTGCTGTCGAACGTGCCCGCGGAACGGAGTCACGAACTGCGCCAGACGATGGTCGAGCGGTTGAGCGCGACCGACCACCGCGTCGTGGTCTCGTCGCTGGTCGAAATCCTGGAGGAGGGGTCGCAGGCCCACCAGCGGCGGAACGCCACCTGGCTGCTCGGGCGAGTCACCGGCAGCCAGAACCGCTGGGCGGCCATCGAGGCGCTGGTCGACGTGCTGGACGACGACGACGAGATGGCGGCCCAGTTCGCGGTGACCAGTCTGGCGACTATCGGCGGCGAGTCGGTCGAGACGGCGCTGCTCGAACTGCTCTCGAACAGGGAGGCAAGCACCGACGCGAAGGCGATGGCGGCGTTCGGCCTCGGCAAGGTCGGCGGCGAACGCGCCCGCAAGCGACTGGACGAACTGGTTGACCAGACCGACGACGAGGAGGTCCGCAAGCGAGCGTTCGCCGCCCTGTCGAAACTCGGCGGACGAGGGTAAGGTACCTTACCATTCGAATCGGAGGAGCGTTATCTCGTCTGAGATTTTACTAAAGTTTTATGTCCGGATGGTGTCTTGCTTCGCCAGAGATGGTCACGGACACGCTCGTTCGACTTTTGCAGGCTATCGGTGACGGCAGCGAGACGTCGGGAGAGTCTCAGAAACGAATCACGTTCGACGGCGGCACCGACACCGACGGCGTTTCGGTGTCGAAATTGACAGGCGTGTCGCCGGATTCGATCGACGACATCTACGGTGGCACCGACGCCGACGAGGAACTGCGGCGGGCGCAGGCCGACCACCTGGACGAACTGTTCACGAATCCGGACGCGGCCATCGGGAACGCCGCGACGCTGGGACGCAGACACGCGGACGCCGAGCTGTCGGGTGCGGTGTACGCCGCCACGTACGGCGCGGCGTTCGAGGAGATGACCGAGAAGATATTCGACCGCCTCGCCCACCGTCTCGGCGACGACAACGAGGCGGTGTCGAGCGAACTGCAGCGCGCTCAGTCGGAGCTCGTCGACGGTATCTGGGCGGGCGTCTCCGGGATGCAGGCCGGACTAGAGGCCCACGAGAGCAGCCGGACAGCCGGAGCCGACGAGGAGTTCGACGTCGACGACGACGACCTCCTCGACGGGCTCGGGGTCCCCGTGTTCATGATCTGTTCGGACGCCGAGGTTCGAGCGTGGAACAGCGCCATCGAGAACCTCACCGGCGTGACCGCCGAGGAGGCGAGCGAGTTCGACGACGTCTCCGAGGCGTTCTACTCGGACGGCCGTCGGACGAAGACGCTCGCGGAGAAAGTCGTCGAAGCACCGGAGAACGCCGACGAGGTCTTCGACGTCGAGCGGGCGGACGCCGAGCGCACCCTCTACCGGGACGAGGGGACGATGGTCGCCCCCGGCGGCGAAGAACGGAAGATAACGTTCGCCGCGAAACCGATCTACGAGGACGGCGAGCTGAAAGCGGTCGTCGAGACGGTGCGCGACCGGACGGAGGACGTCCGTCGTCACGAGAGCGTGACCGCGCTGGTCGAGGAGGTCGGGAGCACCCTGACGGCCATGCGGCAGGGCGACCTCTCTGCGCGCGCGGACTTCACCGACGAACACGGCGTGCTCGACGAACAGCTCGTCGGCGTCGCCGACCAGGTCGACGACATGGCCGAGCGCTTCGAGACGCTGGCGATGCGCGTCGACGACCAGGCCTCGGAGCTGGCGGATTCGGTCGAGGAGGCGTCGACGTCCGCCCACCAGATAGAGGACCGGGTGGACGAGCAGACGGAACTGCTGTCGATGGTCGCGACCGAGATGGAGAACTTCAGCGCGAGCATGCAGGAGGTCGCCGCGAGTTCGGACCAGGTCGCGTCCGCGGCGGAGCAGGCGAAAGCGGCCGCCGACAGCGGTCTCGACTCCAGCGAGGGGGCACGGGAGGCGACCGAGGAGGTCATCGAGATGAGCGACGACCTGGTGGAGACGGTGACGGAACTCGAGTCCCAGATGACCGAGATAGAGGGGGTCGTCGAAGTGATCGCCGAGGTGGCCGACCAGACGAACCTGCTCGCGCTGAACGCGAACATCGAGGCCGCCCGCGCGGGCGAGGCCGGCAGCGGGTTCGAAGTCGTCGCCGACGAGGTGAAAGAACTCGCCAACGAGACGCGCGAGCACACCGAGGAGATCGCCGAGCGCATCGAGGAGATACAGTCGCAGGCCAACGAGACCGTCGTCGCGGTCGAGGAGTCGAACGAACAGGTCCAGTACGCGGGCAGCGAGATCGAAGACGCGCTCATCGCACTGGAGGAGATCGCAGACGCGGTCGACGAGGCGGCGACCGGCGTGACGGAGGTCGCGGAGGCGAACGACGAGCAGGCCCAGAACGTCGAACAGGTGATGGCGACCGTCGAAGACGTTCGCGACACGACCGGCGAGGTCCAGGAGGCGACGGAGGACATCGTCGACGCGAGCAGGGAACAGACGACGGCGATCAACGAACTCGCCGAAAGAGTCGACGACCTGACCGCCGGATCGGCCGGTGAGCAGCAGGTCCTGGACGACTGACCTCGTTGGTTCTCACGTATGAGCGAAGGTGAACACAAGATAGCGGACACGCGGGGGAAGTTCCTTCAGGCGATGAAGGACGGTCACAAGATGACCGACGCCGACTGGACCAGTGGCCGCATCCTCCTGTCGAACAAGCGCCTCGTCCTCGCGGGCAACGAGGGCAAGCGAACCATCCAGCTCTCGGACATCGGGAGCATGAGCGGCCGGTACGACGTGAACCAGACGGTCGCCAGCGTGTCGGACTACCTGAGCATCGAGGTCGGCGACGACGTCCTGCTGGTCTCCTCGAACATGGACATCGACGAGTTCGAGGCGAAGCTCTACGGCGCGATGCTGAACCAGACGATGATCCTCACGAAACACCCCGCTGTCGAGGGGGGCGTCGTGCAGGACACCGACTGGGAGCGCGCCCGGGTGAAGATAGAGGTCGGCGAGGTCGGCATCGCCGTCGCCAGCGGCACCTTCATCCAGATCGAACTCGACGACGTCGGTCAGGTCGACACCGCGAAGCGGACGGTCGAGGGCGAGAGCCGGACCGTCCTCGAAGTCGAGCACACGGAGGGGGACACGAGCATCCAGACGTACATCTCGGGGAAGGCCCAGCGGTGTTCGCTGCTCGGTTCGCTGTTCCGGAAGGGCGAACAGCAGAGCAGGGCCGGCGTCGAACTCGACGAGATGGAGAAGGAGGTGCTGATGGCGCTGTACACCGGCGTCTCCTCGTTCGAGATTCCGGACTTCCTGGGAATGGACGTCGACCGCGTCGAGGAGATATTCGAGCGTCTCATCGAACTCGACGTCCTCGAAGAGGTCCGGAAGCGGCGCGAGGTCAGCCTGAAGACCCGCGGCCGGAACATCGCCAGCGAGTCCATCAGCGAGAAGTGACGACTCGCGGCTCTCCCGCGTCCTCACTCCGCGACGAGCGCGGCGTCCAGCACTTCCATGGGATGGCGAATCTCGTAGCCCGTCCCGTGTTCCATCTGCATCGCGCAGGTCGGGCACTCGGTCATGCCGGTCTCGCCGTCGACGCTCTCCATGTGGTCGAACATCTCCTCGCCGATGGCCATCGAGACGTCGTACTTCTCGGCCTTCCAGCCGTAGGTGCCGCTGATTCCCGAACAGGAGTCGCCGACGTCCTCGGGGTTCGCACCGTCGACGTCCGCGAGGAGTTCGACTGCCTGTCCGGCGATGCCCTGGTTGCGGGCGTGGCAGGGGGCGTGGTACGCCAGGTCGCCGAACTCCTCGTCCGGGACGTTCGACTCGGCGAGTTCGCCGGAGAGGTCCTCGTTCACCCGGAGATACTCGAGCGCCTCGTAGGTGTTCGCCGCGACCTTCGCCGTGCCGTCGAACGAGTACAGTTCGGGGTACTCCTGTCGGAGCGCCATCGAACAGGAGGTACAGGAACAGACGACGTCGTAGCCGCGCTCGACCAGCGCGGCCAGCGTCTCGACGTTGAACTTCGCGGCGCGGCGGGCGTCGTCTCCCATCCCGTTGGCGAACATCGGCGTGCCCGAGCAGCGCTGTTCCGGCACGGCGACCTCGTAGCCGAACGACTCGAACACGCGGACGAGCGCCTTCGCCACCTCCGGCGTGTTGTAGTTCGAGTAGTCGCCGTGGAAGTAGGCGACGCGCTTCTCGTCGTTCTCGACCGCTTCGCCACGCTCCTCCCGGGCCGCTCTCGCTCGGCGTTTCGAGGCCTCGCTGCCGCCTCGCTCGTCGAACCAGTCGCGGAACGTCTGCTCGGCGAAGGCGGGGAACTCCCGCTCGCTGGTGATACCGAGCAGCTTCTCGTTCACCCACTTCGTCACGGGATTACTCATGATCGCGTTCGTCAGGCGCGGGAACTTCGAGCCGAGCGGCGCGAGTCGCCCGTAGTTCGCCAGGATGCGGTTGCGGACGTACTCCCGCGAGAACTTGTCCATCTGCTCGTCGACGTACTCCTCGCGGGCCGAGTTGTGCATCTGGGAGAGCGGAACGTCCGAGGGGCAGGCGTCGTCACAGCGCATGCAGTTCGAACACGACATCACCGAAGAGTCGATGTCGTGGTCCTCCTTCCGCTTGAGCCGCCACTGTTCGGGCCCCTGGAACTTCGGCCCCGGGAAGTCGTCGTCGACCTCCGCGACGGGGCACTCCGTGTCGCAGGTCGAACACTTGTAACAGTCGTCGGACCCCGGTCTGAGGTCCATCGATTCGCCGGTGAACACGTCGGTGAGTTCGTCCTCTGTCATCGTTTCTCGCTCGTCTTCGTTTCGTCGGTCGGTTCGTCGGCGGCGCGTTCGTCGGTCGTCCGTCGCTCCACGCTCATCTCGCCGCCTCGCTCGCTCGCCGCCCCGCGACGACGCCGGTCGACAGCGAGACGCCGCTGCCGGACTTCTCGGCGGCGAAGTCGTACCCGCCGAGGACCGCGCCGGCGGCCCGGAGGTTGTCGAACGTCGGGTCGCCGTCCGCGTCCGCGGGCCGCAGGTCGTCGTCCGTCTCGACGCCGAACCGCGCGAACGGGTGGTCGCCGAAGGCGTCCTCGTCGAACCAGTCGTAGCGGTCGTCGGGCGCGGCGACGCGGCAGTCGAAAATCGGTTCGCGCACGCCGCTCCGGTCGGAGTCGATGCCTTTCCCCACCAGGCCGCCGGTCGCGAGCACGAACTGGTCGGCGTAGTGGGGAATGCGTGCCCCGTTGCGCTCGACGACGACCGCGTCGACGCGGTCGCGAGACTCTCCGGAGCGTTCGTGGTCCACGACGGGGTTCCCGGAGGTCAGCGCCACATTGGCCTCCCGCAGTGCGGCCTCGAAACGGGACTGGAGGCGCATCCCCGGCAGGCTCGGCGGGGCCATGGGCACCTCGAAGACGTCCGCGCCGAGCAGGGACCGCAGGTCGGCCCGCACCTCGTCGGGGTGGTCCAGGCCGAGCATCGCCGGGAAGCCGACGCGCTCGGCGTCGCCGAGATGGGGTTTCACTCGCTCGGCGAGCGCTTCCCGGGCGGGAACGGTCGTCGAGACGCCGGCGGGGCCGCCCGCCCGTTCGACGCGCTCGTTCTCGTCGAGCGCGCGGGCGAGTCTGGTGACGGCGGCGTCGGCGCGGAACCCGCCGGGGAACCGCGTGGTCGCGCCCCGGACCGCGAACGGAACCCCGGCGGCTTCGAGGTGGTCGGCGGCGAGCGCGGCGTCGAAGTCGACGACCGTCTCGAACCCCACGAGCACCGCGTCGCGGCGGTCGCTCGCGAGTCCCGCGCCGACGCTGTCGGGGTAGCGGGCGGTCGGCTTGACCGTCCCCCCGAACGTCGGCACGAGGGCGTTCCTGTCGGTGTGGTCGCCCGCGTAGCCGGCGACGTCGTCGAACAGGGCGAGTCCCTCGCGCACTCCCTCGACGCCGACCCGGCGGTAGGGGTGTTCGTCCGGGAGGTCGGGAATCGCGTCGAAGGGGTCGACGACGGGACCCTCGCCGCCCGGCGGGTAGCCGAGCACGTCGACCAGCCCGGAGGCCTGCCGGAGCGTGCTCTCCTTGTGACTGATGACCCGGACCTGCGCTCCGTCCCGGGCGGCGGCGAGCGCGGCGGTCAGCCCCGCGAGACCGCCGCCGACGACGACCACGTCGTCCTCAATCGCCATCCTTCCCTCCGGCGTCGAAGGCGGCGAAGTCGACGTCGCCCCCGTCCGCGGGGTCGCGGTCCCGGTTCATCGTCGTCGCGTGCAGCGCGTAGTTCAGGGCCGCCTGCGAGAGCTGTTCGCCCCAGAGCGCGTGGCGTTCGCCCTTCCAGCGCTCCTCGAAGAGGTCGTCGAGCGCGTCGCGGGCGGCGGGTTCGTCGTGCTCCGGGTGGAGTTCGGCGGCCATCCGGTGCGAGCAGAACCCGCCCTGGCAGTTGCCCATCGACGCCCGGGTGCGGATGCGCGTCGCGTTGAGGTCGGTGCCCGCGTCGTCGATGGCGTCCCGGAGTTCGGCGCGCGTGACCGCCTCGCAGTCACAGAGCACGGGGTTCGGGCCGTCGGTGTCGAGCACGTCGTCGGCCTTGCTGCCGAGGCGCTGGACGCTCCGGCGGCCGACCGGCGAGCGCAGGCCGAACTCGTCCATGTAGTCCCGGAGGACGTCGAAGTCCTCGCTGCCCGGCAGCGGCTCGTCGGCGGTCCGGCAGCGCGCCCGGACGCCCAGTTCGTCGCAGACGTGGTCGGTGACCGTCTCCGCCATCATCCGGTAGGTCGTGAACTTCCCGCCGACGATGCTCGCGAAGTTGTCGAGGCCGTCGCGGTCGGCGTGGTCGAGCAGGAAGAAGTCGCGGGTGATGTCGGTCGAGTCGGTCGTTCCCCGGCCCGGCGGTTCGTACAGCGGGCGGACGCCCCAGAACGAGCGCACGGTCCGCGAATCGCGGAGGACGGGCACCAGTTTCGCGAGTTCGTCTATCAGCAGGTCGACCTCCCACTCCTCTTCCGGGTACTCCGCGGGGTCCTCGACCTCCTCGTCGGTCGTGCCGAGGATGGCAGTGGTCTCGTGGGGGACGACGATGTCGGCGTCGCCTTTCGGTTTGCAGCGGTTGACCACGGTGTCGACCTGCCGGCAGTTCATCACGACCATCGCGCCCTTCGAGGGTCGGACCGCGACGTCGACGCCGGCCATGTCGGCGAGCTGACCGGCCCACGCGCCGGTCGCGTTGACGACGTACTCGGCGGTGATGCGTTCGGTGGTGCCGGGGGTGGCGTGGTCGCGCTTGCCCGGGCCGCTCGCGTGGCGCACCTCGACGCCGACCACCGTCTCGTCGTCGACGAGCACGTCGGTCACCTCGGCGTGCGTCTCGACGCGCCCGCCGTGGCGCTCGGCGTCGGCAGCGTTGGCGACGCAGAGCCGGAAGGGGTCGACGGCACCGTCCGGCACCGCGATGGCGCGTTCGACCTCCTCGGTCAGGTAGGGTTCGCGCTCGCGGGCCTCCCGGCCGGAGATGACCTCGGCGGGAATGCCGCAGTCCCGGCAGGCCGAGAGCTTTCGCTCGAAGTACTCGTCCGAATCCTCGGGCATCTGGACGAACAGCCCGCCCGTCATCTCGACGCAGTGGGCCGCGATGTCCCGGAGCACCTGATTCTCCTCGATGCACTCCCGTGCGCTCGCCGGGTCGGCGACGGCGTAGCGACCACCGCTGTGCAGCAGACCGTGCATCCGGCCGGTCGTGCCGTGGGTGAGATTCCCCTGCTCGACGAGCGTCACGTCGACTCCTCGCAGCGCGAGGTCACGGGCGATACCGCAACCCGTCGAACCACCCCCGACGACGAGGACCTCGGTGTCGGTCATTCGATGGACGATTGGACGGGGTTCACTTGAGGTTATCGCCAGATGCTGTCTCTCGGTTCGGATATTGAATGAAACAGGTAATAAATCAGCATGTTCCTGCACCTTTTATGAAGTTAACTATTTTATACTCTGGTTCCAACTGCATTCGTGTACGACGGCAACTAAACCGAGGATAACTTTCAAAATCAATTCACAAACGATGTCAACTCAGAACACATACGTCGGCGCCATCGACCAGGGAACGACCGGAACGCGGTTCATGGTCTTCGACCACGAGGGGACCGTCGTCACGGACGCCTACGAGACGCACGAACAGTACTACCCCGAACCCGGCTGGGTCGAACACGACCCCCTCGAAATCTGGGCGAACACCAAGACGGTCATCCAGTCGGCGCTCGCCGACGCGGACATCGAGGCCGACCAGCTCGCCGCCATCGGCGTGACGAACCAGCGCGAGACGACGCTGCTGTGGGACCGCGACACCGGCAAACCGGTCCACAACGCCATCGTCTGGCAGGACCGCCGGACGACCGACCGCGTCGAACGACTGGAAGCGGAGGACAAGGCCGAGACCATCCGAGCGAAGACCGGGCTCCAGCCGGACGCCTACTTCTCGGCCACCAAGGCCGAGTGGCTCCTCGAGAACGCCGACCCCATCAAGACCCAGCGCGCCCGGCCGGCGGACCTCCGGGAGCGCGCCGGGGACGGCGAAATCATGTTCGGCACCATCGACTCGTGGCTCATCTACAACCTCACCGGCGAGCACGTCACCGACGTGACGAACGCGAGTCGGACGATGCTGTTCGACATCCACGAGATGGACTGGGACGCCGACCTGCTCGACGAGTTCGGCGTCCCCGAGGCCTGCCTCCCCGAGGTCCGACCGTCCAGCGACGACGACTACTACGGAACCACGGACCCCGAGGGGTTCCTCGGAGCCGACGTGCCGGTCGCCGGCGCGCTCGGCGACCAGCAGGCGGCGCTGTTCGGCCAGACCTGCTTCGACGCGGGCGACGCCAAGAACACCTACGGCACGGGAAGCTTCTTCCTGCAGAACACGGGCAACGAGGCCGTCGACAGCGACCACGGCCTGCTGACGACGGTCGGCTTCCAGCGGTCCGGCGAACCGGTCCAGTACGCGCTCGAGGGCTCCATCTTCGTCACCGGCGCGGCCATCGAGTGGCTCGAAGACATGACGCTCATCGAGGACGCCGCCGAGACCGAACAGCTGGCCCGCGAGGCCGACTCGACGGACGGCGTCTACGTCGTCCCGGCGTTCACGGGACTGGGCGCACCCCACTGGGACCAGCGCGCCCGCGGCACCATCGTCGGGATGACCCGCGGCACCAGGCGCGAGCACATCGTCCGCGCCACCCTCGAATCAATCGCCTACCAGACCCGCGACGTGGCCGAGGCGATGGAGGCCGACAGCGGCATCGAGGTGGAGAGCCTGAAGGTCGACGGCGGCGCGGTGAAGAACAACTTCCTGTGTCAGCTACAGGCGGACATCATCGGCACGGACATCGTCCGGCCGGAGGTCGACGAAACGACCGCGCTGGGGTCGGCGTACGCCGCCGGTCTCGCGGTCGGCTACTGGGACGACCCCGACGAACTCCGGAGCAACTGGCGCGTCGACCGCGAGTTCGAACCCGAGATGGACGACGCCGAGGCCGACCGGATGTACGACCGGTGGAGCGACGCGGTCGAACGCTCCCGCGACTGGGCACGCGACAGTGATAACTGATGGCCTGGAGTGACCTCTGGGCGCTGGAGATGCTCCTCGCGGCGTTCGCCGGCGGCGCGTTCGGTGCCGCGCTCGGTGCGCTTCCAGCGTTCATCTTCACCGGATTCCTGGTCGTCGCGGGTGAGGCCGCCAACGTCGTCGGCAAGGCGGTCGCCGGGACCAGCGCGGGCACGGCGAGCGAACTCGCCGCGGTCGGCATCACGGGGTCCATCGCGTTCGGACCGCCGTTCTCCCCGGCTATCAGCTTCGGTGGCGGCGCGGCCGCGGCCGCCTACGCCTCGAAGAAGGGCTACATGGAGTCGGGCTTCGACTACCACAACGCGAAGGACATCGCGTTCGCGCTCGGGACGAAGCCGGACGTGCTCGCGGTCGGCGGCGCGTTCGGTATCCTCGGCTACTGGTTCACCGTCGCGTCCTCGACCCCCGGCATGCCGTACGACCCCATCGCCATGGGCGTCGTGCTCTCCGCGTTCGCACACCGCCTGGCGTTCGGCTACGACCTGATCGGCGACACCAGCACCGGCCTCCTCAACATGAAGCCGTTCGAGAAGGGCACCCGTCGCGTCATCGGCGAGACCGCGACGGCCGAGGACGGCGGGAACGACCCCGCGGCGGACGGCGGCACCGCGGAGGGTCGGTTCGTCGTCGAACCGTGGCTGCCCCACCAGTACGAGTGGGCCAACGTGGCGACCATCGGCCTGGTGGTCGGCATTCTCGCCGCGTTCATCGCCTACAAGACCGGGAGCCCGTTCCTCGCGTTCGGTATCAGTGCCGCGAGCCTCCTCTTCCTCAACTGCGGCGTCGAGAACATCCCGGTCACGCACCACATCAGCCTCCCTGCCAGCACCGCGGCGCTGGCGCTCGCGCCCGCCGGGGTGGCCGTCTCGCAGGTGCCGCCCGGAGAGGTCGCGGCCGCGGTTCCGCTGCTGCCCGCGCTCGCCGTCGGCGGCGTCTTCGGCGTCGTCAGCGCACTGGCGGGAGAAGTCGTCCAGCGGGTGTTCTACGCGCACGCCGACACCCACCTCGACCCGCCCGCGGCCGCCATCGTCGTCGGCACCTTCCTCGTCGCGGTGCTGGCGGCGGTCGGCGTGTTCCCCCAGGCCGTCTGGGTGCCGGTCCCCTGAACTGACTCGCTTTCCTTTTCGACGCTGCGCTCGTCGGTCCGTGAACGACCCTGTGGATACTTGACCCTCTCCGCCGTGGGGAACGTGGGGGTACGATGCAAGCAACGGAACCCGGGAACGGCGGGACCGGTCTCACTCGGCGGTCGTTTCTCGAGACCAGCGCGCTCGGGGCACTGGCGGCCGCGGGCGCGAGCACGTCGGCGAACGCGCAGGCCGAGACGTACCGGTTCGGCGGCGAGGTGGTCGCGTGGCACGGTCGCGAGCCGTCGTCGATAGCGAACACCGACAATCCGACGCTCCAGTTAGAGCCCGGACAGCAGTACCGGGTCGTCTGGGAGAACCTCGACGGCCAGCCGCACAACTTCACCATCAGGGACGACCAGGGCAACGAACTGGAGAGCACCGAGACGACGAGCGAGGAGGGAGCGACGCTGTCGCTGACGTTCACCGCCACGCCGGAGATGAGCGACTACATCTGTACCGTCCACCCGACGACGATGATCGGGGACATACAGATGCCGGGCGGCGGCGGCGGTGGGGACGGGGACGGCGGCGGAAACGGGATACCGACGGACGCGTACTTCTTCGCCGGCGCGGTCCTGCTGGCGTTCGTCTCGCCGCTCCTGTTCGCTATCGTCCTCCTGTTCGTCGGGACGGGCGACCGGGGACCGCCTGGCGAGTAGCCCTCTATATCGGAACGTATCGTTCCCGAGGAACGTTTTAGGGGGACCGTTCCCAGCCTCCAGTCGTGCTCGACAGTCTCCAGCGCGAAGTCGACCTGCTCGCACGCGCCCTCCGGACCCTCTCGTACATTAGCGAGAACGAACCGGTCGGCATCAGGCGCACCGCTGGCGCGACCGACTACGAACACCACGAGATTCGCATCGCTTTCCGTCTCCTCGAAGAGGAGGGACTCGTCGAGGCGACGGAGCGGGGCGCGGTGACGACGGACGCGGCGGCGGCGTTCCTCGGCGACTTCGACGACGACGTCGACGCCGTCGTCGCGTCGCTCGACGAACTCCCGTTTCCGGAGCGCGAACCGATGCACGCCGTCTGACCGGAAACGCCGACGTTCCGCATCTCGCCCGCACGGTCGGCACGCGCTCGTTGCTCGCCGGCGGTCGTCCGGCAGCCGCGACGCTCGCGCTCGTCGGTGGTCGACGCGACGCCCTGTCCGGGTCGCACGGGAGCGCACCGCCGCCTACAGTGCGGGCCGTTCGGCCGCCCTACAACAGCAGGAACAGCAGGTACGGCACGCCGAACAGCAGCGCGGTCATGACGGCCAGTATCAGCAGGTACGACCCGACGGTGCTGGCCGCGGTCAGCCACGTGGGGTGGTCGAAGTCTGCAGGGAGATTCATACGGAGACTTCGAGTACCCGACACCTAAACGCTACCGGACGCGGGCGACGGCGTTGCGACGTCCCCGTCAGCGCACGATGTCGCCGATGCGCCGCGGTTCGCCGCCGAGGTTCGGCTCCTCCTCGACCATCTGTAGCACCTCGTGGTCGGTCACGTCGAAGTAGGACTTCTGGGTCGCTTCCTCGACGAGGTCCTTCGAGAGCCGGAACTCCGTCCCCTGGTAGACTACGTCGACTCCGTCGTCGTCGAACGAGAGCGTTGTCATGTCACCGAGTTAGGCGCGGGCAGGTAAAAACGTACAGAAGTCGATGACGGTAGTTCGGGTCCTCGTGCCGACGGACCTCAGTCGACGCCGAGGTAGTCGCCGAGCGTCCGAAGTCCCGCCGGGTCGCGGCCGAAGACCGACGCGTCCCCGTCCGCAGTGGTGTTGTCGAACTGCAGCGAGCGATACTGGTCGGGGCCCATCGGGAATCCGGGCACCGCGCCCATCACCGTCAGCCCGAGCCGCGCGAGGACCATCGGAACCGGCAGGACGACGAGCGACTTCCCCTCGGCGCGGTAGATTCGCTTCGCCACCTCCGCGAGGGTGAGCACCTCGGGACCGCCTATCTCGTACGTCTCGCCGCCGTGACCGTCCTCGACGGCCGCGCTGGCCAGCATCGGCGCGAGGTCGCCGACCCAGACCGGCTGAAATCGAGTTCTCCCGCCGCCGGGCAGTCCCGTCACGTACGGCGTCGTCAGCTTCTTCGTGAACGCGACGAACTCGCCGCCGTCGCCGAACACGACCGATGGCCGGAAGACCGTCCAGTCGAGCGACGACGCGCGGACGACTTCCTCGGCCGCGCCCTTGGCCCGGATGTACGCCGTCGCGCCGTCCGGGTCCGCGCCGAGCGCGCTCATCTGGACGAGTCGGGGGACGCCGTGGTCCTCGGCGGCCGCGACGACGTTCTCCGTCCCGCCGAGGTGGACGGCCTCGTGGCTCGTGCCGCGCGGCGGCTGGAACAGCGGCGACAGCGCGACGAGGTTGACGACGGCGTCGCGGTCCGCGAACGCTCCCGCGATGGATTCGTACTCGGTCACGTCGCCCGATACCGTCTCGACACCGGCGGGCAGGTCCGCCTCGTCGGGCGAGCGCGAGAGCGCGGCCACCTCGTGGCCGCGGTCGTGGAGTTCCCGCGCGAGCGCCGTGCCGACGAACCCGCTACCGCCGACGAGTAAGACTCTCATGGCAGACAGTTGGCCCCGGAGGGTCTTTGCGTCACCCCGTGGCGTTCGTGACGCACCGTGTCGTGCCGGTTCGCTGAGTGGCTCCTCGGTTCGGCAGCCTACGTTTCCCGACATTTATGCCCGGCGGGTACCTAGTCGCTTCCGGATGGCGCGCTCCGAAGACGCGGAGGAATCGACGGTCGCCGACGTCGCGGACCTCTCTCCGCTCGCCTGGCGACTGCTCAGGGTCGCCGCGGGGTACGAACAGCGCGCCATAGAGCGCGAACTGGACGACCTGATGCAGGCGCACGTGTCGATGCTGGAGAACGGGACCCGGGCGCTCTCGGCGTCCCGCCGTCGGGAACTCTTCGACCTCTACGCCGCGGAACTCGACGCCGACCAGATTCGGTCCATCGCGGACAACTTCTGAAACGCTGTACCGTCGCCATAGCGACTCGGACGCCGACCGACCGAGTCTCCGACTGGTGAGATGGTCTCACACGGCAACCGAAAATATTAATCGTTACATCCCGGTAATCGCCGGTGTATCAATGATACAATTCAGACCGTCGAGTCCACGCGGACGAATCGTGACGTTCGTGGTCGCGCTCCTCGGAACGGCCGTCCTCGCGTTCGGGCCGAACCCCGAGGGCCTCTCGCTCCGGGGACAGTACGCGCTCGCGACGATGTTCTTCGCCGGGTCGCTCTGGGTGACCGGGGCCTTCCCGCTCGCCGTGACGGCGCTCTCGATACCCGTCCTGCTCACCACCTTCGGGGTGTACCCGGACCTGGACGCGGCCCTCGTGGGGTTCGCCGACCACCTCATCTTCCTCTTCGTCGCCGGGTTCATGCTGGCGAACGCGCTCCAGAAGTACGACATCGACCGCCGCATCGCGCTGTGGATACTGTCCGTGATGGGCACCTCGCCTCGCCGCCTCGTCCTCTCGGTCATGGTGGCCACCGCCTTCCTCTCGATGTGGGTGTCAAACACTGCGACGACGGCCATGATGACGCCCATCGCCGTGGGCGTACTCGCACAGGTCGTCGGTCAGGAGGGCGTCGTCGAGGCCGCCACGAACGTCGACGACGTCGACTCGGAGGTCACCACGGACGGCGGCATCGCCGCGGACGACGGCTTCCGGAACATCCAGGTCGCGATGCTGCTGGGGACGGCCTACGCCGCGAGCGTCGGCGGCGTCGGGACGCTCATCGGGACGCCGCCGAACGCGGTGCTGGCGTCGCAGTTGAACGAGATGCTCGGCTACGAGGTCGGGTTCGCCCAGTGGATGCTCATCGGCCTCCCCATCGTCGTCATCACCCTTCCCATCATCTGGTACGTGCTCACGTACTGGCTCTACCCGCCGGAGATCGACGACGTGAGCGACGCACGCGATGAAGCCAAGCAGTATCTCGCGGAGGAGGGGAACCTCGGCCCGCGCGGTCGTCGCGTCGCCGTCATCTTCACCGCGACCGCGCTGCTGTGGGTGGTCGGCGGACTGGACGATTTCGTCGCCCCGGCGCTCCCCGACGCGTGGGCGGTCACGCTGTTCGGTGGCGACGGGCCGAGCGTCATGGGCGTCGAGGGCCATCAGGGAGTCCTCTACTACGTGATGGTCGGTCTCGCGTCTATTCCGGCGCTCGTGCTCGCGGACACGATGGAGTGGGACGAACTCGTCGACATCGACTGGGGGACGATCCTCCTGTTCGGTGGCGGTATCGCGCTGGCCGACGCGCTCGACGCGACGGGCGCGACGAAGTGGATCGCCGACTCCGTCTTCGGGTCGCTGACCGGCGCACCCATCGTCCTCGTGGTGGCCGTCGTCGTCCTGCTCGTCATCTTCCTGACCGAGATGACCTCGAACACGGCGACGGCGACCATCATCGCGCCGCTCCTCATCAGCATCGGGAGCGTCTTCGCCGCCACGCTCGGTCTCACCGACGTCGCCGCGGCCGTCTTCCTCTCCGTCTCCGGGACCATCGCGGCGAGTTTCGCGTTCGCGCTTCCGGTCGCGACGCCCCCCAACGCCATCGTCTTCGGTAGCGGCTACCTCAAACAGAGCCAGATGATGCGCGCCGGCGTCCTCCTGAACCTGCTCATGACCGCCATCCTCACAGGTCTCATCTGGCTGCTGTTCCGGTTCGTCTGGCCGCAGGTGCTCTGGTAGGCCGACGGAACCGGGACGCGAACACGGCGCAGGGAGTGGACCCGACGAACTCGCCGGGGACCGCGACCGTCGGGAGAACGGCTCGCCGACCCGGCTAGTCGTGGCAGGTCGAGGTGATGCGGATGCCCTCGTCGCCGGCCTCGATGTGGATGTCGTCGCGCCGGCAGTCGCCCATCTGCCACTTCGCCGTTTGCCACATGTCGTCGCTCACTCCGGCGCTCACCTGGTAGGTGCCCGCTTCGAAGAGTCCCTTCCGTCGCGCGACGTCGCCCGGCAGGAGCGTGAACTCCTCGTTGTACTCGGACTCGGAGTCGGCGCCGTCGACGTTCACGTCCACCGTCCGTTGCTCCTCGAAGTAACTCCGGACCACGAGTCCGACCGGTCGGGAGCGTTTCTCTCCGCCGTCGACTGGAACGAGCTCTGCGAGGCAGCCGCCGAGACCGGCGACGCTGGCGACACCGAGAACTTCGACGAATCGACGGCGGTCCATGTCACGGTGACGTTTGGCACATCTACGACATAAAGCTTCCTTCGGGCCGACGATACGTAACGACCGTGACATCCGGAGTCGGTGAATCGGCTTCGCCGACCGACGGCTCGTGAGCGTCTAGAAGCGACGGAGACGCGAGCTATCACCTGAGCTTCGACGACCGAAGGCTTATTTCGCGCGCTGGGTTATCTGGAGGTATGACCTCCGTCTCTCCGCGTTCCGGGCCTCGCTCGCTGCGACAGTCGACATCCCGTCGGCCGGACGATGACGCTTGACGATCTCTGGTTTCTCGCAACCAGGGCAGAGCAGCGCGCCGAACAGGCGTACCACCGCTTGACGGACACGTACTCGCAGTTTCTGGAGTTCTCGCGCACCTACGACGTGTCGCGCCGACGGTTTCGGACGCTCGCGCGCCGGGTCGACGACACCGGCGCACCGTACGGGGCGCACACGGTCGTCTACCAGCCCTCCGGTGAACTCCTGCTCGTCTGGCACGAGGGCGTCGACATGTGGGTCCTCCCCGGCGGCGGCGTCCACGACGACGAGTCCTACCGCGAAGCGGCCGAGCGGGAACTCCACGAGGAAGCCGGTCTCGAAGCCGAGTACGAGGGACTGGCCATCGCGACGCGGATTTCCATCGAGTGCGGCGAGTACTCGACGTGGGGCGTCCTGCCGACGTTCCAGGCCCGCGCCGAGACGACGGCGCCGACCGTCGACGACCCCGAGGGCGAGATAACGGACGCGAAGTGGTTCCGGGAACTGCCGGAGAACACCCGCGACCGCGACCAGTTGCGGACGTGGCGGGAACGGACGCTTCGCTGACTCACTCCTCGCCGTGCGTGACGCCCTCGCGCGCGTCGGCGTTCATCCGGCGGAGCGCCGCCCGGGCGTTGCCCGACTCGTAGCCGAAGAGCACGTTCTCGGCGTAGGCGTCGGCCACCTCCGCCGCGTGGATGAGGTCGTCGACGTCGATGTCCACGGCGTACAGTTCGACGCTGAAGGGCGTATCGAGGACGTCTTCGAACCCGCTGGCGATGACCTCGAGCCAGTAGGTCGTCGAGTAGGCCATGTCGTACAGCGGGACGACGAACTCGTCGACGTGTTCGGCGAGCGCGTCCAGGTCCAGCCCGGCGCGCTCGTAGAGGTGGCCGGGGTAGGGGTCGGGGTAGAGCGTGAAGTAGGTCGTTCCGGGGATGCGGTCGGTCGCCTCGGCGACGAACTCGGTGACGACGTTCGCGCGCCACTCCATCCGGTCGTCGTACTCGCTGTCGGCGAACCGCTCGTTGCACGTCTCGCAGTGACAGTACTCCGCCCGCGGGAACCCCACGTCGTCCAGGCGCACGTCGGGGTTCGCCGCGGCGCAGTCCTCGACCATCTCCAGCAGCCCCTCCCGGTAGGCGTCCCGCGTCGGACAGACGTACCCCCAGTCGAAGTACGGCTGGTCGCGCGTCGCGCGCTCGCCGTCCTCGCTCACCGGGACGAGCGAGGGGTCCCGCTCGGCCGCCGCGCTGTCGCCGAAACAGGAGACCATGTTCACGCCCGTCTCGACCGGTTCCGTCGCCCGCCCGGTCACGTCCTTGACCTCGTAGAACCCCAGGTCGAACTCCGCCCACTCGAGTTCCTCCGGGTTCCGCGTCACCACGCCGTACATGTCGCTTCGGGTTTGGCGTCCCGGCCGGTAAGCCGTTTCGGACTCGTAGAGGAGTCCGGTCGAACCAGTCCGAGCGCGGTGGCGGCATCGTTTCACCGGACGTCGGCCCGTTCCTCGGCGGAGCACTGAATATCCCGCCCGTCGTCGAAGCGTGCATGGTCGAAGCGGGCCGCGTCGCGGTGGTCCACTACACGGGGCGACTCTCGAACGGCGACGTGTTCGACACGACGGACGTGGACGTGGCGCTCGACTCGGGCGTCTACCACGACCACCGCGACTACAAACCACTGGAGTTCCGGGTCGGGGAAGACAAGGTCATCGCCGGACTCGACGAGGCCGTCCGGTCGATGGACGTCGGGGAGGAACGCACCGTCGAACTCGACCCCGGGGACGCGTTCGGCGAGTACAGCGAGGAGCGAGTCGTCGAGATGCCCCGGGACGAACTGGAGGAGCGGAGCGACGCCACCGCCGAGGAGGGCGACCTCGTCCGTAGCGACACCGGTGAGACCGGCTGGATCGTCGACGTCGGCGAGGAGAACGTGACGGTGGACTTCAACCACGAACTCGCGGGCGAAGCGGTCGAACTGGAAATCCGCGTGCTGGAGGCCCACGGCGGGGAGTAATCACCATTCGAATGCCGGCGATGCAGTCGCGGCGCGACCGGCGGGTCAGCTTCCGCCGGTGGTCGTGGTCGTCGTCCCTTCCTCCGTCGTGGTCGTCGTCTCTCCTTCCGTCGTGGTCGTCGTCTCTCCTTCCGTCGTGGTCGTCTCCTCCTCCGTCGTGGTCGTCTCCGTGCCCCCCTCGCTCTGGACCGTCACGGTCACGCCCAGCGGTTCGTACGCGGTCGCAGCGTAGCCGTCGACGTTCCAGGGGTACTTGTCGTCCGTGATGGCCTGGAGGCCCTCCTCCGGACTGGAGATGGTCGCCGGCTGCGTTCGGTCCTGCTCGTCGGTCGCCCGCGCGTAGAGGGTGTGCTCGCCCTGGTCCGGGTCCGACCAGACGTAACGGAACTGCCGCCAGGCGTACGGACCGAGCTGCGGGCCGAAGAACTCCGCCTCGTTCCACGACTCGCCGCCGTCGGTCGACACCTCGACGGTCTGGACGGCGTCGTCGCCCGCCCACGCGACGCCGACGACCTCTATCTGGCCGCCGGGACCGGGGGAGACGGTCTCGTCCCCGCTCGGATAGCCGATGATGGACTTGACCATCTGGTCGTAGAGGTACGGCTGGCCGATCTCCTCGACGCCCATCTGCTCCTGGGTGTCGAAGACGTCGATAGAGCGGTTCTGCTGTAGCTCCTCGTCCTCCGGGATGATGCGGTAGGAGTACTGCTGCCAGTGGGTGTACAGTTGCTGGTCGCCCTCCTCCCACTGGTCGCCGAACACCATCATCTCCATGACGTGCATCCTGTCGACCCACTTCACGTTGTTGTTGCCGAACCACCCCGGCACGAGCAGGCGCACCGGGAAGCCGTGGTCGCTGTTCATGGGTCGGCCGTTCATCTCGTAGGCCAGCAGGCAGTCCTCCATCACCTTCTCCATCGGTATCGAGCGCGTGAAGATGTCCTCGCCGTCGGGCGCGTCGCCGCCCATCACGGAGAGCCACATCCCCGAATCCGTGTTCGCGCCGTACGCCTCCAGTATCTCGCCGACCGGCGTCCCCGTCCAGACCGTGTTGCCGACCGCGCCGAACGTCCACTGGTTGCCGCCCACCTGCGGTTCGAAGTACGACCGCCCGTTGCCCGAGCACTGCATCGTGTGCGTGACCGTCTCCGTCGAGTAGTCGTTCCGTATCTCGTCCATCGACAGTTCGACTTCCTCGTCGACCATCCCCGTCAGGGAGACGGTCCACTCGCTCGCGTCGATGTCCGGCGTCGGATAGTGGTTGCGGATGTAATGTTCGGTTCGCGGCGTGACGAAGCTTCGGTAGGTGCTCTTGCTCGCCGCTTCCGCGTTCTCGGGCTCCGGTGACAGGATTCGCAGTCCCGGATACTGCTCTTCGAGGCTGACCTCCCCCTGCTGTCCGTCCCCCTGGGTCGTCTGCGTCGTGGTCTGTCCCGCTGCGTTCCCGGCCAGCACGCCGACGCCGGCCAGCGACCCGGCCGCCATCATGTACTTTCGCCGACTCAGGTAGCGCTCTCTCCCCCTCGCGTCAGTGTCGTTTTCCTCCCCCGGCATACCCGCCAATCGTCGGCGTATTTCCTGATAAAACTACGTCTGCGGTCAGGTTCCGACGGGAATTAATCGAAGCTCGAAGCGCCGAAAATCGTACGAGACCCCTCGCCGACCGGTCCGAGACGTAGCGGTCGTCCGGTCCGGAGCGACTTCCGTTCGCCGTCCGGAGCCCCGTCGCCAGCGTCGTTCTACTCGGAGACGACGACCGTCCCGATCATCCCCTGGTCGGCGTGCGGTTCGCAGACGTAGACGTACTCGCCCGGAACCGTGAACGTGTGCTCGAACGTCGTCCCGACCTCGTTGATGCTGTAGTGTGCGTCGCCCTCGTAGGAGCCGAACGGCTCCGCGTCCTCCGGGATCGATATCTTCTCGGACGCCCCCGGCTTCGTCGTCACGTTGTGTCCCGCGCTCTCGAACGTCCAGCGCACCGTGTCCCCGACCGATATCTCGACGGTCTCCGGGACGAACCGGAGTCGACCCTCGGGTCCGACCGCTACCTCGGTGACCTGCCCGTCCGCGGCCGTTCCGGTCGTCTCCTCCTCGGTCGTCGTTTCGCCTTCCTCTCCAGTCGTCGTCTCGCCCGTTCCTTCGGTCGTCGTCTCTCCCACTTCGTCGGTCGTCTCCGCTTCCGTGAACGGTCGTTCGGTCGTCTCCTCGCCCGGTGACCTCACGGGACCGGGACAGCCGGCGAGCGACCCCGCGGCTCCCACTATCGTCGCGTACGTCAAGAACTGTCGCCTGTTCATCTCCCCCACCTGCGCCGCCGTTCATCGTCTTCGGGCAAAAGCGCTCCGCCGGGGTTCGCCCCGGTTCGGACCGAAGGAAAATGGTCAGTTCAGCTGCCAGATTTCGTAGTTGAGCACCGTCGCGAACGCCACCCACACGAGGTACGGCACCAGCAGCAGCGCCGCCCGGCGGTCGACGCGCGCGAACAGCGCTATCGTCGCGACGATGGCGGCGAGCAGCGCGACGATGACCGCCAGTCCGCCCGCCGGCCACTGCATGCCGAAGAACACGAGCGTCCAGGAGGCGTTCAGCGCGAGTTGCACCGCGAACGCTCCGAGCGCCAGTCGGTCCCGCTCGCCTCGCCAGACGAGATACAGTGCGACGCCCATCAGGAGGTACAGCGTCGTCCACACCGGCCCGAACACCCAGTTGGGCGGCGTGAACGCCGGTTGCTGGACCGTCGTGTACCACCCCGAAACGTCGTCAGCGGTGAGGAAGGCGGGCACGATACCCGCGAGCTCGCAGACGACGATAGCCGCGAGCAGGCCGGGCAGGTCGTCGCGCGAGAAATCGGAACGGCCGGCGATGGTACTCATGGCCGTACGTACGCGCTCCCCTCCTGTAGTTCTGTGGCCGACCGAGTTGGGTCCCGGCCGAAACTACTCCAGCGACTCCGCATACGCGACGTCCACCTCGGTCGCCGTCGGGCGCTCGCCGTCTAACGCTATCTGCCACCCGTGCAGGACGGTCGGGTCGTCCAGTGCGTTCGTGAGCTTCGTCCGCACGTCCAGCACGTCGACCCCGTAGTAGTCGTTCGGGACGCCGTGGAGATACTGCAACGCGGTCCGGAACAGCGACCGCATCCCGCCGTCGTCCTCGAAGTCGAAGTGCTTGTACGCGCCGGCCGCGACCTGGACCATCCCGTGGAGGAACTTCGATTCGGGGCGGCCGCTGCCGTAGTTGTACCACTCGTCCTCGAAGCAGTCGTGGCTCTCGTGGAACTCGCCGGCGTTGTAGAGGCGCACGCCGTGCACCGTCGCCTGCCGGAGGGTGTCGTGCTCCCAGCGACCCTCACCGGGGAGCCAGCCGGCCGGATTGCCCGAAATCGGCGGCCCGACGCTCGGGTCGCGCGTGTGGTCGTCCATACCCCTTCGTACGGACTGCGTACCCCTGTCGTTTTCCCCGCCTCGCCGCGACGGGGGAGCGAAAGAGGGCGACCGTGGGGGTCGTCGGGAGTCAGACCGCGATGGAGGCCGGTGGTGCGCGCGTTACCTTGTAGTCACCACTTTCGCGGACGCCGATGACCGCCCACTCGTACTCCGGATTCAGTTCCCGTACCCGTTCGCGGAGTCGCGCGGCGTGTTCTTCCCACGTCACGAAACACCGGAGGTCGCCTCGCTCCGGCGCGTCGGAACCGTCGGTGAGCGCCGTCACGTGCACTTCTCGCCACTTCCGTTTGGCCCGGAACTCGTCGCCGTCTTCGAGCACTTCGTACCCGAGATCGTTGAATATCGACTTGGCCTCCTCGACCGGTGGCGTGTTAACAGGGGCCATTCGTTCGACGATACCACACGCCGCATAATAAATGTTCTTGCACGCTTGGGCGTGCAACGAGCTACTCCGAAGAACGGGTCAGCGTCGACCGGCGTAGCGATACTCGCGGGGCGGCACGGACCGGCGGAACGTCCGGACCAGCCTCGACGTCGTCGACTCCTCCTCGGTCACTCGTGGGCGGCGTCCCACTCCGTCGCCTTCCGGAGGTTCTCACACCGGTTGCATTTGATTCGCCCCATCGTATCCATCGCCGTGTCGAGCGTCTCGCAGTGGCCACAGTAGTAGCCGTACCGGCGCTCGCGCTCCGGAGAGCGATAGACGACGAAGAAGGGACCTTTCGAACCGCGCTCGCCGTCCTGCCGGCTGACGTACAGCGTCTCGCCGTCCGGCGTCGTCGTTTCCTCCATCGCCGCCGACTTGTCGCTCCATCGGTTTAGGGCTACTGGAGGTCGCTTCACGCCGACTTCCCGCGTCGGCGTTCCGGCTCACTTCGCCACTAAAACGCTCCGGCACGTATCGTACTCGCTCGTCTCCCGTCGGCTCTGCTCCGAAATCGGATACCTAATTACTTAGGCGCGGCCCTTTTTGTGCTTACTGCCTAGCGTAGCACTATGAGTTCTGATTCGCCAGGGAAGCCGGATTTCGGTCCGGAAGACGGCGACGAAGTGAGCAGTCCTGACCTCGACACAGTCATGGAACTGCTCGCAGACCGCCGTCGGCGATACGTGCTGTACTACCTGCAGGAGGAGGGGTCGGCAGACGTCGCCGAACTCGCGGAACAGCTCGCTCGATGGGAAGGCGAACGTTCCGAGAAGCACCGACAGCGAATCACCACGGAGCTGTACCACAAACATCTCCCGAAGATGGGCGAACAGGGCGTCATCGAGGTCGGCGACGAGGTCCAGTTCGTCGACCTCACGCCGCCGTTCGAGGAGTACCTCGACCTCGCCGCCAGGCAGGAACGACCGCTGTAACGCCGTCCGTTCTCGCCACCTCAGTCGGACTCGTACTCCGCCCAGATGTATCGCGTCGCCCAGCTCCGGTACGGCCGCCACGCCTCGGCGATGTCGCGCATCTCCGACCGGGAGAGGTCTCCACCGTCGGCGTAGAGTCGTTCGATGCCGCGCCGGACCGCCAGGTCGCCGAGCGGGAGCACGTCCGGTCGCTCCAGCACGAAGATGAGGTACATCCGGGCGGTCCACTCGCCGATTCCCTTGATGTCGGTGAGCTGGTCTATCACCTCCTCGTCCGAGCGTTCGGCCAGCCCCTCCCGGGTGAGGTCGTTCTCGCGGAACGCTCGCGCGGCGTTCCGGACGTACTCGACTTTCGTGCGCGAGAGCCCGGCGTCCCGGAGTGCGTCGGCCTCGGCCTCCAGGACGGTCGCCGGGTTCACTTCCTGGTCGAGCACCGCGAACACCCGCTCTTTGACCGCGGCAGCGCTGGCCGTCGATAGCTGCTGGTTGATTATCGAGACCACGAGTCGCTCGTACTCGGTCCACTCCGGTTCCGTGTAGGGGTCGTGTTCGTCGAGCAGTTCGGCCATCACGGGGTCGTCCCGCAGCGTCGCTTCGATGTCCTCGTCCATGCGTAGCTGGTAGGATGCCGGGTAAGCGTTCGCGCGGAAAAAAGGCGTCGTCCCTACTCTTCGAGTTCGTTCTCCTCGTCGCGGTCCACGCGCCGCCGCACGTCGACCTGGTAGTTCTCCAGAATGTCCCGGCCCAGGAGGACGGGGTAGTCCATGTGGCCCCGGTCCTCGATGCTGGCCGTGACCGTGTGGCGATTGCCGCCGACGCCGATGACCACGTCGACGACCGGCCGGGACTTGCTCGACTTCCGGCTACCCGACTTCACCCTGGTCATGCTCTTTATCGGTCCCGCGCCGATTTCCGCAGCGAGTTTCGTGTCGATGCTCGACCGGGTCGCGCCGGTGTCCGCCTTGGCCGTGACGGTCTCGGAGCCGCTGGTACCGGAGACGAGCACCTGCTCCGTGTAGCCGATGACCAGCGGTTCGCCGGACTCGGGACTCCTGCTGACGGGTTTGCAGTCCGGCACCGAGTCGTCGAGCGTCGCCGCGAGTTCCTCGACGCGCTCGCGGTCGACGGTGCCGCCGGCCTCTTCGATGGCGAGCTGGGCGATGTAGGGGGCGGCGCTCCGGCCGGTCGCCTCGTACAGGCCCTTGAACCCCGCCGTCGGATTGACTTCGAGGACGTACCAGCCGTCGTGACCCTCGATGAGGTCGACCCCGGCGTAGTCGAGTCCGATGACCTCCGCGGAGCGACGGGCGATCTCCGGGACGTTCTCAGGCAGGTTTTCGGACATGTCCTCGACGTCGCCGCCGAGCGCGACGTTGGTCCGCCAGTCGTTTTCGGGCGCGTACCGGTTCATCGCGCCGACGATCCGGTCGCCGACCACGTACACACGCAGGTCGCGGTGACGTTCGTTGTCGCGCTCGATGAGTTCCTGGAGGAACGCCTGGCGCTGGCCCACCTGGGGGTTGACCATCTCGTCCGGACCGACCTTCCAGGTGCCGCCGCCGTGAGTGCCGATGGCGGTCTTGTACACCGCCTCCTCGCCGAACGCGCCACGGCCGTCGTTGAGCCGACCGTCGTCCAGCGCCAGCAGGGCGTCCGGAACCCTGATGCCGGCGTCCGAGAGCGCCGTCGCGGTCGAGAACTTGTGGATAGCCGTCATCACCGAGCAGGGCCTGTTGAGAATCGGGCAGATGGAGTCGTAGACGTTCGCCAGTCCGAGCGCCTCGGAGGGCTGTTCGGTGTTCGAGAGCAACAGCCGGTTCGCGACGATGTCGACCTCCGGTTCGCGGACTATCTCGTCGTCCGCGATGTGAACCGCCGTGTTCTCCTGGCGGAGCCACTCGGGCTCGTGTCCGAGGTCCTCGACGGCGTTCAGGATCGCTTTCGTCTCTTTGCTGTTGTGAAGACTGAGCACCCCGACGCGTACGTTCGAGCCATCAACAACCATGTGAATCTACGTTTCGTCCGATACGACTTAAAACGTTCCCAGATTCTTTGAACCGAAAACGTCGGCGGCCAGAAATTTTTTGCCGGCCCTGCCCGGGTAGTGCCACCTTTTTGTACGCTGACTTCTCAATGAGGGACATGGCCGGGACCGAAGCGGCGGCGGAAGCGTTCACCTACAACGGCGGCATCGTCGAACCGGGTGAGACCCAGAACATCCGGTACGGCATCAGCGAGACCTATCTCGGCGACCCGGTGCGCATCCCCGTCACTATCGTCAACAGCGAACGGCCGGGACCGACGGTCTTCCTGTCGGCGGCCGCCCACGGCGACGAACTCAACGGTATCGAGGTCGTCCGCGAAGTGGCCCACGAGTGGAACCACGACGAACTGCGGGGCACCATCGTCTGTCTGCCCGTGCTGAACGTCCCCGGCTTCCTCGCCCAGCAGCGGTACCTGCCGATATACGACCGCGACCTGAACCGCTCGTTCCCCGGCCGCGAGGGGTCGACGAGCGCGAAACGGATGGCCGACCAGATATACCGCAACTTCATCGAACCGTGCGACTTCGGCATCGACTTCCACACGTCGACGCGCGGTCGGACCAACATGCTCCACGCCCGCGCGGACATGGACGACCCCGACGTCGCCAGACTCGCCAACGCCTTCGGGACGAACGTCATCATCTCCTCGTCCGGTTCCTCCGGGATGCTCCGGCGCGAGGCGTCGAAGGACGGCACGCCCGCCATCACCATCGAGATGGGCGAAGCACACCGCTTCCAGCGCGAGTTCATCGACCGGGCGCTGGAGGGCGTGATGAGCGTCTTCGCGGAGTACGACCTCCATCCCGACGACCCCGTGAAGTGGCCCGGCTGGCGGACCGTCATCGACGACGAGAAGGAGAAGACGTGGCTGCGCGCGGACGCCGGCGGCCTCGTCGAGATGCACTACGACCGCGGGTCGCTCGTCTACGAGGGGACGCCCATCTGCACCATCACGAACCCGTTCAAGACCGAGAACGACCCCGTGGAAGCGCCCTTCACCGGGCTACTCGTCGGCATCCTCGAGAACCCGGTCGTCTACCCGGGTAATCCGCTGTGTCACATCGTCGAACTGAACGCCGACACGCGGCGGGCGCTCAAGCGCGAGCGCTCGCGCCGCGAGTCGGAGGGCGACGCACAGCCCCCCGGCTATCTCGCGGGTCGAGAGAGCGAGAACGGCGGTCGGTAGCGCGACGGGACGTGCCGACCGACGCGGTCGTAGTCGAGCCCCGGTTCCACGCGCCCGAACGGTGCGTGTGCGCGAGGGACACGACTCCGGCGCCAGCGAATCACATTACCGCCGGGAGAACGCCGGAAAATCTCCTTACGTAACTTCTATTTGCCCCCGGTCCAGAGTTTCCGAGTGGCATGAGTCAAACGTACGACCGGGGCCTCGTCGAGGACTTCGGGCGCTGGCGGGAGTTCACCGCCGGCATGTGGGCCTGGGTTTTCCACAAGTTCACGGGGTGGGTGCTCATCGGCTACCTGTTCACGCACATCGCCGTCCTGAGCACGTCCACCACGGGAGCGGGAGCCTACAAGGCTACCCTCCAGGGCCTCGAGAGTCTCCTCATCGTTCGCATCGGCGAGGTCGGGCTGCTGGCCGTCGCCGTCTTTCACATTCTGAACGGCGTCCGGCTGTTGTTCGTCGACCTCGGCGTGGGTCTGGAAGCACAGGACAAGAGTTTCTACGCCTCGCTGGTCGTGACCGCGGTCATCGTCCTGGCGAGCGTGCCGACGTTCATGGAAGGGGTGCTCTGAGATGGCCGAACGCTACTCCTCCTTCGAGAGCGGGAGTCTGACGTGGTTGCTCCAGCGCGTGACGGCGGCGTTCCTCGTCGCCGTGCTGGCGTTCCACTTCTTCCTGCTCCACTTCGTCCACCACCCCTCCGAGATCACGTTCGCCGGAACGTCCGCGCGCATGAGCCAGTGGGGTTACTTCACCACGATGGTGCTGTTCCTCGTCACCGCGGCGTTCCACGGCGTCAACGGCGTCTACGCCGCACTGCTCAACCAGGGACTCACCGGGACGCAGAAGACCGTCGTCAAGTGGGTGCTGATAGTCGCCGGCGTCCTGCTGTCGGCGCAGGGAACCTACGTGGCGCTCGTAATGAACGGAATCATATCATGAGTATGCAAACGACCGAAGAAGACGAGGCAGAGACGCACTACCACCAGTCCGCGGACGACCGGCCGCACGACGAGAAGGTCCGCCAGCAGTCCGGGGCGCAGGAAGCGGTCGCGTCCGCCGAGCAGACGGTTCACCTGAAGGTGTTCCGCTACGACCCCGAGATAGAGGGGAAACACGAGCCGCGGTTCGACGACTTCCACGTCCCCTTCGAGAAGGGGATGACGGTCCTGGACGCGCTCATCTACGCCCGGGACCGGTTCGACACGACGCTGACCTTCCGGCACTCCTGCCGGCAGGCCATCTGCGGCAGCGACGCGCTGTTCATCAACGGCCGCCAGCGACTCGGCTGCAAGACCCAGATCGCGGATCTGGACGGCCCGGTTCGGATCGAACCGCTCCCCCACGCCGAGGTCGTCAAGGACCTGGTCGTCGACATGGAGCACTTCTACGACCAGATGCACGCCGTCGAGCCGTACTTCCAGACGGACGAGAAACCTACCGACGAACTGGAAGAGCAGCGCCAGAGCCGCGAGAATCGCGAGAAGGTCAAGATGTCGACGCGCTGCATCTGGTGTGGCGCGTGCATGTCCTCGTGTAACATCGCCGCCGGCGACAACGAGTATCTCGGCCCGGCCGCGCTCAACAAGGCCTACCGGTTCGCCATGGACGAACGCGAGGGCGAACGGCAGCACGAAAAGCGGCTCGAACACCTCGACCAGGAGCACGGCGTCTGGCGCTGTCAGACCCAGTTCTCCTGTACGAACGTCTGTCCGAAGGACATCCCGCTGACCGAGCACATCCAGGAACTCAAGCGCTCGGCGGTGAAGAACAACCTCAAGTTCTGGTAACCCGAAATCACACACATGCACGAACACGACGTCGTCGTCGTCGGTGCGGGCGGTGCGGGGCTTCGCGCGGCCATCGCGGCCCACGAGGAGGGGGCCGACGTGGCCATCGTGACGAAGCTCCATCCCGTGCGAAGCCACACCGGCGCGGCAGAAGGCGGTATCAACGCGGCGCTCCGGGAGGGCGACTCCTGGGAGAAACACGCCTACGACACGATGAAGGGGTCGGACTACCTCGGTGACGCGCCAGCCATCGAGACCCTGACCAAGGACAGTCCCGAGGAGACCATCCAGCTCGAACACTGGGGGATGGCGTTCTCCCGCGAGGACGACGGCCGGGTGTCCCAGCGACCGTTCGGCGGTCTGTCCTTCCCGCGGACGACCTACGCCGGGGCCGAGACGGGCCACCACCTGCTGCACACGATGTACGAACAGCTCGTCAAGCGGGGCATCACGGTGTACGACGAGTGGTACGTCTCCCGGCTCGCCGTCACGGACCACGACGACCCCGAGGACCGGGACTGTCACGGCGTCGTCGCCTACGACATCAAGTCCGGCAACGTCGAGGGGTTCGTCGCCCGCAACGGGGTCATCCTCGCGACGGGTGGTCTCGGCCAGGTGTACGACCACACGACGAACGCCGTCGCCAACACCGGCGACGGGGCCGCGATGGCCTACCGGGCCGGCGTCCCGCTGGAGGACATGGAGTTCATCCAGTTCCACCCGACGACGCTCCCCTCGACCGGCGTCCTCATCACCGAGGGGGTCCGCGGCGAGGGCGGTATCCTCTACAACAGCGAGGGCGAGCGGTTCATGTTCGAGCGCGGGTACGCCAACAACGTCGGCGAACTCGCGTCCCGCGACGTGGTCGCTCGCGCCGAACTGACGGAGGTCAACGAGGGTCGCGGTATCGACGACGACCACGTCCACCTGGACATGCGCCACCTCGGCGAGGAGCGCATCATGGACCGCCTGGAGAACATCGTCCACCTCGCGGAGGACTTCGAGGGCGTCGACCCGCTCGAGGAGCCGATGCCGGTCAAACCCGGACAGCACTACGCGATGGGCGGCATCGAGACCGACGAGAACGGCGAGACCTGCATCTCCGGTCTCTACGCCGCCGGCGAGTGCGCCTGCGTCTCCGTCCACGGGTCGAACCGCCTGGGCGGTAACGCGCTGCCTGAACTCATCGTCTTCGGCGCGCGCGCCGGCCGGCACGCCGCGGGCACCGACCTCGGCGAGGCCGAAATCACGACGGGTCGCACCGAGGACACCGAACCCGGCGAGGTGGAGACGCCCGTCGCGCCCGGTGCGGTCGAGACCAACGAGGACGTCGCGGCCGACGGCGCGGGCGAGACCGAGGCCGACGGCAGCGTGACGCTCACCGACCCCGGTCAGACCGTCGAGAGCGCGGTCCAGAACGAACGGACTCGCGTCGAGCGCCTCCTCGAGAAGGACGAGGGCATCCAGCAGGCCGAGGTCCGCGAGGACCTCCAGAAGACGATGACCGACTACGTCAACGTCTTCCGCAACGAGGACGGCCTCAAGCAGGCGCTGGCGGAGATTCGCGAGGTCCGCGAGCGGTACCAGGACGTCTACGTCAACGACCCGTCGCGGACGTTCAACACCGACCTCGTCCAGACCATCGAGATGCGCAACCTCATCGACCTCGCGGAGGCCATCACGCTCGGCGCGCTCGCCCGCGACGAGTTCCGCGGCGCCCACTGGCGCCAGGAACACCAGGAGCGCAAGGACGACGAGTGGCTCAAGCACACGCTGCTGTCGTGGAACGGCGGCGACCCCGAACTCTGGTACAAGCCGGTCATCCTCGAAGGCGAGGACAAGGAGTACGAGCCGAAGGTCCGTAGCTACTGAATCGCCGTTCTTCCTCTCCGTCGTTCGTCTCGAACTTCGCCGCTATCGACGGTCAGCCGTGGAATCTCACTCCATGTAGCCGAGTCCGCGCAGGCGGTCCTCGACGTCGTCGAAGTCTGCGTCGACTGCCTCCGAGGCGGACTGGCCGTACTCGCGCTGGGACACCGCGCCGCGGCCGGCCATCGAGTGCGGGTCGAATATCTCCTTGAGCACCCGACCGTCGGCGTTCGCCGGGATGGGCTCGTCCAGCGCGTGGAGGACCGTCGGAGCCACGTCGGCGACGCTGGCGTCGGTGGGGGTCGCGCCGCTCTCGATGCTTGGCCCCCACGCGAGGAAGACGCCCTCCGGGCGGTGGCTGGCGACCTTGCTCCCGCTGTCGGAGAACACGGTGCGGGTGAGCTTCGACCCCGGTTCGTACTCCTCGATGCCACGTACGATGAGGTCGGGCGAGTGCGGGTCGTTCGGGAACAGGTCCTCGCCGTCGAGCACCCGGAGCGCGCGCTCGTCCGTCTCGGGGTCGGTCGTGGCCTCGAACAGCGACCGGAGCTCCGTCTTCACGTCCTCGACGTCGCCCGGGTCGACGACGCCGGGGTCGAACCGCGTCGTGTCGTTGACGTAGCAGTTGCCGGAGCCGTGGACGAACGCCATTGTCTCGTCGAAGTCCACGTCGTAGAGGTTGTGGTCGCCCGGGACCTGCGAGGCGACGGTGTCGACCAGCGAGCGCGGGAGGTGTTCGACCAGGGCCTCCTCGCTCACGCCGAGTCGGGCGAGGGTGCTCTCGATGGTCGTCTTCGTCACGCCGAACCGGGCCAGCACGCCCCGGGTGCCGTCGCCGCCCTTGCGCGCCAGGAACCCCTCCTGCTCCAGCAGCGTGTTCACCGAGACGATGGTCGAGATGGGGCCGAAGCCGTGGTCGGACGCGACGAAGAGGATGGCGTCGCGGTCGGCGACGTACTCCATCACCTCGCCGACCACGTCGTCGAGTTCGCGGTAGTGTTCGAGCAGCGCCGCCTCGTCCCAGACGAGATGCTGGAGGCGGTCCGGCGCGGTGTAGACGAAGAAGAAGAGTCGCCACTCCTCGCGGTCCATCAGCAGGCGCATCAACCGTCGACGGGTGGCCAGGAGCGAGGAGAGTTCCTCGCGGAACTCCTCCGGTCGGTCGCGGTACTCGTCCCACGAGAGGCCGACGCGATACTCGGGGATTTTCTCGGCTATCTCGTCGGCGAGGCCGTCGGGATGCGTGGCCCGCTCGTCCATCTGGGGGGTCATCATCCCGGAGACGAGCGTGCCGTCGACCTCGTCGGCCGGATAGGTCATCGGGACGTTGCCGACGACGGCGGGCGAGAGCACGTCCCAGAGTTCGGGCTGGCGCACGTCGGCGCTGGTGTTCATCCGGTGCGTGTAGTTCGATTCGAGGTGCTGGAACCCGTAGACGCCGTGTTTGTCCGGCCAGACGCCGGTGGCGATAGTCGGCCAGGCCAGCGGCGTCGCCGCCGGCGTCGTGCTCGACAGCGCCCCGGCCGCTCCCTCCGCGGCGAGTCGCTCCAGGTTCGGAAGTTCTCCCGCCTGTATCCACGTGCTGAGCAGGTCCCAGGGGACGCCGTCGAGTCCGAGGACGAACGCCCGGTCGGGACTGGTCGTGTCCATCGACATAATCGCTTGCTCCGTCGGACTACTTGCGTCGGTTTTGTTATGCGCCGATTGGCCCCCGTTGGGCCGTGCTTTCCCGAGGCCGCGGACCGGAACGCCGTCGGTCTTCGATTCGAAGGCCTCGCCGGCCCCAGCGTCGCCCTTCGGTGGGGAAAGCCGGTCCTGAATGTTCGCCGACGCCGGGCGAATCGCCGGTCGACGGTCACGGCCGCCGCGGAGTCACGCGTCGAACGACGGCGCAGTCGCCGACCGACGGCGTCCCCGCGTAGACACGGTAGCGTCGCGGGGCAGTGACGAAGTCTCGAACGCGCGCCCGCCTGCCGGAGTTCGAGACGTCGAGGAGACGGGGCGTCCGAAGGTCCGGCGGGCGCGCTCAGGCCAGGATGCCGACGACGCGGCGGACGTCGAGCAGGCCGCTGAACACGGCGAGGGCGGCCCAGACGACCACGCCGAGCAGGACGACGCCGGCGAGCGAGAGGGGGCCGGAGACGTACGGGAGCGCGACCAGGACCGCGCCGGACATCGCGACGGTGATGGCACAGACGAAGGCGACGTGGCGCAGGAGCCGCGGAATCGCCAGCGAGAGTTCGGCGTGGACGACCGCGAGGTTGACGGCGACGTAGACGGAGTGCGTGGCGACCGTCGCCATCGCCGCGCCGAACGCCCCGAACGCGGGGATCAGGAGCAGGTTCAGCAGGAAGTTCGCGACCGAGGTGCCGCCCTTCGCCAGCGCGCGCTCCCGCGCCCGGCCGAGGAAGTCCAGCGCGTCGCTCGTGATGAACGTTATCGCCTGGAGGACGACGTAACCGGCGAACGCCTGCACGACCGGGACGGCCGCGCTGTACGTCGCACCGAAGACGGTCACGACCGCCGGGTCGGCGACGAGCACCATCCCCGCCGCGGCGGGGACGTACAGCAGCAGGGTGTGTTCGAGCGTCGTCTCGTAGAGCCGCGCCGCGCTCTTCGTCTCGCCGTCCGCTTTCTGCTCGCCGTAGGTCGGCGAGACGGTGAACCCGAGCGACGCCGCCGGCGTCTGGACGAACGTCGATATCTGCTTCGCGAGGTAGTAGTAGCTGACCGCGACGGGGCCGATCAGCACGCCGACGAGGATAGTGTCGACGCGCTTGTCGAGCACGTTCGCGCCCCGGGTCGCGGTCAGCGGCACGCTGTACCGCAGGACCCGGCGGGCGAGTCCGGACTCGACCGCGTCGGAGGCGGCGCGTTCGTGGTCCCGGTAGAACTTCCAGTAGAGCAGGCCGACGCCGACGGCGGCGGCCAGCGCGTAACTCACCACGTAACCCGCGAGCGCGCCGGCCGCACCGCCGAGCGCGACCACGCCGAGGGTGACGAACGCGAGCAGACAGACGCTCCCGGTCGCCCGGGTGACCGCGCTGTACGTGACGCGATTGAACCCCTGGAACGCGATGACGGCGAACGTCGACAGCGAGTAGACGGCGACGTACACGCCGCCGATGCCGAGCAGCGGTGCGAGGTCCGGATGTCCGACCAGGCGGGCGACCCGGCCGCCGAACAGCACGAATCCGGCGACGACGGCGAAGGTAGCGACGAGCCGGTAGCCGAGCGCGGTCCGGAGGACGTGGGGAATCTGTCCGGGGTCGGTCTCGCGGTACTCGGTGACGTACCGGGCGGCCGACTTCGCGAGGCCGAGGTCGGCGAACAGGCCGGCGACGCCGCAGACGGCGAGCACCGTGCCGAGGAGACCGTACTCCGCGTTCGTCAGCAGGAAGCGCGTCAGCAGGACCACGAGCAGACCGTTGGCCACGACGTGGGCGGCGCGCGC
Organism: Halomicrococcus pelagicus; assembly: GCF_051917725.1. Classification (GTDB taxonomy): domain Archaea; phylum Halobacteriota; class Halobacteria; order Halobacteriales; family Haladaptataceae; genus Halomicrococcus. The sequence continues at coordinate 298,002 of NZ_JBQBLX010000001.1, forward strand.
CCCGAGCGTCGCTTTGAATCCGCGGGCGAGCCGTTTCGCGTCCATCATTCGCTCCCGTTCACGTAGTACAGCTGGAAGCCGCCGCCGGACTGGACGCGGGAGACGCCGGGGTGGGCTTCGAGGCTCCTGAAGCCGCGAGCGGGGAAGCGCAACCCGTCGTACACCCGTAGCTCACGCTGACGGGCGGCGTCCGTTACCGGCAGATACCGCGGACCGTCGTAGTACCGGGCGATGCGACCTGCGGTGAAGTTCTGCCCGGTGGCGTTGAACCCGCCGTAGATGGCAGTGCCGGTGAAGTCGAGGCGCTTGTTCTCCCGGTAGCCCAGCACCCCGTCGCCGTATCGCTCGGCGGGCGACCGGAGGCCGACGAACCGTGCGTCGCCCCGGTGGTCGAACGCCGTTCCGTAGCCCGTCATCGACCCCTGGGTGACGTGGCCGGACGGCTGGTAGATGTAGGGGGAGTGAAACACGGTGAGCAGCGACAGCGTGAGCAGTACGACGACGACGACGCCGGCCACGAGCGGGACGGGGTCCCCGTTCGGCGCGCGAGCCTCGACGACGTCGACGGTCCGGGCGACCGCGATGGCCCCGAGCATCGTCACGGGTACCATGATGAACCCGAGGACGCGGAAGTGGAACTGCGAGTAACTCGTCGCGAGGAAGACGCCGAACAGGCCGAACAGCGGCACGAGGCCGACGGCGAGATACTTGCTGAACGCGTTCACGTCGGCGTCCCGGAACCGACCGAAGAATCCCACGAGCAGCAGTATCCCGGCGAGTCCGCAGAACACCCCGGTGACGAGAAACATCTTCAGGAACAGCGCCTCGAAGCTCCCGCCGATCTGGGAGAGACTGGCGGCCCGCTGACCGATGTCACCCCCCGCGGACGGGTCCGTCGCGATGCGGACGATGAGGGCCCGCGTCGCGCCCGACGACCGCTCGTGGCGGGGCGCCCACAGCAGGAAGATCGCCAGCAGGAACGCCGTCTGGCCGTACATGGCGCGGTGGCGGGCGATGGCGTGGCCCTTGCGGAACCGCCGATAGACGAACTGGACGAAGACGATGCCCCCGAACAGCAAGGCGGCGTTGACCGCCTGCTGCGGATGGACGAACACGATGGCGGCCGACGTGAGCGCGAGCAGCGTCCCGAAGGAGGTCCCGAACGGCGGCACGCTCGGTCCGTCGACGTTCGTGATGTACTTCGTCGCGACGAAGAGCATCAGGGGGAAAAACAGGATGGCCTGGGAGGTGGGGTGTGCGAGGAGGAACACGCTGATGCTGTTGATGGGCAACAGCAGGAACCCGCCCAGGGCGGCGAACGTCGTCGCCCGGTGGTCGCCCGTAACCGTCCGCACCGCGAGCGGGACGAAGACGATGAACAGCAGCGCGAACGCGACGACCATCAGCATGAGACCGTCGCGCAGCGGGAGACCGGTCGCCTCGCTGATGACGATGGCGATGGAGTGGGTGCCGGGGTACAGGAGGTCGTAGGCGGCCATCTTCCCGCCGGCGATGTCTTTCGCCCAGCCGAGGTGGGTCAGCGAGTCGCCCGCGCCGTAGAAGTGATACCCCCGGAGGACCGGCAAGGCGGTGACCGCGAGCGTCGCGACGCCGCCGAGCACCAGCGCGAGCGACCGGTACCAGTCCGGCGAGGCGCAGGCGACCCCGACCGAGACTACCAGTGCGAGGCCGATGCCGGCCCAGAACGCGAGCGGCGTCGCCGAGTAGATGGACAGTTCGTACGCCCGCGCCGGGTCGGCGTGGGCCGCGACCACGCCGACGGCCAGTGCCGCGAACCCGGCGGCGAGCGCACTCTTCTCCAGTCGGTGTGAGTGCGTCCGAACCATTCGCTCGTCCCCGGCGACGCCGGTCGCACCCTTTGTTATGCACCCCCTGTTGCCGCAGAACCGACCGTAACGCTCGGCTCTCCCCCGACGGGCAGTTCGAGGCCGTGCCGGCGACCGGTTCGTCGCCGGGTGTCGCGCTCCTCGACCAGCTGCCGAGAATCGCGCCGAGGCACCGGTTCGACGGACGCCACGGTCGTCGACGAGCGCGACGTCCCGCCCGGGACGCTGCTCGACGCAGTGGCGCACACCCGAGACTTTTCGTCCCGGCCTCCGTCGGGCCGACCATGACCGGCGTCGTCTTCTTCGCCAGCGAGGACCGCGAACGAACCGTCTCGTTCTACACCGACCGCCTCGGCGCGGACGTGTGGCTCGAACAGCCCGACTGCACCGTCCTCAAGTACGACAACATGCTCTTCGGATTCTGCGAGCGCGAGTCCGCGGACACGGACGGCACCGTCACCTTCGTCACCGACGACCGGGCGGGCGTCGACGCGCTCCACGAGGAACTGGCCGACCGCGCTCGCGGCGACCCCGTCGAGAACGAGCGCTACGACATCTACCAGTTCTTCGCGGACGACCCCGAAGGTCGCACCGTCGAAGTGCAGACGTTCCTCCACGAGACGGACCCCGTCTGACGCCACCCGTCGAGGCCGGCGTCGGACAGCACCGAACCGACAGTGGGATGTAGCCGCTCGTGACTAACGCCGGCATGGACGATTTCGAGTACGCGACGGAGATCGAGGTCCGGTATCGCGACCTCGACACGATGGGCCACGTCAACAACGCCGTCTACGCCACGTTTCTCGAACAGGCGCGCATGGACTACTTCCGCGACGTCGTCGGCGCGGAACTCGAGGACGTCGGCGGCGTCATCGCCCACCTCGAAATCGACTACCGCCAGGCCGTCACGCTCGACGACGACGTGACCGTCGCCGTTCGCGTCCCCGAACTCGGCGAGTCCAGCATCCCGATGGAGTACGAGATCCTCGCGGACGGCGAGGTGGCCGCGACCGCGGAGGTCGTCCAGGTCGCCGTCGACCCCGAGACGCGCGAGTCGCGGTCGCTCCCCGAGCTCTGGCGCGACCGCATCAGTACGTACGAGGGCCTCTGAGTTCGCGGACTCCCGGCGCTACTTCTCGTGCAATCGCGTCCAGGAGAACGGACCAGCCACGGCTGGTCGGTGTCGGTTCGGTAGGATTGTGCGTGGGTGCAGTCCCGATGTGGGAGGGCACCTTGCATCGTTCGTGGCGAGTGTCGCCGTGCGATGCGTGGGACCGGATTTGAACCGGCGGACCCCTACGGGACAGCGCCCTCAACGCTGCGCCGTTGGCCTAGCTTGGCTACCCACGCTCGCAGTCACTTTCCGCACTCGGTGGTAGATGGTGCCCCGATAAAAGGCCTTTCATTTGCTCGCAGTCCGGTGGTCGTTCACGCGCCGTACTGCCCCGGGCGTACTTCGATGTCGGTCACTCTCGACGCCGACGTATCGGCGTTCGCTCATTAAATTCATTCGTCCGCGCGAAGATATCCCGGGCGATGCTCGATCGCCTGCTCGATCGCTTCCGAAACACCCGCATCGACTACGTCTGCTCGGACTGCGCGCGGGCGTTCGACCTGCCGTACGACGCCTGCCCGATTTGCGAGGAGGGCGACCTCCATCGCGTCGTGAACTGACCGGGGCGAGCGACGCCGACGCGACGAGCGGGTAGGATAACGCGTATGTCGGGTCGGCCCCAACGCCGTCACATGAACTGGACAGCGCGGAACCACGTCCCGGCACTGACCGCCGTCCTCTCCGTCGTCTCTCTCGCGCTCGTGTTCGCCGCGGCGCTCGGGGTCGTTCCGCAGGGGGCGCTCCCGCACGCCCCCGCCGCGGTGCTCGCCGCCATCCCGCACGTCAACGCCGCAATCAGCGCCGTCGCCATCGTCGTCATCGCGGGCGCGTGGCGAGCGATTCGCCGCGGGAACGTCGACCGGCACCGCAGCGGCATGCTGGCAGGACTCGTCCTGTTCGTCGCGTTCCTCGCGCTGTACCTCTACAAGGTCGCGCTGGAGGGGCCGACGCAGTTCCCCGGCCCCGCCGCCGTCGAGCGGTTCGTCTACTTCCCGATACTGGGCGTCCACGTCCTGCTGGCGGTGGTCTGCATCCCCCTGCTATACTACGTCCTGCTGCTGGCGCTCACGCGCCCGGTCGGCACGCTCTCGGAGACGAACCACCCCCGCATCGGCCGCGTCGCCGCCTCGCTCTGGCTGATATCGTTCTTCCTCGGCGTGGTGGTCTACCTGCTGCTGTACGTGGCGTACTGACAGGGACGAGGATTCGGGCGGCCGGTGGAAAACCGAGGCCGTCAGTCGTCCGCGCCGGCCGACGACCCGCCGTCGATGACGGGGCGGCTCACCTCGCGGTCGGTCTCCTCGCCGTCTATCTCGTAGGGGTACTCGCCGGTGACACAGCCCATGCAGAGGTCGCCGCGGTCGGCCCCCAGCGCGTCCGCGACCGCCTCCCGGGAGAGGTACGCGAGGCTATCGGCGTCGATGGCGTCGCCGATCTCCTCGACGGACTTGTCGGAGGCGATGAGTTCCTCGCGGGTCGCCATGTCGATGCCGAGGTAACAGGGGGCCACGATGGGCGGCGCGCCGATGCGCATGTGGACCGCCTCCGCCCCGCAGTCTTTGAGCAACTGGACGAGCTGCGTCGAGGTGGTGCCCCGGACGATGCTGTCGTCGATGAGCGTCACCGTCTTCCCCTCGACCGTCGACTTGATGGGGTTGAGCTTCAGGCGGACGGCGCGCTCGCGCTCGTCCTGGGTCGGCATGATGAACGTGCGACCGACGTACCGGTTCTTCATCAGCCCCTCGGCGAACTCGACGCCGGCCCCGTTGTCCTGGGCCGCCTCGGCGTACCCCGAGGCGAACGCCCGACCGGAGTCCGGCACCGGCATCACGACGTCGGTGTCGATGCCGCTCTCCTCCCAGAGGTTGCGTCCGAGCTCCCGCCGCACCTCGTAGACGAGGTTGCCGTCGATGACGCTGTCCGGCCGCGCGAAGTAGACGTGCTCGAAGAAGCAGTGAGCCGGCCGGTCGCGCTCGACCAGCTGGTAGCTGTCGAACCCCTCGCCGTCGGGGTGGAGGACGACGAGTTCGCCGGGACGGACGTCCCGGACGAGTTCGCCGTCGATGGTGTCGATGGCCGCCGACTCGCTGGCGACGACGTACCCGTCTTCGACCGTCCCGATACAGAGCGGACGGTTCCCGGCGGGGTCCCGGACCCCGAGCACGGTGTCGTCGTGCATGATGGCCAGCGAGTAGGAGCCGTGGATGCGGCTCATCGTTCGCTTGACCGCCCGGACGAGGTCCGATTCCAGCAGGTTGCGAGCGAGGTCGTGGGCGATGACCTCGGTGTCGCCGTCGGAGGTGAACGCGTGGCCCAGTCCGGCCAGCTCCTCGCGAATCTCTTCGGAGTTGACGAGGTTGCCGTTGTGCGATAGCGCGAGCGAGCCGCTCTTGAACGAGACGGTGAACGGCTGCGCGCAGCTCTCGTCGACGCTGCCCGCGGTGGGATACCGGACGTGACCGATGCCCGCGCTCCCCGCGAGTCCGTCGACGTCGTCGGTGTCGAACGCGTCGCCGACGAGACCCATCTCGACGTGGCTGTGCTGCTGGAACCCGTCGTGGGTGACGATTCCCGCAGACTCCTGGCCGCGGTGCTGGAGGGCGTACAGCGAGTAGTAGAGGGGTCGCGCGGCGTCCCGGTCGGCGAGCGACGCGCCGACGACGCCGCACTTCTCTGTCGGGCCGTCGAAGGATCCGTCCCGGCCATCTGGCATAGCTACTCATAGTGCGGGCCAGTAGTAAAAAGCCTCGTTATCGTGTCGTATTCTTCCGTTCCCAAGCTGGATTTATGCACGAACGTGCCCATCAGACGTCCGGTCGGCGTACCCGTCTCTCTTCCGGCGTCGACGACGGAGTGGACGACAGCCGCGGCTACCGAGTAGAGAGCGAGAGAAAGGGAGGAGGCGACTCAGTTGTCGCCCGTCTTGCCTTGCCACTCGTAGTCGCGTCGCTTGCTCGACTTGCCGAAGCCACACGACGAGCACTTCTTTTTCTTCACGTGGTAGGACTTCTCGCCGCAGCGGCGACATTTCACGTGCGTCGTCTTGTTCTTCTTCCCCTGGCTAGGCGTTCCTGCACCGGTCATGGATTGATAGAAACGACGTTATCGCCGCGTATAATGGTTGTGTCTTCGTCCGCCGCGTCCTCGATGACGAGGTTCATGTGCTGGTCGTAGCCGGTCAGCGTTCCGGTGTACTCCTCGCCGCCCTTCAGACGCACCGTCACTTCGCTATTCAGCGACGCTTCGAGCACGTCAAGCGGTCGTCCACTCATATGACAATTCCCACTGGTTGCGTTCTTAAACGTACCGGATGTAACTCGGGCGAAGCGACGACGTCGCGGCCCTCGACGACGCTCAGACGTCGACGGCGAACTCGTCGCGGTCCTCGGCGCGCTCGGCGAACGCGGCCAGCAGGTCGGCCGCCGCGTCGAGGTCCTCGGTGTCGACGATCTCCGCCGGCGTGTGCATGTACCGGTTCGGCAGGCCGAGGTTGAGCGAGGGGATGCCGCCGCGGGCGGTGTAGAACGCGTCGGCGTCCGTGCCCGTGCTGATGCCTGCGGCCTGCAGTTGCACGTCGATGCCGGCGTCGTCGGCCGCGGCGCGCACCGCGGCGACGACCTCGGGGTGGTTGGCGCTCCCACGAGCGACGACCGGGCCGCCGCCCAGGTCGACGTTCAGGTCCTTGAACCGCTCCTCGCCCGTCACGTCGGGACTGTCCATGGCGTGCGTGACGTCGACGGCGACGACGGCGTCCGGGTCGAGGTCGAAACCGACCATCGTGGCCCCTTTCAGACCGACCTCCTCCTGGACGGTGCTGACGGCGTACACCGTCGCGTCGACGCCGCGCTCGGCCGCGCGGCGCAGGGCCTCCGCCGCGGTCCACGTCCCGACGCGGTTGTCCATCCCGCGGGCGGCGACGCGACTGCCGTGCAGGTCCGACAGCGTCTGTCGGACGGTGACCGGGTCGCCCACGTCGACGAGTTCCTCGGCTTCCGCCTCGCTCTCTGCGCCGACGTCGACGTGCTGTTCGTCCACGTCCTCGACGTCCTCGTCGCCCTCCCGGAGGTGGATGGCGGCCTGACCGACGACGCCGGGGACGACGCCGTCGTCGGTGTGGACCTCGACGTGCTGGCCCTTGGTCACGGTGTGGTCCGACCCGCCGATGCGGCCGACGCGGAGGAACCCGTCCTCGTCGACGCCGGCGACCATCAGCCCTATCTCGTCGGCGTGGCCCGCGAACGCCAGTTCCGGGCCGTCGCCGTGCAGAACCGCGACGGCGTTGCCGTACTCGTCGGTCCGTACCTCGTCGGCGAACTCGGAGACGTAGTCGACCCAGACGCGCTGTCCCGCCGTCTCGAATCCGGAGGGACTCGGCGTCGTCAGCAAGTCGTCGAGAAAGGCGCGCTGTCGTTCGTCCATATCGGCACGCGGGAACGTGACGTATTCAATCCCTCGCATCGTCCGCCGTCTCGATTCCGGAGGCCCGGTGCCGTCGGACCGCCGAGCGAGACGACCCCCAGAACCGATAAGGGCCGTCTCGTCGAACGGGAAGGTATGGGGATTCTCGAACTCCACTTCCACGATTCGCAGTTCACGCTCGACGTCGGCAGAGGCGACGGAGACGGCGTCCTCTCGCTCGGCGGCGAAACGACGGAGACCGGGGGAGACAGCGACGGACGGCCGCCGATAACCGGGAAGCTGATGCCGCTGCTCGTGGTCCTCGTCGCCGTCGGAGTGACCGTGCTGCGGCAGCGACGCCGACGCAGGGCGGAGTGAGGACGCGAGCGGTCGGAGCCGTCGAGAGACGCCGAACCTACTTCCTGTCCAGACGCGAGAGGCCGTGCCAGATGGCGTCGACCATCCGCTCCTCGCCGGTTCCGTCGGCGTCGTCCCAGCCGCGGGCGAGCGCGTCCTCCAGCACCGCGAGGTCGTGGTTCTCGAAGTTGTTCATCCCGCGGAACGATTCGAGGGCGGCGCGCTCGCTCTCGCCGAACGCGCTCGACGGCGTCCCGTCGTAGAACCCGAGGTCGGCGAGCGTCGCGGCGACGGATTCGGCCGTCTCCCCCGATAGCTCCCGCGTCTCCTCCGGTTCCTCGCGCTCTAGCAGCGTCACGTCGTATATCTTGAACACCCGCTCCAGTTCCTCGATGGGGGTCTCGTGGTCGTCGACGCGCACGTCGACCCAGCGGTCGTTCTTCCCGTCGTAGCCGCCGCCGGGCTTGACGACGTAGAGGGCGGCGCTCTGTTCGCCGCGCTTGTCGCCGCCGGCCTCGTTGCCCGCGTGGAGCGCCGCGATGAGCCGCTCGGGGAGGCCGCGGTTCGCGGTTTTACCGTTCTCCTCGAACGCCTCCGCCATCGCTTCGAGCGTCTCGCGGTTCTCCAGGATGTTCCCCTGGACCGTGTACTGTTCGCCCTGGACGTCGCTGGCGTGGTCGAAACACTCCTCGCCCGTGAACGCCGCGACGGAGCCGTCCCGGCCGACGACGCCGACCTGTCGCTGGGCGGCCTCCGGGTCGTCGTCGGTCAGCGCCTCGACGACGTCGTCCGCCGACGCGCCCTGCCGGAGCAGGTCCAGTCCGTCCGGACCGTACGCGACGTTTGCGAAGCTCTGGGTGGCTATCGCGCCCGCGTCGGCGCTGGCGAACGGGACGACTGCACCGACGCCGACGAACTTCGACTGGACGGCGACGCCGACCGCGTCCCGTTCGGGGTCGCGCGCGACGATGGAGAACGTCGAGGGTCGTGGCATATCGGTCTCCTCGGACGCCACCCCGAAAAACGTTGAGCCTCGACGGTCCGTCGTATCGTCACGTCTGGCGACGTTTTCCGGTCGGAGCGCGTACGTCCGGCGTGCGCACCGCAGTACTGCTCGTGCTCGTCGCACTGTTTCCCGTCGGCGTCGCCGGCCACGCGCCGGACGCGTTCTCGCCGTCGGCCTGCGACCCGGACGCCCGCGTGACGCTCCAGAACCAGTCGGTGACCGAAGCGGCCGGAGCCGCGACGGTGACCGACGCGACGCTCGAAACCGGCGGGTTCGTCGTCCTCACGCCCGACCCCGACGCGTCGGCGGGCGAGATGCGCGTCGTCGGCGTCTCGTCGTACCTCCCGCCGGGGACTCACGCGAACGTGACCGTCGGGCTGGACGCGCCGCTCGACCGACCCCGCCGCCTCTCCGCGGTCGTCCTCGAAGACGCCAGCGGCGACCGAGTCGCCGACTTCGACGGCTCCGACGAGTTCGCCCGCGACGGCTGCGGCGGCCGAGTCGTCGACGCCGCGACCCTCCGCCCGGTCTGCGGTCGCGCCGACTAGCGCTTTCCCTCCTTGTGCGCGGTGAGGGGCTGGCGCGCGACCAGTTCGCAGTCGAACGCGGGATGCTCGACGAAGTGGTGGACCAGCATGTGTCGGCGACCGCCGGTCAGCCCCGTCTCGCCGACGTCGGCGGCGGTGAACTCGGTCGGGAGACGCTCGTACCGCCGGGAGAGCGCCTCGAAGCTCTCGAACACCTTCCGGTGACCCGACGAGTCGGCTCCCCGGCGCGAGACGACGTAGCAGCCGTCCTCCCGGTGCTCGCCGACCGTGTGGACGAACTCGCGGCGCTCCGTCAGCGCCGCCCCGAGCGCTTCCCGCAACCGGTCGGCCTGGCGTCTCGACAGCACCTCGGTCTCGCCGGCCACGGTCACCTCGACCGCGCCGCCCGCGCTCGACACCGACACCCGCGGCTGGTCGGCGCGTGACGCGTCGTCGGTGGCAGAAGCGTCGCTACGCTCGCGGGAGAATTTCTCGATCAGCCGCCGACCGACGGCTTCCTCTATCCTCCGGACTCACGAGGGATTCGCTCGTCATCGCACTCCCCAGTAGTTCCTCTCGACTGATAAATTTACGGGACCGGCGGGTCGCGCGCCGGTCGACCGGTGGTCCAACCGACAGAACTTTTCGAGGTGCAGCGCTACGAACGTTGCGTGAACGTACGGGGAACGGTCGTCGAACCGGGCGAAGTGCGGACGGTCAGCACGCAGTACGGCGACCGCGACCTCGCCGAGGTGGTCGTTCGGCGCGACGACGGCGAGTCGACGACGGTGACGCTGTGGGGGAAGTGGACCGAGACGGCCGACCTCCTCGAGGAGGACATGGAACTGCTCGTGACCGACGTGGACGAGGACAAGTACCGCGGCGAGACGCGGTACGCGACGGGCGAGGAGTCGTACGTCGTCGTCGAGCCCTCGTTCCTGGTGAACGTGACCGACGTCCGGTCGTGGGTGCAGTGTCCGCGGATGTACTACCTGAACAAGCTGTCGGGCGTCCCGCTGAACTACCCCGTGGTCAAGGGGACCATCGTCCACGAGGTGTTCGGGGACCTGCTCCGGGGGCGCGACCTCGACGACGCCATCGACGAGCGCGTCGAGGAGGCCGGCCTCGAACTCGGGCTGCTCGGCCGCGAGGCCGACGAGGTGGCCGGCGAGGTGCGCCAGAACGCGAAGGCCATCGAGGGGTGGCTCGAACAGGGCGCGCTCACCGAAGAGGACCAGTGGCGCAGCGAGTACACGCTCATCAGCGAGCGGTTCGGCATCAAGGGGCGGGCCGACGCGCTCCGGCGGGGGATGCCCGTCGAACTGAAGACGGGGAAGAACACCAAGCGGGACCCCCGGTTCCAGGACAAGATTCAGGCGGCCTGTTACGCCCTGCTGCTCCAGGAACGCGACGTGCCCGCCGACACGGGGACCCTGCTGTACACCAAGAACTCGACGCTCGACCGCAACGAGGCGACGGGCGACCTCTCGCCCGCCAAGGAGTTCTCCGTCGGCCGGGGGTTGCTGGAGTTCGTCGTCCGGACGCGCAACGAGATCGCCGCGATGGAGTTCGACTACGGCGTTCCGACGGGCTACGAGGCGGACGCGACCTGCGCGCACTGTTTCGAACAGGACACCTGCATGGTCGTCTCCGGTCGCCTCGACCAGACGTCGAAGGCCGGGCAGGTCGGTACTGCGATTCCCGACGAGGAACAGGAGTACTTCGAGGCGCAGTACCGGGCCATCGAGGCGGAGCGCCGCGAGGTCCACCGCGAGTACGCCAAGCTCTGGGAGCAGACCGCCGAGGAGCGCGCCGACGCCGACAAAGCGCTGATAGACCTCGAACCCGCGGACCAGGAGGAGATAGAAGACGAGCGCTGGCGACTGCGCGCCCGCCGCACCGACGACGCCGTCTCGAAGATACGGGAGGGCGACGTGGTGATCGCCAGCGACGGCCACCCCGTCCACGGCCACGCCGAACTGGCGCGGGTGAAAGAACTCGGCGAGGAGGTCGTCGTCACGACCGACGAACCCGTGGAGTTGCGCCGACTGGACGTCTACCCCTCCGAACTGAGCGCCGACCGGATGCTCACGGCGTTGCACGACTGCCTTCTGAAGGGCGACGCCGACCGGAAGGACGTGCTCTTCGGCCGTCGAGAGCCCGAATTCGGGGGTGGCGAGGCGGGACGGGCCTCGGTGGAAGCGAGCGGTGAGCGGAGCGAACCGCGAGCCGGTGAAGAGACGTACATCGCGAACAACGAGAGCCAGAACGCCGCCGTGAACCTCGCGGTGAACGCCGAGGACTGCGCGCTCATCCACGGCCCGCCCGGCACGGGCAAGACGTACACCATCGCCCGCACCGTCCGGGCGCTCGTCGAGCGCGGAAACCGGGTCCTCCTGTCGGCGTTCACGAACCGCGCCGTGGACAACGCCCTCGAAGCGCTGCGCGACCAGGGGTTCGAAGACATCGTCCGCGTCGGGACGGAGAACGGCGTCCGCGAGGACATGCAGGACCTGCGACTGGAACACGGCGGCGACCCCGGCGAGCGCGTCGCCGAACTCCGCGGTGCGAGCGTCGTGGCCGCGACGACGGCCACCTGCGGGTCGCGGGTGATGCGCGAACAGGAGTTCGACGTCGCGCTCGTCGACGAGGCCTCGCAGTTGACCGAACCGGCGACGCTCGCGGCCATCAACCTTGCCGAACGGTTCGTCCTCGTCGGCGACCACCACCAGTTGCCGCCGGTCGTTCGGGCCGAGGGCGCGGAGCGCGCGAGCGGAGAGCGAGACGAACCGCGAGCGAGCGACCTCGGCGAGTCGCTGTTCGAGCGCCTCGTCGAGCGCTACCCGGACGCCTCGGTGATGCTCGAACGCCAGTACCGGATGGCCCAGCGCATCCAGGCGTTCTCCTCCCGAGAGTTCTACGACGGCGCGCTCCGTCCGGCGGACGGCGAGACCGCCGCCCAGCGGGTCGACGACCTGCCGGGCGTCGACGGCGACGCGCTGCCCGACCGCCTCCGGAACGCCGTATCGTTCGTCGACCCCGACGGGACGACGGTCGGGAACACGAACCCGGCGGAGGCCGAACGCGTGCGCGAAATCGTCGAGCGGTTCGTCGAGGCGGGCGTCGCCGTCGAGGACGTGGGCGTCATCGCGCCGTTCCGGGCGCAGGTCGCGGAGATATCGCGGCGCGTCCCGGACGACGTGACGGTCGACACCGTCGACCGCTTCCAGGGGTCGAGCGAGGAGGTCATCGTCGTCTCGTTCGTCGCCACGGGCGACCTGGACAGCCCCATCTTCGAGGACTACCGTCGAGTGAACGTCGCGCTGACGCGGGCGAAGAAGTCGCTCGTGCTCGTCGGCGACGAGGCCGCGCTCCGGTCGCGGGACCTCTACGACCGCATGGTCGACTGGGCGGGAGCGGAGCGGTAACCGGTCCGCGTCGACGCGTTCCGATGCTCCGCGCTCCGCCGGCCGCGACGATTCGCGCCCAGTCGACGCGGATTCGTTCGCCCTCGCGGTCGTAATACTCGCTCTTCCCGACCGTTACCGTAACCCGGACGCGCCGCGAGGCGGCCGTCTCGGGGCGGAACGAGGGGCGGTCGCGCCAGAAGGGAGGATTTTTGGACGGCGATTGAGAGGCGGCACGCATGGCATGGCTCCCGGACCCGCTGGTCGACGCGTGGCGGGTCCTCACGGCGGTGGGCGACGAGCGCATCGCACCCGGCGTCGTCGTTGCCGACCTGTTCGTCGCGGGACTCCTGCTGGTCGCCGGCTGGTACGTCTCCCAGCTGGTCGTCCGGTTCGTGGGCCGGCGAGTCGCGCGGCGGTTCCAGCGCCCGAGCGTCCGCAAGACCATCCTCCGGAGCGTCCGGGGCGTGGTGCTGTTCGTCGCGGTGACGCTCGCCGCCGGTCGGCTGGGGTTCCACGTGTCGAACGTCGTGCTGTCGGTGACGGTGTTCTCCGCGGTGCTCGGCCTCGTGCTCGCACCCCTCGTCGGTAGCGTCGTCAACGGCCTGTTCGTGCTCGCGGACCAGCCCTACGAGATCGGCGACATGATCGAACTCGTGGACAACGGCTCGCCCACCGGCGGCACCCGCGGCTACGTCGAGGACATCACCCTGCGGTACACGAAGGTTTTCACGCTCCAGAACACGTTCCTCGTCATCCCGAACGCGACGATGCGCGAGCGCGACGTGATAAACTACTCCGCCGAGGACACGCGCTCGCGGCTCTCGCTGGAACTGCTGGTGACCTACGAGGGGGACTTAGACGAGGCGCGAGCCATCATGGAGCGGGCGGCCCGCCAGACCCGCGAGGTGGTCGAGACCGGCCCGGACATCCGCATCGGGAGCGCTCGCTACCCGAGCGCGCCGGTGTCGTACATCAAGGAGTTCGCCGACCACGGCATCCTGCTCGAACTGCAGTACTGGGTGAAAGACCCCTACTACGTCGGCCGGGTGCGTTCGAAGATACAGGAACAGATATGGGCGGACCTCGACGACGCGGACGTGGAGATAGCCTACCCCCACTCCCACCTCGTGTTCGACGACACGAGCGGCACCGCGCGCGTCTCGGTCGACCCGGAGCGCGGTGGCGTTCCCCCTCGACGCGAGTCGGCCGAGGAGGCGCGCCACGACTCGCCGGGCGAGTCCGAGAGGCGCTAGCCGACGGTGACGAGTTCGCAGTCGACCTTCTCGTCGAGGAACGCTTCGATGTCCGGGTCGCCGATGATGCGACGAATCGTCCGCCGCCAGCGCCCCACCTGCTTGCGACCGATGACGACCACGTCCGCGTCGGTCGCCACGATCTCCTCCAGGATGGTCTCCTCGACCAGGAACCCCTCGCGCACGACGAACCGGACGCGGGCGAACTGGTCGGACGCCCGTTCGACCCCCCGCTTCAGGTCGCGTCGCGTCACGTCGTCGCCACGATGGTAGAGGTTGACGTGGAGGACGGTCAGGTCGGCGTCGCGCTCGTCGGCCAGGTCTATCGCCGACGCGAGCGTCCGCTTTGAGTGTGCCGACAGCGGATACCGGACCGGTACGAGGACGCGGGACATGTCATAGTGGACGCCGCGCGGCGGTGAGTACCTTACTATCCCCGGTCGACCTCGACGCCTGCTGTCGATTCTACCGTTCGACGACCCGACCCTCGACGGACGGGCCGATACCCGTCTCGCGGGCGTACTCGACGAGCACCTCGTACTGGACGTCGCCCGTCGCGACCCGCTGGGACTCCTCGATGGCCGGGAACTCGTCGTCGGTGTGGAGCACGTAGTCGCTGGTCGCCACGGTGTAGGTCGCCGACGGGTCGAGCGGTTCGCCGTCGACGCGGACGACCTCGACGGTCCCGGCGTCGCGGTCCCAGGCGAGTTCGGCCCCGCTGACGTGGGCGTGGAACCAGCCGTCCTCGGCGAACCCGAGCGAGCCGTCGACCGCCTGCCGGAGCGCAGCGCGGAGTCGCTCGCCGGAGAGTTCCGCGACGGCGACCGGTTCCTCGAAGGGGAGCAGGCTCACGAGGTCCGCGACGGTGACCTCCCCCTGGATGGGGTCGCCGCTCCGGATACCGCCGCTGTTCTGGAGGGCGACGTCCGCGCCGGTCGCCCAGCGGTAGGCGTCGGCGACGAAGTTGCCGACGCGACTCTCGCCGCCGAACAGGGTGGCCTCCGTGCGCACCAGCGGCTCCTCGACCGAGGCGACTACCTCGTCCAGTCCCGCGGCCGCCATGCGTTCGCGGAGCGCGCGGGCGACCTCGTTCGCGCGCCGAGCGTCGCCCGTCTCGTGGCGCGTCGCCGTCCCCGCCTCCAGGTCGACCTCCAGCACCGCGCGACCGCCGTCGCCGGGTCGCGTGACGAGCGTCCCGTCGACGCGGTCGATTCGCTCCGTCGGAACGTGACCGCCGAGGACGGCGTCGGCGTCGACCGCCGCGGCGAGGTCGTCGTCGCCCCGGCCGAGATGCGACAGGACGACGACGCGGTCGACGCCGCGCGCCCGGAGGTCAGCGACCGCTTCCCCGGCCGCCGCGACGGGGTCGGCGAACGTCAGGTCGGTCGCCTGGGGGTTCAGCGAGGCGGTCCGGGGCGTCGTGACGCCCGTGAAGCCGACGCGCGTTCCGTCCGCTTCGAGGACGGCCGTGCGCCGGGTCAGGTCGGCGGCGAAGCGCTCGCCGTCCCGAAAGACGTTCGCCGTCACCCAGGTCTGGGGCGACTCGGCGACGACGTCGCGGACGGCCGCGGGGCCGTAGTCGAAGTCGTGGTTGCCGAACGTCGCCACGTCCGGTTCGACGGCCGAGAAGAGGTCGAGCGCCTGTCGCCCCTCGGTGACCAGCGCCAGCACGCCCGGCGAGGTGTTGTCACCGGTGCCGACCAGCAGGGCGTCCTCGCCGTCCAGCTGACCCAGACGGCCCGCGAGACGGCCGATGCGGCCCGGGTCGTCGTAGGCGTTCTCGACGTCGGAGTACTGGAGGAGACGCATCGACGGAGCGTCTCGGCGTCGAGATAAATGGGCTTCGACTCGGCGCGAGACGCCTCGACCGCGCCGACGACCCCCGTCCGGGTCGCCGGTGAGACCGACACGTTGATTTGCTCACCGTGACACGTACTACCTATGCGGATCCGAGACTGGCAGGACATCCTCCAGGACGTCGTCGAGCGGGACGTCGACCCAGAGGGCTGGCGCGCGACCGGGGGAACCCGGGCGGAGGGCGTCGGCGAGGACCTCTACGTCGGCCACCCGAACGCCGGCGTCTACCACCTGAAGACGTACGCCAAGAACCCCTTCGAGGTGCGCGGCGTCGGCGCGCGCGTCGCTCGAAGTCTGGACGACGAGATCGGCTCCTACCTCCCGCGGGAGGACTACCGGGAGGGCCGGTTCGCGGTCCAGCACCCCGACGCCGCCCCGGGCGACGAAGAGGAGGCCGAGGAGCGCGCCAAACGGCTCGAAGAGACCATCAAGGCTCACGCGGACGCGCCGACGAACCGGGCCGATCTGTTCGACGACGTGATGGAGGCGATGGAGAGCCCCGCCTTCGGACCGATGGACTACGACAACTACGACCGTCCGGACGCGGTCGAGGACCTCGCCGCGACGTTCGAGGAAGCCGAGGAACTGCTGGACGCCGAACTGGACGACCTCATCGACGAGGACGAGGTCGGCAAGGGCTTCCAGTAGCGGTCGTCTCTTCTCCGGGACTTCGCGCCCGCGAGGTTCTCCGGTGGTCGGTCGAGGGGACCAGCGCGTCGGTGAGGAACGGCGCGTCGGTAGTCGATGGAGGGCGAAACGTCTCCGGGTGTGGTGGCCGTCGCGCCGACGGCGGCGGCGTCGCCGCCGCGGTTCCGGGCAGGGGCATGGTGGGGCGCACTCGACCGCGAGCAGTGCACCCGGTTCGGACCACAGTCGCGTACGGTAAAACCTTTCAGTAGACTCAAACGCCCGTTTGACATTCCCGAGAGCGAGTCGGCTGGCTTTAAGCACGTGCTCGACCACTGCCCTCGCATGGGGGCCGAAGAGACTATTCGAGAGTACTACGAGGCGCTCCGGCGCGGCGAACCGCTGTACCCCTACTTCGCCGAACGCGACGACGCGACGAAGTTCGGCGTCGGCGAACGACTGGTCGGGTACGACGCCATCGCCGAGGGACTGCGCGAGCAGAGTCGGACGACGGACGACTGGACCGTCGAGAGTTCGGCCCTCGGGGTGGTCGAACGCGACGACGTGGCGCGGTTCACGGACGACGTGGCGCTGTCGTGGACCGACGTGGAGGCGGGCGAACGCCGTTCGTTCGACACGCGCTGGAGCGGGACGCTCGAACGACGCGACGGGGAGTGGCTGTTCACCAGCATGCACGTCAGCGCTCCGCACGAGCTATAGATGGTCGGACCCATCAGCGAAGAGGAGCGCACGACGGCGATGATGCGCCTGAAGGTGGGCATCGTCGGTCTGGTCGCCGTGTCGGGCGCACTCGTCGCCTTCCACGGCGGTGCCGGACCGCTCGGCATCGCCGCCGCGCTCGTCCTCGGACTGGTCGTCGGGGCGGCGCTGACGTGGTACATCGGCTGGATACTGTAGCGGCGGCCGCGGCCTTTTCGCACCCCGTCTTCGACCGCACGAACGTGATGGCCGAGTCGACCGGGCGACGGTACTCCCGACCTCAAGGAGACCATCGAGGAGATGTACAACGAGGCGTCCGACGCGCAGTAAGCGTCGGAGAGCGACCCGCCGTTTTCCTCGCCGTCCCGACGCCGGCTACCCTTGGACGCGAGCCATCCACTTCTGCGGATGGTCGAGTTCGTCGGCGGTGGGCAGGTTGTCCGGCGCGTCCCACACCCGGGTCGCGCCGTCGATGCCGCGGGCGGCGACGACGTGTTCGAAGAACGCCTTGCCCCGCTCGTACTGGCGGCGCTTGAGGCCGAGTCCGAGCAGGCGGCGAACGAGTTTCGAGAGCGGATTCATCCCGCGGCGGCGGGCCTCGATTTTGGCCCGGAGGTCGGCGTACTCCTCGTCGAACGCCTCGTCCATCAGCAGTTCGGCGTACCCCTCGACCGCGGTCATCGCGGCGTCGAGTTCGCGGAACGCCTCGCGGTCGACGCCGCCGCTGGCGAGCGCCTCGATGCCGGACTCCATCCGGGATTCGAGGTGGTCGGAGAGCCACGGCGCAGCACCGAACTCGGCGGCGTGGGTCACCTCGTGGAACGCGATCCAGCGCCGGAAGCGGTCGAAGTCCGTGTCGAGTTCGTCCGCGATGCGTTCGATGTTCGGATGGACGAAGTACAGCGCGTGGTCGTCGCCCTCCGCGAGCAGCAGCGGGTCGTACTGTCCGAGGACGTTGGTGCCCAGCACGGAGAGCATCACTGACATCGTCCCCGTGTTGACGACGCGGGCGACGCCGGGGAGGGCGGGCGGTCCGTGCTCCTCGATCGGTTTCATCACCTGTCGGAAGGTGTTGACGTTGGCGTCGATCCAGTGGTGTCGGTTCTGTATCTCGACGGTCGCCGGCACGTCGAAGTCGACGCCGGAAACCTCGCGAACACGAGTGCGAGCGTCGCGGACGTCGGCCGCGTACCCCGACCGTTCGGCGGGCGAGAGTGCGATAGAACCGGGATCCGTCGACGCCTTCGCCGCCTCGGTGACGGCGTCCCAGTCGATGGGGCCGGTCCCGGACGCCCCGGTGACCGCCCGGACGCTACGGTAGAGATTCACGATTCCACGTTGGATTCCGTTCGACAAAATCCTTCTGTCCCGGCGGCGGGACGTCGCGTCGCGACTGGAACGGGGACGAGGTTCGAGCGGCCCGCGTTCGTCGGTCGTCGTCGCTCCGGTTCCGTCACCCCCGGACTGATGTGCGACGAAGTCCAAGCCAGGGGTATGAGAGACGAAGAGGAGATCCGCGAGCAGTACGAGTTCCTCGAGGAGCATCTCGACAGCGAGGACATGCGCCACGAGGGCGTCAGGGAGATGTTCACCTACTACAAACGCGCGCTCGGCTGGGTGCTCGAAGAGGAGCACATCTGAGTAGCTTTCGGGTACCCCACCCGTGTAACCGAGGGCGTTAGGTTTATGATGGTGGGTCGTCTTGCTCTAAGTGACGCTTCGCTTTGGAGGGCCGAAGCGTCAGCGGGGACCAATTCAGGGCGGCAAGCGGTTCGCGGGGTCTTTTCGCCCCCGCGTGTTCCGCTTTCCTTTCGATACTACGATTCGAGCGACTGCGTTCTCTCCCGTCGACGATTCACGTTCGCGTAGCCTCGGCCGTGGCGCGAGAAGAAACCGTTCGCGGGTCGGTCGCGGTCGTTACTCGATGTCGAGCGACCCGTCGGCGCCGTCGTCGCCTTCCTTCCACTCGATCTCCAGTTCGAGGCTCAGTTCGTCGCGACCATCCCCGGTCTCGCGTTCGGACTTCACTTCGAACGTCGGGCGTTCGGGCGGCGTGAGCGTCACCGTCTGGTCGCCGGAGGTGAGCGTCACCGATTCGCCGTCCTCGAGTTTGTCGGCGACCGTCCGGAGGTAGGCCGCTATCTCGCTGCGGCTCTGGTTCTGTTCCGTCTCGAACAGCACTTCTTCAGGCATAACGTAACGTACGTTCCCGACGCTGATAAGTGTACAGTCGTCGCCGTCCGAGATTCGGGTCCGGTCGGTCCGTCCGAGCGTTCCCGGCGTCCCGAGCGGGACGACACCGCTGGCTCCATTTCCCGAACATTATCATACCGTTATATTTATTTCACCAATGATAGAATGGGTGATATCGACGATGAACGATCTGACGGGATTCCAGCGGGACATACTGTACGTCATCTCGGGCCACGGCGAACCACACGGACTCGCCATCAAGGAGGACCTCGAGGAGTACTACGACGTCAACGTCCACCACGGCCGGCTCTATCCGAATCTCGACACGCTGGTCGAGAAGGAACTCGTCGAGAAGGGCGAACGCGACCAGCGGACGAACTACTACACGCTCACCGACGGCGGTGAGGCCGCCATCGCGAACCGCCGGCAGTGGGAAGACCGTTTCGTCGACCTCTGAGACGTCCCACCGGTTTCGGGCCGAGTCGGTGCCGACTCGACGGCAGTCACTTCTGGTCCTCGCCTGGCGACGGCGTGCCCACCGGCTCCGACCCGTCGGCGTCCTCCCCTTTCGATGCGGAGTCGGTTCCCCCCTGTCCGGATTCGTTCGCCGCGTCGCTACCCGCTTCGTCCGCGTCGACCGGTTCCGACCCGGTCTCGGGGACGTCGCCGCGATCTCGCGGCTGCCGTGCTGTCCCGTGTCCCTCGTTGAGATACGTCGGGTCGACCGCCCACGGTTTTATCGGCCGGCCGGCGAGCAGTTCCGGGAGGACGATCTCGCCGAAGTGGACGACGAGTACGAGTATCATCGGACCGAGGAAGATGCCGTACCAGCCGAACAGCAGCGGCCCGAAGATGTACGCCAGCATCACCATCCCGACGTGGAGGTTGCGTCCGGAGACGTACGGTCGGAGGACGAGGTCCGGGATGGTGTCGACGATGACGAGCGAGACGAGGAAGAACACGACCGGGAACCAGATGACGGTCGGGTCGCGCAGGAGCAGCGTCTCCGCGCCGACGTACGCGCTCACCGGGAAGTACACCAGCTTCATCCCGACGACCGGGATGAGACTCGCGACGCCGGTGAGCAGGCCGAGCAGCGTCGGATACGGGATGGACAGTCCCGCCGGTGCGACGTAGTCCAGCACGTTGTAGGAGATTGCGCCGATGGTCCCGGTCAGCAGGGCGTTGAGGATGTTGCCGAAGAAGATGCTGTTGAAGTCGGTGTCGACGCGCGTCACGTACGAGTCGAGGACGCCCTCGCTGTCCGAGAAGGTGCGCCGGAACCACCGCGAGAGCTTGTGGTCGTCCCGGAGCAGGTAGAAGGCGATGGCGATCATGACGAACAGATGCAGTACGGCAGTGCCGACGAACCCGATGTACCCCAGCGTGGAGCCGAACACGTCCTGGGCGAGTTTCGTGTCTATCCCGCCCGACAGGAGGGTTCCGGGACTCTGGACGATGTTCGAGACGTCCGCGTACGGCTGGATCGGTTCGGGCAACTCCTGAATGTTGGTCCGCCCGGCGAACTTGCGGAGTTCCTGAATCGCGATGGCGCCGGTGTACGTCATCAGCAGGAGGGCGGGCAGGGCGAGCGCGAAGAGGGCGATGGCGGCCGCGAGACTCGGCGGTCCGATTCGTCGCTTGAGCCGGTCGTACACCGGGCGGGTCGAGTAGTAGATGAAGATGCCGAAAACGAACGTGCCGATGAACGAGTAGACGATGTACAGCGCCGTGACGCCGAGGGCCGCACCGATGGTCCACCACGCGGCGCGAGATTTGTCGACGTTCCAACCTTCGATCATACGGAAGGGTTGGACCACGACGCAAAAAGCGTTCGTGCGCGACGTCGGCCACTGGAGCTTTCAATGCAGAACGTCGGGCGCGAAAAGTACCTCGTCCCCGGAAAGAGTCCCGACGGCGACTGACGAGTCCGTCGCCGAACGACCCGGCGACCGACGGTCCTCGACGGTCGACCGCGAACGGAGGAACGGCTGGCGAGACGGGACGGGAGCGCAGTCCCGTGGCGGGAGTTCGGACCGCGTTACAGGGTGAGCGGCCCGTCGAGTTCCAGGGTGACCCCTTCCCGGCGGGCGCGCTCGCGGACTGCGGCGAGGGCGGGTCGGACCTTCGACTCGTCGGCGACGCTGTCGAACTCGACGGTGACGGTACCCGCTCCGAGGAACGCCGCCGTACGGATGCACTCCCGTACGCGGTCGGCCTCGTCCTGCGTGGCGTACGAGCAGGACTCGTCGAAGCAGGCTTCGACCGTGACGCCAGCGGGGACGAGGTCGTTCGCGTCGAGGGCGCTCTGGAGGTCGCGCAGGTCGTCTCGCGTCGAGGGTAGCGCGGTGGCGTCGAGGGTCACGGGTGTTACGTCTGCGGGTCGGCAGCGTTCGATCGCGTGTTCCACGTCGGGACTCGAAGTGGCGCTCATCGTACCCACCAATACCTGGTAGGTATACAAAAAGGTTTGTGTATGCTCTGTAGTAATGCGGCGGTCGTTCGCCGTCGACCCTCCGACCCGGAGGGTCCGGACCCGGGACGCAATTTTTACGCGAAGGTCACGTAACCGCTAGCATGGACCGCGACGTTCACCCCGCCGTCGCCGACGCCGCGGAGAGCATCGCGTCGATGGAAATCCGCGGTGCGGCGGCCATCGCGGACGCCGCCGCCGAGGCGCTGGGCGAGCGAGCGGCGGCCAGCGAGGCCGACTCACCGGCGGCGTTCCGCGCGGAGATGCGCGCGGCCGCTCGACGCCTGCACGAGACGCGGCCGACCGCCGTCAGCCTCCCGAACGCTCTGCGGTACGTCCTCCGGGACATGGAAGGCGACACCGTCGAACGCCTGCGCCGGAGCGTCGAGAGCAGCGCCACCGAGTTCCGCCACCAGCTCGACCAGGCGCAGGACAACCTCGGCCAGATCGGCGCGAACCGGCTCCGGGACGGCGACACCATCATGACCCACTGCCACTCGACGGACGCCCTCTCCTGCGTTCGCCACGCGCTCGACGACGGCAAGGAACTGACCGCCGTCGTCAAGGAGACGCGACCGCGCGAGCAGGGTCACATCACCGCCCGCCATCTTCGGGAGCTGGGCGTGCCAGTCACGCTGATCGTCGACAACGCCGCGCGCCGGTATCTCGACGACGTCGACCACGTACTCGTCGGCGCGGACTCCATCGCCGCCGACGGCAGCGTCATCAACAAGATAGGAACCTCCGGTCTGGCCGTCAACGCTCGCGAACGCGGCGTTCCCGTCGTGGTCGCCGCCCAGACGCTGAAGCTCCACCCGGCGACGATGACCGGCCACACCGTCGAGATAGAGATGCGAGACGAGAGCGAGGTGCTCGCCGACGACGAGCGCTCGGACATCGGCCGGGGAGCAGACGACCCCGACCTCGCCGTCGAGAACCCGGCGTTCGACGTGACGCCGCCGCGCCACGTCGACGCCATCGTCACCGAACGCGGCCAGTTCCCGCCCGAGAGCATCGTCACGCTGATGCGGGAACTGTTCGGCGACCAGCACGGCGAGGAGCCGTGGGAAGAAACGCTCCAGTGAGACGCCCGCTCCCGGGTCCCGCGTTCGTTTCGCCCGGAACCGGGCGGACCAGCGTCGACCGGTGAGCGCCGTCCCCGCTTTCGCTCCGCTGGCACGGCCTGCGATGCGTTTCTCGAAACGACTTCCGGTGTCGTCGACCCCCTCACACTATTTCTTCTGTATTTATTAGTACTAATCCTTAAGTTAATTATTTATATAAATGAGGTGAACGTTGAAGTGTATGGTACAGAACAACGTGCAAGCGTTCCTGTCCGAGCATCCGCGAATGATTGGCGTCCTGTTCACCGTCGGCCTGGCGCTGATGCAGGCCGGAAGCGTAATCGCAGCGACCGCGAACACTACCAATGGGCCGTAGATAGTCAGCCGTCGGTCAACGAAAAGTCGTCGCTCCAGTAGAGTCGTCCATCCATCTCGACGGGGAGTAGTTCGAGGTCGAGAGCGTCGTCGACTTCCTCGGCGGACAACTCGAAGCGCGGTCTCGAACCGGGTACGAGATACCGCGTCGGGGACTCCTCCAGAATCGAGGACACCATCGACCCTATCCCGTAGCTGGAGGCGACGAACGTGTGGTGTTCGAGGAGATAGCAGTCTTCCTCGCGACGAATCTGGAACATCGCCGGAACGCCGCTCTCGCTCTGACAGAGCGTCAGACCGCCGTCGCCGATGGTGACGTACTCCACCGAGACGAGCACCTCGTCCTTCGCGAGGCCGAGCGCGGTTCGAAGCGAGAACCCGCAACTCAGCAACCGAGCGAGCGCTCGACCGACGTTCGTCGCCGAACTGTTGATGACCTCCGCGAGCGTCACGACGCCGCCGCGACTGCCCTTCTCGACCAGCATCTCGCCCTGCCGGTAGGAGCGACAGGCGTTCAGGAGGAAGGCGTCGACGTTCACGTCGTCGAGCGACCGGGCGTCGAGGTAGCCGTCGGCGCAGAGGAACCCTTCGTCGTCGACGTGGCCGATGTAGTGGAGGAAATCGGCCGACGTCTCGAACAGGGTCGCCAGCTCGTCTGCGGTCGTCCGCTCGTGTATCGACACGTCGAACGTGATGAGGTCGCGCAGGCCGTAGAACTCCCCGACGACGTTCTCGTCGGCCATCGCCGAATCGTTACAGACGACGTGTACCGTCAGCGCCGAGTCATCCGGCGGCGTGTGGTCGACCTTCCGTCGGAGCGATTCGAGCGTGACCTTGTTCGCCCCGATGGGGTATCCGCTCCCCACCCACGCGTGTTCGACCGTGTCCGCCGCCTGGACCTGGAACATCTCGTCGTCGTCCCAGTTCCACTCGTCGCTCGTGCTACGGGTGAACTCGCCGTCAGCGACGGCCGCCGTGGTGCGTGCCCGGGTGAAGTCGTCGAACGTCTCCGGCGTCGGTTCGACGCTGGCGACGTCGGGCCGCCGGGGCGTCCGCACGAGCGAGAGTTCGTCGGCGAAGTAGGGGAGCGCGGGGAGGTTCTCCGCCGTCGGCACGACGTCGGTCGTCAGGTGCCAGTCCAGCACGTACGGTTCGAGCGTCTCGAAGGGCACGGAGAGGTACGCGTCCAGTTGCGCGGCGAGCGACCGCCCGTAGAGGTCGGCGAAGTCGAGGTCCACGAGCGATTCGACCTGCTCGCGCTCGTACAGGTCGACGTCGTAGTACCCCTCGGTGCGGGTGAGGCAGTCGAGGAAGAACGACTGCCGGAGAACGCGATTGACCGTCGTCTCGTACCCGTCCGGACCGTCCAGGGAGCGTTCGACCCCGTCCGCGACCAGGCGCGGTTCGTCGCCGGGAACGACCGCCGCTCCCAGGTAGTAGGCGAGCGAAGCCGCGGGATAGACGTACTCCCGTTCGGGTGGCATCACGAGTTCGACGCCCGTCTCCGGACGCTCCACGCCGTCCGGAACGTCGAACGACTTCCCGCGTTCGACGAGCGGCGGGTGACCCCGGAGCGTCGGGAACGACCGCTCGCACGAGGTCGTCTTCAGCGCCGAACCGAGCAACGACACCGCCTTCATCGCGTCCTCGACGTCGTCGGTGACGGTTATCGTCCCGGTCGGCCGTTCGTGAAACGACCGCGTGCCGACGCGAGGGCGACGGGAGCCGTCGAATCGAATCGTGACGGACGTCTCGTCGTGGTTCAGCTCCAGTTCGCCCCGGACGGCGACGTAGAGCTTCATCGGCGTGCTCTGGAGTTCGAGCAGGTAGTCGTCGGCGGGAAGCGACCGGTCGTCGAACGTCGTCGCGTCGACGCTTATCTCGCCGTCCTGCGTGCGGACGACCACCGAGAGGTAGTTCGGAATCTCGACCGCCGTGGTCTCGAACGCCACGGCGGCGTCGACCGGGAAGTAGAACTCGTCCGTCGCGGTCGGCTCCGGGGCGACGGGGTCGTCGGTGTAGAGTTCGAACCGGGCGTTCTCGATGGGGTCGAAGACAGCGATTCCCGGCCGCCTGTCGAGCGTGTCGAACTCCATGCGTGTTCCTCTCCTCTACAGTTCGACCCACATCGTCGTCGCGTCGAGTTCCGGCACGTGCCAGCGCTGTTCGGGGTTCCGGCCCGGACGCTTCCGGAGTTCGATACGCACG
The DNA here is from genome assembly GCF_051917725.1 of Halomicrococcus pelagicus. GTDB lineage: Archaea > Halobacteriota > Halobacteria > Halobacteriales > Haladaptataceae > Halomicrococcus. The sequence continues at coordinate 323,431 of NZ_JBQBLX010000001.1, forward strand.
TCGAAAAGCGGCGTCAGCGCCGCGACGACGTCCTCGTCGTCCGGAACGCGGAGGTGATAGTGAGCCATTCCGTGGACGCCGCGGACGGTGGCGGCGAGCGTGCGAAGGTGGCGTTTCGTCGCCGCGAGGTCGCGCTGTACCAGCGGGGAGAGCGAGTCGACGCCGACCCGCAGTCGTGCGGGGTCGAGTCCGTCGGCGCGCTCCTCGAAGAACCCTATCGCGGTCTGCAGCTCCTCGCAGAGCTGTCCGACGTCGTTGCGCTCCGGTGGCCCGAGGTTGGACGTGACCGACGTCGCGTCGGCCGGAATCGACCGTTCGCAGTTGCGCTGGTCGACGACCCACGTCGTCGAGTCGTCGACCGACGCGCCGTCCGGCAGCCGCGACCCGGGGGCGGCGACCGTCCGGTCGACGAGTGCGAGCGTTCGATACCGGTCCGTCCCGCGGCCGAAGAGCGTGCGAGAGGCCGTCGCCGAGACGCTGTCCGGAACGTCTCCGGTCACGAGGAGGTTACTACCACGCTCCTTGAGCCTCCGTAGCCAGGCGTGGAAGTCGGGGTGGTCGGCGTCCCCGCAAGACCGGAGCACTGAAACCATATATTATGTGCCGGTACTATTACAAATAAACATTCGGGTCACGGCCACGCTACACGGAGTCACGTCCGCGCTACTCGGGGTCCCGTCCGCGTCGCGCTCGGTAGTGTCCGCACTTCGACACGGCGGCATCGAGAGGGCGCGGTTCCCGCCGGCGTTCCCAGCGTCCGACCACAAACCTTTCCCGGAACCCCTTCCCTTGTCGGGACATGGTGCTTCCCTCGGGATTCGCGCTCCCGCCGCTACCGTACCTGTTCGTGCTGTTACTGGCGGTCGGAGTCGTCGGGGGGACGCTCTGGCGCGTGTCGCCTCCCGTCGGCGAGCGCACCGTCGTCGCGTTCGCTCCGTGGATCGTCGTCGGCTCCGGCCTCCACGCCCTCTACCAGGTCCGACTCCCGCCGGCGGTCGTCGAACCGCTGCTCGGAACGCCCGCCGTGTATCTCACGACGTTCGCCGTCGCCGGGACTGTGTGGCTGGCCGTCTTCTCCCTGTCCTCGCTGCCGGTGGCGCGCACGCTCGCCGTAACCGGCATCGCCGCGGTGCTGCCCGTCGTGGGTCTGGGTGTCCAGTACGGCGTGGCGAACGGAAGCCTGCGGCTGTTCTGGCCGTTCGTCGGGCTCGTCACCGCCGTCGTGCTCACCGGCCTGCTGTGGGGCGGGACGCGGTATCTCTACCCCGACGTCGCTGTCGTCACGGGTGCGGTCGGCGCGCTCGTGCTGTTCGGCCACTCCCTCGACGCCGTCTCGACGGCGGTCGGCATCGACGTACTGAACTTCGGCGAGCGGACGCCCGTCTCCCGGCTCATCCTCGAGTTCGCCCACGGGTTGCCGACCGCGGACGTCATCGGCGTCGGCTGGCTGTTCGTGCTCGTGAAGGTCGCGCTGGCGGAGTTCATCGTCGTCCTCTTCGCCGACTACGTGGCCGAGGAACCGACGGAGGGCTACCTGCTGCTCGGTCTGGTCGCGGCCGTCGGCCTCGGTCCGGGCGCGTACAACCTGCTGCTGTTCGCCATCGCGCCGCCCGTCTGAGCCAGCAGGACTTTTTACGGACGCGGGCCTACGGAAACGGTATGTTCCCCGCGAACAGCTCAGTATGGTCGAGGTAGTCACCGCAGGTCACGTCAACTGGGACGTGACCCTCCGGGTGGACGCCCTGCCGGAACCGGACGGGGAAGCCCGCATCGAATCCCAGCATCGCTCCGGCGGGGGCAGCGCCGGGAACGTCGCCGTCGCGCTCGCGGGCATGGACGTCTCGACGGGCGTCGTCGGGAGCGTCGGTACCGACGAACAGGGACGGCTCGCGCGTCGGGAACTGGAGCGTGCGGGGGTCGACGTCTCGCACCTGCCGTCGGTCGAAGGGATGGAGACGACGACGAAGTACCTCGTCGTCGACGACACCGGCGAGGTGATGGTGCTGGGCAACGAGGGCGCGAACGAGGCGATAACGCCGGACGACGTCGACGCCGACTACGTGGCGGCGGCCGACCACCTCCACCTGACGAGCCAGCGCCCCGACACCGCCGCGAGGCTCGCCGCCGTCGCGACGGACGCCGGCGTCCCCGTCAGTTTCGACCCCGGACGCCGCCTCTGCGACCGCGACTTCGACGAGGCGCTCGCGTACTCCGACGTCGTCTTCCTCAACGACCTGGAGGCGGAGACGCTGCTGGACCGGGACCTCGAACACCCCTCCCTGGAACTCGACGGACGCGTCGTCGTCGTCAAACGCGGGAGCGACGGGGCACACGTCGACACGACCGACGGGGCGTACACCCACCCGGGATTCGGCGTCGACACCGTCGACACCACGGGCGCGGGCGACGCCTTCGCCGCGGGATTCCTGGCCGTCCTCCTGGAGTCCGGGCCGGACTACGAACGCGCCCTGGAGTTCGCGAACGCCTGCGGCGCGCTGGCGTCGATGGAAGAGGGCGCTCGCACCGCGCCGACGCGAGACCGGGTCGCGGCGTTTCTCGACGAGCAGTTCTAGATCTCGTTCGACCCACCAGCGCTCTGGACCTGCCAGCCCCCTTCGATGCCGCAGGCCTCCCGCACCTCGAACGCTATCGCCGTCTCCGGTCCCATCCGGTCGCCGCCCTCGACGTCCTCGACGCGCAGTGGCACGTCCAGCGTGTTGCCACAGCAGCCGACGCCGACGAACTCCTCCCACTCGTCGCCCGCCGTCACCCGACCCTTCGTCTTGCGGAGGAACGCCCGGAACGACGGTTTCTCCACCTGGAACCGGCCCCAGTCGCTCAGGTCCTCGGGGTAGGAGACGACGACCCGACTCGCCGCGTCGCCGTCGACCGGCGTCTCCTGACTCCCGGTCTCGTCCGTCGCGGTCTCTTCGGTGGCCATGTCAGATGGTAGGTGCTCGACCGGTTTAGGGCTTCCCGCCCCGGGGACCACCCTGCCACTTCGACGCCGACGAGGACGTACGGGCAGGCGGGACCACGCCGTCGGGCGTCGCGCCGGAACGATTAGTATCCGACGTACGTGAAGTGGGAAACGTGAGCGAACCATCCACGTCGCCGACCGTGCTCGTGCTCCGACGGGGAACCCACGGCATGCCCGTCGCCGAGTACGCCGAGGAACTGCGCGAGCGCTTGCCCGGAGTCGAGGTACGGCGCGCCGAGACGCCGTCCGAGGAGCGCGAACTCGTCGCCGACGCCGAGATCGTGACCGGGATGAGCATCGACGAGGAGCTACTGGAGCGCGCCGACGACCTCCGACTGTTCGCCTGTGCGTACGCCGGGACGGGACACCTGCCGCTGGACGCGCTCGAATCGCGGGGCGTCGCCGTGACGAACGCCTCCGGCGTCCACGGACCGAACATCGGCGAACACGTCGTCGGAGCCGTCCTCTCCTTCGTCCGCGGGTTCCACGAGGCGTGGCGGCGCCAGCAGCGCCGCGAGTGGCGACACTTCCGCGCCCGCGAACTGCAGGGCAGCACCGTCACCGTGGTCGGCCTGGGAGCCATCGGTCACGCCGTCGTCGAGCGACTGGACGGGTTCGGCGTCGAGACGCTCGGGGTGCGGTACTCCCCGGAGAAGGGCGGCCCGACGGACGAGGTGTTCGGCTTCGACGAGTTCCACGACGCGCTGGCCCGCACCGACTTCCTCGTGCTGGCCTGCCCCCTGACCGACGAGACCCGCGGACTCGTCGGAGCCGAGGAGTTCGACACGCTCCCGCCAGACGCCCTGCTCGTCAACGTCGCCCGCGGCAAGGTCGTCGAGACGGACGCGCTGGTGTCGGCGCTCCGCGGCAACCAGATAGACGGTGCGGCACTGGACGTGACCGACCCCGAACCGCTCCCGGAGGACCACCCACTCTGGAACTTCGAGAACGTCACCATAACGCCGCACAACGCCGGCCACACGCCGGAGTACTACGCGCGCCTCGCGGACGTCGTCGCCGGGAACGTAGAGCGCGTCGTGGCGACGGGCGAGTACGACGACCTCGACAATCGGGTCGCGTAGCGCGAGCGGCGTCTCGCGCCACCGTCTCCCGCCCACGTGTGTCGGATGTGACCTGTCGCCGTCGATGACCCGCGTCCCGGGTTGCACAGCTTTATATGGCAGAAGGGGCAATCCTCCCACGCCGACGGACGACGCTTTTCTCGTCGTGTGTCGGCATGGACTGTGCCCCTCGTCGCAGTGGACCCTTGGTCGGGAGGTCCAATCTGCTCCCGGGAGCACTTTCCCTCCTCGTCGTCTCCAATCGCGACACCCCCCTTTCGAGAACGCCGCAGTCGTGACTCTCCGTCGAGACGAATCGGCCACAGTCGGGGACTCGGACGAGTCGACCGCGGGCGAGAGACGCTACCGACACGAGCGACGCGAGCAACCGGCCTGATGCGAGCGCTCGCACGGCCGATACCCGACGACCGTTCGATTTTTCCTCCAGGTCGTCCAGGCGAACGCATGGACGTCAGAGAGTTGACGGACGAGTCCGAACGACGCGAGACCGTTCCGATTCTCCGCCAGTTGTGGGACGACGCTGCCCCCGAGGAGGTGCTGGAGTGGACCGGCGACGACGAGTACCACCTGTTCGGCGGGTTCGTCGACGGCGAACTGGTCGGAGTGGCCGGCGTCCTCGTCGCGGGCGTCCTCCACCACGCTCGCCACGCGTGGCTCTACGACCTGGTCGTGGACGAACCCCGGAGAGGGGAGGGACACGGCCGCGCGCTCGTGGCGTTCGTCGAGCGATGGGCCGACGAGCGAAACTGTGAGTACGTCGCGCTGGCCTCGCCGCTCGGGAAAGACGACGTTCACGACTACTACCAGGAACAGCGCTACGAGAAGTGGGGCTACGTCATCGAGAAGGAACTTTGAGAGCGACGCCGCGAGACCGACGTTCGGCTACGTCGACGTGGCCGTACCGGTCTGTCGCGTCCCGTTCCGACGAGGTTGCGACGATGAGAGCCTTCCGGCCACGCATCGCGGTCAGTCGTCGTCGGAAGTCTTGATGTCCGCCGACAGGCCCTGCGCCATCTCGATGTCCTTCGAGTTGTTTATCGTCCAGGCGGTGCGCTCGGTGACCGCCTCGATGGCTTCGCGAGCGCTCGGATAGCCGTTGCCGGACTTTTTGACGCCGCCGAACGGTAGCTGGACCTCCGCGCCGATGCACGGCAGGTTCGCATAGGCGAGACCGAGTTCGGCGTGGTCGCGGAAGTGGTTTATCTGGCGGTAGTCCTCGCTGATGATAGCGCCGGCGAGGCCGTACGGCGTGTCGTTGTGGATCTCGACCGCGTCCTCGATGTCACCCGAGTAGCTCATCAGCGCCACGTGCGGGCCGAAGACCTCTTCTTTGATGCAGCGGAGGTCGGGGTCGTAGTCGACCTCGTAGACGAACGGACCCACCCAGTAGCCGTCCTCGTGGCCCTCCGGAATCTCGCTGTCGTCGAGTTCCTCGCGGTCGACCAGTACGTTCGCGCCCTCCTGGCGGGCGAGGTCGTTGTACTTGCCGAACTTCTCGACCTGCTCCTCGTTGACGAGCGGCCCCATGAACGTGTCCTCGTCGAGCGGGTCGCCGACGGAGACGTCCTCCGCGAGGTCGACGAAGCGTTCCTTGAACTCGTCGTAGACGTCCTCGTGGACGATGAGGCGCTCGCTGGAGACGCAGCGCTGGCCCGTCGTCTTGAACGAGGACATGATGGCCGAGTGGACGGCGGTGTCGAGGTCGGCCTCCTCGGTGATGACGATGCCGTTCTTGCCGCCCATCTCGCAGGCCGCGAGCTTGCCGGGTTCGCCGCCGACCTTCCCCGCGATCTTGTGCCCGACCTCCGAGGAGCCCGTGAAGAGGACGGTGTCGACGCGGCTGTCTTCGACGATGGCGTTGCCGGCGTCGCCGAAGCCCTGGACCATGTTGAACACGCCGTCGGGGATGCCCGCGTCCTCGAGCATCTCGGCGACGATCTGGCCGCACCACGGCGTCTGCTCGGCGGGCTTCCAGACGACGGTGTTACCCTCGACGAGCGCGAGCGCCATGTGCCAGAACGGGATGGCGACCGGGAAGTTCCACGGCGTGATACAGCCGACGATGCCGCGGGGTTTCCGGCGCATGTAGGCGTCTTTGCTCGGAATCTCCGACGGCACCACGTCGCCGTGGGGGTGGCGGGCGTTGCCCGCGGCCCACTCGACCATGTGTGCGGCCTCGACCACGTCGGCTTTGCCTTCGCTGATCTCCTTGCCGCACTCCTTGGTGATGATCTCGCCGAGTTCGTCGGTGCGGTCGCGCAGTTCGTGGTAGACGTCCCAGAGGTACTCCGCGCGGTCGATGTACGAGAGATTTCGCCACTCCTCTTCGGCCGCCTCGGCGGCGGCGAGCGCGGCGTCGACGTCCGACTCCGTTCCGCGGTGGAACTCGCCCAGCGTCTCCTGGTTCGATGGGTCGACGCTCTCGAACGTCTCGTCGCCGTCGCCGTCGCGCCACTCGCCGCCGATGTAGTGGCCGTACACCTGCTCGCTGGCTTGCTGGCTCATACGGACTAAACTGGGAGCGGAGCGGTAAAAAAGGCTCTCACTTTCCTCAGCGACCGACAACGAACGGCCACGGTTCGGCGAGGACCGCCGCGCCCGCCCACGGTTCGACGTTCGCGCGAACGTCTCGGCTCGCGCCACAGAATCGAACGCCGGACGGGGCGGAGCGACGTGACGACCGGCGACTACCGGGGGGCTTCCTGTCGCTCCGTGTCCGCCAGTTTCTCTATCTCGCCCTTGACGCTGGCGGCGTCGAAGTCGTGGTCCGGACGGATGTTCACGAAGTCGAGGAACTCCCGGGCGGCGAGCAGTTCCTCGGCGGAGTAATGCTCGCGGGCGGCGACCACGGCGTCCCGGGCGCCGACCAGCGGCGCGAGCGCGGCGAGCGCACACGCGAGGTCGTACGACCGAACCTCGTCCATGCGGTTCTCGTCGACGCCGGTCGCGTCGATGAAGTACACTTCTCCGTCGTGGACGAGGACGTTCTCCCCGCGGAGGTCGCCGTGCGCGAGCTGATTGTCGTGCATCACCGCCAGCGATCCGTACAGCTTCGGGGCGTACTCCCGAACGCGGTCCGGTTCCATCTCCTCGAACGTCTCGAACTCCGGCAGGTACTCCATCACGAGCACGCCCATGCCGTCGTACTCGAACGCTTCGACCGGTTTCGGGACGTTCAGCCCGATCTCGCGCATCCGGCGGGTCGCCTCCAGTTCGTGTTCGGCCATCTCGACGGGGTCGGCGAAGTGCTCGAAGAACCCCTCGGTGCCGCTGGAGAACGCACCGAGGTTGCGGGCACTGGTGAACAGCGCGTGCACCAGCGAGTTCTGGTCGGTCGTTATCTTCACGAACCACTCGTCGTCGACGACGCATGGCGTCGAGAGCCAGTTGTCGGCGTCGATGAACTCGACCCGGACTCGTTCGCGGCCGTACCGCTTGGCTATCTCGCGGCCGACCCCCTCGAGCAGGGACCACTCGACGTTGCCGCGCACCAGCCGCCGGAATCTCATCGTCCCGCCTCTTAGGCCCCCCCGGTCATAAATACTGCCGCCGGGTGACCCGTTGGAGACCCACCGGTTCGTCCGCGTCGGGGGACGCGACGCCAGTCGTGTCAGTCACCGACCACACGCGCATCTCTCGGGATTCGTTCGGGGTCGTTCCCCGATTTCGTATAGCGGTACGAAGTTTACAACCTGCCGAGAACTCAAATATTGGTTCTAATTGATATAGACGAGGCACTAACACGTCGGCATGGGTCGCGCCCAGGAATTGGTCGACTACCTCGCCAGCGTCGATTCGCTCGCCATCGTCTGTCACGACAACCCCGACCCGGACTGCATCGCCAGCGCCCTCGCCCTCGTCGCGATCGCGGACTTCGCCGGCGTGGAGACCTCCGACGTCCTTTACGGCGGCGACATCTCCCACCAGCAGAACCGCGCGTTCGTCAACCTTCTCGACGTTCCGATGGAACGGCTCGTGAACGTGGACCTGCACGACTACGAGGGGATGGCGTTCGTCGACCACGCCGTCCCCGGCGGTCACGTCGAACTCGGCCCGGAGGTCGTCCCCGACGTGGTGGTCGACCACCACCCTTCGGAGGAGCAGGTCGACACCACGTTCGTCGACGTCCGCGAATCGGTCGGAGCCACGACGACCATCTTCGTCGGGTACCTGGAGGAGCTCGGCATCGACCCCGACGCCCGTCTCGCGTCCGCGCTACTGTTCGCGCTCCACCGCGAGCGCATCGACTACCTCCGGCATCCGACCGTGAACGAGTACGAGGCCGCGCTCAGCGTCTATCCGAACGCCGACATCGACCTGCTCGACCAGCTGTACGGAGCGTCGTTCACGCCGTCGACCGTGGACGCTATTGCGGAGGGCATCCGGAACCGAACCCAGCGCGGGGCGAGTCTCACCTCCTGTATCGGGCGGACGTCGGAGCGGGACGCGCTCGTGCAGGTGGCCGACTACCTGCAGAACATCGAGGGCGTCGACACGGTGCTCGTCTTCGGCATCGTGAACGACGCCGTCGAGATGAGTGCCCGCTCCATCGACCCCCGGGTAGACGTCGGCGACGTGCTCGTCGAGGCGTTCGGTGACGTCGGCAGCGCCGGCGGCCACACCGACATGGCGGGCGCGTCCATCCCGCTCGGCCTGTTCGCGGACGTCGACGCCGACGTGGACGAACTGGTAGAGTTCGTCTCCCGGCGCGTCTCGAACCGGTTCTTCGACGCGCTCAATCTCGAGAAGGAGTAGGCTCCAGTGACGGGACGGCTGCGACCTCTCGCGGGTGTCGACGAGCAAGGAAACGGGACGAGAGGCGACGGGTCGAGAAATCCCTCGAAACGACGAGCTACAGCGTCCCCGAGTCCGGCGGTGGCACGAGCACGTCGGTCGTCGAGTGAGACGCCCGCCACTCCCCCCACGTGGCGACCGTCGAAGCGCGGATGGCAAGTTCGTCGCCCGTTCGTGGCCCGCAGATGGCCCGCGCCAGTAGCTGACTCCAGTAGCTCCCGGTCGCCTCGTCGCGCATGACCAGGTTGCCGCTGTTCCTGAGGGAGGCGTCGGGGTCGTCCGACGACGCGCCGAACGCGTCGCCCGACTGATTCCGGGCGGCCGCACGGACACCCGGCGGCTGCCAGAGCAACCCCGTCACGCTGAAGGCTGTGGGTTCGCCGTCGACCACGCGCTCGGCGACGACGCCGCTCCGGCAGATCGGACAGTAGGTGACCAGCAGCGGCCCGCCGAACGCGTCGTTGACCACCTCGTGCCAGACGAGGACGCGCAGCGGATAGGCGCGCGCCCGTCCGTCGCGCTCGACGCCGACGAGGCGGTCGCCGTCCGCCAGCCTCGGCGTGGCCGTGTACTCGCCGAACTCGTCGTTAACCTCCACGGCGACGCCGCTCCAGTCCGCGCCGAACGCGGGGTCGGTGATGGCCGGGATGGCGTCCCGAAGCGCCCCGCGTTCGAGTTCCGCCCCGGGAACCGGAAGGTCGTCGGGCATCGGGTACTCGGCGGCGTTCGCGGTCGTCGGCTCGTCCGACCCGCCGGTCGTTCCAGGCGCGGCACAGCCTCCCGAGACGGCGGCCGCGAACGCTGCGAGATACTGCCGCCGGTCCATACGACGGCTCCGGGCCGGACGGGCTTAGTCCGAAGGCGGTTGTGAAGTTCGCTCGCACGACGGCCCGGACGCTAAGCGGCTCCGGAACCAGAGAGTTCGACATGGGCCTCGGGAGACGGCGGTTCCTCGCGCTCGGGGTGGGAAGCGGCGTTACGGCGCTCGCCGGCTGTTTCGGAGGCCGAAGCGAGGGGCTGTCGGTCGACACGCTGTCGGTCGCCGGGTCACCGGGGGAACCGGTCCGGGTCCATCCGCCGGGCAGAGTCGCGGTGCTCGACTTCTTCGCCACCTGGTGTGCGCCCTGCAAACCCCAGATGGCGCACCTCCGGCGGGTGCGCGAACGGTTCGACTCGAACGTCTTCCTGCTCTCGATAACGAACGAACGCGACCGGACCGCAGTACGGTCGTTCTGGCGGAAGTACGACGGAACGTGGCCCGTCGCGCTCGACCCCGAACTCCGCGTGGCCGAACGGTACGGTGTGCACCGACTCCCGACGCTGCTCGTCGTCGGCCCGGACGGTAGCGAACGCTGGCGGCACGTCGGTCTCGCCAGCGAAGAGCGAATCGCGACCGAGATAGAGCGGGCACTCGGATGACGGACGCCGCGACCGTCGGATTCGCGTTCACGGCCGGTGCGGTGACGTTCCTCGCGCCCTGCGCGTATCCGCTGCTGCCGGGCTACGTCGCCTACTTCCTCGGGAGCGACGCCGAGAGGTCGCCGGAAGTGGGGGTCGCCGGGCGACTGCGCCGGGCGGCGGTCGTCGGCCTGCTCGCCAGTAGCGGCTTCTTCGTCGTGTACGGCGTCCTCGTCGGTACCGTCGTCGCCCTCGGTGCGCGCACTCTCGAAGACGTCGCGATACTCGAACTCGGCGTCGGCCTCATCCTGGTCGTGCTCGGCGTGGCTATGGTCACCGGTCGCGGCTCCTGGCGTCACCTCCCGCTGCCCGAGCGCCGGCGGTCGGCGAGCGGATTCGTGCTCTTCGGCGTCGTCTACGCCGTCGCCGCGGCGGGCTGTACGGCACCGGTGTTCGTCGCCGTCGCGCTCAGGGGCCTGGCCGGCGGACCGGTCACCGCCGTCGCCACCCTCGGCGCGTACGCCGGGGGAATGAGTCTGCTGATGGTCGCGGTCACCGTTCTGTCCGCGCTCGGCCGGGACGCGCTCGTGCGTCGGTTCACCGCCCGGTCCGGACGGCTCGTTCGGGTCGCCGGCGCGCTGCTGGTCGTCGCGGGCGTCGCTCAGGTGTACTACTACCTGTTCGAGTTCGGCGGACTCGCGACGCTCGACGCGCTCGTTCCCTGACGGTCGTCGAGAATCACCGGCGCTCGGATTCGAGTTCGTCGAGTCGGACCTCTATCTCCTCCAGTCGCCGTGCGAACTGCAGGTCCGTACTGCCTCCGTCGTTAGGTTGCTCGTTCCATATCCACAGACAGCTCCGGACGTGCGGCGCGAGTCGCTCGTAAGGGACATCGCTGTGACACCCCGGACATATTGGCATACGGTACCATACTACTCCGACGATACTGTGCCTTTCGGTCTCTCGGGAAGCCAGCGGCGTGTCGGCCGCGAGCGTGGTCGTTCCCGGCACACAGTGCTACGTGGTACCACGTGACTTATGTCGGCCCGGGTGGTGAACGGGATATGGTCGGAATGGGGGCCATCGGACTCGGGGGGCTCGGCCATCTGATGCTCGACGCGTACGCGGAAATAGAAGACGTAGACCTCGTCGCGGGAACGGACGTCTCCCCGAAGGCCAGGGAGGCGTTCGAGACGGGGTACGACGCGCCGGCGTACGACGACTACGAGGCCATGCTCGACGACCACGGTGACGCCCTGGATGCCGTCACCATCGTCACGCCGCACACCCTGCACTACGAGCAGGCGATGGACTGCCTCCGGGCGGACCTCGACGTCCTGCTGGAGAAACCGATGGTGACGGACGTGGACGACGCGGTCGACCTCGTGGAGGCCGTCGACGAGCGCGACCGGGTCCTCCAGGTCGGCTACCAGCGCCACTTCCATCCCGGATTTCGGGAACTCCGGCGCATCGTCACTAGCGGGCGCATCGGCGGCGTCCACACCGTCAACTGTTATCTCGGCCAGGACTGGATAGACGTCCAGCGAGGGACCTGGCGCACGAACCCCGACCTCTCCGGCGGCGGCCAGCTGTACGACACCGGGTCGCACATGCTCGACGCCATGCTCTGGACGACCGCGACGACCCCGACATCCGTCGTCGCCGAGATGGAGTACGCGAAACCGGGCGTCGACTGCAACAGCGCGCTCGGCGTCGCCCTCGACGCGGGCGACCGGACCGCGACGGCGAGCGTGGGCCTCACCGGAGACGGCGTCGACATGACGCCGTCCGAGGGGTACGTCGTCTGGGGGACTCACGGTCAGGTGAGCTACTCCGACGACCGCCTCGTCGTCGCCGAAGGGGGCCAGACCACCGCCGTGACGACCGTCACGGCCGACACGGACTTCGGGACGCTCACGAGGGCGAAGCTGGTGAACTTCGTCGACGCGGTCCAGGGCGAGGACGACCCCGCGGTGCCGGCCGAGTACGGCCTCCAGGTGACCGCGCTCACGGAGGCCGCCTACGAGGCGGACGAGACGGGTCGGCGCGTCGACGTGACGGCGATGCTCGACGCCGCGAGGGAGGCGGAGTGACTCGAAACCAGTAGCTTGAACTTCGACACGCTCGGAGTTCGGGGCATGAGCCTCGAGATCGAACACGAGTGCCCCCGCTGTGGCGGCACCGAGACGTTCTACCGAAGCGCGAGCACCACCCTCCACCTCGGCGAGAAGACGAAGTGGCGCTGTACCGAGTGCGACTTCGGCATCGTCCGCATCGACGGCGACATCGACTCGGCCGCCTCGGCGTAAGCACCCCTTTCTTCGCGCTCTTGCGGACGAGCGGAGCGCTCGCTCTCCCCGGATAAACCGTCGAGAGCTATAGCGAACGTCGGCGGCGGCAGTACCGAATCCGGAGGTTGGTCGCACGAGTCGTCCCCCTTTCCGTTCGATTCGCTCGGGAAGATAGTCGTTCTCCAGCGGTTTGTCGCGCTTCCCTCGTAGAGCCGGTACGCACTACGAGTCCGGGTTCGCGAACGAACAGCCGCCCTCGTACGTCGGAACTTCTCCACAACGGGGGGACACCGAGAAGACGACGTTCTCCGAGTGAATCCTGCCGTATTCGGCGTCCGCGACGACGCAGTCGGCCGTCCCTTCGTCCGAGGAACGGTCCCCGTCGATGGGTCGTTCGACCCACTCGGCATCGCCGACGCGTCCGCGAAGCGTAAACGGGCCGCGAGCGTCCTCCCACGTGCAGTCGACCACGTCGCCCGGAATCGTTGCCACTTCGCCCTGTCGCGTCTCCGGGTATCCCTCCACTCGGTGAGTCGAATCGTGGATCGTCTCCCCGGCGCGTTCGATCTGTATCTGGAATCGCTGCGGTTCGTGGCTGTAGTTGGACACGGCCAGCCAGCCCAATCGCGGGGGACGACCGAACGCGTCCCGGAGGGTGTCGACGCACCCGGTGCCGAAAGCCAGGGCGGCGAGTCAGGCGGACGCGGCGAACGAACGGCGGTCCATGTGGTCGAAACGCGGCGACGAAAAGTATAAGGTTTCTGTCGGCTGCGTCCGAGACGTTCGAACGAAAGCGCCGGCCGCGTCGGCTACTCGTCGTCGAGCGCGTGCCACGACAGCCGCAGGTTCCGGGCGGCGCTGGCCTGGTCGATGCGCTTCGCCGTCGTGCGCTCCGGCGCGGCGGCCAGCGCGGACTCGTCCTCGCCCGCCACGGCGTCGAACGCCTCCGCGAGCTGGTCGAGCGTCTCGCGGTTCTCCACCTCGGTCGGCTCGGTCATCAGCGCCTCGGGGACGATCTCCGGCCACTTCGTCGTCGGCGGGTGGACGCCGTAGTCGAGCATCCGCTTCGCCACGTCGGCGGCGTCCTGGTCGCCCGCGCTGGCGACGAACTCGTGGTGGAACGGGCCGTGGGGCACCTCGTACGATATCTGCTCGGCGAGGTAGTTGGCGTTGAGCACCGCCTTCGCGCTGGCGTCGGCGAGCCCCTCGTCGCCGAGGCGAGCGATGTAAGCGTACGCCTTCACGAGCACGAGCCAGTTGCCGGCGAACCCGTGGACCTTGCCGATGGTCTCCTCCGGGTCGAACCGTTCGTACGTTCCCTCCGCGGACTCGTCGGTCTCCCGCACGCGAGGTGCAGGCAGGAACGCAGCGAGTTCGTCGGTGACGCCCACCGGACCGGCACCCGGACCGCCGCCGCCGTGCGGCGTGGCGAACGTCTTGTGGACGTTGTAGTGCATGATGTCGAAGCCCATGTCGCCCGGCCGGGCGCGACCGAGCAGGGCGTTCAGGTTCGCCCCGTCGTAGTACAGCAGTCCGCCCGCGTCGTGGACGATGGCGGCGATCTCCTCGATGTCGCGCTCGAACAGCCCGAGCGTGTTCGGGTTCGTGAGCATGAAGAGCGCCGTGTCCTCGCTCGCGGCGGCCTCCAGGGCGTCGAGGTCGACGCGGCCGTCGTCACCCGAGGGGAGTTCGACCACGTCGTAGCCGCCCATCGCCGCGCTGGCGAAGTTGGTGCCGTGAGCGCTGTCCGGGACGAGTATCTCGTCGCGGTGGCCCTGGCCGTTGGCCTCGTGGTACGCCTGCGCGACGAGGATGCCCGTGAACTCGCCGGCCGCGCCCGCGGGGGGCTGGAGACTCACGGCGTCCATCCCGCCGATGCGCGCCAGGTAGTCCTGGAGTCCGTACAGCAACTCCAGCGTCCCCTGGACGCTCGCCTCCGAACGGTCCGGGTGGACGGCCGCGCCGGGCAGCGCCGCCACGTCCTCGGTGAACTTCGGGTTGTACTTCATCGTACAGCTCCCGAGGGGGTACGGGCCGCTGTCGACCCCGTAGTTCATCTGCGAGAGACGGGTGTAGTGGCGCGCCAGTTCGGGTTCGGAGAGGTCGGGCAGTTCGAGGCTGTCCCGCGTGAGGTCGTCAGGTAGCGGCGACTCGTCGACGTCGACCGTCTCGCCGTCTTTCTCCGACAGCAGCGGTTCGTAGAGGTCCTCGTCCTCGCGCTGCCATCTGGCCTGGTCGTACTTCACGCGAACCACCCCGCGGTGGGCGCGACGTGGTCGTCGCGAGCCCTCATCGCGCCACCTCCGCCAGCATGGTGACGAACTCGTCGACGGCGTGTTCGTTCGTGTCGGTGACACAGACCTGTATCTCGTGTTCGCCGACGTCGTGGACGGCGAACCCCTTCGATTCGAGGTCCTCGACGATAGGTGCCGCGGGCTGGTCCGTGTGGGCGACGAACTCGCGGAAGTGGTGGCGGTCGTGGACCGGTGCCTGGACGCCCGTCACGTCGTCGATGCGATCGGCGAGGTCCCGGGCCAGCGTCACGCAGTCCTCCGCGAGGTCGAGCAGGCCCGACGGGCCGAGGTAGGCGGCGTGAATCGCCGCCCGGAGCGCGACCCAGGCCTGGTTCGTGCAGATGTTGCTCGTCGCTCGCTCGCGGCGGATGTGCTGTTCTCGGGTCTGGAGCGTCAGCGTGTACGCCCGATTGCCGTCGCCGTCCTCGCCCGCGCCGACGAGGCGGCCCGGCACCTGCCGGACGAACGCCTCGCGCGTGGCGAACAGGCCGAGTCCCATGCCGTAGCTCGTCGGCAGCCCCAGCGTCGCGGCGTCGCCGACGACCACGTCGGCGCCCACCGCCGCGGGCTCCTGGAGCAGCGACAGCGCCACGGGGTCGGAGCCGAGACAGAACAGCGCGCCGTGGTCGTGCGCGAGGTCCCCGACCGCGTCGAGGTGTTCCTCGATGGTCCCGCGCGTCGTCGGGTTCTCGGCGTACACCATCACGCAGTCTTCGTCCAGCGCCGCCGCCAGCGCGTCCACGTCGACGTTGCCGTCGTCGGTCCCGTACGTCTCTACCTCCAGGCCGGGACCGGCGGCGTAGTTCTCGAGGACGCTCCGGCGGTCGTCGAGCAGGTAGTCGGGGACCAGCACGCGGTCACCGCTGGTCTCGCGGACGCGCGCGGCGAGCAGCGCCGCCTCCGCCAGCGCCGTCGCGTGGTCGTACATCGAGGCGTTGACTATCTCCAGGCCCGTCAGCTCGACCAGCATCGACTGGTACTCGAACAGGGCCTGCAGGAATCCCTGGGTCACCTCGGGCTGGTACTGCGTGTAGGAGGTGAGAAACTCCGAGCGCAGCGAGAGGTGGTCGACCAGCGAGGGGACGTAGTGGTCGTAGTGGCCGCGACCGAGGAACTCGGTGAGGTCGCGGTTCTTGCCGAGCATCGTCCGGAGTTCGCGCCTCGCCTGCGCTTCCGTGCGCCGTTCGATGCCGAACTCGCCGTCGAACTGGACCGGCCGGGGGATGTCGAACAGCTCCTCGACCGAGTCCGCGCCGACGGCGTCCAGCATCGCCGCCGTCTCCGTCGCCGTGTGCGGGGCGTACGGGCTGCCCGCACTGCTCTCTCGTCCGCTCATTCGATCTGCTCGCGGTACTCCTCGGCCGAGAGCAGGTCGTCGAGTTCTCCCGCGTCGTCGAGTTCGACCTCCATCATCCAGCCGTCACCGAACGGGTCGTCGTTGACCAGTTCCGGTTCGTTCTCCAGCGCGTCGTTGACCGCCGTGACGCTGCCCGAGACGGGGGAGTACAGGTCCGAGACGGCCTTGATGGACTCGACGACGCCGAACTCATCGCCCTGCGTCACGTCGTCGCCCTCGTCCGGCAGTTCGACGAAGACGACGTCGCCGAGTTCGTCCTGCGCGAAGTCGCTGATGCCTATCTTGGCGGTGTCGTCGCTCTGTTCGACCCACTCGTGCGATTCCAGATACTTGCGGTCCTCGGGTACTTCGAAGCTCATTGTTTGTCCTTGAGGAACGGCGTGCTCTCAATCTTTGCCTTTTTCGACTGGCCGCGAACGACGACCCTGACGACCGTGCCGGGGTCGGCGTACTCCACGGGAACGTAGCCCAGCGCGACGGGTTCGGACAGCGTCGGACTCATCGTTCCGCTCGTCACTTCGCCGATGATGGTGTCGTCCGTGTCGGTGATGTCGTAGCCGTGGCGCGGCACGCCCCGGTCGATGAGCCGGAGGCCGACGAGCGTCTCCTCGACGCCGTTTTCCTTGGACACTTCGAGCGCGTCCCGGCCGACGAACTCCGTGTCGAGTTTCACGGTGAATCCGACGTTCGCCTCGTAGGGGTCGCGCGGGTTCTCCTCGGGGTCGAAGTCCTGCCCGGACAGCAGGAATCCCATCTCGATGCGGAGCGTGTCGCGCGAGCCGAGTCCGCAGGGCTGGGCCTCGATAGCTTCCCAGACGGTTTCGGCTTCGTCCGACGACAGGATTAGCTCGAACCCGTCCTCGCCGGTGTAGCCCGTCCGGGCGACCCAGCAGGTGACGCCCGCGACGGAGGCGTAGCGGGCCTCGAACTTCGAGATGTCGACGACTCCGTCGTCGGCCGCGTCGTCCAGCGCGTCGGCCGCCTCCGGCCCCTGGACGGCGAACATCGCGTAGTCGTCGGTGAGGTCGTGGACCTCGGCGTCTAAGTCCCACTCGTCCCGGAACGACGTCCAGCGCCGATGCATCTCCTCGTCGTGACCCGCGTTCGGGACGAAGAGGAACTCCGCGCCGTCGTCGCTCGGCGTCCGAGTGCCGGTCGACTCGACTTCGTCCGCGTCGGGCAAGCGGTAGACGACGGTGTCGTCGAGGACGACGCCGTCCTCGTCGGTTATCATCGCGTACTGGGAGTCGCCTACCCCGAGTTCGGTCACGTCGTTGGTCGTCAGCCGCTGCATCAACTCCTCGGCGTCGGGGCCACGCACCGCTATCTCGCCCATGTGGGAGACGTCGAAGATGCCGACGTCCTCCCGGACGCTGCGGTGTTCCTCCGTGATGGAGTCGAACTCGACGGGCATGTCCCACCCGCCGAACTCCGTGAAGGTCGCGCCCCGCTCGTCGTGGTGGTCCCGCAACGGCGGTTTCCGAAGGGCCATACCTCACCCTCCGGAGCGGGACAAGTAATGCTTTGTTTTCTCGGCGAGCTGGCCTCCCATCGTTCCGGTCAGGCCGGCTCGACGATGATGTCGCCGTCGCGCTTCTTGAAGACGAGGCGGTCGCCCTCCTCTACTTCCTGGTCGTCCGCGGCGAACTCCTCGCGGACGGCCTTGATCAGGCTGATCCGCCACCGCTGGGTCACCGTCGTCGTACCGAGTATCTGCTCTGCCATGTATCGTCCACTCGTGATTCGGCATTATTAGACATTCTTAGCTATTCCGACGATATAGTCTAGATGGACAACTCGCTCGTCTGCGGCTTCTGACGCGGTCTCGCGGGTGAACGACGGTGGCTGGCGACGGCGCGCCCGACGCCTACGACCGCGTCGCCGCGGCCCGAGACAGCAGCGTCGTCGCGTCGACCGCGACGTCGGTGCTGTCACAGGCCGGACACCGGGCCGTCAGCGACCACTCCCGTTGCCGGCAGCGGTCGTCGGGCTCCGCGTCCGGGGATGCCCCCGAGTTCGCGGGAGCGTCGAGCGTGACGAGCGCCGCGAGGTCGACCAGCAGGACGAACGATCCGGCGTGTCCGCAGTTGTTACAGCTCATGGATTGTCGGACCGACTGGTGCGTTCGACGCGTCGGCCGTGCCGGAGTGGTTCCGTCCCCGTACTTGAAGGTTCGGCTCAGTCGTCGGCCGCCGGTCTCGTCTCCAGACCGTACTCGGCGGCGCGCGTGCGCCAGAACTCCTCGTACCCCTCGTGGTCGGGGTCCTCGCGGACCGTGCTCTCGCCCACCTCGATGCGGTCGAGTTTCATGTTCACCTCCTCGATCAGGCGTTCGCCGACGTCGTCGCTGATGACGCCGGACCGCATCGCGTCCATGATGGCGCTCTTCTCCTGTTTGAGGACGCGACGCTCGCCGACGAGGAGCTCCTCGTGGCGTATCTCGGGGTTCTCCCGGAGGAGCTGGGAGATGGTGTCGTTGAGGTCCTCTTTCTCGCGCTCGTACTCGCCCCGGAAGTCCTCGTACACGTCGGGTGGGAGGTCGCCCTGGTCGTGCAGGCGCTCGGCGGCCTCCAGCGCGGAGTCGACTGCGCGGGCGCGACCGGTGAGCAGTTCGTACAGCTCTTCGGCCTCCGACCGGGTGACGATTCCGAGCCGGTCGAGCAGGTTCCCCATCGTGAGGCCCTGGACGACGAGGCTGAAGGCGGCGACGCCGAACACCATCGAACGCAGTTCCGTCTCCCGGGGGAAGTCGCTCGGGAGTCCCAGCACGAGCGCGATGGGGATGGAGGCGTGCAGGCCGCCCCAGACCATCACGTGCTGGTACTCCAGCGGCACCTTGCGGCCGTCGAAGTAGTTCGCGAGCGCCGTCGACGGGTAGACGATGACGGCGCGAACGACGACCGTCAGGACGATGGCGACGAGGATGAGCTGCCAGTTGTCTATCATCTGGGCGATGGGCGTCTTCGCGCCGATGAGGACGAAGATGAGAGTGTTGACGAGGAAGGCCGCAGTGTCCCAGGTGTTGAACACCGATATCTTCGTCTGCGGACTCATCGCGTACTCCGCGCCGCGGTTGCCGATGAACATCCCCGCGGTGACCGTCGCGATGACGCCGCTGACGTGCAGGTAGTGTTCGGCGAGCATGAAGCTGCCGTAGGCGAGGATGAGCGTCAGCACTATCTCGGTCATGTGCTCGTCGAGGTTGACCATCACGCGGTAGACGACGTATCCCGCGGCGAGTCCGACGAGCATACCGCCGACGCTGGCGACCACGATCTCGACCGTCGCGTCCCCGACGGTCCCCAGCGTCGCCAGTTCGCCGAGGTCGGTGGAGGGGTCGGTCTCCGTTATCAGCACGAAGAGCGTCGAGAAGACGACGACGCCGACGCCGTCGTTGATGAGGCTCTCGCCCTCGACGAGGGTGGCGAGGCGCTCTGGCGCGCCGAGTTCCTCGAACAGCGCCAGCACCGAGACGGGGTCGGTCGGGAGGACCATCGACGCGAACAGCAGCGAGAGCAAGAGCGGGTAGCCGAAGGCGTAGCTCCCAAGCCACCCCAACAGGAGGATGGACAGTATCAGCCCCGGAACGGCCAGCGTTATCACCGGTCCGAGGTTCTCCCGGAAGCTCTCGAGGTCGGTCGTCGCCGCGCCCTCGAACAGCAGCGGCGGTAACAGCACGAGCAGGATGAGGTCGTGGGAGAGCGCGATGTCGATGTGGATGTCGAGAATCGAGACGCCCAGTCCGGCGAGCAACAACGCGATGGTGTAGGGGAACCGGCCGATTTTCGCGACGAACACGCCCACAGCCGCTGCGATGATGAAAACTTCGAGCAGGTTGATGAGCCCCGTCGTGATTCCGGTCGGTGCAGCCATTACCGAACGTTTCGCGTGAGAGCCATTAAAGTCGCATCATCCGGAATCTGCCCTGAGCGCTGGTGACAGCCCGGAAACCACTCTGCGCCGTGATAGTGGTGAACCGTCGCACGCTTTGGGGACGGAGCCTGGACTGCAGCGGCCGCTCGTGGTCGTCGCGAACGGCGATCTCCGCGACTCCGGGTCAACGAGTCGAGTTGCGAGAGAACGGCACCGAATCCCCGCCGGAGCGGTCGATTCGTCGCCGATGGGCGGACTCCGTCACTCGTCCGGCCCGAACGCGTCGTAGTAGAGCACCGCGAGTACGGTCCGGCCGTCTCGAACCTCGTCGTCGGCGACCGCGTCGCGAAGCGCGTCGAACGTCGTCGTCTCCGGTCGGATGCTCTCGTTGTGGTCCAGTTCCTGTTCGGCCGTCGGCGTGCAGCCCCGGGCGACGAAGTAGTGCAGGACCGAGTCCGCGATGCCGTTGGCGGGCTCGACGGTGGTGAGGTGGTCGACGGTCTCGGCCTCGTACCCCGTCTCCTCGGCGAGTTCGCGGCGGGCCGCCGCGTCCAGGTGCTCGTCGTCCGGTTCGACGCCGCCGACCGGTAGGCCGCGCGAGACCCGCGAGACGGCCTGTCGCCACTCCTCGATGACCACCACGTCGCCGTCCGACGTGAACGGGAGGACGACGACGCTCTCGGGTTCGGAGAGGTAGTCGAACTCCGTCTCCGCGCCGTCGGCCATCCGCACGTCTTCGTTCACCACGTCGAAGCCGGGGCAGGAGTAGACCACCTCGGCGTCGAGCGTCTCCCACGCGAGCGAGTCGTCCGGGGCGGTCGCGTCGTCGACCGCGTCCGGGTCGTCTTCGGCTGGCATGTGCGGGCGTTGGCGGCGTCGCGAGAAAGGGACACCGGTCGCGGTCGCGGTCGCGGTCGAGTGCGGGGTATCAGTCCGTCAGGCCGTACCCGCGCCGGAACAGGGCCACGTCGAGCGCGACGACGGCGACGGTCATCGCCGACAGCACGGCGAGCGACACCGTCGGGTCGACCTCGGAGACGCCGAGGAAGCCGTACCGGACGCCGTTGACCATGTACACCATCGGGTTGAGCAGCGAGAGCTCCTGGTACGGCGAGGGGAGTTCCCGGATGGAGTAGAACACGCCGCCGAAGAAGACGAGCGGGCGGACGATGAACTGGTTCATCATCGTCAGGTTGTCCCAGTCGTCCGCCCAAAGCCCGCCGACGACGCCGATGCTCGAGAACAGCACGGTGATGACCAGCGCGAACGCCACGAGGTAGAACGGCTGGACACTGGCGAGGTCGACGTGCGTGAAGAACGCGCCGACGACGGCGATGAGCGCGCCGACGAGCAGTCCCCGGGTCGCGCCGGAGACGATGTAGGCGGCGACCATCCGCGAGTACGACATCGGCGACGTGAGCGCCTCCTCGATGTACTCGTTCCAGCGACCGTGGAAGATGGAGAACGAGGAGTTCTCGAAGGCGTTCGCGATGGCTCCGAGGACGACCAGTCCGGGCAGGATGTAGAGGATGTAGGGAATCGACTGGCCGCCAGCCCGTACGCTCCCGACGCGCCCGCCGAGGATGACGCCGAACACGGAGAAGTAGAGCACGTTCGTCACGAACGGCGGGACGAACGTGTTCCGCGGCCGACGCAGGAATCGCAGTATCTCGCGCTTCGTCAGCGTCTTGAACCCCGTCAGCCCCGAGACGAGACTCATCGACGCTCACCTCCGTCGCTGGCGACGGTGGCCGCTTCGGTCGCCCGCTCGTCGGCCTCGTCGTCTCCCGCTATCGTCGCGTCGTCCTCGCGAGTCATCTCCACGAACACCTCCTCGAGCGACGTGCGCGAGATGTCGAGGTCGACTATCTCGTGGCCGGCGCGGTCGAGGTCGCGCACGAGGTCCGGCGCGACCAGTCCGCCCTGGCGCGCGGTGACGACGAGGCGGTCGCCGTCCAGTTCGACCGACTCGACGTCGTGGTCGTCGCTCGCGGTCGCGGCGAGCGCGTCGAGGTCGGGCGCGGTCGCCGGCGGGTCGCGCAGCGTGACCGTGATGCGGTCCGGCCCGCGCTCCATGAGGTCCTCGGGGGTGGCGACCGTCAGCAGGTTGCCCGAGTCGAGGATGGCTACCTCGTC
Source organism: Halomicrococcus pelagicus (assembly GCF_051917725.1). Taxonomy (GTDB): domain Archaea; phylum Halobacteriota; class Halobacteria; order Halobacteriales; family Haladaptataceae; genus Halomicrococcus. The sequence goes on from NZ_JBQBLX010000001.1 coordinate 345,636, forward strand.
GCAGAGGCGCTCGGCCTCCTCGATGTAGTGGGTGGTCAGCAGGACGGTCGTCCCACCCTCGTTCAGTTCGGTGATGAGGTCCCAGAGGTCGTGGCGCAGTTGCACGTCCACGCCCGCGGTGGGTTCGTCGAGGATGAGCAGGTCCGGGTCGGTGATGAGCGCCCGCGCGAGCATGAACCGCCGCTTCATCCCGCCGGAGAGCCAGTCGAAGCGCGTGTTCCGCTTCTCGTAGATGCCGACCCGCCGCAGGACCTCGTCGGCGCGCTCGCCGGCCTCCTCCTCGGGGATGCCGTGATAGCCGGCCTTGTGCTGGAGCACCTCCCGGATGGGGAAGAATCGGTCGACGTTGAACTCCTGGGGCGCGAGACCGATGAGGTCGCGGGCCTGCTGGTAGTCGTCTTCGACGTCGTGACCGAACACCTCGGCGCGGCCTCCGCTCCGCCGAACGAGGCCGACGAGGATGTTGATGAACGTCGTCTTGCCCGCGCCGTTCGGCCCTAGCAGTCCGAAGAAGCTCCCCGCCGGAATCGAGAGCGTGACGCCGTCCAGCGCCTGCACGTCGTCGTAACGCTTCCGCAGATCCTCGGTTTCGATGGCGGCAGTCATTCGGTCCCGCTAGTCGCCTGGTCGCGTTAAGGGCGTTGATGGCGGCCGGTCGCGGTCGGGCATCGTGGCGGTCGCGCCCGAACGACGAGCGGTCGTCGGCGGGTTTTTGGGTCGCGGGGGAGAACTGCGACGTGATGCACGTCGGAATCGTCGCCCAGCGGGGGAACGACAGGGCCGCCGACCTCGCCTCGCGCCTCCGCGAGACGCTGGAGGCGGAAGACGTCGACATCTGGGTCGACGAATCGACCGCGGAGCAGATCGACGCCACCGGCGTCGACGTGGACCGGATGACGGAGTGCAACCTCGTGGTGAGCATCGGCGGCGACGGCACCTTCCTGTTCGCGGCCCGCGGCGCCGGCAGCACGCCCATCCTCGGCGTCAACCTCGGCGAGGTGGGGTTCCTGAACGCCGTCAGGCCCGACGAAGCGGTCGAGGAGGTGTGCTCGGAGGTGGCGACGTACCGCGAGACGGGTGCGATTCCCTCCCGCAAGGCCCCCCGGCTCGTCGCCTCGGGAGACGGCGACTGGTCGACGCATCCGGCGCTGAACGAGATATCCGTGCAGGGCGCACAGCGCGGCCACGGTCAGGGCGGCGAGTTCGAGATTCGCGTCGGCGACACCACGTACGACGCCGGCCACGCCGACGGCGTGCTCGTCTCGACGCCGACCGGGAGCACGGCGTACAACCTGAGCGAGGACGGACCGCTGGTCAACCCCGACGTAGACGGCCTGGTGATAAATCAGATGTGCGCGACCGACCCCATGCCGCCGCTGGTCGTCGACCTCGACGAGGACATCGAGATTCACGTCTCGGAGACTCCGTACGCGGTCGTCAGCAGCGACGCCACCCGCAGGCAGGTCGCGGTTCCCGAGACGGTCAGCGTCTCGCTCACACCGGAACCGGCCCGCATCGCCGGCCCCTCGGCGGACTTCTACAAGGCGCTGGAGAAACTGGACTAGCCTCGGCGGGGGCGTCCGCCGGTCCCGGCGCGGGCCGCCGAGTCGGTGCCTGGGGCGCGGAGTCCGCCGACCGACGAACCACTTTAACCGTCGGCGACCCTATCTGAACTCGTGTGTACACTCATCGTCGCGTGGCAGGTGTTCGACGATGCGCCGGTCGTCGCGGCCGCGAACCGTGACGAAGCGCTCTCGCGACCCGCGCGTCCGCCCGCCGTCATCGACCGGAGTCCGACCGTCGTCGCACCCCAGGACGAGGAGGCGGGCGGGACGTGGATCGGTTACAACGAGGAGGGCCTGTTCGTCGGCGTCACGAACCGCCGGACCGACCTCGACGGTGTGCGCTCGCGGGGGCTGCTGGTCCGGTCGGCGCTCGCCCGCGCGTCGGCGGACGAGGCGGTCCGGTACGTCGAGAACGAACTGGCCGACCGCGAGTACGCGGGGTTCAACCTCTTCGTCGCCGACGCCGACGCCGCGACCGTGATGGAGTGGGACGGCGTCCTCCGGACGAGGCACCTCGACCCCGGCGTCCACGTCGTCGTCAACGACGGCCTGAACGACGCCGCGTCGAAGGCCGAGCGCATCCGCGAGGCGGTTCACCCTCACCGCGGCGGGTTGGACCACGACGAGAGTCTCGACGAGTGGATGGCCCACGCCAAGGACGTGCTCGCCGACCACGACGTCGGCGCGTGCGTCCACGGCGACGGCTACGGCACGCGGTCCTCGTCCATCGTCGTCCTCCGGGCCGACGGCGGGGCGACCTACGAGTTCGCCGACGGGCCGCCCTGCGAGACGGCGTATCGCGACGCCGCGGAAGGTCAGCTTTAAACCGCCGCCGATACCTGTATAGGATATGAGCACGGCTACGTCCGAGGAGGACCTCACCGAGGACGAACGCAGGGGTCTGGAACTCGTGCGCGAGACGGGCGGCATCCACCAGAGCGACTTCTGGAAGGAGATGGACGTCTCCTCGCGGAAGGGGAGTCGAATCATCGAGTCGCTCGTCGAGAAGGAGATGGTCCAGCGCGAGGAGACCGTCTACCAGGGCCACAACACGTACTACATAACGCCCGCCGCTCGCGACCTCGACTTTTCGCTCCTCATGGCGGGCGACATGCTCTCGCCGTTCATCGGCGAGGAGGAGATAGACCCCGAGAGCGACGCCTTCTCGCAGTGGATGATGAACCTCGCCTACGAGGAGTAGTTCGCCCTCGCACGCCGGCGAGACGCGAGTCGTCCGAACGGTCCCGGCCCGCACCGTCAGCGCTCCCTGGCGCGACGAACGGCGTCCGTTTCCGGGCGAGAGTTTTTGAACCATAACGCCCAACGCCACGCCATGGACGAGATAACGCTCTTCGTACCCGAGACCATCGTCGAGTCGCTTCCCGAAGACGGCGGGGACGCCGAACAGGACATGCGGCGGGCGGTCGAGGGCTGGGAGGCTCGACTGAACCGCCTCCGCGAGGAGACCGACGGCGACGAGGAGGTCGCCAGCGCCGTCGTGGACGTGCTGGAGCGATTCGAGGAGCGCTGGGAGCAGTACGACGACTTCGTCGCGGAGCTACGCGCCTGGGGACAGTCGCCCATCTACGCGATGGCGTGGCGCGACCTGATGGGGTCGCTCGTTCGCCAGCTGTACGACCACGAGGAGCTGGCCGAGCGCGTCGACCGCGAGCGCCACGCCCGCCTCGTCAGCGACGGCATCCGCCCCGGCAAATGAGCGACGGGGGACCGACCGAGGACCCGCCGGACGCCGAGGACGACGCACCGCTCTCGCGCGTCCGCCGCGCGAAGACCGAGCGGGCGGCTCGGCCGCCGACGCGCGGTCTCGACGCCGGCGCTGTGGCCGTCGGTCTCGTTCCCGCCCTCGGCGCGAAACTCGCCGCTGCGCTGCTGTCGCTGCTGCCGCTCCCGGGACTCACCGACGTCGCGGCGCTCGCCAGCACGCTGGCCATCCCGCTCGGCGGGTACGTCGCGGGACGCTACGCCGGCACGGGCGACGCTACTCGCACGGGAGGAGACCGACGCCGCGGCGCGCTTCACGGCGCGCTGGCGGTCGCCGGAACGCTGGTCCTGACGGGGGTCGGCGCTGTCGCCGTGGCGACGCGGCCGCTGGCGGCCGTCCGGGCGATTCTCGTCGCGGACGCCGGCGGCCCCGGTCTCCTCGCGGCAACAGTCGTCGCACTCGTGACCGCCGGCGGCGTCGCCGGTGCGCTCGCGCGGCGGCCGTGAGGGCCGCGGGCGTCAGACGGCGGCGAGGACGAGCACCCAGAACCCGAGCGAGACGACGCCGGTGACGACGAACCCCTTCCAGAAGTCCTCGGTCGGCGGCAACGGTGTGTCGTTTCTGTGAGCCATCTTCTCGTTCCCTCCCTGGAACTCGGGAGGGAGAAAGCTTGAGCTTCGATGCGCCGCCTTTTATGAGGGGTTGCGGCGATAGCGGGCCCGAACGACCGCCGGGAAGACGAAACGCTGTCACGGTGGCGGGATGCCACCGACCGGGATTTATGTCGCCGGCGTCCGAGGAGTCGGTATGGACCTGACGCTGCGGTTCTTCGCCAACTTCCGCGAGGCCGTCGGTCAGAAGACGCTGGAACGGGAGTACCCCGACGACGCCACCGTCGGGGACGTCCTCGAATCGCTGGTCGAGGAGTACGACCTCGACCTCTTCGAGGACGGCGAGATGCGCGACCAGTTGAGCATCATGAAAAACGGGACCGACGTGGTCCACATCGAGGGCCCGGAGACGTCGCTCTCGGACGGCGACACCCTCTCCGTGTTCCCGCCGGTCGCGGGTGGGTAGATGCGCCGCGAGAAGTCCTTCCGCGGCATCTCGAAGCGACTCGCCCGGAACTACCTGGAGAATCTGGGCGGCGAGGTGCGGGACGACGGCGACGTCGAGGGCGACGACTGGCGGGCGTCGCTGTCCGCCGAGAAAGTGAACATCGGACCGAGCGTGGAACTGACGGAGGTGACGGTCGTCTTCGAGGGCGACGAGGACGCTCTCGACCCGCTGGTCGAGGAGTTCTCGCAGAAGGCGATGCGCGCCGGGGGGTGACGGGACGTGACGGGCGACCCCCACCCCGTCGACGGGCAGGTCGTCCTCCTGGCGGGCGCCAAGGCCAGCGTCCCGCTCGAACGGATTCCCGACCTGCTCGAACGCGTACAGGCCGACCTCGGCCCGCGCCTGGACGCCGTCCGCCGCCGGTTCGAGTGCGTCCACGAGGACGGCGAGCGCGCCGTCTTCCTCGTCCCGGACGACCACTGGCGGACGGTCGGCGACCGTCTGGACTTCGGCCGACGGGAACGCGACGCCGTCCGCCGGGCGCACGAGGAGCAACTGCTGCGTCTCGGCAGTCGAGAGGACCGACGCGAGGAGTTCGCGTCGGCGCTGGAGTTGCGGACGGCCGTCGTGGTGGGCCGACGGGATGGCTCCGACGCGCCGGAGCGGTAGATTGAATCCCCGGGCGTGAGACGGAGCGGGCGTGTACTCCGCCGTCGTCACGGTTCTCGCCCACGCGACGCTCGCGCTGGCGAGCTACGGCCTCGCCGGCGCGCTGGCGGCTCGCGTCGCCCGGACGCAGGCGTCACGGGTACGGACGGCGGCGCGCCTGCGAACGCTCCGGCGCGCCGGCAGCCTCGTCGGCGGGAGCGGAGCGGTCGTCGTCTCGGAACTCTCGGGAGTCACGCCGTTCGTCGCGGGAACGCTCCCCGCGGGCATCGCCGGCACCGCCTACGGCGCGGTGCTCGTCGCCTGCGTCGTCTTCCTCGGTCCCGTCCTGCTGGTCGTGATCGCGGTCGACCTCGCCGTTCATCCGTACCGGCGCGAGGTGCGGCCGGTGGACGCGACCCGTTCGGACGTGGTTCGCTGGTTCCTCGCCCGCGTCCCGGCGATGCCGCTCGCGGTCGGGGTCGCCGCGGTCGTCGTCTGGGTCGCGCCCGCCGGGTGGGGCAGGGTGGTCGCCGCACTCGCCGTCGCCGTCGCGGGTGCCGCCGGGATGCCCGTCCTGCTCTCGTACGTGCTGCGCGCTCGCCCGCCGACGCCCGGCGAGTGCGCGTCGCTCGCCGACCTGCCCGACGACGTGCGCGTTCGCGTCGTCCCGGACGCCACCCGGGTCGGCGTGGCGTTCGCGGCGGGCGTCGCTCCCGGCGCTCGCTACGTCTTCCTCGCGGAATCGCTGTTCGACGTGCTCGGTCCCGCTGAGCGGCGGGCCGTGCTCGCCCACGAACTCGCCCACCACCGGCGAGGACACGTCGCGCTCCGGGTCGTGCTACCGATGTGTCTGCTCGTCCCGCTCGTCGCGGCGGTCGAGTTTCACGTCGACGGCGCGTTCGCCGCGGTCCTCGTCCTCTCGCTGCCGGCCGCCGTCGCGCTGTTCCGGGTCGTCCGGTGGACGGAGTACGACGCGGACCGCTGGGCGGCCGACCGCGCCGGGGCCAGCGCGCTGGCCGGCGCGCTCTCGGAACTGGCCGACCGCAAACTCGTGCTCGCGGGACCGGGGCGGCATCTCGGCGCTTTCGCCTCCCACCCCTCTATCGAGAGGCGCGTCGCGCGCCTCGGTCGAGCGCCTCCAGGGCGGCGTCCAGGTCCGCGATGAGGTCGCGGGGGTGTTCGACGCCGGCCGACACCCGGAGCAGCGAGTCGGTGATGCCGAGTTCCGCGCGCTCCTCGGGCGACAGCGGCGAGTGCGTCATGCTCGCGGGGTGCTCTATCAGCGACTCGACGCCGCCGAGACTGACCGCCAGTTCGAACGCCTCCAGTTCCGCGACGAACCGCTCGACGTCGGCGAGGTCGCCCGCGAGTTCGAACGACAGCACGCCGCCCGCGCCGTCCATCTGCCGCCTCGCGAGGTCGCGCTGGGGGTGCGATTCGAGCCCCGGGTAGTACACCGTCTCGACGCGGTCGTGTTCGTCGAGGAACGCGGCGATTTCGGCGGCGTTGGTCTCGTGCTGTCGCATGCGCAGCGGCAGCGTCTTCAGGCCGCGCAGCGTGAGGAAGGCGTCGAACGGCGCGAGCACGTTCCCCATCCCGACCTGCTGGAGGAACCCGATCTCGTTCGCGAGGTCGTCGTCGTCCGTGACGGCGACGCCGCCCAGCGAGTCGCTGTGTCCGTTGAGGTACTTCGTCGTGCTGTGGACGACCACGTCCGCGCCGAGGTCGAGCGGGCGCTGGAAGTACGGCGAGAGGAAGGTGTTGTCCACGCCGAGGCGGGCGTCGGCGGACGCCGCAATCGAGGCGATGGCCTCGATGTCACAGAGCCGGAGCAGGGGGTTCGTCGGCGTCTCCATCCAGACGAGTTCCGTCTCCTCGCGGACGGCGTCGGCGACGTTCTCCGGGTCGCGGGCGTCGACGAAGTCGACCGCCACATCGAGGCGGTCCCGGAACAGTTCCTTCAGCATGGTGTTCGTCCCGCCGTAGAGGTCGTCGAACGCGACGACGTGGTCGCCGGGTTCGACGGTCGCCGTGACCGTCGCGACGATGGCCGACGTGCCGGAGGCGAAGGTCATGGCGTGGTCGCCGCCCTCCAGTGCCGCCAGTCGCTTCTCAAGGGCGTGGCGCGTCGGGTTTGCCAGCCGCGAGTAGAGGTACTCGTTGTCCTCGGGGTCGAGGTCCTCGAGGGCGGTGTCGGGGTCGATGCCGGGCACCTCGTACGTCGACGAGAGGTGGACGGGCATCGTCACGTCGCCCGCCCGCTCGTCGTGCGACGGTTGCTCGCCGTGGGTCACCGCCAGCGTCTCGAACCGAGGGTCCGCGTCGGAGGGGTCGGTCATGCCACCGGTCCCTTCGGCATCCTAACTTAGTATCTTTCGATGCGGCAGGTGTTGCCATGCGCCGAGAGAATCGCGCTCGCACACGAATTATCGCCGAACATCGTCCGACATCGTTCCAGACGAAGAGGAGAGAATACAACGGTCCGTCGCGGCGAATCGGCCGGGTCAGGACCGCCGCGACCGTCGCGCGCGCCGCGACGGACGGGACGAGAGCGTCCGCCGGTCGTTTCAGTCGTCGCCGGAGGCCGCGGCACCGCCGCCGCCGACGCCGGTCCCCGGTCCCACGTCGATGCCGAGTTCGTCCAGTTTCTCGTCGGGGACGACGCCGTCCTCCCAGCCGCGGGCCGAGTAGTACTCGTCTTTCAGCTCCGCGAGTTCGACGAGTTCGCCCTCCGAGCCACCCTTCCCGGGGATGGCCTCGGGGCTTCCCTCGACGAACCGGGCGGGCAGGTCGTCGTCGCTCCCGTCGAAGCCAGCGAGGTTGTTGTAGTAGCGTTCGAGGTTGTAGATGCGTTCGCCGGCCGTCAGCATGTCGTCCTCGGACCAGTCGAGGCCGGTCATGCCGTTGAACTGCAGGACGTACTCCTCGATGCCCTCCGCGAAGGCGTTGAACTTGCAGATGTCGAAGCTGTCCGAGATGGCGTGGAGGTCCTGGAAGGTGGCACAGAGTTCGCCCTTCCCCTCCCACTCGGTCGGTTCGACCTTCTCCGGGATGCCGAGAATCTCCGCGGACGGCGTGTAGCCCCGGAGATGGCAGGCCCCGCGGTTGCTCGTCGCGTACCCGATGGCCATCCCCTTCATGCTGCGGGGGTCGTAGGCGGCCATCGTCTGGCCTTTCACGTCCAGCGACATCTCGGGGTCGCCCAGTTCCGCGGCGGCCCGTCCCGCGCCCTCCGCGAGCAGGTCCGCGAGTTCGTCCTCGCGGTGGGCGATGCGCTCTATCATGTCGAGCATCGTGTCGGCGTCGCCCCAGTCGAGACCCTCGTCGAGGTACCCTTCCTCGGTGGCCTCCATCGCCATCGCCATCGTGTTGCCCACGTCGATGGTGTCGATGCCCACGTCGTTACAGCGGTCGATCATCGCCGCTATCTTGTCGCGGTCGTCGTTCATCGAGTTCGGACCGAGCGCCCACGCCGACTCGTACTCGTAGGACTCCATCCGGACGTTCATGTCCTCGCCCTTGTGGTGGACGTCGACCTCGACCTCCTTCTTGCACGCCACGGGGCAGGAGTGACAGGTCGGCTCGTCGACGAGGATGTTCTCGCGGACGTTCTCGCCGGAGACGTTCTCGGCGTCGATGTTCGGCTCGTCCGGCTCCGACTCGGCCTCGCTGTGCGTGCTGGTGTACGAGGCGTTGCGGGTCGGTAGCCCGTCCATCTCCTCGGTGAGGTTCATCAGGACGTTCGTGCCGTACATCGAGAGGCCGCCCTCGTTCGGCGCGGTCACGTCCGACTCCTGGATGGCCTGCATCGCCTGCTTGTGGCCCTTCTGGAACGTCTCCGAGTCGGCGGGCTGGGGCATCTTCGTCGTCGACTTCACGACGACCGCCTTGAGGTTCTTCGACCCCATCACCGCGCCGGTGCCGCCGCGGCCGCTGGCGCGGTCGTCCTCGTTCATGATGCAGGCGTACCGCACCTCGTTCTCGCCCGCCGGCCCGGCCGCCATCATGGAGAGGTTCTTGCCGTAGCTCCCCTCGACCTCCTCCTCGATGGTGTCGCGGGTCTCGTGGACGCCCTTGCCCCAGAGGTGGGAGGCGTCGCGGAGTTCGACCTCACCGTCCTCGACGAAGGCGTAGACGGGGTCGTCGGCCTGCCCCTCGAACAGCAGGCCGTCGAAGCCGGCCCACTTCAGTCGCGCGCCCGACCAGCCGCCGTGGTGGCTGTCCGTGACGGTGTTCGTCAGCGGCGACTTCGTACAGACCGCGATGCGTCCGCTCATCACCGTCTGCGTGCCGGTCAACGGTCCGTTCATAAAGGCGAGCAGATTGTCGGGGCCGAGCGGGTCGACGTCCGGTCCCTGGTCGAACACGTACTTCACTCCGAGTCCGCGCGCACCGATGTACTTCTTCGCGTCCTCGTCGTCGACGCCCTCGTAGTCGACCGCTCCGTCCGTGAGGTCGACGCGGGCGACGTGGTCCTGGAAACCGCCTAAGTCAGTCATAGTAACTTCTATCCGTTATAATGGTGCGCTAGCACGTTATTCGTTCCCATCCTTGGGTAACCGATTTCGGTTACGTCAACGACGGCCGGGCGGTAGTGAAAACAGTGATACGGTCGGCGGCCGGTCGTTCACGCATGGGCGACGAGACGAACGCGGGCGAGGAGTCCGACGGGGGTGCGGCCGAGGCGGTGGGCGGCGCTACGGCGACGGACGCGAACGAGGAGGTGGACGACGCGACGGGCGGTCGGCCGTGTCCGACGTGCGAGGAGCCGATGTTCCGCCGCCACTGCAAGTACGTCTGTCCGAACCACGGCGTCGTGATGGACTGCGGGGACACCTTCTGGAACTAGGTCAGCGCCTCGCGGGCCGGTTGCACGAGCAGGGCGAGCGCGACGACCGCCGCCGCGGCGACGAGCCACCAGTTCTTCCCGACCGACCCTGCAGCGAGCGTCTCCAGCGACCCGCCGGCCAGCACGGCGGCGGCGGTCCAGGGCACCTCGCCGAGCGCCGTCCCGAGGACGAACGCGCGCAGGGGGACACCCGAGAGCCCCGCGGCCGCCGAGACGGGGTCGGAGGGCGCGGGCGCGAGCCGCGAGGCGACCATGCCGCGCAGGTCGCCGGTCGCGTCGAAGAAGCGCTCGCCCGAGGCTCCCAGTCGCCCGGCGACGCCGCCGTCGCCCCGGAAGTACTGCGCGCCGAGGAACGGGACGCAGGCGCTCGCGGTCGTGCCGGCGAGCGCGACGGGGAAGCCGACGACCGGGCCGTAGACGTACCCGACCGCCAGCGCGACCGCCGAGGTCGGCCACGCCAGCACCGGACGGACGAGATAGACGAGGAGGAACGCGCCCGCGGCGAGCGCGGGGCTGTCGGTGACCGCCTCGACCTGCCGGTAGACGAGGTCGGGCGAGACGACCAGCCCCGCGGCGACGACGACCGAGAGGACGGCGAGACCGGCGAGTTGCCGGCGGTGCTGACGCACTGCCATTCACCCCAGTTTGCCCGCCGGACGGCTAAGTACTTTCTTCCGCGCGCAACTTTTAATCCGTCAGGTGGCCGATTCGGAGACGATGAGCGAAGAGGACGATGCACCCCGTGCATCGAAGGGTCCGAGCGGCGAGAGCGCCGAGGCGGGCGAGTCAGGGAGCGGGCCGGAGGCGGACGCCGGTCGGCGCGACGGCGACGGCCGGGACGACCCCGTGGCGCTGGGCGTCGAACTGCTCGGGAAACTCGAACACGCCGAACTGTCGGTCGCGGAGGCGGTCGACCGCATCGAGACCATCACGACCGACCCCACGACGACCCGGACCATCCTCGACGAGGCCGAGAAGCGGGGCATCGTCGAACGCGAGCAGGGCATCATCCGGCCCACGGGCGGCGGGTTCGTCCGGTTCGAGAGCGAGGTCGTGGTCAAGGAGGGCGACTTCACCTGCCAGCGCTGCGGGGCCGGCATCTCCGAGGGTCACTTCGTGAAACTCGACGCCGGCGAGCACGGTCCGTTCGGTTCGTCCTGCATCCGGAAGGTCACTGGTCGCGACTGAGTCGGTCGACGAGTCGCTCGATGGTCCGCTGCTGGCGCTCCAGCAGTTCGTTCTGGCGTTCGACCGCCTCGGTGAGCGCCGCCAGTCGCTCCTCGACGTCGTCGCCCATGTTCTCCTCGGCGGGCTCGAACCCGGAGCCGGCGAACCCGGACGACTCGCCGTCGGCCGTTTCCTCCCGGGATTCGGCGGTCGACTCGCGACCCGTAGTCGCGAGCGCTCCGTCGCCGCCGGTACCGGCGGGTTCGTCCTCGGACACCGCGTCGTCGGCGCTCACAGCGTCGGCGCTCTCCGTTCCGCCGCTCGCCGCATCTCCGACGGGGTCGTCCGCCACGACGGAGCCGCCGGAACCGGTCTCGACGTCGGCGCTCACGTCGCCGGCGTCGGTCGCGGTCCCGGCGTCCGTGTTCGCCGTATCGCCGACGGCGTCGGCGGACCCGTCGTCGGCGCCGGCGTCGGAATCGGTCTCGACGACCTGGCCGTCGTCGTCGAGTTCCGGCGGGTTCGCCTGGATGGGGTCGACGCCGCCGCCGAACGGGTCGTCGTCACCGGCGTCGTCGGCGTCACCAGCGTCGGACGCTTCGTCACCGGCGTCGTCGGGCGCGGCACTGCGCTCGAACTCGGCGTACGAGTCGGCGTCGTGGTAGGAGAGCAGCGCGCGCTCGACGCGTTCCCGCACCTCTCGCGTTCGGTCGCTGGGCGTCTTGACGCGCTGCGGGCGACCGTCTGCCTCGATGATTATCTGGGAGGAGACGGTGCCCTCCTCGACGTCGAGGCGGGTCACGTCCTCGAAGTGGTACTGCTCGAAGTCCTCGTCCCAGACGGCCTCGCCGACGTGTTTCACGACGCGTGCGCTCGTGACGACGAGCGTGAGTTCGCTGAACTGGTAGGTCTGGATGACCTGCTCGTTGGCGTCGGTGACGCCCGCGCCGTTGAGCACGCCCGCGAGGACCGGGTGGAGGGCGTCGTGGAGGCGCTTGGCGGGGACCGTGAACTCCTCGACGCCGTCGATGCCGTAGTCGAGGGCGACCGTCGCCTTCCGTCGGCCCTCGCTCACCTCGATGCGCTCGGCGTCGTGGGAGTACTCCACGACGGACTCGTCGCTCAACAGGCCGTCGCCCCGGTAGATGAGCGTCCGCGTCGGCGTCACGTAGAGGGCGTCTTCACCGCCGAGGGGGACCGTCGCGGCGACTTGTTCGTCGCCCAGCGTGGACTGTACGATTTCCGGAATACTCATGAAGTGGAATGGATACCCCCGTGTCTTAAATCCGCCGGGTGGTCAGTCGTGACGACGAACCGGCAGGTCGGCAGTCGCATCGACTACTCGACATGGAACGGTCGGTTCCCGGTTTCGACCGCGGACGACCGTCAGAACTTCACGTGAGAACCCCGTTCACTGGGACATGGGATACACCTGGCAGTACTACGACCTCGTTCTCGCTGCCATCTTCGTCAGCCTGATAGGCGGCGTCGCCGTCGGGCAGTTGACCGCCATTCCGACGACGACCACGGCGATAGCCGGCGGGTTCGTCGGCGTGCTCCTGGTCGGTCACGGCCTGTTCGTCAACGGCCCGGTGGACGCGCCGGACGACCTCACCGACGAGATCGACTCGCTGAACTGATTCGACGCCCGCCGCGAGTCGAACTCCCGGTCGAGGAGCAGTCGTCCCCGCGGGCGGCGTCGGAGCGCGGTACGCCGGTCCACACCCGGAGCAGGTGCGGCCTACCCCCTCTGGTGCGGTCCCTCCCTGACGGTGCGGCGCGCCCGTCGCTGGACGGCGACGACCGTCCGAGCGGACGCCCTCGTCCGGCGGCCCACGTCGGGGCGCGACGCGGGAGGGGTCAGTAGACGGCGTCTCGAATCTCTTCGTCCAGGTCCTCGAACGTGTCGAGGTGGACCAGCCGCTCGGTGCGCAACTCCGCCAGCTTCCGCTCGTGGTCGTCGACGTTGTCCGCGACCGAGAACGCGTCCACGTCCATCCCCGGCACCGACGCGGGGACGGTGAGGCCCGTCGCCTCGTCGTCGGTCCACTCGACAGTGCCGCGGGCGAGTTCGCGCAGGATGGTCACCGAGTCCTCGACGCCGATGTCGGTCCCGCCCAGGTCGCCGGTGTTGAGGACGAAGCAGTCGACGTCGAGGTCGGTGACGAGGTCGCGGAACCGGTTGCCCTCCTCGCCCTTCGAGCCGACGATGAAGGGGTTGGTCCCGACCACGCGGATGGCCTCGCCCGCCTTCGAGGGGTCGCCCGCGCTGGTCTGGACGGACTCCCCGAGCATGAACGCCACCGCGGCCTCCTCGGGCGAGAGCTTCGCGACCGGTGGCATCGTCGGGTTGCGCGTGATGAAGAACACCTGGTCGACCGACTCGAGGTCGACGTCCTCCCCCGCGGACGAGAGGTGTTCGCGCTGGATGACCGCCCGACCGTTGGACGTGTGGCGGTCGCTGTCGAAGTCGACGGTGCCGTCGTCGGCCACGTCGACGTTCTCCAGGACGGCGGACTCGTGCGTGACCGCGTCGTACATCGCGGGCTGTTCGTCGGCGTCGAGTCCGATGGTCTTGACGTACAGCCCGTTGCCCTCGCTCCCGGCGACGGTGCCGTCGGGAAGCAACGCACAGACGTCGTCCTGGAGCATCGTCGCTTCCTCGGGCTCGTCGAGTCGGAGACCGTGAGCGGTCAGCGTCGACTTGCCGGTCGCCGACAGTCCGAGGAACAGCTGTCCGACCTCGTCGAGACCGTCGCCGTCGTCGTCCGCGCCCGCTTCGCCGCGCCGGAGTCGGACGCGCTTGCTCCCGGCGTGGAGGCCGAGTCCGCCCCCGCGCTTGGCGTGGTACATGAACAGGCGGAGGAAGGACTTCTTGGCCTCGCCGGTGTAGTCGCTGCCCAGCACGGCGGTCACGCCGTCGTCGGGGAGGACGCGGACGGCGACCTCGTCGCGCTCTGGCACCTGGATGGTGACGAAGTCGGGGTCGGGCGCTCGCTGGCCGTCCTCCGCCGTCACCGGCTCGAACAGCTTCGCCCACGCGAGGGCGATGCGCGCGTACGGTTTCGGCACGTACAGCCGACAGCGGTAGGAGTGGTCGGGGTGGCGGCCCATCCGGCGGTCCAGACAGACCATCTCGTGGTCGCGAGCGTACTCGATGGCGTCCTCGACGTGTGCGTAGTCGCTCGCGTCGAAGTCGTCGTCGACCTCGTTTCTCGTCCGGTCGGCGTTGCGCGAGCGGTGGTCGCTGACGTACGACGGGGAGCCGAACTCGGTCGTCGTTTCGAGGTTCTCGGAGAACTCCCGGAGTCGTTCCAGCGATGGGTCGTAGACGACGCCGTCCGCTTCTACGGGATCGAGCAGGGCGGTCGTCGGCGTTCGGACCCTCGGCGCGGAGTCTGACATCGTGGTCGAAGACAACAGGGGGAGGTTTAATTATTCACCGTTTATCGCCCTCCAGAGCGCCTGTAACGCGAATTTTGTTTTTCACTCCCGAGTAAATCGTCCGGTTCCCCGCATCGTCGAACCGCTCCGCGACGGACGGTCGCTCGCCCCGTGCGGCGTGACCGTGACGGCCCCGGGTGACGCGTCTCCGCGAACGCTCCGAGCGACCCGAGAAGGCGGTCCCTTCCGCCACCGGGGCGCCGACTGCAGCCGTTCCCGCTCCGCCGACCGTCACCCGGACGCCCCGTCGCCGTTCAGTTTTCGTCGTCTTCGTCGTCTTCGTCGGTTTCGTTCTGGATGCGCTCGGTCTGTTCCTCCGCGTCCATGCTCTGTGAGTCCCCGCCGTACTGGTTCTGTTCTTCCTCGGTCTCGTTCTCGCGGTCGTTCTCGTCGGACATGCGTCCGAGGTACCACGCCGAACCGCACGAGCGAACGACTCGCGATAGTCGGACGGTGGCAGACGTCCGGGCGGCACGGTCGGCGTTCGTCGAGGGGGTGGAACGGTCGGCGTCCTTCCAGGTCGGCGGTGTTCGCCGGGGTCTATCGCCGGGAATCGCCGGCAGTGAGCGCCGTACCGGGCGACGACGAACGGTCTACCACCGTGTCAGATGGTACCGGGACTCTCCGATGGTTTATACGTGTGACGTGCGTAGTGAAGGTGTGAGTGAAGAATCCGGGCGTCGGAATCTCCGAATGCCCAACAACGACGAGCTGTTCGCGGTCGTCACCGAACACAACGGCGGGAACCACGTTCGCGTCCAGTGTGAGGACGGCAAGAACCGGATGGGACGCATCCCTGGCCGAATGAAGTACCGAACCTGGATCGACGAGGGCGACGTCGTCGTCGTCGAACCCTGGGACTGGCAGGACGAGAAGGCCAACATCGAGTGGCGGTACACCGGCCAGGACGCCGACCAGCTTCGCGCCGAAGGCCACATCGAGTAATTTCGCTCGGCCAGAGAGGTGACGTTCGCAGAACGACCGTTCTTCGACGACGCTACGCCAGAGACGTCTCCGCTGCTCGCTCGAAGTCGTCCGGTCCGACGACCGAGACAACGGGTTCGGATTCACGAGAAATCCGTGCTCCCTGACGGCGTCGACCGCCGTACTCCCGCGGTCCACTCGGTCGGCGAATCAGTCGCCGCTCGCGGGGCGGTCCCGTGATTCGGTCGGGGTCTCCTCACCCGGCGCGTCGAAGAGAGGGCTCTGTTCGCCGGGGGCGAGGGCGTTGAGGACGAGCGCCGTCAGCGCCGTCACGACGACCGGTTCCCCGAAGAAGGTCCGTGCGGCCTGGGGAAGTCCGCCGAGCGCGTCTGGGCGCGTGGCGACGCCGAGACCGAGTCCGAGGGAGACGGCGACGATGACCATGTTCCGGCGGTCGAGGTCGGTGTGGAGGAGGAGCAGGCGCGTGCCGCTTGCGGCGACCATCCCGGCCATCAGCAGGACGGCCCCGCCGAAGACGGCGCTCGGAATGGTCGCGACGGCGGCACCCACCTTCGGGCTGAGCCCGAGTATCGCGAGGATGACGCCGGCCACGCCGACGACGTGGCGGCTCATCACGCCCGTGAAGTTGACGACCCCCACGTTCTGGGAGAACGACGTCACGGGGAACGCGCCGAACGCCGACCCGACGGAGCTCAGGAGACCGTCGGTGAACAGTCCGCCGCGGAACTCCTGGCCGGTCGGGTTCCTGCCCTCGGCGGCCGTGATACCGGACATGTCGCCGACGGTCTCCATCGCGGAGACGAGGAACAGGAACGCGAACGTGACCATCGGGACGGGTTCGAACGCGAGACCGAACGCGCCCGGTCGTGGAACCGCGAACCAGGCGGCCTCGCCGACGGGCGCGAAGTTCACGAGGCCGAGCGTGACGGCGGCCACGTAGCCGACCGCGATACCGGTCAGCGTGCTCAGGAGTCGCGTGATGCCGTCGGTGAACAGGTTGAGCGCGACCGCGACGAACAGGACGAGTGCGGCGAGACCGACGTTGTGTACCGCGCCGTAGTCGCTGGCACCGACGCCGCCCGCCGAGTAGTCCATGGCGACGGGGACGAGGTACAGTCCGATGATGACCACGACCAGTCCCGTCACGAGCGGCGGGAAGAAGGGCCGGATGCGTTCGAACTGCCAGCCGATGAGCCCCTCGACGAGGAAGCCGGTGACGAGAATCGAGCCGAAGACGGCACCGAGCCCGTAGTTCACGCCGACGGTCGTCGCCGCGCCGACGAACGTGAAACTCGTCCCCATCACGATGGGGAGCCGCGACCCGACCGGCCCGACGGCGTACGCCTGGACGACCGTCGCCAGCCCGGAGAACAGGAGCACCATCTGGACGACGTAGGCGGTGTTCGCCGCCCCGAGGCCGACGGCACCCGCGACGATGTACGCGACCGCCGTCGCCGGAACGATCATCACCGAGACGTGCTGCAGCCCCAGCAGGAGCGACTTCGGCCACGGCGGCCGTTCGTCGAGTTCGTACTCGAGGTCGATCTCCCCGTCCGTGTCGGTCGTCATCTGTACTCCCCAGGAGTCGGCGACCTGCAATAATAGTTTCGCGTTCGAGCGTATATCCGCCTTCTCTACCTCGATAATATGCAAGTTCGTGTATTCTACCTGCGGAGCGCCGCCAGTCGAGTCCGGCCGGTCAGTGAATCGTGACCTCGTAGTCCTCGACGGAGATGTCGACGAGGCTCGTCGCCTCGTAGTCGGTCTCGTCGAGCGCCGTCTCGCCGACCTTCCGGATGACGACCGCGATGTCGGCTATCTCGGCGCCGATGTCGTCGAGCGCGTCGCAGATGGACGCAAGCGTTCCGCCCGTCGACAGCAGGTCGTCGACGATGAGCACGCGGTCGCCCTCCTCGACGTCGTTGATGTACATCTCCGACTCCGAGTAGCCCGTCGTCTGGTGGAGTGCCACCTCGCCGTCGAGGCCGTACTCGCGCTTTCGGATGACCACCAGCGGGACGTCCGTCTGCAGGGAGAGCGCGGTCGCGATGTGGATGCCCATCGCCTCCGGGGCGACTATCTTGTCCACGTCGAGGTCGGCCGCCCGCGTGAGACCGACGACGACCTCGCGCAGCAGTTCGGGTTCGAGCATCGGCACCCCGTTGCTGATGGGGTGGACGAGATACTGGTAGCCGTCCTTGTCGATTATCGGCGCCTCGTGGAGTGACTCGTGCAGTCGGTCCATGTGGTCCGTTACTCGAAACGTGGCAAAAACGGTTCGCTCTCCGATCGGGAGCCGACCTCGACGCCATCTCACGGCCCCTGCCGTGCGGGAGAAGGAATTATTGAGTCGCCTCCCGTACGGGTTCCGGATGGCGGCGTTTCGAGACCGCGAGTGGAGACGGGTGTCCAGGCCGGAACTGGCGGTGTTCGTCTCGGGGGTCACCAGCATGGGGCTGGAGATACTCGCCGGACGCATCGTCGCACCGCAGTTCGGGAGCAGCATCTACACGTGGGGCAGTATCATCGCGGTCTTCCTCGCGGCGCTGAGCCTCGGCTACTACCTCGGTGGGAGACGGGCGGCGTCGCGAGCGACGAACGAGCGGCTGACGTGGCTGTTCCTCGGTACCGCGGCGTACGTCGCGGTGCTCGTCTTCGCCAGCGACACGCTGCTGGCCGTGGCCGCGACGATTCCGCTCCCCGCCCGGTTCGCCTCCCTTCCCGCCGTGACGCTGCTCTTCGGCCCGCCGACGTATCTCCTCGGGTTCGTCAGTCCGTACGCCGCGGAGCTCTCCGAGAAGGAGGGTCCCGGCGAAGCCTCCGGGCACGTGTACGCGCTGGGGACCGTCGGCAGCATCGTCGGCGCGTTCGGGACGACGTTCTTCCTCGTCCCGGCGCTCGGTATCGAGCAGATAGGGCTCGGATTCGGGCTACTGCTCGTCGGGACGGCCCTGTGGCTCGCTGCGCCCGCCGCCCGTCCGAAGCCGGTGTACGCCACGCTGGGCGTCGCACTGCTGCTCGTCGCGGCGGCCGGCGGCGGGTCCGTGGGCTTCTCCGCACACGGCGAGGTCGTCTACCACACCCAGACGCCGTACCAGGAACTGGAGGTCGCGGACCGCGGCGGCGTCAGGACGCTGTACCTGGACGGCCAGCGACACAGCGCGATGGACCTTGACGACCCCGACCGGCACGTCTTCGACTACACGCGGTACTTCCACCTCCCGTACCTCATGACCGACGACGTCGACCGGGTGCTGTTCGTCGGCGGGGGCGGGTTCACCGGCCCGAAACACTTCGCCCGGGAGTACGACGCGACGGTCGACGTCGCGGAGATAGACCCCGAGGTCATCGACGTCGCCAAGCGGTACTTCGGCGTCGAGGAGTCCCCCCAGTTGAACGTCTACAACCGGGGCGGACGGCAGTTCCTCCGGGAGACCAACCGGACGTACGACCTCATCGTGCTCGACGCCTACAAGAAGGACAAGGTCCCGTTCCAGTTGACGACGGTGGAGTTCATGCGGTTGGCCGAGCGCCGACTCTCCGACGACGGCGTCCTGTTCGCGAACCTCATCTCCGCGCCGAGCGGTCCCGCCTCGAAGTTCTACCGCGCAGAGTACGAGACGATGGCGCAGGTGTTCCCGCAGGTGTACGGCTTCCCGACCGCGGGCGTGAGCGCCGTCCAGAACATCGAGGTCGTCGCGACGAAGGACCCGCGACGCATCACGCAGGCGGAACTCCGGGCGCGGAACGCGAACCGCGACATCGGCATCGACCTCTCGCGGGAGATCGACGACTACCGGACCGGGCCGAAGACCGGTGACGTTCCGGTGCTCCGCGACGACCATGCCCCGGTGAACAGCCTCCTCGACCCGATGGCCGGTCAGCGGTACGTCGTCGAACGGGGGCACAATCGGTCGACGGAGCCGTCGGGGAGTCGCGCCGCTCGCCCGACGGTCGCGCGACCCGCCGAAAGCGCGGGATAGCGTCACCCTACCTCGCGCGGCGGACGTGACTCGCCGACGGACGACGGTGCGGTTCACCGTCGACTCGCGAAGCTATAATCTATCTAACGGGAACGGAGTACCGGAAAGAGCCATAACGGGGCCGGTCGACGGCTTGGACGATGGTCGACACACTCCCCGACGTCGGTATCGGAACCTACGATACCGACCCCGACGCGTGCGCGGCGAGCGTCGAGACCGCGCTGAACTACGGGTATCGCCACGTCGACACCGCCGAGATGTACGAGAACGAGGCCGCGGTCGGCGACGCCATCGCCGCTGCCGACGTCGACCGCGACGAGGTGTTCGTCGCGACGAAGGTGCATTCGGCGAATCTCTCGTACGACGACGTGCTGGAACGCGCCCGGACGAGTCGCGACCGGCTCGGCGTGGACGTCATCGACCTCCTGTACGTCCACTGGCCGCTGCGGGCGTACGACGCGGAGGAGACGCTCGCGGCGTTCGCCGACCTCCACGACGAGGGCGTGATTCGCAACGTCGGCCTCTCGAACTTCACGCCGGAACTGCTCGACGACGCGCTCGCACACCTCGACGTCCCCCTGTTCGCCCACCAGGTCGAGTGCCACCCGCTGCTCCAGCAGGAACGGCTCCGGGCGGTCGCCCGCGAACACGACCACTACCTCGTCGCGTACTCCCCGCTGGCGAAGGGTGCGGTGACCGAACTGCCCGAACTGGTCGAGATCGCCGAAGCGTACGACGCGACGCCGGCGCAGGTGGCCCTCGCCTGGCTATCCTCGAAGGAGAACGTGGTCGCCATCCCGAAGTCCACCTCCGAGGCGCACATCCGGGAGAACTACGAGGCACGGCAACTGTCGCTCTCGGACGAGGACCGGGAGCGCATCGACGCCATCGACCGCGAAGAGCGACAGGTCGACTTCGAGGACGCGCCCTGGCGCTGACGACGCGACCGGGAGCGGCGAGGACCACTACCCCGAACGGCGGTGCATCGCCCCGACGAACGGGCAGGTCGATCACCGACTCCGTGCCGGAAGGGACCTCTTTTCGACGTGTGGTTCCGAAGACCACTCAGTCCAGTACGGTGACCGAATCGACGTCGGGCAGCGTCTCCCACTCCGCGTCGGGGGCCGTCGCGTCGACCGGACCGCTACTCTGTGGAACCGGGCCGACGTCGACGCCGGTCGCTCCCCCTACCGCCGCGAGTCCTCCCGATAGTCGTCGACACTGGGGTTCGCCCGGTACTCGACGCGGGAGCGCAGGCCGTCGGAGAGCGACGTTCGAAGCTCTCGCTCCCGGGTAGTAGTACGTCGAAAGAAACGAAGTAACGCTACGTCGCCTCGTGGCGACGGTGCGAAATCCTAGTTATGCGCGGACGACGTTCGTCGCGCGCGGGCCCTTGGGGGCCTGTTCGATGTCGAATTCGATCTCGGTCCCTTCCGTAAGGTCCTCGCCGCCAACGTCCTCCATGTGGAAGAATACGTCGTCGTCAGAGTCCTCAGTCGCGATGAAACCGTAGCCGCCCGTGTCGTTGAAGAAATCAACCTTACCGTTTGCCATTGCAACTAAACCAAAGCCGGGTACACGGTTAAGGGTTCCGAATCTGTGCTCTAAATCGGGTTTTTCTAAGACGAATGTCCGTCCACGCCGCTTATTTTCGGAAATATGAACGAGAAAAAGGGACTTCCCCTGGAAATAGTGCCCAATCAGTCACAACGAGCGGGAAGTCCCGTGGTATCTACAGTTCCTCCCCCGGCGTACTTTCGACGTTTCCCACGGGCACGTTTCCCGGGCGACCCTTTCCATTCTCCGACTCATTCACCGGGCCGGCCCCTACCATCGGTCCGTGCGCTCCCGGACGGCGCGACGTTCTGGTTGCGGCTGAACAGGTTCGTCGGGTCGTACTCGTCCTTCAGCGCGACCAACCGGTCGTATGCCGACCCGAACGTGGTCCGCATCGTGTCGTCGCCTCCTTCCAGGAATCCCGGAAAGTTCAGGTAGACCGATCCGTCCGAGAACTGGCGCACGTCGTCGAGGCAGTCGCGGACCCACTCGACGTTGGCCTCGTCGTTCGCGGCGTCCTCCCAGTTCGCCTCCACGCCGAGGAGGAACGGCGAGTACCGGCCAGCGAAGGCGCTCTCCTCGACGTCGACGTCCGTGATGGCGCCACCGAGCTGCCAGACGTCGACCGTCGATAGCGGGGAGGGTGCGGCGTCGGCCCAGTACTCGATCCGGTCTATGGCAGTATCCGGGAGACCGTCGAGATAGAGCGACTTCCAGTAGTAGCGCATTCCCTCGGGATACTCCTCGTCGAGAAGCTGCTGGAACTCGGCGTAGGGCACCGTGTCGCTGAAATCGGCTATCGGCTCGATGAACTCCCGCAGTGGCGCCAGTTCGTCCTCGCCCACGGTGGCACGGCCGGCGTAGCAGCCCATGATCGCGAACTTCTGCTCGTGGAGTTCGTCGGCCGAGAACAGCTCCTCGTCCGGAAGTTCGCCGGCGAAGACGAGGGTGCTGATCTCCTCGGAGGCCGTCGCGACGAACTCGCGGTAGGCCTGCAACACCTCGGTCAGCCGGTCGCCCGGATAGAACACGAGGCAGGTCGCGACCTCCGGGCCGACGGGGTGGAGGTCGTACTCGAAGGCAGTGACCACCCCGAAGTTGCCCCCGCCACCGCGAAGCCCCCAGAATAGGTCGACGTTCTCTTCCGCACTGGCCGTCACGAACTCGCCGTCGGCCGTGACGAGTTCGACCGAACGGAGGTTGTCACAGCTCAGGCCGTACTTGCAGCGGAGGTGACCGATGCCGCCGCCGAGGGTCAGCCCGGCGATACCGGTATCCGAAACGACCCCGCCCGGCGTCGCGAGACCGAACTCCTGGGTTTCGTGGTCGAGGTCCGCCCACGTGGCGCCGGCCTGGGACCACGCCGTCCGCGTCTCGGGGTTCACCCGAACCCCGGTCATCTCCGAGAGGTCGATGACGAGGCCGCCGTCGCAGACAGCCGTGCCTGCGACGTTGTGCCCGCCACCGCGAACCGCTACGAGAAGCTCTGTCTCGCGCGCGAACTCCACCGCACTGATGACGTCGGCGACGCCCGCACATCGCGCGACGAGGGCAGGACGCTTGTCGATCACCCCGTTCCAGACGGCGCGGGCGTCGTCGTATCCGGGAGTATCGGGACGAATCAGCTCACCGCGCAACCCCACTTCGAACTGGTCGATTCGTTCGTCGTCGACGCGCTGTATCATACCATTTCGGACGACGGCGGGAGTGTTGGCCTCATCTATCGAGCACCGTTCGACGTCGCGAACGGCGTTCACCACGTGAGACGCGGTTCAGCTCGTGCCAGCTAGAACTATTGTCCTCGCTACCGTCTCTCGATAGAGGGATTCCCATGGGACCCCAGGAGGACGAAACGAATCCTGACGACCCGGCTCTGCCGCCGGGGTCGGCGATACTGGAGACGGTACTCGAGAATGCACGGAACCGGCAGTATCTCGGCCAGCGACTGGACGCTGCAGGCGACCGCGTCGATACGGACCTGCTCGGCGACATCGTGCGACACGGGCCGGTGCTCGAAGCGCTTCGCGAGGAGTCGCTCGACCGCGGCGAGATCGAGGAACGGTTGGACATCTCGCGGGCCACGAGCCACCGCCTGACGCAGTGGCTCGACGAACGAGGCTTCGTCGAGAAGGTCGATAGCCGGCTCCAGTTGACGGGGCGTGGCGAGGCCGTCGCCGACGAGGTCCTTCGGTTCGAGGCGAACGTTCGAACCGTCCACCGGTTGGCACCGCTTCTGGACGTCATCTGTGAGGACCACCAGGAGTTCGTCGTGGAGCCGTTCGTCGACGCGACCGTTACCGTCGCCGAACCGGACGATCCGTATCGGCCGGTCGAGCGGTTCGTCTCACTCGTCGGCGAGTCGGAGACCTTCCGCGGGTTCAACACGACGCACATGGCGCCGCTGGTCCTCGGCGAGTTCCACCAGCAGGTGTTCGACGGAACCGACAACGAGATCATCTACCTCCCGCGAACGGTCGACAAGCTCTTCGAGACCTATCCGGAGCAGGCGACCGAGGCGGTCGACGGCGGACACCTGGCTCTCCGGACGCGCGACGATCTCCCGTACGGACTCGCCATCTTCGACGAGCGCGTCGGGATCGGCGGCTACGACGAAGCGACGGGCATGATGCAGGTGTTCGTCGACACCGAATCGCCCATCGCTCGCGAGTGGGCCGAACGCGTCTACGCGTCGGTCAGAGCAGATTCCGAACCGCTCGACGACGAACGATTCGATCCGATGCGCCAATAGGACATCCGGCGTGCGACGAAGCGTCGTACAACCCCTCCCGTGCCGAAATCGATCACGCTGACAGATCGCGTTTCGTTCGAGAACTACCACGACCGCCGGGCGGCGTCTACCCGTCGAATCCCGGTTCGGCATCCGAGTCGAGCGTGAAGACGGTCGATTCGAGGGAGTGTTTCGAGACGGTGAGGATGCGAAGCATGTACGAACTGAGGAGGACGTACGGCGAGAGCGCAACGACGAACGCGATATCGACGTAGAAGAGCCGGGGCTCGACCGCCGGGAGTTCCGTCTGCGGGAAGAGTCCGGCGTCTATCGCGAGCAGCACGTACGAAGTGAAGACGATCACCGGGAGCGAGAGGACGAGGAGGTTGCTCGACAGATCCCGAAGCTCTCGTTTGAAGTAGAGCGTCGTGAAGTACTCGCGGCCGGACGCGAGAACCGTGAGCGTTCGAAGCAGCGCGTCGAGCGACTCGCGGTCCGATTCCGAGAGTTCGGAGCCGTGGACGGCTTCTAGGCGACGGGCCATGTTGATGTGGCGGGCGTACGGGTAGTCGAGACTGCTCAGCAAGACGACCGACAGACGGGAGTTGGTGTTCCGGAGGCGATCCTCGATCACCGACAGTTGTGCGTCGACGTCGCAGACGAAGGCTTGCAGATCTTCTCTCGCCCGCTCGCTATCGGTGCGGGCGTCGGCGTCTCGGAGCGACGTCGTTTCCGAGCGAATCGCCCTGATGACGTACCCCAGGAACGGCTCTAGTCCGGCCGGGCTCACGCCGTCGTCAACGAGCTCCTCCAGTTCGATCTGGAACTCGATGGAATCTTCGATACGTGACAGCTTGACCTGGAGAGGAGCGAACTCCTGGGCGAGGGCAGCGGTGTTGATCGAGAGCACGACGGAGACGAAGAGGATGATTCCACCGAGGAGCGTGTTGAACAGCGTCTGGACCGCCCGCGTCTCCGTGACCAGTCGCTCCATCTTGAACTCCCAGGCACTCCCAACGATCAGGAGCAGCGACAAGATGACGATCAGCATGACCAGCGTGAGCGCCCGTCGATCCCCGTACAGGAGGACCCACTGGACCAGCCGGCGGACCGGACCGTCGGGCCAATCCTCGGAAGACACGAGGTCAGCCCTCCCCGTCGGATTCCGAGAGCCGGAGCCAGATAACGAACATCGAATCGGTCAGTGCAATCGTACCCGACGTACTCTAATTACTCTTTGGCTCCCGAGGATAACACGGCCCATCGACGTTCGTCCGTTTCTCTTCGAGGACCGGGATGGAACGCTGGCCACGGAGCTGGGACAGTACTCAGGTTCACCGTCGTCATCGTGAATCCGACAGACCCGTGCAAGGAACCGAACTCGAACCACCCCAATGCTCATGATTGGTCGATATGACATGTCCGTATGCAGGTTCGTCGTGTTCGCAACGAAGCGGCAGATCTACGCCGCTACGTCGAGGAGTGCTGGTTACCCTACCACGAGGATTTGAGCGAAACCGTCGCCGCGCATTCTCTGATCGACGACCCTGATGTACAGGACGTAGTAGAGTTCCACCTCGACCTGCTCGATTCGCCATCGAACCGTCTGTGGGTCGCACTCGACGACGTCGACGACCCGACGACGTCGCTGTCGACGGCCGATGCGACGTTCGCCGGGTTCGTGCGGACGAGTCTCGAGCCGTCTCCCCAGCAGTTCGACTGGCCCGACAGGCTCGAAGTCAGTGACTTCTGGGTACACGAGTCCTACCGTGGGTCGGGACTCGCCGACGACCTGATTGCACGCGCGATGCAACAGGCGCGGGAGGACGGTTGCGAAGAGCTGACGCTCGACGTCGCAATCGAGAACGAGCGGGCGATCGCCTACTACGAAAATCTCGGCTTCGAGGTTCAGGGCCTCGGGATGCACGTGCCGCTGCAGGACGTCACGCTGGAAGCCAGCGACAGTGAACCGATGACCGGTAATCACTCGTCCGTCCATCTCCGCCGGGTTCGCGTCGAGGAAGACGTCATGGATCGGTTCGTCGACGAGTGCTGGCTCCCGTTCTGGCGAGATCTGGGTGATGCCGTCGGTGAGCAGCATCTCAGTCCGGACCTCGACCGGGACGCGCTGGTCGAGGATTTCCTCGAAGGGTACGACGTCCCGGACAGGCGATGCTGGGTCGCTCTCGACGACGTCGAGGACTCGACGGTCGGCCTCTACGAGATCGACGCCGTCTTCGCTGGCTGGCTGAACGCCGGGCTCGAACCGAGCGACCGATTCCTCGACCCGCCGGAACGGCTGTTCGTCGGAAATCTGTACGTCGGACCGTCCTACAGAGGGTCGGGACTTGCCGACCACCTCGTCGCGCGGGCGATACAATACGCACGTGAGGAGGGTTGTGTCGAACTCTCGCTCGGAGTGGAAGTGGCCAACGAGCGAGCGATGGCGTACTACGAGAAACTCGGGTTCGAACCACATCGACAGCGGATGTCCGTCCCCCTCGATGCCGTCGAGACGTAGCTCGTCCTCCCTTCGCTAGACATCATCCGATGGAAAGCGGATTCTCGGTAATAGTTCGGCCTCGGCACTCGAACGGAGACGGTGTACTCGTACCGCTCAGTCGAATCCATCCGTACTCACTTCGGCAAGTGATATTCGGACAGAATCGAACGCGATGGCACCGCGCTAGCAGTACGCTTCGAATTCGGCAGAGTTGGGCGGTCTGTCGCACGGTACTCACGCGGAGACGTCGCCACCAGCCGTTAAGAACGTCCACGATGAACCGTCAGACGATGTCTCGTTCTCGATCGGGCGACCGCGACGGTCCGACGCTAGTGGCGGCCGAGTGCGAGGGGTCGATCGGGCTGCAGATCGACGTGGGGGTGCTGGTCGCGCACGCGCCGGGAACCGACCCGGGGCGGCTCCAGTCGTTTGCGACGCAAGCTGCCGAAGATACGGTCGACGAACTCGCGTCGGTCACGGACGTCGCCTGGCGGTTCTACCTCGAGGACGCGGTACCGCTCGCAGACCACGACAAGCGACGGCCCTCGGAGTTCCTCGACCGCGCCACGCATCAGATGGTCGAGGGGCCGTACGACTTGATCCTCGTCGTGACGGACGTTCCGCTCGTCTCGAGCAAAGAGCGGTTCGTCCCCGGACTGGCGTCGCCGCTCGCTCGCGTCGCGATCGTCTCGACGAACAACCTCCGCAGTGCGCCCCGCAACGACCCTCGACGCTCGCTCGAGGACGACGCCGTCCGCTGGAATACGGCGACGCTCGTGGTCCACCTCGTCGGACACATGCTGGGCGCCCGTCATCGCGACGCCGACGGGGGCGTCATGGAGCCGTTCCAGTTCGATCCGGATCGACGGGCCGTTCCGTCGATCGACGCGGACGTCGAGCGGTATCTCCATCGGATCGCCGCGGAGCTCTCCGCGGCCGAGGCCCGCCCACGCGGTCCGGTAGAGCGGCTGACCTTCCACGCGGCCAGTGCCGTCCGAAACCCCGGACGGATCCTGCAGGCGCTCGGTAACAGCCGGGCACCGTTGTTGCCGCTCTCGTTACCGAAGCTGTCGACGGCCGCGCTGGCACCGACGCTCGTCATCGTCTTTAGCGCCGAATCCTGGGACGTCGGCTTCCACATGACTAACGTGACGGCAGCGCTGTTCGCGGCCGTCAGTATCTTCACTGCAACGCTCTACCTCCTGTTCGTCCAGAACCTCTCCTTCCCGCGGAAGCGACATCGGATCGTCACCGAACACACGGCCCTGGTCAACGTCACGGTCTTTTTCGTCCTCCTTCTGGCGATGGTCGGCTTATTCGGGCTCGTGTGGGCGATCATCCTCGTCATCGAACTGGTCGTCTTCCCGCCGAACCTGATGTCCAACTGGCCGAGCCTGGAGGAGCCGACCGTGGGCTTCATCGATCTCGTCCGGACCGGTGCGTTCATCAGCACCATCGGGGTGCTCTCGGGCGCGTTGGCGGGCGGGATCGAGAGTCGGATCATCGTCAGCCACCTCGCACTGTTCCCCGACCGACCGTAACCTTCCCACTCGAATTCAAACGTCCCGATTTTCCTGAGAGAAGTGGTACTAGTAATTCGATGGCCTCGGCACTCATAGGGTTCGTCACCGCCGGCCGCCACGCCGACTCGGAACGCTCTCTATCGTCATCGGCCACGCGAGGCTACGGCCCGGCACACAAAAGACCCTTTTCCACGACGGTTCGCGCCGCGGTCGACTACCGTATCTTGCGGACGTTGCTGATGTCGAAGCCGGCGTCGTGAATCTCGGTCTCGAACTGGAGGATGTCCTCGGCCTCGATGCGCGAGAGGACGCCCCGGAACTCCCGGACGAACATGGTGCGGTCGCGTTCGTTGCCGCCGCTCTCCCACTCGAAGTTCAGGGTGCCGTCGGCCGCTCCAGTCAGCGTCCCCATCTGGGTTTCCGTGAGGCTCTCCTGGTTGACGAGCACGAGCACGAGGCCGCCCCACGACTGGGACGCCTTCTTCAGCCCGTGCAACAGCATGGTCACCTCGCTCCAGTCGACCTGCTCGTCGGGGAGCGCCGTGAGGTCGGTCAGCGCGTCGACGAGCACGAGGCCGCCCGGGGCGTGCTCGGTCAGGTAGTCGCCGAACGCTTCGAGGACGTCCCGGCGGTCGTGGGCCTTCCCGAGGTCGGCGAGCGTGCGCCGTTCGCCGACGTACCAGTCGCGCGGGATGGGACTCAACTGGAAGTACTCGCCGGAGAGGTCCTCGAACTCGATCTCGGTCATCGCGGCGTCGACGAGTTCGTCGTCGATGGTGTGGAGTATCTCCTCGCGGATCTCCCGCGGGCTTGCGGTGAAGGAGACGTAGTGAATCTCGTCGGGGGGAGTGGCCGCGTCGGCCACCGAACCGTAGTGGAGGTCGAAGAGTTCGGGGTCCGCGTGCGCGAGAGCGTTGATGGTCGCACTCGTGTAGCAGAACTCGCGCGCGCCCGCTCCGGGGTCGCCCGCCAGCAGGACGACGCTACCGGGCGGCGACCCGCCGCCGATCAGCGAGTCGAGTTGCGAGACGCCGAACGGAATGCGGTCCATGCGCTCGCTTCTCGAGGGGGGTCCTTACCGTTTACGCTCGCCGACAGGTCCGCCGTCGGCGCTCCCCGCGTCGGAACTCCCCGCTTCGGGTTCGCGCACGTTCGCACCGCGGTTGCGCGGCCGGGCGACCAGCACCTCGCCCCCGCAGCCGACCGCGTCGAGCGCGGTCCGGGCCGCCTCCCGCGCCGCGTCCGCCCGGTCGCGGTCGGTGACGCCGTACAGCGCCGGTCCCCACGACGACTGGCCGGCCCCGGTGACGGCGCTCGACTCCCGCAACCGGGCCACCACGTCGCCGACCGGCGGCCGGTAGACGCCGCCCTGTTCGTCGGCGTACCACGCGCCGTTGAGACGACCGATCTCCGCGACGGCGTCGCCGAACGTCTCGCAGTCGCGCTCGGTGATCGCCGGGAGCGCCCGGCGCAACAGCACCGCTCCGATGTCGTCGGCGACGGCGGGGTCCGCGCGCTCGACCACCGAGCGCATGCTGTCGTCCTCGTCGTCGCCGTTGCGGCCCGGTTCGGCGTCGGGGAGCGCGACGACGAACCGCCAGTCGTCGGGCACCGGATGGCGGGCCGCGACCGCCGGCACCGACCACTCCCCGGGAGCGGGCCTGTCGGCCGTGAAGCGCTCGACCGGGTGGCCGGCGTCGACGACGAACCCGCCGCGCTCGAACGTGGCGACGCCGACGCCGCTGCGTCCCCCGCGGTCCAGGTCAGGCGCGCGCTCGCGGACGGCGGGCTCGCGGTCGTGCGCTCGCGCGACGGCGGCGAACACCGAGAGCGCGAGCTGCGTCCCGCTGCCGAGACCGACGTGCCGGGGCAGCGCCTCGTGGACCGTCACGGCCGTCCCCGGCACGTCGAGCAGGTCGACCGCTCGCCGGGCGTACTCGCGGGCGGCCGGGTGGTCGCAGTCGACGCTCCTCGCGGGGGTCGCTTCGACCCGGACCCGCGGTTCGTCGAGCGCGACGCCGACGCCGCCGTACAGTCGCTCGTGGGCCAGCGAGAGGTTCTGGAAGCCGAAGTGGAGTCGCGCGCCGGCCGTCACCTGCACCATGGCGGTAGTCGGGGGAGAAGCGGAAAGGGGGTTTCGGCAGTGGCAATTCGCTCGGGAGCGTCGAACGCGTCCGCCGCCGACCGCTTCGCGCCGTGGTCGCGACTCGGCGGACTCGGCGAGCGCTGCACTGCCGGTGGGACGCGTACATCGAGCCTTCGACCCGAAAATCGTGGCGTCCTCGTCGTTCGACGGTCGTCACTCGGCCATCCGGTCGAGGACGTACTCGGCCGCCGGCTCCGCGCCGTTTTCGTACTCCGGCGACGCCGGCGGGTGCCGGACCGCGCGGGCGACGTGGGGGATGGAGTGTTCGACCTGAAACCCGGTGAGGCCGTTGCGCTCGATGACCCGCGAGACGCCGTGTTGCTCGTCGGTGAACGGGTAGATGATGCAGGGCGTACCGGCGACGCCGGCCTCCATCACCGTCGAGTAGCCCGAGCAGACGACAACGTCGGCGGCGCGTATCCACGGGACCATCGAGGGAACGCAGGTCCAGTCGGAGTCCCCGACGAGCGTGACGCGATTGCCCTCGGCCCGGAGCGTCTCGGCGAGCGTGTCGAAGTTCGTGGAGTAGGTACTCGGGACGACGAGGACGTCGAGGTCGTCCGGCGGGGTCGAGGCGTCGGGTGGGTCGAGCGCGACGGGCGGGAGGTAGACGACCCCGGGCGGGTCGCCCACGTCCGGTTCCCAGACGGTCGGATAGAGGAACCCTTCCGCCACGGACAGCTGGTAGCGGTTGAGGAGCCACGTGAACACCTGCTCGACGGCGGCGTCGTAGTAGGACGCGGCGTTGTGCGTGAGCACGTACAGCGGCGTACCGGTGGTCTGGGCGGCCATAGCGGCGAACATGTCGTCGGTGACGAGCGCGTCGGGGTCCACGCGGCGGAGCCACCGCGCGAGGTCGTACACCCGCTTGCCGCTGCACGGGACGCTCTTGAAGACCACGTCCAGCAGCGACCCGCCCTGGTAGTCGCCGATGAAGTCGACCGTCGCCGGGCGGTACACGTCGTAGCCGTTGTACTCGATGAAGCGAGAGCCGGGGCCACCGCCGGCGAGGACGACGTCCGTTGCTGGCCCCTCGAGCGCCTGAGCCACCGCGAGCATCCGGGTAGCGTGGCCCGCGCCCTCCGGATAGTGTGCGACGGCGACGGTCCGGCTCATGAACCCATGTCTACGGTCCCGGGGGAAGTATATTTGGATTCAGTCGTTCCGTCGCTACATCGCTTCTCTCCCCGGATAAGTTCGACTGTGCCGCCGGATGCAAGTTCGACGCAGTCCGGCCGTCGCCCGGGTCACGCCAGGTCGTTGTCCCGCAACAGGTCCGCGAGCACGTGGACGTACAGGAGCACGGCGGTGAAGACGGCGACGGGCACCGAGACGACCAGGAGCGCCGCGACCAGCGCGCCGCCGACGACGGCGTGCGAGAGGATACGCTCGTGTTCCATGTCGTCGACGTCCTCGAACACCCAGTCCTGGTCGCCGAACGCGGCGGTCGGTTCGGCGAGGCAGGCCCGGAGGTGTCGCCAGTCGCCCGTCCGGAAGCGCGTGAGCACGAAGTGGTCGAGGTCCACGAAGACGCTCAGCAGGACGCCGTAGCCGAACAGCGCCGCCAGGACCAGTGGGCCGAACGTCCGCGAGAGAGGGACGAGCATGAGACCTGCGGCGACCGCGCCGAGGAGGAAGTGCTCCCGCGAGTACATCGTTCGACTCGACGGTGGCACCGCGACGCCTTAACTGCACTCGGTTCGGAAGAGGTACGTTCAACTGTCCCGGGGCCGCCTGTTCCGCTATGGCAGACCACGCCGCCGAGCGCGTGACGCTCGCACGGATGCCCTCCGGAGTGGCGGTGACGACCACCGTCCACACGTACGAGGGGCGCACGGACGGCCCCACGGTGTACGTCCAGGCCGCCCAGCACGGTCGCGAGGTCAACGGCACGGAGGTGTGCCGGCGGCTCCACGACGACCTCTGCGAGGCCGACCTCGCCGGCCGGGTCGTCGTCGTACCGGTGGCCGACCCGCTCACCTTCGACCGCGTGTCCTACACGACGCCCGAGGGGCTGGACAGCGTCAACCCGAACATGAACCGCGTCTGGCCCGGCGACGAGGCGGGGACGCTCCACGAGCGGATGGCCGCCCGGCTCTGGACGTACGTCGAACGCGCGGACGCGGTCGTCGACCTCCACACCGGGAGCCCCGACATGCTCACGCACGTCGTCTTCATGGAGGGCGACGAGGCGTCCCGGGGGCTCGCGGAGGCGTTCGGCACCGACCTCCTGCTGTCCGAGGAGGCGGACGAGGACGCCGACGCCGAGTGGCAGCGACGCGACTTCGGCGGGAAGCTCAGGGTCGCCGCCACACGGGAGGACATCCCCTCGATAACGCCGGAACTGGCCCACAACAAGCAGGTCGTCGAGGACGCCGTCGAGACGGGCGTCGTCGGCACGCTGAACGTCCTCCGGCATCTCGACGTGCTCGACGGGTCCCCGGTCGACGACGGCGACCCGACGCTGGCTCGAAACCACCTCGGCCGGGTCGAGGCGCGCGACTCCGGTCTCTTCGTCCCCGACCCCGACCGGGAACTCGGCGAGCGGGTCGACGCCGGCGAGCGTGTCGGCACGCTGTACGACCCGACGACCTACGAGACGCTCCAGGAGGTCGAGACCGACCGCGCGGGCGTCCTCTACTCGCTGACCCAGGAGGCGACCGTGACCGGCGGGGAGTCGCTGGTGAACGTGGCGCTCGTCCGGGAGTAGCGGCGATACCAGACGACGGGGCGTCCGGCCTCGGGGACGCGGGCGACCACGACGCCGCGAACCCAGCGCGGACGGACCGGTTCCGAGAGGCCCGTTGCCTGGTCGTAGTGGCCGTTCGCGTCTCCCTTCGTGACGAATCCGGCGTGGGGTGCCGGGCAGTTCCGTAGCTCCCGGCAGTCGTCCGCCGCGACGAACGCCGGGCGCGCCTCGTCGTACCAGTTCTCGCCCTCCTCGACCCAGAACCGCGCCCGGTGGACGACGGGTAACCCGTCCGCGCGGCCGTCAGGAGCGAAGAGTATCACGTCGCCGTACCCGCCGAGCGACCGGTAGCCCGTCCCGCGTCCGGCGCGGACGGTCACGACGCCGTCCCGACTTCCCCGGGGGCGGGTGTACTCCTCGTCCACCACGACCACCGCGTCCCCCACCTCGACGTTCGGGGCCATGCTGCCGCTGACGACCGCGTACGTCGGCGGCCGGACGCCGGCGGTCGCGAGGACGACGAGGACGACGGCGACGGGCGCGACGCGACGGAGTCGGGGCACGACGGCGACAGTCGACCGGCCCGCGCTTTGTTATCTGGCGCTTGCCGGGCGCCAGGCTCTGATTTACGCCCGATAGGGGCCGTCAGTCGACCGGGTCGACGTACTCCGGCGGGACGCGTTCCGTCGCGTAGACCCCCTCTCCGCGCCGGGTGACGCGCCGACCGTCCGCGACGAGACCCTTCGCGTCCACCGCCAGCACCGCGGGGTCGTCGGCGTGGCGGCGGCCGACCGCCCGCGCCCCTTCACGCGTCTCCGAGAGGTGGACCTCCTGGCGGCCCATGGGCCGCAGTCCCTCGTCGCGAATCGCGTCGAGGTTTCGCGGCGCAGTGCCGTGGTAGAGTTCGTCCGGGACGGCGGACTCGTCGGTTTCGGACGTCCCGCTCGACTCGGCGTCCGCGTCGAGGGTCACGTCGACCGAGTGGCCGTAGGCGGCCCGGATTCGCCCATCGTGGCGCTCGAACCGCCCCTTCGGGTCGGTGGCGACGACGGCGTCGACGTGTTCGGCGGTGGCCCAGTCGTAGCGCTCCGTCACGGCGGTGGCGAGGGCGTCGTCGTCGGTCCATCCACGGTCGTCCAGTTCGACGCCCGCGTCGTCGGGGAAGTGGCGAAGCGCACCGCTGCAGAACTTCGAGAGGCGCTTCCGCCGGTCCGCCGAGAGGACTCGGCGGCACCGTTCGTCGCAGGCCGGGCAGGCGTCACCGGCGACGTAGCCGTGCTCCGGACAGCGAACGACCGTCTCGGTCACGTTCGCCTCTCGTGGCCGGCGACGGATAGCTCTCCCGGCGCTACGCACGTCGGTTCGTGTAACAATCCGGAACATTCTTGCCGGAGATTTGGGAACTGAGACTATGAACCGGAAGTCCGCCTATCGGGCCGCGTTCGCGACGCTCTCCATCGCCATCGCGCTCGCGCTCGTGACACAGATGGTGCTAGCGGGAGCCGCACCGAACGCCGTCTACGAACGCCGGGCGGACGCGCCGTCCGGTTCGCAGGACGCCGTCGTCGGCGAGCGCGGCGGAATCACCGTCGTCACCACCCAGAACGGGGACATGCGTTCGGTGTCGGGCGAGCTCATCGCGTTCAATCCCAACGGGACAGTCCGCTACCACACCGACGCCCACAGCACGTACTGGGACGTCGACCCGGCTCTCACGGGGTCGGCGTCGGTGACCTACGTCGCCACCGAGCGACTCAACGCGTCGGTCTGTGCGTCCGGACCGCTGTCGGACCCGGGCGTCAACTGCCGGCGCAACGTCGTCGAGCGCCTCAACCTCTCGACCGGCGAGGTGACGCGGCTGTACAGCCACCGCGCGGAGAACGGTCGCTGGCACGACGTCGACGTCATCGACGACTCGCACGTTCTGGTCGCCGACATCGGCGCGGACGCGGTCTTCGTCGTCAACACCACGTCGGGCGTCCGGGAGTGGACCTGGACCGTCGAGAGCGACCTGCCCGTCGAGAGCGGCGGCGCGTACGACGCTGACTGGTCGCACATCAACGACGTGGAGTACCTCGAAGACGGCCGCGTCATGGTCGACCTTCGCAACCAGGACCGGGTCGCGTTCCTCAACGGCAGCGGCCTGATGGAGAACTGGACGCTCGGCAGCGAGGACGAGTACGGCGTCCTCCGCGAACAGCACAACCCCGACTACATCCCGGCGTCGGAGGGCGGTCCCGCCGTCGTCGTGGCCGACTCCGAGAACGACCGTCTCGTCGAGTACCAGCGCGAGAACGGGTCGTGGCACCGGTCGTGGACGTGGCGGGACGACCGGATGCAGTGGCCCCGGGACGCCGACCGCCTGCCGAACGGCAACACGCTCGTCACCGACACCGTCGGCGACCGCGTGTTCGAACTGGACGAGTCGGGCGACGTCGTCTGGTCGGTGCCGGTCGACCGCGCCTACGAGGCCGAACGCCTCGGCACGGGCGACGAGAGCGCGGGCGGTCCGAGCGCGGAGCGCGCCGGCATCGCCTCGCACGCCGTCGAGACGGACGAGCGCGGCGTGGTCGGCAACGTCGAAGCCGGCATCCGCAACCTGGTCCCGCCGGTCGTCGAGAACGGACTGCTCGGCTACTTCTTCCCGTGGTGGATGGGCTTCTGGGACGTGCTCGCCGTCTTCGCGCTGGCCGGCGTCCTCCTCGCCTGGGCCGCGGTCGAACTCCGGTGGGTCGGTCCGTCGGTGACCGTGCAGTTCCCGGTCGAGGTCGAGAACGCGAGCGTCGTCTGGTCTCTGCTCCTGTTGCTCGCGCTCGCCGGCGTGGCGTACGTCCTCGACACCGTCTCCGGACTGCTCTGAGTCGCCGGCCCGGGCTACATCCCCATGTCGCTCGCCGCCTCGGGCACCGGAACCGCGTCCGGACGCACGCCGAGCAGTTCCGCGGCGTGGTCTATCGCCATGTCGAAGCCGTAGTACCGCTCCAGTTCCTCGCCGTCCGCCGTCTCGCGCACCTTCAGCATCCCGTACCCCTCGCGGTTCTGCGAGACCGCCGCCGTCCGCCCGTCGGTTTCGAGTTCGAGGACGCGCTCGCGGTCGGTCTCGCTGTAGCGCGCCGTGACGCCGTTCTCCGCTCGCGTGTCGGTCATGCTCGCCGGTTCGAGCGCCCCCCAGTCGAACGTGTCGGTTCCGGTCCGCGAGCGCTTCGAGGCCGTACCGAGCGATTTAATCCGGGGCGCTGGCAACGTCCGACGATGGAGTTCGCGGAGTTCGCCGGGTGCGCGTCGGAAATCGAGGAGATGAGCGCCGACACCGAGATCGTCGAGGCGGTCACCGACCTGCTGGTGGCGGCCGACGACGACCTAGAGGCCCTGGCGCGGTTCGTCCAGGGCCGGGTGTTCCCGGCGTGGGACTCGACGACGCTCGACATCGGACCGAACTACTGCTACGAGGCCATCGCGCGGGCGGCCGGCCGGAACGTCGCCGCCGACGACGTGGAAGCGAAACTCGCCGAACTGGGCGACGTCGGCGAGGTAGCGGCGAGCTACGACTTCGGCGGTCAGCAGGGTCTCGGCGCGTTCGGTGACGGTAGCGAAGACGGCCTCACCGTCGCCGAGGTGTACGACGAACTCGCCGCGCTGGCCGCCGTCGAGGGGTCCGGCAGTCAGGACACGAAGATAGACATCCTGTTCGGCCTGTTCAACCGCACCGGGTCGGCGGAGGCGCGCTACCTCGCTCGTCTCGTCCTCTCGGAGATGCGCATCGGCGTCGGCGAGGGGACCGTGCGAGACGCCGTCGCCGCCGGCTTCGACGTGCCCGTCGAGGAGGTCGAACGCGCGTTGCAGGTGTCGAACGACTACGGCCGGGTCGCTCGCGTCGCCCGCGAGGACGGCACCGAGGGGCTCGCGGCGCTCGATCTGAGCGTCGGCCGGCCCGTGCAGGCGATGCTCGCGCAGGCCGGAACCGTGAGCGACGCGCTCGACGACTGGGAGGAGGCGGCCGTCGACTGGAAGTACGACGGCGCGCGCGTCCAGTTACACTACGACCCCGACGGACTGGACCTGCCGGGGGACCGCGACGCGCCCGCGGGGTCCCCGAACGTCCGCGTCTTCTCGCGGAACATGGAGGACGTGACCGACCCGCTCCCCGAAATCGTCGAGTACGCGGAGGCGACGCTCGACGAACCGGCGATACTGGACGGCGAGGTGGTGGCGATGGACGGCGGCGAACCGCTGCCGTTCCAGGAGGTGCTGCGGCGCTTCCGCCGCAAGCACGACGTGGCCCGGGCACGAGAGGAGGTCGCGGTCGAACTCCGGGCGTTCGACTGCCTCCACGCCGGCGGCGAGGACCTGCTGGAAGTCCCCCTGACCGAGCGCCACGACTGCCTCCGGGACCTGCTGGGCGACGACGTCTCCGAACTGGTCGTCAGCGACGACCCGGACGACATCGCCGACGTGGAGGCCGACGCGCTCGACTCCGGCCACGAGGGCATCATGCTGAAGAACCCCGAGTCGACGTACTCGCCGGGTCGCCGCGGGAAGAACTGGCTCAAGCGCAAGCCGGACGTGGAGACGCTCGACCTCGTCGTCACCGGCGCGGAGTGGGGCGAGGGCCGCCGCGCGAGCTTCCTCGGTACCTTCCTGCTGTCCGCGTGGACCGACTCCGGCTTCGAGACCATCGGCAAGGTGGCCACGGGCATCACCGACGAGGAACTGGCCGAACTGACGGAGCTGCTCGAACCCCACGTCGCCGCCCAGGACGGCCAGGAGGTCGACCTCTCGCCCGAAGTCGTCTTCGAGGTGGGCTACGAGGAGATTCAGGAGTCTCCCACCTACTCGTCGGGGTACGCCCTGCGGTTCCCCCGCTTCCTCGGCGTCCGAGAGGACAAGGACCCCGAGGACGCGGATTCGCTGGACCGCGTCGAGCGACTGGTCGACCAGCAGTGAGCGCGGGGCTCGCTTCGTGGACCGTCCGCGTCCGCCGCGTTCCACGCGCCGCCGACGTCGTCGCGGAGAGTCCGGACGGATTCTAGAGAGAGTCCCCAGAGACCCCGGAGAGAGCTTGAAAAACGCACTTTCGTGTGTCCGGTGTCCCTCCGTCCGTGCGCCGACGCGCACGATAGACCATGCCACCGAAAACACCGAACGAACCGGGGGAGAGCGAGCGAACGAACGACGTGCGGACGTCTCGGCGGACCGTTCTGACGTGGTCGGCGGGGGTTCTCTCCGCCGTCGGCCTGTCGCGGCTCGGTGTGGGCGGCCACGCGTCCGTCGCCGCACGCTCGGACGACGGCACGAACGCTGCGACGACGTTCACCGTGCGAATCGAGAACGTCTCGAAGCCGACCACGCTCGAGACGTCGGCGAACGGCGACGCCGGGGAGCAACCGATTCCGCTGTCGCCGGGCGCGTACGCCGTCCACGACGAACCGGCACCGATGTTCACCGCGGGGGAACCCGCCCGCGACAACGGACTCGAAGCGCTCGCGGAGGACGGGGTGCCGATGGAACTGGCGTCGTCGCTGTCCGAGCGAATGGAGGTGTCGGACAGCGGAGCGTTCGACACGCCAGTCGGCGCGGACGAACCGGGACCGCTCGGGCCGGGGGACGCCTACGAGTTCTCCGTCGACGCCTCGCCGGGCGAGCGACTGTCGTTCGCGACGATGTTCGTCCAGTCGAACGACCTGTTCTACGCGCCGGACGACAGGGGCGTCGCGCTGTTCGACGAGGAAGAACCGCTCGACGGCGACGTGACCATCGCGGTCGGCCTCTGGGACGCCGGGACCGAGCGCAACGAGGAACCCGGGCTGGGAGAGAACCAGGCTCCCCGCCAGTCCGGGCCAGACACCGGCCCGTCGGAGGACGAACCGGTTCGGCTCGTCACCGACGTCGGCGACGGTTACGCGTACCCGCACACGTCCGACGTGATTCGCGTCACGCGCACGCCGGAGATGAGCTGAGCGGATGGACGAGCACCGGGGACGGCGGCGACAGCCCCGTCTCCCCGGAGCGCTACTCACTCGCTTTTTCACGGGTCGCGACTGCCGTCCGGGGGCAGCATTAACTGGACCGAAGGCGAACATGTCCAGCGTGGAATGGAAAAGGTTCTGTGGTACCTCCTCGTCGGCACCCGCGGCGGGGAGAACCGCGCCCGCATCATCGGGGCGATCGACGAGCGACCACGGAACGCGAACCAGCTCGCCGACTGCCTGGAGCTCGACTACAACACCATCCGTTACCACCTCGACGTGCTGGTGGAACACGACGTACTCGAGACCGGCGGTGACGAGTACGGCAAACTCTACTTCCTCACGGACCGCTTCGAACACCACAAGGAGGAGTTCGAGCGCATCACGGACCACGTGGAGTGACCCGACATGGCAACGATGAACGCCACGACGCTGTTCGGCATCGTTCTCTCGGGCGTGAACGTACTCATGCTGCTCGCGCTGACGCTCGTCTGGCTCCGCAACTATCGGACGTTCCGGACGCCGCTCGCGTTCGGACTGCTCGCGTTCGGCGGAGTGCTGCTGGTCGAGAACGCCCTCGCCATCTACTTCTTCTTCAGCATGCGGATGCTCTTCTCGCCCGACCCGACGGTCCAGACAGTCGTCGCCGTCCTCCGGGGTCTCCAGTTCGTCGCGCTCGGTCTCCTGACGTACGTGACGATGAAGTGACGGAGTCGCCCTTCGGTAGCGTGAGGGTATGCACGAGACTGGATTCGACGCCAACGGCGGCGTCCCGACTGCTGCACCGTTGGCTCGGTCGACGGAGCGCTGGTACCGCGACGTGGAGAGTAGCGTCCTCTATCGCCTCGTCGGCGTCGTCGAACCTCCGAACGTCGAGGTGGTCGTTCGCCGGTCGAACCGATAGCGAAGGTCATTCTTCTTCGAACTCTTCGACGGTAGTTTCTATCTTCGTTAGCAATCGTTCGACCTTCGCGTTCGGATAGTAGCGGATTTCCCTGTTCGGGACGTCGTAGTCTACGATCCCTCCGTCTTCGAGCTTCGGACCGTGGACGTGAACGAGAACCGATAGTAGATGGTCTTCCCCGGGCGATTCGCCGTGTCGCTTCTGTTCGAGCTTCTTGATGTAGTTAATTATCTCTTCGATAGAATGAACCTGTCCCGGTGCGTCGCGAAGATGCTTGATGACTCCTCGTCGCTGGTAGTTACTCAGGATCTCCAGTATCTCGTCTGTAGAGAGCGACTCCTCCCGAGGATCCTCGTTTCCCCGTCCCCCTTCGGCCATACTGTCAACGTCTACTCGGACGCCCATAATGTTATTGGGATAACAAAACGGGGCCGAACGCATCACAATACTATCGATTCTGAAGGGACCCCTATCTTCTGCTCGAACGTTTCAGATGGTGAGGTCGCTCGTGGCAGGGTTCGAATCCTCGATCTACATTCGTCGCTCGCCGTTCGGCGTCGCGACAGAATGCGCGGGACCGGATTCGAACCGGAGGAAACCTCACTCCGTTCGGGTTCCAGGGCTCGAATCGGTCCTGCTCTTCGCTCACTGCGTTCGCTCATGCGCGGGACCGGATTCGAACCGGCGGACTCCTACGAGACAGCGTCCTAAGCGCTGCGCCGTTGGCCTGGCTTGGCTACCCGCGCTACCACGGGTTTCACGCCCTTACACCCATATATTCGGCCTATAACGTTATAAAACCACCCCCGTCACAGCGCCTACCGCTGTGGACAATTGAATTAAGACATCTGAGTTGTTTGCCGACATCTAGTTGCCACTTATAAAAGCAGTAAATGCCCTTACTTGTTTACCCCCGAAAAACGGGCATTTGCGCGGAGAGGCGGAGTAGGTCTAATGGTCCCTACTGATACCTCCGAGGTCCTTCTCATAGACAGTATTGTTATACTATTCGGGGAATTTCGTCCGGTAAACCTTCTCGTCCAATATACTGTAGAAGTTTGCCCCAGTACCGATTTTATCTAAGTCGTCATCTCTAATGATTAGGATAATGTCGCTTCCGTCTTGGAAATGGTTATCAATTAGAAGCTTTGCAAAACGACCATCGTTTTCTCCAGAGACTCCTTCTTGGGCAAAAATAATCCCGAGGTTAGATTTTGATGCCTTCATTTTATTAATGAACTTACTTACTTCACCGACACCTACAGATTGTCCCCAATTCTTGCACTCTATGGGAATAAATCTATTAAAATCGTCAAATAAAGTGATGTCACGAGAACCAACGTATTCCGCAACGATATCGAACTCACCTAGAGACGTTCTATCGTTCCTCTCTCTTATGTTCAGAAATTCTACTCCGCTAATCAGCATCGCAGCAAGGTCCTCCAGCTTGTCCCCTTTATCTGATTCTGGCCCCTCTCTCATCTGTTTTAATAAGGAGTTATATTCTGACCCATCAATCTCGAATTCGTTATACTCAATGGACGAATAGACATATTCTGACTCAGCGACTGCACTTTCTTCAGGAAGGTGTCCGGTATATGAAAGAATATTAACTACTTTTTTAGCGTCCTCCTTGCTGAAGCTTTTTAGGTCATATCTAGCAAACTGGTCTCCTTCCTCAAAAATTACAAGTTCTACGTTTGTAATCAGCAATCCGTACTCCGCGTCTTCTTCGGATAATATAGCCGAGGTTTTACTAAAACGCGTAGATGAAGATTTTCCACGGGGGTAGAATTTGACTTCTGTGGCTAGATAAGGTTTTGTAGCTAAGTTCCTAGCCACTATACAATCAACTCCAACGTCTGCGTTCATACCGTAAAAGATATTCTCATCGGGATAACCAAGTATCTCAATTAATTTCAATGCTTCAGACTCAAATGTTGAGAAATCTGAGAGACCGTTTATTTCGTACTGAGAAAGCCTTTCTAAATGCTGGGAAAGTTCCCTCTCCATTACTTGTATAGACTTTAACTAAGACGATTGTTTATATTACCTTTGGTTGACGACTTGAATAAGAACATTCGTAATAACCTTAGATTTGAGGAAGGAGTGATGATATGGTTATATTAGGTATGCGTAGATAAATGGTGTCAGATGACTGACGACCGACGATTGACTACCGACCGATTCTATGGTGGAACCAGTCAACGTCTACAACTTCTGCAAGAGTTCCTTGCCTTCCTTGAAGATGGGGAGACCAAACGGTCGGAGGCGAAGGATTGGATTTTGGAGAACACTCGTGCCAGTAGTAGAGATGCAATTGACCATCACTTTGGCTTCTTAAATGCAATCGAACTGATTGACCTTGATGGCAACGCGGTCTCGATAGACTGGCGTGGCAAGCAGTATCTGGAATCACCTGAGTCGTCCGTTCTCTATAGCGCCCTCCGTGAGAACGTAAAGGGGTTCGACTCAATTCTGACCCAGCTTCAGGAAGGCCCGATGACTGACGAGGATATCATGCGTCATCTAAAGAACAAATTCGAGGACATCAATATGGATTCTCCAGGGGTTGCTACCCGCCATCGAGAATGGTTGCAAGTCCTCGGTTACCTGGAACGGTCTAGGGGTTCGAACTTCTTAACCGAGAAGGGTGGGGAAGTTACTACGGGCGGGATGACCGACCATGACCGAGTCCAGCAGTTACGTCGTCGGTTATTAGAAACCGAGATGCCTTGCGTCCCTACTGGCCAACAGGACCTCACAGAAGACATCTATCCGGCTGTGAAGCGCGAGTACTCCGACCTATGTGATGACTCCTACCGATGCGAAGATGCCCATGAGAACGGACGTGACCAACCGGAGTGGCAACACGCGGTAAGGGACATCCAACAGCGGATTGCAGACAGGGAGGAGGGGCGGATTCATCGCCACGACGAGGTGGGTAAATGGCTGTATCTGCCGCGGAATTCTCGAACCGAACAAGAGGGGGAAGAGGCTAGTCACAAAGGTACTTCTACCGATGATTCGTCCCAACAGACCGATGATGAGTCCGGAGTCTCCGAGTCGGTGACGGAATTGCCTGGCGGGAGTGAAACAACGCAACGACGTGAAGCCGTTCGCGAAGAAGTAGTTCGGGACGAAGCACTAGTGAACGATATCAAATCCATGTACGACGATAGGTGCCAAATCTGCGGTGAAAAGCGCCTACAGGGGCCTGAAAAAGGATATTCTGAGGTTCACCATCTAATGCCACTTGGCGACGATGGCCCAGACATTCCTGAGAACGTCGTCGTTCTCTGCCCTAACCATCACATCGATTTCGAAAGTGGGATGCTATCGATAGATCCCGAAACATTCGAAATCAGTCATCGATACGACCACGATGTTGACGGTCGTGAACTGCTTCTCAAAGACGGCCATGAAGTCGGAGGAGGGTACATCAACTATCACAACCAAGTCGTTGCCCACCCGGAAGCTGAATCGGGACGCTGACACCCTTAGACAGGGTCCTTTTTACTGTTAATTTTCATCCCGTTGTTGTATACCTTCTAATTTATTCTCGGGAATTTCACCAAAAGACTCCTCAATAAGTTTCTCATTAGAGATAGTCAACTCAACAATTGTATTGACTAAACGGAAAAGACGAAGGGTCGTTTCAGCATCGTCATAGGAATAAATTTCGCCAGCATGAACATAGTCGTTTCCAGTAACTCTGACTGAGTCAAGTGCCTTCTGGATACGTTCATCTATACGACCCTCTTCGAGAAGTTCGCCAATATTCGCATAGAGGCTTTGGTCCTCATTCCCTGTCAATTCTTGTGTAAGTTTTTCCATCGCCAATCGAAGAATCGCGGCAGCAGCCTTCGGGGATTCGCTTACGACCTTACGGGCTTCATTATAGTCTTCTTTCACTTCTGGGGGCATATCCTCATTTGGAAGGGGGGCAGGCGATTCTCCGGGATAAAGTAACTTTTGATTAACCCAAACTCCATATTCCCTACAATTCCTGCAATAACTTAATTTAGCATCGTATGGATTACTTCTAAACCCGCTGGACCACTTTATACTATCCCATTTTTGACTCGCATATGCATCGCAGTGAGGGCAATTGAAGGCATCTGCTTCAAATTTTGGAGGGACATAATCTTCAGACATATTAGTTCTGCTTGCTTATACAATAAAGAAGATTTCGTTACAGAATAGGCACAGACAGTAGAATAGCAGTTAGAGTAGAAATGCATTGGTGACTCGCCGTTTGGAGATATACGAATATCATCGCAGAGGTCTCTCCGTCTCTCGTCTGTCGATTTTGTTCTTTGGAGGTTCTGTTTGTCTCTCACTCATCTGTTCGTAGTCTTCTTTCATTCAGTGTAGTCCGCTACAGGCTTGTAGGACAAAATCTGGCTTCTAACCGTCGGGCCTGTCCATACATAGTGTTTTGCTAAAGGAGATAGGCTATTCTTCGGCTAAGTCCTTCATGACACTACTGATGCCTTGTTGGGCTTCCCTGTTTCCTTCCCTCTCGGATAACTCGTACATATTCCCGTCAGCATCGTATGCGATGACCGTGATACCGACGTGGTCCGGGGGA
The DNA here is from genome assembly GCF_051917725.1 of Halomicrococcus pelagicus. GTDB lineage: Archaea > Halobacteriota > Halobacteria > Halobacteriales > Haladaptataceae > Halomicrococcus. The sequence goes on from NZ_JBQBLX010000001.1 coordinate 389,629, forward strand.
AGAGGCACATTCTCAAGGTCATCCTCGACGACCTCATACATCTTGATCTCCTCGTCTGGATGGCCCGGCGGCTTCATGCGGTCCCGGTGAACAATTGAATACTGCTTCTCGTCGGGGAGGTGGTCGTTCATGCGTTCTTCTGAAGTGGACTACTACCAGACGGGTCGTCCAACCGGCTAACAGTCCCATCCGCCTGATACGCGATGACCAACATGTTCAACGGGTCGGGCAAATCTGGAACAGCGATACGGTCTGTTTCGTAGCCTTTCCGTGCGTATTTCGGGTCTGAAGGCGGGCGTTGGGAATCAATCAGGGTGATACTGTAGGTCTTCTCGGTCGGTGCGATGTCGTCGTGGTGGTAGTCTCGGAGGGCGTCGATTTGGAGGTCGTCCATTAAGTGTTAGTTCGACTGCCGGAATATAGTTCCTCGCCGGTGTTCTGATAGCCCTATCAGCCCTCTACTTTCGCCGACAGCCCTCACAGAAAAATCGCCCGTCACTTCAACCACTACGTCTTTGGGTGGGTGAGACTGTGAGACTGTCTACAATTTCACTCACCTCTAACCACAGCACCTCTCAGGTTGAAGATAACCGAGGACGATGATTCTCTATATTGGTCAACCACGACCGTCAACGTCGTGCAGCAAGACGTCAGCACTCTCGAATGGACTGCTGTAGAACGGTGACCGACTTCACTTCCAATAGTTGCAGCTACCTCCCAGAAGGTCAGCTACGTACAACTGCCGTGCCTCTATGAATCGTTGAACCTACGAACGATGGAAACCCCTTCAAACACGGTCACGCTGATTAGACGATTTGTTGGCGGCCTTCAATGACCAAGACATGGGACAGAGGAAACTTCCCCAAGAGACCAGTACCGATGCGACTGTCATTCGACGTATGACCTACATGGAACAGGCCAAAGATGAAAGCCAGCAGCTTGTCGGGGAAGCTGGTGACGCTACCACAGGATGGCGAGTGTATCTGGGTCTTCGTCGGGGAGGAACTGCTTATTCAAATCACCCCCCAATGGTGGCTATCTCGTTGACGGTGTACGCTATACCCTCATTGGTCATAGAAGGTGAGTAGTAACACGTCTATCGAGAGGGATAGCGTGAAACGATGATTCCCCTTCAGGACGTAAACGACAGCGATAGACCTCTTCCTACTGTACCTCACTGACCATTGGTGGGCATCTGTTGGTGGTAGCCAGCCTCTATTTGCATACTTTATCAACGGTGGCTGAATGGGGCGTATGAGGGTATAGTTAGTAGGGTACGGGAATTCTCCCTTCCCCGTTAGATAGGTTACCCGTCGTTACAACGTAACCATCCCCGTGGAAGGAGGAAAGGGGACTATAGGGGATAGGAGGAAGGTTACTATCTATACTATATTGTAATCTACTCTCCACCTCCAAGGGGAGGGGTTCTCCATATACTATATTATTGGATTTAGAGAGGTACACCCGGGTTCAGTGAGTGAATTCTATTCTTTTGGGTACCTATTCCGGGATAGATTACAAGTTGATATAGTAAAGGACTGTATCCTCGGGGTATCGGTATCCCTCTTCACCAGTAAGAGAAGTAGAATGGTATATTAAAGGGAGAGAATACATGAAAGGGGAGTTTGCGAAGGCTATCGGAGAAAACAAAGAAGTTGACGGTAGTGGGCGTCTTCCAAGGCCCCATCTCTGCTAAGGGAAGCATCTACAAACGAGGTTGGAACGACGGATACGGACGTGAATAGTCACCACGTTCCGCTGCCTACTGAGGCCGTGTCACAGCATCCTGATGTACATTGACGCCAATAAGGGGTTTCCATCCAAGGAGACGAAGCAGGACCATAGTCGTATAGCAGCTGTACGTGAGTGAGTATAGAGACGGTCACAGAGAGTACCCGAGGAGAGTAATCCTCACCCCATACGCACTATTTCAGAATGACGATTTGTTCGCGGAGGTCTCCGAATTCACCCCGAACTCCCAGTCCGATACCGAGTTTTTCTGGGATTGATTCGGTTGAGACTGCGTTGACTGGGATTGGCTAGTCGTATACCGAGAGACCACATCTGCATGACTCCCGGTACTTCGAGGAGTGGCTTTCACCAGTAGCCCGCCGAGAGGTATCGTCCCCCAGACACCGGTTATTGTTCCTTGACTGTAATCGGCGGAATCTACCCGCCGCCCTCTGACGTTGTTATCGTTCACTCGGTATGCCTTCTTGTCGAAATGTGGGAGTTGAAGGAGACGCCGAGAGACACTCGCCATCTCCGAGTAGACATGAACCTCGGACTGGTCCTTCGCCCATCGGAAGAGGGTTTCTTTCTCCGAGGGGTTGAGTGCTGAGTCCTCCTGAATATTGTCGAGGAGAGTTCGACCAGACGAACTCATTCGTCCTCCCTCAATCGGTGAACTATCGCCATGTGCGTCGTTCCGCGAACACCGGTGATGTTCTGTCCATCCCAATTATCGACTGACGTCCACCTGCCGGACCCTTGTTTGATTCGAACATGCTGTACTGTGACAGCGTCGGATTCAATCATTTCGGTCATTGTCGTCCGATAGCCGGACGCTATATCGAACCAGATGCCGGGTCTATCCTCAACAACATTGGTCCGCTTCTGCTTCGTCATAAGACGCGGGTCTTCTCGGACTGCGTTAATCATCCTGTTCTTACGGTTTCTTCCAATCATAGAGTCGGGTTACTGGTACGGGTTTGTTCATGCGAGATGACCGAATCCGAATCACTTTCTGCCAGCAACCTATAGGAAAGGTTGCGGGAGTGTGATTCGGTCGCCTCTCGCACCGATTCGGCGACGCCGTACACGGGTGATAGCTTGTGAGGCGGCCCGCCCGGCGGCGTCATTCGTTCGGCGTATAGTTCCCATCTATCCACTGCATCTGTAACCGAAGAACTCCCTGCATTTAGTTCTGGCCATTCCTTGCTATCAGGCCCTGATACGGCTATTATCGGCGTCTCCTGATTTCTCTGATAGGGCTATCAACGCCTTTATTTCTACTATATAGATTTAAATAAAACCCTGCAAAAACGTCTGGACTGATAGGGCTAACAGGAAGGAAAATCCTCGAAAAACGCCTTATCGCTAATAGGGGTATCTGCATATATGCTTTAGGAGTTCTCTAGTTAATTGTTCTTTATATTAAAACAAATCGATGATACTAAGGATTCCTATATTTACACCTATAACCATGTCTGGAGGTGAGAATCCTATCGGTCAACTCATCAGTGCTGTATTTATCCTCATTGTCGGACTTACCATTATTCAGGTTCTGGGAGGTTCTGACCCGGGAAATACTTTATTGGTGGAAATAATGGATTCGTCAGAACTTATTATTAAGGGCCTTATACTATTGGTTATAATTGGAGTTATAGCAGGTATATCGGGAGAATAATATGTCATCAAACCAAGCAACTACCGGAAAAGAAAACTCTCCCGATAGAAACTCTCCAGCGATAGAATCAGCTGTAGGGTCTGAACAGGGCCAACAGATTCTCGAATTGCAAGCACAAACACTCCGACGATTAAATGATGAATGGCTAAGGATTATCCGGATTCATTTGATATTTGCTGGTGGGATTGTTACAGGAATCTCATTCATTGGTCTCGAATCTCTTACAGCGCCTTCTCAACCTAATCTTTTGACGGCTATAGCATGGCTATTTACTTCCATATTTACTGCCATGTCTGCTGTAGCTTGGCTAAGCCGGACAATAAGTGAACGTCCTTTGTATACGGATTTAACGCTTTTTGTATTAGATGATGATATAGACTATAAAACTAGAATTAACTTTGCCGACTCCAAAATATCCCTGTTAAAGAACCTATTTTTGAATAATCCAACTATTTCAGAGTTCGAAGATTACATTCAAAAGCCTGATTCAACCAAGGGTTCGAATACTAACGACTATCAAGAAGCAATAGAACATAACAGACATATTATAAAGTCCCGGGAAGAGTACGTTGATTTCGTCCATCGAGAACTGAATATCCTCTTCCTTTTCACCTTGGCAGGAATCATATTTTTAGTGTCTATAAAATAAAACAAGTATATGTGACTGCGCATCATAATAGTTGGTAGTCGTCGATACATTTCTGGGTCTTGACTGTCAGCCCATCCGGTCCAACGCGTCTCGGCGGTCCTCTACGGGGACAGCGTCGTACTTCATGGTCGTTTTGACCGACTTATGGCGAAGCTGGGCCTTTGTCGCTGCGAGGTCACGTTCGTGCGTCATGTACGTGCCGACGCTATGGCGAATCGCATACCATGATAGCTGACGATTGTCGGTCCGAATCCCGGCCTTGTCGCAGAGACGCCGCAACAGACGACCGAGACTCTTCGACCCGTATGGGTTGTCGTGGGTAGTCAACCACAACGTCTCTGTGTCGTCGTATCGAGAGTAGTTCTTGCGTTCCTCCATCCAACGTTCGAGGGCCTTCGCAGTCCGGTCGGTGAGACTGACCATCCAGTTATCCCGGTTCTTGCTGGACTCTTCTTTGGGGATGCGCAAGACCTCGTTCGATACGTCAACCCACGATGTCTTCGCCCGTCGAACCTCGACTGGTCGTAGGCCCGTATCCAGACTCGTCCAGACCAACGAGGTGATTTTCCATCCGTCAACTTGGTTCCAGTCTTCGGGAGTCACTTCGTCAGCTGGCTTATCCAGCGTCTTCGCAACGTATCCCTTCCATTCAGTCCGCTTCTTCGGAGTGAGGCTGTTGTAGCTGGGGATATTCCCATGTTCGAGGGCTGCTTCTCGAATCGCCCGGCGTTCATCTACAGTGAGGAAGTCACGGGGCTTCCCTCCACCGCTACTATCGAAGGTGAAATCGGGTTTCCACTCGTCTTTCCCGTACTTGTGGGCCAGCCACCGAAAATACCGTTTCAGCATTTCCTCGATTTTCCCCTTACTGGCGTGGGACCGGTCGCTGTATGCGACCTCTTGCAGATACTCGTCAGCGTCCTCGTGTGACGGTGGAATCCGATACTCGTCGTGATGGTCCCAGACCCATCGGTCGAATGCAGCAGCCCTATAGCCACTCTCGTAGACCGTGTATGCCGAGTAACCGAGGGCCTTATCTGGGTTCTTCCCGAGGTGGAGTAACCACTTGAGGAACTGTTCGCGGTAGCTGTGGTAGTCCACAAACTGTTTCTCGGACAGTCGGTCTTCGTTGTCCGATGGGACGATTACAATGTTCCTACCTGGGTCCAAATCGGCGTCTATTCTATTGTCGCTGGAGTTCGTTGGATTCCCTGACATGGTCGATGTGCAGGGCGAAAAACCGCGTGACAGCGCAGGGTTAGTCAGTGCGCGGGACCGGATTCGAACCGGCGGACTCCTACGAGACAGCGTCCTAAGCGCTGCGCCGTTGGCCTGGCTTGGCTACCCGCGCTCACCGTTTCGTTCAGAACTGCTCCTCAAGAAGCTGTCGTTCTGGACGAGGGCTTAATGTATCGGCGGGCGCTACCCGGTGTACGTGTACCGCGCACGCGACCAGGTGGAAAACGAGGAGTGGCTCGCCGAACTCCAGCAGGTCGCCGACCGACTCGACCTCGACACGCCCGCGCGTTCGCGGGCCGCCGACCTGTTCCTCTCGACCGTCGCCCGGTCCGACGACGCCGAGGAGCGGTCGAAGCGCGCCGTGGCGGCAGCGAGCCTCTACGCCGGGGCGCTCATCGAGGGGGACCAGCGCTCCCAGCAGGCGGTCGCCGACGCCGCGGGGGTCGCGCGGCTGACCGTCCAGCAGCGCTGGAAGTCGATTCTCGAAGAAGCGGGGCTGGAACCGCCGTCGTGGTAGCGAGAAGGGCCGCTACTCCTGGGGTTTCCGCCCGTCGCGCTCCGGCGTCAGGTTGCCGTGCTCGTCGATTTCGCCCTCGACGATGCGCGTGCTCGAGATGATGTTGCCGTCCTCGGCCTCGACGTGGTCAACGACGATTATCTCCAGGGGGTCGTGGCCGCGCTGCTCGCGAATCTCGTTGATGCGCTGGCCGCCGTCCCGGGTTTCGGGCGAGACGACGAGCGCGTCGAACTGCGGTTCGGTCGCGATGCCGGTCGGTTCCTCCAGCTTTCGAACCTGGAACTCGCGGTCGAACTCCTCGGCGATGGCCCGGAGCTCGGCTTCGAGGTCGCGCTTGCGCTCCTCGAAGGAGCGGACGTACCGATCGACGTGACGCGTCTTCGGCGCGAGTTCGTCGCTCGTCAACCCGACGGTCACGTCACCGCGTTCGAACGCCCGTTCGAACAGTTTTCGGTGACCGTCGTGAACCGGGTCGAACGTCCCCCCCAGCGCAACGTCCATACCCCGGCGAATGGTACCGCGGGGTTTATCACCTTCGGAACATCCTCGCCGCCTACTGCGGTTCGCGTCCGCTTCCAGCCGTTCTGTCGCGACCGGACGCGGACGACGACCGCGCGACGGGACTCGAATCCGGTCCCGCGATACCGAACTCGATAGCCGAAACGGACAACCGCGCAGGGGGCGAACGATGCAGGGGGTGTACGAAATGGGGGGATATCTGGTCGCGATAGACGGCTCGCCAGCGAGCAAGGACGCGCTCCAGTACGCGCTCGAGATGGCGCGAGACACCGGGGCGGCGGTGACGGCGATTCACGTCGTCTCGCCCGAGCAGTTCTTCGTCGGCGGCGACGAGCCGCCGGAGAGCTTCGCGGAGGCCGACGACGAACTCCTGCTGTCGAGCGTCGAGGACGCCGAGACCCGCGGACAGGAGTTGCTCGACGAGGCGACGGCGGTGGCCGAGCGCGCCGACGCGGAGATAGAGACGGGGATGCTGTACGGCGAACCGGTCGAGCGCATCACGGAGTACGCCGACGAGGAGGACTTCGATGCCATTTACGTCGGCCACCGCGGGACGTCGGAACGGTACGAGGGGCTGTTCGGCAGCGTCGCCAAGGCGGTCGCCGGGCGCGCGACGGTACCGGTGACCGTCGTGCGCTGAGCGGCGTCCATAGTTGCGGCAGGCGGTATGCTGATACCGCCCCAGGTAGACGTGGCGCACATGGACACAGAAATCACGCCGTCGACGCTCGCGGGGACGGCGCGCGCACCGCCGTCGAAGAGCTACACCCACCGCGCGATTCTCGCGGCGGGCTACTCCGGTGGCGCGCTCGTGTACGACCCGTTGATAAGCGCCGACACGGAGGCGACGATGCGGGCCGTGGACGCGATGGGCGGCGACGTGACCGAAACCGAGAGCGGGGCCGTCGAGATCGACGGCTTCGACGGCCGGCCCGACGTACCGGCGGACGTGCTCGACTGCGCGAACAGCGGGACGACGATGCGCCTCGTGACGGGGGCGGCCGCGCTCGCCGACGGCATCACCGTCCTCTCGGGGGACGCGTCGCTCCGGTCGCGCCCGCAGGGACCACTCCTCTCCGCAATCGATGAACTCGACGGACGCGCCGAGAGCACTCGCGGGAACGGACGAGCGCCGCTCGTCGTGCGAGGACCTATCGAGGGCGGCACGGTCTCGATGCCAGGCGACGTCTCCTCGCAGTTCGTCTCCTCGCTGTTGATGGCCGGCGCGCTCACCGACGAGGGCGTCGAGGTCGACCTCGAGACGGAACTGAAGTCCGCACCCTACGTCGACATCACGCTCGAACTGCTGGACGAGTTCGGCGTCGAGGCCGGCAAGGGCGGCGACAGCTACCACGTGGAGGGCGGCCAGTTCTACGAACCGACGGACGGCGAGTACCACGTCCCCGGCGACTTCTCGTCCATCTCGTACCTGCTTGCAGCGGGCGCGGTCGCGGCCGACGAGGACGCCGCCGTGCGCGTCGAGGGCGCGTACCCGAGCGCGCAGGGCGACACCCACATCGTTCCCGTGCTGGGGCGGATGGGGGCGGACGTGGACTGGAACCGCGACGACGGCGTCGTCACCGTCCGGCGCTCGTCGCTCTCGGGAACCGAGGTAGACGTCGGCGACACGCCCGACTTGCTGCCCACCGTCGCGGCGCTCGGCGCTGTCGCGGACGGCGAGACCCGCATCGTCAACTGCGAGCACGTCCGGTACAAGGAGACCGACCGCGTCTCGGTCATGGCCGAGGAACTCGAGAAACTCGGCGCCGCGGTCGAGGAGCGCGAGGACGAACTCGTGGTGAACGGCGGCGAGTCCGACCTCCGGGGGGCCCGCGTCGAGGGGCACGCCGACCACCGTATCGTGATGGCCCTCTCCGTCGCCGCGCTGGCTGCCGACGGCCCGACGACGGTCGGCGGCGCCGAGCACGTCGACGTGTCGTTTCCGGACTTCTTCCAGGTGCTGTACGACCTCGGTGCCGACATAGACCGGTAACCCGGTCGATAATGCATAGATATGCATAACACGTCTTCTTTTGGATGGGAAATGGGCACGAACCCGAATATTGAAGGGCGTCCGGACTCCACTCTCCGGTAATGACGAACGTCATCGACGGCGACGCCGTCGCCGCGGAGATTCGCTCCGACCTCGAAGCCAGCGTCGAGACGCTCACCGACGCGGGCGCTCGACCGGGGCTCGCCACGGTGCTGATGAGCGACGACCCCGCCAGCGAGACGTACGTCTCGATGAAGCAGAACGACTGCGAGGAGGTCGGCATCGAGAGCGTCCACGTCGAACTCGACGAGGATGCGCCCGCCGAGGAGCTGTACGACACGGTCGAGGAGCTGAACCGCGACCCCGACGTTCACGGAATCCTGGTCCAGATGCCCCTCGTCGACCAGGTCGACGAGCGTCGCGTGCTCCGCACAGTCGCCCCCGAGAAGGACGTCGACGCGTTCCACCCGGAGAACGTCGGACGGCTCGTCGCCGGCGACGCCCGGTTCAAACCCTGTACCCCCCACGGCATCCAGAAGCTCCTCGAACACGAGGGCGTCGAGACCGAGGGGGCGGAGGCGGTCGTCGTCGGACGCTCGAACATCGTCGGCAAGCCGATGGCGAACCTCTTCGTCCAGAAGGGGCCGTTCGGAAACGCGACGACGACGGTCTGTCACTCCCGTACGGCGGATCTGGCGGCGCACACCCGCGAGGCGGACATCGTCGTCGCGGCCGCGGGCGTCCCCGAGCTAATCGACGGTTCGATGCTGAAGGAGGGCGCGACCGTCGTCGACGTCGGCGTCAACCGCGTGGACGCGGACACCGAGAAGGGCTACGAACTCGTCGGCGACGTCGAGTTCGAGTCCGCGAAGGAGGTCGCCGGCACCATCACCCCCGTCCCGGGCGGCGTCGGGCCGATGACCCGCGCGATGCTGCTCTACAACACCGTGAAGGCCGCCAGCCGGCAGGAGGGCGTCGACGTAACCCTGCCTTAATATCGCTCGTTCCGGTCGCGGTCGGTCCGTCGCGCGCTCGCATCTCGTCTACGGCCGTCGCTCGTTCTCTCCCCCTCGGGATTCTCCCGTCGCCAGTCGCGCTGGCTCGCGGTCCGGTCGTCGTGCTCTTCGCGCCGATAGGCCGCGCCCTCGCCGTCGAAACCGCGGTCGGTCGGTCGCCGGTCGCGCGTGCGCCGCTTCTGCAGGACCAGCAGGAGGACGACGACTCCGAGGATAGCGAGCCCGGCCAGTCGAGCGAACGCGTCGCTCCCGGGCGAGAGTGCAGTACCCCAGTCCAGCCACGGCACGACCACCGCCGCGACGAGCGCGGCCGCGACTATCACCCTGACGAGCCGGCCACCCGACGAGGGACCGTCGGTCGCCATATCTTGACAATAGGTAGCAGTTGGCAAAAGCGTTCGCTACCGGTCGAGAGTCGGTGGTCGACGAGGCGACGCCACGGCTACTCGCCGACGCGGCGGAGGCGGTCGCGGGCGCTGACCAGCGCGTCCTCGTCGTCGTCCCGGAGGTGACGCGCCAGTTCCCTGGCGGCCGCGACCAGCGACTCCGCCGTCTCGGGGTCGATGCCGCCCTCCAGCGCCCGCACGCGCCGGACGTGCTCGCCCAGCGTCTCCAGCGCGCTCCGACTCTCCCGGGAGACGTCCCGGTCGTCGACCCACGTGGTCAGGTCGCGGTGGTACTCCCGGAGCGCGTCGCCGACCGCCAGTCCGCGCACGTCGTGCATGGACTCCGGCACTTCGGCGGGCGCGGGTCGGTCGCCCATGTCCGCGCCGCGCAACAGCGAGAGGAAGTACAGTTCCTCGTCGTCGGTCGGGTCGAACGAGCGTCCGAACACGTCCGCGGCGTGGCGGAGTTCCTGTGCCGCGAGATACGTGTCGTCCAGCGTCCGGAGGTCGCCGCCGTCGATGAACCCGCGCTTGTGGACGTACTCCCGGGCCGACTCCTCGGCGTCGGCCGCGACCTCGCGCGTCGGGCGGGCGTCGACCGAATTCCGCACGTCGGTGAGGTCGAGGTCCGCCGGACTGTCGGTGTGCTGGCGACGCTCCTCGTCGACGCCGATGCTGCGCACGCTTCCACAGTCCGGACACTCGACGGTTCCCGTCTCGTAGTACGACCACCGCGTTCCGCAGTCCTTGCACTCCCGCCGGCCGCGCACTTTCATGTCCGTACGTTGGCGGGCCGCGTTGAAAACTCCCGGGTGCCGCTCTCCTCCACGCTCGGCTTCCCACGTTCTTCGGTCCACCGCTCTCGTCCGTCGACCCGTCCGCGAGGAACGGGCAAGTTTTTCCTTCACCGTCCGAAACTGCGTGGTATGAACCTCTCCGAGGAACAGCGCCACATCCGGGACACCGTCCAGGAGTTCGCCGTCGAGGAGATTCGACCCCTCGCGGCCGACTGCGACGAACGCCAGGAGTTCCCCGAGGACGTCTGGGACGAGATGGCCGACCTCGGCGTGACCGGGATGACGGTCCCCGAGGAGTACGGCGGTCTCGACGTGGACCGACTCACGTACAGCCTCGTCAACGAGGCGGTCGCCTACGGGAGCCTGTCGGTCGCCACGGCGCTCTCGGTCCACTGTCTCGCCACCTCCTGCATCGCGGAGTTCGGCGACGAGGACCAGCGGGAGCGCTGGCTGCCGGAGATGGTCGACGGCCGTCCCGTCGGCGCGTTCGCGCTCTCGGAACCGCAGGCCGGGTCGAACCCCGCCGAGATGACGACGGAAGCGAGGCGAGAGGGCGACGAGTACGTCATCGACGGCAAGAAACAGTGGATTACTAACGGCCAGCGGGCGGGCGTCGTCGTCCTCTTCGCCAAGACCGACCGCGACGACCCCCGGAGCGTCACGCAGTTCGCCGTCCCGAAGGACGCCGACGGACTGGAGGTCGGCAAGAAGGAGGACAAACTCGGTCTGCGCGCCAGCGACACGACGACGCTCATCTTCGACGACGTGCGGATTCCCGCGGAGAACCGCCTCACCGAGGAGGGCCGCGGCCTCTCGGCGGCGTTCCACATCCTCACCGGCGGTCGCATCGGCATCGCCAGCCAGTCCGTCGGACTGGCCCAGGCCGCGCTGGACGAGGCGGTTGCCTACGCCCAGGACCGCGAGCAGTTCGGCGAGCCGATAGCCGACATCCAGACCATCAGGCACAAGCTGGCCGACATGCAGACCAAGGTGCAGGCGTCGCGCCTGCTGACCCGGGACGCGGCGCGCACCGACGACCGCGGCGAGACGCCGGAGATGGCCGCCAGCATGGCGAAGTACTTCGCCAGCGAGTCCGCCGTCGACGTGACCAACGAGGCGGTCCAGATTCACGGCGGCTACGGCTACACCACCGACTTCGACGTCGAACGGTTCTACCGCGACTCCAAGATTACGACCATCTACGAGGGCACGAGCGAGATACAGAAGAAAGTCATCGCGCGAAATCTGCTCGACTGACCGGCGTCGCCGAGAGTCGCTCTCGGCCTAGAACTGGGGCTGCCGGCCGCCGCCCTGCTGCATTCCGCCCTGCTGCATTCCGCCCTGCTGCATTCCGCCCTGCTGCATTCCGCCTCGCTGGCCTCCGCCACGCTGCATTCCGCCCTGCTGCATACCGCCCTGCTGCATTCCGGTCTGTTGGCCGCCGCCCTGCTGCATTCCGGGCTGCTGCATTCCGCCCTGCTGTCCCATCTTCTGGAGCACCTGGTACGTGGAGTCGAGCGTCCGGTCGAGCACGTTCGCCGTCTCCTGCGTGTGGGGTGCGTCGTGGCGATGGAGTTCTTCGAGCGTCTGTTCGCCGACGTTCAGCAGCGCCTCGGCGACGTACGGCGTCGTGGCTGCGTTCCGCGATATCGCTTTCGCCGTCAGATGTGCGATGTCGCTCACGTCCTCGCAGAGGCGCGCACAGTCGGCCATCTGGGGACCCTGCTCGATGCACTGGTCCGCACACCACTCCGCGACCTGCTCGACTTCGAGGCAGTCGTCGAGACACATCCGCATCTCGCTCGTCAGATGGTCCTCGAACTTCTGGCCCTGCTGGATTTGCTGTCCCTGCTGGGGTTGCTGGAACTGCTGTCCCTGCTGGCCGAACTGGGACTGCTGGCCGCCTTGCTGTGGCTGGCCCGACTGCTGGCCCCGTCGGGACTGCTGACCGCCACCGCCGGTCTGCTGTCTCGATCCACCGTAGCGTTGCCCACCGCCTGCCTGCGGCTGCTGGTACTGGTGTGCCATTGTTTTCTCCGCTCCCACGCGGGAGCACTCGCCAGTACAGTCGACCACCGGTTAAACCGCCGCGACCGTTCCCGACCGTTCAGGTGCCCGGGTCGTTCCGTTTAGCTTCGTCCGGACCGTTCAGGAGCGACACCGACGAGACGTTCACCGGGAGTTTGTCGTGGTGAAAACGAGTCGTTACTCCGGCTCAACTGTCGTTCGAACGAGAAATAGCCGCGACTGGAACGGGTATCTGTCGGCAGCTGTCCTCGCTCGACCCGTCCCCGGCGGGTCGAGCGAGCGGCCGATTCGACGGCCCGGATAGCACGGCCCGTTCCGACAGTGCGGCCGTGAGTGTCGCAGCGTCCCCCGGCAGCGCGGACGGTCGTCGAGACTGGCGCTCGCGGACTCGTACCCCGGAACCGTCCCGGGCACAGGTCCGCGTCCCCCGGCGGCCGCGTTCGTCTCCGGTCACCGCCCCCGACGAGCGACGGTTCCCGCGTCGTACGCGGGTCGCGCTCGCTTCGATGCCGGTCGAACGACGGCCGCCGTCGATGGCCGGTCCCGGCCGGGCTCCCCAGTCCCGACCGGGGGTCGGAAACCGCTTTCCAGTCCTCGCCGTCGCGTCACCCCCAGTGTCTCCGTTGCGTTTCTCGCCCAGCGTTCACTGGGCACCCCACGATATGCGGACGGCGGAGATAAAGCGCCGCGACCGTTTCGACCGTTTTCCGCTGGAAACCCCGGGTTTTCCGATTTAGCCTCGCGTTGGAGAGCAGTTCCGCGAGGACGAGGTTTTTGTGCCGGGCCGTAAAACGGAGCGGTATGGACAGACCGGACGTCGGAGAACTGACGCCGCCGGACAGGACGTTGATGGGACCGGGCCCGAGCGAGGTCCATCCGCGCGTACTTCGCGCGATGAGTACGCCGCTCGTCGGCCACCTCGACCCCTCGTTCGTCGAGATAATGGACGAGGTGCAGGAGCTCCTGCGGTACGCGTTCCGCACCGACAACAAATGGACCATTCCCGTCTCCGGCACCGGTTCGGCGTCGATGGAGACCGCCATCGGCAACCTGGTCGAACCCGGCGACACGATGCTCGTTCCGACGAATGGCTACTTCGGCGGGCGGATGGAGTCGATGGCCGAGCGCGCGGGCGGCGAGGTCGTCCACGTCGACGCGCCGTGGGGCGAACCGCTCGACCCCGTGGACGTGGAGCGGGCCTTCGAGGAGCACCAGCCCGACGTGTTCGGGTTCGTCCACGCCGAGACCAGCACGGGCGTCCTCCAGCCCGACGTGCCGGAACTGACGAGCATCGCTCACGACCACGACGCGTACGTGATCGCCGACACCGTCACGTCGCTCGGCGGCGTCGAACTGCGCGTCGACGAGTGGGACGTCGACGCGGCCTACGCCGGCCCGCAGAAGTGTCTCTCCTGTCCGCCGGGCGCGAGTCCGCTGACGCTCAACGACCGCGCCATGGAGAAAGTGCTCTCCCGGGACGACCCCGCCCGGTCGTGGTACCTCGACCTCTCGCTGCTGGAGGGGTACTGGGGCGACGAGCGCGCCTACCACCACACCGCGCCCATCACGAACGTGTACGCGCTCCGCGAGGCGCTCAGGCTCGTCGCCGAGGAGGGCATCGAGGAACGCTGGCAGCGTCACCGCGAGATGGCCGGTGCGCTGAAGGCCGGCGTCGAGGCGATGGGCGGTTCGATGAACGCGCCGGACGACTACTGGCTGCCGAGCCTCAACGCCGTCCGGGTGCCCGACGGCGTCACCGACACCGACGTGACCGACTACCTGCTGAAGCAGTACGACCTGGAGATAGCCACCGGGCTGGGCGACCTCGACGGCGACATCTTCCGTATCGGGTGCATGGGCTACTCCGCGCGCCCCCAGACCGTCTCCTACCTCGTGAGCGCGCTCGGCGACGCGCTGGACGACCAGGGGGCCGACGTCGACGTGGAGGCCGGACTCGCCGCGACGAGCCGGCGGCTGGGCGAGTAATCCGTCACCGCGATTCGCCTCCCGGTCGACGCTCGGGGAGGACGCTGACCTGTTTTCTCGTCAGAGGGCGAACGGCTCGGCCCCTCGCCGGCACCACCGCTGGCCGGCGTGACGTCGCGAAAACGTTTTGCGAGGGTCCGCGAGGGACCGCAGTTTGCGAGGGCAAGACGCTCCGTCTTGCCGCACTGTTCCGGCCCGTCGGGGCCGTCAGTGCGAGGGAAGGGATTTGAACCCTTGGACCCCTACGGGAGCGGATCTTGAGTCCGCCGCCGTTTCCAGGCTTGGCTACCCTCGCACCGTGGGTCGTTTTCGTCTCGGCGTTTCCACCTATGGTCTCCGAATCTATAAACGCCCTCCGAAATCGTTCGACGGCGCGCACGCAGCGACAGACGGTCGCCGTCGCTGATAGACGAGACGGCGACGACAGAAAAGGGACGTCGACGGTCCTAGCGGGCCAGGATGGAGATGACGCCGCGAAGCGAGCTAGCGGGGGAGGGCCGCCGCTCTCGGACCGGGGATTTCCGCTTGGCGATGAGCGTCCACAGCACGAACCCCATCCCGGTACCGACCGCCGACGCGGTCAGGCCGATGGTGGCGAACGCGATGGTCTGGGCGAACAGCACCACGACCGAGGGGAGACTGGTTCGGAGCGGAACGCTCGCGTCCTCGTCACGGAGGGTTGGAACGAGCGATAGCATGATGACGATGCTTCCACCGAGGAATACGAAGTCTTGCCACATTGGTATCAGTTCTCGACAGTACCCCTCTGGGGAGAGAGGGGCCGACTGCTCATTACAAATCTTAACTCACATCCGAATAAGTATTCCGAACCATCCACGGGGATGCGATTTTGGCTCACGTGACCACCACTCACGCGAAGCGACAGCACGACCGCGCACCGTCGACGACCGCGGTCGTCTCCGCCGACGCGTCGTTTCACCTCTCCGACGTGTCCGGAACCGACAGCCCTTTCCTCGCTCCCGGACAGCCACGACCATGACCGACATCGACGCGCGCGTCGAACTCGCCGAGCGCGCAGCGACCGAAGGGGGTCGCGTCGCGGCGGACGGCTTCCGGACGGACCTCGACGTCGAGACGAAAGACGGAAAGACCGACGTGGTCACCGAGGCCGACCGTGCGGCCCAGCGGCGGGTCGTCGAACTCGTCCGCGAGGAGTTCCCCGACGACGCCATCGTCGGGGAGGAGGAGGACGCGCTGAAGGCGGTGCCCGAGGAGGGCGACGCCTGGGTCGTCGACCCCATCGACGGCACGAACAACTTCGTCCGCGAGACGCCGCTGTGGATGACGAGCGTCGCGGCGGTCCGCGACGGCGAACCGGTGGCGGCGGCGAACGTCGCCCCGGCGCTGGGCGACGCCTACGTCGCGGGACCGGACGACGCCGCCAGGAACGGCGACGCCCTGTCGGTCAGCGACCGTACCGACCCGGAGACGTTCGCCGTCGCGCCGACCATCTGGTGGGGGTTCGACCGCCGCGACGAGTACGCCGCGGCCGTCCGGAGCATCGTCTCCCGGTTCGGGGACATGCGTCGCATCGGCTGCGCCCAGCTCACGCTCTCGATGGTGGCGAGCGGCGCGCTCGACGCCACCGTGACGAACGTCTCGCCGAATCCGTGGGACAGTGTGGCCGGCGTCCACCTGGTCCGACGGGCCGGCGGGACCGTAACCGACGTTCACGGCGACCGGTGGACGGTCGGCAGTCGCGGGCTGGTCGCCTCGAACGGCGAGGCACACGAGGCCGTGCTGGCCGCCGCGCGCGACGCCGAGTCGGAGCGAACCGACGGCGGGTAGTCTACGCCCGCGGCGAGTTCAGTCACTCGTTCCGATATGTGTAAGGATATTTATCTCCGGGGGGACAGGGTAGCGTATGAAGTTGGATGACACGGACCGCGCCATCCTGCGGGCGCTCCAGTCCGACGCGCGGACTCCTTTCAGCGAGATTGCTCGACAGATAGACATGTCCAGCGCGACGGTCCACGACCGCGTCAACCGGATGGAGGAGGAAGGCGTCATCAGCGGCTACCACGCCAAGGTGAACCCGAAGGAGGTGTCGCTCGGCATCTCGGCGTTCGTCGGCCTCCGCGTCGAGCAGGGCCGGGAGAAAGACACCCTCGCACGTCTCGAAGACATCGACGGCGTCCAGGAGGTCCATCTCACCACGGGGTCGTGGGACGTGCTGATGCGCGTGTACGCCAGGGACGCCGACGAACTCCGTGAACTGATGTTCGAGAACATCGCCCAGATGGACGGCTTCTCGCGCTCTCAGACTATGGTCGTCCTCGGGACGCCGTTCGAGAGCGAGGAACTTCCCCTGAGCGCCGCCGACGAGGAGTGACGAGACCGGAACCCTGAAATCCGCTCGCTCCGGTGGCACGGACATGGACACTGCAAGCGGACGTATCGACTCCGAGCGCGCGTGGGCCGCCGGAGTCCTCGCAGCGTTCGTCGTCCTCGTCGGCGGCGTGGTCGCGTTCCCCCGGCGAGTGTACGACGAGTTCGTCTGGCACTACTTCTGGGGACCGGTCGTCGCCGACGCCAAGGGTGCACAGTGTGCCGTCCGCGAGGGCGGGACGACGAATTTCCTCTACGAGGCGAACGCCTGTGCGACCGCGCCAGAACCGGTCGCCGTGCCGGGATACACCCTCGTCTCCGAGGTCGGCTACGCCGTCACGCTCATCGCCGCGCTCGTCGGTCTCGTCTTCCTGCTGCGCAGACTCGACGTCGGCCAGGACCGGAGCCTCTTCTTCGCGCTGTTCCCGTTCATGCTGTTCGGCGGCGCGCTCCGGGTCGTCGAGGACGCCCTCGATGGAGGTCTGCAGGGCGTCGACGTCGCCATCTCCTACCCGTGGAACACGCTCATCATCAGTCCCGTCATCTACTTCACCGTCTTCTTCGTGACGCTGGCGGCGCTCGTGGCCAGCGTCTTCTTCGCGCGACGGAACGTCGTCGACCGCTACGAGTACCCGCTGTTCGGAGTCGGGGCAGTGGCGCTCGTCGCCACGCTCGGGTACCTCCTCGCGCTCTCGTTCAGCACCGAACTCGTGACGCTCAACCTCCTCGTCCCCGCGGTCGTCCTCGGCGGCGCGACGCTGGTGACGGGCGTGACGTGGTGGGCCATCGAGACGTTCGAACCGGAGATAAACGCCGGGACGGGAGCCATCGGCGCGGTCGTCATCTGGGGGCACGCCGTCGACGGCGTCGCCAACGTCGCGGTGCTCGACTGGGCGGGCGCGCTCGGACTCGCGGGCCAGTACGGCGCGAAACACCCGGTCAACCGCGCCATCGTCTCGATCACCGACTCCGTGCTTCCCGCGTCGATCACGTCGGTCGTCGGTACCGCGTGGCCGTTCCTGTTCGTCAAGATACTCGCCGCCGTCGCCGTGGTCTGGGTGTTCGACCGGCACATCTTCGAGGAGAGTCCGCGGTACGCCATCCTGTTGCTCATCGCCATCCTCGCGGTCGGACTCGGACCCGGGAGCCGGGACATGCTCAGGGCGACGTTCGGCGTCTAGTTCAGGCGTTCCAGCGTCGACTCGGGGAAGTACCGGCCGCCGCAGTTCGGACACTCCGCGACTTCGAGGGTGTCCGCGACGTCCCCGAAGCCGAACTGCTCGCCGGGTACCGTCCCCCGTGACAGCGGCGTTCCGCAACTCGCACACGTCAGGTCGAACTCGGTCGTCATGCGATTCCCGCGGAATCGTTACTGAAATTGTTCATAATTATGGTCCTGGCCGGTATCACGTACGACAGTATCTAACATAAGTTCCTGGGTGGCGTTAACATGGAGTCTCGAACGCCATCGACGAGAGTGCGGCGAGGAAATTACCGACTGACCGTGTCAGGGGTAGGGGTGGAGTTGCCGGTCCAGGCACGGGTCGAATCCGAGGTCCGCGGGCACGGAGCGAGCGCGCTCGCCGAAGAAGGGGTCGCCGGTGAAAAGTGGCTGGGCCTCCGGCGCGAGCACGCGCACCGCCTCGAATCCGAGGCGCTCCACGTCCCGTGTGGTGAGCCGCGAACCGTACACGTCGAAGGCGTCGTTCGCGCGCGCGACGACCGCTTCGAGTTCGTCCTCGCCCTCCGGCGGGTCGTCGACCCCCACCCGGTCGCTCGGCACCGTCGTCTCCGGGTCGACGAACTCGCGGGCCGCCGCCGGAAAGTCGGCGTAGCGCGCGATGGCACCCTCCGCGTCGGACGCCGCCTCCCGCCCCATCATCGACAGCTCCTGCCAGTTCTGGAGCGCCTCCGCGAGCGCCGACCGCGCCGCGGCGGCGGGGGCGAGGTTCGCGCCGGAACCGACCGCGAACCGCGGCCACTCGGCGTCGTCCCCGCGATGCACCGCCACGGCGACCACCGGAACGTCGACGTCCTGCGTGACGAGCAGCGGCGTCACCGAGAGGTCCTCCGCGCGCGCTCGCTTCGCGAGCGTCCGGAACCCCTCGTCGTCCACGTCGAGTCCGAGCGGGTCGAACGTGGAGTACCACGACAGCATCGTCGCGTCGCGTTCGACGACCTCGTACAGTCCCGACAGGAGCGCCTCCGTGGTCGAGTTGCCGAGGCCCAGTCCGGTCGTTATCGGCGGCTTGAATCGCGGTTCCGTCGGCGGGAACTGGACGAACTCCGCCGGGAGGGTGACCGGTTCGCCCGTCGCGAGGTTCCGGCCGGGAACCCAGGCGCACTCCGTCGCTGCGGCGGGCCACCCCTCCGGTCGGACGAACTCGCGCGGCGGGACGGCGTCGTCGAGCGCGGACGCCGGCGCGACCCCGAACTCGGACTCGCGGTAGACGCCCGCACAGTAGCGCTCTAGGGCCTCCCCGAGCGCCTTCATCAGTGCGGCGTCCCAGTCGGCGGCGACCCCGGCGGCCTGCTCCGCCGCGCGGGCGTCGCTGAACGCCGACGTGTCGGTCACCTCCGCGAGGTAGTACGGAACCGGGAACGAGGCCACCTCGCCGAGCGAGGCGACGACGCCGACGCGCTCGTCCAGCGCCCGCTCCGCGCGCTCGACCGACTCCTCGACCGACGCCGTCGCGTGCCCGACCGAAAGGGTCCGGTCGCGCGCCTCTCCGCACGTCTCGCAGCCGGGGACGGGCAGGAGCGTCCGCTGGGCGTGGGGCAGTTCGAGGACGCCGCCCAGGACGGGCGATTCGTCGCCCGACAGCAGCGCGACCGCCTCGCGCCCGGCGAGTGCGCCCGCGAGCCGCGCCGTCGCGCGTTCGACCGGCTCGTCCCGGGCCTCGTCGCTCGTCGGCTCGTCCCCGTCGTCGACGTTCGCCGCCACGCGGGTTCGCAGACAGTCGTAGCAGGCCGTTCCCGGTCCGAAGCCGGAGACGGCGGCGTCGACGTCCCCGAGCGCGTGCCCGCCGACGCCCCCGAGTTCGACCGCCAGCCACGGCGTCCCGTCGCTCGCTCGGTTCGCACGCGAGAACGCGTCGTCGCCGACGCCCCCGACGACGACGCCGAACTCGACCGCTTCCAGGTCCGCCGCCGCACACTCCCGGGCCGTCCCGTCGGCGTCCGAGAGCGCTGCCCGGACCGCGTCCGCAGCGGGACCGTCTCCGACGACGCCGAACTGTCGCTCGTTCATGCGGGGACCCAGACGCCCGCGTGTCAAAAGCGACGCGGATAGCTACCGCTGTCGGAAAAAGAACGAAAAGAACGCGTCGTCAGTGGAGGATGCTCTGGGCGACGCCGGCCAGCTGGTCCGCGTCGGCGCCCTCCAGTTCCTCGTGTGCCAGCTTCAGGCGCAGGCGGGGACGACCGACGTCGATGGGGACCTTCTCCGTTCCGATGAGGCCCATGTCCTCGAGCTTCGTCTTCGTCCGCGAGAACGTCGCCTTGCTCGCGATGCCGACGTCCTCGCCCCACTTGCTGATGTCGTACAGCAGCGCCTCGTTCTTCGCGGCGACGAGCAGGCTGATGGTCACCTCGTCGAGGCCGTCACCGTCACCGCGTGCGGTTTCGAGCGAGGCGAGCACGCTGTCGAAGTCGTCCTCGGCCTCGGGACTGATCTCCTCTTCCAGCGTCGCTCGCACGCGCGAGAGCGGCGGCGTGCGCAGCGAGAACTCCTCCGCGTCGTCCCAGCGCGTCGTGTACGCGTCGTTGGCCGCCTCAACGAACCCGTCGTCGTCGCTCGTCAGCCCGCCGACGTGGTCGCCCGCAGCGACGAGCGCGATGACCAGTTCGTCGGTGATGAGCAGCTCGTTCCCGGACGGCTCCTCGGTCGTGCGCATCGTGAGCGCGCCCTCGTCGATGAGGTCCGCGGCGTTGCTGGCGATGATGAAGTCCTCCATCACGTCCTTGAGGATGGATTCGTCGGCCAGCATCCGCATCTCCGGCAGGTCGCCGTCGTACCCCGTCGCAGCGTCGACGAGCTGCTCGATGACGTCCGCCGAGGGGTTGACGACGAGCATGCTCTCGGGCGATTCGTCGATGGCAGTTCGTAAAATTTCACTGACACTTTTATTCAGCAGGTTCGATTTTGTTTCCATGTCTACGCCGACGAGATTCATCTATTTAATTTTAACGCTCGAACTCGACGGAAATCATAGGTTATGTTGGATGAACAATTGGTCAACGGGGTAATTACAATCGGTAGCGACGTATAATGGGTCCGTGACCGTCGTACCAGATACTGCCCCGTGCTGGAAAAGAAATTTCGGCCGTCGTCGTCCGCTCCGACCGTCTGTCCCGGAATTACGTCGGTCGAAACGACCACCGAATCGACGACGCCGACGGCGGGCGTCGAGTAACTCCAACTTACTAATTACATTTTCCTTGAACAGTCCGAAAGAATGAAGTGTGGATGTGAAGTATGAACTAATGTCATGCGACGTAAGATACGCCAGTGGTTCACGGAACATCCGAAGGCAACGAACCTCGCATTCAGCCTGCTGTTTGGATACACGATTCTGGCAGAGTACGGGATTTCGCCGCAGGTCCACTCCGGCGGAGCGACGGGTCCCTAGTCGGCGAGGGCGGTCAGGACTTCGTCGGACCAGCAGAGTTCTCCGGCGAACACTATCGGCATTTTTGCATGTTCGAGGAACGTCCGTAGCTCCGAACGAGAGAGTTCGAACGCGGCGTCGTCCCCGTGGAGATAGATGTCCTAGTTGTCCTGGATGTACGGCTGATAGCCGCTGCCGACCATCCGAACCATTAACGACCGATATCTGAACTCGTACCCGTCGCCGTCGCTCTCGATTTTTCCGACTATGGGGAAGGTAGTCTCGCTCTGGGCGAGTTGATACGTCCCGTCGCCGACGACGGAGTAGTCCTTCCCGGTCATGATGCGCCTGCGGGACAGTTGCATCGCCGTCTGGATGCTGAATCCGTTCATCAGCAGTCGAGCGAACGAGACGCCGACCTTCGCCGCCTGCTTGTTCAACACCTTGTTGAACGTAACCGCGCCCGCGACGCTCCCCTTCTTGACCAGTTCCATCCCCTCGTAGTACGACCCGCAGGCGTTCAGGAAGAACGTCTGAACGTTGCTCTCCGCGATGTTCGCGACGGAGAGATTCCCGTCGGTACATCGGAGGCCGTCTTCCTCGCAGTGTCCGATGTAGTGGACGAAGTCGCGCGGCGTCTCCAGCACGCCCGCGAGTTCGTCGCGGCGAAGGTACTCCCGCACCGTCACGTCCATCGGGAGCTCCTCGGCCCGCTCGCGATAGATGTCGGCGGCGCTCTCGTGCTCCGTCTCCATCTCCTCGTCGTTCAGAATCAGCGCCACTTCTATCTCGTCGCCCTCCCTGTCGAGGTAGTCGAACCGGTTCTCGTACGCGGTCGGTTCCACCTTGAACACGTCGATGGGGACGCCGTCGGCGAGCCAGCCGTGGACGCGTCCGCGGTGCAGTTCCGGCTTGACGCGGTCGACCGACGTAACCGGACCGGCGCCGGTACGGCGGTAGGGTCTGGCGGTCGCTCGTCCGGGAATCTCCGGCGCGCCACGGTAGAAGTCGTCCAGCGACGCGTCGAGGAGTTCGCCCGGATTCAGCTCCGACGTCTCCGGCAGGTAGACGAGCGAGAGGTTCGAGAGCATGTACGGCAGCGACGAGACGTTGTCCACGACCGGGTCGACGTAGGTCGAGAGATGCCAGTCCGGCAACTCGTCGTCGACGCGCTCGAACGGCGCGAGCATGTAGGTGACGAGCTGTTCCGCGGGCGACGATTCGTACGTCTCCTTGGCGTCGATCTCCACCTCGTCGAGCAGCGGTAGCTCCGCGAGATTCCAGCTGTGCGGTCCCGCGTTGCGGACCAGACAGTCGAGGAAGAACACGCGCCTGAGCATGTCGGCGGCCTCGTGCTGGAACTGCGGAAGCGGACTGAACGAGTACGTGTAGTCGAGTGCCGGCGCGCGCAGCACCGGGGCGTCACGGCGCTCGGCTTTCACGTCCGCCTGCAGGTAGTACGCGAGCGGTGCGGCGACGAACAGCGAGTCGAAGTCGTCCGGTACGAGCAACTCGATGCCGACGTCTTTCCGCCGGTCCCGGACGGTCTCCGGAACGTCGGTCTGGTTGCCGACCGATATCCGGGGCGGATGGCCCCGGAGCGTGGGAAACGACCGGTCCGGCCCCGTGGTCTTGTGGGAGGCGGAGAGGGCGGTGAGCGCCGTCGCCAGGCCGTGCGGCGTCGGCGGCACCGTGACGGTGTCGACGGGTACCTCGTGGTGGCTCCGGAACCCGAACGTCACCCTGGTCGGCGCCGTGAACTCGACGATGAGTTCGTCGAAGTCGTCCGTCTTCCGCACCGTCGCCGGACCGGAGAACCGAAGGTAGGTCTTGACGTTGCCGTGGACGTTGACGAGGTAGTCGCTGTCCGACAACGAGAGCGTACCGGAGTCACCCCCGTGTTCGTAACGTTCGCCTGTTGTAAGGTCGGTGACGATTGCCAGACTCGGCGGAAACCGCAGTTCGGACGCCACTCCAGTGACCGTCTCGTCGACGGGGCGGTCGATGTCGAGCGGGGTACTGCTCCTGCGCCAGTCGGGTGCGTCTATGGAAATCCCCGTTTTCGTCCGGTCGAATGCCCGGATACCGTCGTTCGTCTCCTCCCACTCGATCATGCCGGCAGTAAAACTGTTATCCCACCATTAACTTATATTTCTATCGGGGAGAGGAACTCTATTCACCGAAAGGTAAACTTATACGCCGTGCTGTCTCCGAGTACCACATGAAGTACGACCACGTACGGGAGGTCGACCCCGACGTCGCAGACGCACTTTCGGCAGAGGTGGACCGCCAGCGCGACACGCTCGCCATGATCGCGAGCGAGAACCACGTGAGCGAGGCCGTCCTCGAGGCCCAGGGGAGCACCCTCACGAACAAGTACGCCGAGGGCTACCCCGGCGAACGCTACTACGGCGGCTGTGAACACGTCGACACGGTCGAAGAGCTCGCCATCGAGCGCGCCAAGGAACTCTGGGGTGCCGACCACGTCAACGTCCAGCCGCACAGCGGCAGTCAGGCGAACATGGGCGTCTACCTCGCCGTGCTCGACCCCGGCGACAAGATTCTCTCGCTCGACCTGACCCACGGCGGCCACCTCAGCCACGGCCACCACGTCAACTTCGCCGGCCAGCTCTACGACGTCGAACACTACGAGGTCGACACCGAAACCGGCACCATCGACTACGACGCGCTCCTCGACCACGCCCGCGAGTTCGAGCCCGACATCGTCGTCTCGGGCTACTCGGCGTACCCCCGGCAGGTCGAGTGGGAGCGCATCCAGGCGGCCGCCGACGTCGCCGACGCCTACCATCTCGCCGACATCGCCCACATCACCGGACTCGTCGCGGCGGGCGAACACCCCTCGCCCGTCGGCGTCGCGGACTTCGTCACCGGCTCGACGCACAAGACCATCCGGTCGGGTCGCGGCGGCATCATCATGTGCGACGAGGAGTACGCGGACGACGTCGATTCGGCCGTCATCCCTGGCATGCAGGGCGGTCCGCTGATGCACAACGTCGCGGGCAAGGCGGTCGGATTCAAGGAGGCCCTCCAGCCCGAGTTCGAGGAGTACGCCGCCCAGACGGTGAAGAACGCGGAGGTCCTCGGCGAACAGCTTCGAGAGCACGGGTTCGGCCTCGTCTCCGGCGGCACCGACACGCACCTCGTGCTCGTCGACCTCCGGGAGTCCCACGAGGACGTGACCGGCAAGGAGGCCGAGCAGGCGCTCGAAGACGTCGGCATCGTCCTGAACGCCAACACGGTGCCGGGCGAAACGCGCTCGCCGTTCGTCACCAGCGGCATCCGCGCCGGCACGCCCGCGCTCACGACCCGCGGCTTCGACGCCGACGACATGCGCGAGGTCGGCGACCTCATCGCGAAAGTCGTCGACAACGTCGACGACGAGGACGTGCGAGCGGACGCCGCCGAACGCGTCCAGAAGCTCTGCGACGCGAACCCCCTGTACGAGTAACCGTCCTCTTCGTTTCCCGCGATTCTCCGGCGCTCCCCACTATTTGGGGATGGAGACTAAGTGCGCATCCGTCGTACCGTACGGCATGCCCGACGGAGAGCCTCCAGTACGCGCGTCGTTCGAAATCACCACCGAACGGGAGCCGAGCGCGACGCTACTCGCCGGCTTCTCGGAGTTCGGACTGGCCGGCCTGACTGCCGTCGACTACCTCGCCGACCACCTCGGCCTGGAGGAGACCGGTCACGTCACCGCCGACCAGTTGCCCGCCATCACGCCGTTCGAGAACGGCCGCCCCCGCCACCACACCCGGCTCTTCTCCCGGCCCGACCTCGACGTCACCATACTGCTCGGAGAACTCTTCGTCCCGGCGTGGGCCGCCGACTCGTTCGGCCGGTCCATCATCGACTGGACCGAGGAGAACGGAGTCGAGGAGATCGCCGTCCTCTCCGGCATCCCCGTTCCGCACGGCCCCGAAGAGCACCGCGTCTTCCACATCGCCACCGAGGACTACCGCGACAGTCGCCTCGCCGACGCGGACGTCCCCGGGATGGGGCACGGCTTCCTCGACGGCGTGAACGCGACGCTCGTCGGCCAGGGAATCGACTCCCCGCTCGGCGTCGGCATCTACGTCACGCCCGTCCACGCCCAGGCTCCCGACGTCGAAGCCGCGCTCCGACTCATCGCCGCCGTCGACGAGGTGTACGACCTCGACGTCGACACCGGACCGCTGGAGGCGTTCGCCGAGGAGGTCAGCGGGTACTACGAGGAACTGTCCTCGCGACTGCAGGCCGCGAGCGAGGAGGAGCACGCCACCGACAGGATGTTCGTGTAGCCGTCGCGGTCGCGGTCGATGGAAAACGGGGGGAGATAAGGCGCTCGGTCGGCTTGCCAGTAACAATGACCTCGGACGACCTCTACCGCACGCTGGAGCGCGTGGGGGAGCGGTTCAATCTCGGCGAGTACGAGATAGACGCCTACCTTACCGTCCTCGAACACGGGGACCTGACCGCGAGCGAGATAGCCGAACGGACCGACATTCCCCAGCCGCGGGTGTACGACACTGTGCGGAGCCTCAGCGACCGCGGACTGGTCGAACTGCGCGAATCGCGGCCGATGAAGGTCATCGCCATCGACCCCGAGGAGGCGTTCTCCAACGTCCAGTCGTCGCTCGACGAGATGATAGCCGGCCTCGAATCGCGGTACACGGCTCCGGGACGCGACACCGAGGCCGTCTCGCTGGTGAAGTCCCGCTCGACCATCCTTCGGTACCTCGAAGACGTCGTCGACGCGGCGGAGTACGAACTCGCGCTGTCGCTGACGCCCGACCTGCTCGACCGCTTCGCGGAGCAACTCGCCGCGGCCACCGACGACGGCGTCAGCGTCGAACTCATCGTGACGCCCGCCTCTGAGGCACCGGACCCGGACGAGTTCGACTACGCCGCCGTCGCTACCACGGTGCGCGCCCGCCGCGGCATCACGACCCCTGTCATCGCCGTCGCCGACGGTCGGTACTCGATGTACGCGACGCAGGACGCGTTGCGCGACGACCGCGACCGCTACGGCGTCATCTTCAACCGTTCCGCGCTGGGCTTTCTCGTCTCCGGGTTCTTCGGAACCGTCCTCTGGACGACCACCGAGCGCACGCTCTTCTCGAACGGCGAGGGCCGCTCGTTCCCCCGGCGGTACGCGTCCATCCGGCGCTGCGTGAAAGAGATACAGGGGCTGGAGGGCGAGTTCTACGCCACCGTCGAGGGCCGGGACATCGAGACGGGCGAGTCCCGCGTCGTCGAGGGGAAGATCGTCGGCTTCTCCTTCGAGGCGGGCGAGCGCGTCGCCGGGATGACCGTCGAGACCGCCGACGGCGAGGTCACCGTCGGCGGGCAGGTTGCGGCGCTCGAAACCATCGAGGCCCACGAGATTCGCGTCGGGAAAGGCGAACCGCCGGCGTAGGCGAGTCGGTCGAGTTCTGACCGCGCCCGGTCAGTCGAGCGTGACGCTGCGCTGACCGCAGTCGGGACAGGCCAGCACCGTCTCGGGCGGAGCCATGGGGTTCGTCGTCGCACTGCCACAGCAGTCGTCGGTGGTCGTCTCCGCCAGCGGAACGTCGCAGGCCGGACAGTCCTGGAGGAAGGTCCGCAGCGCGGACGCGGCGGGTGCGCGCAACGCGACGGGGACGCCGTCGTCGGCGAGCGCTCGCACCGCCGCAACCTCCGCGACGGCGACGGGTCGCGGCAGCCACGTCTCGCTCGCCGGACCGCCGCCCGAGAGGACCACCCAGCGACCCTCCTCGACCGTCTCGACCGTCTCTGCGTGCTCGGCGACGCTCCGGACCGCGGTCGCGAGGTCCTCGTTCCGAACGTCCGCCATCGCCGCACGCCAGCGTTCGCGGAACCGCTCGTCGAGGTGGACGGTGTCGCCGACGGCGTGCAGGACGCCCGCGTCGACGAGGGCGTCGGCGGCGCGCTCGCCCGTCGCGTCGTCGGCCCCGGACGCGAGCGACCCCGGGTCGTCGGGCGAGGAGTCGGACGGGCCGGCGGCGTGCGGGTCGTCGATTCCCGGGAGCGCAGCGACGAACCGCGGTGCGAACCGTGGCGTCCCGGGGACGACGTATCCCCGAAGTGCGATGACGCCGCTGCCGACCGTCCCGAGCGCGAGGGCGGCGAGGCCACGAACCGTGCGCCTGGCGGGTGACCAGAGTCCAATGCCCGCGCACGCGAACGCGAGGAGGGCACCGTTGACCGCCGTACAGGGCCAGCACCGATTCTCGCCCGTGTGTTCCGGGTTCCGGAGAGCGTCGAGCATGGAAGAGTGGGGAGTGTTTGGTCGCGGGCCGGTTTCAGTGTTCGGGGCTCCCGGGGCCCACAGTCATTTGCCGACGGGCGACCAGCAGGCGAACGTATGACTGAGATGGAGTACACGACGCTCGGCGACACCGGTCTCGAAGTGTCCCGGTTCTGTCTCGGCTGCATGAACTTCGGCAGCGAGCAGCCGTGGATGATCGGCGACGAGGAGAAGAGCCACGAGATCATCGACCACGCGCTGGACCTGGGCATCAACTTCCTCGACACGGCGAACGTCTACTCGCACGGCGAGAGCGAGGAGATCGTCGGCGACGCCATCGAGGACCGGAACCGGGAGGAGCTCGTCGTCGCAACGAAGGTGTACGGTCAGATGGGCGACCACCCCAACGGCCAGGGTCTCTCACGCAAGCACGTACTCGACCAGATCGAGGGGAGTCTGGAGCGACTCGGCACCGACTACGTCGACCTCTACCAGATCCACCGGTGGGACGAGTCGACGCCCATCGAGGAGACGCTGTCGGCGCTTGACTACCTCGTCGAAACGGGGCGGGTGCGGTACATCGGCGCGAGCACGATGGCCGCCTGGCAGTTCCAGCGGGCGCTCGCGGAGAGCGACCTGAACGACTACGAGCGGTTCACCTGCATGCAACCGGAGTACAACCTCGTCGACCGTCACGAGGAGCAGAACGTCCTCCCGGTCTGCGAGGAGGAGGGCGTCGGCGTCATCCCGTGGTCGCCGCTCGCCGGCGGCTTCCTGACGGGGAAGTACGACCGCGACGGCGACCTCGACGAAGGCCGGGCCGCCAGCGACGAGTACACGGAACAGCGGTTCACCGACGAGAACTGGGCGGTCCTGGACGCGGTCCGGGAGGTCGCAGACGAG
The DNA here is from genome assembly GCF_051917725.1 of Halomicrococcus pelagicus. GTDB lineage: Archaea > Halobacteriota > Halobacteria > Halobacteriales > Haladaptataceae > Halomicrococcus. The sequence continues at coordinate 418,280 of NZ_JBQBLX010000001.1, forward strand.
GTCGACGCCACTCCGGCGCAGGTGAGCCTCGCGTGGCTCCTGCATCAGGACGTCGTCACCGCGCCCATCGTCGGCCCGCGGACGCTCGACCACCTGGAGGAGAACGTCGCCGCGCTCGACGTGTCGCTGTCCGACGAGCAGGTCGAACGTCTCGAGGAACCGAACACCCCCATCTGGTCGCGTGAAATCGCCGGAATCGAGGAGTAGACGGTCCGGTGGCGTCGACGTTCCGTCGACCGGTGCAAGCGACTCGACAACGGCGTGTGGACTTTCGCGGCGTTGTAAATACGACGGAAACCCTCGCTGTATTATTCTTATTAAATACCTGGAAATAATATGGTTTTGCCGGGAGTTTTTTACGTCTGTACCACGTCAGTCGACCGGTCCAGCGTTCGTTTCCGGCCGTAAGACTGTACCTGACGGTTTCTGGCGAGTCGGACGAACGTAAGGGAACGGCCATAACTTGTTTTACGTCGGTACGTCTGCTTAGCCCCGTGTGCGAAAGTGAGTTAGTCGAGAAAGTTACAATTAACATAGTCAATCATGGCGAAGATATAAATGCTCCAACTCCCATTTTTTGAGCTATGGTAGGTGCTAGCTCGCGTGATGGCGTATCACGGCGAAAGTTCGTAAAAGCAGTCGGTGCGTCGGGTACCGCTGCCGGGCTCGCGGGCTGCACGAGCCGCGGTCAGGTCGCCAATCCGAACACGATAAAGTGGGCGGCTGACTCCGACGCGGCCGACAACGCCGGCGCTATCAACAAAGCGCTACACGAGGCAGGGTTGTCCAAGGACATCGAGGTCGATGTCCTCGCCGGTTCTTCGCAGACGGGCGTCCGTCAGTCCCAGTACCAGCGCTGGCTCTCGGCCAACCTCGAAGAGCCGGACATGCTCCTGATGGACAGCGGGTGGGCGTTGACGTTCATCGCCCGCCGTCAGGTCATGAACCTGAGCGACGCTCTCCCGCAGAACATGGTAAAAAGGGCCAAGAACGACTACTTCGAGGCCAGCGTCCAGACCGCGACGGCCAAGAACGGTGACCTGTACGCTATCCCGCTGTTCCCGGACTTCCCGACGATGCAGTACCGGAAGGACCTCGTGAAGGAAGCCGGATTCCAGCCGGACAAGAACAACTGGGCCACCGAATCGATCGACTGGAAGAAGTTCTCGAAGGTGACAAAGGAGGTGATGAAACAACAGAACGACAAGAAGAAAGGGTCGATGCCCTACGGGTTCACCTTCCAGGCCGACATCTACGAGGGACTGTCCTGCTGTGACTTCAACGAGTTCATGAGTTCGTGGGGTGGGGCGTACTTCGGCGGCTTCGACAACCTGTTCGGTCCCATCGGCGAGCGACCCGTCACCGTCGCAGAGAAACCGGTCGTCGACTCCATCAAGATGATCCGGACCTTCATCCACGGACCGAACGCGCCGAACACGCTGGACGATTACGCGGGTCCCATCTCGCCATCCGCGGTGCTGTCGTGGACCGAGGAGACCTCGCGAGCACCGTTCACGAACGGGAACGCGGTCATGCACCGCAACTGGCCGTACTCCATCGTCCTGAACGGTGCCGAAGACGTGTTCGGGAAGGACCTGGGCGTCATGCCCATTCCGTACGGCGTCAAACCGAACAACGCCAAGTACAAGCGGACGGGCGGACCGGTCGCCGCGCTCGGCGGCTGGCACATGACCGTCAACCCGAACTCGCCGAAGATTCAGAAGTGCATCGAGGTGCTCCGTGCGATGATGCAGCCGTCGTTCAAGTTCAAGCTATTCGAACTGATCGGCTGGCTTCCGCCGGAACCGGACCTCCTCAAGTCGAAACAGGCCCGGGAAGTTCCAATCATCGGTCGGTACATCGATCAGCTTCGGATCGCCGGACAGAACGCTATTCCACGGCCCGTGACGGCGGTGTGGCCCCAGCAATCGGGCAAGATTGCCCAGAGCGTCCACTCGGCCTACTCTGGCGGTCAATCTCCGGAGAGCGCTATGCAGTCGCTGAAGAGCCAGCTCAAGTCGATAGAGGCGTACAACTCTGATTAACAACTATGGCAACTGAATCTGAACAAGGTTTACCGGAACGAGAGAAGTCGGGAGCGTACGCCAGTACGGTCCGATGGATCGAGAATCTGAGCGAGACGCAGTTTGCGTATCTACTGTTGGTCCCGGCGCTGCTGCTGCTCGGCGTCATCGCCCTCTGGCCGCTCGTCCGGACGTTCCAGATGTCGCTGCACGCCGACAGCATCCGGGGAGCGTCCCAGATCGGCGAGTTCGTCGGGTTCGAGAACTACGTCAACCTGCTCACGGGGAAACTGGACGTCGTCGCACTTCCCCAGCCGTTCATCGACGTCAGTTCGCCGTTCAAGAGCGCGCTGATCGTCACGTTCATGTTCACCATCGCGAGCGTGCTGCTCGAGACCCTCATCGGCTTCGGGCAGGCGCTCGTCCTCGACCAGGAGTTCCGTGGACGGCGCTGGGTCCGGGTGGCGATCATCCTCCCGTGGGCGGTTCCCATCGTCATCCAGGGGATGATCTTCTACCTCCTGTTCTCGCCGGGCATCGGCTTCGGGGCCGACCTGCTTCACACTTGGCTCGGCTTCTCGGAGACGCCGCTGGTCAACAGCCCCGAGGCGCTCTCGATAATCGTCATCGCCGACGTGTGGAAGACGACGGCGTTCATGGCGCTGCTCATCCTCGCGGGGATGCAGAGCATCAACCGGAGCCTCTACGACGTTGCGAAGGTCGCGGGCGCGTCGAAGTGGCAGCAGTTCAAGATGATAACCCTGCCGCTCATCTTCCCGACCGTGATGGTCGCGATGCTGTTCCGCACCATCGCCGCGATGCGCATCTACGGCCTCATCGAGACGGTGTCGGGATGTACGACGGTGCCGTCGCTGTCGTGTCTCGTCGTCTCGACGTTCAGCACGCGCCGATACGGGACCGCGTCCGCCATCGCGTTCGTCACGGCGGCCATCATCGCCCTCGTCGTGTCGGTGTACATATTCAAGTTCCGCGACAGCGCACAGGGGGGAATGTAGATGTCGCAAGCAGAGGAGAGTCGCGGACGCATCCAGCAGTGGGCCAAAGATTCGATGGAGGACCCCGAGAGCACCTACCGGGGCCTGTTCTACCTCGTGACGGTGTTCTTCCTGCTCACGACGCTGTTCCCGTTCTACTGGCTGCTCGTGCTGGCGCTGACGCCGAGCAACAAGATATCGAACATGGGACTACTTCCGAGGGGGTTCAACCCCGAGGCGTTCGTCACCATCTTCGAGCGCCTGCCGTTCCACGTCTACATGTTCAACAGCTTCGTGCTCGCGCTGGTGACCACGGCCATCGTGCTGGTGCTCGCCAGCCTCGCGGGCTACGTGTTCGGACGGCTGGAGTTCCCCGGGCGAGGGCCGCTCATGCTGCTCATCCTCGCCATCTCGTACTTCCCGCCGGCGGCGTTCCTCATCCCGCTGTTCCGGCTGTTCACGGGGAACGTCGAGATATTCGGGCTCAGCAGTCCGATGCTGTACAACACGCCCGGCGCGCTGTTGCTCCCGTTCAGCGCGCTGTTCATGCCCCTCTCGATATTCATCCTGACGACGTTCTACGGCCAGATACCGGACGGGCTGGAGGACGCTGCGCGCATCGAGGGGACGACGCGTCTCGGCGCGCTGTTCCGGGTCATCATGCCGCTGTCCGCGCCCGGTGTGGCGACGGCCGGCGTGCTAACGTTTATCAACGTGTACAACGAGTTCTTCTTCTCGTTCCTGATGACCGACGGACAGGCGAAGAACTGGGCCCCCATCGTCTGGGGCATTCTGGGCTACCAGGGGCAGTACGCGTCGTCGTACAACCTCATGGCGGCGGCGAGCATCGTGGGCGTGTTGCCGATCGCCATCCTCGTCGTCATCGCACAGGAAAAGATCGTCAGCGGACTCACGGCAGGAGCGCTCAAGGAGTGATACAGAATGGGTGAAGTCAACCTCGAACACGTCTCGAAACGATACCAGGATGTAACGGCAGTCGACGACATGAACCTCGAAATCGAGGACGGCGAGTTCGTCACGCTCGTCGGCCCCTCGGGCTGCGGCAAATCGACCACGCTGGAGACCATCGCCGGTCTCACGAAGCCCACGGAGGGGAAGATAACTATCGCCGGGCGAGAGGTGACGAATCTCCCGCCGAAAGACCGCGGGATAGCGATGGTGTTCCAGAACATCGCGCTGTTCCCGCACATGGACGTCTACGACAACATCAGCTTCGGGCTGCGGCTGCGCGATTACGACAAAGACGAGATCGACCGCCGGGTCGACAAGGCGGCCGACATCGTCCAGCTAGAGGGGATGCTCGACCGGATGCCGGACGAGATGTCCGGCGGGCAGCGCCAGCGCGTCGCCATCGCGCGCGCCATCGTCAGGGAGCCCGAGGTGTTCCTGATGGACGAACCGCTGGCGAACCTCGACGCGAAGCTGCGCGTCCACATGCGGACCGAGCTTCAGCGGCTCCACAAGGAACTGGACGCCACCATCGTCTACGTCACCCACGACCAGGCGGAGGCGATGACGATGTCCAGCCGCATCGCGGTCATCAACAAGGGCGAACTCCAGCAGTTCGCGCCGCCACTGGAATGTTACAACGCACCGGCGAACCTCTTCGTCGCCGGGTTCATCGGCTCGCCGAGCATGAACCTCATCGAGGGAACCGTCGACGAGTCGGGGCTGGACCTGACCGACTACCACATCGATTTCGACCCCGGCCAGCTGGACGGCGTCGGACCGGGCGACCACGTGACGCTGGGCGTCCGTCCCGAGGACGTCTACCTCGTCGAGGACGCCGAAAAGGTGGCGCACCCGTCCGGTCGCATCGACGCCCAGACCGACGTGCTCGAACCCATGGGCGACGAGATATTCGTCTACCTCCTCACCGGCGAACAGGAGATGGCCGGCGGCGGTATGGACGCCGAAGCCGAGGACGCCCACCAGCTGCTGATGAGCGTCGACCCGGACAAGGAACTGGAGGCCGACGCGGACGTCGAGGTCGTGCTGGACAGCGAGAACGTCCACCTGTTCGACACCGGGACCGGCGAGGCCATCACGCACGACCTGCAGTTCGCGGCGACCGAGACGGAACCCACCGGCACGGAAGCGGAGGGGGACGACTGAGATGGTCACCCAGACCGGCTGGCTCTACCTCGGCGCGGGGACGCTCCTGTTTTTCTTCTGGGCGTACGGGATCGTCTCGTTTGCTCTGGACCTGAAGCACAAGATACTCCCCGGCGTGAAAGGCTGGCTGGCAGAGCGACGCGAGCAGAAGCAGGAAGAGGAAAAGGAGCGCGAACGAGAGGAACGCAAACAACAGTTGTACTGACGTGTCGAACCGCGCCGAACCCCTACGCGCGGTCTGCTCTCCTCCTGCCGGTAGTTACTGGGGGCCAGCGGAACAGTCAGACTTTTTTCAGGTAGCAACATGAGAATTACCAGCGACGCTGACGGCAGGACCAGAAGGGAAAAGAATAACACCGTCTCACGGGTGAGCGGTAACCATGAGTAGCAGTGAGCCGGTCCGAGTCGGCCTCGTCGGTCTTGGGAATATTGGACACTACCACGCCGACCGGATCACTGATATGCCTCACGAGATCGTCGGCGGTGTCGATATCAACCCCGACGCCCGTGCTCGGTTCGCCGAGAAATACGACACGCGCTCGTTCGAGAGCTACGAAGAACTGTACGAGTCCGACGTCGACGCCGTCATCGTCACGACGCCGAACAAGTTCCACGAGGAGTACGCGGTCGCGGCGCTGGACGCCGGTCTCGACGTGTTGCTCGAAAAGCCGCTCGCCCACACCCTGGAGAGCGCCGAGCGCATCGCGGAGGCGGCCCGCAACGCCGAGGGGTTCTGCATGGTCGGGTTCCACAACCGGTTCCGCAACCCCGTCGAGATAATCAAGGGCTACCAGCAGGAGGGCCGGTTCGGCCAGACCCGCCACGTCGAGGCGAACTTCATCCGCCGGCGCGGCATCCCCGGCCGCGGGTCGTGGTTCACCAACCGCGACGTCGCGGGCGGCGGCGCGCTCATCGACATCGGCGTCCACGCCATCGACCTCGCCCTGCACTTCCACGACTTCCCGGAGGTCGTCGAGGTCAGCGGTGCGGTGCGCTCGCAGTTCGGCGACCGCGACGATTACACCTACCTGGAGATGTGGGGCGAGGACACCCAATCGGGAACGTTCACTGTCGACGACTCGGTGACCGCGTTCGTGCGCTGTGCCGACGGCCGGACCATCTCGCTCGAGGTCGCGTGGGCGGCCAACCGCGACTCCAACGAGGAGTTCTTCATCCGCGGGACGCAGGCCGGCGCGCGCTTCGACAAGCACGACGACTCGCTCACGCTCTACGAGACCAGCATGGTCGGCGCGGACCACTTCTCGGACAGCGACGTCGAGACGCGCCAGGAGGACCCCCACAAGGCCGAACAGCGCGTCTTCTTCGAGGCGGTCCAGGAGGGCGTCGCCCCCGGTCGCAACACCGTCGACCAGGCGCTGTCCGTCCAGCGAGTCATCGACGGTATCTACCGCTCCGCAGAACAGGGCGGCTCCGTGGAACTGTAACGTCCGAACCGCTCAGACCAGCCACTCGACCCACTTTCCGTGCTGTTCGTAGACCGCCAGCGACCGCGACCGCTCGCCGTCGAACCACTCGAGTACGAGCGCGTTGTCGCGCTCGGCGGCGGCGTGACCCGAGAGCCAGTGCAGTTCGCGGTCGGCTGCGGCCGCTGCGACGGTCTCCCGGAGTTCGGCGTCCCGCTCTTCGTCTAGCTGGTAGCGCATCTGCGTGTCGAAGAGACAGACCGGTCGCGACGCCGGAATCCCGTCGAGCACCGAGGGGAGCGCCTCGACGGCGTCGCCCTGCCGAAGCTCCGGCGGGTCCTCGCGGGCCACCGCGATCGCGGACCGCAGGAGACGGTGGCGGGTCGCGTGTTCGGGCCAGACGAGCGCCCGAAGCCAGCGCACGTCGTCCTCGTCGGTCACGTCGAGGGGGTGGAGGTCGACGCCGACGCGCGAGGCGACCGGAGGGAGTTCGTCGGACAGCGGCGGTGGGCGCTCGCCGACGACGTCGGCCTCGACGCGCGCCGGCGAGTCGGGACCGCACCGCACCGGCCGCCCGGCGTCGCCGACCGGCCAGTCCACCGGAACCGGCCCGTACTCGCCCGTCGCTGCGTACTCGTACCGGTAGCGGTCCCAGCACAGGTTCAGACCCGCGCTCGGGCCGAGTTCCACGAGCGCCAGCGGTTCCCCGTCAACTTTCGCCGAGACGTGCGCGAACGCCGGGAGGAGAGCGGCACAGCGTCGGACGGCGTTGGTCTGGGTGCGCCGGGTCCGGAGCAAGGGGCGAATCTCGTCCTCGTGGACCGCGCAGAAATCGCGGAACGCCGGCAGCGGGTCCGACTCTCCGGGGTCGAGCGGACTCTCGGTCACCGTGTCGTAGAACGCCGCGAGTTCGTGGTCGGCCCCGCCGAGCAGGAGGGAGTGGACGCTCCCGAGCAGCAGGTGGGGCGGCGAGCGACCCTCGGGCACCGTCTCGGCGAGCGCGAGCAGGTCGGGGTCGTCGGCGACGCCGCGCGCGAGGCGTTCGTACAGCGGCGAGGTGCCGACGGCCCAGTCGGCGAAGTTCCGGAACGAGTCGGCGAGCATAGGGGGGCCACGCGCCGGGGGCGTGTAAGCGTTGGCACCAAAATATTATTCCCGAGCCGGGTTGTCGTTTCGGACATGGACATCGGCGTTCTCACTGTCCCACTCGGAGGAGAGTCGCTCGAAGACGCGCTCGCCTACCTCGACGACATCGGGGTCGACGCGGTCGAACTCGGCTGTGGCGGCCACCCCGGTCAGGACCACCTGCCCCGCTCGGAGTACCTGGACGACGAGGAGGCCCAGGACGACCTGTCCGCTCTGCTCGACGAGTACGACATGTACGTCTCCGCGCTGGCGACGCACAACAATCCGCTGCATCCCGACGAGGAGACCGCCCAGCAGGCGGACACGGACCTCCGGGAGGCCGTCGAACTCGCGGACCAGCTCGACGTCGACGCCGTCACCTGCTTCTCCGGTCTCCCCGCGGGCGGTCCCGAGGACGAGGTGCCGAACTGGATTACGGCGCCGTGGCCGGGCGAGCACGCCGACGCCCACGAGTACCAGTGGGAGGAGGTCGCCATCCCGTACTGGCGCGACCTGGCCGAGCACGCCGCCGACCACGACGTCGAGCTGGCGGTCGAGATGCACCCGAACATGCTCGTCCACGAACCCGCCGGGATGCTGGAACTCCGCGAGGCGACCAACGAGTACGTCGGCGCGAACTTCGACCCCTCCCATCTCTACTGGCAGGGTATCGACGTGCCCGAGGCGATTCGGTTCCTCGGCGAGCACGACGCCATCCACCACTTCCACGCGAAGGACACGAAGGTGTACGACGCCAAGGCCCGCTACAAGGGCGTGCTCGACACGACGCCGTACACCGACGAGTCGGAGCGCTCGTGGCTGTTCCGCTCGGTGGGCTACGGCCACGGCGAGGAGCACTGGAAGGACGTGGTGAGCGCGCTCCGGATGGTCGACTACGACGGCGCGCTCTCCATCGAACACGAGGACTCGCTGACCAGTTCCCGCGAAGGGCTGGAGAAGGCGGTCGACATGCTCGAACGCGCCGTCTTCGAGACGACGCCCGGCGAAGCCTACTGGGCGGAGTAGCGACGGTTCAGCGGTCGGACAGGAGCGGTTCCGGATGGAACGTCTCCCCGCCCTCGGTGAACGCCGTCCGCGGTTTCCACTCGCAGACTATCTCCTCGTCGAGTTCCGGTTCGCGGCAAGTGAACTCGTCGCGTTTGTACGGCCAGTCCTCGGCGATTTCGACCTCGTACACGCGCCAGACCTCGTGCTCCCGCCTCCCGTCGAAGGTGAACACCTCCTCGTAGGTTTCGCGGTAGGCGACGTCGGCCAGCGAGACGCCGAGTTCCTCGCGGAACTCACGGCGGAGCGCGTCCTCGCTGTGTTCGCCGAACTCCACGCCGCCGCCGAGGAGGTAGTAGAACGGGTCGTCCCCGTCCGGGTCCCGGTCGCGAGCGACGAGGAGTTCCTCGCCCGCGCCGCCCGTTCCGTCATCGTCGCGAGAACGCCGGACCACGCCGCGAGCGACCACTCGGATGCGTTCGTCGGCCATGCTATCCCGGAACTGTTCGCATTCCGAAAAGTGTGTCGAACCGGGTCGGCAGTCGGTGAACGCCGGCCTCACTCGGCGTCGGCCGGCGTGTCGAAGTCGTGGAAGTGTTCGCCTTTCTCCTTGCTCAGGATGTCGAGCGCGGCGGCGCCGCCGTCGCCCGCGGAGATGACGGCCTGCCACTCCTGGTCGCGGACCATCGCGCCCGTCGCGTAGACGTTCTCGACGCTGGTCTCCATGCTCAGGTCGACCGTCACCGTCTCGTCGTCGAACTCGCAACCGGCGTCGTCCGCGAGGTCGCGGTCGGCACCCGTCGCCAGGACCACGTAGTCGGCGTCGTAGTCGCCGTCGTCGGTCGTCACGCGAACGGCATCGCCGTCCGGGTCGACGCTGGTCACCTCCTCGCCCTGGCGGCGTTCGACGCCGAACTCGTCGACCTGGTCGCGAGCGTCCTCCATGAACTCGGTACCGTCTCTGCTCTCGATGCCGAGGTAGTTGTACAGGTGGGCCTTGTGCATCCACGTCTCGTCCGCGTCGAACACCGTCGTGTCGAGGCCGTTCTTCTCCGTGAACAGTGCGGCGCTCAGGCCGGCGGGACCTCCGCCGACGACGATTACGTCCGTCATGTTATACCGTACTCACCCTTTCCAGAAAAAACCGGCTGTCGGATGACAGCGAGGTCGAACGATGGGGGCGCGGCGTTCGGCGTCGGACGAGAAGACAGCATGTTTTTAGAGGCCGGCCTTCGGAGAGCAACTACGATGGAGGAGCGAACGCGAGCGTATCTCCGCGGGCGGTTCGGCGACCACTATCGACGGACGGAGCCGTCGCTACCGCCGGGTGCGGACGAACGCGAGTGGGGCTACATCCCCTGGACCGCCGGTCCCGGGACGACGATGGTCCGGCACAGTTCGCTCCTGGACCTCGGCGACCTCGGCGACTTCCTCTACCGCGAGCGGCCGCGCCACGTCTACTTCTCGGCCGGACGCTACGCCGACCCCGGCGCGAGCACGATGGACGACAAGGAGTGGCAGCGCTCCGACCTCGTCTTCGACCTGGACGCCGACCACCTGCCGGGCGTCGACCCCGACGCCGACTCCTACGCCGAGATGCTCACCACCTGCAAGGCGGAACTGCTCGACCTGCTGGACCTGCTCGAACGCGACTTCGGGTTCGAGGACACGACGATAGTGTTCTCGGGTGGCCGTGGATACCACGTCCACGTCCGCGACGACGGCGTCCAGCACCTGGACCGCGACCAGCGCCGCGAGGTGGTCGACTACGTTCGGGCCGCGGACCTCGAGTTCGATTCGCTCGTCGAGACGGAGACCGTCGCCGGCATCGGGCTGAAGAACCCGACCGAGAAGCGCACGCTACCGACCGACGGCGGCTGGGGGCGACGCGTCCACGACCACCTCGTGTCGTTCGTCGACGAACTGCTGGCGCTGGACGAGGCGACCGCCATGGAACGTCTCCAGGAGTTCGACGGCATCGGCAGCGGGAAGGCGGAGGGCGCGCTCACCGCCGCGCGGAACAACCGCCGCGAAATCGAGGCGGGCAACGTCGACGTACACCCCGCCTTCTACCAGCTCGCGAAGATTCTCGCCGCGGACGTGTTCGAGGACCAGACCGCCGCGGTGGACGAACCGGTGACGACCGACACCCACCGGCTCATCCGCCTGCCGGGGAGCCTCCACGGCGGGAGCGCGCTCCGGGTCACCCGCATCGAACGCGACGAGGTCGACGAGTTCGACCCGCTCGTGGACGCCGTCCCGGAGACGTTCGTCGGCCACGACGTGACGGTCGAGCTACGCGAACCGGCGACGGTCGAGCTACTGGACGAAACATTTACACTCTCCGCCGGTAATGTATCGGTTCCCGAATACGTAGCCAACTTCTTGATGGCGCGTGGACGGGCCGAAAAGGGGAAAGAATGAATCTCGACGAACTCCGCAGCGTTCAGAGCAAGGAGCGGTCGAAGGACAGCCTCCAGCACCTACGGGAGTCCTTCTACGCGGAGGTCGGCGAGTACATCAGCGAACTCCGCGAGGAGCGCGAGCGGGCCGCCGAACGGGCCGACAGCCCGTTCGACTCCGAGGAGGTCAATCGGCTGACCGACGAGATAAAGACCGCCGAGGAGGTCGTCGAGGCCATCTACGAGCGCAGGGTCGGCAAGGTCGTCAAGCGCGCGAGTCTGGCGGCCGCCGACATGCCGGCCGACGAGGAGGGCCTGACGACGGAAGAACAGGAGCTGTTTGCCGACCTGGTCGAGCGCATCGAGTCGAACAAGCAGACGGTGCTCGACGTGCTGGCCGGCGAGAGCGACGGCACGTCGAGCGACGAGTCGTCCGACGCGACCACCGGTTCGCCGGTCGACACCGCCGCCGGGACGCCGGCCGACGCGGCGAACGGCGGCGTGCCGGAGACGACCCCCGGCGGAGCCGACGCCGACGCGCCGCGCCCGAGCGAGGAGGCGGAAGCGGTCGCCGCCGATTCCGACGCCGGCGCGAGCGGTGACGGAACGCCGGACGGCGAGTCCCGGGACGACGCGGACGGCGCAGGCGGGGACGCGGGCGACGACTCGTTCGCCGGACTGGACGACCGGACGACGGTCCGCATCACCAGCGACGTCGGCGAGATTTTCGGCGTCGACGAGCGAGCCTACGACCTCTCGACCGAAGACGTGGTCACGCTGCCGGCCGCGAACGCCGAACCGCTGCTCGAACGCGACGCCGCCGAGCGCCTGGAGTAGTACGTCGCTAATTTAAGCTTCTGGTGAGAAGTGGCGACCGGATGCTCGCCGCGTTCGCCTGGTACGTCGCGCTGGCCGTCGGCGGCACCGCCGTCGTCTGGAAGGGGAGCAGCACGCTCGAACGGTCGAGCGAGCGGCTGGCGACGTGGTACGGCCTTCCCCGGGCGGTCCAGGGAGCCGTCGTCGTCGCGGTCGGGTCGAGCTTCCCCGAGCTGTCGAGCGTGGTCATCGCGACGTGGCTCCACGGGACCTTCGACCTCGGCGTGAGCGCCATCATCGGCTCGGCCGTCTTCAACCTGCTCGTCATCCCGGCCCTGTCGGGAATCCTCGCCGACGGCGTCGAGGCCGACCGCACGCTCGTCTACAAGGAGGCGCAGTTCTACATGATAGCCGTCTCCGTCATCGTCATCACGTTCGCGCTGGCGGTCATCTACAACCCCGTCCTGCCGCTCGACTCCGGGAGCGGCCAACTGTCGGGGGTTGTCACGCGTCCGATGGCGCTCGTTCCGGTCGCGTTCTACGGCGTCTACGTGTTCACCCAGTACCAGGACACGCAGGACCACGTCACTCCCGACTCGACCGGCGACATCGACCTGCTCCGGCAGTGGGGGGCGCTGGCGGTCAGTCTCGTCGTCATCGCCGTCGCGGTCGAGGGGCTGGTGACGTCCGCGCGCGGCTTCAGCCGCCTCTTCGACACGCCGGACTTCCTCTGGGGACTGACCATCATCGCCGCCGGCACCAGCCTCCCGGACACCCTCGTCAGCGTTCGCGCCGCCCGCGCCGACAGGGGCGTCGTCAGCCTCGCCAACGTCCTCGGGAGCAACGTCTTCGACCTGCTGGTCGCCGTCCCTGCGGGCGTGCTCGTCGCGGGACGGGTGACCGTGAACTTCGCCGTCGCCGTCCCGCTGCTCGGCTTTCTCACCCTGGCGACGGTCGTCGTGTTCGGCGTCCTGCGCACGGAACTGGCGCTGTCGAAGGGAGAATCCTGGGGCCTGCTGGTCATCTACCTGCTGTTTATCGCCTGGATGGTACTGGAGACGTTCGACGTGACCAACACCGTCCCCGGAGCCTGACGTGCGGTCGTCCGCGAGGGCACGCCCGTCTGGTGATACGCGAACCGTTCCGGGATACCCGAACCGTTTCGGGACGCCCGAACCGAACCGTCCCGGGACGCCCGAACCGAATCGTCTCGTGACATCCGACCCGAAACGCCTTCGGAGTGCGCGACGAACCCACGCGTATGGACACGTACACCGCCGGAGACGTCACCCTGCAGAAGGTCCGGGAGTACGTCTGGGAGATTCCCCAGGAAGGCGGCATGAACGCCCCGGCGCGGGTGTTCGCCAGCGAGGAACTGCTCGACCAGATATCCGACGACAAGACGCTCCAGCAACTGAAGAACGCGACCCACCTGCCGGGCGTGCAGAAGTACGGCATCTGCATGCCGGACGGCCACCAGGGGTACGGTTTCCCCGTCGGCGGCGTGGCAGGCATCGACGCCGAAGACGGGTGCATCTCGCCCGGCGCGGTCGGCTACGACATCAACTGCGGCGTCCGGATGATGCGGACGAACCTGACCTACGACGACCTCAAGGGGAACGAGGAGGAACTCGTCGACTCGCTGTTCGCCAACGTCCCCTCCGGACTCGGCGGAGGTGGCGTCGTCGAAGCGGGCGTCGACACGGTGGACGAGGTGCTCGACCGCGGGATGGCGTGGGCGCTGGAGGAGGGGTACGCCACCGAGGCCGACCTCGCCCACTGCGAGGACGAAGGCGTCCGCGAGGAGAGCGACCCGAGCAAGGTCTCCCAGAAGGCGAAAGACCGCGGGAAGAACCAGCTCGGGAGCCTCGGGTCGGGCAACCACTTCCTCGAGGTCCAGCGCGTCACCGACGTGTTCCGGGCGGACGTGGCCGACGCCTACGGGCTCGAGGAGGACCAGATCGTCGTCCTCATCCACTGCGGGAGTCGGGGACTGGGCCACCAGATCTGTACCGACTACCTCCGGGACATCGAGAAGGCCCACGCCGGCCTGCTGTCGAGGCTACCGGACAAGGAACTGGCCGCCGCGCCCGCGGGGAGCCAGCTCGCGGAGGACTACTACCAGGCGATGGGCGCCGCAATCAACTTCGCGTGGGTGAACCGCCAGCTCGTAATGTACCGCACGCGGCAGGTGTTCGAGCGCGTGTTCGGCCGCGACTGGCGCGACATGGAGATGGAGCTGCTGTACGACGTGGCACACAACATCGCCAAGAAGGAGACGCACAGCGTCGACGGCGAGGACCGCGAACTCTACGTCCACCGGAAGGGCGCGACGCGGGCGTTCCCGGCCGGTCACCCGGAGGTTCCCGGCGCGTACCTCGACGTGGGCCAGCCCATCATCATCCCCGGGAGCATGGGGGCGGGGAGCTACGTCCTCCGGGGCGGCGAGCGGTCCATGGACCTGAGCTTCGGCTCGACGGCCCACGGCGCGGGTCGCGTGATGAGCCGCACACAGGCGAAGAAAGACTACTGGGGCGGCGACGTGCAGGACGAACTGGAGCAAGAGCACATCTACGTGAAGGCCCAGAGCGGCGCGACCGTCGCCGAGGAGGCGCCGGGCGTCTACAAGGACGTCGACGAGGTCGTCCGCGTCTCGGACGCCCTCGGCATCGGGGACAAGGTGGTTCGCACGTACCCCGTCTGCAACATCAAGGGGTAGTCCGCGACCAGTAGCTAAAGCGCAATTTTCAGTTTAGCAAAACTATTCGGGAGTTCCGGACGCCCCCGACGGTATGCGACGGCGAACGATGCTCGGAGCGGTCGCCGCCGGGGTCGTGTCGGGGGCGTTCGGCGGCGTCCTCCGGCGTCGAACCGGCCCGGAACTCGGCGTGACCGCCGACCCGGCTCCGGCGGGACCGCCGGTGACGCTCTCGGTAGACCTGCTGACCGGGCAGACCGACGCGGACCCGGCGCGGTTGCGAGTCACCTTCCGGAGCACCGCCGATGGTCCTCGAACCGTCGTCGCGGCCTACCCGTTTCCGTTCGCCGACCGTGTCGGCGTCGAACGCGAGAGCGACGCGAAACTCGTCCTGGCGTACGAGGCGGTCGGCGACCGCGGCGACTGCTGGCGAACCGCGCTGCCCGACGTTCGACCGTCCGTCGGCCGTCACGCGGTCGCACCGGGCGACCGCCGCTCCGTGGAGTGGTCGGTGCTCGGTCACCCCGGCAACGACACGTGTTTCCCCCGGGGCGCGTACCGCTTCGAGACGACCTACGAGGTCGACGGGACGACGTTCGACTGGGGGTTCACGGTCCGGGTCCGGAACTGAGTCAGGTCCGGAAGTCGAAGTTCGGCGCGTCCTCGGGGCGCAGCGGCGTGGGCGGGTCGAGTTCCTCGCCCGCCTCGAAGTTCACGAAGTTGAGGTAGAAGACCTCCCCGCAGCCCTCGCCGTCGGTCTCGCTCGCGCCACAGACTATCTCGACGCCGTCGGCCTCCTCGAACTCCTCGTAGGCGTGGGCGTACTCCCAGCCGGAGAGCGGGTCGCGCGTGACGGACTTGTCGGCCATGCTCGGTTCGCGTTCCAGCGTGACGATGGCTCCGCAGTAGGGACAGTAGTATCGAACGGGAACGGTCACGGACGACCGTAGGCGCTCGAACGGCTTAACCCAGTCGCCGACCGGAGTCGACCGTTCGGGGCGAGAGGCTCCCGCCGCCACAACGATAACGTCGTCTCGCGACGTATATCATCGCGCATGACGAACGAAGAGATCACACGGCTTCTGCAGAAGGCCTACGGCGACGAAATCGAGACGGTGATGAACTACCTGACGAACTCGGTCGTCCTCGACGGCGTCAGCGCCGAGGAGGTCAAAGAGAGCCTGGCGACGGACATCCAGGAGGAACTCAACCACGCCGAGATGCTCGGCCAGCGACTGAAACAGATTGACGAGCGCCCGCCGGCCTCCTACGATTTCGAGGCGCACCAGGAGAGCCTCCAGCCGCCGGAGAAGAGCACGGACGTACTGTCGGTCATCGACGGGGTCATCGACGCCGAAGAGGACGCCATCGAGACGTACCGCTCCCTCATCAACGCGGCGCGGGACGCCGACGACCCGGTCACCGAGGACCTGGCGGTCACCATCCTGAGCGACGAGGAAGCCCACCGCTCGGAGTTCCGCGGGTTCAAGCGCGAGTACGAGGAGTAACGTCGCTCGCCGAGGCGGATTCCGCGACCTCTTTTCGGTTTGCGGCGGCGTCGGTTCAGCGCCGAAACAAGGGTAAGGATTTTCTCGGGGGAGCGTGAGCGACTCTCCATGAGCAACTCCGGTTTCGATCTGGACCTCCAGGCGGTCGAGGAGGAGATAGACCACACCGAGGACGCGCGGGTTATCCTCGGCGTCCTCGACGGCACGACCCCGGCGGAAGAGCGCGTGGCGGCCGTCGAGCGCGGACACGTCCTCGTGCTGGCCATCGACGGCGACCTGAACGAACTCGCCGCGGACATCGCACCCGCCGTCAAACGTCGCGACGGCAGCCTCGTCCACTTCCGGGAGTTCCTCGTCGTCTCGCCGGCCGGCGTGGACATCGACACGAGCGAACTGTAGAACGGAGGAGGGACCGAGCGTCAGCGGGCCGCTGAGGGCCGGTTAAACAGACGAAGTCGATTTTATTAAATCTTCCATTTGAGCGAATGGAAGTGTTTCCTGGACGAAGAGCTCTCCAAGCGGGCTGGAATCCAGTGCGGGAGAACTGGAAAAAGCTAACGGGGACGGCTCCGGGGGTACGTGTATGGAAGACTGCGGACCGTTCGTCGAGTACGTCCTCCGGTCGAGAGCGCGCACGAACGTTCTCATGGCGGTCTCCGAGGGCTCCAACTCGACGCAGGCGTTGCTCGACAGCGACCTCGCGAGCGAGTCGGCGGTGTACAACGCGTTGACCGAACTGCAGGACCAGGGTCTCATCCACGAACCGCGCTCGAAACGGTGGGCCCCGACCGGCGCGGGGGCGGTCGTCGCCGGGCTCATCGAGCGCCAGCGGGAGACGGAGTCGGTTCTGGGCGCGGACCCCGAGTACTGGCAGAACCACGACGTGACGGCGCTGCCGCCGGCGTTCCGTACCCGACTCGCCGACCTGGCCGGTGGTGTGGTCGTCCGTGCGACCGACACGCAGCCGTCCCGCGCCATCCGGGAGACCGAACGGCGACTCGCGGAGCCGGACTCCGTCGCCGTCCTCGCGCCGATATACAACGAGCGATTCGACGCCGCCGCACAGGACGGCGAGAGCTTGCAGCTCGTGCTCGACGCGGGAGTGATCGACGACCTTCGCGAGGGAGCCGACGAGGGCGAGAGCGAGGCGGACGTCGACGGAATCCGGGTCGCCGAGTTTTCGTTCGCGATGACCGTGACCGACGACTACGTGATGCTCTCGCTACCGACCCTGGACGGGTCCTACGACCCCAGTACGGAGTTCATCGCCGAGTCCGAGCGAGCACAACGCTGGGGGCGACAGCTGTTCGACTGCTACTGGGAGGACGCGCAGGCGCTCGAAGCGTACCTGACGGAGAGCCGCTAGGGACCGAGCGTTTCGGCGCCCGCACCGGTCTCAACGGAAGGTCAGGGAGTGGCCGTCGGGGTCGCGAACCCGGACGCCGTCGGACAGCGTCCGAACGTCACAGGCGCGGTCGGCGACGCGCTCGGCGGCGGCGTTCGGGTCGTCGGCGTCGAATCCCACGTCGACGTGGACGCCGCCACGGGCGTCCGCGATACCGAGTTGGGGTTCCCAGAGTTCCAGGTCGACCGGACCGCCCATGCGGACGCGCCGGCGGTCGCTACCGCGGTCGTACGTCTCGAAGCCGAGGTCGCCGTAGAACGACTCGGCGCGCTCCACGTCTTCGACCTCGAGCACTATCTCGAAGATGCCCGTAATCGCCTCGTCGCCGTCGCCACCACCGCCGATCTCGACGCAGTTGCCGTCGGGGTCGTAGAAGTACAGCGACCGCGCCGACCCGAACTCGTGTTCGACGAGGTCGAACTCCCCGTCGAGGCAGTCGTACCACTCGTCGTAGCGGTCGGCGGGCGCGGCGAACGCGAAGTGAGTGTGGAGTCCGCCGCGCGGGACGCCGCCGGGTTCCCGGAGGACGAGCCGGTGGTCGCCAACCTCGAAGGCGACTTCGCCGTCGCTCTCGCGGGCGGAGAGGTCGAGATGCGTCTCGTAGAACGACCGCGCGCGGTCGAGGTACTTCGCTTCCAGCGCCAGCCAGCGCAGTCCCGCGAGCATGCGTCGAATTACGCAGCCGCGAGGCTTAAAACGTCGGGCGACGCCCGTTCCAGGACGTCGCTGCAAGCCGTCTCGCACCGACTCCGCTGCCAAAAGAGTGAGGTTCCCCCGGAGTCAATCGGCGTGTACCGGAAGTTCCGCGGGCGTTCGCGGCCGAGCGCGAACGTTCGTATCGCGTCTTTTCCAGTCCTGTGAAAGGCAAAAAGCCTATAATTGCCAGTCGGTAAGCAACAGGTAGAGGATGTTCGAAATGATACCACTGTTCGGGCCGGTGCCGGGCGGGATGGAACTGGCGGTCATCCTGCTGATAGCCGTTCTGCTGTTCGGCGCCAACAAGATTCCGAAGCTGGCTCGCTCGACGGGCGAGGCGATGGGCGAGTTCAAGAAAGGTCGCGAAGAGGTCGAGCAGGAGCTTCAGGAGATGCAGAGCTCCGGCAGCCAGACGGCACCGAGCGACGTCGGTGAGGCCGACGCCGAGCGCGTCCAGAACGTCGACCAGACCGACGCCGAAACTTCCCAGGACACCGAGACCGAACGCGAATCCGAACGGTAACCCTTTTTTCGACCCTGCCCGGGGTTCGAACCGGGGCGTGTGGCCTAGCGGACAGGGCGAGAGGTTCCTAACCTCTCGATCGCGGGTTCGAATCCCGCCACGCCCGCTGTTCTGTGACGAGCGAACGCGAGGAACGAACAGCGAAGCGTGCGGGTCGAACCCTGCGAGACGCAGCGCGAACGGAGTGAGCGACCGTCTCGCTCCGGTTCGAATCCCGCCACGCCCGTTCTTCTTCGCTTCGCTCAGCCGAACGGCCGTGCCGTAGTCCCTCTCGTTCGCTCACTCGCGGGACTCCCGCCACGCCCGCTGTTCTGTGGCGAGCGAACGCGAGGAACGAACAGCGAAGCGTGTGCCCTTCGTTCCCAGCTCGCCAGTGAAACTTTTATTACCTGTCGATTAGCATGGGTGATTGCGGTACGACGGTTCGTCGATACCGCAACCAAGTCAGGCGTCGCGGACGCGTCGGAAGGCGCGTCCGGTTCTCCCCCACCTACGCACCACCTTCGCGATAGTTAACGGAGATTACAGCAGAAAACTCGCCGTCTGCGAGGCGAAACTCCGGTAGCCAACCGATATCATATGTATATTTATTTGAACAAGGATTTTTAATGGATTAGTCACTTCCGGTAGTCAATGGCAAGCGACGAGTCCGCAGCGCTCGACGACGAAGAGAGCGCAGGACCCGGCGGAGTCCGTCTGTCGGACGGTCTCCCGGCGCGCGTGGCGGTCGGGGAGTACACGTGGGAGGACTTCGAGGAGGAGTTCTTCCACGAGGACGGCGGTCCCCCGACCGACTGGCGCGGGCGACCGAAACCGTTCGACCCCGAGGAGTACCTCCAGTTCGACCCCGAGGAGACGCGCGAACGCGTCGAGACGGCGGCGACGGAGGCGACAGCGCTCGCGTCGCACTTCGAAGCGTTCCTCGACCCCGAGGAGACGCCGGTCGCGCTGGGGGAGTATCTCTGGGAACATTTCCGCTACGAGTACTACTACGACGAGGACCGCGAGAAACCGAACGAGCGGCCGACCGACGAGGACGGCGAGGTGGTCGCGTTCGACCCCGAAGAGTGGCTCGGATTTCCGGAGGGGGACCTCCCCGACCGACTGTTCCGGGGCGGGTTCGCGGCCGACCGCGCGAGCGGACGGTTCGAGGAGTTCCTCGACCCGGCAACGACGCCGGTCATCGTCGGCGAGTACCGGTGGGAGCATTTCAAGTACGAGTACTACTACGAGGACACGGACGTCACCGCGCCGGAGCGCCCGCGCGACGAGGAGGGCGACGTCGTCGACTTCGAGAAGGAGGAGTGGCTCGGCTTCGAGGAGGACGACCTTCCGGACCTGCTCGCGGAGGGGGCCGCGAAGGCCGAGGAACTGCTCGCGGTGGAGGACGAGCGCACCCTCGACGTGCCCGAGGACCTCGACGAGGACGCCTTCTTCTCGACCGTCGAGGGGCACACGACGCTGGTCAACCGCTACGACCTGGAGAAGACGGTCGCGCTGCCGAAGAAGCAGCACTTCCGCGAGGTGGACCGCTACTGGGTGAACAAGCCCTACTCGTTCGTCGTCATCTTCCACTCCGAGAAGGAGAACGAGACGAAGTACTACGTCGTCGAGCCGTACCGGACGCCCATCGAGGCGGACCTGCTGGAGTTCCTGACTGGGAAGCTCCGCACGTCGATAAAGTACGCCAGCGACGACGTGGTCGTCGAGGCGGACGAGGAGGCCCGGGAAGAGGTCATCGAGCGCGAGACGCGCCGCCTGCTCGACCGCTACGACCTCTACTCGGAGGGCGACGACGACGTCGCGGAACTGCTCACCGAGACGCTCGAAAAATACGACCGAGCGCGGGAGACCTGGCGACGCTACGCGGACGAGACGGAGCAGTACGCCGACGAAGCGCGACGGTACGCCGGTGCGGCGCGCGCGGAGACGAACGACGCGCTCGCTACCGTCCGCGACCGGGTCGGACCGTACCTCGACCGCGACGGGACGGCGGACGCCGACGAGGGTGAGGACGGCGAGGAGGAATCGGACGCGACGGCCTCGGACGAGTCCGTCGCCCCGGCGGACGACGAAGGGACGGCGGCGACCGTCGCGGCCGAAGTCGAAGGGGAGGAAAACGAGGGAGACGAGGACGAAGAGGGCGAAGACGACGGCAGTCCGGCCGACGTCGAGGAGCGCGCGGAGACGGGCGAGGACTCTCCGTCGAGCGTCGACGACGGGTCGGGGCGCTGGGACGAACTCCGGGCGCAGTGGGCCGACTTCCGCGCGGACGAGAGTGTCCGAGCCAGGATTCGCGGACGCGTCGAGACGCTGATAGCGGAACACGAGGCCGACGACGACGGCGGTCTGGACGGCATCGCGGCCCGGCCGGAACCCGCGCTGATAGCGGAGGACTCGGACGACCTGACGGAGTACCAGGTCGAGAAGCTGCTGTACCTGCTCACCCGGAACTTCATCGGATACGAGCGCATCGACGGCATCAAACACGACATCAACGTCGAGGACATCTCCTGCGACGGGTACAACTCGCCCGTCTTCGTCTACCACACGGACTACGAGCAGGTCATCACGAACGTCCACCACGGCGAGACGGAACTCGACGACTTCGTGGTCAAGATGGCCCAGCGCTCCGGGAAAGGCATCAGCAAGCGCCAGCCGCAGGTGGACGCCACCCTGCCGGACGGCTCCCGGGCGCAGTTGACGCTCGGCCGGGAGGTCAGCGACCACGGGACGAACTACACCATCCGCCAGTTCAAGGACGTCCCGTTCACCCCAATCGACCTCGTGAACTGGAACACGTTCTCGCTGAAGGAGATGGCGTTCCTCTGGCTGGCCATCGAGAACCACAAGTCGCTCATCTTCGCCGGCGGGACCGCCTCGGGGAAGACGACCAGCCTGAACGCCGTCTCGCTGTTCATCCCGAGCAACACGAAGATAGTCTCCATCGAGGACACCCGCGAGGTCGAACTCCCCCAGCGCAACTGGATCGCCTCGGTCACCCGACCGTCGTTCTCCGACGACGGTCGGGGCGACGTGGACGAGTTCGACCTGCTGGAGGCGGCGCTCCGCCAGCGCCCCGACTACATCGTGATGGGCGAGATTCGCGGCGAGGAGGGTCGCACCCTCTTCCAGGTCATGTCGACGGGACACACGACCTACACGACCTTCCACGCCGACACCGTCGGCGAGGTGCTCAAGCGGTTCACCACCGAACCCATCAACGTCAGCAAGACGCTGTTCACCGCGCTCGACCTGGTCTCCATCCAGACCCAGACGCGGGTGCAGGGGAGCAAGGTGCGGCGCACGAAGTCGCTCACCGAGATCAACCACTACGACACGGAGAACGACGAGATCAACGTCCAGGACGTGTTCCAGTGGCGCGCCGAGGACGACGAACACGAGCAGATGTCGGGGTCGAACACGCTGGAAGAGATACAGTTCGACCGCGGCTGGGACAAGCAGCGTCTCGACGAGGAGATACTCAAGCGCCGGACCATCCTCGCGTACCTCATCCGCAACGGCCTGAACGAGTACCGGCAGGTCGCCGCGACCGTCCAGGCGTTCATCAACGACCCGGACACCATCCTCGCGCTGGTCGCCTCCGACCGGCTGGAGGAGAGCCTCGCCGACCTGCGGGAGATGGAGAGCGTCCACATCGACATCGAGCCGGAGAAAGAGGAGATGGTTCCGCGACCGGACCCAGACGACGACGTGTACGACCTCGCGGGCGACATCCTGTCGGAGGCCGAGGACCGCCTGTTCGACCGCTACGCCGACGTGGACGTCGACGAGGACGGCCTCGCCGTCGCGCTCGCGGAAGCCGCCGAACCGGACGACCCGGGAGACGGCGCGTCGTCGTCCCCCGCGACGGACGAGTCGGGCCCCGTGGAGGCGCTGGACGACGGCCTCCTCGACGGCGGAACCGCGGACGGGCCGGACGAGTGGAGCACCGACGCGGGCGGCTCGCCGGTCGACGCGACGGACGGAGCGGACGGCGCGCTGGCCGACGACGCGTCGGACGAGGACGACGTCCTGACCGACGCCGACGGCGAGTCGAGTAAGTCCGACGAGGCGGTCGGCTTCGGCGAGTTCGAGGAGGCGTCGTTCGAGGAGGACGACGGATGAGCCTCGGGTCGGCCCGCAGCGCGGAGACGAGCGTCGACGCGCTCGCCGACGCCTTCTACCCGCTGTACGACCGCCTGTTCGACGAGGACAGCGACTTCGTCGCCGACCTGGAGGCGAAGCTGGCGGCGGCGCGGATGGCGGACACGGCCGAACTGTACCTCTCGCGCGGGCTCGCGGTCGGGGCGCTCGTCGGCCTCGCGCTGTGGCTGGTCGGGATAGTGATGGGCTACGTCCTCTTCGTCACGGGCGTCGTCGACGTGGGCGTCCTGCTGGGCGTGCCCGTCTCCGGGTCGACCGCCGAACTGCTGAACGCGCTGAAGGTGCCGATGCTGGTCGTGACGACCGGCGTCGTCTTCGGCGCGGTCGGGTTCGGCCTCGGGTTCGCCGGCGTGGTCGCCGTCCCCTACAGCCGGGCGTCCGCGCGACGGCGCGAGATAAACATGCTGCTGCCGGACGCCGTCTCGTTCATGTACGCCCTCTCCGTGGGCGGGCTGAACCAGCTCGAGATTCTGGAGGCGATGGCGAAGGCCGACGACACGTACGGCGAGGTGGCTCGCGAGTTCCAGAGCATCGTCCAGGAGACGGAGTACTTCGACACGGACTACCGCACCGCCATCCGAAAGCGGTCGCTGGAGACGCCCAGCGACGAACTCGGTCAGTTTCTCACCGACATGCTCTCCATCGTCAACAGCGGCGGGGACATGACCGGCTTCCTCGACGACAAGAAGGACAAACACATGCGGACGGCCCAGCAGGAGCAGGAACGGACGCTCGAAACGCTGGAGCTGTTCGGCGAGATGTACATGACCCTCTCGCTGTTCCCGCTGTTGCTCATCATCATTCTCGTCATCATGAGCATGATGGGCGACGCCAAGACGAGGCTGCTGTACGGGACCGTCTACGGCCTCATCCCGTTGACCGGCGTCGGGTTCCTCGTCCTCGTCTCGACGGTGAAACGGGACGACCCCGGCGACGGGTATCTCGACCCGGACGACGGCGGGGAGCGTTCGGAGACGGCGGGGCCGGGCCTGCTCCACCTCGGACTGGTCGAGGAGTACGTCGGCGAGTTCGCCGTGTTCGACCGCATCAAGACCCGCGAGGGGACGCACGTGACCGTGGCGTTGCTGAAGCGCCCGCACGTCTTCTTCCGTGACAACCCGCTGTACGTGCTCGGGCTGACGGTGCCCGCGTCGGCGGTGCTCGTCACGAGCGCGGTGTGGACCGGCACGGTCCCGTCGTCGTTCGACGGCGTCCTCGCGAAGCCCATCTGGACGACGTTCGTCTACGTCTACGTCCCGCTGTACGTCAACGGCCTGCCGCTCGCGGTGTTCCGCGAGTGGAACGTCCGGTCGCGCCGGACCGTGACGGCGAAGCTCTCGGACAACCTCCGGAAGCTGTCGAGCGCGAACGACACGGGCCTCACCCTGCTGGAGTCCGTTCGTACGGTCGCGGACACCTCCTCGGGGAAACTCGCCGACGAGTTCGACGAGATTCACGCGAAGGTCGAGTACGGCACGAGCATGCGGGAGGCGTTCGTCGAGTTCAACAACCGGTACCACATCCCGCGGCTCGCCCGGACGGTGAAACTCATCAGCAAGGCACAGGAGGCGTCCAGCCAGATAACGGCCGTCCTCTCGACCGCGGCGCAGGCCAGCGAGAACCAGGACGACATCGAGCGCGAGCGAAAGTCGCGCGCCCGGATGCAGGTCGTCATCATCGTGATGACCTACCTCACACTGCTGGCGGTGATGGCCATCCTGAAGGTGAAGTTCCTCGACGTGATGGCCGGACTGTCCAGTCAGGCGTCGAGCGCGGGCGGGGGAGCCCAGGGGATGGAGTTCGGGACGAGCATCGACACGAACACGCTTGCGGCCCTGTTCTTCCACGCCGTCACGCTGCAGGCCATCCTCTCGGGGTTCATCGCGGGCTACATCCGGGACGCCGACCTGCTGTCGGGCGTGAAGTTCGCGGTCGTCCTCCCGACCGTCGCGCTGGCGGTGTTCGCGTTCATCTGACCATGCACGGGAAAACGAACCACCGACGCGGCCAGACGACGATAGACTTCCTCGTCGGCGCGAGCGTCTTCCTGCTGACCGTGGGATTCGTCTTCGCCTCGCTCTCCGGCATCTTCGCACCGTTCACGGGGACCGAGGCGTCGGACACGCTCGCGGCCGACCGGGGAGCGGCCACCCTCGTCGAGGACGCCCTCGCGCGCCCCGGGCAACCCGGCGTCCTGAACGCCACCTGCACCCGACAGTTCTTCGACGAAAGCCTCGCCGGCGCGTGCAGCGTCGACGACCTGGACGAAGGGATGGGCATCGACGCCCCGGACCAGGTCAACGTCACGGTCGAGGAGGACGGCTCCGTCCGCAACCTCTCCGGGAGCGAGCTACGTGCAGGCCCGCCGGTTCCCGACCGGGGCAGCGTCGTCGTCGCGCGACGGCTCGTCTTGCTGGACGGCGAGGAGAGCGACCTCTACGTGAGGACGTGGTAAGATGGACAGGGCGATGGCACACACGCTGGAGGCGTTCACGGCCGCACTGCTCGTGGTCAGCGGCGTCGTCTTCGCGCTCCAGGCGACGGCGGTGACGCCGCTGACCGCGAGCACGTCGAACCAGCACGTCGAGAACCAGCAGCAGGCGACCGCCGCGGACCTGCTCGCCGCCAGCGACGCCGAGGGGAGCCTTCGGACGGCAGTGCTGTACTGGAACGCGAGCGGCGACCGCTTCGCCGGAGCGAGCGAGGAGGGTTACCAGAACGGCGGGCCGCCGAACGCGTTCGGTGCGGCCCTGAACGAGACGTTCGGCAACCTGACCACCGGCGGTGGCCGGGTCGCCTACGACGTGTTCGTCGACTACCGGACGCCCGGCGGCGACACGCGCCGGCAGACGATGGTGTACATGGGGTCGCCGAGCGACAACGCGGTCGTCGCCACGCGGACGGTCGCGGTGTTCGACGGGGACGAACGCACCGCGCCCGGCGCGAACGGCACCGTCGCCGACGGCTTCTACGCGCCCGACGCCGCCCCGAACGCGACGCTGTACAACGTCCTGGAGGTGCACGTGGTCGTATGGAAGATGTGAGAGACGCCGACAGGGGACAGCTCATCCTCGTGACGGGGCTGGCCGTCGCGGTGGTGCTCGTGTCGCTCGTCCTGCTGCTCAACACGGTCGTCTACACGGAGAACCTCGCGACCCGCGGCGCGGACGTCGGCGGCCGCGACGCCGTCGCCTTCCGGAACGACGTCGAGTCCGGCGCGGCGCGGGTCGTCGTCACGGAGAACGCGAACGACTACGCGGACGCCGGGAACGCGAGCGAGAACGTCACGGCCGGGATTCGACGGTACGCGCGCCTGCTCGAGAGCGGCTACCTCGAACGCGGGACGCTGGCGACCGTCTCGAACGTCTCGGTGACGAACGGGACGCGGCTCGTCCACGCGAACGACTCCCGGGCGTTCACCAACGCGAGCAGCGAGGCCAACTGGACGCTGGCGACGGACGTTGGCGAGCGCGAACTCCGGCGGTTCCGGGTCGCGGTCGACCGCGGGCGTCTCGCGTCCTCCTCCTCGGACGCCTTCCAGGTCGTCGCGGACGACGGCGACGACGAGTGGCGGGCGTCCGTCTACCGGAACGGGAGCAACGTCACGGTCGACACGAGTTCGGGCACCTGCTCGGTCGACGCCGCGTCGGCGACGGTCGACCTCACGGCGGGGACGCTCGCGAACCGAACCTGCGGGTTCGCGTTCGCCGAGGGCGTCGACGGCGAGTACGCGGTCCGGTACGTTCACGGCGACCAAGCGAACGGGACCTACTCGCTCGTCGTGCGGAACGAATCCTCGGACTCGACCGTGCAGCGAGCGAACTTCACCGGTCTGACGACGGGTCAGTCGCCGTACTACGCTCGGGCCGTCTACAGCGCCACGTTCGACGTGCGCTACGAGACGCCGCGGCTGACGTACGCGACCGAGGTCCGGGTCGCCCCGGGTGAGCGCGATGAGTGACCGCGCCGTCTCCGTCACGGTGAACTACGCGCTCAACCTGGCCGTGGCGGCGGTCGTCCTCGCCGGCGTGCTCACCGCCACGGCCGGCGTGGTCGTCGACCACCGGGAGGGGGCCGGTCGCTCGGAACTGCGCGTCGTCGGCCAGCGCCTCGCCGCCGACATCGAAACCGCCGACCGGCTGGCGAACGCGGGCGGCGAGACGGTGGTGGTCACGTCGCCGCTCCCGGACCGCGTCGCGGGCGTCAGCTACACCGTCGAGGTCGAGGGGTCGACGCTCGTCCTCGACGCGAACTTCCGGGACGTGTCGGTCGAGGTGCCGTACCGGACGAACCACACCGTCGCGGCGACGACCGTTTCCGGCGGCGAACTGCGCGTCGTGCTCGCGCCCGACGCGGACGGCGACGGCCAGCGGAACCTGGAGGTGCGCCAGTGAGCCGTTCCACGAACGCGGACCGGGCGGCCACCGAGACGCTGGGATTCGTGTTCGCGTTCGTCCTCGTGACCGCGACGGTCGGCGTGGTGTACGCCGCGGGTATCGGCGGCCTGCACGACGCACAGCAGTTCGAGCAGGTGAACAACGCCCAGCGCGGGTTCGACGTCTTCGCGGAGAACGTCGAGGACGTGCGCCGCGAGGGCGCGCCGAGTCGCGCGACCGAACTCCGCCTCGGCGGCGCGACACTGGGCTACGGCGACCCCGTCACCGTCAGGGTGCAGGCGAACGACAGCGACACCGCCGCGAACGAGACGTTCGCGATGCAGCCCCAGCCGGTGGTCTACTCCGGCGTCGAGGACAGCGAGGTCGTCTACGTCGCCGGCGCGGTGTTCCGTACGGACGGCGACCGCAGCGTGATGGTGCGGGACCCCGGCTACCTGTTCGACCCCCGTCGGACGGCCGTCCCGTTCCTCGTCACCTACCCGCGCGGCGGGAGCCACAGCGTCAGCGGCGACTCGACGGTGCTGGTCGTCGCCCACCGACAGTCCACCGGGTTCGACCGCTTCCGCGCCGGTCCGGGTGCCGACGTCGAGATGAACGTCACCGTCGAATCGCCCCGGGCCGAGGCGTGGCGGCGCTACTTCGAGCGGAAGGGCCTGAACGTGACCCGTGCGAACGGCACCGTCGTCAGCGCCGAGTACGTGACGAAGCGGGTCTACGTCCCCGAGACCGTCGTCGAGTTCGAACTCCAGCGGTAGCCCGTCGGACGCCGGTCGGTCCCGGCGGTATCGACGGGCCGTTCCGGCAGCGAGAGAAGTGGCGTCGCGCGGCTAGTCGAGTTCGTCGAGCTGGACCGTCTTGTCGACGACGAGCGTCGGTCCCTCGTCCATGTTCACGAACTCCGCGGCGTCCTCCTGGACGCGTCGGCCGACGTCCGAATCGAACGCCGCCTTCATGTCGACGGTGGAGTCGAAGTACAGTTCCAGCAGGCCGTCGTAGCCCGCCTTCTCGGGGTCGTTCGGCACCGAGGTGACGTACTTCCGGAGTCCGGGGAGCTCTTTCGCGAGTTCGGAGTGCTCGCCGAGCCAGTAGTCGACGAACTCCTCGTGGCTCGTGCCGTCCTTGCGCACCAGCAGGTCGACCATCTTTATCATGGCGTTCGAACGCGCGACCCCGGGGAACTTCGCCCTGTCGATAGCTACCGTCCGAACTCGCCCGTGAACCGCTCGGTCCCGAGCGCGAGGACCTCCAGTTCGTCGAGCAGCGGGTTCCGCGACGCACCGGCACCGATCCGGGGTCGCCGTTCGAGCACGTAGAGGGTGAACCGGTAGGTGTGCGGGTCGCTCCCCTTCGGCGGGCAGGGACCGCGGTAGCCAATCTCGCCGAAGTCGTTCTCGCCCTGCTTCGCGCCGCCCAGGTCCTCCACCGCCTCGGTCGTCGGGACGTCCTTCGGAATCGTCGTCGTGTCCGGCGGGACGTCCCAGAGCAGCCAGTGGGTGAAGACGCCGGAGGGGGCGTCGGGGTCGTCGACGACGACGGCCAGCGACTCCGCCTCCCCCGTCACGCCCCCGATTTCGAGCCGCGGCGAGCGGTCCGCGCCCGCGCAGGTGTACTCCTTCGGAATCGTTCCGCCGTCCTCGAACGCCGGCGTGCCGAACCGCGTCGAACTCGTCGTCGTGGTCGCGGTCCCCGGCGGTTTGTCTGTCTCCCCGCCGAACTCCTCGGCGCACCCGGCCATCGTCGTCGCTCCGCCGGACGCGAGCGCTACCGCCGCCCGGACGAACCCCCGTCTCCCGAGCATCTCCGGGAATACGGACCGAGCGCCCTTAGAGGTTACAGCCCCGCCGGCCGAGCGTCCCCGCGCGACAGAAAGCGGACTGGGCGGACGACGGCCGGTCCGACGCGAGCGTCGCGGTTCGCCCACCGTTAAACCCTCGCGGCACGTCGCCCCGGACATGCCACGACGAAGCGTGCTGTTCACGCCGGGCGACCGCCCGGAGATGCTGCGGAAGGCACCGGACGCGGGCGCGGACGTCGTCGTCTTCGACCTCGAAGACGCCGTCGCGCCCGGACGGAAGGCGGAGGCCCGCGAGGCGGTGCGGGCGGTGCTTTCGGACCCGGAGTTCGACCCCGATTGTGAGGTCTGCGTGCGGGTCAACCCGACCGGGGTCGCTGCCGACGACGACCTCCGCGGAGTCGCCGTCGCCGACGCGGCCGCGACGCTGGACTCGGTGATGCTCCCCAAGACCGCCTCGGCCGACGAGGTGACGACGCTGGCGCGCCTGCTCGACGAACACGACTGCGACGTGCCCGTGCTCGCGCTGGTCGAGACCGCGGCGGGCGTCCTGAACGCCGCCGACGTCGCGGCGGTCGACGCGACCGACGCGCTCGTGTTCGGCGCGGAGGACCTCTCGGCGGACGTCGGGGCGACCCGAACCCGCGAGGGAACCGAGGTCCTGTACGCCCGCGAGCACGTCGTGTTGGCCGCCAGCGCGGCCGGCGTGGACGCTATCGACACGGTGTACACCGACATCGAGGACGCGGACGGACTCCGCGAGGAGACGACGTTCGCCGTCGAACTCGGCTACGACGGCAAGATGGCCATCCATCCCGCACAGGTCGACCCGATCAACGAGGCGTTCACGCCGTCCGCGGAGCGCGTCGAGTGGGCCGAGCGGGTGCTGGAAGCGAAGGCGGAGGCGGACGCCGAGGACCGGGGCGTCTTCCGGGTCGACGGCGAGATGATAGACGCGCCGCTGGTCGCACAGGCGGAACGGATACTGGAGTACGCTCGCGCCGCCGACGAGCGGTAGCTACGGCCAGAGGCCGCGGGTGCTCTTCGCCTCCGCGATGCGGGACAGCGCGACGATGTAGGCGGCGTCGCGCCAGCTCACGTCGCGCGCCTCGACCTCCGCGCGAACGTCGTTCCACGCGGACAGCATGTGGGATTCGAGTTCGTCGTTGACGCGTTCGAGCGACCACTGGCGGCGGTTGATGTCCTGCAGCCACTCGAAGTACGAGACGGTGACGCCGCCCGCGTTCGCCAGGATGTCCGGGACGACCTGGACGCCCCGCTCCTGGAGGATGGAGTCGGCGGCGAACGTGGTCGGGCCGTTCGCGCCCTCGACCACGACGTCGGCCTCGACGTCGGCCGCGTTGTCGGCCGTGATGACGTTCCCGACGGCGGCCGGCACGAGCACGTCCACGTCGAGTTCGAGAATCTTCTCGTTCGAGAGTTTCTGCGGGACGTCGTGGGTCATCACCGCTTCGGGCTCCTCCTCGTGGGACGGGACGGAGTGGGTGTCGAGCCCGTCGGGGTCGTAGATAGCGCCGTTGACGTCGCTGACGGCGACGACGTTCGCGCCCCAGTCGTCGAGCAGGCGGGCGGCGTTCGCGCCGACGCTGCCGAACCCCTGGACCGCGACCGTCGTCTCCTCGAGGTCGTAGTCGTAGTAGTCGGCCGCCTCGCGGGCGATGATGGCCACGCTCCGACCGGGGGCTTCGTCGCGGCCCTCGCTGCCGCCGACGACGGGCGGCTTGCCGGTGACGACGCCCGGAATCGTCTCGCCCTCCTGCATCGAGTAGGCGTCCATGAACCACGCCATCGTCTGGGCGTCGGTGCCCATGTCCGGCGCGGGGATGTCCTTCTTCGGACCGATGAACGGCCGAAGTTCCTCCGCGAACCGCCGCGTGAGCTTCTCCTTCTCGTCGCTACTCAGGCTCTTGGGGTCGACGACGACGCCGCCCTTGCCGCCGCCGAACGGCAGGTCCATCACGGCGCACTTCCAGGTCATCCACATCGACAGGCCGACGCACTCCTCCTCGCTCACGTGCGGGTGGAAGCGCAGGCCACCCTTGTACGGACCGCGCACGTCGTCGTGCTGGGCGCGGTAGCCCGTGAAGACCTCGACCTCGCCGTCGTCGCGCTCCAGCGGAACCGCGACCCGGTGGACCTTCGTCGGGTGTTTCAGCCGCTCGATGACGCCGGAATCGACGTCGAGGTGGGCAGCCGCGTGTTCGAGCTGTCGGCGCGCGGTTTCGAGCGCGGACTCCGGCTCCTCCGTTTTCTCGTCGCTCTCCTTCGGCTCCGTGTTTTCGACTGTTCCTGAAGACATGGTGGCGTGTGGTGTCGCTATCCCCAGATGCGCGGGGCGTCGCGGCGCGAGACACCGACCCGACGGTCCGGTGCGTGACGGTCGAACCGTACCCCCACCGAACCCGCGTCGGCGTTTCGCTGCATCGTGTGTGGGGGTCCGTGTACGAGCATAAAATATTAATGATATGGACGAGAATAAGGGCCTTATACACAATTATACATCGAGCGTGGTGTGGGGGAGAATGGAGAGGAGTGCGGCGTCCAGAAACCTGTTGGTTTTCTTCTAGCACTACGTAAAAATTACGCTTTTCCAGTAAGTTTACGGCTGTCGCCCGATTCCTTCGGACCATGGCGGAGCAAGCGAACCCATTCGAAAGCCTACAGGAGCAGATAGACGACGCGTCGGAGTACGTCGACGCCGACGCCGACGTGCTCGAACGGCTCAAGCGTCCGGAGCGGGTGCTGGAGACGAACCTCTCGGTAGAGATGGACGACGGGTCCGTCGAGGTGTTCAAGGCCTTCCGCTCCCAGTTCAACGGCGACCGCGGCCCGTACAAGGGCGGTATCCGCTACCATCCGGGCGTCAACCGCGACGAGGTGAAGGCGCTCTCGGGGTGGATGGTGTACAAGTGCGCGGTCGTCGGCATCCCCTACGGCGGCGGGAAGGGTGGCATCGTCATCGACCCCGACGACTACAGCGAGAACGAACTGGAGCGTATCACCCGGTCGTTCGCCAAGGAGCTACGGCCGTTCATCGGCGTGGACCGGGACGTCCCCGCGCCCGACGTGAACACCGGCCAGCGGGAGATGAACTGGATCAAAGACACCTACGAGACGCTGGAGAACACGACCGCGCCCGGCGTCATCACGGGGAAGGCGATCGAGTCCGGCGGGAGCGCGGGTCGCGTCGAGGCGACCGGCCGCTCGACGGTGATAACCGCCCGCGAGGCGTTCGACTACCTGGGAGAGGAGATAGACGGCGCGTCGGTCGCCGTCCAGGGCTACGGGAACGCCGGCTGGATAGCGGCCAAACTCGTCGACGAACTCGGCGCGAACGTCGTCGCCGTCTCGGACTCCAGCGGTGCTATCTACCGCGGCGACGGCTTCGACCCCCGGGACGTGAAAGACCACAAGAACGAGACCGGCAGCGTCTCCGGCTACCACGGTGCGGACGAGGAGCTGAGCAACGAGGAACTGCTCACGCTCGACGTCGACCTGCTCGTGCCGGCCGCCCTGGAGAACGCCATCGACGGCGACCTCGCGACGGACGTGGACGCCGACGTCATCGTCGAGGCCGCGAACGGCCCGCTCACGCCCGAGGCCGACGACGTGCTCGCCGAGTCGGACACGTACGTCTTCCCGGACATCCTGGCGAACGCGGGCGGCGTCACCGTCTCGTACTTCGAGTGGGTCCAGAACCGCCAGCGCTTCTACTGGTCCGAGGAACGCGTCAACGAGGAACTGGAGGGCATCATCACCACCGCCTTCGACGACCTCACGGACGCCTACGAGGAGAACGACCTGCCGAACTTCCGCACGGCGGCGTACGTCGTGGCCATCGAGCGCGTCCTCGACTCCTACGAGGAGTCCGGCAACTGGCCCTGAGCGGTCGGCGGCAGTACCCTCGTTTTCGGCGCGCTCGACGCGTCATCCGCTGGTTCCGCTCGCTCGAACGGTGTCTCCATCCCCGGCCCAACCAGCACACGCAACGACAGGGCTTTTCTTTTACTTCTGCGTACGATGACCGTGACCAGTGAAGACGTACTCGACGCGTTCCGTGAGGCCGACGATCCGGTCCTGACGACGCCCGAAGTCAGCGACGCAGCGCCGGTCCGTCGGGTAGCGTCACGACTCGAGGAACTCGCCGAATCCGGCATCCTGGCGCGCAAGACGGTCGGGGACGGCGAAACGGTGTGGTGGCTGCCCGGGCACACGGAGACGCCGGGCAACACCGACCCCGGTGTCCACGACGGTGACCAGCAGAACGCCGAGGATGGGCTCCCGCGACCCGTCGAGACCGCGATTCAGGGTCTGGACCTGCCCGACGAGGACACGGAGGCGTGTCGGACGGACGTGTACGCCGCCTGCCTGTCGGTGTACCGCGACGGGCCGGTGAGTACCGACGACCTCCGCAGGGAACTCGACGAGCCGGACCGCTGGGAGAAGTGCGTGCGCTCCGCGCTCGAGGAACTACCGTTCGTCCACCACGACGGGAATGGCTGGCGGTTCGAGGCCGAGACGGCGGCCGACTGGTCGAACGGCGAACCGGACGAGGGGTCGGCGTAAGGTTCGGGGGGACGCTCAGTCCAGGATTCGTTCGTCGAGGAACGACGACTCGTAGGCGACCACCTCGTCGAACGCCGTTCCGTACACGTCGAAGTGGTCGATGGGGAGCGAGACGAGCGTCGCGTCGGCGAACTCGTCGGCGGCAGACTCCACCGACGACGACGGGACGATGGCGTCGTCGCGGCCCGCTACGAGCAAGACGGGACAGGACACCTCCTCGGCGCTCGTCACCGGTCGATAGAAGGGAACGTCGAGGAGCACGCGCGCCGGAACGTCGTTGTCCCAGACCGGCGGGTCCGGGACGATGTCGAGCATGCCCCGTTTCGCTCCCGGCGCGTTCATCACCGCGAACTCGTCCGGGTCGGCGACGACGGGGACGCGGTACGGCGAGCGGAACGTGTACTTCCGGAGCGTGTCGCGGACCCCGGCGGCCACTCCCTTCAGCGCGTGTCCGACGCCGGCCGCCTTCGTCACGGCGCGACCGTCGAGGAGGGGTACCTGCGCGACGACGGCCGCGATGCGGTGGTCGCCCGCAGCGGCCTCGACGACGTGCCCGCCGCTGAACGAGGTCCCCCAGAGCGCTATCTGCCCGCGGTCGACGCCGTCGAGGCGACGAACGTGGTCGATGGCGGCCTCCCAGTCGGCGATCTGCTTCTCGGGGTCGACGAGACCCCGGGGTTCGCCGTCGCTGTTGCCGAAGCCGCGGTAGTCGAAGAGAAACACCGCGTAGCCGCGGGCGACGAACGCCTCGGCGTACGCTTCCAGGCCGAAGGTGCGTTCGCCCGCGAAGCCGTGGGCCATGACGACCACCGGCGGTCTCGACGCCCCCTCCGGCGTGTACAGCCATCCGGCACAGCGGGTGCCGTCGCTCTCGAAGTCGGCGTCCGTTCTCGCGTATCGTAGGTGTGATAGCCGGCTCCCCGTCTGCATCGTCCGGACGGACGCCCGCCACGGACTTAAAACCGCGTCAGAACTCGGCGAACGAGAGTTCGTCTCGCTCGCCGGTCACGGCGCGCATCATACACCCTCGGCACACCCACACCTCGTCCGTCCGGGAGACGAGTCTGGTCCCGTTGTCCTTCCGCTTCTCACAGATCTCACAGATTCGCATACTCCCTACTCGACAACCGTGACTTTCAATCTCCCGCCCGTTCGGAGCGAACGCCGCGTAGAGCCGCCACGCCGTCGACAGAACTACCACCTTCCGTATACGTGCGCTCGGTCGTTTCGGAACTTTCTATCTCCGTCCGTTCAGCGCCGACAATCGTCATAAGTCGCGCAAAAGTTGCGAACCCTCCACTTCTGTTCTACTTGTTATCTACTTATTCACTCTTTCGACCCAACAGATTTCAATACTATGGAACATTAAAATTTATATTATATAAGGTCAGTTGTTAATCTGCCGCATGGCAGACGACAACACTCGATTCGACCGACGTACATTCCTGAAAACGACTGGCGCTGTCGGGGCCGCCGCGGCGCTCGGCGGCGTCACGGCCGCGACCCCGGGCCGCGAACCGGGGCCCAAGGAGGACGAAGTCCTGGTCGGCGTGTCGGCCGGTGCCGGCGACGTCGAGAAGACCGTCGCCCAGCACGTTCCCGGCAACGCCGAAGTCGTCCACAAGAACGAGAAGCTCCGGTACGTCGCGGTGAAGTTCCCCGGAAACGAGACCGCCCGGGAGAACTTCATCGACGCCGTAACGAAGAAAGAGGGCATCAAGTACGCAGAGAAGAACGAGACGCTCGAGACCCAGTACACGCCGAGCGACCCCAAGTTCGACCAGCAGTACGCGCCCCAGCAGGTCAAGTCCGACCAGGCCTGGGACACGACGCTCGGCGACTCCAGCGTCCTCATCGCCGTCGTCGACACCGGCGCTCAGTACACCCATCCCGACCTCGAGGGTAACTACCAGTCCGACCCCGGGTACGACTTCGTCGACAACGACTCCGACCCGGCACCGGACGTCCCGTCCGACGAGTACCACGGCACGCACGTCTCCGGCTGTGCCGCGGCCGTCGTCGACAACGGCACCGGCGTCTCCGGGCAGGGCAACTCCTCGCTCATCAACGGCCGCGCGCTCGACGAGAACGGCTCGGGCTCGACGTCCGACATCGCCGACGCCGTCGAGTGGGCCGCCGACCAGGGCGCGGACGTCATCAACATGTCCCTCGGCGGCGGCGGCTACACGGACACGATGAAGAACGCCGTCTCCTACGCCTACGACAACGGCAGTCTGCTCGTCTGTGCGGCGGGCAACGACGGTACGAGCAGCGTGAGCTACCCGGCGGCCTACAGCGAGTGCATGGCCATCTCCGCGGTCGACTCCAGCGAGAACCTCGCTTCGTTCTCTAACTACGGGAGCGAAATCGAACTCTGTGCGCCCGGCGTGGACGTCCTCTCGACCACCACGGAGACCCGCGGCAGCTACGAGAAGCTGTCGGGCACCTCCATGGCGACGCCCGTCACGTCCGGCGTCGCCGGCCTGACGCTCGCCAAGTGGAGCCTCACCAACGCCGAACTCCGCAGCCACCTCAAGAACACGGCCGAGGACGTCGGCCTCTCCAGCGACCAGCAGGGCAGCGGCCAGGTCGACGCCTACGCTGCGGTCACCACCGACCCGTCCAGCGGCGGCGGCGGTGGCGACGGCGAGTCGACGAGCACGACGGTCTCCGATTCGCTCGAGGGCTACTGGGACTACGACGACTGGACGTGGGCGTGGGAGTACAGCGACCCGAGCAAGGTCGAAGTCGTCCTCGACGGCCCGAGCGACGCCGACTTCGACCTCTACATCAACACGGGCACGACGACGAACGCCTCCCCGAGCAACTACGACTACGCCTCGACCAGCACGAACAGCCAGGAGAGCATCACCATCGACAACCCCGACGACTCGACGGACATGCAGATAGACGTGGACTCCTACAGCGGGTCGGGCAGCTACGACCTGACCATCACGGAGTACAAGTAACCGCACCGTTCGATTGGTCCCCCTCCTCCGCGCGTCGAATCGGTGACCAGTGGCGACGCCGCGCGTCGCTCGCCGACAGCGGTCAGTACTCCTCGCTCAGGTCCAGCACGT
Source organism: Halomicrococcus pelagicus (assembly GCF_051917725.1). GTDB lineage: Archaea > Halobacteriota > Halobacteria > Halobacteriales > Haladaptataceae > Halomicrococcus. The sequence goes on from NZ_JBQBLX010000001.1 coordinate 455,060, forward strand.
CCACCTCGTCGGGGACCAGCGCTACCGCCGACGCCGGCCAGTCGTGGTGGGCGAGCGTGAACGAACAGTCGGGGTTCTCGTCGACGAGTCGGGCGACGCCGCGGGCCGCCTGCTCGTATCCGCGGGCGTCCATCCGCTCCGGCGTCTCGGCGGTCAGGGGGTAGGTCTCGGAGAGCGCCCGCGGGAACGGGCCGAACGGCGCGACGACGCGCCAGGACTCGTCGAAGTTGTCGCTGGGACTGCCCTCGGTCAGCAACACCTCGCCCTCGGGGTCGAGGCGCGAGAGTCGCTCGTGGTGGCGCACCACTTCGGGCCGCGTCGCGCTCTCCCCGGAGAGGTAGAAGAAGGAACTCTTCGAGGCGGGGTCGGACCGTTCGAGCTGACCGGCGTGGTCGGCGAGCGCGCGGTAGCCGTCGAGCATCGCGGGGTGGGCGCGGGCGCGGTTCTCGACCAGTTCGAGCAGGTTGCCGGACCGGAGCGCCTGCTTGACGGTGCGCATCTCCTCGAAGGTGACGTGGAGGTTGTGCTCGGCGAGGAGGCGCTCGCGCTCCTCGTTCCCGCGCTGCCGGAGGTCGTCGGGCGTGCGCTCGGCGCAGACGGGACACGAGCAGGGGAAGTAATCGAGGTCCGCGAGGTGTTCGGTCCCCCGGACCGTGAGGTAGCGGTCGTCGCGGGCGTAGAGGGCGTAGGCCGCCGAGTCGAAGAGGTCACAGCCCATCGCCACCGCCAGGGCGAACATCATCGGGTGGCCCGCGCCGAACAGGTGCACCGGCGCGTCCGCGCCCAGTCCCCGCTTCGCGGCGGCGACCACGTCCACCATGTCGGCGTAGCGGTACTCGTTCATCAGCGGGACGACCGCGCCGACCGGGAACACGTCGAGGTTCGTCGCCTCGGCGTGGCGGCCGGCCGCCTCGCGGAGGTCGGCGTACGTCGAGCCCTGGACCGGCGCGTTGACCAGCATCTCGCCCACGTCGACGTTCTCGGCGATTTCGAGTCGCTCCTGAGTCGTCGCGAGGTCCGACTCGGCCCGCTCGCGCGGGGCGTCCGGCGGCGTCGGGATGTCGACCGGCGTTCCGATGTCCGACCCCACCTCGTGCTGGAACCGGAGTATCTCCTCGGTCGTCACGTCGATTTCGCCGTACTCCGCGAGCTGGAACGACCCGGAGTCGGTCATGATGGCACCGTCGAACTCGAGCAGGTCGTGGAGGCCGCGGTCGAGGGCCGCCTCGCGGAAGTCGTCGCTGCCGTAGAGGATGTAGGAGTTGGTGATGAGAATCTCCGCGCCGAACTCGGATTCGAGACGCGCGGGCTCGACCGTGCGGACGTGCGGGTTGACGACCGGCAGGAGGGCAGGTGTCTCGACTGTCACGCCCGCCCGGGGCACGGTCAACTCGCCGATGCGCCCCGCGGCGTCCTGGTCGCGGATTTCGAAAGCGTCGCGTTCCATCACTCCGCGATAGCCGGACCAGGGGGGTAAGAATTGCGCTGTCGAGTCGGTGGAGGGTTACCAGGTGCCGTGGAAGGTGTCGAAGCTCAGTTCGTCGAGCGGCTTCTCGCCGATGGCGATCTCGTACTCGCCAGGGGTGAGCATCGGCTTGTGGAACTGCGGGCCGTCGTCGGTCGTGATGCGGGGACAGCCCGTGTTGACGAACGCGTCCATGTCGAAGTTCCGCAGGCGGTCGGGGGTTACCTCGTCCATCGTGATGAGGTAGGCGTCGTCGTTGTCGTCGACGATGTCCTGGGCCACCTCCCAGCGACCCTGGCCGATCTTCGTACAGAAGATGACGCCCCACTTCTCGGCGTCCATCGCCTTGTGGACCGAGGCGTAGCGCTGCTTCATGAACTGCTCCGTGTCCGCGACGGTCACGACGTTGTTGACGGGGTCGGCGATGACCACCGACTTGTCGGGGTGCTCCATCGCGAGACCGAGCGGGTGGAACTTCCCGCCGCCGACGTACAGCACCTGGTCGGCGTCGATGTCGGCGCTGGCGTAGTTGCAGCCGAGCACCTGCCCCTCGTGGGTGAGGCGGTCGTCGCCCCGGCGGGTGTGGACGTCGAATCCGCGGTCGTCGAGCCACGTCTTCATGTCCTCGAACTGGTTCATGTGCTGGGCGGTCGTGACGAGACCGACGCCGGGATTCTCGTCGGGGTCGTCGAGTTCCTCGGTGGCCTCCTCCATGATGGGGAAGACGTCCACGTTCGAGAACAGCGGGACGTAGATGACCTTGTCCGTGTTCTTCATCGGCGAGTGGCCGAAGTGGACGAACACGTCTGTCCGCTTCATCAGGTAGGTGTCGAGGTCGCAGGCGCCGTAACAGGGCTGGCCCGACATCATGACGGTCACGTCGTCGCCCAGCAGTTCCCGCAGGTCGTCTGCGACCTTCGGGCCGCGGCGCTTCAGTCCCTCGGGGAACTGCAGGCCGACGGTCTCCGCGTCGCGCTCCTCGACCGCCGAGACGATGCGGTCGAGTTCGTAGTCCCACTCCCGGTCGTGGCGTAGCGACATCCCCGTCTTCCGTAGGTCCCCCTCGCTGTACTCGCTCTGCTGGCTCATTGGAGCGTCGTAGCCGTCACGGACGGTTAACTCCCGCGGTTCGGGAGCGACCGCCGTGCGACTCGCTCCCGGTCGACGGACGACGCTCCGACGGGGGTGCCCGCCCCCGGCAGAGAGAATCACGAAGAAAGAAGAGTCGGGGACCGCGGCGAGCGCGCTACCAGATCTGGACGGCGGGCGTCTCGCAGGACTGACAGACCGCGGCCCTGTTGCCCTTGTAGGTGTCTCGCTCGAGCCGTCCGTCCTCGCACCACTGACACTGTCGACCTTCGAGGCGTCGAATGACGCTCGACTTCGTCGTCGAACTCATATCGCCCAGAACGTCACCGCCGACCCTCATCAACTTGCTGGCCTCCGCGTCGGAGGGTTCAATCCGCTCCGGCACGTATCTCCGCCGAGATGGGACAGTCAGACACCGAACTGCCCGACAGCGACGCCGAGTGGCGCGAGATTCTCTCCGAGGAGGAGTACCGCGTCCTCCGGGAGCAGGGTACCGAACCGCGGTTCAGCGGCGAGCACCTGGATCGGAAAGAGGACGGCGCGTACGTCTGTGCCGGCTGCGGGGCGAAACTGTTCGACTCGGAGACGAAGTACGAGTCCAGCTGCGGCTGGCCGAGCTTCTACGACGCCGACGACGCGAAAGTCGAACTGCGCCCCGACCACAGCCACGGGATGGAGCGGACGGAGGTCGTCTGCACGAACTGCGGCGGTCACCTCGGGCACGTCTTCGACGACGGCCCCGACCCGACCGGGAAACGCTACTGCATCAACTCGGTCGCGCTCGACTTCGAGGACGAGGAGTAACCGTACCGGGGCAGCCGACGAGGGCGAGCGCGGCCGGTTCCGTCGCGGCCGCGTAGCTCGAAACACCGTTCCGGCGGATCGTCCTGCCGTCGCGCCGAACGACACGCATTTCCGGTCGCCCCGAGAAATCGCCGGTATGGACGAAAAGCAGGAACTCTCCAGCATCGACCTCGCCGCCGTCGTGCGAGAGCTGGGAGCCTACGAGGGGGCGAAGGTCGACAAGGCCTACCTCTACGGCGACGACCTGTTGCGCCTGAAGATGCGGGACTTCGACGAGGGTCGCGTCGAACTGCTCGTGGAGGTCGGCGACGTGAAACGGGCGCACGCCGCCGCGCCCGAGCACGTCCCGGCCGCGCCGGGACGACCGCCGAACTTCGCCAAGATGCTGCGGAACCGGCTGTCGGGTGCGGACTTCGCCGGCGTCGAACAGTTCGAGTTCGACCGCATCCTCCAGTTCCACTTCAAGCGACAGGACGGCGACACCACCATCGTCGCCGAACTGTTCGGCCAGGGCAACGTCGCCGTACTCGACGAGAACGACGAGGTGGTCGACTCGCTGGACACGGTGCGGCTGAAGTCCCGGACGGTCGCTCCCGGGTCGCAGTACGAGTTCCCCGACTCGCGACTGAACCCCCTGACCATCGACTACGAGCCGTTCGCGGCGAAGATGGACGAGTCGGACACCGACCTCGTCCGGACGCTGGCGACGCAGCTGAACTTCGGCGGACTCTACGCCGAGGAGGTCTGCACGCGGGCCGGCGTCGAGAAGGAGACGGCGATTTCGGACGCCGACGAGGAGCAGTACGAGAAGCTGTACGACGCGGTCCAGCGGTTGAAGGAGCCGCTCGAGACGGGGCGGTTCGACCCGCGGGTGTACTACGAGGACGACCGTCGCGTGGACGTGACGCCGTTCCCGCTGGAGGAGTACGCCGACCTCGACTCGGAGTCGTTCGACTCGTTCAACGCCGCCGTCGACGACTACTTCACGAACCTCGACCTGACCGAGGACGAGGAGGAAACCGAGCGCCAGCGCCCGGACTTCGAGGCCCAGATAGAGAAACAGAAGCGCATCATCGAGCAACAGCAGGGAGCCATCGAGGGGTTCGAGGAGCAGGCAGAACGGGAGCGCGAGAAGGCCGAACTGCTGTACGGCAACTACGGCCTCGTCGACGAGATCCTGTCGACGGTCCGGCAGGCCCGCGAGCGGGACACCCCCTGGCAGGACATCGAGGAGCGGTTCGCCGAGGGAGCCGAGCAGGGCATCCCCGAGGCGGAAGCGGTGCAGGGCGTCGACGAGCGCGAGGGGACGGTCACGGTCGAGATAGAGGGGACGGACGTCGAACTCGACCCGGAGGCCGGCGTCGAGAAGAACGCCGACCGACTCTACACCGAGGCCAAACGCGTCGAGGAGAAGAAGGAGGGCGCGCAGGCCGCCATCGAGGACACGCGCGAGGAACTGGAGGCGGTCAAGCAGCGCCGCGAGGAGTGGGAGGCCGAACCGGACGAGACGGACGAGGAGGGCGGCGAGGAGCGGGAGGTCGACTGGCTGTCGCGGTCGTCCATCCCGATACGCGACCAGGAGCAGTGGTATGACCGGTTCCGCTGGTTCCGCACCAGCGACGGCTTCCTCGTCATCGGCGGCCGGAACGCGGACCAGAACGAGGAGATCGTCCAGAAGTACATGGACCGCCACGACCGGTTCTTCCACGCGCAGGCCCACGGCGGCCCGGTGACCGTGCTGAAGACTTCGGACCCGAGCGAACCGGCGCAGGACGTGGACGTGCCCGAAGAGAGCGAGCGGGAGGCCGCCCAGTTCGCCGTCTCCTACTCGTCGGTGTGGAAGGACGGTCGCTTCTCCGGGGACGCGTACACCGTCTCGCCGGACCAGGTGAGCAAGACGCCGGAGAGCGGCGAGTACCTGGAGAAAGGCGGGTTCGCCATCCGCGGCGACCGTAACTACTTCCGGGACGTCCCGGTCGGCGTCGCGGTGGGCATCATGGTCGAACCGCACACCCGCGTCCTCGGCGGACCGCCGTCGGCCGTCGTTCCGCGGACGGAGACGCACGTCGAGGTCGAACCGGGCCAGTACGCACAGAACGACATCGCCAAGCGTCTCTACCGGGAGTTCCGCGAGCGGTTCGCCGACACCTCCTTCGTCCGGAAGGTGGCGAGTCCCGACCGCATCCAGGAGTTCCTGCCGGCGGGCGGGAGTCGCAAGGTCGAGGAGTGAGCGTCGCCCGGCCTCGCCCGCGTCGCGAACGCCGGGAGAGCCGGCCAGTTTCTATTTAGGTCAATATTCGCATACCATCGCTCGATGGCGAAAGTTTCGGTGGAACGGTCACCGACGAGGGCCGACGTACGGGTTCCCGCGGAGACGTTCGCACTGGCGGAGACGTTCGACGAGGAACCGGAGGCGACGTTCGAGATGGCGCACGTCGCCGCCAACGGAAGCGACCGTCCGATGCCGTTCCTCCGCGTGCTGCGCGGCGAGTCCCTGACCGAACTGCTCGGGAAGGATTCGAGCGTCGACGACGCCACGGTGCTGTCGGACTGCGGACAGTGCGACCTGCTCTACGTCACGTGGAGCGACGACGTCTGTAGCGTGCTCGACACGTTGCTGGGTCGCGACGCGTCGATGCTGGCCGCGACCGGACGCGACGCCGAGTGGGAGTTCGAACTCTTCTTCCCCACTCGGGCCGCGATGTCGTCGGCGTACGACGACTGGGAGGCGGCAGGACTGTCGGTGACTGTCGAGACGATTCACGGCCGGGCGAACGCGCTCGGAGCGGCGCAGGGCGGTCTCACGGACGACCAGTACGAGACGCTCCGGGCCGCCGTCGACCGGAACTACTACGACGTGCCGCGCGGTGCGACGACGGAGGAACTCGCGGAGGAACTCGGCGTCTCCCACCAGGCCATCTCCGAACGGCTGCGACGCGGTCACGAGAACGTGGTCCAGGAGGCGGTCGACGACGACCGGGCCGAAGGTCGCGAATAGCAGGGCACTTACCGGGCGGGACCGGACGTTCGGCCATGCAAGTGAAAGACCGGACGTCCCTCGACGGGGAGCGCGAGCGCATCACGCTCGTCCCGGAGAGCCTGGACGACCTCTGGCATCTCACCTACCTGCTGGAGCCGGGCGACCGCGTGTCGGGGGACACGACGCGGCGCATCCAGCGCGACGACGACAAGACCCGCGACACGGGCGGCGAGCGCGAGCACATGCACGTCACCATCGACGTCGAGAGCGTCGAGTTCCACAAGTTCGCCAACCGGGTACGGGTCGGCGGGGTCATCACCGACTGCTCCCGGGAGGACCAGCTCGGGTTCCACCACACGCTCAACGTCGAGGAGCGCGACGAGTTGAGCGTCGAGAAGCGCTGGAAGCGCGACCAGCTCGACCGCCTGGAGGACGCCGTGGAGGCGACCGACTCGCCCGACGTGGCCATCGCCACCGTCGAGGAGGGCGAGGCCCACGTCCACACCGTCGCCCAGTACGGCACCGAGGAGTACGCCTCGCTGACGGGAACGACGGGGAAGGGCGAGTACGCACGCGGCCGCGACGAACTGTTCGACGAACTCGGCGCGGTGCTCTCGCGGCTCGACGTGGACGCCATCGTCCTCGCCGGGCCGGGATTCACGAAGCAGGACGCCGAGGACTACGTCACCGAGGAGTACCCCGACCTCGCCGACCACATCACGATGGTCGACACCAGCGCCGTCGGGGACCGGGGCGTCCACGAGGTGCTGAAACGCGGCGCGGTCGCCGAGGTCCAGGAGGAGACCCGCATCGCCGAGGAGGCCGAACTCATCGACGAACTCACGAAGCGCATCGGCGACGGCGCGAAGGTCGCGTACGGCATCGAGGAGGTCGCGGAGGCCGCGGAGTTCGGCGCGGTCGAGACGCTGCTCGTCCTCGACGAGAAACTGCGCACCGAACGCGGCGCGACCGGCGAGGAGGCGTCCGGCGAGGGCGAGTGGAGCGTGGACGTGAACGAGGTCATCAGGAGCGTCGAACAGCAGGGCGGCGAGGTAACCGTCTTCTCCGGCGAGTTCGCCCCCGGCGAGCAACTGCGGAACCTCGGCGGCATCGCGGCGCTCCTGCGCTATCGGCTGCAGTGAGCCACGGTCGATTCCACAGACCGCCGTCGAGGGTCCCCCCTCCCGACCCCGTCGGTGGACGCGCCGGCCACGTTCGCGTTTTCCGCGGCGAGAACGCTTAAGCGACGGCCTCCCGAACTTCCGGGAGTGCTGTCGTTTTACCTGCTGGCCAGGCTGGGCATCGTCGCCGGTTACTACCTGCTCCGACTCGTCCCCGTCGTCGGTATGCGGCTCTCGGACGACTACGAGAACCGGATGTTCGGGCCGCTCGTCGACGACGTGTCGGTCGCAGACGTGCGAGCGTCGTCGGCGAGCGACCTGCCGACGAACGAACAGGGAGGGGACGACCGCTCGCCGACCGACGTCGTCGTCGCGGTGACGCTCGACAACGACAGTAGCCTCGACGCCCGGGTCGCGGGCGGCCACCTCCGTCTGGGGCTCGCCGAGACGGGCGCGACCTGCCACAACTTCGTCTGGACCGAGGAGTTCGACGAGCCGCCGGCGAACGTTGCGGCCTCGAAGGTCGACGCCGAGGGCGACGGGACGCTCCGGCTCGAGTGTCGCGTCCACGACCTCCCCCCGGACGCCGACCTGTGGCTCGACGGCGAACTCGTCCTCCAGCGCCTCCTGACGGTCCGGGACCGCGAGCTACCGCTCGGGAAGGCGAGCTTCGGGATAGAGGGCGAATCGACGTCCGTCGACCGGACGGCGGGAGCGCCGGAGCCCCCCGCTGCACGTTAGATGTCGACCGACAGGAGGTCCTCCGCGAAGCGCACGTCGCCGTCGTAGCGCTCGCCGATGGAGCCGACCATCTCCTCGTGATTGCCGTCCGTGTGCGGGTAGAGGTGGGTGAGGTAGACCCGGCCGACGTCCGCGCCGGACAGCGCCTCTCCCAGTTTCGCCGGCGTCGGGTGGTTCGACACGTCGACGCCGTCGGGGAACGAGCAGTCGTGGGCGAGCACGGCACAGCCGTCGGCGAAGTTCGCCAGCCCCTCGAACGCCTCGCTGTCGCCGCTGAACGTGAACCGGTCGCCGAACCGGTAGGCGAGGCAGGGCATCGAGTGGCGCGTCTCGTACCCCTCGACGTCGAATCCGGCGACCTCGAACTCGTGCGCGCCGACCTCGCGCACCTGGAGGTCGACGCGGTCCCGGAGGTAGTCGTGGACCGCGAGCAGGTCGTCGAGCAGGGATTTCGTCCCTTCGGGGCCGACGACTTCGAGGCGTTCCTCGCCGGCCAGCCAGCGCGCCTTCAGCAGGGGGAGGAGGTCGGCGACGTGGTCGAGGTGGTGGTGCGTCAACAGGACCGTCGAGACGTTCTCGTACCCGACGCCGGCCTGCTGAAGGCGGTGGAGGACGCCGCTCCCGCAGTCGACCAGCAGGCGGCGGTCCTCGTCCGAGAGCAGGATGCCCGTCTGGAACCGCTCGCCGGTCGGCATCGCGCTACCAGTACCGAGGAACGTGACTCGCATGTGCGTATCCCCGTCCGGACCGCCGAAAACGGCTTCGGTCGCCCGGTGAAGGTAACTGCCTGGACGCGAACGCTTCGAACGAGAACGCGATGAAGCGAACGGATTCGACGGAGGGTTCGACGTGACCGTGGGGACGGACGGCGGCGACGAGACCGCCGACGGCGTGAGCAGTGGCGCCCCCGGACGGACGACGGCGTTCCGCGTCGCGACGTTCAACGTCCGGTACGACGAACCCGAGGACGGGCGAGACGCGTGGCCGAACCGGCGGGAGCGGGCAGTCGAACTGCTCTCGACCCTCGACGCCGACCTCCTCGGACTGCAGGAGGCGCTGCCGGCGCAGTTCGACTACCTCCGCCGGCACCTCCCGGAGTACGAGTGGTTCGGCGTCGGTCGACGCGGCGGGGACGAGGGCGAGCACGTTCCGGTCGCGTACCGCCCGGACCGGTTCGACCGGGTCGACGCCGGCGCGTTCTGGCTCTCGGAGACGCCCGACGAACCGAGCGTCGGGTGGGACGGTCGCTGTCCCCGCGTCGTCACCTGGGTCGACCTCGAACTGGACGGCCGGCCGCTCCGCTTTCTCAGCGTGCATCTCGACCACGCGGGGGCGGTGGCGCGGCGCGAGGGCGCGGCCTCGGTCGCGGCCCACGTCGCCGCCCTCGACGACCCCGCGGTCGTCGTCGGCGACTGCAACGCTCCGCCGGGGTCGGGCGTCCTCGACCGGTTGACGGCGGGAGAGTTGCGGTCCGCCAGGGACGTCGCAGCGAGCGTCTCCGGCCCGGAGGGGACGTTCCACGGGTTCACCGGGACGCCCGGGGAGCGAATCGACTACGTCCTCCCGACCGCCACGTTCGACGTCGAGACCGCTCTGACGGTCGAGACGGACGCTCCCCACCCCTCCGACCACTTCCCCGTCGTCGCCGACGTGCGGCGGACGTGACGCCGGTGCTGCCGTCGGCGTCGACGGTCGACGACCGGGCGGACGACGGCGGACACCGGGCCGTTCGTTTCACTTTCACTCCGGGGACACAATCCTCTTGTTCGCCGGCTTCCAACGGCAAATCGATGGATGGGAGAGCGCTGCTGGCGCGCGAGGGGTTCGACTTCGCCGAGGACGTCACCCTCCGCGACGAGGAGACGCTGGCGCTGCTCGAACCCGCGGTCAGGGAGTGGTGGGTCGAGCAGTTCGGCGAGTACGTCCCCGAGAACGGCGGCTTCTTCACGCCGCCCCAGCGCGAGGCGATTCCGCTCGTCCACGAGGGCGAGAACGCGCTCGTCGCCTCGCCGACGGGGTCGGGCAAGACCCTCGCCTCCTTCACCGCCATCCTCAACGAACTGTTCCGGCGCGAGCGCGAGGACGGCCTCGACAACTCCGTCTACTGCCTCTACGTCTCGCCGCTGAAGTCGCTCGCAAACGACATCCACCGGAACCTCGAACGACCGCTGTCGGGCATCCGCGAGCGGATGGACGAACGCGGCGAGGAGGTCAGCGAGGTGCGCCACGCCATCCGCCACGGCGACACGGAGGACAGCGAGCGCCAGCGGATGCTGAAAGAGACGCCCCACGTCCTCAACACGACGCCGGAGACGCTGGCCATCCTGCTGAACTCGCCGAAGTTCCGCGAGAAGCTCCGGACCGTCGAGTACGTCGTCGTCGACGAGATTCACAGCCTCGCGGACGGCAAGCGCGGCACCCACCTCTCGGTCAGCCTCGAACGACTGGAGGACGTCGCCGAGACGTCGCCGACCCGCATCGGCTGTTCCGCGACGGTCGAACCGCTCACGGACATCGCGGAGTTCCTCGTCGGCCGCGAGTCGCCGGGCGGCCCCAGCCGTGAGTACGAGATAGTGGACACCCGGTTCGTCCGGGAGTTCGACCTGGAACTGCAGTGTCCGACCGACGACCTCGTCCACACGCCGCGGGACGTGGTCCAGGACCGGTTCTACGAGGGGCTGGACGAACTGATCGGAGAGCACACGAACACGCTCGTGTTCACGAACACGCGGTCGGGAGCCGAACGCGTCCTCCAGAACCTCCGGGACCGCTTCGAGACCTACGACGAGGACAACTCGGGCTGTCACCACGGTAGCCTCTCGAAGGAGGCCCGCCAGGAGGTCGAGGAACGACTGAAGGCCGGCACGCTCGACGTGGTGACCACCTCGACGAGCCTCGAACTCGGCATCGACATGCCCCACGTCGACCTCGTGGTGCAGGTCGGCAGTCCGAAGTCGGTCGCCTCGCTGCTCCAGCGCGTCGGCCGCGCCGGTCACCGACTCGGCCAGACCGTCACGGGCCGGGTCGTCGCGCTCGACCGCGACGAACTCGTGGAGTGCGCCGTGATGCTGAAGAAGGCCGAGGAAGGGTTCGTCGACCGCGTGTTCGTCCCGGAGAACGCCCAGGACGTCGCGGCCCAGCACGTCTACGGCATGGCCATCAACGAGGTGCGCCGCGAGGCGGACGTGCGAGCGACGCTCCGGCGAGCGTACCCCTACCGGAACTACTCCGACGAGGAGTGGGAGTCGCTGATGCGCTATCTCACCGCCGACTACGAGGGACTGGAGGAGAAGAACGTCTACGCGAAGGTGTGGCGCGACGAGAACGACCCGCCGGACGGCGAGCACCACTACGAGGAGTTCCCGGTCGGCGAACCGCTGGTCGGCAAGCGCGGCCGCCTCGCGCGGGTCATCTACATGACGAACATCGGCACCATCCCCGACTCGTTCTCCTGCGACGTGTTCACTCGCGCGGACGACGAGTGGGTGGGCGACTTGGACGAGAACTACCTCGACACCCTGGAGAAAGGCGACGTGTTCGTCCTCGGGGGTCAGCACTTCGAATTCCGCTACCGGCGCGGGTCGAAGGTGTACGTCGACCGCACGAGCGCCCGGCCGACCGTCCCCTCGTGGTTCTCCGAGCGCCTGCCCCTCTCCTACGACCTCGGACGCGCCATCCTCGACTTCCAGGGCGAACTGCTGGCGCGCCTGACCGACCGCGGCAAGCCCGCGGTCCGGGTGTGGCTCCGGGAGTTCCCGCTGGACGAGAACAGCGTGCGAGCCATCACCCGCACGTTCGACGAGCAGGTCCGGTACGCGGGGGCGGAGAGCGTCAGCACCGCCGAACGCATCGCCGTCGAGGTGGAACTGGACCGCGACGAGTACGAGCGCCACTACTACGTCCACTCGAACTACGGCCGGAAGTTCAACGACGGCCTCTCCCGGGTCGTCGCCTACCGCTGTGCCAACGCCGCCAACACCAACGTCTCCGTCGCCGTCGCGGACAACGGCTTCACCGTCTCGATGCCCCTCAACAGGAAGGTCGACGTCGCGCGCATCCTCCGCGACGTCTCGCCAGACGAGGTGCGAAGCGACCTCCGGGCGTCGCTCGACGGCACCGAACTGCTCCAGCGGTACTTCCGCATCAACGCGACGCGGTCGCTGATGATACTCAAACGCTACAAGGGGTACGAGAAGTCCGCGAGCGAACAGCAGGTGTCGAGCGAGATGCTGCTCGGGTTCGCCCAGGACTTAGAGGAGTTCGCCGTCATCGAGGAGACGTACCGCGAGATAATCGAGGACAAACTCGCCGTCTCGGCCGTCGAGGACGTGCTCGCGGACGTTCAGTCCGGCGACGTCGATGTCGTCCAGAAGCGGGTCGACTCGCCGACGCCCCGGGCGTTCGGTCTCGCCACGCTGATGGCCAGCGACGTGGTGCTCGCCGAGGACGAGAGCGCCGTCCTCCAGGAGTTCCACCAGCGCGTCCTGAACGAGATAGAGGGAGAGGGCGACGCGCTCGTCGAGTCAGATTGAAATATTCGGGCAGGAGATAGTTCTCCGTGAATCAACGCTACGTCGTCAACGTCGAGGCGGCGGTCGTCCGGGACGGCGAGTTCCTGGTCGCGCGCCGCGCCGAGAACGAGGACCACGCCGCCGGGACGCTCTCGTTCGTCGGCGGTACGGTCGAGGGAATCGAGGAAGCAGAGGACGCTCTCGAACGCACCGCCCGCCGGGAGGTGCGCGAGGAGGTCGGGGTCGAGGTCGGCGAACTGCGCTACGTCGAGAGCGGGGCGTTCCTCGCCGACGGCGACCCCTGCGTGAACGTCGTCTTTCTCGGTCGTCACGAGTCCGGGACGGCCCGCCCCCGCGAACCGGAGGAGGTCGCCGAGGTGTTCTGGCTCACCGCCGACGAGGTGGTCGACCACCCGGACGCGCCGCCGTGGACCGAGGCGAGCGTCGAACGGGCCGAGCAGCGCCGGGCCGACCTCGGCTGGTAGTCTTCGGCCCGCGGGCGACCGGGAGGCGTCGACGACCGCCGGCTCGGGCGTCGCCGGAAGGGTCCCGTCCCGTAGCCGACGCTGGATTTCCACCCTCGGCGTCGAGCGAGACGCTTCAAAAACTGTTTTACAGCGCGGGAAGAAACGGTGCGTATGTTCACGCGGCTTTCGATTCCGACGCCGTTCGAGGTCGGACCAGTGAACGCCTATCTCGCGGGGCGGACGCTGGTCGACCCGGGGCCGGGGAGCGAGGAAGCATGGGCGACGCTGCTCGACGCGCTGGAAGAGCGGGAACTCGGCCCGACGGACGTCGAGCGAGTGCTCGTCACCCATCCCCACCCGGACCACTTCGGCCTCGCCGCGCGGCTTCGGGAAGCAGGGGCACGCGTCGTCGCCAGTCCCGGCACAGCGGAGATCATCCGGGACTTCGCCGCTCGACTGGAGTACGAACAGGAGTACTTCGTCGACTTCTTCGACCGGAACGGGATGGCTCGCACGACCGCGCAGACGGTGACCGACCTGCCGTCGGCGTACCTCTCGGTCGCGCCCGGCGTCGAGACGGACCGCGAACTCGACGACGGGGAGGTCATCGAGGTCCACGACAGCGCCGTGACGGCCGAGGCGGTACAGGGCCACGCCCACGGCGAGACCGCGTTCACGTTCGAGGACGACGGCGAGTCGACGGCCATCGTCGGCGACCACGTCCTCCCCGACATCACCCCGAACCCGCTGCTCCAGCCGCCCGCCAGCGGTGACCGCCCGCGCGTCCTCCCGGCGTACAACCGCTCGCTGGAACGGCTGCGCGAGCGCGGGTTCGACCGCCTGCTGCCGGGCCACCGCGAGATCATCGACGAGCCGACGAAGCGCATCGACGAGATACTCTCCGCCCACGAGGAGCGCACGCGAGAGGTTCGGGAACTCGTCGACGGCCCGACGACCGCGTTCGACGTGATGGAGGGGCTGTTCGGCGACCTGCCCGCGACAGAGCAGTTCCCCGCCATGAGCGAGGCGGTCGGTCATCTCGACGTGCTGGAGGAGCGCGGCGACGTCGAGCGGCGCAAGCAGGGCGGCGTCTACGTCTACGAAGAGGTGGCAGCGTGAACGACCTGCAACCCGTCGCGCTCGGCGAGGAAAACGCCGACCTCGTCGTCCGGGGCGGTCGCGTCCTCGTGCCGGAACTCGGGGAGTTCCAGGCCCGCGACGTCGCCGTCCAGAACAACCGGGTGGCAGCGCTGCCGGAGGACGCCGACGACGTCGTCGGCGAGGAGACCGAAGTCGTCAACGCCCGGGACCGCGTCGTCGCGCCGGGGTTCATCGACGCGCACACGCATCTCGACCTCCACCAGACGTTCGAGAACGCGTACCACTACGCCCTGGAGAGCGGCACGACGACCGTCGTCTCGGAGGTAACCGGATTCGGTCCCGCGTTCGGCGCGGAAGGCGTCGAAGAGCTACTGGCCGCGACCTCCTACCTGCCCATTCGGGTGGCGGCGACGGTGCCGCCACAGCCGACCATCGACACGTTCGAACCCGCCCGAGAGGACCCCGACGAACTCGCCGACTTGCTCGGCGACTCCCGCATCGTCGGCGTCGGCGAGACCGACTGGATTCACGCGGTCGGCCGGGACACGCCCGCGGAGCGGCTGTACGAGCGGGCGGCCCGCGAGGGCAAGACCGTCACCGGCCACGGTGCGGGCTGCTCGGACGAGAAACTCCAGGCGTTCGCCTCCATCGTCGACGACGACCACGAGGCCATCTCCGGCGAGGGAATCGTCGAGCGCGTCGCGAACGGCATCCACGCCATCGGGCGGTACGGCTCCATCCGCGACGACGTAGAGGCCGTCGGCGACGCCTACGAGGAGGTCGGCGCGAGCGAACTGTCGCTGTCGACCGACGGGATGTGGCCGCGGGAACTCGTTCGCGAGGGGTACATGGACGTCGTCGTCCGGCGAGCCATCGAGGAGGGCGTCGCGCCCGCCGACGCACTCCGGATGGCGACGCTGAACCCCGCCCGCCACTTCGGGCTGGCCGACCGCGGCTCGCTCGCGCCGGGTAACCTCGCAGACATCGTCGTCATCGACGACCTCGAATCGGTCAACGTCACGACGGTCGTGGCGGACGGCGAGGTCGTCTACGACAACAACGAGACGACGGTCGCGCCCCGCGCCTACGAGTACCCCGACCGGTTCTACGACAGCGTCGACGTGAGCACCGACCCCGGCCAGTTCCGGGTGCCCGCGAACGCCGCCGACGACGGCGCGGTCAGGGCAATCGAACACGACCACGGCCTCGTCTCGCTGGCGACGACCGTCGAACCGCCCCGCGAGGGCGACGACCTCGTCGCCGACCCCGAGTCCGGCCTCCTCAAGGCGGTCCTGCTCGACCGCCACCCGGACGGCGACGGCACCGGATTCGCCGGCTTCCTGACGGGGTTCGGCGCGTTCGAGGGCGCGATGGCGACCAGCGTCGTCTGGGAGGTGCCGGGCGTGCTCGCGGTCGGCAGCGGCGAAGACCTCCGGACCGCCGTCGCCCACGTCAACGAGATGGGCGGCGGCTGGGCGGTCGTCGACGACGGCGAGGTGGTCGCCGAACTGCCGGCGCGCGTCGCCGGCGTCTGCTCGGACCTCGAAGTCGAGGAGACGGCGAAGCTGTACGACGCCGTCGCGAGCGCGCTCCGGACGCTCGGCGCGACGGCCGACCGGCCGATGCTCGCGCTCCAGACGCTCACGTTCCCCGGCGTCCCGGCGCTGAAGATGTCGTTCTCGGGCTACGCCGACGTCTTCGCCCGCGAGACGGTCGGACTGACGCCCGAGTAGCTACTCCTCGCTCCCGTCGCTTCCGGATTCTTCGGTCGGCGTCTCGCTGGCCCCGTGGCTGTGCTCCCGGATGGTCCGTATCTGCTCGTACGGGAAGAAGTTCCGCCCTCCGTCCCGTGCCAGCCAGACCCCGGTTTCGTAGAACTCCACGTCGTGGCCCTCGACCGGCGAGACGATGTTCCGGTCGCCGTCGCCGCGTTCGGTCGGCACGAGGTAGACGTCGTACACTTTCTCCCCCATGGAGCGCGGTACGTCGAACGACGCCAAAACGGTGCTGGCTCGACCCCCGTCGGTCTGCGGCGTCCGTCCTGCGAGTCCGTCGCCGGCGTCGGAAGCGGTGGGCCGACCGCCCCCGGTCTTTTGGCGTTCGCGTGCGAAGCCCAGCGCATGACGGACCGGACCAGAGCGCACGTGTTCGTCTCCGGGACGGTACAGGGCGTCTACTACCGCGCGAACACCCGCGACGCGGCGAGAGAGCGGGGCGTCGACGGCTGGGTGCAGAATCTCTCGGACGGCCGCGTCGAGGCCGTCTTCGAGGGTTCCGAGGACGCTGTCGACGAGCTGGTCCAGTGGTGCGAGACCGGCAGTCCCGCCGCCGACGTCGAGGACGTCGAGGTGGAGTACGGCGACCCCGAGGGCGAGGACGGGTTCCGAATCCGTCGCTGACTCCACTCCGTCGACCGGCGAGTCCCCGACGGTTCCTCCGGGGCCGCCGCCGTCAGTTCCGCAGGTAGTGGAAGACGTAGGTCTGGGCGTAGCCGGCGTACTGGCCGCCGAACCGCTCGCGGATTGCGCGCGACGTCTCGGCGTACGACCCGCGCGCGCAGTCCGGGTAGTGTTCCTCGATTGCGGACCGAATCCACGTGTCCAGCGGGACGGCTTCGAGGTAGTCGAGCGAGAAGAGGAGGACGCAGTCGGCCACCTTGTCGCCGACGCCGACGAACTGCTTCAGCGCGTCGCGGGCGTCCTCGTATGGCAGTCCGCGCGCGTCGTCCGCGGTCGTCTCGCCGGAGGCGACCAGTTCCGCGGTTCGCCGGACGTACGGCGCGCGGTAGCCGAGGCCGAGGTCCCGCAGTTCGGATTCGGTCGCGGCGGCGAGCTGGTCCGGCGTCGGGAACGCGTGGTACGTCTCGCCGTCGAACGCGACCGCGTCGCCGTACTCGCGGGCCAGCGCGGTCTGCATGTCGTAGATGCGTTTCACGCGCATCTGTGCCGAGCAGATGAACGAGACGAGACAGGGGAAGAAGGGGTCGCGGACGAGACGCATCCCCGAGTAGGCGTCGAAGGCGGCGTCGACCAGCGAGTCGTCGGGCGTCGCGTCGACGATCGCCGCGAGGTCGTCGTCGAGGCGCAGCAGGTCGAACAGGAGCGGTTCGGCGTCGGTCGTCGCCTCCCACTCGACGACGCCGTCGCGCTGGCGGGCGCGCACTACCTCGCCGTCGACGGTGGCGTAGTACCACGCCGACCCGCCGTACGCGCCCGTCGTCTCGTACATTCGGCCGTCTTCGCGCCGCCAGACGTAGCTCTGGCCGCTCTCGACTGTCGACTGGAGGTCGAACCCGCCCGGCAGGTCGGCGACGGGAATGGAACCGGAAGCCATCGCTCTCCGAGAGACGCCGGACGGGAGCAAGTCTTTCGCTTCGGACGAGACGCCGACATAATGCGAGTGCTTCTCTCACACCCCTCGTAACGCCGTACGGCGGACGTGAGACGCCCGATTTCGACCGGCGAGTCGAATCGAGGGCCAAACTTCATACTGTTGGCGATACAACACCCGGTGGGACCATGAACTGCAGAGTCGTCGTCGAGGCCGCGATTCCGGTGTACGACGTGGAGACGCCGGACGAGGCGGTGCGGATCGCCATCTCCAAGACTGGCGAGTTGCTGAACCCGGACCTGAACTACGTCGAGATCAACATGGGCGAGCGCACCTCGCCGTCCGGCGAGGAACTCCCGCCGGCGTTCATCGCCGCGGACGAGGCGCTCGTCGCGCTCGAACTCGAGATGACGGTGTTCAACGTCGAACGGGAAGAGCACGCCTCCCGCATCGCGCGCAAGGAGATCGGCCAGCGCCTCGAGAACATCCCGCTGTCGGTCCTCGAAGTCGAGATCATCGAGGAGGACGAAACCGAGGACGAAACCGAAGACGAGAGCGAGGAGTCGGTCGACGAGTCCGACGCCTCCGACGAGTCCTCGGACGAGGACGACGTTCTCCCCGAGTTCGAAGACCTCATCGAGTGACCGCCGAGCGGACGGCCGCGGTCCGGGTCGCAGTCGTACGGGGACAGGGGTTTCCGTCTCTCTCCTGCAGTTCGAAGTGACGGCGTCTGTGGACGTGCGATTTTATCAGGCGAGCGGTCGAGGTACCCCCATGAGCGTCAGCTTCGACTTCGACGGACGGGTCGCGCTCGTCACGGGCGCGAGCGGCGCGCTCGGCAGCGCCGCGTGCGAGGCGTTCGCCGACGCGGGTGCGACCGTCTGTGCGACCGACGTGGTGGAACCGGGAGACGAGGACGCGCTGCTCGACCCGGAGACGGTCGACTTCTACCAGGGTGACCTCACCGACGAGTCGGAGGTCGAGGCGGTCGTCGAGCGAGTGGTCGACGACCACGGCGGCGTCGACGCGCTGGCGAACGTCGCCGGCACCTGGAAGGGTGGGTCGCCCGTCGAGAAGACGGACGTGGCGACGTTCGACCTCCTGTTCGACGTGAACCTGAAGACGGCGTTCCTCGCCAGCAAGCACGCCCTGCCGCACCTCCGAGAGCGTTCGGGAGCCATCGTCTCCGTCAGCGCGCGCTCCTCGCTCCGGGGCGGCGAGGGCGACGGACCCTACCGGGCGTCCAAGGCCGGCGTCCGCCTGCTCACGGAGACGCTCGCCGAGGAGAACGAGGGCGAGGTGCGGGCGAACGCCGTCATGCCGAGCGTCATCGACACCCCGGCGAACCGCGAGATGATGCCGGACGCCGACCACGAGACGTGGGTGGACCCGGCCGACATCGCCGAGGTGATGCTGTTCCTCTGCAGCGACGCGGCGAGCGTGACCAGCGGCGCGGCGGTGCCGGTGTACGGGGAGGCCTGACCCGGCCGCGCGACCCCGGCGGCGTCGCTCGATTCCTGCGTAGGTATCTTTCGGCCCGATACGGATAATCGATAGCGAACGATTCCTCCGGATAATAAATACCGAGTAGCTTATGAATCGAGGTTAGGAAGGCCCGAGCACACATGACACAGCGAGAGACGTGGACGACGCGACTGGGATTCATCCTCGCCGCGGTCGGTAGCGCAGTCGGACTCGGTAACAT
The DNA here is from genome assembly GCF_051917725.1 of Halomicrococcus pelagicus. GTDB lineage: Archaea > Halobacteriota > Halobacteria > Halobacteriales > Haladaptataceae > Halomicrococcus. The sequence goes on from NZ_JBQBLX010000001.1 coordinate 474,374, forward strand.
CTGGGGGTTCCCGTTCCAGGCCGGCAGGAACGGCGGTGCGGCGTTCCTGCTCGTCTATCTGGTCGTCGTGTTACTCGTCGGCCTGCCGGCGATGCTGATGGAGTTCGTCGTCGGACGACGGAGCAAGAAGAACCCGGTCGACGCGTTCCGGGAACTCGGCTATGGTAACTGGACGTTCGCAGGCGCGCTGACCGCGTTCATCGCCTTCTGGATACTCTCGTTCTACAGCGTCGTCGGTGGCTGGGTCATTCGCTACCTCGTCGGGAGCCTGACCGGCGCGTACTTCGGCGGAACCGAAGTCGGGAACTACTTCCTGAGCATCGCGATGGGCCCGGACGCCGTGGCGTTCCACGCGCTCTTCATGCTGCTGTCCGTCGGCATCGTCGCGCTGGGCGTCTCCGACGGCATCGAGCGGGCGACCAAACTGATGGTGCCGAGCGTCGTCGTCCTGCTCGTCGGCATCGCAGTCTGGGCTGCGACGCTGAGCAACGCGGGTGCAGGGTACGACTTCTACCTCTCGCCGGACCTCGGAGAAGTCCAGTGGGGCACGGTCATCCCGTACGCCGTCGGGCAGGCGTTCTTCACGCTGTCGCTCGGGATGGGTGCGATGATAACGTACGCGTCGTATCTCGGCGAAGACGACAGTCTGCCGGCTGACGGGGGTATCATCGCCGTGCTGAACACGCTCGTCGGCGTGCTCGCCGGTCTCGTCGTCTTCCCGGTCCTGTTCCACTACGACCCGAACATCGACCTCTCGGGTGCCGGCGGCTCCGGCACGGCGTTCACGACGCTGAGCAGCGCGTTCGCGGGCCTGGGTGGCGCCGGACGGGTGCTCGCGTCCGTGTTCTTCTTCGTCCTGCTCATCGCCGCGCTGTCCAGTTCCATCAGCCTCCTCGAGGTCGTAACCTCTTACGTCCTCGACAACACCGACTACGAGCGGTCGAGCGTCTCCGTCGGGGCCGGGTCGGCCGTCTTCCTGTTCGGCCTGCCGGCCGCGCTCGGACTGAACTGGCTCGGCCTGCAGAACGCCAGCGGCATCGATACGCTCACCTGGTACAACGACATCGCGTACAACCTCCTGTTACCGCTCTCGGTCCTCGCCGTCGCGGTGTTCGTCGGCTGGGTGTACGGCCGGGACGCGCTCGACGAGATACGCCGGGGTTCGGAGACCGGCAACTGGTTCTCCGTGACCTGGCTCTGGTTCGTCCGCCTGGTCGTCCCTGCCGGCATCCTCTTCACGCTCGTCCTCGGCGTCCAGACGTTGCTCGTGAACGCGCAGGTGCTCGCCGGTCCCGTGTTCGAGTTCGGCTGAGAGCCCGGCGTCGGCCGCGGTCGAGACGTTCTTCCATACAGGGACTATCGGGACGGATGATAGTAATCGCATTTTTTATAAGCTAGTCTTCGGTTGGGACGGATACGCATGGCACAACGTGAAACGTGGGCGTCCAGGGTCGGATTCATCCTGGCCGCCGTCGGTAGCGCAGTCGGCCTCGGAAACATCTGGCGGTTCCCGTACATGACTGCGGAGTACGGTGGCGCGGCGTTCCTGGTCGTGTACCTCATCGCCGCGTTCGGCATCGGACTTCCGGCGATGCTCGCGGAGTTCGCCATCGGACGGAAGGCGAAGAAGAACGTCATCAACGCCTTCGAGGGCATCGGATATCCAGCGTGGCAGATAATCGGCTTGCTCGGGCTGGTAACGGGGTTCTGGATACTGTCGTACTACAGCGTCGTCGGCGGCTGGGTCATCCAGTACGTCATCGGCACGGTCCAGGGCGCGTACTTCGGTAACCCCGAGGCGTACTTCGGGAGCATCTCGACCGGCACGTCGACCATCGTCTTCCACGCCGTCTTCATGGCGCTGACCGTCGGCATCGTCGCGCTCGGCGTCGAGGACGGTATCGAGGCCGCGACGAAGCTGATGGTCCCGTCCATCCTCGTCATCCTCGCCGGCCTGGCCGTCTGGGGCTCGACCCTCCCCGGCGCGATGGAGGGCTTCGAGTACTTCCTCAACCCGAACTTCGACGCGCTCATGTCGAACCTCGACACCATCATCCCGTTCGCGGTCGGGCAGGCGTTCTTCTCGCTGTCGCTCGGGATGGGCGTGATGATAACGTACGCGTCGTACCTCGGCAAGGACGACAACCTCGGCATGGACGGTAGCCTCATCGTCATCCTGAACACGTCCGTCGGCGTGCTCGCCGGCCTCGTCGTCTTCCCGCTCCTGTACGCGCAGGGCGTCGACCCGGGCAGCGCCGGTGCCGGCGCAGTGTTCATCAGCATGGCGACCGCGTTCGCGGAGCTTCCGGGAGGGACCATCATCGGGCTGATATTCTTCCTCGTCGTCCTCGTGGCGGCGCTGTCGTCGGCGATCAGCCTGCTGGAGGTCGTCGTCTCCTACGCGGTCGACAACTACGCCATCAGTCGCCTACCGGCCACCGCCGCGCTCGGCCTGGTCATCTTCCTGCTGGGCCTCCCGAGCGCGATGAGCCTCGACACCTTCGGGCTGTACGACACCGTCGCCAACAGCCTGCTGCTGCCGCTCGGCGTGACGCTCATCGTCACGTTCGTCGGCTGGGTGTTCGCCGGTGGAGCCATCGAGGAACTCCGGCAGGGCACCGACGGTCTCGGGTCGCTCGGGCCGGCGTGGCTGTGGCACGTCCGCACCGTGGTCCTGATCGCCGTCGTCGGAACGCTCGCGCTGAGTTTCATGGAGTTCCTGTAGGGTCGTCCGTCCGGGCGCGACCCTGGCGACGATTCCTAGCCGAATGCGAATTTTTCCTGCCGTATTGAATTGAATAGTAACTCTCCTGTCCCGTTCGCCGACGTTGTGCCGAGTTGACGGTTTTCAATCCCGAAACCCTCTTGGTTCGGCAGCGAGCGACAGGATGACATGACACGCGAATCGTGGACCACTCGACTCGGTTTCATCCTCGCCGCCGTCGGGAGCGCGGTGGGACTCGGTAATCTCTGGCGATTCCCCTGGATGACGGCGGAGAACGGCGGGAGCGCCTTTCTCGTCGTCTATCTCGGCATCATCCTGTTAGTCGGCGTTCCCGGACTGCTCGCGGAGTTCGTCATCGGTCGCCGTTCCAAGCGCAATCCGGCCGGCGCGCTCTACCGGCTCTCCAACGGCTCCGGCTCGTGGGGTATCGTCGGCCTGCTCGGTGTGTTCACCGCACTCGTCCTCCTCTCGTTCTACAGCGTCGTCGGCGGCTGGATACTCCGGTACGTCGGCGCGAGCGTCACCGGCGCGTACTTCGGCAACCCCGGCTACTTCGACGCCATCAGCTTCGGGGCCGAGGCGGCGGCGTTCCACGTCGCCTTCCTCGGACTGACTTCCCTCATCGTCGTCGGCGGCGTCCGGAGCGGCATCGAGAAGGCGACGACGGTGATGACGCCGCTCATCGTCGTCATGCTGGCCGCGCTGGCGGTCTGGGCCATCTCGCAGTCCGGAGCCGACGCCGGCCTCGCGTTCTACCTCGACTTCGACGCCGACTACCTGCAGGCCAATCCCATTTCGGTGCTCCAGGCCGCGGCCGGTCAGGCCCTCTTCACCCTCTCGCTCGGCGTCGGAACGATGATAACGTACGCCTCCTACCTCGGCGAGGACAACAGCCTCGCGTTCGACGGGAGCGTCATCGCCATCCTCAACACGGGCGTGGGCGTGCTCGCCGGCCTCGTCGTCTTCCCCCTGCTGTTCGCGCTCCAGGGCGGTCTCTCGGAGACGGCGGCGGGCGGCGGTCCGGGCGCGCTGTTCGTCAGCGTCGCGAGCGCCTTCCAGCAGGTTCCGTTCGGTCAACTGCTGGCGGTCGGCTTCTTCGGCGTCGTCCTCCTGGCGGCCCTCTCCAGTTCCATCAGCATGCTGGAGATACCGGTCGCCTACCTCGTCGACGAACACGACGTCTCGCGGCGGTCGGCCACGCTCGGCCTCGCCGGACTGATCCTCGTGACGGGAACCGTCTGCGCGCTCAACCCCGACCTGTTCACGACGGTCTCCGGCCCCGTGGTCGACACCCTGCTCACCGCCGGGCTGGCGGGCTTCCTCGTGTTCGCCGGCTGGGTGCTCGGCGGCGACGCGCTCGCGGAGTACGGCACCGGGTCGGGCCGGATAGCGCGGGCGCTCGGCGTTCCCTGGCTCTGGAGCATCCGTACCGTCCTGCCCGTGTTCCTCCTCGTGACGCTCGGGCTGAGCCTCGGACTGGTGTGATTCGCATCGGGACGACCGACCGTCCGTACGTTCAGACGGACCCACCCGTCGAGAACCGGTCGGCGGGAACGCGGTCGTCGCTTTCCGGTGAAGAGAGCGTCGGCAGTGGCTCACGTTCGACGGCGACTCAGGCCCGGTGGAACGGCGTCTCGGCGACCGTCGCACGGAGGTCCGCGATCGCCTCGCGCTCGACGCCGTCGGAGAGGGCGACCATCAGGGCGTGGACCTCCTCGCGGTCGACCTTGATTCCCTCGCGGCGCAGGGCGTCGCCCGGTCGGTCCTGAACCTCCCTGAGCGTCCCGACCGCGAGCAGGAACGGGATGACCCACGCGACGAGGCGGTTGCCCTTCGTCTCCGGCATCGCCTCCAGGTACGCGAGGGCGTCGTCGGCGTAGCTCTCGGCGCGTTCTGCCGTGCGCTCCACGACCGCGGCGACCGCCTCGGCGTGCTCGGGGTCACAGAGGTCGTCCTGTGGGACGCCGTGGGCCTCCAGCCACGACGCCGGGAGATAGACGTTGTTCTCCTCGTGGTAGTCGGCGTGTACGTCCTTGGCGACGTTGACGAGTTGCAGGAGGAGCGCGAACGACTCGGCCGTCTCGCGCATGCGCGCGACCTGCTCGCGGTCGGCGTCGCGAGAGACCAGGTTCGTCACGAGTTCGCCGACGGTCCCGGCGACGTAGTAGCAGTACTCTTCGAGTTCCTCGACGGTCCCGATGCGGAGACCACCGGCGTCGCTGTGCTCGTCGACGAACGTCGCCATCCCACCGACGAGTTCCCGGACCGGGGGGCGGACGGCGCTACGAACCGACGCCGGGCGCGTTTCGAACGTGGCGACGATTCGCGGCGCGTTGGCGACGACGTCCCAGTCGTCGCCGCCGTCGTCCGGAATCCACTCTTCGACGTCGGTCGAGAAGTCGGTAGCGTCGGTCGGATCGTCGGGGTCGAGCACCCGCGCGTACAGTCGGAGCAACTCGGCCTGTTCGTCCGGCGGAACGTGGCCCGCGTCCTCGATAGTGTCGGCGACTCTGCAGAGGAGGTATCCGACGCCGATAGCGTCTGCCATGGGCGCTTCCAGTAGATCGATGGTGATAGCGAACGTCCGTGAGACCCCCTGAACCGCGTCGTGACACCAGTCGAGGTCGGCGCGGTGAGCGTCGTCGAACGTCGTGGTTGATGTTCGTCCGTCCATTCGTGAGACCAAACCGCCATTTCCTTCGACGGGTTAGGATAAAACATCTGGGGCTAACGACTCCGATGTCAGTCGATGCGAACGTCCCCGGAGTCGACGCCGTCAGTAGTTCAGGTCGTCGGTGTAGTAGTCGAGGGCGAGGACGGCGAAGACCCCGACGAGAGCGGCGACGACGATGGCGGCGACGGTCGGCCCGGTCCAGCCGTCGATCAGTCCCGGATGGTCGTACGTGCCGTTCACCACGCTCGCGACCTGCTGTGCGGGGTAGCGCAGCGCGCCGACCATCAGGCTGACGAGGAAGGCGAGCGTGGCGAATCGGTAGTGCTCCAGCGCCCACGAGACGACGCGCGAGACGGTGAGGAGGCCGATTACGGCCCCGACCATGAACGTCGTGACGGGCGTCCCCAGTTCGACCACGTGCGCGAAACTCCCGCCCCCGACGAGGTCCAGCACCGCGTTCAGGAACTCGTGGAGCGTCCCCGAGAGGTACGTGTACAGACCGAACAGCATCAGCAGGAGCGCTCCCGACACGCCCGGCAGTATCATCGCACAGATGGCGATGGCACCGCCGAAGAAGACCAGCACCAGCGAGGGGGACGCGGCCTGCGTCTCGGACGCGCCGGCGACGAGGAAGGCGAGGGCGAACCCGGCGACGGCGGCGCCGATGCGGAGCGGCGTCGTTATCGCCACCTCCCGGTAGAGGACGACGGCGGACGCGAGGACGAGGCCGAAGAAGAACGCGAACATCAGCGCCGGGACCGTCTCGTCGGCGTAGTCGACCAGTCCGGTCACCGTCACCACGGCCGTGACGATGCCCGTGCCGAGCGCGAGCAGAAATCCGACGTCCATCTCCTTCAGTATCGCCCACGCCTCGGCGCGGGCGTCGGCGTCGTAGAACTGGAGGAGCGACGAGACGAGGCGGGGGTCGAACGAAGCGATGGCGGAGATGAGGCGTTCGTAGATACCCGTGATGAGCGCGATAGTGCCGCCGGAGACGCCCGGAACGGCGTCGGCAGCGCCCATGCACAGTCCCTTCAGGTAGACGGACAACCAGGCACGCATTGGCCCGGCGTTTCCGGGCCAGTCAAAAAACCGTTCCCATCTCCCGGTCGCGTCGGTGTCGTCGCTCATCGGCGCGGGAGTACGCCCGGCGTCGCTATCAGCCTTCGGCCCGATGGAGCGCTTACTCGAAGTCGTCGAGCGTCGTCCGCTGTCCGGTTCGCACCTTGCTGACGAGCGCGCCCTCCGTGTCGAGGCCCAGTACGCGCTCGGTGGCGGCGCCGACCGCCCCGGTCTCGTCGGCGGGGGCGTACGCGCCGAGCCGCCACTGGTCGTGCTGGACCTGCTGGAGCGCGCGGACGAGCGTCGACTGGCGGGCGAGCGGACGGACCTCCCCGTTGACGATGACCCGCGAGGACGACTCCTTCATGCCGGGGCGGCCCGGCACGTCGAGGACGACGTGTTCGGGGTCGACGCCCGCGTCCGCGGCGACGTCGCGCTCGAACTCCCGGATGGTCTCGTGGTCGGCGTCTACCACCTCGTCCGGCACGTCGTCCATCTCCGCCCAAACTGCGCGCTTGTAGAGGTCCCGCTGGGAGAGGCGACGGGCGTACTCGGTCGTGTCGGGGTTGGTCCGGAGCGCGACGAGCAGGTCGTGGTCGTCCATCCGGCGCAGGTCGTCGGCAGTCACGTCGGGCGCGTCGAGCAGGCGCTCGCTCGCGCGCTGGACCATCGCCTTGCTGATGCGGGTGACGTGGTGGGTGTACACGGTCGGATTCATCAGCGCGCGGGCGACGAGCAGGCTCTCTGCGGTCTGGACGTTGCCCTCCGCGAGGACGAGTTCGCCGTCGATGAACGTCAGTTCGTGGACCAGCCGTTCGTGGTCGATTGTGCCGTAGGGGACGCCGGTGTGGTGGGCGTCCCGGACGAGGTAGTCCATCCGGTCGACGTCGAGTTCGCCCGAGACGAGTTGGCCGAGTTCGCCCTCGCCGGCGATGAGGCCGGCGATGGCGTCCGGGTCGAGGTCGTGGTCGCGGAGCACGCCGCCGACCGTCGAGTCGACCAGCAGGTCCGCGACGTCGTCGTGGTACTTGCCCGTGTGCCGGTAGACGAGCTCCTCGATGGTGTGGCTGTACGGGCTGTGGCCCACGTCGTGCAGTATCGCGGCGGCGCGCACCCGCTCGGCCTGGACGCCCTCGATGCCCAGGTTGTCGAGCGCCTGGCAGGCGAGGTGGTAGACGCCGAGGCTGTGCTCGAAGCGCGTGTGGTTCGCGGAGGGGTAGACGAGACGGGCCGTCCCGAGCTGTTTGATGTGGCGCAACCGCTGTACTGCGGGCGTGTCGAGTAAGTCCCGGGCCACGCCCTCGACCTGGATGTGGTCGTGGACGCTGTCCTTGATTGTCTTCATTGTGAGTGATTTGGACCGTCCTGGTATAAAAACTGAAGGACGAGCGAGAAGCGACGTTCGTCGGGCGAACCGGACGACGAGGAGCGCAAGCGTTTACACGCCCGAACGCGCACCTCGACGTATGACGACGTTTCTCTCGGGGGGTACGGGCACCCCCAAGCTGCTCGACGGCGCGGGCGACATCTTCTCGCCCGCCGAGACGACCGTGGTCGGCAACACGGGCGACGACGTGGAACTCGGCGGCCTGCTCGTCTGCCCTGACGTCGACACCGTCCTCTTCCAGCAGGCCGGCGAACTCGACCGGGAGACGTGGTGGGGCATCGCCGACGACACGACGGCGACCCACCACGAACTCCGTCGGCTCGCCGAGTCGGCCGACCTGGCGGGCGGGCCGCGCTACCTGCCCGACGAGCGCCAGACAGCGGGCCGCCGAATCTCGCGCTGGCGGCGCTTCTCCGGCGTCGCGGAGTTCATGGAGATCGGCGACCGCGACCGCGCGGTCCACGTGACCCGGACCGGACTGCTCGACGAGGGACGCACGCTCACGGAGACCACCCGAACGCTGGCGGACGCGTTCGACGTGCCGCTCGACCTCGTGCCGATGAGCGACGACCCGGTGGCGAGCATCGTCCACACGCCCGAGGGGCCGATGCACTTCCAGGAGTTCTGGGTCGCCCGACGCGGCGACCCCGAGGTCGTGGACGTGGAGTTCCGCGGCGCGGACGAGGCCGAGCCGGCGCCACCGGTGCTCGACGCGCTCCGCGGCGAGACGGTCGTCGTCGGGCCCTCGAACCCGGTGACGAGCATCGGGCCGATGCTCGCCGTCGACGGCGTCCGCGAGGCGCTCGACGACGCGACGGTGGTCGCCGTCTCGCCGTTCGTCGAGGACCGCGTGTTCTCCGGCCCCGCGGCGGAGCTGATGGCGGCGGTGGGCTACGACCCGAGCACGGCCGGCGTCGCCGCGGCCTACCCGTTCGCGGACGCGTTCGTGCTGGACGACGCCGACGGAACGGACCTGGACCGGCCCGTCGTCCGCACCGACACCGAGATGAACGACGCCGAGGACGGCGGCCGGGTCGCGCGAGCGGTCGCCGACGCCCTCGCGGAGGTGGCGTGATGTTCGACCCCAGGGTCGCCGCCGCCAGCCTCAGCGGCGAGTCGGACGCCGAGTGGGCGCACGCCGCCGAAGCGCACGTCGGCGCGGCGTTCCTCGGCGGCATCGCGCTCGACGACCCGACGCGGGCGGCGGCCCGCGAACTCGTCGCCCGCGACCGCGAGGAGTTCCTGCCCGACGACCCCGTGGCGTTCGTCGACCGCCAGCTGGGGGCGCTCGACGACGCACCGCTCCGCCCCGGATTCAACGTCCGCGCGGCGTCGCCGGAACCGGTCGGGGCGGTCGCCGCGGTCTGTCGGCGTCACGGCGCGATGCTGGAGGTCAACGCCCACTGCCGCCAGGACGAGATGTGCGCCGCGGGCGCCGGGGAGGCGCTGCTCCGGGACCCCGACCGCCTCTGCGGACAGGTCCGGGCGGCCGCCGACGCCGGCGCGACGGTGAGCGTGAAGGTCAGGACGGAGGTCGCGGACGTCGACCTCCCCGAACTCGCCGGACGCGTCGCGGCGGCCGGCGCGGACGCCGTCCACGTGGACGCGATGGACTCCGAGGCGGTCGTCGCCGACGTGGTGGCCGCCGTCCCGGACGACTGCTTCGTCGTCGCGAACAACGGCGTCCGGGACGCCGCGACAGTCCGAGAGTACCTCGATTACGGCGCGGACGCCGTCAGCGTCGGTCGGCCGAGCGACGACCCCGCCGTGCTCGAACGGGTCCGGCGGGCGACGGCGGAGTGGTTCCAGGGCGAGGAGCGGACGGAGGCGCGACCGTGACGCCCGCCGAGAACGCCCAGCTCGCGCTCCTGCTGGAGGTCTCCGGGACGCCCAAACCGGGGAACGTGGACCGCGAGCGCGACCTGCCGGACCTCCGGTTCGAGCACTTCCTCGCGGGCGCGGTCGGCGCTGGCGCGGGCCTCCGGGCCGCCGAGTCGGGCGCGCCGGTGGGCGAGGCGTTCGAGCGCGCCGTGGCCGGGATGAGCCGGCAGGAGGGCGACAACACCCAGTTCGGCGCGCTGCTGTTGGTCGTACCGCTCGTGAGCGCCGCGAGCGAACGCGGGGCGGTGACGCCGGACGCCGCGACGGCGGTGGTGGAGGCGACGACGGTCGACGACACGGCGAACTTCTACCGGGCGTTCGAGCACGTGGACGTGTTCGTCGACGACCCGCCGGAGGACGCCGCGGACCTCGACGTGCGCCGCGGCGCGGACGCGGTGCCGGCGGTCGAGGAGCGCGGGACGACCCTGGCCGAGGTGATGGCGCTCTCCGCGCCGGAGGACGGGGTCGCCCGCGAGTGGACGACGGGGTTCGCGCGCACCTTCGACGGAGCGGAGCGTCTCGCGGAACTCGACGGCCCGCTCTCGGACCGGACGGCCCGGCTCTTCCTCGAACTGCTCGCCGACGAACCGGACACCCTCGTCGCGAAGCAAGCGGGCGAGGAGGCCGCCGAGCGCGTCAGCGAGCGAGCGGCGGCCGCCCTCGTCGGGGAGACGGACCCCGGGGAGCTCGCGGACGAACTCGTCGCGGAGGGCCTGAATCCGGGGACGACCGCCGACGTCGTCGCGGCGGCGCTGTTCGTCGCGCTGGAGCGCGGGGAGGTTTCGGTGTGACCGACTGGCCCGTCGACCTCCGCGGGGTCACCGAGTCCGTCGTCACCACGCTCGGACCGAACGGGCTGTGGAACGTCGCGGCGCTCGGACTCCACGCCGGCGACCCCGTGACCGCCCGGACGTGGGGCAACACCCGGACCCGGCGGAACTTCCACCGGCAGGGCGGCGGCGTCGTCCAGTTCGTGTCCGACGCCGTCGTCTTCGCCGACGCGGCGCTCGCCATCCGCGAGGAGCCGGAACCGGTGCTCGACGCCGCGGACGCGTGGGTCGAGGTCGAGGTGGAGCGGGTGGACTCGGGAGAGTCCGGCGACGCTCGCTGGGAGGAGTGGGAGCTTCGTCCCGTCGAATCGCGGGTCGAGCGCGAGACGGTGCCGACGACGAACCGGGGGTTCTACGCCGTAATCGAGGCGACCGTCGCGGCCTCCCGGCTGGACGTTCCGACGTACGACGCGGCGGAACTCCGGTCGCGGCTGGCGTACTTCGAGTCGGTGGTCGAGACCTGCGGCGGCGAGCGCGAGCGCGAGGCGTTCGAGCGGGTCCGAGAGTACGCCGACTGGTAGTCCCCGACGGAGCCGAACGAATGCATTTAAGGGTGACAGCGAGCAAACGACCGGTATGGCGATAAAACCGGACTACGTCAAGAAGACCGGGACCATCCTCCTGGAGCGATACCCGGACGCGTTCACGACGGACTTCGAACAGAACAAAGACAGCGTACAGAAGCTGACGAACATCGACTCGAAGGGCGTTCGCAACCGCATCGCCGGGTACGTCACCCGGAAGAAGTAGGGTTTTTCGCGACGGCGGCAGTTTCTGAGCGCGTCGAAAGCTACTTGCACGGACGTAGGTTAGACGTTCGCACATGAGTGTACGAGTCGGTATTCTCGGCGGTACGGGAGCGGTCGGACAGCGGTTCGTTCAGCTACTCGACGGCCACTCCGAGTTCGAACTGGCGACGATAACGGCGAGCGAGAACAGCGCCGGCAAACCGTACAGCGAGGCGGCCAAGTGGCGCGTCGACTCGCCCATCCCGGACGACGTCGGCGACCTCACGGTGCGCGCGACCGAACCCGAGGCGGTGCCGGACGACCTCGACCTCCTCTTCTCTTCGCTGCCCTCCGGCGTGGCCGCCGACGTCGAACCGGCGTTCGCCGAGGCGGGGTACGTCATCTCCTCGAACTCCTCGAACGCGCGGATGGCCGACGACGTCCCGCTCGTCATCCCGGAGGTCAACCACGGCCACTTAGACCTCATCGAGGTCCAGCGCGACGAGCGCGGCTGGGACGGTGCGCTCGTGAAGAACCCGAACTGCTCGACCATCGCGATGGTCCCGACGCTCTCGACGCTCGACCAGTTCGGCCTCGACCGCGTCCACGTCGCCACCCTCCAGGCCGTCTCGGGCGCGGGCTACTCCGGCGTCACGTCGATGGAGATACTCGACAACGTCGTGCCCCACATCGGCGGCGAGGAGGAGAAGATGGAGACCGAGACGCGAAAGCTCCTCGGGAGCTTCGACGGGACCGGCGTCGACCTCCACGACGTCGCGGTGTCGGCCTCCTGCAACCGCGTACCCACGCTCGACGGTCACCTGGAGAACGTCTGGGCCGAGACGAACCGGGACGTCGGTCCGACGGACGTCGAGGAGGCGTTCCGCGACGCGCCGACGCTCGACCTGCCGAGCGCGCCCGACCCGCTCATCGAGGTGTTCGACGACGAGTCGCGCCCCCAGCCGCGGCTCGACCGCACGCTCGGCGGCGGCATGGCGGTCGCCGCGGGCGGGGTTCAGGACACGCCGAGCGGGGTCCAGTACAACTGTCTCGCGCACAACACCATTCGCGGTGCCGCGGGCGCGAGCCTGCTCAACGGCGAACTGCTGGCCGAGGACGGCTGGCTCTGATCAGACGTCCGGCGACTCCATGACGTCGGGGACGCCGGCCGCTGTTATCGTCTCGCCGACGAGATAGGAGGCGGCGGGGCTGGCGAGGAACTGGACGACGTCGGCTATCTCCTCGCTGGTCCCCACGCGGCGCTCCACGTCGTCGCGCTCGATGTCGTCGGCGCTGATGCCCATCTGTGATTCGAGGCCGGGCGTGGCGACGAACCCCGGCGCGACGCAGTTCACCCGGACGCCGTCGCCCGCCCACTCGTAGGCGAGCGACCGGGTCAGGTTGACGACGCCGGCCTTCGCCGCGCCGTAGTGGCTCATGTACGGCGCGCCGTCCTGACCCGCCACGCTCGCGAGGTTGACCACCGCGCCGCCGCCCTCCTTCAGGTGCTCGCCGGCCGACTGCGTGCAGTGGTACGTGCCGGTGAGGTTGATGTCGACGACGCGCTGCCAGCCGTTCGGGGTGAGGTCGTCGAACCCGGCCATGAAACTCGCGCCGGCGTTGTTGACGAGCACGTCCACGCCCCCGAACTCCTCGACCGTCGCCTCGACGAGTGCGTCGACGGCGTCGCGGTCGGTCACGTCGCACTCGACCGCCAGCGCGCGCCCCGGGCGGTCGCTCTCCTCGATGCCGTCGGCGACGGGGTCGACGTTGCCCTGCTCGCGCGAGCAGACGACCACGTCCGCGCCGCCGGCCGCGAACTGTTCGGCGACGACGCGGCCGATGCCGCTCGACGCGCCGGTCACGATGACGCGCTCGCCCTCGACCGAGAAGCGGTTCGGCGACTCGCTGCCTGCCTCCGTATCACTCTCGTCCATGGGTGACACTACTCGAACCGACAGGAAAGTTCTTGTCGTCGCAGCGAAACTCGAACCGGCCGGCGATGTAACCGTACCCGGTTTCGAAATCCGGAGTCGGAGCCCGGTTTCGGTTACTGAGTAAACCTTTGGTAGTTGCGTCCGTTCCGCCGGCATGGCCGTCGAAGTGTCGTACGGCGAGGAGCGTCGGTTCGAACTCTCGGTCGGGGAAGTGACCGGGGCGGTCGGTGACTCCGTGACGGTGTTGCCCGTGGTGGTCGCCGTCGCCGCGCTCACCGACCTCCGACTGCCGGTCCTGTTGCTCGGGTTCGCCGCCTTCCAGGTCGTCTGGGGGTTGCGGTACGGCGTTCCCGTCTCCGTCGAACCGATGAAGGCGCTCGCGGGGCTCGTAATCGCCGGCACGCTCACGGCCGGCGAACTGCTGTCGGCGGGGCTCGTCGCTGGCGGCGTCCTGCTCGCGCTGGGCACGACGGGCGCGGTCGGGCGGCTGACGGACGCGGTCGGCGAACCGGTCGTCCGCGGCGTGCAGGTGAGCGTCGCGCTGTTGCTCGCGCGGACGGGACTCGACCTCGGCGTCGCGGCCCCCGCGACCGCGGCGGCCGCCGTCGGCGTCGCCGGCCTCGCGGTCGCGCTGGGTCACCGCCGCGCCAGCGCGCTCGCCGTGCTCACCCTCGGCGTCGTCGTCGCGGCCGTCGACGTGGGGGTTCCGACGCCCGGCGTTCCGTCGCTCTCCGCCGGCGTCCCGCTGTTCGCGGGCGGCGTGGCGGTCGCGCTCACGGACGACGCGCTCGCCGCGACCGCCGGCCAGCTCGCGATGACGGTCGGCAACGCCGCGGTGGCCACGTCGCTGCTCCTCTCGGACCTGTACGACGCCGACGTCTCGCCGGACGACCTGGCGACCAGCATGGGCGCGATGAACCTCCTCGCCGTCCCCTTCGGCGCGATGCCGATGTGCCACGGGAGCGGCGGCGTCGCCGGGAAGCACGCCTTCGGCGCGCGCAGCGCCGGCGCGAACCTGGTCCTCGGCCTGCTGTACGCGGTGGCGGCGCTGTTCGCGGCCGACCTCGTGGCCGCCTTCCCGCTCGCCGTGCTCGGCGTCGTCCTCGCGCTGGTCGCGGTCGAACTCGGACGGGCCGGGCTGGCCACGGACGACCGCTGGCTCGCCGTCGGCGTCGGCGCGCTCGGCCTCGTCACGAACGTCGGCGTGGCGTTCCTCGCCGGCACCGCGGCGTACCAGCTCCGGAGAAAGCTATAATTCCTGTCAGGTGGTCGCACCAGTCATGGACGACCCATCCGAACCGTTCGGTCCGGACCGCCAGAACGAGGTGTACGCCGCGGGAATGCTCGCCGACCAGACGCCCGACCTTCCCGCCTCGCCCGGAGAACTCGCCGACCTCGCCCGCGAGGCGCTGTCGCCGGAGGCGTACGCCTACCTCGCGGGCGGCGCTGGCGACGAGAGCACCGCCCGCGAGAACCGCCGGGCGTTCGACCGCTGGCGCATCGTCCCGCGGATGCTCCGCGACGTCGCGGAGCGGGACCTCTCCGTCGAACTGTTCGATAGCGAACTCCCCGTCCCGGTGCTGCTCGCCCCCATCGGCGTCCAGTCCATCGTCCACGAGGAGGGCGAACTCGCGACGGCGCGCGCCGCCGCCGACCTCGACGTGCCGGTCGTGTTGAGTTCCGCGTCCTCGGAGACGATGGAGGACGTGGCCGGCGAACTCGGCGACACGACGGCCTGGTTCCAGCTCTACTGGAGCGCCGACCGGGACGTGACCGCGAGCTTCCTCCGGCGGGCCGAGGAGGCGGGGTACGAGGCCGTCGTCGTCACCGTGGACACGCCGATGATGGGGTGGCGCGAACGCGACGTCGACCGGGCCTACCTTCCGTTCCTCGACGGCGAGGGCGTGGCGAACTACTTCTCCGACCCCGCCTTCCGCGACGCGCTCGACGCGCCGCCCGAAGAGGACGAAACCGCCGCCGTTTGGCACTTCACGGAGATATTCGGCGACCCGTCGCTGACGTGGGACGACCTGGACTGGCTCCGAGAGCAGACGGACCTCCCCGTCGTGCTGAAAGGCATCCTGCACCCCGCGGACGCCCGCGAGGCGCTCGACCGCGGCGTCGATGGCGTCGTCGTCTCGAACCACGGCGGTCGCCAGGTCGACGGCGCTATCGGCGCGCTGGAGGCCCTGCCGGGCGTCGTCGACGCGGTGGACGGCCGGGTTCCCGTCCTCTTCGACAGCGGCGTCCGTCGCGGCGCGGACGCGTTCCGGGCCATCGCGCTCGGCGCGGACGCCGTCCTGCTCGGCCGCCCCTACGCCTACGGCCTGGCGGTCGACGGGGAGAACGGCGTTCGTTCCGTGCTCGCGAACTTCCTCGCGGACCTCGACCTGACGCTCGCGCTCTCGGGGTACGACGCCGTGGCGGACGTGGACCGCTCTGCCGTCGTCGATACCCGGGAGCGGTGATACTGGAGGCTTCGCGTGTGGTATGTTCACTCCTGACCCAATGTTTCAAATAATCAGTGCGTTTTATACGTGACTGGGTGTTACGGGAAGTGAAAACCAATGAACCGGGACGAGGACACGGTCGACCGGACGGCTTCCGACGGCGTCCGGAAGGTCCGGAAGAGACGTTCGGACGAGGGCGGTCGAATGCTCGGGACGCTCGTCGTCGAGGCCGTCGCGGAGTCTGCGGGGGTGACGCCTCCCGAGCTGGACACGAGTCTCTACGACGTGATAGACCCCGACGCGCTCGACGCCCTGTTCGCCTCGCGGCGGAACGGGGCCGAGCGAACGGACGGTCAGGTGACGTTCTCGATACACGGCCACTACGCGACCGTCTCCGCCGACGGCGTCGTGGAGGTCGAGTCGGAACTCGCCCGGATAAAGCGCACCGGCGGGAACCTCCTCCTCACCGGCCAGGTTCCGGACGAGGTCCTCGAGGACGCGACAGTCCGATTGCTCGGTCGCGCCGGGGACCACGAACGGGTCGTCGCGCTCCACGACCGGAACGTGGGGACCGCCTACGACCGACTCGACCGCGCGGGCGCGTCGGCCGCCGGCGGGCACGTTCTCGACTACCAGGCCGAGGCCCGGTCGACGACCGCCGCGACGGCGTCGGGGACCGACTACCGGGTGACCGACGTCGACGGCGACCTCGCCGACTTCGGCGCGGCAATCGAGGAGACGCTACGGCGGATCGACTTCGAACGACGCGGACTCGCCCCGGGCGAACTCCGGTTCTGCTTCGACTCCCTCCGACCGGTCGTCGACGACGATGACGACCGCGACGTCGAACCGTTCCTGAGCGACTGTTTCGACGCCGTCGAGGACCTCTCCGGGCTGGGGTGCTACGTCCTCCCGATGGCGCGTCGCTCCGAGGCGGTGGCCGACATCGAATCCCTGTTCGACGCGACCGTCGAACTTCGCGTCGGCGAGGCCGGGCCGGAACAGCGCTGGTACCTCCAGGACACCGAGTTCACCACGGACTGGTTCGCTCTCGACGAACGCTGAACGGTGCTGCGAGACGGTCGACGAGGACGCGGCGCGGGGAGTTCAGTATGAAACCGAGATTCACTACCACCGAGCGGCCGGGCCTGGAACTGTTCGACCCGGTCCAGGACCGACGGTTCGAACTCGAGACGTCGTCGCCGGTCGATCCGACGCCGGTCGGGACCGGCCGCTTCCGGTTCCCCGTCGACGCGGCGGTCGAGGTCGCCGTCGACCGGCTCGTCCTCCCGTACGTCGTCGAGACCTACGTCCGCGACCCCGACGGATCGCCGCTGGTCGAAGCCGAACACTACGCGTACGAAGAGTTACCGCCGGACGAGTACTGCCTCGAGTTGCACGCGCCCATCAAGACGTTCGTCCGGGTCGACGGCGAGGTGACCGTCGCGTCGTCCGTCGACCGCATGGAGTTCGACTTCGGCGAGGAGACCACCGTCCGCGTCGGCGCGCGCTCCTACCACGAACGCCCGGCGGCGACGGTGAGGACGACCGCCGACCCCGAGGACTTGATGGCGGCGGTGTCGACGTTCGGGTCGGCGCTGAAGACGACGAGTCCCGAACGGTCGTTCCCGACGCTCCGGGGGCATCCCCCGACGGTCGAACTCGGCGACGACCTGGCGATTCCGGACGGACTCGACTCCCCCGACACCGGCGTCCACATCGAGGTGCCCGCGGACCGACAGTCCGTCTACGCCGTCAGCACGCTCGCGTACTACCTCGGGGCCGACGTTCGACCCGGGGAGCGACCCCGGATCGTCACCGACGACGGGTTCGAACACTCGCTCCGCACGGACCGTGGATTCGACGCGGAGGTGGCGCGCGTTCTCCAGCAGGTGTTCCTCCTGGACTGTCTGACCCGGACGGAGGGACTGTACCCGGTCGACCTCCACGAGCGTCAGGCGGTCGAGGACGACGTGTCCCTGTCGTTTCCGGACCTGTACGACGCCCCCTCGGCGGAGCGACTCGCGGCCTACCTCTCGGTCCCGTTCGACGCCGTCCGGGACGCCGTGCCGACGTGGCGACTGGCGGCGCACGTGACGCCGGACGCCGAGAACGCGACGCTGCTTCCGTACCTCGTCGACGACCTCGCGGTCGTCCGACGCGCCGACGCGCAGGGTCGACGGCGAGCGCGCTCGTCGACGCCGTCCTACGTCGACGAGTTCGTCCGGTCGGTGGACCGGGGCCGGCGAGCGGAGCGCGACGAACCGTACGTCTCGCCGCCCGAGACCGACGCGCTCGAACAGGCGTGGCTCGGCGACGGCCGCGTGTTCGGCGCCAACGAACTCCGGCGGGCCGCGTTCGAACACCGCGACCGAGCGACGACCGCGGACGACATCGACATCGACATCGTCTGTAACGACGAGCGGATGCGCGAGGAGGTCGAAGACGGTGCGCTCTACGGCGACCGCGACGACCTCCCGTTCGACGTCACCGTTCACGCGAACTGCTCGACGGGGACGCTCGCCGAACTGCTCGCGTCCGAGACGGACTTCCTCCACTACGTCGGTCACGTCGAGGCAGGAGGGTTCGTCTGTCCGGACGGCGTGCTCGACGCCGAGAGCCTCGACCGAACCGGCGCGAGGACGTTCTTCCTGAACGGCTGTAACTCCTACCGGCAGGGCGTCAGCCTCGTCGAGAACGGCAGCATCGGTGGCATCGTCACGCACGGCGACGTCGGGAACGGCGGGGCGACCGCGGTCGGACGACTCGTCGCGCGCCTGCTCAACGCCGGCTTCTCGCTCCGGTCGGCGCTGGCGGTCGTCCGGGAGCGGCGCATCGTCGCCAACCAGTACACGGTCGTCGGCGACGGCGGCGTCGAGGTGGCACAGAACGAGAGCGGCATCCCCGTCTTCTATCGCGTCCGCTCGACCGACGCGGACGGCGAGTACGGCGTCAGAATCGACACGTATCCGACGTCAGAGCGAGGGATGGGGTCGCTGTACATCCCGTACATCGGCGACGTGGAGACGCACTTCATCGCCGGGGGACCGCTCCCCGAGTTCCGTATCGGAGCCGACGAACTCGGCTACTACCTCCAGATGGAACAGTTCCCCGTCGTGCTCGACGGGAGCTTTTGCTGGTCGACCGACCTCGGCGTCGACGACCTGCGTTAGGGACCCGAGTTCACGCCGCCGACGGCGGCGGCCGCGTTTCCGGCTTCGAGCAACAGCAGGGCGAGCGTGAACGCGACGCCCATCATCCGCGGATTCTCTGCGTAGTACTTCCGTAACCGTTCGTTTTCGTCGGACATTGCAGGCGCTTCTCGTCTCGCCCTCATCTTATGTTTATCTTAAGAGTATAGCGAGGAAACCAATTGGTCTTTGCCACTTCTCGGCGAAGATTATCGAGTCGCTACCGGAAACGCGGCGAGGGTACGCCGTCGTTACCCGAAGGCGAACGAGCGATTACCCGGCGACAGAGCGAACGGGAGTTGCGGTGGCGAACGACCGTCGGCGACAACGAGGGATTTCGAGAGGAAACGGCTCCTTGACGGACGGTTCGTCGCCCACTACGATCCGGCTTCACGGATAGCCGGCCGACAACGTGTCTCAGTCTTTTGTACGTGGACGGCCTACCGTCGCCGGCAGATGTCAGGGGACGAACGCGGAGCCGGGGGATTCGAGCTGCTGGTGCGCGAGCAGGGGTCGGTGACGTCCGTCGACGACGTGCTCCGCCGGTCCGACGGCTGCTCGGTCGAGACGGTCGTGGACGTGCTCGCTCACCGGCGGCGACGGTACGTCCTCTATCACCTCCGCGAGCACGGTACGGCCGTCGCCGAGTCGCTCGCCGACCACATCGCCGAACGGGAGCGCGACGGGTCGACCGTCACGCCGGACCCGGCCCGTCGCCAACATCTCCGTACGGAACTGCTCCACACGCATTTGCCGAAACTGGACGACGCCGGCGCGATAACCTTCGAGCGGACCGGGGAGTTCGTCGAGTACGACGCGTCCGAGACGCTCGAACTGTTCGTGGAACTCGCGGCGCGAGCCGAAGCGTGACTCGGGAACGGTGACCGACCGGCCCGGGGACGGGGGGTCGGTTCGCACGCGCGAGCGACCAGGCCGTGGTCTAAAATGGAAAACGGTTTGAAATCGCTCCACGGACTGCCAGGCATGAAGGTACGCATCGCCGAGGGGGCGACCGAGGAGGAGGCCTCGGCAATCGCCAGCGCGCTCTCCCGGCACGTCGGCGACGAGGTAGAGGTGTTCGTCGGTGACGCCGACGAACCGGCGGCGACCTGGCGCGAACCGGCCGGCACGTCGGCCAGCGACGGGACGAACGCGACGGTCGGCGGAGCGGCCGAGGACGACCTCGGTCCGACCGAGCGCGAGGAACGGCTCTGGGAGGAGATAGAGGAGATAGAACTGGGCGGCCCGGAGAAGTACAAAGAACGCCTGGAGGAACAGGGGAAGCTGTTCGTCCGCGACCGTCTCGACCTCTGGTTCGGGGACGACGGACTGAAGTTCGAGGACGGCAAGTTCGCCGAGTTCGACGCCGACGACCGGTTGCCGGCGGACGGCCTGCTCACGGGCGCGGCGGAGTTCGAGGGCCGCGACGTCCACTTCATGGCGAACGACTTCACCGTGAAGGCCGGTTCGATGGCCAGCAATGGCGTCGAGAAGTTCCTCCGGATGCAACAGCGCGCGCTCCAGAGCGGCAACCCCGTCCTCTACCTGATGGACTCCTCCGGGGGACGCATCGACCAGCAGACCGGCTTCTTCGCCAACCGCGAGGGCATCGGGAAGTACTACTACAACCACTCGATGCTGTCGGGGCGCGTCCCGCAGATCTGCGTGCTCTACGGCCCCTGCATCGCGGGGGCGGCCTACACCCCCGTGTTCGCCGACTTCACCGTGATGGTCGAGGAGATGTCCGCGATGGCCATCGCCAGCCCGCGGATGGTCCAGATGGTCACCGGCGAGGACATCGACATGCAGGACCTCGGCGGCGCGGGGATGCACGCGGAACACTCCGGGAGCGCGGACCTCGTGGCCCGCGACGAGGAGCACGCCCGGCAGCTCGTGGCGGACCTCGTCACGTACCTCCCCGACAAGGCCCACGAGAAACCGCCCCGGAGCGAGCCGAGCGCCCCCGCGAAGTCGCCGGAGGGCATCGACGGCGTCGTACCCCAGAACCCGAACCGCGCCTACGACATGACCGACCTGATTGAGCGCGTGGTCGACGCCGATTCGTACTTCGAGCTCCAGTCGGAGTACGGAACGGAGATCATCACCGCGTTCGCGCGCATCGACGGCCGGCCAGTCGGCATCGTCGCCAACCAGCCCGCCCAGCGCTCGGGGGCCATCTTCCCGGACGCCGCGGAGAAGGCCGCGGAGTTCATCTGGAAGTGCGACGCGTTCGAGATTCCGCTGCTCTATCTCACCGACACGCCCGGCTTCATGGCGGGGTCGCAGGTCGAGAAGGACGCCATCCTGGAGAAGGGCAAGAAGATGATCTACGCCACCTCCTCGGCGACGGTGCCCAAGCAGTGCGTCGTCGTCCGGAAGGCGTACGGCGCGGGCATCTACGCCATGTCGGGGCCGGCCTACGACCCCCAGAGCACCATCGCGCTCCCCTCCGGCGAGATAGCCATCATGGGCCCCGAAGCGGCCATCAACGCGGTCTACGCGAACAAGCTGAACGACATCGAGGACGAGGAGGAACGCAAGCAGCGCGAGCAGGAACTCCGCGAGGAGTACCGCGAGGACATCGACGTCCACCGGATGGCCAGCGAGACCGTCATCGACGAGATCGTCCCGCCGTCGACGCTGCGCGACGAACTCGAGGCGCGCTTCGAGTTCTACGCCGACCTCGACAAGGACCTGCCGGACAAGAAGCACGGGACGATTCTGTAACGCGAATCCTCGACCGCACGGCCGTTCGTGAACGGCCGGCGATACGGTCGGAACTTCCGGGAGCGGTCTTCCGGACCGACCGGCCGGCAGACACTACGACCTGTCGCCCAACGGATTTTTACCCCCCACAGACGGAAAAAGGGCCAATGAGTTCCGGCCAGATTACTGCCGACGAGGTGCTCGCCGTCTGGGAGAACGCGGGAGCGACTCGTGAACCGCTGACGGCGGGCGAAATCGCGGAGGAACTCGGGTGTTCCTCTCGCACCGCCGCGAACAAACTCGACGAACTGGTCGAGCGCGGTGACCTCGGAAGCAAGACGGTCGGTGAACAGGGCCGCGTGTGGTGGCGGCCCGCCGACCGAGACTCGTCCGCCGACGATGCGCCCGCTCGCAATCGCTCCGACGACGTTCTCGAAACCTCGGCCGTCACGCTCGAAGGCTCCCCCTCCGACGCCACCGAGCACGAGCGCCTCGAAACCGAACTCGCGGAGGTGTTCGGGCGGATTTCGGACGCGTTCTACGCGCTCGATACCCGGTGGCAGTTCACGCACGTCAACGAGCGAGCGGAGGAACTGATCGACTACCAGGACGAAGGACTCGTCGGCAAGAACTTCTGGGAGGTGTTCGAGTGGGCGACCGACTCGAAACTCGGCGAGGAGTACCGGATCGCGATGGAGACCCAGGAGCCGACCTCCTTCGAGTTCTACTATCCCGAACCGCTCGAGGCGTGGTACGAGGTCCACGCCTACCCCTCCGAGACGGGGCTCTCCGTCTACTTCCGGGACATCACCGACCGCAAGGAGCGCGAACGGGAACTCGAGGAGTACAGGTCCCGCTACCAGAGCCTCGTCGAAAACTTCCCGAACGGTGCCGTGGCGCTGGTGAACGAAGACCTCCGCTACGTCACCTTCGGTGGCACGCCGGAAGGCGTCGTGGACGTGACGAGAGCGGATCTCGAAGGAGCCTCCCTTCGCGACGCGTTGCCACAGGAACTGGCAGACGTCGTCGTCCCGCGGTACGAAGCCGCCCTCGACGGCGAAACCGCTACGTTCGAGGCCACCGTCGGCGACAGGGTCTACCAGTTCCACTTCGCCCCAGTTCCCGACGACGACGGCGACGTGTTCGCCGCGCTCGGAATGTCACAGGACGTCACCGAGCGCAAGCGCCTCGAAACCGAACTCGAGGAGAGCGAGCGCCGCTACCGCACCCTGGCGGAGTACTTCCCGAACGGCATCGTGACGCTGTTCGACCACGACTTCGAGTACACGCTGGCGGCCGGTCGAGGGTTCGACGACATCCCCGTCGACCCCGAGGACGTGGAGGGAGAGCCGTTCCGAGAGGTGTGGGACGAGGACACCGCCGACGCGCTCGAACCCGCGTTCCAGGCCGCGCTCGACGGCGACCAGCGCTCGGTCGAACTCGAGTACGCTGGGCGCGAGTGGATCGTCCACGCGGTCCCCATCACCGACGAGCGGGGCGACGTGTTCGCCGGCATGACCATGGCCCAGGACATCACCGAGCAGAAAGAGCGCGAGCGCTACCTGCGCGACGCCAAGTCGCAGCTGGAGGCGGCGACGGAGGCTGGTGCGGTCGGGACGTGGGAGTGGCACATTCCCGAGGACGAGATGATCACGGACGCGTCGTTCGCCAGGACGTTCGGAATCGACCCGGACGCCGCCCGCGAGGGCGTCTCGCTCGACCGCTACATCTCGGCCATCCACGAGGACGACCGCGAGCGCGTGGAACGGGAAATCGAAGAAGCCATCGAGTCCTGCGGGGAGTACGAGGCGGAGTACCGCGTCTGGAACGCCGACGACGAGCTGCGTTGGGTCGTGGCCCGCGGCCACGTCGAGTGCGACGAGGACGGCGACCCGGTCACGTTCCCCGGCGCGCTCGCCGACATCACGGAACGGAAGGAAGCCGAGCGGGAACTCGAAGAGCACAGGAGACAGCTCGAAACGCTGTTCGAGGTGCTTCCGGTCGGCATCCTGGTCGGGGACGAGGACGGCCAGGTCGTCGAAGCGAACGACACCGCGAAGGATATCTGGGGCGTCGACTCGTTCGACGCGGACGACATCGGTGACTACGATCTCTACTCGGGGTGGTGGGCGGACACGGGCGAGCCGGTTTCCCCCGAGGAGTGGACGCTCGCCCGGGTGGTCCGGGGCGAGGTGGTGACCGACCCCGACATCTACGAAATCGAGACGGCCGACGGAGAGCGCAGGACCATCATGGCACACGGGATGCCGATTCGGGACGCGAGCGGCAGGGTCGTCCGCGGCGTCGCCACGCTGACGGACATCACCGAACGCCGGGAGAACCAGCGCCTGCTCGAGGAGTCCGAGCGCCGGTACCGGACGCTCGCCGAGCACTTCCCGAACGGTGCGGTCGGCATGTACGACCGCGACCTCCGGTACACGTTGACCCAGGGCGCCGTTCTGGGCGACGCGCTGCCCGACAGGGAGGGTCTCGAAGGCAGGAGGATGCCGGACGTGTTCCCCGCTGACACCGTCGACGACCTCGAACCGCTGTTCCGGGCGGCGGTCGAGGACGGACGGACCGACAGCACCACGACCGAGTTCGGTGGCCGAAACTGGCGGGTCTGGGCGACGCCCCTGCGCGACGCCGACGGCGATATCTTCGCCGGGCTGAGCTTCGCTCAGGACATCACCGAACGGGTCGAGCGCGAGCAGCGACTCGAGGAGACGGTCGAGAAACTCGAACAGTCGAACGAGCGCCTGGAGAGCTTCGCCAGCATGCTCGCCCACGAGCTCCGCAATCCCGTCACCATCGGCCAGATGTACTGTCACGAACTGCCGGACGAGGCCAACTCGGACGCGGTCGAGCACGTCAGGGAAGCGTTCGACCGCGTCGACGCCATGATCGACGTCATGCTGGCGTTGACGCGGGGCCACGAGGCGGTCGGCGAGCGAACCACCGTCTCGCTCGCGAACGTGGCGCGGGAAGCGTGGGACCAAGTCGAGACACCCGACGCGACGGTCGACATCGACGTCGACCGGACGATTCAGGCCGACGAGACGTACATTCGCCACCTGTTCCAGAATCTCTTCGAGAACGCCGTCGAACACGGAGGAGCAGACGTCGACGTCACGGTCGGCGAACTCCCGACCGGCTTCTACGTGGCCGACGACGGCCCCGGCATCCCGGCCGACGACCGTGACGCCGTGTTCGAAGCCGGATTCACGACGGCAGCCGAGAAAGGCGGTACCGGAGTAGGGCTGGCGTTCGTCCAGAAGCTGACCGAGGTGTACGGGTGGGAGTCCCGGGCGACCGAGAGCGCGGCCGGCGGGTCCCGGTTCGAGTTCACGAACGTAGACGAGGACGCACCGCGGGACTGAGCAGGTCACCCCTCCCGGGCCGTCGACCCTCGACCACGTTCACCGTGCGTGACGCACCGATTTACCGGCCGGCTTGGATGTCACCCGGTTAATCAGAAATAGACAGAAAAGGGTATAGAGAGCCCACTGTTCATTGGTCCTGATGGCAGGGACAATCGTCGAAGTGGAAATCCCGTCCGAGCAGTTCGCGCTCGAACAGACGTTGCAGCGCCTGGAGACGGTCCGGTTCGACGTCGAGCAGTTGGTCGCGTCGAAGGAGGATTTGATACTGCCGTTCGTCTGGGTGAGGACCGGGAAGCGCGACGAGATCGAAGACGCGTTCGGGGACGACGACACCGTCGACGACTTCCAGCTCGTCGCGGAGTTCGACGACGAGTACCTGTACCAACTCGAATGGAGCACGCGCATCGAAGTCCTCGTCAACATACTGGTCAAGCAGAAGGGAACCGTGCTCGCGGCATCCGGAAAGGGCGACAAGTGGAACCTTCGACTCCTGTTCGGCGACCGAGACGCGATTACGGAAACGAACGAGTACTGCGTGGAGAAAGGAATCGACCTCGAAGTTCAGAACATAAAGTCCCTCTCGGGGCACGAAGAGGGACGGTTCGGGCTCTCGCAGGAACAGCGAGACGCCCTGCAGCTCGCGTCCGACCGGGGCTACTATTCGGTGCCGCGAGAGACGAGCGCGGAAGAACTCGCCGGGGAACTTGGAATCTCCCACCAGGCGCTCTCCGAGCGACTCCGGCGGGCACACGACGCTCTCGTGACGAACACGGTAGTTCTCGGCCACGGACCGACGGCGTCGTCGACGGACGGCACCGCTGCCGATTAATCGACAGTCGGCCTTCGAAGCGATTCCGGTAGCAGCGCCGGCTTCATCGCCCTCGAAGCTTCTCCCCTCCCGTTTGTGGGACTCTTCGACTCGACGCTCCGGAGCGGGGACGTTGCTACGGGCTACGAGGACCTTTCGGTGGAGGTCGGCCGACCACGGTCCCGCCGAACGGGATTCCGGACCAACCTAACCCGATTCCGCCAGCGTAATCCCGGAGTGCGTTCGTCGTGGTCGCGGTTTACACCCGTCAGGGACGTAAGAACTAACTCGCTCCGAACCATGGTTATTGTTGGCATGGTGCAAACCAAGTCACCGTTGAAACTCCGGTTGTTTCTGTTGTTCCAGCTGCTGCTCTGGATAGTCGTCCTCTTCTTCGGGTGGATGATCGCGAGTATCGTGTTCTAGACCACCCGGCGTCGCACTCCCTTCCTGCGAGCAGACGTCGAAGGTATCCGGCTCCGACCGTCGTTCCGTACGGAGTCGTGGTGTTTTACTCATCGGTCTTCGGTGGGCTTCGGGAGAACTACCACTGGACACTCCACCGTCGACGGGGGAGACAGTATCCGCGCGCGCCTCGCCCCCGGGCAACACCGTCGTCTCTAGTCGTCGCCCCGCCGACGGTACGCGGCAGGTTCGTCGACCCTGGTCGAGCGTTACGGCCGACGGAGACGGTTCGGTGCGCGGCGACGCCGACCGACGCCGTCTCCGGCGCGAAACGGGGGACCCATCTGCGGATTTAGAGGGTGCCTAACGGCCGACAAGCCGGTTTATAATAAAGCCCGTTAGGGTCGTCGGTGGGGACGACGCGGGCCGCCCGCGTGACACACCCATGAGTCACCGACGACCCTCGACCGTTCGTCTCGGAGGCGCGGCGTGGCCCGACGTCGGACGCGTCGAGCGCATCCTCTGGCTAATCGCTGCACTCACACTCGCGGGCGACCTCCTCACCACGTACGCCGGCCTCCGCGCCGGCATGGTGGAGTCCAACCCGGTCGCGCGCTCCGCCATCGCCCAGTTCGGGTTCGTGGCGCTCTTCGGCATCAAGGCGTTCGCGGTCGGCGTCGGCGTCGCCTGTCGACCGCTGTTGCCCAGCGAGTACACGGCCGTCGTTCCCGCTGGCCTCGCGCTACCGTGGGCGGTCGCGACGCTGCTCAACCTCTCGCTGTTCCTCTGAGTCGTCGCGACGGGGGCGCTCCGACGACGGGCCGCTCCGGCCCTCCCTCTCGCTCACACTCTCGAACAGCACGGCCCACGCGAGCGCCGTCAGGCCGACGTCCCGGACGAGAACGTCCACGAAGGGGGCGTCGACGGTGAGCGCGGCGAGCGCGAGATACGCGACGGTCGCGGTGAGCGAGACGGCGACGACCGCCGCGGCGAACGCCGTGTGGCGGTCGACGAGGATTGCGAGGCCGAATCCGACCTCGAGCACGCCGTTCGCGAGCATGAACGACTGGGGAGAGACGACTAGCCACGGCGCGAGCCAGTCGACGACGTAGGCGGCCCAGGCGTCCGGCGCGAACAGTTTGTGAACCCCCGCCAGCAGTATCGTCAGGCCGAGGCCGACGCGCGCCACGGTAGTCGGGTCTGGCGCGCGCCGCGAGAGTTCCCGTTCGAGGCGTCCGAACACGGGGACGCTTCGTCCCCCGGGCACGAAACGGATGCGGTTCCGGTCGACGCTCGCTACTCGCCGTCCGCGTGTTCGCGTTTCAGCGACAGCACCGTCCGGTCGAACTCACAGACCAGCGTCTCGTCCCCGTCGTCGGACTCGTCCGACGAGCCGCCGCTCCCCGAGGACCCGTTCACCGTGAACGCCTCGACGTGCATCGTGACGACGCCGCGCTCGCCGTCGCTCGTCTCGCGCTTGTCGGTGACGGTCGACTGGGCGCGGATGGTGTCGCCGTGGAACACCGGGTTCGGGTGTTCGACGTCGTCGTACGAGAGGTTCGCGACGATAGTGCCGTCGGTCGTGTCCGGGATAGAGAGTCCGACTGCGAGGCTCATCGTGTAGAGGCCGTTGACGAGGCGCTCGCCGAACTCGGTGTCCGCGGCGAACTCGGCGTCGAGATGCAGCGGCTGCTGGTTCATCGTCATGTCGCAGAACTGCTGGTTGTCGCTCTCGCTGATGGTCCGACGCTTGCCGTGTTCGATGGTCTCGCCCACCTCGAACTCCTCGTAGTACAGACCCGTCATGAGCCGAACTGCGACACCGGCCGGAAAAATCCTGTCGGTCTGGAGCGAACAGTTCCGACCGTTGCGCGCCAGTAAGGTGTCGATACCGGCGGCTAACCGGTCCATAACAAAGTGGCAAGTATTCGAATAATCGGTCAATCAGACCGTAATCAGGTCTGTAACTACACATGAACGGGGACGACACAGAGGACACGACGGCGCGAGCGAGTGATTTCCAACCGACAGATGCCGAACGGACCGGAGACTCGAACGACAGTGATAGCGAGTTCGACACGAAGGCGGTCGCGGAGTTCCAGTTCGACCAGGTGACGCGACGCGGCGACGAACGCGTCGCCCGCAGCGTCGAGTGGTCGTTCGAGCGTAGCGAGGCGAGCGACGGTTCGGGCCACCTCGCGTCCGACGGGGGCGTGGAGAGAAACGACGCGGACGAGGGAACGACGACGACCGGGGCGGACGACGTCGCGTCGCCGTCGACCGAGGAGTTCACGCCGGGACCGCGGCGACGGTCGACGACCGGTGACGCCGGAATCGGGACCCAACGCGGGGGAGCGAGCGACGCGACGAACGAGCGCGGCGGGGACGTGACCGGTCGGGCGGCCGGACGGGTCCGCGCGACGTGGCGCACGCGGGTCGGCGGTCCGGTCGGGACGCCGCCGGTGGTCCGGGACCGGACCGTGTACGCCGGTACGGGGGACGGCAACACCGTCGCACTCGACAGGCGCGACGGCGTGAGCGAGTGGCTGTTCGAGACGCCGACCGCCGTGGGACCGACCGCGGTGACCGGCGCGGTGGTGTACGTCGGGGACCGCGACGGCGTCCTCCACGCGCTCGATGCGAGCAGCGGAGTCGAGCTGTGGCGGTTCGAGACGGACGCCGGCGTCGACGTCGCGCCAGTCCCCGTCGGTGACGACGTGTACGTGGCGAGCCGCGACGGCCGGGTGTCGGTTCTCGACGCCGCGAACGGCGACCGCCGCCGGTCGTTCCGCACCGTCGCCCGCGCGGTGAGTTCGCTCACGGTCGCGGACGACGCGGTGTACGTGACGGGACTCGACGGCGGTCTGTACGCCCACGAGTTCGACGGCACCGAACGGTTCCGCTTCCGGCCCTCGCTGGCGGTCGCGGCCGCGCCAGCGGTCGCGGACGGCGTCGCCTACGTCGGCACGGTGGACGGCGACCGCGTGTTCGCCGTCGACACGGCGACCGGGGACGCGTACTGGGAGCACCGCACCGGGGCCGGCGTCTGGTCGTCGCCGGTGTTCGCCGGCGACGCGGTGTACGCGACGAGCACGGACGGGTCGGCCTACGCCCTCGACGCTCGCTCGGGGTCGGTCCGGTGGCGGGTCGCGACGGACGCCCGCATCTGGGGCCGGCCGGCGGTCACCGACGAGGCGGTGTACGTCGCCAACGACGACGGCCTGACGTTCGCATTCGACCGCGCGACCGGACGAACGCGCTGGCGGTTCCTGGCGCAGGACGGCGTCGTCGCCGGTCCCGCGGTCGGCCGTCACGCGGCGTACGTCGGCGACGTCTCCGGGACGGTGTCGGCAATTCCGCTGTGAGCCGTACCGGTTCGAACCGCCGCGCCGGCGTCCTCGTTCGCACCGTCGGCTTCGGCCATCGGTCCTCCCTCTCGTGCGACGGTAGTGACGTTGTCATGCCCCGCTCGCGCGTGACCGTCGGGACAGGGAAGGCAAGTTAAGTGGATTCGACGCCACGTTTCGAACCGATGGTCGAACTGAACGTACCGAAACGTCGACGGTGTCTGCGCTGCGGCCGCGAGGAGGAGTTCGACGAGTCCGTTCACGGCTGGGTCGTCTCCTCGTCGGCGGGCGAAACGTACTGCATCCACGATTGGGACATCAACGGCACCCACAATCCCATCGCCGAGTGAGATGCCGACCGCGTACGTCACCGCGCCGCCGGACGCGGCCACCGACATCGCGGAGTTGCTCGTCGAGGAGCGCCTCGCGGCCTGCGTCAACCGGTTCCCCTGCCGGTCCGTCTACCGCTGGGACGGCGACGTCCACCGCGACGAGGAGGTGGTCCTGCTCGCGAAGACGACCGACGAGCGCTGGGAGGACCTCGTCGCCCGCATCGAGGACGCACATCCCTACGACGTCCCCTGCGTCGAGCGCTTCGACGAGAGCGCGACGCTCGACTCGTTCGACGACTGGGTGGACGCGGAGGTGGCGTGATGGACGAGAGAGGCCCCTGGGCGCTCGCACTGGGCGTCCTCGGCGTCGGCGTCGCCGCGTTCGCCAACGAGGTTCGACGGCGGCGGCGCGCGGACGACGAGGACGAGAACGGAGACGAGTAGCCCGGAGTCGACCCCGTTTCAGTACAGGACGGCGAGCGCGACGGCGCTGTAGGGGACGACGCTCGACAGAAAATTACGGCCCGGCGCCGAGTACGGAGAAGGGTCGGTTCGCCCGGAGGGAGTTCGCGGACTACTCCCGCAACGCTTCCAGCACGGCGAGCGTCCCCTCGGCGTACGACCCCTCGACTACGGTGTCGGCGGCCTGGCGCGCCTTGTCGTCGGCGTTCGCCACGGCGTAGGACTCCCCGGCGACGCCGAACGTCGACACGTCGTTCTCCGAGTCGCCGACGGCGACGAACTCCCCAGGGTCGCGGTCGAGCAGGCGCGCGACCGACTTCAGCCCCTGCCCCTTGCTCACGTCGGGCGGCTTGACGTGGTAGGCGTACCCCGTGTCGACGACCTCCAGACCGTGCTCGCTGGCGAGTTCCTCCAGCGGGCCGAGCGGCTGGTCGCGCCGGACCGCTATCTCGGTCTCCCGCCAGCGGTTCGTCAGGTCGGACCGCCCCCAGCCGAGGTCGTGGCCCGCCGCACGGTACTCCTCGGCGACCGCGCGAGCCGCCTCGCCGTCGCCGTTCACCGTCACCTCGTCGCGCGCGAGGACGATACCGCCGTTCTCCGCGATGACGTTCTGCGGGAGTCCGAGGAAGTGCGCGAGCGCCACCGGGTAGGGGAACGCCTTCCCCGTGGCGACGACGACGGGAGCGTCCCAGTCGGGGAGCAGGTCGAAAAATCGGGGGTCGATCGAGTCGTCGCGCCGGGTCATCGTGCCGTCGATGTCGAGGACGAGCGGCGGGTCCATGCCCGCTCGTTCGGACGAGCGATATTTAGTCTCCCCGACTCCCCGAACCGGGAACGGCGTTCCGGTCGTCGGAGGGCGGTCGAGCGGCGGGGACGACGTCGTTCGCCGCCGGGGAGGAAGCCGGTCGAGAGGAAGAGTCAGTCCGTCTCTTCCGACTGGAGTTCGTCGAACAGCGCGACGACGCGGGAGGCTATCTCGTCGCGGATCTCCCTGACCTCGTCGACGCTCTCGCCGTGGGGGTCGTCCAGGTCCCAGTCGCGGTTCTCGCCGCTCCACGTGGCCGGACACACGTCGGACGCCGAACACCCCATCGTCAGCACGTAGTCACACTCCTGCAACTCCGCCGGCGTCATCTCCCGTGGTTCGCGGTCGGAGAGGTCGATTCCCTCCTCGGCCATCGCCTCTACGACCTCGTCGTGGACCGAGTCCGCGGGGCGAGTCCCCCCGGAGCGGATTTCGAGAGTTTCGAGGCCGCGCCTCTCGCGTTCGCGCTCGGCGAACGCGGTGGCCATCTGGCTCCGTCCGGCGTTCTGCACGCAGACGAACGCGACCGTCGACGGTTCGCTCACGCGTCGCTCCCTCCGTCGTCGCGCGTGTCGTCCAGGGCGGCGAGCAGCGCCTCGGCGCGCTCGGTCGTCGCGTAGTAGCGCCACTTGCCGTCCTTCCGGCGCTCGACGAGTCCCGCCTCGGTCAGGTCCGACAGCGCGTGGCTCAGCGCGCTGTCGCCCACGTCCACGAGCGGGGCGAGTTCGCAGACGCAGAGGTCGCCGTCGGCCGCGGCGAGCAGGCGAGCGACGCGGTACCGGGTGTCGTTCGACAGCGCCGACAGGGCTCGCGTGTCGGCGGTGCTGTCGGGGACGGCGTCGGTGAGCGCCGTCAACTCCTCGCGGCGCTGCTCGACGTCCTCGTCGCAGCATTCGCCGAGTCGGTCGGCGAGGAGTCGTCGCAGCGTTCCGTCGGTTGTCGACATCGATGCGACGGTTGAACAACTGTTCAGATAACGGTTCCGATGCGGTCGCCCCCGGCGCGCGACTCGCTCCGGGAGAACACCGTCCGCTCCCGCCGTCGGCGGACCCGTCCGGGACGGTTCGGGACGGTGTCGGAGATGTCACGGCCGCTAGTCTTTAATCGAATGGGGGCAGTAGTTCGAACAGTGCCGGGAATCGAAGACGTACTCGTGTCGGCCTCGCTCGACAGCGACGTCGTTCGCGTCATACTCGCGGGCGCACTCGGACTGTTCCTCGGACTGGAGCGCGAGTGGTCACAGAAGTCCGCGGGCATACGGACGTTCACGCTCATCAGTCTGCTCGGCGCGGCGTTCACCATCGTCGACCGGGACGTCCTCCTGTTTCTCGGTGGCCTGCTCGTCATCGTCCAGGGCGTCCTGCTCGCGGTCCAGGGGCTGGTGGCCGAGGAGAACGACGGACTGTCGCTGACCACCTCCGTCTCGATGCTCGTCACCTTCGGCGTCGGCGTCCTCGTCGCCGAGGGGTACATCCTCGTCGGCGTCACCGTCGCGGTGGTGTCGTCGCTGCTGCTCGTGCTGAAGCGCGAACTCCACACGTTCGCGTGGGGGCTCTCCCGGGAGGAACTGCGTTCGGCCGCCGAGTTCGCCATCCTGGCGTTCGTCATCTACCCGCTGCTTCCGCCGGGAGACGTGCCGGTCCTGGACGTCACGGTCAGTCCGCGACTCGTCTGGCTAATGGTCGTCACCGTCGCCGGCATCGGCATCGCCAACTACGCGCTCGTCCGGAACTACGGGGGACGCGGCATCGCAGTCACGGGATTCTTCGGCGGTCTGGCGTCCTCGACGGCGGTCGTCGGGACGATGCTCGACCACGTCCGCCAGCGTCCGCAGGCCGCCTCCTACGGCGTGGCGGCCATCCTGCTCGCCGACGCCGCGATGGCGGCCCGGAACCTCGCCATCGCCATCGCGTTCACGCTCGGCAGTTCGAAGGAACCGCTGTACGGCGCGACCATCCCGCTGGGCGTCATCATCGTCGGCAGCGTCGCCATCGCCGCCTACACCGCGGACTGGTCCGAGCAGGTCGACATCGACCTCGAGAGTCCGTTCTCGCTGCGCAACGTGCTGGGGTTCGGACTCATCTTCCTGCTCGTCGTCGTGGGAGGTGCTGTCGCGAAGGCCCAGTTCGGACAGACGGGGTTCTACGTCACCGCCCTCCTCTCCGGACTGGTCTCCAGTGCGGGCGTGACCGCCTCGGCAGTCACCCTCTACAGCGGTGGCAACCTGGACCAGGGGACGGCCGTGCTCGGCATCATGCTCGCCACCGCGTCGAGCATCGCCGTCAAGGCCGCGTTGACCGCGTCCGCACCCGACCGCCAGTTCGCCTACCGGGTCACCGTCTGGAGCACCGTGCTACTCGTCGGGGCCGGCGCAGCTGCCATCGTGGCAGCGTACTAACCGATTTGTAACGAATTTTTTAAAACACGGTCTTCCGTACGGCGGTGCATGGACCGACATTCCGCAGAGCCCCAGGTCCGAGAGATACCGAGCGAGAAAGCAAAGCGATGGGTCGAGTACCATCACCAGTTCTCCGCTCCGAGCACCTACGTCTACGAGTTCGTCTGGGACATCACCGACGAGGCCGAAGGCCCGTTCTGTACGGACGTGGACGGCAACGTCCTCATGGACTTCACGAGTCACGTCGCCTCCGCACCGCTGGGGTACAACAACCCGAAGATAGTCGACAAACTCCGCGAGTTCGACCTCGTCGACCCCACCAAGATAGCCGGCCAGGACTTCTACACGTCGGGCGGCTGGCCGCCCGAAGACCCCGAGTTTCCCGGTCCAGCCCAGTTGATGGACCGGCTGACCGACGTGACGAGCCAGTACGACATGGACACCGTCTTCCTCAGCAACTCGGGCGCGGAGGCCGTCGAGAACGCCATCAAGATCTGTTACCAGAGCGGCGGCCACCGGGCGTTCACGTTCGACGGCGCGTTCCACGGTCGCACGCTCGGCGCGCTCTCGCTCAACCGCTCGAAGCGCGCTCATCGGAAGGGGTATCCCGAGATTCCCGGCGTCGTCAGCGTCCCCTACTGCTCCTGCGACGACGTCTGCGAGTGCGGTTGGAAGACCAACGGGCCGGGCGGCAACCCCATCGCGGACAAACTCGACCCCGAACAGGGCGTCATCGACCCCGAGGAGGTCGCGTTCCTCATCCTCGAATCGGTCCAGGGCGAGGGGGGCTACCGCGTCCCGAACGAGGAGTTCGTCCGGGACCTCGCCGACATCCGGGAGCGCTTCGACGTGAACGTCGTCGTCGACGAGATACAGGCCGGTATGGGCCGGACGGGCGAGATGTGGGGCGTCGACCACCTCGACCTCGAACCGGACGTCATCACGAGCGCCAAGGGACTCCGCGTCGGCGCGACCATCTCGCGGTCGGACGTGTTCCCCGAGGAGACGGGACGGCTCTCCTCGACGTGGGGAGCGGGCGACGTCGTTTCGTCGCTCCAGGGAGCGCTCACCCTCGACGCCATCGAGGAACACGACCTGCTCGGCAACGCCGTCGAACGGGGCCGGCAGGCCCGCGAGAGGATTGCGGACGCCGACCCTGCGAACGTCGTCGACGTGCGGGGTCGCGGCCTGCTGATTGCGCTGGAGTTCGACACCAAAGAGCGTCGCGAGGCCGTCGTCGAGGCGGCGCTGAAACGGGGCCTGCTCACGCTGGGTTGTGGCTACAAGACGCTGCGCGTACTCCCGCCGCTCGACGTGACCGAGCGCGAAATCGACCTCGGTATGGACCTGCTGTTCGACGCCATCGAGGACGTCGCGTAGGGGCGAGATACGTTTACGTTTCGGGAACGAAACGCACGCGATGAGCGTCATCGTGGAACTTACCATCTCGAGCCAGGAGTTCCTGCTCGGGACCGCCCTGGGAATACCGGGCCGGACTCGCGTCGAACTCGAACGAGTCGTCCCGGCCTCTCCCGACGTCCTGCCGTTCTTCTGGGTCATCTCCGACGATCCGTCGGCCTTCGAGGAGTTCGAGCGTCACGTCTCCGAGACGGAGGAAGTGAACGACCTCGTCGCGCTCGACCGGCTCGACGATCGGGTACTGTACCGCGCGAAGTGGGGCAAAGCGGTCGAGAGTCTCGTGCAGGGCATCGCGGAGTCCGGTGCGACGATTCTCGAGGCGCGGGGCAACGACGAGTGGTACTTCCGGCTCCGGTTCGCGGACCACGGCGACCTGTCGGTGTTCGACACCTACTGCGACGAACACGGCCTCGATTACCGACTCGACCGGGTCAGCACCGAGAGCGCCACGCACGACGAGTCGTACGAGTTCGACCTGACCGACGAGCAACGAGAGGCGCTCGTGATGGCCGTCGAGCGCGGCTACTTCGACGTGCCGCGGGAGGTCACGCTGGACGAACTCGCCGACGAACTCGACATCACTCAACAGGCGATGTCGGAACGTCTGCGACGCGGCGAGCAGACCGTAATGCGCACGGCGCTGTCCGAAGCCGACGGCGATACGCTGGCGTGATTCCTACCGAGCCCTCAAAAAACGGTTGTAAAAACAGGCACCGTAGATACCCCCCGAGAGTTACTGCTTTCACATGTGAAAGTTGACCACAACTCGAACGCCGGAGTGCGACCGAGCGACGGTTCCGACGGCGAACACGAACTCTCCGAGTGGGTCGCCAACGGGGAGGCGGTCGGCCTCGACGCGCTGCTCGACGTGCCCGAGGGAATCCTCGACGTGCTGGCGGAGCAGCGGCGGCGAATCGTCCTCCGGAAGTTACGCGAGGGGGACGGTCGGGCCACCGTAGCGGAACTCGCCGGAGCGGTCGCGGACGACGACGATTCGTGTCCGAGCGTCGAACTGGCGGCGGCGTCGCTCCACCACACCCACGTGCCGAAACTGGTCGACGCCGGATTCGTCGAGTGGCGTCGGGGCGGCGAAGCGATTTCGCTCGCCGTCGACCTCGATTAGAACTGGTAGCGTCGGTTGTCGTCGCCGTCCAGGCCCGTCGAGGCTCCCGTCGCGTTCACGCCGCCGGCCATCTCCTCGTAGGTCATCCCCGAGAGGTACTCGTCGTAGGTCACGTCGTAGGTGCTGCGGAGGTGGAAGTCGAGGTTGCCGGTGTCGACGGTCGACTGGAACAGCATGTGGACCGCGCGTCGAACGAGTTCGTCGGTGTCGTCGACGTCGAGGGCGGCCCCGAGCATCGCGAGTTCGTTTCTCGTCTGCCGGTCGAGTTCGACCGACAGTTCGTCGTCGAGATCCGCGTACGCAGCCTCCACGTCGTCGTTCAGGTCGTCCAGGCTCATGCCCCAGACGTCGGGCGACGACCGGATACCGCTTTCGCTCTAGAACTCGCGTTCACACACCCGGCAGGCGTCGCGGCTGACGTAGTTTCGCGTGTCGCAGTGCGGACAGACGATGTACTGGTCGGTGTCTCGCGAAAGTGCGGCGTCGTCGGTGTCGCGTCGGTGGAGCGCCGTTCCGATGCCGGCGAGGACGAACCCACAACCGAGGACGAACCAGACGAGCGGACTTCGTGCGAAAACGAGCGAAGCGAGGGGGGCGACGAGAATAACGACGCCGACGAGTAACAGCGTGGAGGGCCGCACGCGCATGTTCCCGGAAGTTACCACGATGATGGTATAAGCGTTCATGTTGCCCGCGGCCGTGCTATTGGTTCACGCTTGCGGGGCGGCGTGCTCGGGGGTCGCCGGTCGCACGAGGGCCACCTCCCTGTCCGACGAGGTGTTCGACGCTCCCGTCGCTCGCCCGTCTCGAGCGGGAGGTTTTTATCGGGAAGCGCCAAAATCACCGACATGACTCAATCCGGGCTCGACGACTTCGGGGAAGGGGACGCCGACGAGCGCCCCGCCGAGGAGGCGCGAGCCATCGCGGGCCGGGACGGCCAGACGGCCGACGCCCACGCACACGTCGACGTCGACACCGACTGGCTCCCCGACGCGCAAGGCACGCTCGAACTCGCGGTGACCCAGGTCGACTACACCGTCGAGGGCAGCAACGGCGACGAGACGCCCATCGTCCACGTCTTCGGCCGCACGCGCGACGACGACCTCGAACACGTCCGCGTCGTCGGCTTCCGGCCGTACTTCTACGCGCCGACCGACACGCTGGACGACGACAAACTCGACGACGACCGCATCACGGGCTACGAGGAGACCGACGACGACGACGGCGACCCCTACCGGAGCATCCGCGGGCAGCGGCTGACGAAGATATTCGGCCAGACGCCGCGCGACGTCGGGAACATCCGCGACCAGTTCGACCACTACGAGGCGGACATCCTCTTCCCCAACCGCTTTCTCATCGACAAGGACATCAACAGCGGCGTGCGCCTCCCGGAGCGTCGCCGCGAGGACGGTGACCTCGTCGTCCGACACGAGGAAGTAGCGCCCGCGGACGTCGAGGCGGACCTCCGCGTTCACACGTTCGACCTCGAGGTCGACGACCGCTCGGGGTTCCCCGAGGAGGGCGAGGAGCCGATAATCTGTCTCACGAGCCACGACAACTACAGCGACGAGTACGTCGCCTGGCTCTACGACGCGCCCGAGGCCACGGACGTCGCGCCCGAGGAACTCGCCGACTACGACCCGCTCCAGGAGGGTTCGGCGATAGACGTCCGCGTCTTCGACGAGGAGGAGGCGATGCTCGCGGCGTACCTCGACTACCTCGACGCGACCGACCCCGACCTGTTCACCGGCTGGAACGTCGACGACTTCGACATGCCGTACCTCATCGACCGCCTCGACGAACTCGCCGGTCGGCACCACGACCACGACCTCGACTCCGACCGCCTCTCGCGCGTGGACGAGGTGTGGCGCAGCGACTGGGGCGGTCCCACCGTCAAGGGCCGGGTGGTCTTCGACCTGCTGTACGCCTACAAGCGCACGCAGTTCAGCGAACTCGAATCGTACCGCCTCGACGCTGTCGGGGAGACGGAACTCGGCGTCGGCAAGGAGCGGTATCCCGGCGACATCGGCGACCTCTGGGAGCAGGACCCCGAGCGCCTGCTGGAGTACAACGTCAGGGACGTCGAGATCTGCGTCGAACTCGACCGCAAACAGGAGATAGTCGCGTTCTGGGAGGAGGTCGCCGCCTTCGTCGGCTGCAAGCTGGAGGACGCGACGACGCCCGGCGACGCGGTGGACGTCTACGTCCTCCACAAGGCCCACGGCGAGTTCGCGCTCCCGTCGAAGGGCCAGGTCGACAGCGAGGATTACGAGGGCGGTGCGGTGTTCGACCCCATCACGGGAGTCAGAGAGAACGTCACCGTCCTCGACCTGAAGTCGCTGTACCCGATGTCGATGGCGACGATCAACGCCAGTCCGGAGACGAAGGTCGACCCCGACGAGTACGACGGCGACACCTACCGCGCGCCGAACGGGACCCACTTCCGGAAGGACCGGAACGGCATCATCCGGGAGATAATCGACGAGACGCTCTCCGAGCGCGAGGAGAAGAAGGCGCTCCGGAACGAGCACGAACCGGAGACCGCGGAGTACGAGATATTCGACCGACAGCAGGCGGCGGTGAAGGTCATCATGAACAGCCTCTACGGCGTCCTGGGCTGGGAACGATTCCGCCTCTACGACAAGGAGATGGGAGCGGCCATCACCGCGACCGGACGGGAGGTCATCGAGTTCACCGAGACGGCGGCCCGCGAAGTGGGGTACGACGTGGCGTACGGCGACACCGACTCGGTCATGCTCGAACTGGGGAGCGAGTTCTCGAAGGAGGAGGCCATCGAGCAGTCGTTCGAGATAGAGGACCACATCAACGACCGGTACGACGAGTTCGCCCGGGAGGACCTGAACGCTGACGAGCACCGCTTCCAGATCGAGTTCGAGAAGCTCTACCGGCGGTTCTTCCAGGCGGGCAAGAAGAAACGCTACGCGGGCCACATCGTCTGGAAGGAGGGCAAGGACGTCGACGACATCGACATCACGGGCTTCGAGTACAAGCGCAGCGACATCGCACCTATCACGAAGGAGGTCCAGCGCGACGTCATCGAGATGATCGTCACCGGCGAGGACCTGGACGACGTGAAAGAGTACGTCCACGACATCATCGAGGACTTCCAGGCCGGAAACGTCGACCTGGACGACGTCGCGGTCCCGGGCGGCATCGGCAAGCGCCTCGACGACTACGACACCGACACCGCGCAGGTCCGGGGCGCGAAGTACGCCAACCTCCTGCTGGGGACGAACATCCAGCGCGGGAGCAAGCCGAAGCGTCTCTACCTGAAGAAGGTCCACCCCTCCTTCTTCGAGCGGGTGGAGAGCGAACGGGACTTCGACCCGCAGGCCGACCCCCTGTACCGCGAGTTCAAGAAGGACCCGGACGTCATCTGCTTCGAGTACGCGGACCAGATTCCCGACGAGTTCGAAATCGACTGGGACAAGATGCTCGAGAAGACGCTCAGGGGCCCGATTGCCCGCGTGCTGGAAGCGCTCGACATCTCCTGGGAGGAGGTAAAGAGCGGCCAGGAGCAGACCGGCCTGGGCAGTTTCACGTGAGCGCTCCGGCCCATCTCCGGTGAGGTCGGTGCGTGGCGTTTCCGGCCAGGTCAGCCCGGGCCATTTCACGGGAGGTCGGTCCGTCCCTTTGTCTTCGCGCGCGAAAGTATTACGTACAGAATACGAACGAAGACGGAGTGAGGTACTCGAGCACGGGAGGAACTCGGAGAACAGGAAACCGGTCGATTCCGGGCCGGAGAAGGGGAACGGGAGGGGTTCAGGGCGGGACCGTGAAGCCGCCTCTGACTGCCTCGAACGGGTTTGCCGGGAGTGATGGTACCACGCCGGATTTCACCCTTCGGAAAAGAATTTTCCCGTTCTGGAAACCGATTGCAGACGCTTGCGAAACTGTTATGGGACGACCGCCCCTTCATCAAAACGACTTAGGTGAACCTAACGATGGCAACACTGGAACTCAAAAACGTCCACGCGGAGGTCGTGGAGGAAGACGAGAAGATTCTCAACGGAGTGGACCTGGAGGTCCGCTCGGGCGAGATTCACGCGCTGATGGGACCGAACGGAAGCGGGAAGTCGACGACGGCGAAGATCGTCGCCGGCCATCCCGCCTACGAAGTAACAGAAGGGGAGGTACTCGTCCACCTCGACGACGAGGACTTCGACGACGAGATTCCGGAGGACAAGCGAACCTGGAATCTGCTGGAGATGGAGCCGAACGAGCGCGCGGCGCTCGGCGTCTTCCTCGGCTTCCAGTACCCCGCAGAGATAGAGGGGGTCACGATGGCGAACTTCCTCCGGACCGCGCTCAACGCCAAGCTCGAAGAGCGCGAAGAGCTGTTCGAGGACGAAGACGAGGCCGCCGAAGCGGACGAGGAAGAAGACGACGAGGGCTACGAGACGAGCCCGATGGAAGGTCCCGCCGACGAGGGCGAGGTCGGCGTCGCCGAGTTCCAGCAGATCCTCCAGGAGAAGATGGAACAGCTCGACATGGACGAGAAGTTCGCCCAGCGCTATCTGAACGCCGGCTTCTCCGGCGGGGAGAAGAAACAGAACGAGGTGCTGCAGGCCGCGATTCTCGAACCGTCCATCGCGGTGCTCGACGAGATCGACTCCGGTCTCGACATCGACCGCCTGCAGGACGTCTCGAAAGGCATCAACGCCCTGCGCGACGAGCAGGGGACCGGCATCCTTCAGATCACGCACTACCAGCGCATCCTCGACTACGTCGAACCCGACCACGTCCACGTGATGCTCGACGGTGAGGTCGCCATGAGCGGCGGTGCCGAACTCGCCGAGAAGCTCGAGGACAAGGGTTACGACTGGGTGCGCGACGAAGTCTACCAGACCGCATAAAGTGATATCATGAGCTCCGACCAGGATCATCTCAAAGAGACAGACACCGAGGAACGATTCGCGTTCAAGAAAGAAGAACAGGCCGCGGTCAGGTCCGACAAGGGACTGACCGAAGAGGTCGTCCGCCTCATCAGTGAGGACAAGGACGAACCCGAATGGATGCTCGAGCGCCGCCTTCGCGCGCTGGAGCACTACCAGAACATGCCCCTGCCGACGGACTGGCCCGGCCAGCCCGACCTCACGGAACTGGACATCGAGGAGATCGTCCCCTACATCCGTCCCGACGTCGACAAGCGCGAGGGAGCGGACAGCTGGGACGACCTCCCCGAGGACATCCAGGACACGTTCGAGAAACTGGGCATCCCGGAGGCCGAACGGAAGGCACTCTCCGGCGTCGGCGCCCAGTACGAGTCCGAGGTCGTCTACCAGAACATGCAGGAGCAGTGGGAGGAGAAAGGCGTGGTCTTCTGCAACATGGACGAGGCCGTCCAGGAGCACGAAGACCTCGTGAAGGAGTACTTCATGACCTCCTGCGTGCCGCCGTCGGACAACAAGTTCGCGGCGCTTCACGGCGCGGTGTGGTCCGGCGGGTCGTTCGTCTACGTGCCCGAGGACGTCACCGTCGAGATGCCCGTGCAGGCGTACTTCCGGATGAACTCCGAGGGCATGGGCCAGTTCGAGCACACCCTCATCATCGCCGAAGAGGGGAGCGAGGTCCACTACATCGAGGGCTGTTCCGCGCCGAAGTACGGCAGCCACAACCTCCACTCCGGCGGCGTCGAGGTGTTCGTCGGCGAGGACGCCCACGTCCAGTACTCGACCGTGCAGAACTGGTCGAAGAACACCTACAACCTCAACACCAAGCGCGCGCTCGTCGAGGCCGGCGGCCGCATGGAGTGGGTCTCGGGCAGCATGGGGTCGAAGGCCACCATGCTGTACCCCTGCTCCGTGCTGAAGGGTCGCGGCGCGTCCACGAACAACATCACCATCGCGTTCGCGGGCGAGGGCCAGAACATCGACACCGGCGCGAAGGTGTACCACAACGCGCCGAAGACGAACTCCACCATCGAGTCCAAGTCCATCAGCAAGGACGGCGGCCGCACCAACTACCGCGGTCTCGTCCACATCAGCGACGGTGCGGTGGACTCCTCGACCAGCGTCGAGTGTGACGCGCTGATGTTCGACAACGAGAGCACGTCGGACACCATGCCGTACATGGAGATCAACGAGGACCGCGTCGACGTCGCCCACGAGGCGACCGTCGGGAAGATCGGCGACGAGGACGTGTTCTACCTCCAGAGTCGCGGTCTCGACGACGACGACGCGAAGCAGATGATCGTCTCCGGGTTCATCGAGCCCATCACGGAGGAACTGCCCATCGAGTACGCGGTCGAACTGAACCGCCTCATCGAACTCGAAATGGAGGGGAGCCTCGGATGAGCACGCAGGTGCATCGCTCCATCTCCGAAGAGACCGTCCGCCAGATCTCCGACGAACTCGACGAGCCGGAATGGCTGCTGGAGACGCGACTGGACGCGCTGGCGGCGCTCGAGGAACTCGACATGCCCGACGTCATCCGGACGCCGGGCCGCGACTGGACGAACCTCCACGCGCTCGACTTCGAGAGCTTCGTCGATCCGTTGAACGCGGCCGAGGAGAAAGACCAGGTCGGCCCCGACGAGGCCGAGGTGCTGTCCATCGCGGACGCCGTCGACGAGCACGAAGACCTCGTTCGCGAGCACTTCGGCTCGGTCGTCGACCCGCAGGAGAACTACCTGACGGCGCTGTCGACCGCGCTCTTCAGCACTGGGACGGTCGTCTACGTCCCGGAGGGCGTCGACGCGGAGGACGTCACCATCCGGACGACGATGAACAGCCAGTCGCTTTTCAACTACACGCTCGTCGTCACCGAACGGTCGAGTTCGGTGACCATCCTCGAACGGCAGTCGACCGGCGAAAGCGAAGCCGCCGGAGTCGAGGGAGAGCGCTACTACAGCGGCCTCGTCGAAGTCGTCGCGGGCGAGAACAGCCACGTCCAGTACGGCTCCCTGCAGGAACTCGACGACGAGACGTACAACTACACGCTCAAGCGCGGTAGCGCCGACGACTACGCAACGGTCAACTGGATCGAGGGCAACCTCGGCTCGCGGCTCACGAAGTCGAGCGTCGAGACCGAACTCGACGGCGAGTCGTCCGAGACCAAGACCGTTGGCGCGTTCTTCGGCCACGACGACCAGCACTTCGACATCGCCGCGCGCGTGTGGCACAACGCTGCCCACACGACCGCCGACCTCATCACCCGAGGCGTCCTCGACGACACCGCCCGTTCCGTGTACGAGGGCGTCCAGGACGTCGGCAGCGACGCGTGGGACACCAGCTCCTACCAGCGCGAGAACACGCTGATGCTGAGCGACGGCAGCGAGGCCGACGCCTCCCCCAAGCTCATCATCAACAACCACGACACCGAAGCCAGCCACTCCGCGACCGTCGGCCAGATCGACTCGGAGGACCTGTTCTACATGACCTCCCGGGGCGTCGACGACGAGAGCGCGAGAAACATGCTCGTCGAAGGGTTCTTCGTCCCCGTCCTCGAGGAAGTCGAGGTCGAGGAACTCGAAGAGGACCTGGAGACGAAGATCGGCGAACGACTGCGGGCCTGAGGATGTCGGTCGGCGAACGCGTCTCGTCGAACCGCCAACTCGCCCGCCTGCTC
The DNA here is from genome assembly GCF_051917725.1 of Halomicrococcus pelagicus. Taxonomy (GTDB): domain Archaea; phylum Halobacteriota; class Halobacteria; order Halobacteriales; family Haladaptataceae; genus Halomicrococcus. Next base: position 518,017 of record NZ_JBQBLX010000001.1, read on the forward strand.
CAGATAGGCGTGGTGCTCGAAGAGGTCGTCGAGGCGCGGGCCGCCCGCCACTACGAGTCACTTTCTTCGGCGGAGCGCGACGAACTGCGCGAGGACGTCCGCGAACTACTGACGGAAGCGCGCGAGGAGTCCGCGGAGCACCGCGAGCGTCTCGAAACGCTCGTCGACGAACTCGACGCGGAGTCGGTACCGTTCGAGGAGATAGAGTCGCTGGTCGAGGCCACCTACGCCCAGACGGGACCGGAGGACTTCGACGGCGTCCTCTACGACCAGCTCCACGGCGAGGAGACGGCCTACAAGTTCTACGACGACCTCATCGACGCCATCGAAGCCAGCGACGCGCAGTTCGCGCTCGACCGTGAAGAGCTACTCGCTACGTTGAAAGCGATTCGGGAGGAAGAGGCCGAGGGCGTCGAGGAAGTGACCGAGGTCATGGAGGCCCGAGAATGAACACTGCAGACCAGTATCTGAAGGCGATCTACCTCGTACAGCAGATGGAGAACGGGCCAGCCTCGACCGGCGCACTGGCCGACCGGCTCGACGTGAGTCCGGCCAGCGTCAACGAGATGATCGGCAAACTACAGGACCGTGGCCTCGCCGACCACGAGAAGTACAAGGGGGTCTCGCTGACCGACGAGGGTATCGAGCAGGCCCACGAGGCGCTCCAGACCTACTGCATCATCGAGCGCTTCCTCCACAACGTCCTCGAGGTCGAGGAGTTCCCGAGCGAGGCGAAGGCGCTCGAGAGCGTCATCGACGACACCGTCGCGGAGCGACTCGACACGATCATCGACCGCGAACCACAGTGCCCGGACTGCTTCGACGCCCGGGCCGACATGTGCGCCGAACTGGTCCGAGAAGGCGAAGCCGACTAGTACGGGTCCTTCTCGGGGCTTTCGATTGCGATACGTTCAAGTGTCTCATCGCGTTAGAATCGGGTGACGTCCCACGGAAGTCCCGTGGTGTAGCGGCCAATCATATGGGCCTTTGGACGTAACGGGTTACGAGTCGTTACGGGAGCAAGCCCATGACGGCGGTTCGAATCCGCCCGGGACTATACTAATTTTTATCATAGTCCGACGTTTATTAATTGAGGTAGCCACCTCTCAACCGGAGGTGCCGCCGCATGACGGAGTCCTGCCCACACTGCGACTCCCCCATCCTACAGGCGGTCGTTACCGGCCCCACCGTTGCCGAGGTCGTTCCCTGCGGGTGTCTCCTTCCTCCCCAGCAGGTCACCGGGGGTGAGCACTGATGGGTGCACAGAAGCCGTGCCCGCAGTGTGACGCCGTCTCGGGTCGCTGCTACCGCCGTGCAAAGATGGCCCCTGGTCGGATTCGTGTCACCAAGTCTCGCCCCGTAGTTCGGGGGGGCATTCGCGTTCGCCGAGGCGCTCATTCCGCTGGTAGTAGACGTTGACTGTGGCCGAGAAAAACACTGCTGCAGAAATGAATGCCATCCACGCGACGGCAGGAAGTCGCGAAATCAGCGTCGCGTCGAACCAGACCGCGGCAGTGAGTCCGAAACAGACTGCTCCTAACCCCAGATAATACTCGCTCCACGGGATGTCGCGATCGGGGACGACTTCGAGGTACACGTCGAGTTGTTCCGCTTCGTCAGTGAGTTCGGCCATGCCGGTACGTGGCCTGTACTCGATGATTCCCTGGTCCGCGAGTTTCGGGAGATGAATCTGCTGAAGCGAGTTGTACACTCTTTTTCGTTGTGTGGAAGTGACTGCTTCCGTTGGTATTCCGTTCTCCCATGCAGCCACCTGATCGGCGATGTCAGCGATGGAGAGGGACTCTTCGCGCTTCAGATAGTGAAGTGCGTATCGGCGCCGCCGGTTTCGGAGCAGGTGGAACGCGTCGTCACGCGAGAGTGATTGGCTTTCCTTTTCCCGTTGCTCAGTGAGTGATTGTGCTGTTCCATTGTTGACCCCCGTCTGACGCATGTCCGACTATACTGACAACTACACTATATATAAGAGTAACTTATATTTTAATCGGTGGAATCTTGGAATACATGATTTCCATCATTGAGCGAACCGCGTCAGCGGTGAGCGAGGAAAGCGGGAAAATCACGGAGACCGTGTCGGAGCGAACAGCGAAGTCGCGTCGAAATCTAACCGTGGACTACTCTCGATGCCAAGGAGGTCGAGGATGGTAGGAGCGACTGCACGTGCATCGATCGAATCGTCCAGGTAGCTGTCCGGCGCAGCGGGTCCACCAAGTCCGTAGAAGGCCAACGATTCGTCGTCGACTCGTCCGTGCGATCCACGTATCTTCGAAGGAGTGAGTGAGACGAGGCCCGATTCACCGACGAACAATTCGCACGGGTCGTACCCCGGTTTCGCGTGGATGTCCATGTCAGTCGCGTACTGTGGAGCGTCATCGTGGTCCTCCCACCAATAGTACTGGAACCAGGCGTTCGAGTCAGCGACAAGCACGAGCTCACCGGTATTTGGATGGTCGACCTGATGGTCGTCTTTACCCGATTCATCCAGCACCTGCTCGACACCTTCCAGCCCGGCAAGCATTTCACGAACCTCAGGAAGCACGTCAGCAGTGATGTACACGTGAGCGACCTGATGATCGACCATCGCGAACGCGTCGGACTGGGGAAGGTCCACCTCTTCGCCGCCGTCACCATCGTCACAGACCGAGAGAAAGCCAGCGTCGCGGAGGGCACGGTTGGGGAAGACAGGGGTATCGACACGGTGAAAGCCGTACTCGCTGACAGCATTCACGACGGTTTCGTCCCAGCGGTCGTCCTCGCGGAGAAAGTCGAGGAACGTCCCGACCGTCCTGTCGACCGTTTCGAGCGCGTCGTCGAATTCCGGGGTGTCCGGGCCGTATCGCTGCGCGTCGTAGTCCAGGTGGGGAACGTACACCCAGAGCAAGTCAGGGTCGTGCCGCTCGATCGCCTCGCGGGCGGCAGTCAGAATCCACTCGCTGCTACGTTCGTTGGCTCCTGGTCCCCAGTAGTGATGAAGCGGGAAATGACCGTATTCAGCTTCTAGCTCGTCGTAGAACTCATCTGGATTGGTCCAACAATTCATTTCTAGTAGGTTGTTGTCCTCGTCCTCAATTGGCGAAGGTGTCACCGCTACGTCGGCGTCTGTCCCGATGAGGTGCTGAAAGAACAATACCCCCGTGGTCACTCCAGCATCGCTCACAGCATCCCAGATGTGGGTGCGGTCACCACGATCGCGCTCCCAGAATGCGACCGTATCGGCATCACGGTCGTACTCACCGTTCGCTACGTCGCCGTGACTCTCCGGCGACTGCCCGGTCGCTAGCGTCGTCTGGACCGGCACCGTGACCGCTGGGAACGGCGGCCGGAGGTCAGTCGTCAACTCTTCGCTGAAGAACTCGGTCAGATTCGGTGTACGTCCAGTCCCGAGATGGTCGCGCTGCAAACCGACGATATCTAAGACGATGACGCGGCCAGCCGTACTCGGCGGGTCAGACCTGGTCATCCGAGTACCACCTCGGGCGCGTGCCGTTCGACATACTCGTCGAGGAGTTCGAACTGTCGGGAGAGGTCGTGTTCGTCGACGCCGAGTGGGGCCTTGAAAAACGACGCGAGCTGCGGCTGGAGCCCTGCCTCGTCATGCTCGTCGGCGTGTGCGAGCAGGCGAACGAGGTCCAACACGAGCGGTGCGGCGAGCGCCGAATCCGAGCCCTCCCACGTGAACTGCATCGTCATCTCGGTGTTGAGAAAGCCCTCGAAGTGAATGTAGTCCCATGCCGTCTTCCAGTCGTTTAATGAGGGGGTGTAGTCGATACGCACCCGATTGTGACCGATGTCCGGCAGAATTGAGCTGAGCACGCCACCCTTGCTTTCCAGTTTCCCTGCCTTGTTGTGGTCGTCCTCGAGGACTTTTCCGTCAGCGTTGCCGAGGATGTTGTGACCTTCCCACGACTGGACGTGGAGATTGCGTCCGCCGAACATGGGGGCGAGTGCTGACTTGACGAGCGTTTCTCCTGTCTTGGCGTCTCGCCCCATGTGAGGCACGTTTTGCTCCCGGGCGAGTTCCCGGAGTCCGCCGAGCGCTGAGCCTGTACTCGGCGTGAAGTTGACGTACGGATGGCCGTCCACGAGCGCGGCGTAGGCGTACAGCGCGCTCGCAGGGAGATCGCGATCGTCGTCGTCGATTGCGCGTTCGACTGCCTCGCGCGTCTCGTAGCGATCGGGGTCCTCTAGTGGTGGCTCGGTCGAGGCAACGTTGACCACTACCATACGGGTGAGGTCGTGGTCCTGTTCGAACGATGCGTAGTCGGCTCGTATTCGGTCGACGACGTCACCAATGGCAAGTTGGGCTTCGAGCGGTTCTTCGTCCGTGAGGTCGTCCACTGCAGTGCCACAGTTGACTGCTGTTCCGGTCTCGACTCGGTCGTCGATACGGCGGAGATCGTCCGCTACTGCATCGACGGTGGCTGGGTCGGGGACGCCGTTTGCAGAGAGTCGCTGCGCCGTTTCGAGGAGTCCGGTTTCTCGGACGTCGTGGCCGCCGAAAACGAACTCGTCGACGGCTGGAAGCGCTAGTCGCGAGTACTGGTCGCGGGCCGTCACCAGGCCGGTCGTGTCTATCTCGTCGCGTGCCAGAGCGCATGCGCCGACCATCGTCGTGGTCGCCACGTTGCCGCGTGCTCCAATCAGCCAAACTCCTGTCTGTGTCATCGGTGTGACTTTGCCTAACTATCAACTTTATTATCGTATACATAACATTATACTTCGCGCCCGAAAGCGGAGGCAGAAACCGTTCTTCTTCCGCATGTCGGGTGGCATCAGCACTGATAACACAGCTACCTTATTCATAATAAAGTATAAACTACAATATTTCAAACTCGATGCGCGTAATCGACCCCCACATGCACATGGTATCGCGGTCAAGTGACGACTACGAACGCGCCCGACGGGCAGGCATCGACTGCTGCATCGAACCAGCGTTCTGGAGCGGAACCGACAAGCAACACGCGGGCTCGTTCTTCGACTACTTCGAACACCTCATCGACTTCGAGACCGAGCGCGCCGACCGGGCCGCCGGAATGGACCACTACGTCACCATCGCCCTCGAACCGAAGGAAGCCAACTATCCGGAGATGGCCGAGACGGTGATGGAACGGCTCCCCGAGTACCTCGACCGCGAAAACGTCGTCGGCGTCGGCGAAATCGGTCTCGATCGGGGGACCGAGGAGGAAGAGTACGCATTCCGCAAGCAACTCCGGATGGCCGAAGAGCGCGAACTGCCCGTCATCGTCCACACCCCACACGAAAACAAGCCGGAAGGGACCGAGCGACTCGTCGAGATGATTCAGGAGGAGGACGTCACCGAAGAACGAATCATCATCGACCACAACACCGAAGACACCATCGACACCTCGCTTCGGACCGACTGCTGGCTCGGATTCACCCTCTATCCCGGCAAGATAGAAGACGAGACGGCCATCGACCTGCTGGAGGAGTACGGCACCGACAAGATGATTCTCAACAGCGCCGCTGACTGGGACCCCTCCGACCCCCTCGCCGTGCCGAAGGCCCGCGACAAGATGCTCGACCGTGGATGGGACCGCGAGGAGGTTCGCAAGGTCGTCTTCGACAATCCCTACGCGTTCTTCGACCAGTCGCCGAACTTCGACTACGAGCGCTGAGACCTGCCCATGCAATTTGCTTTTTCAGCCAACGCGTTCCACGAGTACAGCCCCGTCGAGACCATCGAGACCCTGGCCGCTATCGGGTACGACGGCGTCGAACTCCTGTTCGGCGGCTCCCACCTCCATCCCTCTGACACCGACGAGGACGACATTGCCGCAGTCACGAACGCACTCGACGACACTGGGCTCGACATCAGTAACTGCAACGCATTCATGATGTCGGCGGAGGACTTCCAACACCCTTCGTACATCGAGGCAGACCCCCAGTACCGCGAGCGACGCGTCGACTACACGCGTCAGGCACTCGAACTGGCGGCTGCGTTCGATGCAGACTCTATCTCCATCCAACCGGGCGGACCCATCCCCGACGGAAAGTCGTACGCGTGGGGTGTCGAGACGTTCACCGAGAGCCTGCAGACGGTCGTCCCGACGGCTGAACAGGTGGGCGTAGACATTTTGATCGAACCCGAGCCGGACTTGCTCATCGAGACTGCCGACCAGTATCTCGACATCGCGCACCGGATCGACTCCACGGCGGTCGGCTGCAACTTCGACGCTGGCCACCTCTTCTGTGTCGGTGAAGATCCCGTCCGTGCCGTCGAGAAACTCAGCGGCTCCACCCCGCACTACCACCTCGAAGATATCCCTGCCGACCGCACGCACGAACACACGCAGTTAGGCGACGGTGCGATGAACATTGACGGCTTCTTGGAGGCCGTCGAGGACACGGGCTACGATGGGTTCGTCACCGTCGAACTCTACCCGTACCAGGAGACCGCTGCCGAAACCGCCCGCGACGCGTACGCCTATCTCGACGAACACGGGTGGATCTGACTGTGGCGCTTTCCCAGCCCGGTACGCGCGGTGTGCGAGACACCGCAGCCGCGTACGCCGCGCTGGTCCGCGTCCCTAATCTCTTCACCGCACCCCCCGACGTGATAGCCGGAGCGGCCCTCGCCGTTACCGCCGGCGCACACCTCTCGACTACAGCCGTCACTGGCGTGGCCGTCGTGTCGATGCTACTCTACGCTGGCGGGACCACCCTCAACGATTATTTCGACGCGCCGGTCGACGCGACCGAGCGACCGGAACGGCCAATCCCCGCCGGCCACGTTGCGAGGCCGGTCGCTGGCATCCTCGGTGTTACCTTCCTCGTCGGTGCCGTCCTCACCGCCGCCATCATCGCCGGGACGGATGCCGGCATCGCCGCTGGCGCGGTCGCACTCGCCGTCGTAGTGTATGATGGGATTCTGAAAGGCGGACCGGCGGGCTTTCTCGCGATGGGCATAGCACGAGGGTTGAACGTCCTGCTCGGGACGACAGCCACGACCGCATCACTTTCGTCGTTGCCCTCGTGGACGCTTGCGATTCCAGTCGTCGTCACCGCGTATATCGCCGGCGTCACGTACGTGGCCGCCGCGGAGGCGACCGGTGTTGACCGGCGGGCTGTGGTGGTCGCAGGCGTCGGCGCGGCTACCGCAGGACTGGGTGCAGTGGCACTACTCGTAACCGTCGGATTCGATGCCGACTCGGTCGCGCTCCTCGTCGCGATCGCGCTCGCCGGCGGGTTTCTGCTCGTGACGGGCCGAGCACTCCGACGTGCCTACCGAGACCCGTCACCGGAGACGGTCGGACCAGTGGTCGGGACGTGCGTGCTGGCGCTCGTCGTCTTCGACGCGGCAGTCGCAGGCATCGCAGGGCTCGGCTGGACACTGACAGCAGTCGCGTTCCTCGTCCCTGCAACCCTGCTCTCGCGATTCTTCGACATATCATGACACCGAACTATAACACATGCAACTGACCCACGCCACCCCTCGAACGAGGACACGATCACCGACGGTGTATCGAGAGCGAACCCCACTCCAGAGCCCCACCGAGGGGCGTTCCAGCAATCACTCATGGTCGAATTAGCCTTCTCCACGAACGCCTACACCAAGTACACACTGCCAGAGGCTGTCCACCGAATCGCCGACCACGGCTACACTGGAGTCGAACTCCTCGGCGACGAGCCTCACGCCTACTTTCCGGCGTTCGATGACGAGGACGTCCACGCGGTGTGCGATGCCCTGGATGCGACCGGCCTGTCGGTGTCGAACATCAATGCCAACACGGCAATGGGCTACTACGACGACGCACCGCCCTCAGCGTTCTTCGAACCGAGCATCATCACCGACGAGGACGAAGACCGGGCGTGGCGGATTACGTACACGAAGCGAGCCATCGATCTTGCCGCGGCGGTCGGATCGCCGGCCGTCTGTCTCGCCACGGGACGTCCCCTTCCAGGCAATCCGCCCGAACGAGCCCACGAGTACCTCCGTGACTCCCTCCACGAGATTCTCGACTACGCAGAGGCACGCGGCGTCGACGTCGGGATCGAGTTCGAGCCGGAACTACTCGTCGAATGTACCGACGAGGTGCTCGACCTCATCGACGACGTCGGACGTGAATCGCTGGGTGTCAATCTCGATATCGGTCATGCAGCCGTGTACGGAGAAGACCTTACCGAGACGATCCATCGGAGTGCAGGCCACATCACCGGGATTCACCTGGAAGACATCGTGGGCGGACGACGAGGGAACCACTACCACCGTATCCCGGGCGAAGGAGATCTCGACTTCCGCGCAGTGTTCGACGCGCTAGACGACATCAACTACGAGGGGTTCGTCACACTCGAACTGTACACGTATCCCGACGAGCCGGACTATGCCGCCGAACGGGCCTACGAGGAACTCACGCGGTACAGTTGAGGACTTCCCGGGTCGCTTCGCCCGGAAGACTCGTTTTCCGTACGCGACGACGGACAGCCGCAGTCGACCGTGGACGAGGGAGCACACGTCTCCGTTTCAGGCGCAGGAGGGGTCGAGTACGCCGATAGAAGCGCGCCCAGTGGATGCGAGAGGGACGAGAACGATGGCGACTGCCAAGACGGTCGCGGCTGCGAACCTCTCACGCCAGATGTGACAGGGTTGGAACCAGTCTGTCGAAGACAAACAATTTTCCAGGTTATCTATCGGAATAAATTACTTATCTTGGCGGAGGTCTGGTTGGTCGATGACTTTGTTCCGTCTGCCGATTTGGTGGTCGAGTAACCGCTCCCTAGGGGCGACGTAAGATACGTTTGTGACACGTTCTGGTGCGTTCAGACTCTCACCTACCTGATTCATAATAATATGGGTAGGGGTTGGGTCACTGTTCGATGGCGTCGCAGCGACCGTTAGGACTCGCTAGCCAGACGGTACAGTCGGCTAGGCTGGCGTTTACCGCTGCCGTTCGATCGGCTAGCCCAGCCGTACGTGCGAGTGATGCGGGGGCACGAGTCCAGTGGTCGTCGACGCCAGCAGACGAGCATGAGAGTAACTATACCACAGCAGGCAGGGACAGGATGAACAGAACACGGAGAACAACACAGCTCTTGGCAGTCGTCTTCTCGGTACTGCTGGTGACGTCGGTCGCTAGCGTTGGCCTCCTGTCGAGTGTCGGAGGAGCGCAAGCACAACCAGTCGACAGTAGCGACGTACTGTATCGAGCGAACGCCGGTGGGAGCTTCACGACGGCCGACGGAGGGCAGTGGAGTTCACTCACTGACTATAAGGTCGCGGGCGAGGACCAAACCTCGACCCACGGCCAGCCGAGTACGATACATAGCTCGGTACCAGCCGGAACACCCGACCAGATCTGGGAGACGGAACGATGGGACCCCTCGAACGGCGAGGAGATGCAGTACGAGTTCTCCGTCCAGTCGGGCCAGCAGGTGGAGGTCCGACTCTACTTCTACGACGGGTACTCCGGCACCAGCAGCGTCGGTGACCGGGTCTTCGACGTGAGCGTCGAGGACCAGACCGTCGAGAACTTCGACATCATCGAACAGTACGGGGACGACACGGGCGCGATGAAGTCCTTCACCGTCACGAGCGACGGGACGATCGACGTCGACTTCGCCCACGTCACCGAGAACCCCCAGATCAACGCCATCGAGATCGTCTCGACGGAGCCACAGCCGGACACGCTCGGCGGTCCGTCGAGCGTCGACTTCGGTACGGTCGTCACCGACAACAGTGAGACCAAGACGGTCACCGTGACGAATCTCGGCGGTGACGGTGACCCCAGCATCGACGTCACTGACGTCTCCATGACCGGTGGCGACGCGAGCGCGTTCTCGGCAGGGTCGCCGTCGCAGACGACGCTCGCACCCGGCGAGTCAGCGGACATTCCGGTGACGTTCTCGCCCACGGACGCACAGGCCAAGGCCGCGACGATGGAGGTCACTCACTCGGGGAGCAACTCCCCACTCTCGATCGACCTCTCCGGAGAGGGCGCAAGTAGCGTCCCAGTTGGATTCAGCAAGTCCACTCTCCAGGGCTTCAGCGCCGGTAACCCGACGGCCATCGACTTCGGTCCCGACGGGCGCGCCTACGTGTCCACGCAGGGTGGAACGGTCTACGCGCTGAACGTCACCCGGACCGGCGAGAACAGCTACCAGGTCGTCAACGAGGTCGAGATCGACGCGATCAAACAGATTCCGAACCACGACGACAACGGCGACTACAATCCCGGCGAGAGCAACCGTCAGGTCACCGGTCTGACCGTCGGCGGGACCGCTGACCAACCGATCGTGTACGTCTCCTCGTCGGATCCGTCGATCGACGTCGGGGAAGACGACGACGATACCGACACCAACTCGGGGACGATCTCGCGGTTGACGATAACGCCGGGAGGCGACGGCGTGCTCCAGAGCGGCGAAATCGACCACGACGTGATGGTCATGGGGCTGCCGCGCTCGGAGGAGAACCACGCCACCAACGGACTAGACCTCTCCGGCGACGGGGACACGCTGTACGCCGCACAGGGCGGCAACACGAACAAGGGCGCGCCGGGCAACAACTTCGGCCACACGCCCGAGTTCGCCCTCTCGGCGGCCATCCTCGAGATCGACCTCGCGCAGATCGAGAGCAACTACCAGGCGAAGAACCTCCAGACCTACGACCCGCAGGGGAGTAGTCAGTCCTACCCGGACCTGGAGTTCTACTACGCCATCCCGACGATTCAGAACGACGACGCCACGGACGGCGACGACCTGCCGTTCGGAGGCAACGACGGGATTAACATGGCGAAGATCGTCGAGGGCGGCCCGGTCCAGGTCTACTCGCCCGGCTACCGGAACCCCTACGACCTGGTCGTGACGGAGAGCGGCCAGCTCTACGCCGCGGACCACGGCCCGAACGGGGGCTGGGGCGGCCAGCCCGTCGACGCGAACGGCAACATCGTCGCGGAGGAAGCTACCAACCACCCCAACGAGGACGGTAGCTTCTCGACGAGCGACCAGCTCGTCAAGGTCGACGAAGGCGACTACGGCGGGCACGCCGCTCCCATCCGCGCCAACCCAACGGGAGCGGACATTTACGATGCGGACGGGAACGTGATCTTCGACATCACGGAATCGAACTCTCCCGTCCCGTCGAGCATGGTCAACCCAATCGAGAGTGACTACATCCCGCCGACGAGCGGGTCGCCCGACCCGGGCGCCCCCGCTGGAAGCGCCAACACGATGGTCGACGAGAGCGGTGACCCCGTCCTCTTCGGCCCGACTGGTGCCACCGACGAGTACACCGCCTCGAACTTCGGCGGCGCGATGGAGGGCGACCTCCTGCAGGTCGAACTCGGTGGGTCGATCGATCGAGTCGAGCTGAGCGCCGACGGATCGACGGTCACGAACGTCGAGACCATCTTCAACACCGGTGGGCCGCTCGGACTCGATGCAGTCGGTGACGACGGACCGTTCCCCGGTACCGTCTGGACCGCCAACCACGGCGGGAACGACGTCACCGTCTTCGAGCCGAACGACTACGACGACAGCGGTGACGGCGGAGACCAGTGTACCGGTGCCGACGATCCGTCGCTCGACGAGGACGGCGACGGCTACGACAACGCCGACGAGATCGACGCGGGGACCGACCCCTGCTCCTCGGCGTCCACGCCCGCGGACTTCGACGACGACGGAACCTCGAACGTCAACGACCCTGACGACGACAACGACGGGCTCGACGACACCGAGGATCCGTTCGCGGTCGATCCGGCCAACGGCGTCGATACGACTCTCCCGGTCCAGCACGACCTCTCGGAACTGTCCGTGTTCGAGCAGGGCTGGACGGGCCTGATGACGAACGGACAGGACGACTACCAGGACCTCTACGACCCGACACAGATGACGGTCGGCGGTGCGGCCGAGGTCCTGACGGTCGAAGAGGTTCCGCCGGGCGACGCTCACGCGAGTACGAACACCCAGCAGTACGGGTTCCAGTTCGGCGTGAACGCGCCCGACGATCCGTTCACCGTGCACACGACGGTGAACGGCCTCCCTGCAAACCCCGAGAACTACCAGTCGCTGGGAGTGTACGTCGGCACCGGCGATCAGGACAACTACCTGAAGCTGGTGTCGGCCGCGAACGGCGGCACCGGTGGTATCGAGTTCGCCAAGGAGGTCGACGGAACGTTCACGCATCCGGGACCGAACATGGTAGATGACTCGAACGTCACTGGTCCCGACACGAATACGGATCTCTACCTGACCGTCGATCCGACGACGGATCCGAACCCGGACAACGGGCAGGACGAGGTCGCCGTCACTGCAGCGTATGCAGTCGACGGCAGTGAGAAGACCGAGGTGGCGACCGGAGCGATTCCGGCCTCGTGGCTCGACAGCTCGGACGGCTCGGGCCTTGCGGTCGGCGTCATCTCGACCTCCAACGGCGCGAGTTCGACGTTCTCCGCGACGTGGACGGACATCTCGGTCGAGTACGTGACCCCGCCCGCGAACCAGCCACCGGTGGCTGACGCGGGCGCGGACAGCACCGTCGACGAGGGCCAGCAGGTCACGCTCGACGCCTCCGGCAGCAGCGACCCGGACGGCGACCAGCTCGGCTACACGTGGACCCAGACGGCCGGTCCCGACGTCAGCCTGAGCGTGAACGACGGCGAACAGACGACGTTCACCGCACCCGAGGTCGACTCGGAGACGACGCTCACCTTCCAGGTCAGCGTCTCCGACGGAACCGCCTCGGACACGGACACCGTGAACGTCACCGTGCAGGACACGGACGCCGGCGACATGACCATCGCCGAGGCGGTCGCCAGCCAGAACCCCGACGGCGACGACGCGAAGATCGACTTCCAGGAGATCCAGACGGCGATCAACTGGTGGCAGACCGACGCCGAGGTTCCGAACACCGACGGCGAAACGATCGACTTCCAGGAGATCCAGCGTCTGAATACCCTCTGGCAGACCGACGCCACCGTCGGCGACGGTAGCGGTGGCGGCGACCAGTCGACCGGCTCGGCGCTGGTCGAGATCACGCCCGACTCGGGACTCGAGGCAACCACCTATGGTCAGGGTTCGTACCAGGTCACCAACACCGGCGAGAAGAACATCACATCGGTGTCGTTCGACCTGAGTTCGGCAACGCTGCCGGACATGGTGTTCGACCCGCAGGGCACCGCCGGTGACCCGACTGGTGAAGGACTCAACATCGTCGACGAGGGCGGTACCGGAATCGTCACCCAGCCAGGGACCGGCGAGGCGTTCTCCCAGCCGCACAACGGGCAGAACGCCGACGACGGTTACGACGTGATGACCGTCGAGTTCGACGACTTCCAGGCCGGTGAGACCGCCACCTTCTGGGCCGACAACGACCCGACCAGCATCAAAGGTGCCACGGTCGGGTCCCAGGAGGCCGGTCCCGTCTCGGGACTCGAACTCGCGCGGGCGACGGTGACGGTTACCTACGCGGACGGCACGACTCAGACCACCCAGCTGATGGGTGACGGCAGCGACGGCGGCGCGACCGCCGTCGTCGACAGTAGCGAGTCCTCCGCGCCGACCATCGGCGCGCAGGACGTGTCGCTCGACGGGAGCGTCCTCGACGACTACCACAGCGGGGCGACGGTCTCCGAGGCCGGCCAGACCATCACGGTTACCGGCGAACCTGGCGAGACGGTCACTCTCGTGCGCGTCGAGGGTGAACTCACGCTCCAGAACGTCCCGCAGCCGTACAACGACATCGAGGACCTCGAAGCCAACGACGCCGAGGCCGTCGAGTACTACACGGTCACGCTCGACTCGAACGGCGAGGCTGCGGTCCCGGTCACGCTGACCAACACCACGTCCGACGGCGACGCCAACGCCGGCTACAACTACTTCGTGGCCGCGCACGGCACGCCCTCGGGCGACGGCGACATGGGCCTCGCCTCCAACGTCGTGGTGCTGAAGTACGACGAGAGCGCCGGCGACGGCGACACCGGCCAGCCCGGTGACGTCGTCTTCGCGGTCAACGCCGGCGGCTCGGAGTACACCGCCACCGACGGGACGGTCTACCAGGCCGACACCAACTTCGACGGCGGCTCGACGTACAGCGTCTCGGAGCCCATCGAGAACACGACCGACGACGCGCTGTACCAGACCGAACGGTACGGCGGCTCGTTCGGCTACGACGTCCCGGTTTCCGAGAACGGAACGTACGAGGTCACCCTGCAGTTCGCGGAGATCTACCAGGGCGTCTCGCCGAACGACAGCCCCGATTCGTCGGGGCCCACTGACGGCACCAACGAGAACGACCGGCTCTTCAACGCGTCCATCGAGGGCCAGCAGGTCCTGACGAACTACGACATCTTCGCGGAGGTCGGCCCGCTCACCGCGACCGACAAGACGTTCACCACGGAGGTCACTGACGGCACGCTGAACGTCGACTTCAGCGTCGTCAACGACAACGCGAAGATAAGCGCGATCACGGTCACGAAGGTCGACGACGGCTCCGGTGGCTCGAACACCGCGCCGACGATCGACGCCATCGCGGATCAGACGGTCACCGAGGGCGACTCGACGACCGTCCCGGTCACCGCATCCGACGCCGACGGCGACAGCGTGTCGCTGTCGGTGAACGGTCCGGACTTCGTGAGCCTCTCGAACGGCGAGCTGACGATCGCTCCGCAGTCCGGTGACGCGGGCACGTACACGGTCGAGGTCGTCGCCGACGACGGCACGACCACGACGACCGAGTCGTTCCAGCTCACCGTCGAGGAAGCGGCCTCGGGCGGCTCCGGATCCGCCGACTTCGCGGTCAACGCGGACAGCGGCGTCGACGCGAGCACCTACGGCGGTGGCTCGTTCGAGATAACCAACACCGGCGACAAGCAGATCTCGTCGGTCACCTACGACCTGAGTTCGGCGACGTTCCCCGACGTAGTGTTCGACCCGCAGGGGACCGCCGGCGACGCGGGGTCGAAGGGCTTCACGCCCGACAGCGGCGAGAGCGCGGTCGACCCCTCGGGGTCGTTCGCAGCGCCGCACAACGGACAGAATGGCGACGACGGCTACGACGAACTGGCCGTCGACTTCGGCGACTTCGACACCGGCGAGACGTTCGCCTTCTCGACGGACATCGACCCGACCAGCATCAAGAACGCCCAGGGGACGGGCGCGGCAGGCTCCGTCTCCGGGCTGGAGCTGTCGGGCGCGACGGTGACCGTCGAGTACGCCGACGGCAGCACGCAGACGACGCAACTGTTCGGCGACGGCAGTGCCGGTGGCTCGCAGGCCACCGCGAAGGCCGACGTCGCGACCGCGCCGACGCTCGGGGCCGACGGCATCTCGCTCGATTCGAGTGCCCTCGACTCCCAGCACAGCGCGGCGACGGTCTCCGAGGCCGGACAGACCATCACGGTCTCCGGTCCGGCCGACGCGACCGTGCAGCTCCTCCACGTGGAGGGGCAGCTCGAACTCGCCAACCAGGCAGACGGCTACGACCTCGAGGAGTACGAGGCGAACACGGCCAACACCGTCGACTATCAGACGGTTCAGCTCGACAGTAACGGGCAGGCCACGGTCGACGTCACCCTCGCCAACACGTCGAGCAGCGGCGTCGAGGGCGGCTTCAACCACTTCGTCGCGGCCGTGCAGGACGGCAGCGGCGACACCGGCGCGACCTCGAACGCGGTCGTGCTGAAGTACGACCAGAACGCCGGCTCGTCGAGCGCGCAGGCCCTTCACCGGGTGAACGTGGGCGAGAGCGCGACCGTCTCGGCCACCGACGACGGTCCTGACTGGACTGGCGTCGCGGACACCAGTTCGCAGTACCTCGAATCGGTCGGCAGTACCAACGCCGGAAACTACTGTGACGGCGACGAGATTACGCCCGACAGCACGGTTCCTTCGTCAACGCCCGACGCAGTATGGGGCTGTGAGCGCTACGGAGAGATGACGTGGGAGTTCTCGGTGGATTCCGGCCAGGAGGCCGAGGTGCGACTCTACCTCGGCAACTCGTTCCCCGGCGCGAGCGAGGAAGGAGACCGTCAGTTCAACGTCTCTATCGAGGGCCAGCAGGTGCTGACCCAGTACGACCCGGTGGCCGACGTCGGCCACGCGACCGGGACGATGAAGAGCTTCACCGTCACCGACGACGGGGACGGGAGCATCACGGTCACCTTCGAGAAGGGGGCGGTCGAGAACCCCGAGGTCCGAGCCATCGAGATCGTCGAAACGGAGGACAGTTCGCAGTAGCGACGCTCGACCACTCGGACCGATGAGCGGGAATTCCGCATCTGCCGTCGTTGGCCGCCCGGGGTCGACCAGCGGGGTCGGCCGCTGCAGCGCCAACGGGGGCAGCGAGCGGACGCGGGCCGATGACGGCCCAGGTCCGACCTGGAACGTCAGTGGTCGGCGTCGACCGGCGCTCTTCGGGGGTAACCAAGCACACCGAATCGCGCCGGTTCGGCCGACCTCCCACGGCTCGAGGCCCCACTTCCCGTCCGTCGAGGCACCGGGGCTTGCCAGTCTCGGCCAGCGCATCGCGCGATAACCAACCCAACGAACCCAGTAATTCCAAAACACAGAATGAAAGACACAGCGCAGAAACGGCTCAGACAGACAACCGCCGCGCTCGCGGCACTCATGCTCGTCCTGTCGGTCCTCGGACCGGTCGGGACGATCGCGGCCGCCCCGGGCGTATCGGTCTCGAACTCGCCGTCGACGACGACGGCGACACCCGGCGAGACAGTAACGATTACGACGACAGTCAGCGCCTCCGACATCAACGGGCAGGGACTACAAGTGTTCCTCCCGGCAGGGTGGCAAGGGACGGTGACCGACGCCGACGGTGGCGCAGCGAAGCCACCGGCCGGGAGTGCGAACGTCCTGGAGGTCATCTGGCTCAGTACCGGTGACTACGAGGTCACCTACGAGGTGCAAGTCCCGGACGACGCCACGCCGGGCGACTACACCGTCACCGCCGAGGGCTCGGGAATCGACCCCGGTAACGTCGACGACCCGGACGACGACACCCGTCTCGTCGACTCGGCTCAGACCACCATTACGGTCGAGGATCCCACGGCCAACACCCCGCCCACGGCTGATGCGGGCGACGACCAGACGGTCGACGAAGGTACCTCGGTCCAGCTGGACGCCTCCGGCAGCAGCGACCCGGACGGCGACGCGCTGAGCTACTCGTGGACCCAGACCGCTGGTCCCGCGGTGAGCCTCTCGGACACCTCGTCGGCGACGCCGACGTTCACCGCGCCGGACGTCGATGCCGAGACGACGCTCACCTTCGAAGTGGAGGTCTCCGACGGGAACGGCGGCACCGCCACCGATACTGTCTCGGTCACCGTCGAGCCCGTCGCCCCGCCGAACCAGTCGCCGACGGCAGCGTTCAGCGGCCCGTCGAACGCCCAGACCGGGGAACAGGTGACTTTCGACGCCTCGGCGTCGACCGACCCCGACGGCTCCATCGCGAGCTACGAGTGGGACTTCGGCGACGGCACCACCGCCACCGGCGAGTCAGTGGTGCACACCTTCGACTCTGCGGGCGAGTACGAGGTGACGCTCACCGTCACGGACGACGACGGGGCGACGACCACGACCACGAAGACTGTCACGGTCGAGGAATCGCAGCCCACCCCCGGACCGTCGACCGCAGTGAGCCTCGCGCCGAGCGAGGACCTGGTCGGCGTCGACCAGAACAGTTCGTTCGACCTGATGGTCGAGAGCGCCGACGGCGGTGTCGGCACCTACAGCATCACGGTCGAACTTTCCAACCCGAGCGTCGCGACCATCGAAGACGTCCAGCTGAACGGCGCGAACGACGCCTTCACCGACGTTCAGATCGCCGACGACGGTTCCTCGGTGACGATCGAAGCGGTGGCCGTCGACACGAACGACACTGGAAGCGTCTCGCTCGGCACCATCACGGTGCAAGGTACCGCCGAAGGGGAGAGCGACCTGTCCCTTACGGTCAACAGCCTCGGCACTGAGAGTGGTGAAAAGTATGCCGTGACTGAGGTCACCGGCGCGTCGATCACCGTCTCCGAACTCGTGGTCGGCGACTCGCAGAACCCGGCACAGGATCTCGACGGCGACGGCGTCTACGAGGACGTCAACGGTGACGGAACGGTCGACGTCGCTGACGTCCAGACGCTGTGGGCGAACCGCAACGGGGCAACCGTGACCGGCTCGCCCGAGGCGTTCGACTTCAACGGCGACGGCACGTTCGACCTCCTCGACATCCAGACGCTGTACTACCAGATCCAGGAGAGCGCCTAACGCTCCACCACCACACTACAAGGACCAACAATGGAGGTGAAATCACTTCGCGCGGTGTTCGCGACCGAGGGATGGTATGCCATCCTCGCCATCGTCCTTCTGCTCGTCGCCCCTGTCGCTATAGCGAACGCGGCTGAGACGTCGACAGTGACACTCGACGCTACGAACGCTCGAGTCGACGCCTCGGAAACCACGACGGTCGATATCGTCGCTAACGATATCACCGGCGGCGTCGGTGCATACAGTCTGTCAGTCGAACTCACCGACCCGAGCGTTGCAACGATCACGAACGTCGAGTTCGCTGGCGACCCGAAATATAAGACGGTCGAGATCGCAAACGACGGCTCACGTGCAACGATCAGAGCCGCAGTGGCGAACACGACGGACTCCGGAAGCGCGAAAATCGTCTCGGTGACCGTCCGTGGTGACGACGACGGGTCGACGAACATCGACCTCGCAGTGTCAGTGCTTACGGACGAAGACGGCTCGAAGTACGCGACGGAGACGAACGGTGCGTCACTCACGGTGTTCCAGGCCGATGACGACGAGAGCGATGACGATGACGATACCTCGGACGACGAGGACACGACGACTACGACGACCACGGATGGCGAGGACGATGACGAGACGACGACTGACGGGACGGACGAGCCGACCTCGAGCGACGAGACGACCACGTCGACCACGGACGACGAGAACCAGCCATCCACGACGTCCACCTCGTCTCCGGCACCCACGACGAACAACGACGGCCAGCCCGGTTTCGGCGTCGTGATTGCGCTCGTCGCGCTCCTCGCTGCAGCACATCTCGTCACTCGACGAGCCTCGTAACACTCCCAATCAAGATTTTTCTTCGGCGGTCCGTGCCGACACGGGCGTCGGTCACGCGTCAGTCGACAGTTGCAGACGAGAGCGACGGAGCTCCCACACTACCGCCACTCGTGTCGAGCAGGTACTCGCCAGTGGATTCCCCGCTCCCTCCTTGCTCGATATTGGCTGCCGAATCGAAGCCTGCGTTCCTCGTCGGTGTCAAGTCCCCATTCTGGCACGGGTTCTCTCCGTAGCAGCCGTTTTTGCCCCGACTACTTGCAGTCGCGGCCATCGAGCCAGCTACTCTCGCAGTACTGCTTCTCGATCGTCCCGTCCACGAACCTGACTGATCGCCCACGCCAGTCCGAACACCGCCACAGCAGTCAGAAGGTGTTTGAGCAACGAATCCTCCCTCTCAGCGTTCTCCGTCGGTACCATCAGTTACTGTTCGATCCCTACACGGATACGTTGCACCACCCGATAGCCAGGCTGTCGGGGTGATACAGAGCCGACGCTATCGTGACGAAGTGAGCTATAACTGCCTGGTACACGAGGGAGACGTATGCCCGACCGAACTGAAGTCGCGGACGTCATCGTCGTTGGCTGCGGACCTGGCGGCGCTGTCCTCGCGTACCTCCTCGCGCGGAGCGGCGTCGACGTCGCGCTCGTCGAGCGAGCCAGGACCTTCGAGCGCGAATACCGGGGGTTCGGGTGGAATCCGGGCGTCATTCGTCTGTTCGACGAGATGGACGTCCTCGACGACGTTCTCGCGCTCGCCCACGAGACCGTCACCGAGGGCACGTTCTCGCTCTACGGCGAGCAGGTCACCGTGCTCGATTTCGACCTGCTCGACACCGACTATCCGTACGCGCTCATGATGGAGCAGCCGGCGCTCCTGGAGTGTCTCGTCGAGCACGCCAGCACGTACGACGGCTTCGCGTTCCACCCCGCCACGACCGTTACTGACCTCCAAGTCGACGACTCGGGCGCGGTTCGTGGAGCGGAGGCCCACGACCGCGAGGCCGCCGAGGACGTCAGGTTCGAGGCGCGTGCCGTGGTGGGTGCCGACGGCCGGTACTCGACCGTCCGCAAGCGTGCGGGCATCGACCCTGGATTGTTCGAGTCACCCATCGATCTCGTGTGGTTCAAGCTCCCGCAGGGCGCCGTCGACGCCAGCACCCAGGGCCACATCGACCGCGACGGCGTCCTCGTGTACTTCGGGCTGGGCGCCGGCGACCTCCAGGTCGGCTACCTCGTCCGGGACGACGAGTGGTCCGGCGTCCGAGAGGCGGGATTCGGTGCGTTCCTCCGGCGGGTCGCCGCCATCAATCCGGAGCTGGCAGCGGCCATCGACGCGCACCTGGACGGGTTCCAAGAGACGACGTTGCTGGACGTCGCACCCGGCGTCGCGGACACGTGGACCCGGGACGGGCTCGTGCTTTTGGGCGACGCCGCCCACACTGCGAGCCCCATCGGCGCACAGGGCAATCCTCTCGCCGTCGAGGACGCCGTCGTCGCCCACGATGTCCTCGTCGACGCGCTCACGTACACGGAGGGGACTCTATCCGACGAGACGCTTCGGGACTTCGAGCGTCGACGCCGGCCGACCGTCGAGCGCGTCATCTCGCTCCAGCGGCGCGCCGCGGACAACCTACGGTTCTGGCTCGACTACGGTCGGTACGTCCCGGCGTGGCTCGTCCGGGGATCGGCGGCGGCCTTCGACTGGCTGGCCCCGCACTCGCGGCTGATTCGGGGCGCGGTCGAATCGTTCGCGCTCGGCGATCAGTCCGTTTCTGTCGCCCGGTCACACTTCACGGACTGATGCCAGCCGAGCAGTGGGAGTATCGCTGGCTACCGTAACTCTGCCCCAGCCTCAGTGACGGGCGTCCCCGTTTCTCACGTCCCGAGGACGAGATGACTCGAGTCTTCGTGGTCCGAGCCTGCTTCTCGCGGTACTCTCCACCGGGAGTCAGTGCGAGAGGTATCGTGGGAGTTCTCGGGCCGACCCGGGTGACGTCTCCGAGTCGAAGGAGACCCATCACTGCCCTCCGGATTCGACGCTTCCATCGGGAACGTCCGACCCTCCGTCCGCGTGGATTCGTGCGAGGAACGTCTGGACAGCGGCGGTGAAGTAGTCGGGATTGTCGAGGTTCGAGGCGTGGCCGGCGTCCGGCACTTCGTCGACCTCCACGTCCGAGACGTGGGCCGCCAGCTCCGCTGCGTGGCGCTTGACGAACGGGAGTTCGTTCTCGCCGTACAGGACCAGCGTCGGAACCGTAATCGCCGAGAGATCGACCGACAGTTCGTGAAACCGGGTCATCGACCGAATCACCTTCGCGAACTCGTCGGTGGCCATCTTCGGTCCCGTTTCGCGGAGTCGTTCTATCTTCTCGTAATCGCCGCTGGAGCCCCCGAAGAGTCGCTCTGTCAGCCACACGTTGGCCTTCTCGACCCGTTCGTATCCGACGAGTCGAACTGGTGGAACGAAGCCGTTCATCACCAGCCGGCGCAGGAACCACTCGCCGCGAGTGAGGATTCTCGGCGTGAACGTGTCGGCGAGTATCAGCCCAGCGATGCTCTCGGGATACGTCGCTGCGTACTTCAGTGCGATCGCCCCGCCCATGGAGAGGCCACAGAGAACCGGTCGGTCGAGACCGAGTGCAGTGACGAGAGCGTGGAGGTCCTCGACAAAGAGGTCCATCGTGTACTCGGGTTCGGTCGAGCCACCCGTCCGACCGTGCCCGCGGACGTCGTAGACTATCGTCGCGTAGTCGTCGCTGAGCGCGTCCACCTGCTGTTTCCACATCGTCCGGTCGACGATGGAGGCGTGGACGAACACCAGCGGCGGGCCCTCGCCACGTCGCTCGTAGTACGTCTCGATGTCGTTCGTCTGGACCGTCGGCATGTGGTCTCTAGAAGCGCTCGATGGGGATGAACTCACGGACGGAGGGTCGTTCACGGGACACTCCGCTTCTCCGGGACCCCCTCGCTCGGTACCAGAGCGTTAGATTTGCCCTCACCGGCTCGGGCGGCTAGCTGTCACTCTCGTTGGAACCTCCGCAACCTTTATTTCTCTTCTTAGAAATATTTTTTAATACGGAACTCGTGCGTTCGCGCATCTGTGATAGAGGTTGGGGCAGACGGGACCGTCGGACAGTCGACTCCTGTCTTCTCCGTGCGACCGGCGCACGGAACCTGTCACAGAGGACCTCCGTTCCGCATCATCGACCACCGCACTATGACACACCCAAACGCCAGAGTCGACGACGGAACACCCCCAACGGGAGAACGAACGAAAGCCCTCGAACATATCGTCGACGCTCTGGACGCTGACGAGATGGACGAGACGAACTATCACCTTCGGGAAGCGCTCCAGTTACTCACGATAGAGGAGCATTCTCGGGAGAGGCCCCTCGAAGAGGACGGCGTAGCGTCCGGGGAGACGTCCCCCTGAAGGGAGGAGCCGGTGGGAGAACCCACACCGAGTTTTGGAGCATCCGTATCGAGTATCTACAGGTAAGATTATGACGAAAGTGCCGTTGGCGGAACCGTTATCACAGCCGATTACCTATGGCGACCATGACCTCCTCGGGCCCGTCTCGGGACATCTACGCCCAAACGCTGGCCGTCTTCGACCGACCCTCTCACGCGCACGAGCCGCTCACGACTACGGAAGTCGCGGAGGCACTCGACTGCACGCGGCGAACGGTCTACAAACGGCTGGACAAACTCGTCGACCGCGGTGACTTGCACACCAAGAAGGTAGGTTCCA
The DNA here is from genome assembly GCF_051917725.1 of Halomicrococcus pelagicus. GTDB lineage: Archaea > Halobacteriota > Halobacteria > Halobacteriales > Haladaptataceae > Halomicrococcus. The sequence goes on from NZ_JBQBLX010000001.1 coordinate 540,842, forward strand.
GCGCGCGAGTCTGGTGGCGAGCGTCCGCAGACGCCGGCCATACGACGAACGACACTGGAGGGGGCACCGAAGGGGCTCTCCAGACGGAACGCGAGCGCTTCGGAGCGCTCGTACAGGCGGTCGAGGAGTACGCAATTTTCATGCTCGACCCCGACGGGCACATCCGAAGCTGGAACAGTGGCGCCGAACGCCTGAAAGGCTACACCGAAGACGAAATCCTCGGCAAGCACTTAGCGACGTTCTACACCGACGAGGACTGTGAGGCGGGCGTACCGCAAACGAACCTCGCGACCGCCGCCGAGGAGGGAGTGGTCGAGGACGAGGGATGGCGCGTTCGCAAGGACGGCACGACGTTCTGGGCGAACGCCACGATCACGGCTATCCGCGACGACGACGGCACGTTGCTGGGGTACGCGAAGGTGACCCGCGACATGACCGAGCGGCGCGAGCGCGAGCGCCAACTCCGCCGCGAGCGCGACAAACTGGAGGAAGACCTCAACGAGGTGTTCGAACGGACCACCGACGGCGTCGTGGCGATCGACGACGAGTGGCAGGTAACGTACGTGAACGAGCACGCAGAGGACCTCATCGGTCGTTCCGCGGACGAACTGGTCGGCAAAGGACTCTCGGAGCAGCTCCCGGAGGGACCCTTCCGGAATCTGCTCCACGACCAGTACCAGGAGGCGATGGAGACCCAGGAACCGGCGAACTTCGAGATGTATTCGGACCTCGTCGAGGGATGGGTCGAAGTTCACGCCTACCCCTCGCCGTCCGGTCTGTCGATCTACTTCCGGGATATCACTCGTCGTAAAGAGTACGAACAGGAGCTAGAGCAGTACCAGCGAATCGTCGAAACGGTCGACGACGGCATCTACGCGGTCGATTCGGACGCACAGTTCGTACTGGTCAACGACGCGTTCTGTGAGCTGACGGGCTACGACCGCGAGGAGTTGCTGGAAGGACACGCAACGATGATTCACGGGGAAGAAATCACTCCCAGCGCTTCCGAACTGGCCGACGAGGTGGCAGCGGGCGAGCGCGACGCGGCGACCCTCGAACTGAGTATCCACAGAAAAGACGGTGAGACGGTGCCAGTAGAGAGTCGACTGGGTCCGTTTCCGTTAGCTGACGAGAGCGGTCGGTGTGGGGTGATTCGAGATATCTCCGATCGCGTCGAACGCGAACGCGAACTCGAACAACAGAACGAGCGCCTGGAGAGTTTCGCCAGCATGCTCGCCCACGAACTCCGGAACCCCCTCACCATCGGCCAGATGTACACTCAGAACCTGCCAGCCGATACAGCGCCAGAGGCGGTAGACTACATCACGGAAGCGTTCGACCGTATCGAAGACACCATCGATATCCTGTTGGCACTGACCAAGGGCCGCGAGGCGGTCGGTGGGAATAGCGAAGTCGAACTCGCGGACACCGCGCATGCGGCGTGGGAGGAAGTGGATGCACCCAGGGCGACGGTAGCGGTGGAGATAGACGGCAGGATACAGGCGGACGGAACGTACATTCAGCATCTGTTCCGGAACATGTTCGAGAACGCCGTCGAACACGGCGGGGCGGACGTCAGCGTGACGGTCGGCGAGTTACCGACCGGATTCTACGTGGCGGACGACGGAAGTGGAATCTCCGTCGAGGACACCGAGGCCGTGTTCAAGCCCGGCTTCACCACGGCGGCCGAACTGGGCGGAACCGGGTTAGGGCTGGCGTTCGTCCGGGAGATGGCCGACGTGTACGGGTGGACGTGTACAGTAACCGAAAGCGACGCCGGCGGTGCACGATTCGAGTTCAGAAACGTCGACCGCAGCGGCGGGAGTCGCTAGTCGGTCGCTCCCGGGAGAGGTACGGACACCATCGTCCGCAACGGGGCAGTGACGAAACGGGATGCGACGTGCCCTGAATCGACCGTCTCCATCGGCCGTTCCCGGACGTCTTTCGCCGACACGGCCGCAGCGACGAACCGGGGAAACGGTCACTTCGAACCGTACTCGATGGTTCCGTTCCAGACGTCGTACTTGTCGTCGTACTTCTTGTCCTCTTCGAGCAGCAACACCTGCACCTTCAGGGTGCCGGAGTCGAACTGGCTGAGGGCGTCCGGCAGCACTTCGAGCGTGTACGTGCCGCTTTTCTTCTGCTCCCAGCGAACGTCCTTCCTGGTGATCCACGTACCGTTTATCTTGACCATGAAGTAGGGTTCGCCGTCGCTCTCGGGGTCGACGTTGTTCATCAGCGTGTCCGCGGTGACCCGGACGTCGAAATCGCTGTATCCGCCACCGCTGGCGTTCTTCTTGTCGACGAACTCGACGCTGGAGATGCGGTCGGAGAGCCTGTTTTGGAAGGGCGTCCGCGGCTCCGTCGGGCGTATCCACATCTCTGTCGTCTGCGTCGTGGTCGTCGTGCTCGTCGTCGAGGCGACGGTGGTAGTGGTCGGCGTCGAAGTACTCGTCGGCGTCGGAGTGGAGTTCGTGGTCGTTGCGGTGGTGGACGTCGCGTCCGTCCCGTCAGTCGAGCCGCCGAAGCCGGTGCAGCCGGCGAGCAGCACGGCGAAGACGAGCACGACAGCTGTGAGACGTTGGCTGTTCACAACCGATGATTGACCGAGAACAAGGTAACCCTTAGGATTGGTCAACGAGCCGATAATGACTCGACGGCCGTCTCGTCCTGTCGAGACAGCCGCTACGCTGTCTTGCGTTTCGTAAGCCGTCGTGAATTTCTCGGGAGAGAACGGGGCGCTTACTCCCGGTCGTACCGCCAGTCGGACAGACGAACCGGGCGACGCCGCACTGCCCGTCTTCGAACTCGCTTCGCCGTTCCCGGCGGCAGTCCGCCCCGGATTACGGCTCGAATCGAGAGTTCGTCGGCGTCGAAACGGCTTCAGAGACGGTCGCGTCCGCTACGGCGGGACGAACGACCGCTGGACGCGACGCCGTCCAGTTTCTCGAGTGCGGCGCGGTAGTATCGGCGAACGTCGAACCCCCTGCCCTGTCCGCCAGTCCCGTTCCGACGCGTGCCGCGGTTCGACCGCGCCCGTTTCTGGCGAGTGCCGCGACTCGAACGCGAGTCGCCGCGCGAGCGGGATTGTCCCGGGTCCGTCTCGGTTCCCAGAACTTCCCGAACTTCGTCGGGCACGAACGCCTTCTCCGGTGATAGCGCGCGTGACAGCGTCAGCATCAGCAGTGCGAGAACGACGAGGTAGTACCCGACCGTCGTGACGATGTTCGCGGAGAAGAACGCCACGTAGATGCCGTTGATGAAGAAGAACAGTCCTGTGATCTGGAGCCCCCTGTTCAGATAGTCGAATGTCGAATCTGCCGCGGGCCTGCCAAGCCCGTCGAAGCTTCTTGTACTCATCTCCCCAACCAGTCCTTCGAAGCCCGACGTAATGAAGTTCAGTCAGACACGCTTTCTCAGCTAGACCAGTCAAGATTCCGTACTATGATTCTTCGTTACAGGAAATATATAGAAAGAGGTGTTAGATATATATTTACTGCGTCAGTCCTGTGCCGTCGACGGTCCCTCTGTCACGTACGACCCGGACGGGGCCAGACGGAGGTGCCGGGGCGAGTCCGGCGAACGACCAACCGACGGCCGACGCTCGCGGCAGTGACGGACACGCGGCCGCCGGACCCGTACTGGTCCGGTTCGCCAGGCCGCAGAGCGCAGCGTCGACGACGGTCGCCGGCGAACGGAGATGGTTACCGCCAGCCAATCGATTAAGGCGCTCGACGGCCTCTGTTCGACCGTGACGGAACAGCGCTATCTCCCCGACGAAGACGACGTGACGGAGTTCGAAGCGACGGTCGAGGACGCGACCGAGGAGTACGTCGTCCTCGACGGCACGTACTTCTACCCGGAGGGCGGCGGTCAGCCGACCGACCGCGGCGTGCTCGCCTGGGACGGGGGCGCGGCGGACGTCGTGGCGGTCCGGAAGAACCACGGGGACGTCCGCCACTACGTCGAGAACGTCGACGGCGACCTGCCCGAACCGGGAGCGACCGTCGAGGGACGAATCGACGAGGAACGCCGCCAGGCTCACCGACGGATGCACACCGCCCAGCACGTCGTCTCGCGGGTCGTACTGGACGAGTACGGCGCGGAGACGGCGGGAAACCAGATTCACGAAGACCGGTCGCGCATCGACTTCGAGCCCGCGGACTTCTCCGACGAGGACGTCCGAGCCATCGAGCGCGCGACGAACGAGGCTATCGAACGCGACCTCGCGGTTACGAAGGCCGAACATCCCCGCGAGGAGGTCGAGGAGCGCGTCGACGAGGGCCGTTCGCTCCTCCACCTCATCCCGGACCACGTCGACCCGCTCCGTGTGGTCGCGGTCGAGGAGTTCGACTACTGTCCCTGCGGCGGGACTCACGTCGACAGCCTCGGCGAAATCGGTCGCGTCAAAATCACGAATCGGGAGTCGAAGGGGCGGGACACCGAGCGCATCGAGTTCGAACTGCGAGCGTCGGAGACCGCCGAGGCTAGCGAGTGAAGGTACCGTAATTTACCTGTTTCTCCCTGAACGAAACGAAGCGTTCTCCAGTCCGAGCGAAAACGCGCTGTGACGTCTCCTCGTCGTAACGCTAAAGAGCGAATCGTCCGTTTGTATCAGTAATGAGTACGTACGTCGAACAGCGGAGGTGGTTCTGTGGGTGTCGAAATTAAGGGCTCGCCGGTTTCTGACCAGCAGTTCGAGGAGATGAAGGAGTTCGTCTACGAGTATCTGGCCGCGAGCGTCCAGAACGAGGACGGCGGCGGTCGAATGCGGTGGTACCCCTGGCACTCTGCGGACTACCGGTACAATCACATCATCAACGTCGTCGACCTTGCAGAGACCATCGCGGAGCGGGAGGGCGCGGACGTCGACGTGGCGCGCGTCGCGGCGCTGTTCCACGACATCGCCAAACTCGACGCCGACCAGGACGTCCACGCAGAGGAGGGCGCCCGGGTGGCCCGCGAGTATCTCGAATCCCACGGCGAGTTTCCCGAGTCGTTCGTCGAGGAGGTCTGCAAGGCGGTCGAGGACCACTCCTACCAGGGTGACCTCGACAGCCTCTCGAAGGAGACCCAGTGTCTCATCGAGGCGGACATGCTGGACAAGGTAGGGGCGAACGGCACCGCCCTGATGCTGCTCCGGATGGGCTACGAGGCCCGCACGCACATGGCGGCCGCGGAGATGGTCGACCGGGTGCTCGAACGCGGCAAGGACGCCGCGAGCCGGGTCCAGAGCGACACCGCGAGCGACATCGCCCATCGCCGGCTCAAGCGCGTGAAGTGGTTCCGAGAGTGGCTCCTCGACGAAGTGCCCGAGATGGACGACGAGGAGACGGGTCCCCCGCGAGGCCACGGTCCGTAGGGCACGTCGGCGCTCGTGGCTCCGCCGCAGGGGAAGACCGCTTCGGTTTCTCGGACGCGCCGTTAGGCCAGCGTCGTCGCCGCGTCGAAGAGGAAGGACAGGCCGGCCAGCGCCAGTACCACCGCGCTGAGGTACGCGACGGCGGGGGCGAAGGAGTCCACGCGACGGCCGGCGGCGACCAGCGCGGCGGGGAAGCCGGCGATCCAGAGCGCGATACCGCCGAAGAAGCCGACGACGATGACCGGGCTGCCGGTCGTCACGGTGAGCGCGTCGCCGACGACCCCCGAGAGCAGGTCGTAGCTCCGTTCGTTCAGCAGGCCGACGCCCGCCGTGAGCCACCAGATTATCTGGTAGGGGTTCGTGATGGCCAGCGCGAACGCCTTCCGGAACCCCCTGGTATCGTCCGCGTCGCTTTCCGCGGTGAACGTTCGATTCGCGTCCCGCGCCGCGCCGTAGGCGAAGTACAGCATGAGCAGGCCGCCGACGCCGACCATCACCCCGCGCACCACCGGTGCCTCGCGGACGACGGCGACGACCCCGGCCAGTGCGAGGACGAAGAAGCAGGCGTCCGCCGTCATCGCACCGAGACCGGCGCGGAACCCGGAGTTCCAGCCGCGGAGGACGCTCTCTTCGGCGATGACGGCGTTCATCGGTCCGGGCGGTGCGGCCAGCGAGAGACCCAGGGCCGCGCCAGCCACTGCAGAGACGACGACGTCGAGCACGGTCGACGTTCGTCGCGGGACGGGAAAACTATCTCGAATCCGGTCAGACGGCGGCCGCCCCGAGTCGCGCCACGGTACGGACGGCCGTCTCCCAGACGGAGAAGCCGAACGCGAGCTGGACGAGGAAGTCGGCGGCGAAGAAGAAGAACAACGCCGCCGAGAAGAGGTGTGCCTTCCGCATGTCCACCCTGTGCGAGAACGTGTGGAAGAAGTAGGCGTTCGCGATGCTCACGGGGATGATGGCGAACATCTCGCCTAGCCAGATGGCGCCGTGAGCGCCGTACTGTGCGGCCAGGCCGATGGTGACCAGTTGCGTCTTGTCGCCGAACTCGCCGAACATCATCATCGCGAAGATGGGGACGAACGCGCCGTATCCATCGGACTCCGCGAGGTCGCTGTCCCGGAACCGTTCCGGAACGAACCCCGAGAGATTCGTTGCGCCGCCGCCGTCCGTCTCCGCGACTCCGTCGGACGTCTCCCCCTCGGGCATCGATTTGAGTAGCAACACGCCGAACAGGACGAACAGGCTCGCGGTGAGAGCGTCGAGGTAGATGCCGGGGAGTACGCGGGTGAGTGCTCCGCCGACGTACACCTCGACGGCCGTCCACAGCGCGAACGCGCTGCCGGCGGCGCTCACGACCAGCCACGGCCTGTATCGGGTCGAGAGACCGGCGATGATGAACTGTACCTTCTCGCCGGGCAACACCGCCAGCTGGGCCACGAAGGCTACTGCGACGACCTCCAGCCAGGTGGCCATCTACGCTACCTCCTCTGTGACCGCCCGGACGCGTATCGAACGGGCGACGCTCTCCGGGAGGCTCTGTTCGTCCCCGGCGTCGGCTTCGTCGCTCGCGATTCGGACGGTCACCATACCGAACGGCGCGACGTCCACGACCTCCAGTTCCGTCCCGGGCGAGATGCCGGCCCGGTCGAGATAGCGGAGTTCCTCCTCGTCGCGGTCGCTGACGCGAGCGACGACGACCCGGTCGTCGGTCTCGTGGTCGCTCAGCGGGGTCGTGTCGTCCGCCTCGATGGGGGCGAGGTCCGCGCCCGGGATGGGGTCGCCGTGCGGGTCGACCTCCGGTTCTCCGAGGACCTCGGCGACCCGGCGCTCGAACTCCTCGCTGATGTGGTGTTCGAGACGGTCGGCCTCCTCGTGGACTTCGCTCCACGAGTAGTCCAGATGTTCGGTCAGGTAGGCTTCGAGCAGGCGGTGGTGGCGTACGACCTCCAGCGCGACCGTCTCCCCCTCGTCGGTCAGTTCGACGCCCTTGTACTTCTCGCGTTCGAGCAGGCCGCGGTCCGTCAGCTTCTCCACCATGCTGGTGACGGTCGGCGGCGTCACGTCGAGGTAGTCCGCGATGTCCGAGGTCGCCACCGGGCCGTCGCTCTCCTCCTGGAGCGTGTAGATCGCCTTCAGGTAGTCCTCCATCACGTCGCTGAGCATTCGGTGACGGATTTTGGCACCTCTAATCCTTCAGTTTGTCGGGTACCCGAGAAAGGTTTCGGGGCGACGCCGTCAGCACCGGTCGTCGCAGATGCGGTCGATGATGTCGCCGGTCGAGAGCAGTTCGTCCTCGTGAGCGTCGCGCGGCGACGCGCGGCGAACGTTGCAGTCGACGCCGCGACTCGCCAGTTCCGCCTCGATGGCCTCCTCGTCGTGGTGCTGGTCGTACCCCAGCGCGATGACGTCCGGGTCGAGTTCCTCGATGGGGACGAAGATGTCCTCGCGGTGGCCGACGCGCGCGTGGTCGACCATCTCCAGCGCGGCGACCATGTCCCGACGCTGCCGGTTCGAGAGGATCGGCGGGTCCTTGTGGGTGACGTTCTCCCCGCGAGCGACGATGACCGACAGGCGGTCACCCATCGCCGCGGCGTCCCGGAGGTAGTGTGCGTGCCCTGGATGGAGGATGTCGAAGGTCCCCTGGGCGATGACGTGTGTCATTCCTGAAGCTCCGCGTCGATGTCTTCCTGGGTGAAGTCGAAGAATCCCTCGTCTTCCGGGAGCGCGACGTCCAGCACGTCGAGCTTCCGTCGGTCGCCGTTCCGGTCGAACGCGCGCCAGCTATCGCGGTCGTACGGCGCGCCGATGATGACGTGGACGTCGCCCCTGCCGAAGGTCCGGAGGTCGGCGTCGCTCGGGCGGAGCACGCCGTTCGGATGCGAGTGGACGGAGCCGACCGTCTGCACGTCGTTGGGGATGGTGCTCGACTTGACGGTCGCGCTCACGCTGTTCGACTCCGTCCCCGGCATGACGAGCACGTCGGTGATGACCGTCCCCTCGCGGTCGAGGCCGAGCGTCGACGCCGACTCGCCCCGGAAGAACCCCATGTACTCGTCCGGATGAGCGTCGCGCGACGCTTCGAGAGCGAACTCCAGCGCCCCCTCGGCGATCCCCAGTATCTCGTTCGACCGGAACAGCCGCATGGGTTACAGTTCGACCGGACGCGTTCTAAACGTTGCGAACCGCCGCCCCGGAATCGCGACGCTCGCGGACGGCAACCGGAGACGCTCGAATCGCCGACGCCCGGGTCGAAGTTGCAAAGCGTTAAAAATAGCCACCCCGAAAACACGGACAACATGACTACCTCCGATGACGGTCCCGCCGACGGGTCCGACACGCCCGTCGTGTACGACCTCGACGCGGACTGCACTCTCTCCGACGTTTCCGAGGGGAACCGATACCACGCCGAGGTCAACGGCGTCGTCGACTACGGCGTCTTCGTCGACATCTCCGATTCCGTCTCCGGTCTCGTCCACGAATCGAACCTCTCCGGGCAGTTCGACGTCGGCGACGAACTCGTCGTCGAACTCGTCGAGATCCGCGAAAACGGCGACCTGAGCTTCGACACCGCCGACCTCGACGAGTACGAGACGGTCCCGGTCGCCCACGATTACGAGGTGTCCGACACGGGTGCGCTCGCCGAACGCGTCGGCGAGTCCGTTCACGTCGAGGGCGAAGTCGTCCAGATAAAACAGACCGGCGGACCCACCATCTTCCACGTCAGCGACGAAACCGGCGTGGTCCCCTGCGCCGCGTTCGAAGAGGCGGGCGTCCGCGCCCACCCCGACATCGACATCGGCGACCTCGTCCACATCACCGGCGTCGTCGAAGAGCGCGAGGAGTCGCTGCAGGTCGAGGTGAACTCGCTCGACCGCCTCGAAGGCGACGACGCAGCGGACGTGCGCCAGCGCCTCGACGAGGCGCTAGAACAGCGGGCCGAACCGCACGACGTCGAACCCCTCGTCGAGTGGCCCGCGCTCGAGCAGATGTTCCCGGACCTCCGGGAGATCGCCAAACAGCTCCGACGAACCGTCCTCGAGAGCCGCCCGATTCGTGTCCGTCACCACGCCGACGGCGACGGGATGTGTGCGTCGATCCCCGTCGAACTCGCGCTCCGGAAGTTCATCGAGCAGACTCACCAGGACCCGGACGCGAAGCGTCACCTCTTCAAGCGCCTGCCGAGCAAGGCGCCGTTCTACGAGATGGAGGACGTCACCCGCGACCTCAACTTCGCGCTCGAAGACCAGGCCCGGCACGGTCAGAAGCTCCCGCTCCTCCTGATGCTCGACAACGGGAGTACGGCGGAGGACGTCCCCGCGTACGAGAACCTCGCTCACTACGACATCCCGATTCTCGTCGTCGACCACCACCACCCCGACCCCGAGGCCGTCGAACCGTACGTCGACGGCCACGTCAACCCGTACCTGTACGACGAGGACTACCGCATCACGACGGGGATGATGTGCGTCGAACTCGCGCGGATGATAGCGCCGGAGATAACGGACGACCTCCGCCACGTCCCCGCCGTCGCCGGCATCTCCGACCGGTCGAAGGCCGACGCGATGACCGACTACGTCGACCTCGCCAAGTCGGAGGGGTACGAGGAGTCGTTCCTCAACGACGTCGGCGAGGCGCTCGACTACGAGGCGTTCTGGCTGAAGTACGACGCCGGCCGGAACCTCATCAACGACGTGCTCAACGTCGGCTGTGACGACGAGTCGCGCCACCGGGAACTCGTCTCGTTCCTCGCGGACCGCGCCCGCGAGGACGTCGACGAGCAACTCGACGCCGCCATGCCGCACGTCGAACACGAGCGCCTGGCCAGCGAAGCCCACCTCTATCGCGTCGACGTCGAGAACCACGCCTATCGGTTCACCTACCCGCCGCCGGGCAAGACGACCGGCGAGATCCACGACCGGAAAGTCGAGGAGACCGGCGAACCGGTCATCACCATCGGCTACGGGCCGGACTTCGCGGTCCTCCGGAGTGACGGCGTCCGCCTCGACATCCCGGAGATGGTGTCGGAACTCAACGACGAGATCGTCGGCGGCGGCGTCAGCGGCGGCGGCCACCTCGTCGTCGGTTCCATCAAGTTCGTGCAGGGGATGCGCGAGCAGGTGCTCGACGCGCTCGTCGAGAAGATGGCCGACGCGGAACTCGACGAGGACCTCCAGAGCACGACCGTCGGCCACGAGAGCGACGACTAGCGCTACCGCTCCGTCGGGGCGAACCGAATTTCCTTCCGCGCTACCCAGACCGCTCCAGCGACGCCGACTGCCACCGCCGCGGCGAGACCGACCGGTAACCGCGACCCGCCACCGCTGGCTCGCCAGTCGGCGTCGAACACGCGGGCGTAGTAACTCGCCGCTTCCTCGCCGTGCAGGACGACCGCAACTTCGCGGTTCCGTCGAGCGGAGTGGTTGTTCCAGTTGAGGCTCCCGACGACGACGTGTTCGCCGTCAACGACCAGACCCTTCGCGTGGACCTTTCGATAGCCTCGCGGGTCGGCGAGCCTCGCGGTCAGCGGGAGTCCCTCCTCGTTCGCACGCTCGTTCAGCCACTCGACGAGTCGACGGTTCTCCTCCTCGACGTACCACGCGCTGCCGAGCAGGACACGGACCTCGACGCCGCGGCGAGCGGCCGAAAGCGTCGCTCGCACGAACGGCTGGCGGGGTCCGCCGGCGGTCATCTGCTGGACGCGGACGGAGTCGTTCGCCGAGCGCAACAGCGAGACGACCCCCGACTCCGCGTTGTCCGGCGCGGTCAGCACGCTCACCGACCGAACGGGGACGCTCCGCGGGCGAAACCGCGACGGATAGGTACCGTTGGCGGGCTCTGCGGGCTGGAACGACCGGCCCCGCCGGAACCGCTTCCACGGGCGGGTGTCGCGCCAGCCGGCGTCCGCGCGGAACACCTCCGCGAGTTCCGCCGCGGTCGCGTCGCTCCGGACGACGACTCCCCAGCCACGACTGGCGCGGCCGCCCGTCCCCGCTGGCTTCCAGTTCTCGGTCAGGACGAGCGCGCGGTCGTCGACGACTGCGTACTTCGCGTGGTGGAACTCGTAGCGGGCGCGCTCGCCTCCGATGACCTCGACGGGGACCCCCCGGCGGGTGATGAAGTCGAGTACGCTCGCCTCTCGTCGGGACATACCGCCGACGGGACCGTCGTCGACGAGTACCCGGACGTCGACGCCGCGCTCGCGGGCGGCCACCAGCGCGCGGGCCACGCGGCGCGAGGTGAACGAGTAGCCCGCGAGCAGGATTCGCTCGTCCGCGCCGCGGATGGTCTCGACCGGGACTCCCGGCGCGTCGGGGAGGACGAACGCGCGAGCGCGCCGGGCATCGGTCCTGACAGCCGCCCGGTCGGTCGCCCCGAGCGGCCGCCACTCGCCGGCGTCGGGACGCCACTGTGCGCCTTCGGTCGCGTCGGGATAGGTCACGGCGTCGACCGCCCGCCCGTCGCCGCTCGCCCGACGGAGGCGGACCGTCTCGCCGCCGTTAGCAAGCGAGAGGTCGTCGGCGAGCCCGAACGCCCGGTAGTCGGTCAGGTTCCGCGTTCGCGCCGGCGCGGTCGAGAACGCGATTCGGCCGCTCGTGCGTCGCTCGCTCCCGCGAGAGAGGTTCGCGGTGGTTTCGCCGTCCGAGAGCGCCCACCGAGAGAGGTTCACCTCGCGAGGAAAGGAGACGACGACGAACTCCCCGGCGTCTTCGGTCGCGACCGGGTCCGGATAGACGGCGACGATCTCCGGGGTCGCCGGCGCCGTCACGCCGGGAGCCACGCCGACGGGGAGGGCCATCGCGAGGCCGACGGCGACGACGAGACCGACGGACGCGGGGAGACGGGACACGGTCCGGAGTGGTCCCGGCCTCCGGTATAAACGTTCGTCCGTCAGCGGGGGTTCGGGATCGTTTACGACCGTTCTGAGGGCTGGTCTCTCCGGTTGTTTCCATCGGCTTACCGGTGGCTTTTTGCCGGAGACGTTCGCTCTCCCGGATATGGTCGCAATTCACGTCGTACTGGAACTGGCCGGGTACGCGCTGGGGGCGCTCGGTTCCGTTCTCGTCTTCTTCGAGTTCTTCCAGGTTCCGAACTACGTAGAGTACGACCCGGAGTTCAACGACTACACGGTCGACATCTCGCCGATGGAAGTGACCGAGCACACCTGGATCGGCCGCGTCGGCGCGTTCCTGGTGGCCGTCGCGTTCGCACTGGAGTTTCTGGCCGCGATACTCGCTCACGGCCTGGGGTGAACGATTCCCCGGCAGTCGGGACACTCGGCGAACTGCTCCGGTCCTTCGGTCGTCTCGTACTCTATGAGCAGGTAGCCACCGGGAATCGTCTCTCCACACTCTGGGCACGTTCCCAACGTCGCCGATTTGGTCGCCATTTCCTCGACTCCGCGAGAGAGTAGCGGAGCGAGGGTCTTCGTTATTGACCGGTTAGAACGTAGTAATGACTGCTTACCGGGCGTTGGCCTTCTGCGCTTCCGACTGGACGAGGTACGAGCGGTCGTCCGCGTACTCCGCCGCGGCCTCGCGGGCGTTCTCCGTTCCGATCTGGTTGAGCGCCCAGGCGGCGCTGGCGCGCACCGTGTCCGACTCGTCGTTCGCGAGCGTGTCGGCGAGCGGGTCGATCGCGCGCGTGTCGCCGATGCGGCCGAGTGCGCGGGCGGCGTGGCTGCGAACGCTCTCGTCGTCGGCCACGAGCTGGTCGGCGACCGCCTGGGTGGCCTCGTCGCTGCCGATTTCGCCGAGCGCCTTCAGCACCGTCTTCGCCATGCCGGGGTCGGCGTCGGCGTACTCGACGATGTCGTCGACCGCCTCGGCGCTGCCGATCTTGCCGACGATGCGGATGGCGTCCTTGTCCCGGCGCTCCGCGCGTTCGAGCATCGCGTCGAGCGACTCCTCGGACCCCATGCGTTCGAGCGCGTCGAGGCAGTGACGCTCCATGAAGTTCGACTGGAGGCGGTCGAGCGCGAGCAGAACCATGTCGACGCGGCCGCGCTTCTCCCAGACCTTCAGCGCGTGCCACTCCGGCGGGAAGTCCTTGCGGTGGTCGAGCACGTCGTAGTACCCCTCGGCTTCCAGCTGTTCGCGGGTTTCGAGGTCGCTCCACTCCTGGGCGCTGTCGACCGACTCCTGGAGCGACGTCGTCGCCTCGACGAGCTCGGTGATGGTCTCGGTGTCGTCGTCGGGGTGGAGGTCGGCGTCCTCGATGGCCGACGCGGCGTTATCGAGCACTTCCGCGAGGTCGTCGGTGTTGCGGGAGACGGTGACGACGAAGTCCGCGCCGAGAACCTCCTGGACGCGTTCCGCGAACTCGCCGACGGCGTCCGCGAGATCGCTGCGGCCCTCGTCGGTCCAGCGGGTGTCCGCGATGGTCGATTTCACGTCCTCGACGTCCTCGACGACGTTCTCCGCGTACGGACCGCGCTTCTCTTCGATGCCCGAGCTCAAGTCCTCGATGCGGGCCTCCAGTTTCTCGCGGGGGTCCTCGGCCTCCTCCTCGTCCTCTTCGTCTTCGTCCGGTTCCGGGAGGTCGGCCGACTCCAGCCGCTCTCTCACGTCGTCGAGTTCGGCTTCGACGACGTCCAGTTCGGCCTCGGTCTCGGCCGCGTCGAGGTCGGCCTCGATAGCGTCGAGCTCCGCGTCGATGCTCTCCGCGGTCGAGCCTCCCTGGCCGGCCGGCGCTACCTCCTCTTCCGCCTGTTCCTGCTCCGCATCGTCGACCCGTTCGTCCTCCGCCTGCTCCCGCTCCTCGGTATCCTCTTCGTCGCTCATGCGCGCACCCCCGACGACGATGTCACTCGGTTCATATAGTCGAAATTCGGGGCGTACCCATCAAGAGCGTTTCCCTTCTGTCGTGCGACGTGGTGGCGACCGTCGGCGGTTCGCGGGCGAAGCGCCACCGATTACGCCGGACGGCTCGCGGTGGTCGTCCGCCAGTAGAAGTGCGGACCGAGCAGGAGATACGCCAGCGCGAGCGTCAGCAGCGCGTAGGGGAACGTGCGACCCAGAAAGTCCGGAATCAGCACGGCCAGCGAGTGGACGACGCCCATGATGAGTGCGTCGCGGGCCAGCAGGTCGGGGTACGTTATCGTCGACACCATCAGCACCGTGAGGACGTACGCGAGGACGACGAGCGCGAGCGGGTCGGTGACCCCCACGAGCACGCCCGCGCTCAGGACGACCGACGCGAGCGTCGTCGGGACGCCCTCCGTCACGTCGTCGTCGGTGTCGTAGGCCGTGTAGAGTCCGAGTCGGACGATGGCAGCACCGACGAACAGCGCCGCCCCGAGCACCGCGACGGCCCCGCGCGGCGTGTAAAGTCCCCACGACTCGGCCACGACGGCGACGACCAGCGTCGCGGGCGCGACGCCGAAGGAGGCGACGTCGGCCAGCGAGTCGAGGTACGGCCCCGCCGCCGAGCTACCGACGTGGCGCGCGAGCACGCCGTCGAGGCCGTCCGCGACGGCCGCCAGCAGGACGAGCCGCGCGGCCAGTTCCGGGTTCGCGTCCGCCACCACGACGGCGAGGAAGCCGACGGCGGCGTTCGAGACGGTCACCGCGTCCGCCAGCGAGAGCCGTCCCACGAACCGGGGTTGCATACTCGCCGGGTGACGAGCGGCGGTCTTACGTTTTTTGCAATCCGCGTGGCTTCTTCCGGCGCGTAGTCGCCGTCACCGCCGCTAGTCGTCGGGAACGTCCGGAAAGGTCGGTCCGAGTGGCGAAGGTCAGTCGGCGCCCACCTCCGCGGGCGGTCCGTCGGAGCCGTCGACGTCGCTCGACGCGGACGCCTTCACCGCGGTCAGCGGGTTCTGGGAGCCGATCCGGCAGTCGAACGTCGGATGCTCGGCGAAGTGACGCACCAGCAGGTGTCGCCGCGACCCCGTGATGCCCGTCCGGCCGACGTCCTCGGCGGTGAACTCCTCCGGCAGGCGCTCGAACAGCCGTCGCAGGCCGTCGAACGTCTCGAACACCTTGGCGTTGCCCGAGGAGTCTGCACCCCGGCGCGACACCTCGTAACTTCCGTCCTCGCGGTGTGTGCCCGCCGTCCGGAAGAACTCGCGACGCTCCGTCAGCGCGTCGCCGACGGCGTCCTGCAGAGCCGTGGCTTCCTGTCGGGTCAGTTCGTATTCGACGTCGTCGATAGTCAGTACGACCGATTCACCGTCTCGCTGTACCGATGCGGCGCGCTCGTCATCCGAGAAGAACGCGACCAGGAGACTGGGTACTCCGTGGCATGCTTCTCACTCCCGTCTCCGGCGTAAAAACTCTGTCGACGCGACGAGAGGTCGACGGTCGCGCCCGGACGAGTTCTCAAAAGTTAAGAGAGCAGGCCGACAACCGCCGACCATGATTCCACTCGCGGAGACGTTCCCCACGAACGCGGCAGGTATCGTCGTCGGCGTCGTCGGTATCGCGATGGTCGCTGCCTGGCTGGCCTATCTCTACCGGTAGCCGGGACGTACCGTCGTTCGACCGACGTCACGGCTGCTACTGCTCGACGGCGTCGACGCGCTCGCGCAGCCACGCCGCCGCGTCCTCGACCTCGTCCTCGTCCGGACCCTGTATCGTCACGCTGACGTGATCGCCAGGGTAGCTTCCGACGGTCACGTCGAATCGCTCGCGCAGCCCGTCGATGCGGTCCAGCAGCGCACTCTCCGGTTCGTCCGCGTCGACGATGCGCCGGTGGCGCGGCTCGCCCGAGAACTCGTCGGCGACGTGGTCGAACATCGCCTTCATCTCCTCGGGGACCCCCGGAAGGACGTAGACGCCCTCTATCTCCGCGCCGGGCGCGACGCCCGCCTCGTTCGGGAGCAGACGCGCCCCTCTGGGCAGGTGGGTCGTCCCCGGCACGAGGTCGGCGTGTTCGTAGTCGCTGTACTCTTCGACCCAGGCAACGGCCTCGGGGTGTTCCTCGACCGGGACGCCGACCGCCGCGGCGACGCCCTCCATCGTCAGGTCGTCGTGCGTCGGACCGAGGCCGCCGGTGACGAGGACGGCGTCGTACTCCGCGAGCGCCTCGTTGACCTCGCGGGCGACGTCGGCGACGCGGTCCGGGACGACGACGACCCGCTCGACCGAGACCCCGCGCTCCGACAGCCGTTCGCCCAGCCACGCGGCGTTCGTGTTCACGGTGTCGCCGGAAAGAATCTCGTCCCCGACGGTGACCAGCGCGACTCGCATACCCGCAGTTGGGTTCCCGAGCGGAAAAGCCCTATCGCATCCCGGCGGAAAACGGTTCTACTGCATCCCCGGCGGCGGGCCGCCGTCGCCGATGTCGTCGTCGGACACGTCCACGTTCAGTCCCATCTCCTCGCGTTTCTCCTCCAGCCTCCGTATCTGGAACCGGAAGTACGCCAGCCCGAGCAGGGCGACGACGCCGGCGACGCCGACGATGCCCGTGAAGATGGTCTCGTCGCGCGCCAGATAGAACCGGACGGTGATGGAGTTGGCGTTCACCGGTTCGTCCCACACCAGGTGTACCCTGTCGTCGGTCCGGTGCTGTTCGTGGTTGTCCGGACTGACGTCGCTGAGCAGGAAGTTGTCCACGCGCATCCCCTTCGGAAGGACGACCTCGTAGGTCCGGTCGTCGACGTACGTGGGGACGCTGAACGTCTTCCCGCGTCGCGGTGCCGTGTACGCCAGCTTCCCCCGTTTCGCCGGCGGCTCGATTATCGTCTTCTTCTTCGTCTTCTTCACCTCGATGTGTTTCGCCCCGACGACGGTGCCGTTCCGATAGCGAAACTTGACCGACGCTATCTCGACCGGCTGTTTGCCGCCCAGCGACTCGTGCTGGTACACTTCGAGCGAGGACTTCCCGTTCATCTCGTAGATGGACCGGTAGTTACCGCTGGTGACGTTGAACGTGACGGACTGCGACGTATCCCAGTCGTAGGCGGCGTCGTCGTTCAAGCGGTCTTGACTGATCTGTCCGGGGCCGAGCACGGACGAACAGCCGGCGCTGGCGGCCATCATCCCCAGGAGCCCGAACGCGAACAGCAGCCGTCGATTCATGGAATGACGCAACGAAGTTCGGCCGGGAGGTACTCGCCGATGCTGGCGAGCAGCCCCGGCGGGTCGGTGTCTTCCTTGCAGACGATGCTCTGTTCCAGGAGACCGAGTCGTTCGACGGTGACGATGTCCTGTGCGTGACCGGCGCGGTTGACGGTCGCGCGCGCCTCGCCGCGCGTCGTGCTGTTGACGTTCACGCGACCCGCGCCGCGCGTCCAGTCGAACAGGCGGTCGCGCTCCTCGTCGGCGAGTCGGGCCGGCGCGTCCTCGCCGCCCGCCACGAACCGCAGGGGGAGGTGCTGGACGAGACCGAACCGCTCGACGATCTGCTCCGGCGTGCCGGGACCGAGGCCGAGTTCGTCGGCCGGCACTCGCACGTCCTGGCCGGCGTCGAGGACGATTCCATCGTCGTCCCACGATTCGAGCGTCCCGACGTACGTCTCGCCGGCGTCGAGTTCCGGCGTTATCTCGCCCCACTCCTCACGGAGGAGGTTGCGCGCTACCACCGCGTCCTCGCCGTCGACGGTGACGGAGACGAAGCCGTCGTGGCGTACGCCCACGTCGTACTCGACGTCGAGGTCCCCGATGGCGTTGTCGACGAGCGAGGCGAGCGCGTCGCGTGAACGTCGTTCGGCTTCGCCGCTGACGTACAGTTTGGTGGCCAGGACGACCATTATGCCTCGAGTTCCTGGACGTTGAGTTCCTCTTCGAGTGCAGAGATGCGGTCGTCCATCGAGTCGACGAGCCGAGCGTTCTCCATCGATTCGAGCGGTGACCCGCACTCGGGACACTCGAAACCGAAGTCCATCGCCTCGCCGAACTCGAAGCGAAGCGAACAGACTTCACAGAGGTAGAACTCGTGGGTGCGCTCGTACTCCCGACGCTGTCTCAGTGCGTCTAGCAGTCGGTACATCTCCTCCTCCAGGTTCTCCGGAATCTTGTCGTACTCGAACGTCCAGAGGTAGGTCAGCCATCCCGAGTCCTCGTCGCGCAGCCGGCGATAGCTGGCGAGGTCGTTCTCGTAGAGGATGAACAGCGCCCGGCGGACGTCGTTGAGTTCGAGGTCGAGTTCCTCGGCGAGTTCCTCGTCGGTGACCTCGCCGTCCGGCGGTGCGGCGGCGACCGGCATCCCCTTCGGCCCGACCAGTTCGTGGAGATACTTCTGAATCACCGGATCGCTCAGCAGGTCCTCGAAAGCCATTGATACGTTAAACGGGGGCGTTCAACCGTTTAAAACCATCGGGAGACGGTCGAACCGATTCTGTCAGATACGCGAGCGCCGCGCCCGAACTGCGCACGAGAGATTGATTATCCTCATAACTTACGCGTACAACCGGCGTTGGAAACCCCGTGCCTACGGTTTCGCCCCGTCGAACTCCCACGGAGTTGACCGTACTGCAAGCGCAGTTGAACCGCACGACTGCGCGGCCCCGAAACGTGATGTAAATTCATTATGTAAACTTTATTTCAACAATGCTTTTATACTACGATGGCCCAGCGACGGGCGAGGTTCCGATGATCGCATTCGTTCGACGCGCGATGCTGTTCGCCCTGTACCAGATGAGCATCCTGACCGGTATCGTCCTGCTTCCGGTCGCCCTGTTCGCCCGGCAGCTCGGGGTCCCCTTCCCGATCCACAGGGTCGTGGAGCGGCTCCAGGACGCCTACGAGGCCACGGAGACGGCGTAAGGACGACCCCCACGCTCCACGACGGGGTCGTGAAGGGTTGGTTTTATCAGTGCTGGCGGACTACGTTCGCCCAATGCGTACGCCAATGCACGGTTCCGAATTCTCGCGCAATATGGACCGCCTCGACGGCGGCGAAACGAGCCCCTACGAGCCCCAGATAGGATCGCTCCCGGAGAACAACTTCTCGAAGGACGACCTCGAGAACGTCAACAAGACCGGAACGACCACCATCGGCCTGGCGACGGACGAGGGCGTCGTCATGGCGACGGACATGCGCGCCAGTCTCGGCGGTCGGTTCGTCTCCAACAAGAACGTCCAGAAGGTCGAGCAGATTCATCCGAACGCGGCCCTGACGATGGCCGGGTCCGTGGGCGGTGCGCAGTCGTTCATCCAGACGATGCGCATCGAGTCGAACCTCTACGAGACGCGGCGCGGCGAACACATGAGCATGCAGGCGCTCTCGACGCTCGCCGGCAACCTCCTCCGCGGCGGCCCCTTCTTCATCGTCTCGCCCATCCTCGGCGGCCTCGACGAGGATGGTCACCACGTCTACAGCATCGACCCCGCCGGCGGCGTCATGTCCGACGACTACACCGTGACGGGCAGCGGGATGCAGCTCGCCTACGGCGTCCTCGAACAGGAGTACACCGAGGGCCTGAGCAACGAGGAAGGGAAGCAGATCGCCGCCCACGGCATCAAGAGCGCCGTCGAGCGCGACACCGGCAGCGGTGACGGCGTCTTCCTCGCCGAGATAACCGAGGAAGGCGTCGAGATTCAGGGTCACAAGGACTTCGACGACGTCCTGTAGTTCTCGGATTTCTCCTTCCGTCCGTCCGGAGTCACCGTCGAGCGACCGGACCGCTTGGAAAGGTCTAACCGGCCGGCGGCCCTCCGTTCAGTCATGACGGACTACACCACGGTTTCCATTCCGAAGGACCTCGCCGACCGCGTCGAAGACACCATCGAGGGGACGAGCTTCTCCAGCACGAGCGACCTCGTGCGCTTTCTCCTGCGAAGCATCGTCATCCAGCACCAGAAGCAGGGGAAACTCACCGACGCCGAGTTCGACGAGATAACCGATCAGCTCGAAGAGCTGGGCTACCTAGAGTAGCTCGGTCGGCGGTTCGGCGTCGACGCGGGACAGCGACTGACGGCGGCCGGAACGGTCGAACGCGGCGACGGAGTCGTCGTCCCAGGGCGGCACGGCGACGATGACGGTCTCGTGCAGGTCGTCGCTGCGCGTGACCTCGAGGGGGCCCTGCGGGTGGGAGACGAACCGACCCTGCGTCTGCCCGGCCGGAATCGAGAGGTCGATGCCGAACACGGCGGTGACCGATCCGCCCGCGTCCGGCGGATAGAAGTGGGTGAAAACGGGCGTCTCCGGCGACAGATCCACGTCGCCGCTGAGGTCGCCCGCGGGCGTGACCGCGAGCGAGATCGTCACCTTCTCCGGTTCGGCTTCGGCCGCCAGCTCCAGCAGCGCCTCTACCAGTCCCTGGGTTACGTACACCACGCCCGTGGTTCGTGTCGCCCAAACAAAACACCGTCGCTCGCGGCGACCCTGTAGAGGCCGGGGAGAGCAGACGTTGCTCCCCCTCGATATCGTCACGATGGTATTTTAACGTATTTATATGTCGAAATAGTTTAAAAAATTTGATAATAATGGCGGTGTTTCATACGAACACGATGGCAGAAAACGACCTGACCTCGTACCTCGAAGAGAATCCCCGAATGATCGGCGCGATGTTCACGATGCTGCTGCTGCTCTCGCAAGCGGGGAACACTGTGGGCATGCTTGTAGGGCCTGCGGGACCGTAATTTTCAAAATTCCGCTAGCTCGTCACTCCAAACGAACGTCCCATCAAACAGTAAGGGTATCGTGTCGAGTGCAAACAGATTCTGCAGTCTCGCCTTGTTCTGGGTAAACGACTTCAGTGGCCCAGAAGAAAGGAAATACTCATCCTCACAACCAATCTTCGGTGTTACTAATCTTCCCAGTCCTCCCTGGCTCGAGACGAAACTACGCGGAGTAAGCTCGAACTGATTTCCACTCTTTGATTCTATTTCGAGGAGAACGGGCACGGCATTTTCAGTCTGAATAATGTCGACGTTCCCGTCGCCGACGACCAGGTACTGGCCGCCGACGAGACTGCGGTCGCGCGCGACGTTCAGCGCGGCCCGGAGCGGGAAGCCGCGATTCAGCAGCCGCGACATCGCCTTGCCGACCCGGACCGCGCCGCTGTTGACGACGTCGTTCAGCGTGACGACGCCGCCGATGGCGCCGGATTCGATGAGCGCGACGCCCTGGTCGTAGGACTGGCAGGCGTTGAGGAAGAACGCCTCGACGCCGACCGAGTCGAGCGACCGGGCGTCGAGGTAGCCGTCGGCGCAGTCGAACCCGTTCTCGTCGATGTGGCCGATGTAGTGGAAGAACTGCGTCTCGCGGGCGAGCGCGTCGCGCAGTTCGCCGGTCGTGAGGTCGCTGCGAACGGTGACGTCGAACGGCAGTTCCTCGCGGGAGCCGTACACCTCGTCCGCGAGGGTTCGCTCCTCGTCCATCTTGCTGTCGTTGCAGACGACGGTAATGTCGATCTCGCCGTCGCTCGACGTCCGTTCGAGACGGTTGCGGAACGCCTCCGCGATGGCCTTGTTCGCCCCGACCGGGGCGTCGTCGCCGACCCACAGTTGCTCCTGGGCGTCGGTCAGGTCCGGTTCGACCAGCGACCGGTCCGGGGCGCTCGACTCCGTGACGCTCCGGGTGAACTCGCCGTTCCGAACGAACTCGTCGGTGGCCGACAGCTGGACGTTCGACGCGGACCGCTCGGACGCCGCGGGGGTCCGGACGACCGCGAGGTCGTCGACGACGAACGGCAGCGTCTCGACGTTCCCCGGCTCCGGCGCGACGTGGGCGGCCAGTTGCCACTCGGGGACGTGCTCTTCGAGCAGCGCGTACGGGACCTCGAGGTACGCTGCCAGCCGCTCAGCGAGCGAGGCGTCGTAGAGGTCGGCGAAGTCGATGTCCACGAGCGGTTCGACCTGCCGGCGTTCGTGGAGGTCGACGGGGTAGTACCCCTCCGTCCGGGTGACGCAGTCGAGCAGGAAGGTTCCCTTGAGGACGCGCTCGACCTCCGCCTCGAACCCGCGCGTCGTCCGAAGCGAGTGGTCGACCCCGTCGGCGACGATGCGAGGGGTGGTCCCCGGAACGAGGTCCGCGCCGAGGTAGTACGCGAGCGGCGCGGCGGGGTAGACGTAGGAGGGGTCAGGCGGAAGTTCGATGCGGACGCCGGTGTCGGGGGAGTCGAGTCCGTCCGGAATCGCCAGGTCGTCGCCGAGTTCGACCGTCGGGGGATGCCCCCGGAGCGTCGGGAACGACCGTTCGGGACTCGTCGTCTTCAGCGCCGACCCGAACGTCGACACCGCCGCCATCAAGTCCTCGGGGTCAGCGGTCGTCCTCACCGTCGCCGCCGGGCGTCGATGGTGTGACCGCGCGCCGACGAACATCTCGGTCTCGCCGTCGAACGCGAGTTCGACGCGGTCGAACGTCGCCGAGACGGAGAGCGAACTCTCGACCCGCAGGTAGAGTTTCACTGGCGTGCAGAGTTCGACGCTGTACGTCCCGGCGGGCAGTTCGCGGCTCGTGCCACACTCGGCGCTCGCGACCATCTCACCGTTCGCGTCCCGGACGTACACCGCTGCAGCCGTCGGGAGGGTTACGGCCGCGGTCCTGACCGCAACTGCGTCGTCGACGGGGAAGCAGAACGCGTCGGCGTCCGCGGACGAGGGCCGGACGACGTCGGGCGTCGCCAGCGAGGCGGTCCGTCGCTCTACCGGGTCGACGACCTCCAGTCCTGGGGGGTCCTCACGGAATCCGAACGAAAGCGTCACGCTCTCACCTCCTCGCTCCGAGACGTCGGGTCCCGGCGCACGGAGTTCATGCCTCGTCCGTGGTAGCGTATCGCCAAAAAAGTATCGTCGTTCTGAGATGCGCTACAGCGGCGAGAGCTGGCGGACGATGTCGGCGTACAGTTGCGCCGAGCGCTGTCGGGATTCACGCACGGCTTCGGCGAGCGCGCCGGTCGCGTCGTCGAACACGCCGTCGCCGTGACCGACGAGGATTCGCTCGGGCGTCAGCCCGCGAAGTTCGTCCGGCGGGAACAGGCGGAGCATCGGGTGGACGCCGAGGCGCTCGTGCTCGGTCAGGAAGTACGACGCGGTGCCGACGACGTCGCCGACGACCAGCGTTCCCGTGGACTCGTCGTACAGCGCGGCCTCCTGCCATGCCGGGTTGTCGACCAGTTTCAGGACGCGGAGGCCGGTGTCCGCGAGGGTGTCCTCGAAGCGCCGTATCGCGACGTCCGGTCCGGGGCTCCGACGGACCCACGTCGGAAGGTAGAGGGGGACGTCGTGGCGGCGCGCGACCGCCTCGGCGTCGCGCATGTGCCGGCCGAGCAACACGACCACGCCCGCCACGTCGCCGAACTCCGCGAACAGGTCGTCGACCCCCGGAGCGTCGACGGGGTCGACCACCCACACGTCGTCGTCGACCGCGAGCGCGTGGCTGGCACGCTGCATCTTCTCCCCGGGGTGGGCGAGCCAGCCGACTCCGCCGTCCCATCTGTCTATCTCCTCGAAGTCGGTCGCAGGCGTGGTCTCCTTGAGTCCCATACTGACATTCGCGTCGCGGAGTGCATAAATCGACGGGGCGACCGCGCCGATTCGAGGACGCGAGGCGTCGGTGCGGTCGCCTTCGCGTGCGTCGCCGGTCGGGGGGAGACGCCAGCCCCCTCCCGAGAAGGCGTCAATGGTGAGTTTCAAGTCCCGGTGCTGACAACCTCCACGCATGTTTCTGGAGGGTACGATACTGCGCGGCCCGCGGTTCGACCCAGTCGAGGGTCGCGTCGTCGTCGAGGACGGGGAGATAGCGGCCATCGAGGAGGCGACGGTCGATTCCGACGACGTCGTCCTCCCGGCGTTCGTCAACGCGCACACGCACGTCGGCGACTCCATCGCCAAGGAGGCCGGGGAGGGACTCTCGCTGGAGGAACTGGTCGCGCCGCCGGACGGCCTGAAACACCGGCTGCTCCGGTCGACCCCGCGCGAGGAGAAGATAGCGGCGATGCGGCGGTCGGCGCAGTTCATGCAATCGACCGGTACCGCGTCGTTCCTCGAGTTCCGCGAGGGGGGCGTCGAGGGCGTCTACGCGCTACGGGAGGCCGTCGACGGTCTCGACGTCGACCCGGTCATCCTCGGGCGGGAGACCGTGGACGCGATGGAGGCGGCCGAGGGGTTCGGCGCGAGCGGTGCGAACGACGGCGACTTCTCGCGCGAACGCTCGGCGACCGAACGCGCCGGGAAACTCTTCGGCATCCACGCCGGCGAAGCGGACGCGAGCGACGTCAACCCGGCGCTGGACCTCTCGCCGGACTTCCTCGTCCACGTCGTCCACCCGGAGCCGCTCCACCTAGACCGCATCGAGGACAGCGAGGTTCCGGTGGTCGTCTGTCCGCGCTCGAACCTCGTCACCGACGTCGGACTGCCGCCCGTGCGGGACCTGCTCGACAGGACGACGGTCGCGCTGGGCACCGACAACGTGATGTTGAACAGCCCGTCGATGTTCCGCGAGATGGAGTTCACGGCGAAGCTCACGGACGCCTCGGCCCGCGAGGTGCTTCGCATGGCGACGCTGAACGGTGCGCGCGTCGCCGGTCTCGACTGCGGCGTCGTCGAGGAGGGTCGGGACGCGAAACTGCTCGTTCTCGACGGCGATTCGGACAACCTCGCGGGCTACCGGAACGTGGTCCGGGCGGTCGTCCGCCGGGCGGGGGCCGACGACGTGAAAGACGTCGTCCTCTGAGCCGGCGGTCTCCGTCCGTCCCCCGAACTCCCGCCGTTCTCCACTCGCCCCCGTTCGTACCGTCTCGCCGACGGTGGGCCTCGCGCTGTCCTTTCGGGAAAGGGTTAAGCGGCCCCGTCCCGTGACATGCGATAACGTGTCTATGTACGACCGCATCCTCGTGCCGACGGACGGTTCCGCGGAGACGCGACGCGTCGTCGAACACGCCGCCGAACTGGCCGAGGTACACGACGCGGAACTGCGCGGACTGTACGTCGTCAACACGGCGACGTTCGCGGGACTCCCGATGGAGACCTCGTGGGAGGACGTCAACGAGGTGTTGCGCGAGGAGGGCGAGTCGGCGCTCGCGGACGTCGAGGAGTTCGCCGAACCGTACGACGTGCCCGTCAGCACTGACGTCGTCGAGGGACCGCCGAACAAGGAGATAGTCCGTCACGCCGAACGCGAGGCCTGCGACCTCGTCGTGATGGGGACGCACGGACGGGGCGGCATCGACCGACTCCTGCTCGGCAGCGTCGCAGAACGCGTCGTCCGCTCGTGCTCCGTTCCCGTGATGACCGTCCGGGTCGGCGACGAGGACGAGGAAGAACCGCCGACCGCCGACAGCGTCGGCGAGATGAAGGGAAGTTCGTAGGGCCTACGCGGGCCGCAGGTGTTCGCAGTCGCCCGCGTGGACGTGGACCCGACCCTCGTCGGTCTCGACCACCAGTGCGCCCGGGACTGTCACGTCCACGGCGTTGCCTTCGACCGTTCCGGCAGGAGTCTCGACGCGGACGCGCTGCCCGAGCGTCGCCGCGTACTCGCGCCACGCCGGCAGTACCGCGTCGGGGTCGGCACGCAACTCGTCGAACGTCTCCAGCAGTCGCTGGACGAAGACGCGTCGTTCGACCGGCCCCGACTCCTCCTGGACGCTCGTCGCCTCCGCCGGCAGGCGTTCGCCGGGGACGTTCGCGTTCACGCCGACGCCGACGACCGCCCACGAGACGCGGTCCGCCTCGCCCTCCATCTCGGTGAGGATACCGGCCAGTTTCCGGCCGACGCGCGCCGACGAGTCGCCGTCACCGTCGCCGCCGTCCGCCGGCACGACGACGTCGTTCGGCCACTTTATCTCCGCGGGAACGCCGGCCTCTCGGGCGGCGCGGGTCACGGCGACCGCCGCGGCGAGCGTCAACAGCGGCGCGTGGGACGGCGGGACGTCAGGTCGCACGAGCAGGCTCAGCCAGACGCCGCCGCTCGGACCGACCCACTCGCGGTCGAGTCGTCCGCGGCCGCCGGTCTGCTCGTCGGCCAGCACGACCACGTCGGATTCGCTCGTCGCGGCGAGTTCGCGCGCACGGTCGTTCGTGCTCGCGATGGCGTCGTGGTACTCGACGTCGAAGGGCGCTTCCAGTCCGTACTCGACCGTGGAACCGCCGAACTCCGGAACTGCGGCGAGTTCGTAGCCAGCGTCGCTGCTGTGAATCTCGAATCCAGCGTCGCGGAGCGCCTCGACGTGTTTCCAGACGGCGTTCCGCGAGACGTCGAAGCGGTCGGCGAGGTCCGGGCCGGCGACCGGTCCCTCCGCCAGGGCATCGAGGACGGCGCGGCGCGTCTCGTTCATGGAAACCCCTTCGCACACGCTCACCAAGAATGGTCCGCTCCTCGATTACGTTCGCCCTTCGTACCGGCGGGCCGCTTCGAGCGAGCGTCGCACGAGCGGCAACTCTCCGTCGAGCGCGACGGTGTCGGCGTCGCGTTCGAACGCGACGATTCCCGCGTCGGCGAGACGAGGAAGGTCCACGTGAACGAGTTCGGTCCGGACCCGCAGGCGGTCGGTCCGCCGGGGGCCGTCCACGAGTTCGTCCGCGAGTTCCCCGACCGTCGCTCGCCGCTCCTCGAAGAGGTGTTCGAGCAGCACTCGCCGTCGTCGTGCGGCGAGCGCGTCCATGGCGTCGTCGACCGATACCCCACTTGCGTCGTTGTGAACAGTGCAGCGTGTCATGGTTGCGTCGTCGCACGAACGAAACCCGCCAGGGTGAACGCTCCTTCGCGGGTTCACGTGCGACGAACGGTGGGCAATTGGCAACGGGAGGGATTGTCCGTTGTGCCGAACCAGTTGGGCCGACCGGAGTGAAAGATAGAAGCGCCTGGCCTGCGAGCGTCGACGCGAACGATGTCCGATACCGTACGAACGGCGATAGCGGACCTTCCCGTCGAGGACGCCGTCTGCCTGGAGGCCGGCGCGGGCGCGGGCAACGCTTCCGTCGCGCTCGCCGACGCCGGGGCCGAGCGCGTCTACGCCGTGACCGACGACGCCGACCACGCCGACCGCACTCGCGAGCGCGTCGACCCCGGTCGCGTCTCGGTCCTGACCGCCGACCTCGCCGCGACGCCGCTTCCCGACGACAGCGTGGACGTCGTCACCGCGCACGCGCTCGTCAACGTCGTCTCCCCCGAGACGCTGGGACCGATTCTCGCCGAACTCGCCCGGGTCGCCAGGTCAGGCGCGTGGCTGGTCGTCGACGACTACGACCCCGTTCCCGAGACGTCGGCGGCCGCGCCCGTCGCCGACCTCTTCGACGTCGAGAACGCCGCTAGCCGACTCGCGACCGGCGACCCGGCGCTGACCTTCTACCCCGAGTCCCTGGTCCGACGGCTCTGTGCCGGCTACGGCTGGCGGCCGACCCGGACGGAGACGCTGCTCGACCCCGTACCCTGGACGCCGGACCTGCTGTCCGCCCACGTGGACCTCGTTCGCGAGCACGCAGCGGAACTCCCGGCCGACCTCGGGGACGCCCTCGTCGCGCGAGCCGAAGCCGCCGAGGAGCGGGCGGGAGACGGCGTCGACACGGGACGGATGTACAGCGTCGCCTTTCGCCGAGAAGAGTAGTGTCCGTCAGTCGACGAGGACGAGCGTGTCGCCCATGTCGACGCTGTCGCCCTCGCCGATGGCGACCTGCGTGACGGTGCCGCCGCGGGAGGCGACCACGTCGTTCTCCATCTTCATCGCCTCCAGCACGCAGACCACGTCGCCGGACGAAATCTCGTCGCCCTCCTCGACCTTCACGTCGAGGATGGTGCCCTGCATCTCGGCGGTGATCTGCTCGCCCTCGCCCTCGACGACGGACTCGCCGCCGTCGTCGCTACCGCCCGCGGGCTGCGGTTTCTGGCCGCCGCCGGAGCCGGAGCCGGACCCGCCGGCCGGGATGGCCGCCGCGCCGCGCTGTTCGAGGTTCACCTCGAAGCGCTTGCCGTTGACCTCGACGGTGAACTCCTGTTCGACGACCTCCTCGTCGTCGCCGGTGGATTCGGTCTCCGTCCCCCACTTCTCCTGGGCGTCGACGAGACGCTGGTTGTCGAGGTGGTGGTCGAGGTACTTCGTCGTGTGCTTGCCCGCGACGAACCGCTCGTCGTCGAGCATCAGCCGGTGGAACGGGATGATGGTCGGGATGCCCTCGATGTCGTACTCGGCGAGCGCGCGCCGCGAGCGGGCGATACACTCCTCGCGGTCCGACGCGTGGACGATGAGCTTCGCAACCATCGAGTCGTAGTCGGTCACGAGGTCGTCGCCCTGCCGGAGCGCGTCGTCGACGCGGACGCCGATGCCGCCCGGCGGGTCGTAGGTCGTCAGCTCCCCGCCGGTCGCGGGCGAGAAGTCGTCGGCGGCGTTCTCCGCGTTGATGCGGAACTCTATCGCGTGGCCCTCCAGGTCGACGTCGTCCTGGTCGAAGTCGAACGCCTCGCCGGCGGCGACCCGAATCTGCCACTTCACGATGTCGATGTCCGTGAGCTCCTCCGTGACCGTGTGTTCGACCTGGATGCGCGTGTTCACTTCGAGGAAGTAGAAGTTCGCGTCCGGGCCGAGCAGTTCGCCGTCCTCGCGGTCCTCCTCCTCGACGAGGAACTCGAAGGTCCCGGCGTTGCGGTAGCCCGCGGCGTCGGCACCGCGCCGGGCCGCCTCGGCGATTCGCTCGCGAAGTTCGTCGGAGAGCGCGGGCGACGGCCCCTCCTCGACGACCTTCTGGTGGCGGCGCTGCAGCGAGCAGTCGCGCTCGCCGAGGTGGCGGACGTTGCCGTGGTGGTCCGCGATGATCTGGACCTCGATGTGCCGGGGGTTCTCGAGGTAGCGTTCGAGGTAGACGTTGTCGTTGTCGAAGTACGCCTCGCCCTCGCGCTTGGCGGATTCGAGCTGGTCGTCGGCCTCCTCGGGACCGCGCACGACCTTCATCCCGCGGCCGCCGCCGCCACCTTCGGCCTTGATGGCGATGGGGTAGCCGTGTTCGTCGCCGAACTCCGTCACTTCCTCGGGGTCCTCGACGGGGTCGGTCGTGCCGGGCACGATGGGCACGTCGGCCTCCTGCATCGTCTTGCGGGCGTGGGTCTTCTCGCCGAGTTGCTCCATCGAGTCGGCCGAGGGGCCGATCCACTGCACGCCCTCGGTCTCCTCGACCTTGCCCGCGAACTCCGCGTTCTCCGCGAGGAAGCCGTAGCCGGGGTGGATGGCGTCGGCGTCGGCCTTCTTCGCGGCGTCGATGACCGCCTCGTGGTCGAGGTACGAGTCCGCGGCGCGCGCCGGTCCGACGTTGTACGCCTCGTCGGCGTACCGGACGTGGCCGGCGTTGCGGTCGGCCTCGCTGTACACCGCGACAGTGTCGATACCGAGCTCTCGGCACGCTCGCATCACGCGCACCGCGATCTCCCCGCGATTTGCGACGAGAACCTTATCGAACATTCTTGCGGGTGAATATTCGGGTGGGTAACCTCATTCTATCGGTTCTCGATTGCGTCAACCACTCGTTGAACCGCCGTTGACGGCACGATACGCGGCGGAGAAACGACCGGGCGTCGTCGGCAGTTCGGCCGCCCCGGCCGCCAGCGCACGAGCGAAACCGTTATTGCCACGTAGACTGACACGTCTGTCGTGCAGCGTACCGCTCCACCCCGCGCTCGGTTCCCGAATCCGGGACCAGCGACTGCTTTCGTCGGGTGGAGCCTCGATTCTGCCGGTGGAACGGCGTCGGGGTGAAACCCGGCGATTCGGACCGCTCGCTCGCCAGCAGACCGTCTCCACCACGACAACGATGCAGTTACACACGCGATACGAACGACGCACCGACAGCGAAACGACTCGTGAGACCCTCGCGGGGGCGCGACGATGACGGACATGGACCCCCGTCGCTACTACGACGAGTTCGGGGAGAGTGAGTGGGAGCGTCTCGACCGCGACCCCGTCACTCGCATGGAGTTCGAGAACACGACCGACTACCTCGACCGATACCTGCCCGACTCGGGTCACGTCCTCGACGCCGGTGGCGCTGCGGGCCGGTACTCGCTCTGGCTCGCCGAGCGCGGCCACGACGTGACGCTCGTCGACCTCTCGGCCGAACAGGTGGCGCTCGCACGCGAGAAGGCCACGAAGCGCGGCCTCGCCGACCGCGTGACGGCGGAGCGGGGCGACGTGCGCGACCTCGAATTCGAGGACGAACGCTTCGACGCGGTCTGCTGTCTCGGCGGCCCCCTCTCGCACGTCGTCGACGACGACGAACGCGCGACGGCCGTGGCCGAACTCCGGCGGGTCGCCCGCTCCGGTCGTCCCGTCTTCGTCTCCGTCATCGGCCGACTCGCCGCGCTCCGGGACGTGGTCAAGTTCGCCCTCGACGGCTCGCACGGCCTGCTCGTGCCCGTCGCCGCCGACGGCAAGTACACCGAAGAGCGGGTCGCGGAACTGGGCGACGGCGAGGGCTGGGCGGAGTGCCATCTCTTCCGCGCCGAGGAGTTCGAGCGCGAACTGGCGGCGGCGGGACTGGAGGTCGAGCGCCTCGTCGGCCTGGAGAACGTCGCCTCGCGGATGAACGAAGAGCTGTCGGCGGCCGACGAGGAGGCCGTCGAGGACGTCCGCGAGGTCGTCAGGACGCTCCGGGAGGACCGCACCGCCGTCGACTGGTCCGAACACATGCTGGCCGTCTGCCGGGCGTAGTCCCGGTCTTCGCGTCGTAGACCGACCCCCGGACTCAGTCCGCGGCCATCGCCTCGACTTCCGCGCGCTCGCCCGTCAGCGTCCAGCTATCGGCTGTCGCGCCGTCCACGTTCGCCTCCTGGAGCGCCTCGACGGTCGCGGCGTCGTCGACGCCCCAGGCGACGACGTCCATCCCGACTTCCTGCGCGCGCTCGACAACGTCGGTCTCCAGACACAGCGTAGCGTGCGGGTGGAGGTAGTCGCAGTCGAGCGCAAGAGCGGTGTCGAGACCGGTCTCGACGCCGACGGCCTGTCCGAACAGGTAGCCCAGCGGGGCGCAGGGGTCGTGGTCGCGGACCTCGGTCAGCACCTCCGGACGGAAGGAGGTGAACCGCGCGTCGACGCGAGCGTCGGCGACGGTCGCCACCGCGTCCGCGGCGACGCCGGCCTGCTTCAGTTCGACCTGCGCTCCGACGTCCGGCGGAATCGCGGCCAGCGCTTCCGAGAGGAGCGGAATCCGTTCGCCTGAGTCGAGCACCTCGAGTTCCCGGAGGCGAGTCCAGTCCATCCCGGCGACGGAGCCGCGTCCGTCGGTCACCCGGCCTACCGTCTCGTCGTGGAAGACGACGAGTTCGCCGGACCGGCACTGCCGCACGTCCAGTTCCACGGCCGGTAGACGTCGAGAAGAGCGTTCGACCGCGCGAATCGTGTTCTCGGGATACTCCTCGGCACACCCACGATGGGCGATAATCTCCATTCGTTGCCGGTGGAACGGGACGCTTGCCGTATAAGCCTTCCTAAGACTTTCCGGCGTCCTGCTCGACCTGACGGACCAGGGGAAGCCGCTCTCGTGCGGCCTCGAGGTCGGACGGACGGTTGATCTCGATGTGGGCGTCCGGCTGGACGAACACGCGCTTGGTCGGGGTCTCGGGATAGAGATGGGGGTACCAGCCAGTGCGGTTGCCGGCGAGCACGTCAGTCGCCGCGTCGTGATGGCGGCGACTGACGATGCCGATGCCGGCGTGGCGGTGACCGCGAATCTCGCCGTAGTCGACGACGTTGCCCGCGTCGTCGCCCCGGATGGCGGTGTGTTCCTCCTGTACGCCCGGGAGACACCCCACGACGTTGTACTCGCCGTCGAGTTCCTCGTAGCGTCGAATCAGCCGGTCGAGCACCGACGGCGCGACGAGCACGTCGCCGTTTAGCACGAGCACGTCGTCGTCGACGCGTTCGAGCGCGCGACGGAGCGACTCGGCGTTGTCGTACTCGTCCCACCGGTCGAGCACCAGCGCGTCCGCCGACGAGAGGTGGTCGCGGACGGTCGTGGCCTCGTAGCCGAGGACGACCGTGATGCCGTCGACGCGGTCGGCGAGCGTCTCGCGCTGGCGGTCGTACAGCGTCCGCCCCGAGACCTCGAGGAACGCCTTCGGCGCGTCGTCGGTCACCTCGTTCATCCGACTGCCCCGACCCGCCGCCAGTATCACTCCGTGCATGCCGTCACCTCCCGTGCGGCGCGCTCGCCGGCAGAGCCGTCCATCGGGATGCCGAGGTCCGACCGGACGGCGGCCTCGCGCTCGGCCACCCGGTCGGAGTAGCCGCGCTCGTAGAGGTCGTCGACGGTCCCGAGGTCGAGGTCGTCGACGGCCGTCACGTGCCCTATCCCGGGTACCTCGCCGTCATCGGACGCGAGGTCGGTGAACTGGACGAGCGGCCGTTCGGTGTGGAGCCACTCGGTCACGATGCCCGAGTAGTCCGAGAGCAGCAGGTCCGACGCCAGCACGCTCTCGCGGGGCGTCTCGGCCTCGTCGAAGACCACGTTCGGCAGGTCCGCGATGCGCTCCCGACACTCGGTGGTCAGTGACTTCCCGGGGTCCTCCCTTCGGTCCATCGGGTGGGGCCGGAACAGGAGTTCGTACTCCGTGTCGGCGAACAGGTCGAGGACCGCCTCGGCCGTGTCGAGGTACGACCCGCCGCCGTAGTTGTGGTTGGTCGGCGCGTACAGCACGCGCCGCTCGCGGGGCGGGTCGGCCGCCACGAGGTCGTCGGCCTCGGGGATGCCGACCACCGACACGTCGACGTCCGCCGGGTACGCCTCCTCGTACCGCCGCGCCCACCGCTCTCCGGGCGCGAGTGCGACGTCCACCGCGTCGCTGGTCGTCGAAGTGGTCGTCTCGATCTCCCCCCGTCCGATGGACGCGCCGTGTCGGGCGTGGACCAGCGGATACTCCTCGTGGAACGTCGCGTCCTCGATGCGGAACCGGTGGTTGTACACCACCACGTCCGGGTCGACCTCGCGGACGTGGCGGTCGACGTCGGATACGTCGTCTACCTCGACCTCGGGAATCCGTTCGCAACAACCGACGGCTTCGGACCTGACCGCGACGTAGGCCGATTCGGCGTCGACGTGTCGGTCTATCGCCTCGAACGTCTTCCGCATGAATTCGCGCTCGATGACGTACAGTACTTTAGTCATGAAGAACACCCCCACGCGCTCCCAGAGTGAAACGAAATCTACCGGTGGTCGTCCGGATATCGACTGACGAGTCCCACGACCGTCTCCCGAGAGCGAGTAGTTGTTCGCTAGTAGTACGTTCTCGTATTTAGAGATGATTGCCAGACTGTAGACAGAACCGCAGGCCGGAGGCGATGCGGTTAGAAGCGACTGGAGCGTCCGGCCGCGCTCCAGGGGTCGGTCGGCGCGTCGGTGGGGACGCGCACGTCGCGGTTCTGCAGGCGCGCGACCTTCCCCGCGAATCCCCAGCGCTTGCCCTCCCAGTCGGTCCCCGTCTCCTCGCTGGCCGCGGCCGCCGCGGCGCGCGCGCTGAGGTGCGCGCTCACGGCGGCGGCGATGGCCGCCGCCTCCGCCTCGGTGGCGTCGTCGAGGATCGACAGGTCGACGTCCTCAGAGCGGGATGTTGCCATGCTTCTTCTCCGGCTGGGACTCGCGTTTCGTTTCGAGCATCTCCAGGTCCTTCACGAGCCGCGGGCGGGTGTCCTGCGGTTCGATGACGTCGTCGACGAACCCGCGGTCCGCCGCGGTGTAGGGGTTCGCGAACTGGTCGCGGTACTCGTCGATGAGTTCGTCCCGGCGCTCGTCGGGGTCCTGGGCCGCGTCGAGTTCGTCGCTGTAGAGGACGTTCACCGCTCCCTTCGGCCCCATCACGGCGATTTCCGCGGTCGGCCACGCGTAGTTCACGTCCGCGCCGATGTGCTTGGAGGCCATCACGTCGTACGCGCCGCCGTACGCCTTCCGCGTGATGACGGTCAGTAGCGGGACCGTCGCCTCGGAGAACGCGTACAGCAGCTTCGCGCCGTGGCGGATGATGCCGCCGTGCTCCTGGTCCGTGCCGGGCATGAAGCCGGGCACGTCGACGAAGGTGACGATGGGGATGTTGAACGAGTCGCAGAACCGGACGAACCGCGAGCCCTTCTCCGACGCTTCGATGTCGAGCGTGCCGGCGTTCACCCGTGGCTGGTTGGCGACGACGCCCACCGAGCGACCGTCGAGCCGACCGAATCCGACGACGAGGTTCTTGGCGTACCCCTCCTGGACCTCGAAGAAGGAGTCCTCGTCGACGACGCCCTCGACGACCCGCGTCATGTCGTAGGGCTTCTTCGGCTGGTCGGGCACGACCGACTTCAGTTCCTCGTCGCGGCGGTCGGGGTCGTCCCAGGGCTCTACCCTCGGCGGGTCCTCGACGTTGTTCTGCGGGAGGTAGGAGAGCAGACGTCGAATGTCGTCGAGCGCCTCCTTCTCGCCGTCCTCGGCGAAGTGCGCGACGCCGCTCTCGGAGTTGTGGGTCGTCGCCCCGCCGAGTTCCTCGAAGGTGACCTCCTCGCCCGTGACGGTCTCGATGACGTCCGGGCCGGTGATGAACATGTGGCTCGTGTCCTTCACCATGAAGATGAAGTCCGTGATGGCCGGCGAGTAGACCGCGCCGCCGGCGCACGGCCCCATGATGGCCGAAATCTGGGGGATGACGCCGCTGGCCTGCTGGTTGCGGTGGAAGATGTCGGCGTAGCCCGCGAGCGAGGCGACGCCCTCCTGGATGCGCGCCCCGGCGGAGTCGTTCAGGCCGACGACCGGCGCGCCGACCTCCATCGCCTTGTCCATCACTTTGCAGACCTTCTCGGCGAACACCTCGCCGAGCGACCCGCCGAAGACGGTGAAGTCGTGGGCGAACACGAACACGGTCCGGCCGTTGACCTCGCCGTACCCCGTGACGACGCCGTCGCCGTACGCCTGCTTTTCCTCCATCCCGAAGTTGTGGCTCCGGTGGGTCCGAAGCTGGTCGAACTCGTTGAAGCTGTCGTCGTCGAGGAAGTAGTCGATGCGCTCGCGCGCCGTCATCTTCCCCTTCTCGTGTTGCTTCTCGATGCGGTCCTCGCCGCCACCTTTCTCGGCTTCCGCGCGCTTCTCTCGCAGGTCGTCGATGCTGTCGTCCATCGTCATGGTCTGGCGTCCCTCCGATGGGTTCTCATTGGGCGTTTGCAGTACGAGTGGCGGGAAAAGGTTTCCTAAACCGTCACTCCGGGTGGTACGGCGGAGATTCGGCGTTCTCGCCGGGCGTTCGCTCGTTCCCGGACTCTCGTCGGCGTCCGGCACCGCCACCGCGACCCGGACCCGGAGAACCGAAAGGCAGTTCCCCGCAACGGCGGTACCACCACGCATGATTTCCATCGCGCTGGCGGGCAAGCCCAACGCGGGCAAATCCACCTTCTACAAGGCGGCGACGATGGCCGACGTGGACGTGGCGAACTACCCGTTCACCACCATCGACGCCAATCGCGGGGTGAGTTCGGTGCGCACGGACTGTCCCTGCCTCGAACGCGACGAGCGCTGCGGCAACGAGGCCTGCCACGACGGCAAGCGATACGTTCCCGTCGAGTTGCTCGACGTGGCCGGCCTCGTCCCGGGCGCACACGAGGGCCGCGGTCTGGGCAACCAGTTCCTCGACGAACTGACGAACGCGGACGCCATCCTCAACGTCGTCGACGCCTCCGGCGGGACGAACGAGGAGGGCGAACCGGTCGAGGTCGGGAGCCACGACCCCGTCGAGGAGGTCGATTTCATCGAGGAGGAGATGAACATGTGGCTCGCGGGCATAATCGAACGCAACTGGGAGACCGTCGAGCGCCAGAGCCGGTCTCCGGGGTTCGACATCGACGACGCGCTGGCGGAGATGCTGACGGGGTTCGGCGCGACGGAGGCCGACGTGGCGGCCAGCCTCCGCGAACTGGAGTACCCCGACAATCCCCGCGACTGGACCGACGAACACCGCGAGGCGCTCGCGCGCGACGTGCGCGCACGGACGAAACCGATAATCCTCGTGGCGAACAAGGCCGACGTCGCTCCGGAGGAGAACGTCGAGCGCCTCCGGGAGACGGGCAAGCCGGTCGTCCCGGCGACCGCGGAGGGAGAACTCGCCCTCCGGCAGGCGGTCGAGGCGGGCGTGGTCGACTACGACCCCGGCGACGACGACTTCGATATCGTCGGCGACGTGAGCGACGAACAGGAGCAGGGCCTCGAACGAATCCGGGCGGTCATGCAGGAGTGGGGCGGCACGGGCGTCCAGCAGTCGCTGAACGAGGCCGTCTACGACCTCCTCGACCAGATTACGGCGTACCCCGTCCAGAACGAGTCGAAGTGGACCGACGGCCAGGGCAACGTCCTCCCGGACGCCAACCTGCTACCCCGGGGGTCGACGCCGAGGGACCTCGCGTACGCCGTCCACAGCGACATCGGCGACGGCTACCTCCACGCGGTCAACGCGAAGACGGACCGCGAGATAAGCGACTCCTACGAACTCGAAGAGGGAGACGTCGTCAAGATAGTCAGCACGGCCAAGTGACGCGGCGCCGGCCGCCGCGTACCCCTGCCGTACGTATCCCGGTACTGCTC
This sequence comes from Halomicrococcus pelagicus, assembly GCF_051917725.1. Lineage (GTDB taxonomy): Archaea > Halobacteriota > Halobacteria > Halobacteriales > Haladaptataceae > Halomicrococcus. The sequence goes on from NZ_JBQBLX010000001.1 coordinate 577,607, forward strand.
GGTACCGCCGCGCACCTCTCGGAAACCTTACGGGGTGCTTTTGCGATTCGGCGTCGCAGTAGCGTGCCATGACATCCGTCGACACTGACCTCGTCGATGACCTGGCCCACCACGACGAGTACCTCACCCTGAGAGACCTCGTCCGATACCTCGAACGCCACCATCCAGTCGAGGGGCCGGGCGTCCCCCGCGACCTGGTCGAAGCCTACGCCGAGGAACTCGACTACGACGTAGACCGCGTGCGGACATCGTTCGAAGACCGCCTGACCGGCTCGCAGACGTGGCAACCGGGCGACCGAATCTACGAGGTCGACGACGACGACGACGTCAGCATCTACCCGGCCTCGTGGCACGAGCGACTCGCGGACACCACGGACCTCTCGGAGTTCGTGGAGGTCATGCTCGAGAGCGTGAAATCGCCGGCGGGAGTGACGGTCCAGCGAGAGCAGCTCGGCGTCTCCCAGAGCGCGCTGAAGACGGCCGTCGAAATCATCGCCGAGATGGACCGGGACGACGTCACGCAGCTCCTGCGGGACCAGCGCGTCGAGGGAAGCGTCGTGCTGTACGCGTTCCAGAACCCCGAGGAAGTCGTCCGACTGCCGGAAGAGTCCACCCGGTGACCCGCGCGTCGCGCGTCGTTCGCGACGGTACCCGGGACGCCGGCAGTCTCATTCCGCGGTCCGCAAGAACCCCGTCAGCAGCTCGTTCACGCGCTCCGGTCGGTCGTTCTGTACCCAGTGGCTCGCGTCCGGCAGGCGTTCGACTCGCAGGTCGGGCACCCACCGGTCCAGGCCCTCCGTCAACTCGGTACCGAGCGCGGGGTCCCGTTCGCCCCAGACAAGCAGCGTCGGTACGGCGACGGTGGGCGACTCGCGGCGGCCGCCGAGGAGCGCGCCGACCTCGCGTCGCACCTCGTCGCGGAACGCCGCACGGTAGTAGTTGATCGTGGCCCCGAGCGCGCCGGGCCGGCAGGCGGCCTCGCGGTAGCGCCGGAGGTCGCGTTCGTCGAAGGCGTCGGGGTTCGCCGCACTGCCGCGGAGCATCTCCGGAACCGCGGCGCAGTCGCGCGAACCGAGCAGGGCCTCCGGCAGCCACGGAACCTGGAAGGCGAACATGTACCACGACCGGCGCAACTGCTCGGGCGTGCGGACGACCTCCCGGAACCGGCCGGGGTGGGGTGCGTTCAGCGCTCCGAGTCGGTCGACTCGTTCGGGGTAGCGGATGGCGACTTCCCAGGCGACGACGCCGCCCCAGTCGTGGCCGACGACGTGGGCCGCGTCCGAACCGAAGTGGTCCAGCAGGCCGACGACGTCGCCGACGAGTTCGTCCATGCCATAAGCGGAGACGCCGTGGGGTTTCTCGGAGGCGTTGTACCCCCGCATGTCCGGCGCGACGACGTGGAATCCGGCGTCGGCGAGCGCGGGCAACTGGTCGCGCCACGAGTACCAGAACTCCGGGAACCCGTGGAGGAGGACGACGAGCGGGTCGTCGGCGTCGCCAGCCTCGACGTAGTGGAGGCGGATGCCGTCGACCGACGCTTCGCGGTGAGTCCAGGCGGCCATACCGACACCGAAGGACGTTCGACGGTTAAGCGTTGACGCCGCTCTCCCCCGGTCCGGGACGTGGCGTTCCCGCCTCAGGAGAGCGGCCGGAACCAGACCGCGAAGAGCAACAGCGCGAGGAAGACGTACGACCCGCGGACGAGCAGCATCGTCGCCAGTTCCGGGTCGGCCCGGCGGGCGACGACCGCCACGGCGGCGAACCCCAGCACTGCGAGCATCGTACTCGGCGGGAACACAGCCGCGAGGGCGAACGCCACGACCGCGACGAGCGCGAGCGCCATGAGGGCGTACGCCGTCGTGCGCGCTCGCTCCCGGCCGAGCGCGACCGCGACGGTCCGCTTCTGGATGGACCGGTCGTACTCGAAGTCCTGTGCGTCGTCGATGACCTTCACGCCCGACAGCAGCACGAGGAAGACGGCGGCGAACGCGACCGCCACGGGGGAGAGCGCACCGGCCTGGACGTAGTAGCCCCCGGCGATCGCCAGCGCGATGCCGAGCGGATAGCCCGACGTGGCGGTGACGGGGTTCGTGTCCAGTTGCGGCGCGTGGAAGTAGCCGATGAACCAGGTAGGCAGCGTGAGAGCCACGCCCCCGGGGTTCGCGAGCACCCACAGCGCGGCGAGGCAGGCGAAGAACAGGGTGGTCGCGCCGACCAGCGCGAGGACGCAACCGCGTCGGGTCAGCGGGTGGTCGTCGTCCTCGCCGCGGCCGTAGAAGTCGACGTAGCCGTCCTTGACGTGCGCCGTGTAGACGGCGCTGAAGATGGCGACCGAGTGGACGAGTCCGACGAGGAGCGACGTCTCGCCGGCGAGAAATGCACCGAACCACGAGCAGGCGACCGGCGGGAGCATGAAGACGGGATGCACCTGCGAGGCCAGCGCCTGGAGGGCGGACGACGTACCACTGCTCCGCCGGGAGATGGACATACGGACGTGTAACGGGCGCGACGGAAATAAAGTCTCAGGCGGACGCGATGGGCACCGCGGGCGGACTCAGCGAACCGCGCTCGCCGCCGCGTCCATCGCTTCCAGCGCCGCCTTTATCTGCTCCGTGTCGTTCGCGTAGGAGATGCGAGCGTAGCCCGCGCCGCGCTCGCCGAACGCCTCGCCGGGGACGACGATGACGTCGCGGTCGAGCACCTCGTCCACCCATCCCTCGGGCACCTTCGGCATCGCGTAGAACGCGCCGGAGGGCGTCGGCGTCTCCAGGCCGGCGTCGGCGAGGCCGTCGAGCAGCACGTCGCGACGCCGCTCGAACGCGTCGACCATCTCGTCGACGCAGCCCTGCGGTCCCGAGAGCGCGGCCTCGGCGGCGTACTGCGCCGGGGCGCTCGCGCACGCCTGGACGTACTGGTGGACCCGGAGCATGCGCTCGGTGCGGCGCTCGCTGGCGGCGACCCAGCCGAGTCGCCAGCCGGTCATCGAGTAGGCCTTCGAGCAGGCGTTCACGACGACGACGTTGTCCGTCTCGGCGAACTGCATCGGCGAGTAGTGCTCGCCGTCGAAGACGATGTGCTCGTACACCTCGTCGCTGATGCAGAGCACGTCGTGCTCGTCGGCGATGCGCGCGAACTCCCGCATGTCTTCCTCGCTCTGGACGGCACCGGTCGGGTTCGCCGGGCTGTTGACGACGAACGCGGCGGTGTCGTCCGTGATGGCGTCCTCGACCGTCGCGGGGTCGAGCGTGAGGTCCTCCCGGAGCGCGACGGGGTTCGGCTCGCCGCCCGCTATCCTCGTCAGGGCGTCGTAGGAGACGAAGCCGGGGTCCGGAAAGACGACCTCCTGGCCGGGGTCGACGTGCGCCTCCATCGCCAGGTGGAGCGCCTCGCTGCCGCCCGCGGTGGCGATGACGTTCTCGGGCGGGACGGCGATGTCGTTGTCGCGGTCGTGTTTGGCGCTGATGGCCTCGCGGAGCGCACGGGTGCCCTTGTTCTCCGTGTAGGCGTCCGCCTCTCCCGCCTCGATGGCTTCCCTGGCCGCCTCCCGGGCGTGGCTCGGCGTCGGAAAGTCGGGCTGGCCGATGCCGAGGTTGATGGCGTCCTCGCCCGCCGCCTCGAACACTTCTCGAATACCGCTTATGGAAACCGCTTCGACCCTGTCCGAAAAGCCTGTCATACGTCCCCGACGACGTAGCCACGGGGGATAATTGTTCGTGTGTGGTTCGGGAACGCACCGCTCGGCAGCGTCAGTCCTCGGTCCCCTCGACGGCGGCGCGGAGGTCGTTCAGCCGGTCGTCGAGCATCGACAGCGCGGCGTCGGCGTCCACGTACCCCTGGTCGTACTCGTCGTACACCGCGTCGGCGTCCTGCAGGAACTGCTCCACGGCGTCTTCGAAGTCGGTCATACCCGAAGGGAGGGGTTTCGCGGGGAAAAGTGCGCCGTCTCGCGCTCGTCACTGGAACATCTGCAGCGGTTGCGCCTGCGAACTCTCGTCGGTGTCGGCCTGCTGCATGCGCTGGGCGAGCTGCTCTTTCTGCTCTCGAATCTCCTCGGCGCGCTCGACCAGGTCGTCGGTCGGCACGTCGATGTCGGTGAGACGGGAGATGCCGTCCTCGATGAGCACCCGGGCCGCCTCGGGGTCGGGGAACCGCGGGTCGCTCTGGACGATGAGGCCGACCGCGTCGAGGTCGGCGTCGGCCGCGTCTGCGAGCAGCGCGCCAGTTGGGCCGCCGACCGCGCCGGCCTCCGGCGGCGTGCCGATGTCGTGTTCTTCGAGCAGGTCGCCGCCCGCGCCAGTGGCGACGCCGTACAGGTCCGGCACCTGTCCGGCCTCCTTCTGGTGGGGCAGACCGCTCATGAACAGCGGCGTGGCGTCGTGGTTCAGCATCCAGCTGACGGCGCAGTCGGCGAACTGCGGCGCTGTGTCGGCCGAGACGGGGACGTCGCTCTTCAGCGCCACGAGGTCGCGTTCCTCGTCGGCGTAGAGGCGCACGGGCGGTTGCAGTCTGCGGTCCCCCTCGTCGTAGACGGCGATGCGAGGCAGCCCCTCGCAGTCGAAGCTGGCGTAGTAGGTCATCTCGCACTTCTCGACGATGTGGTCGGTCGCTATCTTGCCGACCAGACCGAGGCCGGGCAGGCCTTCGACGAGCGTCGGCGAGTCCAACTCCACGTCCTCGGCGACGATGGTAACGCCACTCATGGTTCGAGATACGGTGCGTGACCGCATAAAACCGGGGTGTGTATTGGCAGGCTAGAATCCGGACCGAGCCTCCTTCCGAAACCCACAAGCGGCTCTCGACCACACGTCGGGTCGATGGACGTACTGGAGCGGTACGAACCGATAATCGACGACTTCGAGGCGTTCCGTGCAGTCTGCGAGCGCCCGCTGCCGTCCGTCGTCCGGGTGAACACCATCAAGGCCACCCCGGAGCGGGTTCGGCGGGCGTTCGACGAAGCGGGGGTCGAGTGGGAGGGTCGCGAGTGGAACGACGCGGTGCTCGAAATCGACGCGAGTCCGGGGACGACGTGGCCCTCTTTCCACGGCTGGAGCCACGGCCAGGAGGAGGTGTCGGCCATCCCACCCGTCGCGCTCGACCCGGACCCCGGCCAGCGCGTGCTCGACGCCTGCGCCGCGCCCGGGGGGAAGACGACCCAGCTCGCCGCGCTGATGGACGACGAGGGACTCGTGGTGGCCAACGACAACAACCTCGGTCGTCTGTCCGCGCTCCGGTTCAACACCGAGCGCCTCGGCGTCACCGCCGCGGCGGTCACGAACCAGGACGCCCGGAACTTCTCGCTGAAGGAGTTCCCCTTCGAGACGTTCGACGCCGCGCTCGTGGACGCCCCCTGCTCCTGCGAGGGGACGATACGGAAGAACCCCACGACGCTCGACGACTGGAGCGAAGGCCACGTCCGCAGCGTCGCCGGCGTCCAGAAGGGCATCCTCCGGCGGGCGATACAGGCCACCCGCGAGGGCGGCGAGGTCGTCTACGCGACCTGCACGTTCGCCCCCGAGGAGAACGAGGCCGTGGTCGACCACGTGCTCGACGCGGAGGACTGCCGACTCGTCGAGTTCGACGTCGGTCTCGACTCCGCCCCGGGCGTCACGGAGTGGAACGGCGAGGAGTACGACGAGAGCGTCCGGAAGGCCCGGCGGTACTACCCGCACCACAACGACACGGGCGGGTTCTTCTGTGCCAAACTGGAGGTGGGCGCGTGAGCGACCCCACGAACGACGGCCAGCAGTTCGACCGCCTGCCGGCGACGAGCGACGAACGGCGTGTCGAGGGTCGCGCAACTCGCCGGGAGGTGCTCGACTGGTGGGACGAGCGGTTCGGCATCGGCCCCGAGACGTTCGAGAACTACTCGTTCTGGGAGAAGGGCAAGGGCAAGATATGGATTCTCCGGGGCGACCTCGACTCGCCGGTTCGCGTCGAGGCGCTGGGGATGACGTTCCTGCGCACGCGCCAGGAGCACTGGAAGCCGACGACGAACGCCGTCCAGCGGTTCGGTCGGGACGCGACGAGAAACGTCGTCGAACTCGACCGCGACGCCGCACGGCGGTTCGCCCGCGGCGAGGACCAGGAGCTGGAGTGGGACGGCGACTGGGGCTACGTCGTCGCCGCGCACGAACTCGCGGGTGCGACAGAACCGCTCGGCGTGGGGCTCTACCTGCGGGGGGAACTGCAGTCGCTCGTCCCCAGCGGTCGCCAGCGGGACATCTAATCCTTCTCGCGCACCGTCCCGCCGCCCAGGCCCTCCCACTCGACGGCGTAGCCGAGTTCGGCGAGGAGCGCGCTGGCGTCGTCGATGCCGCGCTCGGCGAGCAGGGTCTCGACCTCGGAGAACGCCATTCCATCCTCCAGTTCGTCGGCGAGCGCATCGAGCAGCGCGGGCCGGACCAGCGTCCGACCGACGCGCTCGTGGTCGGGGAAGGTCTTGTCCTCGACGGCCGCCTCGCTCACGCCGTACTCCGCGGCGAGGTCGGCGACGGTCGTGGCGTCGTCGTCCGGGACGAGTTCCGCCGGGAGGTCGGCGGCGCTTTCGGCGACCAGTTCGTCCTCGTACCGGCGCAGCGCGTCGCGCACGTCCTTCACTCGAATCGTCCCGGAGTAGGGAATCGCGCGGTGGTCGCGGGCCGCTATCTCCTCGCCGACGCCGAGGCTCTCGTCGACGGCGACCAGCAGTCGCTCGTCCGTCGCGTCGAGCTGGGAGAGCTTCTTCTCGACGTACTCGGGCGTCCAGAAGCCCATCACCTCGAAGAAGACGCGGAACTCCCCGTGGGGCCAGTCGAACGCGAAGTCCGGAATCATCACGCGCGCCCCGGCTTCCAGCGGTTCGGGTTCGCGCACCAGTTCCCAGTCGAGGTCGAGCGCCTCGAACCGGGCGGCGAAGTCGGCCTCGACGCCGCTGTCGAACGAGACGCCCGCGACCGGTTCCGTGGCCGGCACGCGGACCGGGTCGGCCTCGGAGAGGACGAGTTCGCGCTCGGTGCCGTAGTCGTCGACCGTCGCCACGAGTCGCCACTCCGCCGCCTTCGCGACGGTCCGGAGCAGGCGCGCGAACCGGGTGCCGTAGCGCCGGGTCGAGCGGAACAGGGCGTCCGGCCCGGTCACGACCACCTCGCGGCCGTCCCCGGTCTTCCGTATCTCGTACATCAGCCGCAGGCGCTTGACCGCCGAGACCAGCGCCTTCGGGTCGGACGTCCGAACGCGGAGTACGGTGGCGTCGAACAGCGCCGTCTGGGCCAGCGAGAGGTTGTACTGGGCGACGAGTTCCTCGGGGTCCCAGCGGGACTCGAAGTCGGCGAGCACCTGGCGCTCGTCGAGGTCGGCGTACAGCGAGTCTTCGAGGTCGTCCGGAGACGCGTCGAGGCGGTCGGCGGCCCGCCGCAGTGCGGTCGTTCGGTCGCTCTCGGTGACGACGCCGACCGCCTCCGCGGCCTCGAAGGTCACGCGCCGGGCCCGCTCCGGCGGGACGGCAGACCGCGTCTCGAACGTCGCCTCGCGTTCGAGGAGTTTGGCGAACCCCCGGACGAGTTTGAAATCCTCGGCGTCGGACTCCAGGTCGGCGAGCGCCGCGTCCAGCGCCGACTGCGGCTCGTCGACGTGGCCCTGGTAGGTGCCGAGGACGCGGGCGGCCAGCGGACGGTGTCCGCGGTCGGCGAACTGGGGGTGGTAGCCGCCGCCGGCGCGCGACACCCGGAGCAGGTCCTTCGTCAGCACGGCGGACGGTAGGGACGGCGACTACAAAAGCAATCTGAATGAGAAGATTCATTCCGACCGAATCTCAGGGTAGGGTATGCGCCGACGCGACGCCCTCCAACGGCTCGGTCTCGTCGCCGTCCTCGGGTCGACTGGCGGCTGTGCCGCCATCCTCGAAGGCGGACAAGAGAAGAAATCCGGCGACGACGATCCGAAGCGCTCGGGAAGTCTCGAAACGATGAAGATTCTGGGACCGCGCAAAGGCGAGAACGACAATCTCGTCGTCGCGGCCGAGATCAAGAACCACGGCGAGAAGAAGTCCTCCGCCACGCTCGACGTCACCGTCGAGATAGACGACACGGTTCACAACAGGGACTACCAGGTGACGGTGCCGGGTGGCGAGCGGAAGGAGGTCGAGGTTCCCCTGGAGGTCAAGTACGCCAAGTACGAGAACGCGGACAAGCGAAGCATCAGCCTGGACCTGCAGTAGTCGCCCCCCGCCGGACCTCTCCCCACCGCCCGCCGTCTCCGTCTATCGCCGCCGTTCCGCGACCCGTTCTTCCGCCGTCTCCTCGCTCACGACCTCGTACAGCAGCGCCCGGCCGCCGTCCGTCTTCGGCCGGAGGACGCGTCCGAGCCGCTGGGTGAACTCGCGTTCGCTCCCGCTGCCGGAGAGGAGGACGGCGACGTTGGCGTCCGGCACGTCGACGCCCTCGTCCAGGACGTTCGAGGTGACCACCCGGGAGTACTCCCCCCGCCGGAACCGCTCCAGAATCTCGCGGCGCTCGGCGGTCGGCGTCTGGTGGGTGATGGCGGGGAGGAGGAACCGCTCGGAGAGCCGGTAGACGAGGTCGTTGTGCGCCGTGAAGACGATGACGCGGTCCTCGCGGTGGCTGTCCAGTATCTCCGCGAGCGTCTCGACCTTCCCCTCGCTGTTCATCATGAGGTCCCGGGCCCGCTGCTTGGCGAGGAGCGCCTCCCGGGCCTCGGGGTCGCTGCCGGAGCGCTTGACGAGTTCCTGGTAGTCGCTGCCGCTCCGCATCCGGATGTCCGAGCGCGCGAGGTAGTCCGTGAACACCTCCTGTTCGGCCTCGTACCGCTCGCGCTCCTTTTCGGTGAGTTCGACCGTCAGGCGCTTGACGTCGTACGGAGCGAGGTGGTCGCCGGCCAGTTCGTCGGCGTCGATGGCGTACACCTTCGGTCCGACGAGGTCGGCGACCACCTCGTGGGCACCGTCCGGGCGCTCGAACGTCGCGGTGAGTCCCATCCGCGCCGGGGCGGCGAGCAGGCGCGCTATCTCGCGATACCCCTCGCCGCCGAGGTGGTGGACCTCGTCGAAGACGACGAGACCGAACCGGTCGCCCACGTCGTCCGCCCGGAGGTACGCCGAGTCGTACGTCGCGACCGTCAACGGTTCGACGCGCTGTTCGCCACCGCCCATCTGACCCACCGGCACGTCGAACTCGGCTTCGAATTCGCGTCGCCACTGGTCGAGCAGGTCGAGCGTCGGGACGACGACGAGCGTCGCCGTTCCGAGGCGCTCGATGGCCTTCACGCCGATGACGGTCTTGCCGCTCCCGGTCGGCAGTTCGAGCACTCCACGGCGTGGACGCCGCGTCCCGTCGGCGTCGTCCTCCCACGCCGCGAGCGCGTCCGCCTGGTACTCCCGGAGTTCGTAGTCCGAGCGGAGGTCCGGGAGGTCGGGCGCGTCGAGCACGCGGTCGTCGAAGGCGATGCCGTTCCCACGGAGGGCGTCGCGGAGGGCGGCGTACCGAAATGCAGGAGCGCGGTAGGTCTTCGAGCGCGGGTCCGGGTCGACGAACGGCAGGTCCTCGATGGGGAGGTCGCGCTCCGCCTCGACCCGGACCGTGCCGCCCTCGAAGGCGAGTGTCACGTCGGCCACGTCGGAGAATCGACGTCGCGCGGCCTAAAAGGTGCCGAGGCTGGCCTGGAGGCTGCGGTCGGTCGCACCCGCCCGGAGTTCGTACCCCACGAGGTCGCGCATGTCGACGGCGTAGGTGGTGCCCGCGCGTTCGAGCACGAGGACCCGTCCCTGCGTGCCGACGACGGTGCCGCTGGCGAGCGTCTCCGCGACCGGTCGCGCGTCCAGGTCGAGGCCGTAGTCGAAGGCGAACGTGTCGAGGGGGGAGAAGTCGGCGAGCGCGTCGGCCCACGCGTCGTCGTCCACGTCGCGGTGGAGGGTCGCCACCTTGTCCGGTACGCGCACGCGGTCCGGAAATCGGTCGGCCAGGTCGGACTCTATCTCGCGGGCGACGCGACCGTTCGTGACGGTCCGGAGGTGGGCCGCCCGGTCGGCCCCCTGCTCGCGGAGGCGCGTGTCGAGTCGCCACTCGCGGGTGACGCCGACCTTGAACGTCGTCGGGGCGAACGCCGCGAGGTAGACGGCGTGGTCCTCGTGACAGTCCATCTCGTCTTTGAGGCAGGTGCCGGTACAGCGCGCACAGACCCACGTGCTGGCGTGGGCGTCGCAGTAGGGCGCGTCCGGTCGGTCGCAGGCGACATGGTCGTCGTCCCCGAGCGTCCCCGCACAGTGGCGCTCGCCGAGCGTGTACGACAGTTCGGTGCCGGAGTCCAGTCGCTCGCGGGAGAGCGTCCTCGCGTCGCTCACGAGCAGGGCTGGCGACCGCTCGTCCGCCGCACCGGTGTCGTACCCGACGATTTGCACGCCTCCCGGTAGGCGGCCGCGGGTAAAAAACGGTCCGCTCCCGGCGTCCCGGTGCCTTTCGACTCCGCGTCGGGATGAACGCCAGTTGAAATTGAACGCTACCGAGATAGTTGAATCAAATGAGAACGTTTTAATAAAGCGCCGTCGTCGCTGCCGACCGTGGTTTTCGATAACGAGGGCCGCGGCCGAGACGTCGACGAGGCGAGCGTCAGTTACGACGGCGAGAAGGGGGTGCGACGCGGCGCTGGCGGTGGTCGCGGTCGACCACGAGGACGTGCTGTTCGGCCAGTAGACGTCGCGCTCCGGGCGGTCGACTCGCCGGTCGGTCAGGATGTGGCAGTCGCAAACGACGACGAAGTCCGAACGCTCGGTGCCTCTCGTCCACGGGTCGAGCGACCTACGCCGACGACCGGCATCGTATTCTAGTTCATATAATAAAAATAACAAGTTTTCAAAGGAAATTTTAAGTCGGTGCGATATATTGTATCTATTGGCATGGTAGAGAAAGCCAATGGTGTTTCCCGGCGGAACGTACTGAAACTGGCAGGCGGGTCGCTGGCGACGGCGACCGCTAGCGGACTCGCGGCGGCCAAGCCCGACGACACCGTCGAGGTGAACGTCGGATTCAGCAACGAACGGGGACTCTCGGCCGCGCGGAACGAGGCGGACGACGTCGTTCGAGAGTTCGACTCCATCGACGTCGTGACGATTCGCGCTGCGAAGCGGGCGGCGACCGCGCTGGAGAACAACCCGAACGTCCGCTACGTCGAAGAGAACGGGACGATGCACGCGCTCGCGGAGACCGAACCGTGGGGCATCGACCGCGTCGACGCCGACGTCGCTCACCGCAACGGCGAGACCGGCAACGGTGCCGACATCGCCATCCTCGACACCGGCATCGACTCCGACCACCCGGACCTGCAGGCCAACCTCGGCGCGGGGAAGGCGTTCGTCAAGTGCAAGGGCGGCCCGAAGAAGTGCCGGTACAGCTGGGACGACGACAACGACCACGGCACCCACTGCGCCGGCATCGCGGACGCCGACGACAACAGCGAGGGCGTCGTCGGCGTCTCGACGGAGGCGACCCTCCACGCCGTGAAGGTACTCGACAAGAACGGTAGCGGGTCGTACTCGGACATCGCGGCCGGTATCGAGTACGTCGCCGACCAGGGGTGGGACGTCGGCTCGATGAGCCTGGGTGGCAGCTCCGGGTCGCAGGCGCTCAAAGACGCCGTCCAGTACGCCCAGGACAAGGGCGTGTTCCTCGTCGCGGCGGCCGGCAACGACGGCCCGTGTACGGACTGCGTCGGTTATCCCGCCGCGTACTCCGAGGTCGTGGCTGTCAGCTCGACCGACAGCAGCGACGCGCTCTCCGGCTTCTCCTCGACCGGTCCGGAGGTCGAGATAGCCGCGCCGGGGACGGACATCTACTCGACGATTCCCGGCGGTTACGACACGTTCTCCGGCACGTCGATGGCGTGCCCGCACGTCGCGGGTGCCGCCGGCCAGCTGATGGCCGACGGTGCCACCAACTCCGACGCCCGGAGCACGCTCAAGAACAACGCCGAGGACATCGGTCTCGCGTCGAACGAGTCCGGGTCGGGCCTGCTCGACGTGGCGGCGGCGCTCGGACTCGACTCCAGCGACGACACGTAGTTAGAGACGTTCTCCGGCCAGATAGGCCTTTATTTCTGCATTGAGCAGATTCATATATTATCTAGAATCTTGAGATAAATTTTTACTGTAAGAGTTCATTGTGGCGAGTGGCATGGTGAAGAAAGCCAATGATGTTTCGCGGCGGAACGTACTGAAACTGGCAGGCGGGTCGCTGGCAGCGGCCAGCGCGAGCGGACTCGCGGCGGCCAAGCCCGACGACACCGTCGAGGTGAACGTCGGATTCGCCAACGAGCGTGGTCGCGCTGCGGCACGGAAGCAGGCGAACGACGTGGTGCGAGAGTTCGACTCCATCGACGTCGTGACGATTCGCGCTGCGAAGCGGGCGGCGACCGAACTGGAGAACAACCCGAACGTCCGCTACGTCGAAGAGAACGGGACGATGCAGGCCCTCGGCGAGACGCTGCCGTGGGGCATCGACCGGGTGGACGCCGAGGTCGCCCACGCCAACGGCGAACTCGGTTCGGGGGCGGACGTCGCCATCATCGACACCGGCATCGACGACGACCATCCCGACCTCCAGGACTATCTCGGTTCGGGCAAGGCGTTCGTCGAGTGCGGCTCCGGCGGTCTGACGGGTAGTTGTTCGTTCTCCGGCAACAGCAACGCCTGTAACTACGCGTGGTCCGACGACAACGACCACGGCACCCACTGCGCCGGCATCGCGGCCGCCGACGACAACAGCGAGGGCGTCGTCGGCGTCGGCCCCGACATCACCCTGCACGCGGTGAAGGTGCTGGACTGCGGCGGCAGCGGGTCGTACTCGGACATCGCGGCCGGTATCGAGTACGTCGCCGACCAGGGGTGGGACGTCGGCTCGCTGAGCCTCGGCGGCTCCGCCTCCCAGACCGTCCAGGACGCCGTCGAGTACGCCTACAACAAGGGCGTCTCGCTCGTCGCGGCGGCCGGCAACGACGGCCAGTGTACGGACTGCGTCGGCTACCCCGCCGCCTACCCCGAGACCATCGCGGTGGCGTCCTCGAACCAGAGCGACCAGCAGTCCAGCTTCTCCAGCCAGGGTCCCGAAGTCGACGTCATCGCGCCCGGCACCGACATCTACTCGACGGTACCCAGCGGCTACGACACCTTCTCGGGGACGTCGATGGCGACGCCGCACGTCGCCGGGGCCGTCGGCCAGCTGATGTCGAACGGTTCGTCGGCCCGCGACGCGGAGGACACGATTCTGAGCACGGCCAAGGACCTGGGCCTCTCCAGCAACGTCCAGGGCCAGGGGCTGCTCGACGTGGCCGCCGCACTGGGGCTGGACTCCAGCGACGACACCACCAGCAACAACTGACGAGACGCCGTCTCCGCGAACCTTCCGATTACCCTGCGCTTTTTGCACTCCGACTGTCCTCCGTAGACGACACGCTTATCCGCCGGAACCGACGAACAACGACCAATGAGCACCGAGTCGCCGGACCCGACCGAAACGGAGGCGTTCGAGCAGGTCTGTTCGGAGCTGGTCGAGCGCATCCTCGCCGGGGAGATCGACCGCGACGAGGTCGAGAGCGCGAAGCTGGAGGTCTGTTCGGAACACTCGGCACCGAAGGTGCCGAAGAACTCCGAACTGCTGGACTTCGCTCCGAACGAGCGCCGCGAGGAGCTGGAGGCGGTACTCCGGCGCAAGCCCGTCCGGACCGCCTCCGGCGTCTCGCCCGTCGCCGTGATGACCAGCCCCCACCAGTGCCCGCACGGCAAGTGTCTCTACTGCCCGGGCGGTCCCGGCTCCGAGTTCTCCTCCTCGCAGAGCTACACCGGCCACGAGCCGGCCGCGGCGCGCGGCGAGCAGAACGACTACGACCCCTACGGGCAGGTGACGCTGCGGCTGGAACAGCTCCGGGAGATCGGCCACCCCGTCGACAAGGTCGAACTCATCCTGATGGGCGGGACGATGACCGCCCGGAGCCACGACTACCAGGAGTGGTTCGTCAAGCGCTGCCTCGAGGCGATGAACGACTACGACGTCGGCAAGGAGCCCGACCCCGCCGAGGGCGAGAGCTTCGCCCAGGACCCCGACGAGTACGAGTTCTCGTACCTCGAAGACGTCGTCGCCGAGAACGAGACGGGCGACGTCCGCAACATCGGGACGACGTTCGAGACGAAGCCCGACTGGTGCGACCCCGAGCAGATAGACCGGATGCTCGACCTCGGCGGTACCAAGGTCGAGGTCGGCGTCCAGACCACCTACGAGCGCATCAACCGCGAGATGCACCGCGGCCACGGCGTCCAGGCCTCCATCGACGCGAACCGGCGCCTCCGGGACGCCGCGTTCAAGGTCGGCTTCCACATGATGCCCGGCCAGCCCGGGATGAGCCAGGAGATGTGTCTCGAGGACTTCCGGCGGCTGTTCGAGGAGGAGAAGTGGCGACCGGACTACCTCAAGATCTACCCCACGCTCGTCGTCCGCGGCACCGCCACCTACGACTGGTGGCACAAGGGTGAGTTCGAGCCGCTCCAGAACGACGAAGCCGCCGAACTCGTCGCAGAGATCAAGTCGATGATTCCGAGGTACACCCGCCTCCAGCGCGTCCAGCGCGACATCCCCGCGGACTTCATCGACGCCGGCGTCTGGAAGTCCAACCTCCGCCAGCTCGCGCGCCAGCGGATGGACGACCACGGCTGGACCTGCGACTGCATCCGCTGCCGGGAGGCCGGGATGAACGACGAGGAGCCCGAGAACGTCGAACTCGACGTGATGACCTACGAGGCGGCGGGCGGCACGGAACATTTCATCTCGTTCGAGGACTTCGACCGCGACCTCCTCGTCGGCTTCTGTCGGCTCCGGTTCCCGGGGAACCCCGTGCGCCGCGAACTCGACGACGCCGCGCTCGTTCGCGAACTCCACGTGTACGGCAGCGAGGTGTCGGTCGGGGACGAGGGCGAGGCCGCCCAGCACCAGCACCGCGGCTACGGCCGCCGGCTGATGGAGACGGCCGAGGAACTCGCCGCCGACGCCGGCTTCGACAAACTGAGCGTCATCTCCGGCATCGGCGCGCGAGAGTACTACCGCCAGAAGCTCGGCTACCACCAGGACGGCCCGTACGTCAGCAAGCGACTCTGAACCGCTCCGAGAGCGAGGGCGTCTGCCGCGGACGCGACGCTGTACCGCCCCCGACGATTCCCTCCTCTGCGACTGCTCTCGGAGCCCTCGGCACGTCGATACAGCAGTTCGCAGCGCTACGCCAGTAGTTCGAAAGAAGCGTCGAGCCGCATCGACCGCGTCGTCAGTTCGAGTCGTTCAGGTACTCGCTGACGGCCTCGACGACGGCGTCGAGAGCCTCGTCGCGCTCGCCGGCGAGGAACTCGAGTTTACCGTCGCGGGTGCCGACGGGAACGATGCCGGCTTCGGGCGCCTGTTCGCGGGCCGTCTCGGCGACCTCGCGGACGTTGACGCCCTCGTTGCTCCGGACGTGGACCTCGTCGGTGGCGATGCCGAGCGTGACGTTCTGGCCGGTCGGCTGGCCGGACAAGTTGCGGTGGTGGACCGCGTCGAGCAGGACCGACTCCGGCGGGAAGTCGAAGCGGTGCGTGTACGCGTCCGTGTCGAGGATGGTGAACGTGACGCCGTTCGCGCCGCGGATGGTGAGGTTCGGTTCGACCGTGTCGAGTTCGTCCTCGAGCTTCGTGCGGAACTGCTCGCTGACGTGCTCGGCGAGGTCGCGCTTCTCGTGCTCGAACAGCAGGTCGGTGATGAGTTCGCGCTTGTCCTCGTAGGACTGGTAGTACGCCTCCAGCGCGACGGCCTCCCGGAGCGCGGTGACGTGGTCCTCGTCGTAGCCCGCGTCTTCGGCGAGGTCGACGTACCGGTCGGGGGCACCCCACCAGTAACTCACGGCGGGCAGGTGGGCCACGTCCTCGCGGACGTCGGGGTTGACGTGGGCTGCGACGTTCGCACCCAGGACGCCCGCGGTCACCCCGTCGCCGTCGTCGCCGACGTGGGGGTTGACGACCGCGTCGGCCGTCTCGGCGACGCCCTCGTCGGGGTAGTGGGTGTCGACGACTGCGTGGGGTGCGCCGTACACGTCCAGCAGTTCGAGGCCGTCGCCGGACTCGAGCGTGCTGCCGGCGTCGACGAGCACGAAGAGGGGGAGTTTCTCGTCGTGGCGCTCGCGGTTGTCCAGCATCGTCGTCACGTCCTTCGTCGCGTCCTCCATGTCGTAGTGGCCGTCCTCCAGCGGACGCCGGTCGAAGTAGTGGTACTCGGCGTCGCTGCGGGCGTGTTCGTCCCGGACGAGGGGGAGGACCGCGCGTTCGAGGGCAGCGCCGGCGGCGTACCCCTCGGCACTCGCGTTGTGCCGGACGATGACGGGGCGGGACTCCATAACCGCGCGCCGGACGAGACCGGCGGCGTCGCGGATGGACTCCTGGAGCGGTTCGACGGCGGGGTCGTCGGCGAACAGGCCGACGTCCGCGGGGCGGGCCTCGCTGGCCAGCGCCTCCTCCAGACGTTCTCGGACCGTCGTTTCCTCGTCGCCGGCGAGGGCGTCGAGGCGCTCGGTCTCGACCTGGAGTTCGTTGTTCCGGAGTTCGACCTCGCCGACGAGCCGTATCACGTCGCCGGTGTCGACTTCGGGATAGGCGCGGACGCCGGCTTCCTTGAACGCCGCGCAGTCGACGGCGGCCGTCTCGTCGCGCACCTCGAACACCGTCGGGCCGGCGGTCTGGCTCGCGCCGACGACCTCGCCCTCGATGCGAACCCGGTCGCCGACCCGCTCGGAGAGCGAGTCGATGTCGGCGCGTTCCGGGAGTTCGACCGCTTCGTCGTCCGCTCGCTCGTCGTCCGCCGACTCGTCGGTCGGCGCTTCGTCCACGTCCTCGTCCGTCGAGCCCGTCTCTGGGGCGGTCATCTTGCCGACCGCGGAGCCTGAGCCGTCGGTGGTCGCGGTGGTGTCGGGTTCGTCGTCGGTCGTCTCGCTCTCGGCGGTCGAGTCGTCGTCCGACTCATCGTCGTCGGGCAGGTACGTGCTGTCGGCGTCCTGGACGAGTTTGCCGCGGAACTCCCGCTCGGACTGTCGGATGGACCAGCCGAGGTCGACGTTGCCGTTGTCACGGATGCCGATGACCTCGACGAACACCGTGTCGCCCGGCTCCCAGTCGAGAGCGTCGAGACGACGGTCGAGTTCGCTCTTGTGGAGGAGGCCGGTGACTTCGTCGCCGACGTCGATGAAGACGCCGAAGTCGGCGAACCCGTCGACCGTACCTCTGTAGTATCGCCCGCGGGTGAGTTCGTCGGGGTTACTTCCTTCGAATTCGAAGAGGACGTCCTGCTCGTGGCTCTTGCAGATGGGGCCGTCGGCAGGCGTCCCGCAGATGACGCAGTTACCCATTTATACACGAATCCAATAGGCCCGGCCTAAAACGGTTGTCGAAATCTGACGGGAGCGCCGACGGGCCGCCGGAGTCGTCGCTCGATCACCGCCGCCGCCGCTACTGCCCGTCATCGGGGTTTTCAGGCCATTTCGACGGTTCCGCGCTCGACGGAGGGACTCCCGTCAGTAGTAGTAGAACGAGAACTCGTCACCGCAGTCGGGACAGTTCACCAGGCGGCCCTTCAGCCGGTCGTCGTCCAGACCGGGGACCTCGTCGCGACCGGTCGGAAGCGTCACGGTCCCGGAGCGGCCGCAGTGGGGACAGCCGACGGTCGGCGCTGCTTTCGACATGGTCGTCTCTGGGACAGTCGTACGTATAGTTATAGTTCGGCTAGCGGACGAGAATCGAGGCGAAGGAGGGCCGTTAACGGCTTATCAGACGGTTAAGTCCCGCCGTCGTGGCGGTGGCCGAGCAGGAGCGCGACGACGTTGAGCGCGAGCAACAGGAGAAACGTCTGGAGCTGGCTGGACGATTGGAGACCGGTGGCGAGCAACGGAACGTACATGAACGGGAGCGCGATGGCGGCCCAGAATCCGACGAACCGGACGGGTGCAGGCACCGAGCGCGTCGTCTCGGCGTCGTCCCCGTCGTCGTCCCCGTCCATCGTGTCGGTGATAGTCGACATACTCCGTACGCGAAGAGACGGTCTCCCGCGCCTTCATTATTGAGTGGTTAAAACGGTTAGAAGTAACTAACGCGGCGTCAGGTGCTCCGGAACGGCTATCGGTCGGGACGACCTACTCGAAGACCGGACTGTCGTCTTCCAGGTTCTCGATGTCGGCGGCGACCTTCCGAACCTGCTCGGGGAACAGCGCGACCTGCACCTCGTTGCCCTCGTCGTCCTCGAACACCAGTTTCACGCGCTTGTCGCCGAATTCGCGCGCTTCGGCCGTCTCCACGTCGAACAGCTTCGCCGTCCCGGTCTTGTTCGACGGGCCGACGTTCCGGATCGCGCCGTCTTTCAGTTCCACCATGAAGTCGTCGACGAGCAGGTTGAGCATACCGGCGATACGGACCGGATACTTTAATCACCACGGGACCGCCGCCGCGAGGGACGGGATGACGGTCCGCCACGCGGCCTCACCGCCGAAGCCGTAGGCGAACACGAGCGCCGCCGGGAGCGCGCCGGCCGCCACCGCGCGCGCGAACGACGTATCATGCACCTCCCACACGCCGACGACGAGCAGGACCGACCCGTAGGCCGCACAGAGGAGTCGTATCTCCGGCACCGGAACGCCGGCGAACAGGCAGGGGGCTGTCGAGTAGCCGATGACCTGCACCGTCTCGCTGACGCCCGCGCGGTCCGGGACGAGCGCCATCAACAGCAGCGTCTGTAACGCCGCCGTCAGGTGGAGGGCGGCGGGTGCGACGAACAGCCCCACGAGCGCGAGGACGAACAGCGCCGACAGCAGCGGCCCGCCGGCCAGTTCCGGCACGTCGACGTCGCCGACCGCGATGCGGGTCGCCGCCGCGACGACCGTCACGGCCACGCCGAACACCAGCCCCGGAGCCTGGTCGCCGGGCGCGACGCCAGTGCGGAAGAACCGCCGCGGGCGGACCAGCACTTCGACCCACGCGCGAGCGACCGCCACCGGACCGCGGTCCCGCCCGCCCCGCGGATTCTCGACCCACTGGGTCATACGCGAACTAGTCGGTCCGGAGGGTATGACAGTTCCGACATCGCGCCTCGTAGGACTCCTCCGCGCCGACGAGGATGGTCGGGTCGTCGACGTGGGCGGGTTCGCCGTCGATGAGTCGCTGGTTGCGCGTCGCCGGTTCGCCACACTCCGCACAGATCGCCTGGTACTTCTCGACGTACTCGGCCAGCGCGACGAGCTGGGGCAGGGGTTCGAACGGTTCGCCCCGGAACGTCTGGTCCGTTCCGGAGACGACGACCCGGCGACCGTCGTCAGCGAGGAAGTCGCAGACGGAGACGAGTTCGTCGGAGAAGAAGTTCGCCTCGTCGACGGCCACTACCTCCTCGCCGTTCAGCGCGTCGGCGATGTCCCAGACGCCGTCGCCCTCCGGTTCGACGACCGTCGCCTCCCACGACCGGCCGTTGTGCGTGCCGACCGTATCCTCGCCGTATCGGTCGTCCAGGTCCGGCTTGAACACGGCGACCGACTGGCCGGCTATCTCCGCGCGCCGGAGTCGCCGGAGCAGCTCCTCGGTCTTCCCGGAGAACATGCAACCGGTGACGACCTCGACCCACCCGCTGTTCGTTATCTTGTGCATACTCGAGTGGCGCACAGGACTCCGCCAAAAGGATTGCCGATTCGAGGCGAGCGCAGCCGTCGGGGTCTCGGGGGCCCGGGACGAACCGACCTCGTCCGCCCGCCGTCGAGGCGTCCCGGGGGCACAGTCGGTCCCGCCGACCGCGACCCCAACATTCACACCCCCGAACCGCCAACGTCACTGCGTATGTCCAAGATAGAGGTGACCCTTCCCGACCGGATCAACGACGACATCGACCGCCTCGTCGAACAGGGCGAGTTCGTGAATCGGGAGCAGGCCGTCGAAGAACTGCTCTCGATGGGCGTCTCGACCTACAACGTGACCGAAGAGACGACGACGGAGGACGAGGAACTGTTCACGCAGACCGTCGACGACCAGGACCCCGCGATGCAGGACGAGCCGAACGACGACTACGGGTTCTGAACCGCGAGTCCCGACCGTCGGCGTCGTCCGGCGCTCTCGGGGGCCGCGGCGGGACGCGATTTCGTGCGGCGCCGCCGGCCGCCCGAATCAGGCGGTGAACTGCTCCAGGGCCTCGAACACCTTCCGGCCCTTCCGCGTCGCCAGCTCCGACGGCGGCGCGGTCCGATACGCCAGCTCGGCTTCCGTCTCGTCCGACTCGGGGCGGTCCCCGACGACTGCGACGAGCATCCCGCGCGTCGTGCGGAGCTTGATACCGTCCTCCGTCTCCGTCGCACTGAGTCCCTTCAACGACCGCTGTACGCGGTCGCGAGCGTCTGCCGCGTCTATCGTGAGCGCGACCGCGGCGAACTCCGGTCGCTCCCGTACCGTTTCGAGTTCGATCATGGCTGACTGTCGACGAGGCGACGTGGGTAGGTCGACGCGATTCGTGAAAACCGTGTGGGGTGGTACCTACTCCTGGGCCCCGACGTTCTCGGTGCTCTCGAACGTCGCGGGGCAGGGTTCTATCTTCGCGTAGCGGACGGTCTGCTGGCCGAGCGTGACGACCCGGTCCCGGAGTTCCTCGTCCACGAACTCACCGCCCGAGACCGTGCTGTGCGAGCGCGGCACGGCGGCCTCGTAGGGCAGCACCCAGGCGTCGAGCGCCCGGCAGACCGACCGCAGGTGGTCCATCGCGGTGACGGGGAAGCGACCGCCGGACACCGCGAGCAGACTCACCGTCTTGTTCTCGAACTCGTCGAAGCCGCAGTAGTCCAGCGCGGTCTTCAGCACCGACGAGTAGGAGCCGTGGTACATCGGCGTCCCGAGGACGACGGCGTCGGCCTCGCGCACCCGCCTCGTGAGTTCCGGAGCGTCGCCCGCCTCGTCCTCGTCGGCGTCGAACAGCGGGAGGTCGAACTCCCGGAGGTCGAGCAGTTCTGCGGTCCCGCCCGCTTCCTCGACGCCCGCGGCGGCGTGTTCCAGTGCGGTTCGCGTGACGCTGGCGTCCCGGAGACTGCCGCAGATAGCGACGACGTGTGGCTGGTTCGGCATGGGTGGACGTGTGGGCGGTAGCCGAATATAGCTTGTCGCACGGCGTTCCGCGCCTACCGCCGGAGTCGCGCGACGGTCGCGCTCTCGCCGTCGTCCTCGCGTCGCTCGACCTCGACGAGGCCGTCCCGTTCGAGGTCCGCGAGGAGGTCCCGGAGCCACTCGGCCCCGCTGTCGCCGCCGTAGTCGACCCGGACGCGCGGTCCGAGCTTCGAGAGCGGGAGTTCGTCGTACTCCTTCAGCGCGGAGACGACGCGCCCGCGGAACTGCCGGCGACTCCCTTCGAAGGAGGGCTGGGTCGGCACGTCCGGCGCGGTGAAATCGCCCGTCTCGTAGGCGTGACACCACTCGCGCCACGGACAGGCGGCCTCGTCGCAGGCGGGCGTCTTCTCGCAGGCGACGCCGCCGAGTTCCATGACGGCGTTGTTCCACACCCGCGACTCGCCGCCGGGCATCAGTTCGCCCGCCGCCGCCTCGAACGCCGCGTCGTCGTCCGGCACGTCGAACGCACGGTAGAGCACGCGCTTGACGTTCGTGTCGACGACGGCGTCGCCCGCGTTGAACGCGAAGGAGGCGACGGCGTTGGCCGTGTAGGGACCGACGCCCTGCAGGTTCTGCAGTTCCTCGGGCGTCTCCGGAAACTCGCCGTCGTACTCCGAGACGACCTGCCCGGCGGCCTCGTGGAGATACTTCGCGCGGTTGTTGTACCCCAGCGAGTGGTCGGTCCAGAAGCCGACCACGTCGGCCCGGTCTGCGGCGGCGAGAGCCTCGACGGTCGGCCAGCGGTCGAGGAACGCCTCCCAGGCGGTGACGACCCGCCCCAGTTGGGTCTGCTGGCTCATCACCTCCGAGACGAGAATCTCGTAGGGGTCGTCGGTCTCGCGCCACGGGAACGCGCGGTGGTCGTCCTCGTACCACGAGACCAGCGCCGTCCGCACCGCGTCGCGGTCGTCCGGGAGCGACCAGTCCGCTTCGGTCATCGTCGGCGTTACGGACGGGACCGGTTTACGGATAGCGGTTCGACCGCGCTCGCCGCGAGCCGAGCGGTCGTCCGACCGGAACTGCGGGGGTGGTCGGCGGCGCGCCAGCGCGTGCGGCGTTGCTCCCCCGTCAAAACTATGAACGTCCCCGTCCCTGTTCCGGACGACCGTGGACGAAACTCGGGAGGAGTTCGTCGACGAACTGCGGTCGCGAGTCGGGCCGGCACTGCGCGGCGTCACCATCTACGACGACGGCGAGTACCGGTCGCTCTACGAGCGCGACGACGTCGAGGGACGGTACGAGTCGGCCGACCTGCGGCGGCTCCACCGCGAGTCGCTGCTGGGCGACGGGGCCCGCGAGGACGCCGAGAACGTGCTCCGAACCGGTCGCCTCAACGTCGCAATCTACGCGTTCGACCAGGCGGTGTTGCTCCAGTTCCCCGCCGAACCGGGCGCGCTGTTCGTCCACTTCGACGACGAGGCGGTGCCGCTGCTCGCCGTGGTCGAACAGTGTTCGGAGTGGCTCGACCGGTAGTCCGCCGCCCTCACCACGACCCCCCGAATCCTCCGTCGGGCAGTCGTTCGAGGAGAACGCGGTAGAACGGCTCGAACCCGCAGTAGCCGCTCGGAGCCGGGACGCAGACGGAGACGTTCGTGATTCGGTAGAGACCGTCCGGGAGGTCCCGTTCGGTCGCCCAGAGGATGCTGCGTCGCGTTCGACCGGCGCGGTATCGCACGAACAGGTATCGGTAGAGCGTCGCTCGCTCGCCGAAGCAGTCCGGCTTCGTCGGCCCGAACGTTCCCCGAACCCGCACGAGCAGTAGCACGTCGTCGACGTTCGGGTCGGGTCCGGAGGTGGTCACGTCGCAGGTATACGCGAACGCCCGTCGCGGCGTCCCGGCGTTCGTCTCGCCCGCGGCGACTCCCGGGGCCGCGAGTCCGCTCCCCGCGGCGGCTATCCGCCGGAGGACGGTTCGACGCGTGGGCGTGTCCGTCATCGGTTCCTCCGTCGCCGTTCGGACGCGGTACGGTCGACGAAGTATTAGCGATTGGGGGCCAGCCGACCGGCGAGAACCGTCACCGCGGCGCGACCGTTCCGGAACGACCGGCGTAGCTCGCACCGACCGCGGCACCGACCGCGGCCGCAATCAGTCCCACGGGGAGACCACCGAACAGCATCGCGGTGGCCAGCGGGACCGAGGCGAGGCCCAGCGCGTACGCGACGACGGGAGCGGTGACGACGAACGCAGCAGTGCCGACGACGAGCGCGCCGAGCGCGGCGACGGTGCGCGGCGAGGGCTCGCCGTATCGGGCCTGCTGTTCCCGGTAGGAGAGACCGACGTACGTCAGTCCGGTGGCGAGGACGCCCGCGACGAGCGCGACGGGGAGAGAGACCAACAGCGCCGGCCAGACGTACGGGGTGAGCAGTTCCGTGGCGACGACGAGGCCGACCAGGAACCCGACGGCCCCGACCAGCAGAGAGACGAAAGCCCTCGCGTAGGTGTTCATACGAGTACTGACGGGACCTGAAACAATATACCCGTCGGCTGGTTCTCTCGCGGCGAGAACCGCGAGGGGCCGGTGGATTATTGAACGCGACCGAGAGTGTCCTACGCATGCAGATTACGGTAGTGGCTCACACTGGTAGCGAGTATGAGCGTCGTCGCTGAACTCTTCGTCTCCGCAGACGACTTCGTGCTGGCCGACGGTCTGCGGGCGGCCCCCGAGATGGTCCTCGAGTGCGAACTCCTCGTTCCGATACGGAATCGAGAGGTTCCGTACGTCTGGGCGGAGGGCGGCGACCACGCAGCGTTCGTCGACGCGGCGAGAGACGACCCGACCGTCGAGCGCATCGAGCAGACCGCCGAACTCCAGGACGGCGCTCTCTACAGGATCTGCTGGTCCGACAACGACCTCTTTCGTGCGATAGACGGCGGTGACGCGACGATTCTCCAGGCGAAGGGGGCCGCCGACCAGTGGTTCCTCAAGGTCCGCTCCGATTCCCGGGCGTCGCTGCGGCGGTTCCAGGAGCACTGTCACGAACGGGGCATCGACTTCGAGTTGGAGCGACTCGTTCGTCTCACCGAACCCAAGATGGGACAGTACGACGTGACGCCGAAACAACGGGAGGCCATCCTCACGGCGCTCGAACTGGGGTACTTCGACACCCCGCGTACGGGAACCCTCGAAGACGTCGCGGCGGAACTGGAGATATCGAATCGCGCCGCCTCCGAGCGGTTGCGCCGCGGCCTCACCAACCTGGTCACGAACACCCTCTCGATCGGACGTCCTTCGAATTTCGACGCCTAATCTTCCGACCCTGTAAATAACAGATGCGTTCTATAAATAATTTCATAGAGCCTTAGTCGTTATAAATGCCTTCGTCTCACGAAGGGTCGATTCTATCCCCGCGATTCGAGTCATTACCGGTAATGCGCGGGACGAAAGCAGAGATGCAGGTATCGGCCGAAGAGTTCGCACTGGGGGAAACGGTACGGGAGCTTCCGGAGCTGTCGGTCGAGATCGAGCGGGTCGTCGCGCACGGCGGCGAGTGGGCGATGCCGTTCGCGTGGATGTTCGGTCACGAACAGGACGCGGTCGCGGCGACACTGGCCGACGACCCCAGTGTCGACGGGTTCGACCTGGTCGCGACGGTCGGGGACGAACAGTTCTATCGGGTGGAGTGGAGCGAGGAGGTCGAATCGTTCGTCGAAAACGCGACCGCCGAGGGAATCGTCCTGGACGTCTGGGCGACCGAGCAGCAGTGGAACTTCCGCGTGCTGTTTCCCGACCGGGAGTCGTTGTCCAGGACCTACGACCAGTGCCGGGACGCAGGATGGGGACTCGCCATCTCGACCATCTCCCCGTTCTGCGACGCTCGACAGAGTCGCTTCGGACTGACGGACGAACAGCAGCGCACGCTCGCGCTCGCGCTCCAGAGCGGCTACTACGACGTCCCGCGGGACGCCGACACCATGGTTCTCGCGGACGAACTCGGTATCTCCCACCAGGCGGTCTCCGAGCGGATGCGACGCGCCCACGAGACGCTGGTCGAGAACACGCTCTCCTCCGGCCGGGGCTTCGACGCGCCCGTCATGTGACGGCAGCGCGGCGGACGGGCGGCGTCGCTCACCGCGGTCCCACCGCACGCGCTCGGACCCGCGCGCGGACGGGGGACTTTACGACTGGAGCGCCAACTGCCGGAGAGACATGGCAACGCTGAACCCCGACTTCGCGGACCGGACGGTCGTCGTCACCGGCGGTAGCTCCGGCATCGGCCGGGCCGTCGCGCTGGCGTTCGGCGACGCCGGTGCGACCGTCGTCGTCGCCGACGTGCGCGAGGAGGCGAAAGACCCCGACGCCGCCGCACCGACGCACGAGGCCATCGCGGACGCCGGCGGGACCGCCGAGTACGTCGAAACCGACGTGTCCGACCCGCAGGACGTGGAGACGGTCGTCGCGGCCGCCCGGGAGTTCGGCGGCGTGGACGTGATGGTGAACAACGCCGGAATCTACACCAAGCGGCGGTTCCGCGAGGTGACGCCCGAGGAGTTCGACGACCTCTGGCGGGTCAACGCCAGGGGCACCTTCTTCGGCACGCAGATAGCCGCGAACGACATGATAGAGCGCGGCGAACCGGGCGTCGTCGTCAACACCTCCTCGGACACCCAGGGCCGGGCGGCGTGGGACCACGGCCACTACGCCGCCACCAAGGGCGCTGTCCGGATGGTGACCCGGAGCGCGGCGCTCGAACTCGCCCAGCACGGCGTGCGCGTCAACGCCGTCGCCCCCGGCCCCGTGGCGACCGAGATACGCGAGGGCTGGGCCGAGGAGGCCGAGGCGATGGGTCCCGACCCCGACGCGGAGACCCCCGGTCTCCCCCTTCGCGCCGGGACCCCCGACGAACTGGCCGGGGCGTACCTCTTCCTGGCGAGCGACGAGGCGTCGTACGTGACCGGCGAGACCGTCTGGGTCGACGGCGGCGGGCACATAGATTGAGACCGGGATTGGCGGGGCCAGCGTGCGTCGTCGGTCGACGGTTCACGGTCCACGGTCCACGGTCGCCCGGCGCTCCTCTCGCGCTCTCGGTTTCCCGCTCTTCGAGGGTTCCGGACCGTCCTTATCAAGAGCGGATATCTGAACGGGAAAGTTGTCCACTCTCCGCTGCGATAGTCCGATAGAGAGTGGCGATTCACCGGTGAGCAACACGATTCTGGA
Organism: Halomicrococcus pelagicus; assembly: GCF_051917725.1. Taxonomy (GTDB): domain Archaea; phylum Halobacteriota; class Halobacteria; order Halobacteriales; family Haladaptataceae; genus Halomicrococcus. The sequence goes on from NZ_JBQBLX010000001.1 coordinate 603,929, forward strand.
GAAGCTGCGGTCGGTCACGATGTGTCCGGGCTGTAACTACGTGACGACGGACGACGCCTGTCCGAAGTGCCTTCGGACGCTGCGGAGCGGAGAGCGGTAGCGGAGTTTTCGTTGGTCGACGTCTAACCGTCCTGCTGTATTCATTCTTGTCTGACAGCACTACGCTCACCCCTAGTAGAATGCAAATTCGCACACCTACACCGATATGGCCTTCCGATACGATGATATCAGTATGCACTACACCCATCTACAAATGATGACATTAATGACAGTGTAGATTTCACTTGTTTTCATGGCAGAAAACGAACCCCTCAATAGTGATCCATCCGATTTGGACTCTGCTTCTATTTTCTACCGCCCTGTACAATCCAAGGAAAGACTCCGAGAACCTGATGAACAGGTTATAAACTCACCTTCCGAATTGCGTGATGTACAGGAGCTTCTAAGATATATACAGGATAAGAAGCTCAACTACCCAATGCCGGTTTCAGATTCAAAAATGTCTGAGATAACTGGTGATAGAGTTAGAAAAATATTTGAGAGTCAGGCAGAAAACCACTTTGTCACTGATATTTTGGGCCTATTTTGTTCAAATCTTGAAGGCCGTCAGAAATCACAAGACAAATTCGCGATGCTCATCTACCTGAATGATCGATATCTTCTGGCTCACGCTAAAGCCGAGCGTGGGATGTCACTAAGGGAATCTGTGGGTGAAGATGATGTTAGGCAGATTGAATTGATTAAGCGATTCCTTGACGTAGACAATATTTTGAGTGCTGCTCTTTTTGAAAAGAATGTCGATGAGATTGTTTTCTCGCATTTCACAGACTCGGGTTCGGATTCGTTTCGGGAATTCCTTGGTGTCAATGAGCACCGTCTGAACTACCGTAGAAAAACAATACAGATTGTATGTTATTACCGGAGTCGCCGTGAATATAGCTGTAAATTTGAATTCACTACTGATGAATTTAGTGACAAATGGCTCCGTGACAATGAAATAGAATTTAGCGGTGATAAATTACGCTTCCAATCAGATGGAGGAGATAGATCACATGAGATTAAAGAAATACGATGGGGGAATACTACCTATGATTCAGTTGAAAGGTTTAAAAGCGAATTCAAAGAGGAAACTCTTGGACTGAATGTTGATAAGGATAAATACGAAACCTTGCATAGCTTCCCAGATGGAGGCGCTGAAAAGCTATCTGTATTTGATGCAGCCAAGGTAGTAGACCGCCGTAGACAAATAATTATTCACAAGGAGGATGGATCTACGGAAGCATTAAATAAGAATAATACTCCTGATAACTTGCATGTTCTCTACGCAAGTAGTAATATCCTTCTGGACTCCGGATTTGCTGACGATATTTTCGCCGATATTATCAATAAGAACGATGTGAAAATTTACCATGCCTCCGAGCATCCTGCCGCCCGAGCACTGAGCCTCGGGAGTATAACTTTCCTCAACATTGAGGACGAAAAGATATCTCCTGAGATGAGTAAATTTCTTGAAGAGACGTATAGTCATGCGGTGAACCGAGCAGGAGAAACGGTTAGAAAGTGCCTACTTAATTCAATGTTCCACGTTCTTCGAGAGCAAGTCAAACCATCTATTGGGAATGCGTTTGGACAGATTATAAATATTTATACAGGAAATCCTGCCAATGGCGCAACTGTAAGTACCAAAGAGAATGAAGCCGGCAATCTTGTCGAATATAAAAATAAGATTCATCTGGAAGGGGAAGATCCTGCTGAGGACATCTTTGAAGAAATCAAGACAGAGCAAAGGAAAGGAATTCATACGAAGGTATTTATGTGGGGTTTTACTGAACAGAACCGAGAAGTCGATGGTTTCTCATCGCAATCATGGAATGACGATAGAATATCTGGAATTGAAAAAGCGGTCTTGAGTAGGTTGTCCGATGAGGGACTTGGTCATAAAGAGTTCATGATGCAGCCGGTTCCGCTTGATAATAGGGGAGATCGAATGGCTATTACGGGGGTGTTCTTCTAATGGTGGGATTTAGTGCAAACGTTGGTAAAATCTCACGAGCATTCAAATCGGTCAATGCTCTTGTTGACACCGTTCCAGTAGTATTTGGAAATGAGAGCCTTGAAATTGATTCAGTTGACGAATTAAATATAGGGGCCGTAAGTCTCTCGCTTAACGAGGGAGCATTTCATTCATATGATGGTAATGGAACAGAAGTACACCTTGACATCGAACAGATTTGCCAATTGCTATCAAAATTCGATAGAGGGAGCCAAGCTACGATAAAATGCGATGTGGACAAATCACTTGTCAGCCTATTAGTAAGTGGTTATGAATTTGAACTCGCTACTATTCACCCTGACAGTGTACGCGGTGGGAGAAAAGCCGGGAAGGTAGATCCACCAGCTGAAGTTACTATTGAAGCCCAGGAGATACAGAAAGCTATGAGATTAGGAGATATGTTTTCTGAGGAGATTATAATGGGTATCGATGATAGTCGTGAAGTATTTTACATTAACTCTAAAGGAGATTCAGGTAATATGGCAGTCTCATATAACAGTGGAGATGATGAAATCACGTTTATAGAAAACGAGAGAGCACATGGTGTTTTTTCGCATTCGTACCTATATGAGATGACTAAGATGATTCCAGGAAACGAAGAAATATCACTAAAACTCGGTGAGGAATATCCAGCAAAGATTGAATTCAACTTCGCTGATGACGATGGTGAAATCGCTTATGGGTTGGCACCCCGTATTGTAGAGTGATATCGTAGTAACGAATATTATCAGCCAACTCTATTTTATGAAGAAATCGCATAGTACGTCAATCGTTTAGAGAGCGGTCAGTAATGGACTCGCCGGGAGTCACGCGAGCATCGCGAGCGTGACGTCGGCGAGGAAACGAACGACTGCCGGGAGCGAAGCGACCGGCAGGAAGTGAGTGGACTCGCCGGGATTTGAACCCGGGGCCTCTCCCATGCCAAGGGAGTGATCTACCACTGATCTACGAGCCCTCGTCCGCACTCCTTCTTTCCGGGGCGGTACTGATAAACCTCTCGAAATTCGGCCGCCCCGGTCCGGTTTCACGAACCGGGCGTCGACGACGAAGCCCACCGGCCTCGAACGGAATAGCAACCATTTAACTACCTCGACCGATTCCTACCGGACACGGGAACGGCACAGCCGCAAATCTGACTCGTCGCGCGACTCTCATTGCGCGGCTTGGGATTGCGGACGTGCAAGCGAGACCACCGTCTCGCGTTCGGCGCACCCCGCGCCGACTTCACGCAGCGGCTAGTGCAGTTCCTATCCTCGAACGATGGCACGAATGCACACGAGACGCCGTGGGTCGTCCGGTTCGGACCGACCTACGGACGACGAACCACCGGAGTGGAGCGACGTCGACGCGGACGACGTAGAAGAGCGCGTCGTCGAACTCGCGGAGCAGGGCCACAGCCCCAGCCAGATCGGGCTGAAGCTCCGCGACGAAGGCGTGACCGGCACCCCCGTGCCGGACGTGAAAGCGGTCACCGGCAAGAAAGTGACCGAGATTCTGGAGGAGAACGAGGCGGAACCCGACCTGCCCGAAGACCTCCGGAACCTGCTGAAGCGGGCCGTCCGCCTGCGCGAGCACATGGACGAGCACCCGCTCGACGCCCAGAACAAGCGCGCGCTCCAGAACACCCAGTCGAAGGTCCGTCGCCTGATTAGCTACTACCAGGGCGACGAGATCGACGAGGACTTCACGTACTCCTACGAGAAGGCCAAGGAACTGCTCGAATAGATGTCCACCGCCGGTCGAACCACCCCAGAGGACGACCCCGCCGCGAGCGAGGTAGCTGCGGCGCTGCGCGAGACCGCCTTCGTGCGACTGCTCGCGCGCGCCGACGGCGAGGCGCTGGCGGCGACCGGTCTCCTCGCCCGCGCGTGCTCCGACGCCGGCATCCCGTTCCAGGCGAGCGCGTCGCGGTTCCCCGAGGCGCGGTCCGGGCCGAGCGACGACTCGGACGGTTCGACGGACGAACTCGTCGTGACCGTCGGCGCGGCGGGCGGCGACGTGGTGCTCGCGGACGCGCCGACCGTCACCGCCCACGACGCGGCGGCGGAACTCGGCGCGTCGCCGGACCCGGTGCTCGCGCTGGCGGGCGTCGTCGCGGCCGGGCGAACCCCCGGCGCCGGCGACGACGCGCACCTGCTCGACGCCGCCGAGGCTCGCCTCGCGCGGCGACCGGGCGTCGCCGTCCCGACGAACGACCTCGCGGACGGCCTGGCGCACTCGACGCTCCTGCACGCCGGCTTCTCCGGCGACAGCGGCGCGGTGCAGGCCGACCTCGCGGAACTCGGTCTCCCCGCCGAACTCGACGGGGAGGCCCACCGCCGGGTGGCCTCGCTGGTCGCGCTCGCGGTCGCCGGCTCCGAGTCGGCGACCCCCCGAGCGGCCGAGGCGGTCGAGCGCGCGCTCCGCCCGTACGAACTCGCGGACGCGCCGTTCGCGACGCTCGGCGGGTACGCGGACGTGCTCGACGCGGTCGCACGCGAGCGGCCGGGAACGGCCGTCGCGCTGGCGCTCGGTCACGACGCTCGCACGTCGGCGCTCGACGCGTGGCGCGACCACGCGTCCGCGGCGCACGCGAGCCTGCGCGAAGCGACGACGGGTCGGTACGACGGCCTGTTCGTCGCCCGCACCGACGACGCGCCCGTCGAGACCGCGGCCAGACTGCTCCGGGACTTCCGGTCGCCGGAGCCGACGGCGCTCGTCGTCACGTCCGGGGAAGCGGCAGCGGCGGCCGCGCCGACCGACGACGAACGCGACCTCGGCGCGACGATGCGCGAGGCCGCGAGCGCGGTCGGCGGCGACGGCACCGGCACCGCACGGCGGGGGTACGCACGGTTCGACGCGGCGGCGAAGGAGTTCCTGACGGCGTTCCGGGAGGCACTATGAGCGGGAAACGACGCGCGACGCTCCGGACGGAGTTGGCGGACGCCGACGCCGTCGCGGCGGCGCTCGCGCCGGACAACACGCCGGAGATGTCGACCCGTGTGGAGGACGGGACGGTCGTCACGACGATCGAACGCGAGACGACCGGCGGCCTCCAGTCGACCGTCGACGACTACGTCGTGAACCTCTCGGTGGCGACCCAGGTCGTACAGACAGCCGAACGATTCCACGATACCAACCATGAGTGAACGATCAGTCTCCAAGCAAGCGACGGAGAAGCGGTGGTACACCGTGCACGCTCCCGAACAGTTCGACCGGGAGGAGCTCGGTGACACCCCCGCTGACGAACCGAACAAGGTGCTCGGACGCACCATCGAAACGACGCTCGGCGATCTCACCAACGACGCCAGCGAGAACAACACCAAGCTGACCTTCAAGATCGAAGACGTCGGCAGCGACGCGGCGTACACGGAGTTCGTCAAGCACGAACTCACCCGCGACTACCTGCGCAGTCTCGTCCGCCGCGGCGCGTCGAAGGTCGAGGCGTACGTCACGGTGCTGACAACGGACGACTACCGCGTCCAGATTCAGCCCGTGGCGTTCACGACGAAGAAGGCCGACCACAGCCAGGAGAAGGCCATCCGGCGACAGATGATCGACATGGTCCGAGAGGCCGGCGAGGAGCGCACCTTCGACGACCTCATCGACAGCATCGTCGAGGGCCGCCTCTCCAGCGCCATCTACGGCGAGGCCAAGACCATCTACCCGCTGCGCCGCGTCGAGATACAGAAGACGACGCTCGAAGCGCGTCCCGAGGAGGTCGCCGCCGAAGAGGAGACGGCCGTCGACGTGGACGAAGAAGAAGTCGAAGTCTGAACTGCGGCGGACGTCGTTTTTTCGCGGACCGGTGCCGACGAGCGACGGCGTTACTCTTCGACGATTATCTTGCCGGACATCCCGCTGGGCTCGTGTGGGACGCAGAAGTAGGCGTAGGTGCCGGGCACGTCGAAGGTGTACCCGTAGGTGTTGTTCTGCTGGACGGTGCCGCCGTAGCCGTCCACCCACGCGTCCCGGGCGGCCTGCTCGGAGTCGAACCCGCCGGAGGCGAAGTAGTCGGCCGACTCCGGAATCGCGTTCTCGTAGGCGGTGACGGTGTGGCGGCGCATGCCGGTGTTCTTCCAGACCACCGTCTCGCCGACCCGTATCGTCAGCTCGCGGGGCTTGAAGAAGCTCGACCCCATGCCGACGTCGAAGTTACCGTCCTCGGAACTCGGCGACCCCGCGCTCAGTATTCCGGCACAGCCCGACAGACTCGCGGCTCCCGCGGCCGCCGCCCCGGCCAGGAACGCTCGGCGGTTCATACCCGAGTCTCGGTGTGCCGGGCGTATATGTCTCTCGAAACGGGGGAGTCGCGAGGCGACGCGCTCACACCTCGGTCGTCCCGCGACCGACCCAGTCTGCGAAGCTCCCCTCCAGCAGCGTCTCCGACTGGTGGTCGATGTAGCTGCGCTGCACGTCGGAGATGGCGTCCGCGAAGCTCTCGCCGTCCTCGACGCGTCGTTTCACCTCGCGGTGCTTCCAGCCTGCGGGCGTGACGGCGTGGCGGGCGCGCTGGCGGAGCGGCCAGAGGTACTTCGCCGCCTCCTCTTCGGAGAGCCCCCGCGACGTGAGTCCGTCTTTCGCGTGGGCGAAGAGGTCGGTGAATATCTCTTCGGAGTCCGTCGTCTCCGCGCCGTTGTTGGCGATCCAGTAGAGGTCGGCGTCCAGTCCCTCCCGCATCGCCTCGTAGAAGTTGTCCCGGGCGATGACCCAGTCGAGGTGGCGAACGGGGTGTTCGCGTCGGAACGTACTCTCCAGCAGACCGGCGAACGCCGCCTGGAACGCGATGGCGTCCCGGACCGTCGGCTGGGCGGCGATGGGCCGGAACTCGATGCGGGCGTTGGCGGACGAGCGCGTCGCCCCGCCGAACACCGGTCGCACCCAGCGCCAGTACGTGCCGTGTTTCAGCCGGAAGTGGGCGAACTCGTCGTCGAAGCGGTCGGCGGGCGACACCGGCATCGGCACGATGGTCTCGTCGGCGGCGATGCCGTCGACGGCGTCTTCGACGGTGTCGAACTCGTCGGGGAACCGGACCTTCGCGGGCGTGTCGCCGGGCGCGTTCAGCACCGACTCGAAGACGGAGATGCGGTTCGACATCCACGCGTCGGCGAGAATCTCCTCGGGAGGCGCGTCGTCGTAGAGGTCCGGCGGGAAGAACGGCGAGTTCACGCCGAGCGCCAGCAGCGGGGCCGCGATGCGGATGGCGTACCGGAAGTACGTCGGCAGGTCGTGGGCGTGGGGAACCTGGTAGTGGGGCTGGATGGAGGTGATGAGGCTCTCCGGCATGACGGTGTCCGCCGACAGCGAGACGTGCGGCGCGTCGAGTTGCATCCCCGCCGGAGCGGTGCTGTCCTCGCCCGCGGTGTTGGCCATCGCGTGGTAGCGCACCGAGTCGCTCATGTTCGAGGCGATGCGAACGCCGTCGTCGTCGACGCTGTCGGTGAGGTAGCTGCGGGCGGTCTCGCCCTCCGGCGGGATGGTCCACATGCCGTCGCTGACCAGCACCATCCCCTCGGCGTTGGTCCGGTTCTCCGCCGCGGCGAGGCGCGCTTTCACCTCGGCCTCCTGTGCGGCCAGCCCGTAGCTGTTCAGCGGCTGCGGGCTCGTCGACATCTCGGCGTTGTGCAGGCCGAGTTCCTTCTCGAACCCGATGAGTTCGAGCAGTCGTCGGGGGACCCGAGAGAGCGCTCGCGTCTCCGCGTCGACCGCGTAGAACTCGTACTCGAACCCGACGATGGCCTGCGGGTTGTCGAAGACGCCGTCCGCGAGTCCGCGCTTGATGACCTCGGCCTCCTCCTCGACTCGACGCTGGAATCCGTCCGCGTCGACGTCCAGCACCGTCTCTACGCTCGAAGCGAGGTCATCGTCGGTCATACCCGGCCAATCGTAGTCCAGCCGTTTCAATCTACGGACTCCGGGACGGCTATCCGCGGCTCCGTCGGGCGAAACCAGAACTGACGTGGCGGACGAGTCCCTTCGCCCGCCCATGACGCGGTACCACCAGAGCGGCACGCGCCGCGACGCCTGTGCCCTGCTGTACGAGGCCGGCGAACTCCCCGGACAGAAACTGAAGACGAAGATAGAGTCCCACTACGACGCCCGGTTCGACCCAGAGCGGTTCTACGCGCTGCTGGAGAAGCTAGAGCGGAGCGGTCACGTCGAGCGGCGCGAGGCCGAACTGAAGGACCTGTACTCGCTGACCGACGCGGGCGAGCGTGCGCTGCTGGACCACTACGACTGGCTCGGCGAACGAATCGAGGAGTGAACGCCGCCGGACGGGTCGGGGCGTCGTCTCAGTCCAGCAGTTCGTTGGCGATGGTGTTGCGGAGGACCTCGCTCGTGCCCTCGTATATCTCGTTGAGCTTCGCGTCGCGGTAGTACCGCTCCACGTCGAAGTCCGTCGTGTACCCGTAGCCGCCGTGTATCTGGATGCCCTCGTTGGCGACCTCGCGGCTGATCTCGGACGCGAACAGCTTCGCCTGGGCGGCCTGCTTGATGTAGTCCTCGCCGCGCATCTTCCGGTCGGCGGCGCGGTGCATCAGCATCTTCGCGGCCTGTATCTTCGTGTCCATGTCGGCCAGCTTGTGCTGGATGGTCTGGAACTCGCTGATGGGCTGGTCGAACTGCTCGCGGTCCTGGGCGTACGTCAGGGAGTCTTCGAGCGCCGCCCGTGCGAGACCGATGGAGCGGGCGGCGATGGTGATGCGTCCGCCGTTGAGCGTCTTCAGCGCGTGGACGAACCCGCGACCCTCCTCGCCGAGCAGACGGTCCTCCGGAATGCGCATGTCCGAGAAGCGCAGTTCCGCGGTCGGACAGCCCTTGTCGCCGAGCTTGTGTTCGGTCCCCTCGACGTGGAAGCCGTCGTCCTCCTCGGGTCGAACGACGAACGAGGAGATGCCGCGGTTGCCCGCGTCGGGGTCGGTCTTGGCGAAGACGGTGACGGTGTCGGCGACCGACCCGTTCGAGATCCAGAGCTTCCCACCGTTCAGGACGTACTCGTCGCCCTCTTTCTCCGCGGTGGTCTCCATCGCCGGCACGTCGCTACCGGCACCGGGTTCCGAGAGCGCGAACGCTCCCACGTCCTCGCCCCGGTTCAGCGGCGTGAGGTACTCCCGTTTCTGGTCCTCGTCGCCGAACGCGTACAGCATGTTGCCCGCGAGGCTGGTGTGGGCGGCGACGATGGTGCCGAGGCCACCGCTCCCACGCGAAATCTCTTCGAGGCCGATAGCGTAGGAGTGGTAGTCCAGTCCGGCACCGCCGTACTCCTCGGGGAACGGCATGCCCATCAGTCCGAGGTCCGCCATCTGGTCGACGAGGTCCGCGGGGAACTCGTCGCTCTCGTCGATCTCCGCGGCGCGGGGTTTGATCTCCTCGTCGGCGAACTCCGCGACCATGTTCCGAATCTGCTTCTGCTCTGCGGAGAGGCTGAAATCCATGCACGAAATTTCGGGTAGTCAATCCTTTACTTTTCCCATCGCGGTCGCTCCGCCTCCGGACTCGGTCGTCAGTCCGACCTCGTTCAGAGCAGCTTCTTCCGGACGTCGTTGAGCGTGAGCGCGCCCTGGACGGCGTACGACAGCCCCTTGTGCCTGGGCGCGACGGACGCCGCACCGAGCAGTATCAGAGCGCGCGTCGTGTTGCCCTTCTTGAGCGCGTAGGCGGCCTGGACGACCAGCGAGACGACGTTGAGCCGGTCGAACGACTTTATTCGGACCGGAGAGGTCGACAGTAGCATCCTCGCGCCGGCTTTCGCCACGCCGAGTAGTGTTCGGAGCATCAACAGGTAAAGGGTGCTCTCGCGTGTAAGGATTCGGCTTGAGTGCGAAAGCTCGACCGAGAAGAGGAGTCGGCGGTTACTCGTCTTCGCAACAGCCGCCGGCCTGCTGACCGAAGTCGACCGCCAGCGGTGCCGAGATGGCCTCGTTCAGCTGCTCCAGCCTCGTCTCGAGTTCCTCCTGGGCGTCGAGGTACTCCTCCATGACGGGCAGGGCGTGGAGATGCTCCTGGGCCTCCTGGACTCGCTGGACGTCCTCCTGGGTCGCCTCGCCCGTCTGGCGAGCGAGCATGAACTCCTGGCGGAGCTGTTCGAACTCCTTGATGCGCTCCTGGGCCTCCTCGTCGGCCTCGACGGCCTCCTTGGTCTCCTCGAACCGCCGGTACTCGGGCGTCCGGGTGATGGCTTCGCCGAGTTCGGTCGCCATCTCCTCGACCGACTGCGATTCGTCGCCAGCCTCCGCCTGTGCGTCGATGCTCATGGACGGGGTTTCGGACCGGACGGGTTTCAACCTGCCGGACCACCTCGGGGTTGCCCGTTCCGCGTCGCGGGTCGCCCGGTCCCAAATTTTTCGTCGCGGCGCGGCGAAGCTATCCCCATGACGCTAGAAACCGACGTCACCGCGACGCCGACGGGCGACGCGGTCGCGTTCGAACTCACAGTCCGAAACGCCGGCGACGACCCCGTCGAGCTGACGTTCCGGAGCAGTCTCACGGCCGACTTTGCGGTGCTGGACGACGACGAGGAGCGGTGGCGGGCCAGCGAGGGCCGGATGTTCACGCAGGCGCTCCAGTCCGAGACCGTCGAGGCGGGCGGGGAACGTACCTATCGCGGCGGGTGGTCGGAGGCGGAGCCGGGCGAGTACACCGTGGTCGCGACGCTGAACACGGTCGACGACCGGGGCGAGGCGAGAACCGACTTCTCGGTGTGAGCGGTCTCAGCGCAGTTCGTTGTACAGTTGCCGTGTCGCCTTCCGGACGGCCTCGTCGCTGCTCGTCGGCGGCTCCCAGCCGAGCGCGGCGAGCTTCTCGATGGAGAGGCGCATCTTCGGCACGTCGCCCGTCCAGCCGCGGTCGCCGCCGGTGTACTCGTACTCGGGGTCGACGCCCATCTCCTCGCTCACGATGTCGGCGATGGCGGTGACCGACGTGGTCGTGCGCGTGCCGAGGTTGTACGTGTTGAGGTCGTCCTCGGCGCGTTCGACGACGTGACACATCGCGTCGACGCAGTCCTCGACGTGCATGTAGGACTTCTCCTGGCGGCCGTCGCCGAGGATGGTCAGCGACTCGGGGTCGGCGAGCAGCTTCTCGATGAAGTCCGGGACGACGTTGCCGCGCTGGTGCGGTCCCACGATGTTGGCGAACCGGTACATCCACACCGTGAAGTCGTGCGAGTGTGCGTACGTCGAGACGATGCCCTCGTCGGCGAGCTTGCTGGCTCCGTAGATGCTGATGGGTTCGAGCGGCGCGTAGTCCTCCGGCGTCGGGCGCGGTGCCTCGCCGTACACCGTCGAGGAGGAGGTGAAGCCGAGGTTCGTGACGCCGACCTCGTCCATGCGTTCGACGACGTTGTACGTCATCGCGCCGTTCTCCTCGAACAGCTGACGGGGGTTCTCGTAGTTCGTGTCGGTGTAGGCGGCGAAGTGGAAGACCGCGTCGAGGTCCTCGGTGACGACCTCGGCGACGTCGTCGGGGTCGGTCATGTCGGCCTGCACGAACTCGACGCCGTCGGGCACCCGCTCGCGGTCGCCCTTCGAGAGGTCGTCGGCGACGACGACGTGGTTGTCCGCGGCGAGTCGCTTCGCGAGGTGGGAACCGACGAGGCCCGCACCGCCGGTTACGAGCACTCGCTTTTCGGAGAGCTCCATGCGTCGTAGTTGCGAGCAGCGGCGGCATGTGCGTTCCGGTCCTCGTTCGCTCCTCACGACTCTGTACAGTCGTGGAAAATTATTTCGCATCGCTATAAATTATGGTGCTTATATTCCATCTTAGTGGCCAATAATGTTTATGACGTACCGTTGCCGGTGTCAGAGTATGGCGAGCGAAACATACGGAATAATCAGTCTGTTTCCGGCGCTGTTAGCCATCATCCTGACGCTCGTTTCGCGGCAGGCGCTCCTGTCGCTGTTCGCCGGTATCTGGATCGGCGCGACGATACTGGTCGGCTGGAATCCGGTCGCTGGCGCGGCCCGGAGCTTGGAGTTCGTCGTAACGAACGTCACCGCAACGTTCAACGTGAAACTGTTGCTGTTCACGTTCCTCATCGGCGCGATGCTGGGGATGATATTCCTCTCCGGCGGGATGAAGTCGGTGGCGGACGCCATCGTGAAACGCGTGAAGACGAGCCGGCAGGCCCAGCTGGGGACCTCCGTCCTCGGCATGCTGATATTCTTCGACTCCTACGCCAGCACGATGATATCCGGGTCGGTGATGCGTCCGGTCACCGACCGCTTCGACGTGAGCCGCGAGAAGCTGGCGTACATCCTCGACTCGACGACCGCACCGACCGCGAGCATCGCCGTGGTGTCGACGTGGCTCGGGTTCGAGGTCGGCCTCATCCAGCAGCAGTTCAACGCATTAGGCGTCCAGCGGAACGCCTTCCTCGTGTTCATCGAGTCCATCCCGTTCCGGTTCTACAGCCTGTTCGCGCTCGTGCTGGTGTTCACCGTCGTGCTCTCCGACTGGAACTTCGGCCCCATGGAGAAGGCCGAGCGCCGCGCACGGAACGAGGGGAAGCTGCTGCGCGACGACGCCAACCCCCTGATGGAGACGCAGGCGGGCGACATCGAGACGCCGGACCACGTCGACCCGCGCTGGTGGTACTTCGCCTCGCCCATCGTGGTGCTCGTCGCGGTCACGCTCTTCGGCCTCTGGTTCACCGGCGGCGGCGTCGCGAAGACGACCCAGGCGCTGGCCGGTGCCGGAGGGATGTTCGACTCTATCGACGCCCTCTTCGGCTCCTACGCCGACGCGCTGAAGAACGCGAACACGGCGAACGCCATCCTCTGGGCGTCGTTCGCCGGCTGTGCGACCATCCTCGCCATCCTCGTCGCCCACGCCCGCATCGAACTCGACGACGTGAGCGACTCCATCTTCGAGGGGTTCAAGATGGTCATGTTCCCCATCGCCATCCTCTCGCTGGCCTGGAGCATCGGTTCCGTCAGCGAGGCGCTCGGCGTCGGTCCGTACGTCGTCAGCGTCTCGAAGGGTATCATCACCGCGGAGCTACTGCCCGCCGTCGTCTTCCTCAGCGCGGCCGTCATCAGCTTCTGCATCGGGACCTCCTGGGGGACGATGGGCATCCTGTTCCCCGTCGCGGTCCCGCTCGCGCACACCATCGGAACGCCGCTCGCGATGGCCATCGGTGCCATCCTGACGGGGTCGCTGTTCGGCGACCACTGCTCGCCCATCAGCGACACGACGGTGCTGTCGAGCATGTTCGCGGCGAGCGACCACGTCGACCACGTCAACACCCAGATTCCCTACGCGGTACTGGCTGCGGGGGTGGCGACGCTGGCGTTCCTCGTCAGCGGCTACACGGGCGTGTCCGTCGGCGTGGTCCTCACCGTCGGCGTCGGCCTGCTGGTCGGGGCGACCTACGTCCTCTCCGAGCACGTCGGCGCGACCGAGCAGATGAACGTGGCCGAGGCCTTCGAGTAGGATTCGAAACCCCCTAACCCGCCCGTCGCCCACCTCGACGTATGCAAGACGAACCGGAGGTCGCCGTCGTCCGACTGGGCCACCGCCCGGGACGCGACGAGCGGATGACGACCCACGTCGGACTGACGGCGCGGGCGCTCGGGGCCGACCGCGTCGTCCTCCCGGACAACGCGGCGAAGTCGCGGGACACCATCGAGGACATCACGGAGCGGTTCGGCGGTCCCTTCTCGGTCGAACTCTCGGGCAGCCAGAAGGCGCTCGTTCGCGACTGGGACGGAACGGTCGTCCACCTGACGATGTACGGCGAGCGCGTCCAGGACGTCCAGGACGAGATACGGGCGGCCCACGGGGACGAACCGCTGCTCGCGGTGGTCGGCGCGGAGAAGGTCCCGTTCGACGTGTACGAGGCCGCGGACTACAACGTCGGCGTGACGAACCAGCCCCACTCCGAGGTCGCGGGGCTGGCGGTGTTCCTCGACCGACTGTTCGAGGGCCGGGAACTCGACCGGGAGTGGGTCGGCGCGCGCCAGCGCGTCGTCCCCGAGGAGACCGGGAAGACGGTTCGTCCGGTCGACGAGGAGTGACCCCGCGAGCGGTCGCTCCCGGTGGAGGGCCCCGCAGGTAGACCGTATCGGAGCCCCGAAGCGAAGACGGGTTGCGCCGGTCGCGACGAACACGGAGCCTGACCGCGGCGATTGCGAACGCTTCCTCACCTGCGCGAGCTTCGGGGACCGGGCAGTGGATTTCCTTGGAAGGAAAAGGTTATTTTCCCCCCAAACATTTTCGAATATCAATGAACTCGGAACGTGTCACGCTCGCTGACACGCTTGCAGTCTTCGAACGAGCGGGGGACGCAAACGAACCCAGGACGGCGAGCGAAATCGCGGACGAACTGGAGTGTACCCGACGGACCGCCTACAACAAACTCGACGAACTCGACGAGCGTGGCGACGTCCGAAGCAAGAAGGTGGGGGCTCGAAGCCGCGTGTGGTGGATCGAGTCCGATTCGTCCGACCGGGAACTTCGGCGCGAGCGCGACCTCATCGAGCGGATTCTCGACACCAGTCCCGTCGGCATCGCCGTCCTTACCCCCGATGGAACGATCACCCACGCGAACGAACGGGCGGAAACGCTCCTCGATATCACCTACGACGAGGAGACGGACACGTACGCGAACGCGATAGACCGTCCGGTCTACGACGCCGATGGAGACCTGCTTCCCCCCGAACGGCGTCCGTTCGCCCGCACCGCCGAGACGGGCCAGCCAGTGTACGACGAAGAGGTACAGGTCGAAACGTCCGCTGGGGACCGCCGCTGGCTCTCGGTCAACGTAACGCCGATGTTCGACGAGGACGGCGGTGTCGACCGGATAATCGCAGCCGGCAAGGACGTCACGAGCCTCAAGACGCAGGCCCGCCAGCTCGAACGCCAGCGCGACGAACTGGAGGCGGAACTCGCGGAGGTGTTAGAGCGAATCGACGACGGCTTCTTCGCTCTCGACAGCGAGTTCCGGTTCACCTACGTGAACGACCGCGCGGAAGAGCTCCTGGACTGCCCGAAGTCGGAAGCGCTCGGCCGCGACATCAGGGAGGTCATCCCCATCACCGAAACCGCCGAGACGGCCTTCACCGAGGCTCTCGAGACGCAGGACCCGGTCACCTTCGAGGACTACTACGACCCGCTCGACGCGTGGTTCGAGAACCAGGTGTCGCCCTCCGAAACCGGCATCTCCCTCTACTACCGGGACATCTCCGACCAGAAACGCCGCGAACGGCAACTCGAACGCTACGAGACCATCGTCGAGACGGTCCAAGACGGCATCTACGTCCTGAACGACGACATGGAGTTCTCGATGGTCAACACCGCCCTGACCGAGATGACCGGCTACGACCGCGAGGAACTCCTCGGCACGCCGGCCGGGGAAATCACCGACGACGTGTGGGAGACGGTCGAGAAACGGGAGGCCGAGATACGGTCCGGAGACCGCTCTTCGGCGACCGTCGAGGTCGACGTCGAGACCAGGGACGGCGACACCTTCTCGGCGGAGGCGACGTGGGTCCCTCGCTCGACCGACGACGGCTACGAGCGAGTCGGCGTGGTCCGGGACGTCACCGAACGCAAGGAACGCGAACGGGAGCTTCAGAACCGCGTCGAGCAACAGCGAGCGCTTTCCGAGTTCTCCCGGTACGCGCTCGAAGACCGGTCGCTCGACGACCTGTTCGACGAGGCGGTCGAACTCGTCGCCGACACGCTCGACCACGACTACTGCAAGGTGCTGGAACTGTTCCCCGAGGACGGCGAACTCCTGCTTCGAAACGGCGTCGGGTGGCGCGACGACATCGTGGGGTCGGCGACGGTCGTCGACGACCGCGCCTCGCAGGCGGGCTACACTCTCGTGTCCGAGGGGCCGGTGGTGGTCGAGGACCTCGAAACCGAGGACCGTTTTTCGGGCCCAGAGCTGCTCACCTCCCACGACGTGAAAGGCGGTATCAGTACGATAATCGGTACGCCAGACGACCCGTGGGGCATCCTCGGTACGCACGACACGGACGAATGGGCGTACACCGACCACGACGTGCAGTTCGTCCAGCGCACCGCCCACATCCTCTACACGGCCATCCGGCGGCGCGAGCGCGAACAACAGCTCGAACGCTACGAGACCATCGTCGAGACGGTCGAAGACGGCGTGTACGCGCTCGACTCCGACGAGCGATTCGTGATGGTCAACGAGGCGTTCCTCGACATGACCGGCTACGAGCGCGAGGAACTGCTGGGCCGACACGCCTCGCTCGTCCACACCGACGAGATAAACGAGCGGGCTGCCGCGATGAGCGATGCGGTCACCGACGAACTGGGAAGCGCCACGCTGGAGGTCGACCTCCGGTCCAAAGACGGCGGAACGATTCCGGTCGAGAGCCGATTCGGCCCGTACCGGTACGGCAGCGAGGAGTTCGCACGGACCGGCGTCGTCCGGGACATCACGGAGCGCAGGCAACTCGAGGAGACGCTCACCGCGCTCTACGTCTCGGCGCGCGAGCTGCTCGGTGCCAAGACGAAAGACGAGGTCGCCGAGATCGCCGTCGAGACCGTCACCGACATCCTCGACCTCTCGGGCGTCGTCACGTACCTGTACGACGAGGAAGCAGGTCGCCTGTATCCGGCGGCGCAGTCCAGCGAGTCCGGGTTCATGCGCGAGGAACTCCCGGCGGTTCCGCCAGACGATTCGAGCATCACCGGTCACGTCTACGCGACGGGCGACTCACGACGGTTCGACGACGTCACCGACTCGTCGTACCTGCAGGCCAACGCCACGGAGATGCGTGCCGGCGTCTTCGCCTCGATGGGCGACCACGGCGTCATCGTCGTCGGCTCACGAGCGGTCGGCGGGTTCGACGAACGGACACAGCGGCTCGTCGACCTGCTGGCGGCGAACGCCGAGGCAGCGTTCGACGCGGTCGAACGCGAGCACGAACTCGCATCGCAGAACGAACGCCTCGACGGGTTCGCGAGCATGCTCGCCCACGAACTCCGGAACCCCCTCACCATCGGCCAGATGTACTGCCACGAGCTTCCGGCGGAGGTGGATTCCGAGACGGTCGACTACATCGCGGAAGCGTTCGACCGCATCGAGAACATGATCGACGTCATGCTCGTGTTGACGCAGGGCCGCGAAGCGGTGGACGACCAGAGCCGCGTGCGACTCGCGGAGATGGCACGGGACGCGTGGGACGACGTCGACACGACCGACGCGACGCTAGACGTGTCGGTGGACGACGTGATACGGGCGGACGAGACGTACATCCGACACCTGTTCAGTAATCTCTTCGAGAACGCGGTCGAACACGGTGGGCCGGACGTCACGGTCACGGTCGGCGAGATGCCGACCGGGTTCTACGTGGCGGACACCGGGAGCGGGATTCCGCCGGGGGAGCGAGACGCCGTGTTCGAGGCCGGATACACGACGGCCGCGAAGTACGGGGGGACCGGACTGGGGCTGGCGTTCGTCCGGGAACTGGCCGAGGTGTACGGGTGGGAGTGCGCGGTGACCGAGAGCGACGCTGGCGGGGCGCGGTTCGAGTTCACGAACGTCGACCGGGACCCGGAGCGAAGCTGACCGATTCACGTCGCTTCGTTAGAACGCCACTCGCGCCGACGACCGGGAATCGAGACGGACCGACAGGTTCGGGAGCGCACCATTCAAGCCCGCGCCGCGCCAACTGCCGACCAGACGATGAAACACCTCCCGAAACATCTGCGGCCGCGCTGGCGCTACCTCGCGGTCGGCATCAAAGCGTGGCCCGACGCCGACCTGGACCGCCGGTCGTTCCAGCGGAGCGTCTGGTTCGCGGCCCAGAACCTGCTGGGCGACGCCGGCAGCGCCGACGCGGACCTGAGCCTCCTCTCCTTCGAGTTCGGGGACGGTGAAGGAGAAGCGCTGGTCCGCGCCCGTCGCGGTCACGCCGAGCGCGCCCGTGCGGCGCTGGCCTGCATCGACGAGGTGAACGGCGACCCCGTAGGGGTGTTCGTACGGGGCATAAGCGGTACGGTACGGGGTTGTGAAGAAAAGTATTTAGGTCGTCGCAGGGAACTTTCGGGGGAGAGAAGCGTCGTGTTTGCGGACGCTGAACGGGCCGCCGTCGAACGGGACGGTCTAATCGACGTACGGCTCGACGGAGCGTTCGCGGGCGCGACGGAACTCGATTTCGAGTGATACTATGCAGGGACAAGCCCAACAGCAAGCGTACGACCGAGGGATTACGATCTTCTCGCCGGACGGCCGACTCTACCAGGTCGAGTACGCCCGCGAGGCGGTCAAGCGAGGCACGCCGTGTATCGGCGTCCGAACGAACGACGGCGTCGTCCTCACGGTGGACAAGTACATCCGTTCACAGCTGATGGAACGCGAGAGCATCGAGAAGCTCCACAAGGTCGACGACCACATCGGCATCGCCAGCGCGGGGCACGTCGCCGACGCTCGTCAGCTCATCGACTTCGCGCGCCAGCAGGCCCAGGTCAACCGCCTGCGCTACGGTGAACCCGTCGGCGTCGAGACGCTGACCAAGCAGGTCACCGACCACATGCAGCAGTACACGCAGGTCGGTGGCGCACGACCGTTCGGTGCGGCGCTGCTCATCGGCGGCATCGACGACGGCGAACCCCGCCTCTACGAGACGGACCCGAGCGGCACGCCGAACGAGTGGAAGGCGAACGCCATCGGTGCCGACCGCAGCGACATCCAGGACTACCTCGAGGAGAACTACACCGACGACCTGGACCTCGACGGCGGCATCACGCTCTCGCTCGAAGCGCTCGCCCAGAGCAAGGACGAGGAACTCGACCCCGAGGGCTTCTCCGTCGCGACCATCGACGTCGAGACGGAGCGCTACGAGCGCATCGAGACGGACGAACTCGAAACGTACGTGCAGGAACTCGACTCGTTCGACGAAGACGAAGAGTAGGGCGTCCCTCTTTTCGCCTGCGTTTCCCTTCGCCGCCGAGCGTTCGGTCCGTTCCGGCCCGCCCACGTCGCGAATCGTTTCTCCGGGACCGACGTCGATTCGACGGCGGACGCCGGTCCGCCGGGGGTGGGGTACCGTCCGGGTTCGAACTCCCCTCTCGCGGGAAACACCTTTTACGCGGGCGGAACTATCGTCGGGTATGATTTCACTTGAGGAAGCCGTAACCGCTCGCCTCGAATCTCACGGCGAGCGATTCGAGGTGCTCGTCGACCCCGACGCAGCGCTCGCCATCAAGCGCGGCGAGTTCGAGGGAGAACTAGAGGACGTCATCGCCGCCGAGGACGTGTTCGAGAACGCCAGCCGCGGCGACCGCCCGGCCGAGTCTGACCTCGAGGAGGTGTTCGGTACCACCGAGCCGCTGGAGATAATCCCCCAGGTCATCGAGGAGGGGGAGATTCAGATAACGGCCGAGCAGCGCGAGGAGATGCAGGAGCAGAAACACAAACAGCTCGTCGACCGCATCACGCGCAACGCGGTCAACCCGCAGATGGACAACGCGCCGCATCCGCCCGAGCGCATCGAGACCGCGCTCGAGGAGGCCGGATTCACCGTCGACCCGATGGAACCCGTGAACCAGCAGGTCGACGACGCGCTCGAGGCGCTCCGGCCGGTCATCCCCATCCGGTTCGAGGAGGTGACGGTCGCGGTGCAGGTGCCTGCCGACTACGCCGGCAGCGCGCAGGCGCGCATCCGACAGTTCGGCGAACTCGAACGCGAGGAGTGGCAGAACGACGGCTCGTGGGTCGGCGTGCTCACGTTCCCCGCGGGGATGCAAAACGAGTTCTACGACCTGGTCAACGAACACACGAGCGGCGAGGCGGAGACCCGCATCATCAAGGACGAGGACGACCTGAAAACGCGCTGAGTTCTCCCGACCCTTCCCCGCCGGGACGAGCGGTTCGACGGAGACGGGCCGAGAGCGGTCAGCCGGGAACGCGACGGTGCTCGCATCCGAACTCGCGCGACGTTACACGCGTTCGATACGAATCTCGTCGTCGGTCACGCCGTCGATCTGCTCGTCCTGAATCGGATACGTGTCGTCGTCGATGTCGCCCCAGCCGAGCTTGGACTTCACCTTGTCGGTGATTCCGGGGTCCGGTTCGACGTACGCCTGTCCGTGGCGAACCTCGGAGACTATTCCAACTTCGTCGCCGTCGTCGTCGACGACGGTTTTACCCTCGTCGTCGTCAGTGAATTCTACGCTCATTGCAGCCTTATATAGGACGGGCTACCTCGTGTCGGAACAGGCTGCACATGCAGGACGTTTTTCAGTCGTCCGTCGACGGCGACCGCGCTGGCGCTACGGTGCCCGGAGAGAGAACGAGAACTGCGTCGGCGTCAGTGAGAGTGGCCGGTCGCCTGCTCGAACGTGATGCCGAGTCGCTGCTCGAACTGTTCGCGAGCCTGTTCTTCGATGGCCGCCACCTCGGGGTCCGGTTCGCCCTCCGCGTGGTGGACCGCGCCGTGGACCTGCTGGACGAAGGAGATGAGCGCCATGTCGCCGACGACCGTCGGGCCGCTCTCGTCTTCTTCCTGGAGCAGTTCGACCAGACCGGGCGGGAGTTCGAGGTCGTCGGTCTCGCCGTCCGGTCCTTCGATGGTGTAGGTGACAGTGTCGTCTGTCATGCACCCAGGTTCGACGTCCGGACGTAAGGGTCTGTGGTTACCGACGTGGCGTTCAGTCGTCGGAGGCCGTCACGCCCTCCTGGGCGGCGCTCGTCCCGCCGACGTCGGCGGTTTCGAGGTACTCGTCGGCGTCGATGGCCGCCTTACAGCCCATGCCGGCCGCGGTGACCGCCTGCTGGTAGTGGAAGTCGACGACGTCGCCCGCGCCGAAGATGCCCGGCGCGTCCGTCTCGGTCTGGCCGCCGCCCTTGCCGCCGTGCGTGATGATGTACCCCTCCGCGTCGAGTTCGACGTCGGTGTCCTCGAGGTAGCCCGTGTTCGGCGTGTGGCCGATGGCGAGGAACACCGCGCCCGCGTCGAAGTCGAACGTCTCGGTCTCCGGGTCGTCCGGCTTCTCGGAGGGGTAGCCCTCCGGATGCCGGACCATCGTCACGTGGTCGACGCCCTCCTCGGGCGTGCCGTGAATCTCGGTGACCTCGGTGTTCTTCATGATCTCTATCTCGTCCTCGTCGACCTTCTCCTGGACGCGCTCCTCCCAGTAGTCCTCCGCGCGGAACTCCTCGCGGCGGTGGACGAGATACACCTTCTCTGCGAACTTCGTGAGGAAGGTCGCCTCCTCGAAGGCGGCGTCGCCGCCCCCGACGACGACCATCTCCTCTCCGCGGAAGAACGCGCCGTCACAGGTCGCACAGGTCGAGACGCCGTAGCCCATCAGTTCGTCCTCTCCCGGGATAGAGAGGGTGCGTGCGCTCGCCCCGCTGGCCGCGATGAGCGCGTCGGTGGTGTACACGTCGCCGTTCGACAGTTCCACGCGGAACGGCCGCGAGTCGTCGTCGACGTCCTCGACGATTCCGTTCTTGACCTCCGCGCCGAACCGCTCGGCCTGCTCCTGCATGTTGTTGATGAGGTCCGGACCGCTGATGCCGTCCGGGAATCCCGGGTAGTTCTCCACGTCGGTCGTCAGCGTCAGCTGACCGCCGGGTTCGTCGCCCTGGAGCACGAGGGGGTCGTTGTTCGCTCGCGCGGCGTAGATGGCTGCGGTTAGCCCCGCGATGCCGCTCCCCGAGACTATCAGTCGCCGGTGTTCGGGACTGCTCTCCTCCTCACCGCCATCCGCCAGGGCGAGGTTCAGTTTCTCGTCCAGTTCGCCCGTCTCGTCCAGCGCCTTCGTGTCGTCGAACCCGCCGACGAGTTCGTCGTCGACGAACACCTCGGGAGCCGTCTTGCGACCGTTCGCGCGCTCGACCATCTCCTCGAACAGGTCGTCGTCGCCCGTCACGTTGTACGTCTCGTACTCGACGCCCTTCTCGTCGAAGAGGTCCTTCGCTTTCTCGCAGTACGGACAGTTGTCCTTGGTATATATCTCTACGTGCGGGTGTTCAGTCATGGTGCAATATCAGTGCGCGGGAGGTATTTACCTTGCGTTGTCCCGCCAGGTTTCCGGTACCGCGGACGAGGCCGCCGACCCCGCGTCGAAGGGGAATCCCCGCCCGATTCGGCGACTCTCGAAGCGTTTACCCCGCTGGTCGCCCTCCGTCCGCGCATGGCCGCAGACATCGAGGAGAAGACCGACCGCTACGAGCGTCTGCTGGCGGAGGCCGTCGACGCCGCCACGGTCGCTCCGCCCGCCGATACGCCGATGGGCGAGGCGGCGGCCGAGTGCCTGGAGATGGCCGAGTCGTATCTCGCCGACGGCCGCCACTTCCGCGAGGACGACGACCTGGTGAACGCGCTCGCCTCGTTCTCGTACGGGCACGCGTGGCTGGACGCGGGTGCACGCGTCGGTCTGTTCGACGTGCCGACCGACGGACATCTCTTCACCGTGTAGCCTGCCCCCGCAACCCCAGTCAGGGGGACGGGTATCGCCTGCAACGATGGTATTACGTCGAGCGAGTGTGTCGGTTAGTAGCAATGGAGGGCGTTCTGTGGTACGTGCTCACCGGCACCCGCGGCGGTGCCAATCGCGTACGATTGCTCCACGCGATAGACGAGCGACCGCGGAACGCCAATCAGCTGGCGGAAGAACTCGACCTGGACTACAAGACGGTGCGTCACCACCTCGACGTGCTCATGGACAACGACATCGTCGAGAACAGCGGCGACGACTACGGTGCCGTGTACCTACCGACCGACGAGGCGCGCCGTCACTGGGACACGGTCGAAGAGATAATCGAGAAGGTGGAGTGAGTATGGTCGAATCTGGGAAAGCATATAACCGACGGCGCTCGCAAGGAGAGGACGGATGGGTCTCTGGATAGACGTAGCGCGGGTCGCTACGGGGCTGAACGTGCTGTTGCTCGGCGGTCTGAGCTACGTCTGGATGCGAAACTACTGGCAGTTCCGCTCGAAGCACACCCTCGGGCTGTCGGTGTTCGCGCTCCTCCTGCTGGGGGAGAACGCGCTGGCGCTGTACTTCTACCTCGTCCATCGGATACTGTCGGCATGGTTCGCCACGGCGGTTCCGTCGATAGCGTGGAAGGCGATGATGACCCTTCACGTCCTGGAGTTCGCCGCCCTCGTGTTTCTCGCGTGGGTGACCTGGGACTGACCCACTCTCGGGTGGCGACGAGTGGGACGGCCCGGGACCGCGCCCGGTCTCTCGTGGCCGCGAGCCGACTCCCGGCCGCTACCGGCACCGATCGACCGTCTCGGGGTTTCTTTCTCCGTCATCGTCACGTCGCCAGCCGCAATTCTTATTTTCTCGTCAGTGGTCGGTTCACCTGCAATGGCGAAAGGTACGGTAACCTTCTTCAACGACACCGGCGGCTACGGGTTCATCGAGACTGACGATGCGGACGAGGACGTGTTCTTCCACATGGAGGACGTCGGCGGTCCCGACCTGGAGGAGGGGCAGGAAGTCGAGTTCGACATCGAGCAGGCCGACAAGGGCCCGCGCGCGACCAACCTCGAGCGAGTGTAGGCCGACGCCGAGGCCCGACGCTCCGGCGCGCGAGCGGTTCGAGAGCCGCCGCTCGGTTTCGCGGCGACACCAACAAGATTTTTCCGCCTCCCCTGCGACGTGCCACCATGGTAGAGACCTACGTCCGGCTGTTGTGTCCCGAATGCGGGAAGAACTGGGAGTCGAGCCCCGACGACCTACCGCTTCACGACGACCAGTTTCACTGTCCGGACTGCCACGCGACGAGACGGACGGCGGAGTTCACGCGGACGGAGCGCGACCTGGAGACGCTGAAGCAGTTGCAGTAATCAGGCGCTCGTCGACGACCGGGCGCCGCAGGCTTCACAGCGGAGCAACAACGCGCCCTGTTCTCGCTCCAGTTTCGTGTCGGGCAGACCGCACTCCGAGCAGAGCACGAAGCGCTCGGTGTACTCGTCGATGGCGTCGGCGATTCGACCCTCGTCGAACTCGCCGGTCAGCCGCGCCCGACCGCTCTCGTCGATGTGGGCGCTGGTGCCCAGTTCGTTCTGGAGGAACTTCAGGACGTGCTCGTCGTCCCTGTCCAGGCGGTCGAGGGTGTCCTGGAAGTTCTCGTAGACCGTGACGTTCCCCTCCTGGCGCACGTCGGGCGTCGGAACGTCGAACCGGTCCGTTCCTTCGTCGATGTCCGGCGTCCGTTCCAGTGCACGGTCGAGTTGTTCGTCGTAGTCTGCCATGGGCGGGACAACGGGCTTCCCGGTTAAAAACGTTTCAAACCTGCTGGAAACGGCCGCAATGAAGCCGTGAACGGCCAGTTCGGATAAGTCGTGTTAACGGGGCTCAAGATAATAATATAACCCTGCAACTGTTACTGCCGTCTTGTTATGAAGAAGCAGGAGCTCATCCATCTTCATGGACTGCTCGCGGAGGTCGGAAATCACTACGAGGAGAAGAACGACGAACAGATTACACTCGACGAGTACGACTCGCTCGGAGTACGACCAACATCCATCCACAAATCCAAAACAGACCACAAAGCCGCCGTCTTTGCGTTGTCCCACGCCATCACTTCTTCCATGGAAGCGACCGAACAGGAAAAGGTCGCACCCAAAGCCGACTGAGGTAGCTGCGACGGTCTCCGGACGTCTCGAAAACTTCCAGTGGTAACGCCGGTCTCGACTGTTCTCTCGACGACGCGGCTACGTCGACTCCAGCTCGTCCGAATCGCCCGCCTGCGCCGTTCCACACCGACGTAGCGAGCGACCGCCCGCTTTCGGTGCCACTACATCTCGGTTTTCATACCTGATAACCTACTGCTGGTTTTAATGCCCGGGCACGAGTGCTTCACACCACCGAGAGAGCGGACTCTCCCGAAAAAGCACTCTACACAGTAATATGACGGACAACGACAACGACGACCGGTCGACGGAACGGGGCCAGGTCGGTATCGGGACGCTCATCGTGTTCATCGCGATGGTGCTGGTCGCGGCAATCGCCGCGGGCGTGCTCATCAACACGGCGGGCTTCCTCCAGACCAAATCCGAACAGACCGGCGACGAGAGTACGGCACAGGTAACCAACCGCGTTCACGTCGTCAGCACGGTGGGGAACGTCACCTTCAACGAGACCGACGACCAGTACGAAGTCGACTACGTGAACCTCACCGTGATGAAAAGCTCGGGCTCGGGCGACGTCAACCTCTCGACCGCGACCATCGAGTGGCTCGGCCCGGACGACGGTCGCGTCCTCCAGAAGAGCGACGCCCCCGACGCCAGGAACTTCTCGGTCGAGACCATCCGGGACACCGGCGACACGGCACCGGTGCTCACCGAACAGGAGGACAGGTTCAGGGTCGTTCTCGACGCCGATGCCATCACCGGCGGACTGGCGGCACGCCAGGAGTTCACCGTCAAGGTGGTCACTTCCTCCGGCGCGGTGACGTACCACCACAGCATCCCGGAGACGCTGTCGGACGACACCGCGGTCTCGCTGTAACTCCTCTCTATCCTCGCCTGTCGTGCCAGGCCGGGAACTCCTCGCGCACCCGTTCGACCCGGTCGACGTCGATGTCGGTGACGACGAGGTCCGGTTCGTCGCCGGTGCTCGCGAGCGTCGTGCCCCACGGGTCGAACACCGTCGACCGACCGAGCAGCGTCGCGTCGTCGAACGACCCCGATCCGTTGACGGTGGCGACGAAGAACTGGTTCTCGATGGCGCGCGCCCGGGACAGCACCTGCCAGTGCTCGACGCGGGGGTACGGCCACGCGCTCGGGACGAAGACGAGCGTCGCGCCGGCCTCCGCTATCGACCGGTAGAGCTCCGGAAACCGGAGGTCGTAGCAGGTCGTCATCCCCACGGTCGCGCCGTCGAACTCCGCGAGACCGAGCGACTCGCCGGGGACGAGCAGTTCGGTCTCGGCGGACTCGTACCCGAACAGGTGGTGTTTGCGGTAGACCGCCTGCCGGCGGCCGTCGCGGTCGAAGAAGACGGTGGTGTTCGCCAGTCCCTCCTCGGCCGGCGGGTCGGCGTCGGGGTCGTCGGCGCTCGTCGCTTCGAGGTCCTCGACGATGCTTCCGGCGAGCACGCCGACGCCGTGTTCGGCGGCGAGGTCGCTCACCCGTGACAGCGTCGGCCCCGAGAGCGGTTCGGCGTTGCGCTGGTACGTCTCGAAGGCGAAGTAGCCGACGTTGAAAATTTCGGGCAGCGCGACGACGTCGGCTCCGCGGTCGGCCGCGGCCGCGATGGCGTCGGCAGCACGCTCGCGGTTCGCCGCCACCTGACCTCCCTCGACGTCGATCTGGGCGAGTGCGAGCCTCATGACGGAGGTTCGACCTCCCTCCGGAGCGCGGCTTCGAGGTTCGACAGCTCGTCGTTGAGATGACGTTTGAAGTACCGCTCGATGCCCGGGAGCCGGCCGTCGACGACGAAGCGGTTGACGAGTCGACAGCCGTCGTCGGTCGGTTCTATCTCGTGTTCGCCGACGACGTGCATCGCCGACGAACGCCCGACGAACTTCACGTAACGCGAGTCCTCGCGAGTGACGTCCTCCGTCTCGACGGGAATCGTCTGATTCACGAGCGGAATCGGCAGCTCGATGTGCCACGTGGCGCGGTCGCCCTCGACGTCGTAGTCGGCGACGACGCTGATCGCGTCGGCCCGACGTGCCGGGTCGGAGATGAAGTCCCAGACTTTCTCGGGGGGGACCGCGAGGTCGAACGTTCGCTCTACCCGGACAGTCATACAACTACCTTCGTCTAAGACGGTAAAAACCCGTCCACTTAGCTCGGTTCGACCTTCCAGGTGGTCGAACGAGCGCGGCCCCACTTCTCGATATCCATCTCGTCGGCTTTCTCGGCGAGTTTCGGAAGCCGCACGCCCACCTGTTTCGAGGAAAGGCCGAGATGCTCCGCGATGTTCTTGGCGCGGAAGTACCGTTCACCCTTGGCGACGCTATCGCTCAGGAACTCCAGGATGCGCCGTTCCTCGTCGGTGAAGTCAGTCATCCTCGACGGAAAATAGCACTTCACGCTATTAACCTCTGTCGCCCTGCGAGCAAGCTTCGATTTACCGTCAGTTCCAGTAGAGATGCGTCGCGCCGACGCCGAGCACGCCGGCGACCATCGCAGCGGCGAAGCCCCACGCGGCCGTCTCGGTGCCCGGACTGACGAACGTTACTGCGGCCGCGGCGACGGCGACGAGCGTGAACAGCACGACGAGGCCGAGACCCTTGTCCGACGCGACTGCCTGATTTCCTGCCATGCGTCACCGTTCCGGCACGCGGAACTTAGTTCATTCTACTCGCCGTCGACTGTCGACGAACGGAAATAGTCGAGAAAGTTTTTGGTCGGTCGGCAAACAGGCCCGGTATGGTACTGGAGAAACTCAAGGCAACGTTGTCGACCGGCAAGCGCGGGTTGGTACTCGCCGTGCTCCTGCTGGTCGCCGTGCTGGCCGCCGGATTCCTGGCCGGCGTTCTCGGCGCGCCGAAGGTTGCCGGCGTCGACAACGAGTTCGGCAACGTCAGCGCGGAGACGACCGAGATAGAGACGGCGCTCGTCGTGAACAACCCCAACCCCGTGGGCATCCGACTGGGGAAGACCTCGGTGAACTACACCGTGGCGATGAACGGCGTCGCACTCGCTCGCGGGAACGAGACGGGGCTGGGCCTGGAGAAGGGGAACACGACGCTGCGGTTCGGGACGGCGATGAACAACGAGAAGATTCCCGCCTGGTGGGTCACCCACATCCGCAACGACGAGGAGACGACGCTGAAGATCCACTCGACGGTCCGCTCTTCGCTGCTCGGGCGGTCGGTGGACGTCCCCTACCAGCAGCCGGTCGAGACCGACATCATCGGTCAGTTCAACTCCACCGAGACGCGGCCGGTGAACGCGAACGCCACGCTGGTCTCGGACCCGGTGCTGTACGTCAACGAGACGAGCGCGAACTGGGGGACGGTGACGGAGTCCGAGACGCCCATCCGGATGCAGATGCAGGTGTACAATCCGAAATCCGTCCCGTACACCGTCACCGAAATCGGGTACCGCGTGACGATGAACGACGTGCCCGTCGGAGAGGGGACGACGAAGCGACCGTACGCCATCCCGCCGGAGTCCGCGAAGACGGTGAAGATGAAGACGCGCATCCAGAACGAGGAACTCGACGAGTGGTGGGTGAGCCACCTCCGAAACGACCAGGTGACGGACCTGCAGATCACGTTCTACGCCCGCATCGAACTCCCGAGCGGGCAGACGATTCGCGTCCCGCTACGGAACCTCACCTACGAGAAGCGCATCGAGACGAACATCTTCGGGAACGACTCCGCGGAGGGCACGCTCGGCCCGTCTGCTGGAGCGAACGGAACGAGCACGGTAACGACGACGGACGGCGAGGAGACGACCGGGACCGACGGAACGCCGACGAAGAGCGAGGGGACGACGACCGGCGGTGACGGAGCGACGACCGCGGGCGACGAGACGACAGGAGCGTCGACGACGGACGGAGGAACGACGACCGACGACGGCCTCCTGGCGTTGGAGCCGACCGAAATCGCTTCCTGAGAGACCGCGTCGCTATTTTCCGCCGACCCGCACGCATTTAGCCCGGGCCATCCAAGCCCCGGTGATGCGAATCGGCGTCGTGGTCAATCCCATCGCCGGCATGGGCGGGCGAGTCGGACTGAAAGGGACCGACGACAGGGTCGAGGAGGCCCGCGAGCGCGGCGCGGAACGGCGCGCGCCTGACCGCGCCGTCGCAACGCTCGAAGCCCTCCGCGAGCGCGCCCGCGACGTCGAACTGCTGACGTACGGCGGCGAGATGGGCGCCGCCGAGGCGCGCGCCGCCGGGTTCGACCCCGTAGTGGTCGGCGAACCCGCGGACGAGGAGACGACCGCGGCGGACACCCGGGAGGCGGTCCGCCGCCTCCTCGCGGAGGACGTCGACCTCCTGCTCTTCGTCGGCGGCGACGGTACCGCCGTCGACGTGGCCGAGACGCTCGAAGACGGCGACGCGTCGGTCCCGATTCTCGGGGTCCCGGCCGGCGTGAAGATCTACTCGTCGGTGTTCGCGGTGACGCCGGAGACGGCCGGGCGCATCGCGGCGGGATTCGACCGGGTCGAGGAGCGCGAGGTCAACGACATCGACGAGGACGCCTACCGCGAGGGCGAGGTCCACGCCGAACTGAAGGCCATCGCTCGCGTGCCGGTCGCCGACGGACTCCAGTCGAGCAAGCAACTCGGCGGCGGCACCGTCGAGAGCCTCGCCGCCGGCGTCGCCGACGACGTGGAGGAGGGCGTCACGTACGTGTTCGGTCCGGGCAGCACGGTGGGCGCCATCGAGTCCGAACTCGGCTTCGAGGGGTCGCCGCTGGGCGTCGACGTCTGGCGCGACGGGACGGTGCTCGTCCGCGACGCGAGCGAAGCGGAGATTCTCGAACACCTCGGCGACCGCAACGTGGTCGTCGTCTCCCCCATCGGCGGCCAGGGGTTCGTCTTCGGCCGGGGCAACGACCAGGTGTCGCCGGCCGTGCTCCGTCAGTCGGAGGTGACGGTCGTCGCCTCGAAGGCGAAACTCGACGGCGTCGGCGTGCTCCGCGTGGACACGGGCGACGAGGCGGTCGACGAGTCACTGCGGGGCTGGCGTAAGGTCAGGGTGGGGCGGTTCGAGCGCCGGATGATGAAGGTCGTGTGACCCACCCGTCTGAAACCGAGCGAACACGATAGGTTCCTGCCATATAGTGACATAGGGAGAGGTTTAAGGTAGTAGCGAAGAATCAAAGGACATGGAAACGCGTAAGGTGCAGCGACTCGGTCCGTCGACGCTGGCGATGACTCTGCCGGCGGAGTGGGCCAGCGAACACGACGTCGAGAAGGGAGACGAGGTCTCGCTGCGGTTCAGCGAGAAGGGGTCGTTGACGGTGCTGCCGGAGTCGGCCCACGGCGAGGAGACCGAGGCGAAGATTCACACCGAGAACCTGGACGCCGCCGCCGTCGAGCGGGCCATCGTCGCACAGTACGTCCTCGGTCGGCGGGTCATCCACGTCGAGAGCGACGGGACGCTCGACAGCAGCCACATCAACGCCGTCTACAACGCCGAGACCCAGCTCATGGGCCTGGGCGTCATCGAGGAGACGCCGGACAGCATCGCCATCCGGTGTTCGGTCGACCCCGAGGACTTCGACCTGGACAACCTGCTCGAGCGCCTGGAGAACACGGGCAGCACGATGCGCGGCGAGGCGGTGAAGGCGCTCGCCCACGGTAACCCCGACCTCGCCCAGCGTGCGCTCAACCGCGAGCGCCAGGCGAACAAGATATTCGTCCTCCTGCTGCGACTCATCTTCACCGCCCACGAGAATCCGACGCTCGCTCGCGCGATCGGTCTCGACACCGGTTTCCCGCTCATCGGCTACCGGTCCATCGCCAAGAACCTCGAACTCACGGCCGACAACGCGGAGGACATCGCGGACATCGTCCTCGAAGCCGAGGGACACACGCTGGATATCGACAGTTCGACGATGCGTCGCATCCGGGAGTTCACCGACCAGGTCGACGACATCACCGCGCTGGCGGTGCAGGCCGCGGTCGAGCGCGACTACGATCTGACCCTGGAGGTGCGTCGGCAGTTCCACGAACTCGGCGACCGGGAGAGCGACATCCTCGGCGACCTGCCCGAGATGGAGAACGAGCGCCTGCTACGCGTGCGCGACGTGCTCGTCAGCCTCCAGCAGACCGCCCAGTACGCGATGCGGAACGCCGAGATCGCCGCGAACCTCGCGCTCAACGAGGAGAGCGCGCACACGACCATCAACTGAGAAGACCGCCGACGTCGGTCGTCGACGTCCCCGCTTCCGGCCGATCGCTTCAGGCCGACCGCTCTTCGACGAACTGACCGGCCGATCCGTCTTCCGGGACGACCGGCGAAGACTCTCGGGGAAACACGCACAGAGAATCGGACGAGGGGAACGAGCGTGGAGAACGTCGACCCCAGAACGGAGAGAACTCTAGATCAGGCGAACGTCTTCGACACTTCCTCGTCTTCGTCTTCGTTCTCGATCTTCTCCTTCGCGTCGAGGAAGTCCTGCATCCGGATTTCGGTCCGGTCGTCGCGGATGGCGAACATGCCGGCCTCGGTGCAGATGGCCTTGATGTCCGCGCCGCTCTTGTCCTCGGTCTCGTTGGCGAGCTGGGCGTAGTCCACGTCGTCGGCGACGTTCATGTCGCGGGTGTGGATGCGGTAGATCTGCTCGCGACCCTCCTCGTTGGGGTTCGGCACTTCGATGAGGCGGTCGAAGCGGCCGGGGCGGAGGATGGCGCGGTCGAGCATGTCGAAGCGGTTGGTGGCGGCGATGATGCGGATTTCGCCGCGGTCCTCGAAGCCGTCCATCTCGCTGAGTAGTTGCATCATCGTGCGCTGGACCTCCGCGTCGCCCGACGTCTTCGAGTCGGTCCGCTTGGAGGCGATGGCGTCGATCTCGTCGATGAAGATGACCGCGGGTTCGTGCTCGCGGGCGACCTGGAAGAGGTCGCGGACGAGTTTCGCCCCCTCGCCGATGAACTTGTGGACGAGTTCGGAGCCGGCCATCTTGATGAAGGTGGCGTCGGTCTGGTTGGCGACGGCCTTCGCCAGCATCGTCTTGCCCGTCCCGGGCGGCCCGTACAGCAGCACGCCGCTCGGCGGGTCGATGCCGACTTCGCCGAACATGTCGGGGTTCTCCAGGGGCATCTCGACCGTCTCGCGGACCTCCTGCATCTGGTCCTCGAGACCGCCGATGTCCTCGTAGGTGACCTCCGGGCTCCTGGTGACCTGCATCACGCGAGCGCGGACGTCAGTCTCGTCTTCGAGGGTCTTGACTATCGACAGCGAGTTGTTCACGGCGACGCGGTCGTCGGGCTCGATGTCGTCCCGCATCTCGTCGGTCACCTCGGTGACCGCCTCCTGGTTGTTGCCGTGCTGTTTGATGATTACGCCTTCGTCGGTGAGTTCCTGCACCGTCGCGACGAACAGCGGCGACTGCTTGAGCTTCTTGTTCTCGTGGGTCAGCCGTTCCAGTTTCTGCTGGTACTTGTTGTTCTCGGCGTTCGCGTCGAGGAGCTTGTCCCGCATCTCCTCGTTCTGGGATTCGAGGACCTCGAGGCGTTCCTGGAGGGCCTCGATTTTCTCCTGCTGGGACGCGCTCTCCTCGTCGTATGGGAGATCGACGTCATCCACAGTATCAGTCATCAACATCGGATAGGGGCCTGTGTCTTAAGAGGCTTCGGGTGAGAGCAGTCGTGCGTCTGACGGCCGTAGGGTGCCGTTGGCCGTACTCGCGCTTGCTGGCCCGCGAAATGGAGCCCTCCACCGCTCGGGTCGGGATTCCTACAGGTAATAAGATGGAAGGGGAAATATTATTACCCTGTATCCAAAATGCAGTTGTGATGAGTGCTACCGAACTCTCCCGAACGGAGGAGACGAGCCTGACCGACGACGACGTAGCGGAGACCATACGCGACCTGCCGCCGAGCGCGAAGCTCGTGGCGAAGGTGCTAGAGTACGACGGAACGCTCACCCAGAGCGAACTCGCCGAAGAGACGCTGCTGCCGCCCCGGACCGTGCGGTACGCGCTGAACCGACTCGAAGACGAGGAACTCGTCGATTCCCGGTTCTCTTTCGCCGACGCGCGCAAGCGCATCTACGCTCTCGACCTCGACGACTGAGGACAGATTGCGCGGACGCCGCTACCGCCGACGGCTCGCAGAGAGACGGCCCGACTTGGCGACGAAGTCCGTTTTTCGACCGAGAACTACCGGAACCGTCGACCCGAGGGTTTAAATCGTAGAGCGCGGCCAGGGTGGTCCGTGTCTCCGGAAACGGCAAAGCGCGCGCTGGCCCGGCTCGCCCGCGACCGACCTGGTCGAGCGCGCACCGTCATCGACGAAGCGGTCGACGCGACGGAGGACGTGACCGCGGCCGCCGACTTCGCCGACCGGGTCGGCGTCGAGCGACTCGCACGGGCGGTCGACGCCGCCGCCGAGAGCGACCCGCAGCTCGCGCGCCGCGGGGACCGAGCACTGACCGCCTTCCGCCGGTTCCGGGAGGCCGCCAAAACGTCGGGTCGCACGGACGAGTCTACACCATCGCGTCGGGAGTGATATCGGGATGGTCGCGCACGAACGCCACCATCTCGTCGACGTACGACGCGAAGGGCGGACACTCGACGTCGGTGCCGGCGAGCGCGTCCCGGGTCGCCTCGCCGTCGTACCGCGTCGGGTGGTCGAAGTAGTCTATCGTCGCGGGCTCGATGCCCGTCAGACGCCGCGCGCCAGGCACCACTTCCAGCGCTCCCTTGACGGCGCACTTCGGCAGCGGGACCCGAAACACGCGGCGGTCGGTCGCGTCGGCGAGCACGTCGACCATCTCCGCGACGGTCAGGGGGTCGGGGTCGCAGAGCTGGTACACGTCCCCGACCGCGTCCTCGCGGTCGCTCAGGTGTACGATGGCGTCGACGACGAAGTCCCGCGGGACGACGTTGAGCTCGCAGTCGCTCGCCCCGAGGACCGTGTTCACGGTGGCGACCGAGGGCTGACGGAGCAGCCACCGCAGCAGGTAGTACGGTCCGTCGTACTTCTGGGTCGCGCCGGTGTCGCTGTCGCCGACGACGATGGCCGGCCGGTAGACGGTCGCGGGCAACCCGTCGGCCATCCTGTCCTGCACCTCGACTTCGGCCAGGTACTTCGTCGTCTCGTAGAAGTTGTTGAACCGCTGTCCCTCAACGAGGTCGTCCCCGGTGAACCGACCGTCGTACCGTCCGCTCACGTAGCACGTACTGACGTACTGGAACCGGTCGAGGTCACAGCCCTCTGCG
Source organism: Halomicrococcus pelagicus (assembly GCF_051917725.1). Taxonomy (GTDB): domain Archaea; phylum Halobacteriota; class Halobacteria; order Halobacteriales; family Haladaptataceae; genus Halomicrococcus. The sequence goes on from NZ_JBQBLX010000001.1 coordinate 637,759, forward strand.
AAGTCGAGGACGTTTCGAGTTCCGTCGACGTTGACGGCCATCCCGACCTCCCGGTCGACGCCGAGGTCGTAGACGGCCGCGAGGTGGAAGACCTCGTCCGTCTCGTCCTGGCGTTCCTCGTACGCCGCGCCGAGGCCCAGGTCGGCCTTCGTGATGTCGCCCTCGACCAGTTCGACGCTCCCGGAGCATTCGTCGCCGGTCGATCGCGCGATGCGCGCAGCGCGCGCCTCGGCCCTGTCGCGGTACTTCGACTGGACGAGACAGGTCACGTCCTCGCCCCGCTTCACGAGTCGCTCGACCAGTTCGGAGCCGAGGAACCCCGGGAAGCCGGTGAAGAAGACCGCCATCGCTCACCGCACCTCCGCGAGCCGCTTCAGCACGCGCAACAGTCCGGTCGTCGTCCGCGCGTACAGTCTCGTGGCGACGTCGCGGGGTACCCCGGGGACGTCCGGGGGCGCGATGGGCGGTCCGCGCTGCTCGGCGACGGTCTGGGACTGCGTGTACTTCAGGATGCCCTCGCGGCCGTGCCGGCGACCCAGCCCCGAGTCGCCCATCCCGCCCATCGGTGCGTCGACGGAGGCCCAGGCCGCGGGGTAGGGGTCGTTGACGCCGACCGTGCCGCAGTCGATTCCGGCCGCGAGTTCGCGGCCGCGCTCGCCGTCGTCGGTCCAGACGCTTGCGTTCAGGCCGTACGCCGAGTCGTTCGCCCGCTCGACCGCCTCCTCGGCGTCCGCGACGCGATGGACGGCGACGATCGGACCGAACGTCTCCTCGCGCGCCAGATCCATCTCCGGCGTCACGTCGGTCAGGACGGTCGGCTCGAAGAAGTACGGACCGACGTCCGGCCGCGCCTCGCCACCCGTGACGACCGTCGCGCCCTTCTCGACCGCGTCGGCGAGGTGCGCCTCGACCTTCTCCAGCTGGTCGCTCGACGCGAGCGACCCCACTTCGACGCCGTAGTCCAGCGCGGCCTCCAGCCCGAGTTCCCGCGTCCGCTCCGCGAACCGCCGGAGGAACCGGTCGTAGAGCGGCTCCTCGACGTAGAGGCGTTCGAAGGAGATACAGAGCTGTCCCGCGTTCGTGAACGCCCCGTGGACGGCACCCTGGACCGCCCGGTCGAGGTCGGCGTCCGCGAGCACGACCATCGGGTTCTTGCCGCCGAGTTCCAGCGAGCAGTCGACGAGGTTCTCGCCGGCCCGACGCGCGACCGCCCGGCCCGTCTCGGTGCTTCCGGTGAACGCGACGTAGTCCACGCGATCTATCAGGGCCGGCCCGACCTCGCTTCCGCGACCCGTCACGACCGAGAAGACGTCCTCCGGCAGGCCGGCCGCTTCCAGCAGTTGTGCGACGCGGAGCGCCGTGAACGGCGTCTCCTCGGCCGGTTTCAGGACCACCGCGTTGCCGGCGACGAGCGCCGGAAGGGCGTCCGAGACGGCCAGCGTGAGGGGGTAGTTCCAGGGCGATATCATCCCGACCACGCCGCGAGGGTGGCGGTGCTCTTCCGTCCTCGTGAGCAGCGGAATCGCGCCGTGGCGTCGGCGGGTGGTGAGGAACTCGTCGGCGCGACTGCCGTAGTAGCGGGCGTTCGTGGCGACGTCCAGTATCTCCTCGAACGCGTCCCGCCGGACCTTCCCGCTCTCGATGACGACGAGGTCGAGGAGTTCCTCCCGGCGGTCGAGCACGAGGTCGTGGAACCGCGAGAGGACGTCCGTTCGCCGTTCGAGCGGCCGCGAGGCCCACTCCGCCTGGGCGGCGCGAGCGCGCTCGACGGCCGCGGTGACGTCGGCTTCGGTGGCCGCCGGCACCGTACCGATCTCCTCGCCCGTGAACGGCGCTTCGACGGCGATGGCGTCGCGGGCGTCGACGGCGTCGTCGGCCAGCGAGACCTCGCCGGTGAGTCCTCCCAGGGTTTCCGGTCGTACGCGGTCGGTCCAGAGCGTCATACGTTCGGACGACGGTATCGGCACGGAAATGATTTAAGAGCAGAGCGCCAACTCACGAATCAATGACACGGGTGATTCACACGGGCGACACCCACGTCGGGTACCGACAGTACCACTCGCCCGAGAGACGCGACGACTTCCTCGCCGCCTTCGAACGGGTCGTCGACGACGCCGTCGAGGAGGGAGTCGACGCCGTCGTCCACGCGGGCGACCTCTTTCACGACCGCCGTCCCGACCTCGTCGACCTCCACGGAACCATCTCCGTCCTGCGGAAACTCGACCGCGCCGACGTTCCGTTCCTCGCCGTCGTCGGCAACCACGAGAGCACGCGGGGAGAGCAGTGGCTCGACCTGCTCGAGACGCTGGGGCTGGCGACACGTCTCGGCGACGAACCCGAGGTCGTCGGTGAGACGGCGTTCTACGGCCTCGACCACGTGCCGCTGTCGAAGCGCGACGACCTCGACTACGAGTTCGCGGACCACGACGCCGAACGGGCCGCCCTCGTCTCCCACGGGCTGTTCCAGCCGTTCGAGTTCGGCAACTGGGACGCCGAGGAGGTGCTCACGGAGACGTCCGTCGAGTTCGACGCGATGCTGCTCGGCGACAACCACGACCCGGGCAAGAAACGCGTCGCCGACGCCTGGGTCACCTACTGCGGGTCGACCGAGCGCGCGAGCGCCGACGAGCGCGAGGACCGCGGCTACAACATCGTCGAGTTCGACGACGAGGTGTCGATACGCCGTCGGGGCATCCCGACCCGAGACTTCGCGTTCGTCACCGTCGACCTCGGGGAGAACGAGGGCGTCGACCGCGTGCGCGAGACGATTCGCGAGCACGCGCTGGAGGACGCGGTCGCCCTGATCTCCATCGAAGGCGAGGGCGAGGACGTGACGCCGGCCCGCGTCGAGGAGTTTGCGCTCGAGCAGGGCGCGCTCGTCGCCCGGGTGAACGACCGACGGGAGGTGGCCGCCGACGAGGACGCCACCGACGTCTCCTTCGCCGACCCGGACGAGGCGGTCCGCGAGCGGGTCCGCGAGATGGGCCTGAGCGACGCCGCCCGCGAACTCGACGAGACGGTGCGGGCGAGCAAACTCGCCGACTCGAACGTCCGTGACGCCGTCGAGAATCGGGTCGCCGATCTCGTCGACGACGAAATCGACGCGTTCGAACCGGCACCCGACGACGGAGCCGAGGCCGGGGAGCCGGACGAAACGTCCGCCGGCGAGTCCCCCGACGGTGCCGACGAGGCGGCCGGCGTCGACGCCGACGACGCGGCGAGCGAACCGCCGGAACCTGGCGACGCGTCCGGCGAGCGGCCGGACGAACGGGACGGTGACGGAACTGCCGGAGAACCGGAGACCGGGACGCCGCCGGAGACGACGGTCACCGCCGACCCGGCCGGCGAGACTGACGACGCAGACGACGCCGACGACCAGGTGTCGATGGAGGACTTCCTGTGAAATTCGACCGCATCCGCCTCTCGAACTTCAAGTGCTACGGCGACACCGACCTCACGCTCGACAGCGGCGTGACGGTCATCCACGGGCTGAACGGCAGCGGGAAGTCGTCGCTGCTGGAAGCCTGCTTTTTCGCGCTGTACGGCTCGACGGCCCTCGACCGCACGCTGGACGACGTGGTGACCATCGGCGAGGAGGACGCGGAAGTCGAACTCTGGTTCACTCATCGTGGTGGTGAGTACCACGTCCACCGGCGGATTCGCGCGACGGGCGAGCGCGCCCGGACCGCGAAGTGCGTCCTCGAAACGCCCGAGGGGAGCGTCGACGGCGCGGAGGACGTACGAAACCACGTCGTGGGCCTGTTCCGGATGGACGCCGAGGCGTTCGTCAACTGCGCGTACGTCCGGCAGGGAGAGGTGAACAAGCTCATCAACGCGACGCCGAGCCAGCGCCAGGACATGATAGACGACCTCCTGCAGCTCGGCAAACTGGAGGAGTACCGCGAACGCGCCAGCGACGCCCGCCTCGGAGTGAAGAGCGTCCTCGACGACCGGCGGGGGAGTCTGACCGAACTCCAGTCCCAGGTCGAAGGAAAGGAGGAGAAGAACCTGCACGGTCTGTTGAACGATCTCGAATCGAAGCTCGCGGAGGTCGAAAGCGAGATAGAGCGATTCGAGGGCAACCGCGAGGAGGCTCGCACGACGCTCGAGGAAGCGCGGGCCGTGCTGGAGAGCTACGAGGAGAAGCGCGAGGAACTGGACGACGTAGAGGAGGATATCGAGACGCTGCAGTCGGAGATAACGGAGACGGAACGCGAGCGCGACGACCTCCGCGAGCGCATCGGTGACCTCCGTGAGCGCGTCGATGCGCTCGAGTCGGACGTCGACGACCTGCTCGCGGAGACCGACGTGGACGTCGCCGACGAGGACGCAATCGAGGCGCGACTGGCGGAACTCGACGCGGCCGACGACGAGGTCGCGGACGACCTCGGCGACGCGAGGACGCAGGCGCAGATGTTCGGCAATCAGGCTGACAACCTCGGCGAGCGGGCCGACGAACTCGAAGAGCGGGCCGCCGAGAAGCGCCAGCGGGCCGACGAACTCGAATCGGAGGCCGAGGACGCCGACCTCGCCGACTACCGCGAGAAACTGGAGACGCTCGGCGACCGCATCGACGCCGAGCGGGCGACCTTCGAAGACGCGTCGGTGGAGTTCGGCGAGGCCGAGACGTACCTGGAGGACTGCCGGGAGAAACGGGACGCGCTCGTCGAGCGCGAGCAGGAACTGACCGCCGAACGAAAGAGCCTCCGCGACGGCATCGAGGAGGCCGAACGGTTGCTCGACGCCGGGAAATGTCCGGAGTGCGGTCAGCCCGTCGACGGTTCGCCGCACGTCGACGGACTGGACGAGGACCGCGACCGACTCGCGGAACTCGACGACGAACTGGAGGCGGTCAGGGAGGACCGCGAGCGCGTCGAGAGCGACGTCGAGAGCGCCGAACGACTCCGGGAGGCCGAACGGACGGTCGCCAACCTGCGAGACAACCGCGAGAGCGTCGAACAGTTGGTCGACGACAAGGAGACGACGGTCACCGAGAAGCGGGAGGAAGCCGAGAGCCTCCGCGAGGAGGCCGACGACCTCGACTCCGAGGCCGAAGACAAACGCGAGGACGCCGAACAACTTCGGGAGAAGGCCGCCGAGCGCGAGGAACGAGTCGAGGAACTCGAAGCAGAACGCGAGGCCATCTCGGCGAAGCAGGAGCGCCTGGAGGAGATTCGGTCGGTCCGCGAGAAGCGGGACGAACTCGAAGACGAGATAGAGCGCCGCAGGGACGAGCGCACCCACCTCGCGGAGGTCAACGACGAGCGCCGGAACCGTCTCGCCGAGAAGCGCGACCGCCGCGACGACCTCCGGGAGGCGTACGACGAGGAGAGGATCGAGGCAGCCCGCGACGACGAGGAGCGTGCGGAAGGCTACCTGGAGAAGGTCGAGGACAAACTGGACGACCTCCGCGAGGACCGGGACGACCTCCAGGGTCGCATCGGCGGCGTGAAGAGCGAAATCGAGGCGCTGGAGGAGTTGCGCGACCGCCGCGACGACCTCCGCGAGCGCGTCGAAGCGCTCGAATCGCTGCGCGACGAGGCCGCCGACCTCGAGGCGATGTACGGCGACCTCCGGGCGGAGCTACGCCAGCGGAACGTCGAGAGCCTCGAACGGATGCTGAACGAGGTGTTCGACCTCGTCTACCAGAACGATTCGTACTCGCGGATCGCGCTCGACGGCGAGTACCAGCTCACCGTCTACCAGAAGGACGGCGAGCCGCTCGACCCCGGACAGCTCTCCGGCGGCGAACGAGCGCTGTTCAACCTCAGCCTGCGCTGTGCCATCTATCGACTGCTCTCGGAGGGCATCGAGGGAACCGCACCGATGCCGCCGCTCATCCTCGACGAGCCGACGGTGTTCCTCGATTCGGGCCACGTCTCGCAACTCGTCGAACTCGTGGAGTCGATGCGGGAACTCGGCGTCGAACAGATAATCGTCGTCAGTCACGACGAGGAACTGGTCGGCGCGGCCGACGACCTCGTGCGCGTCGAGAAGGACGCGACGACGAACCGGTCGCACGTCGAACGCGGTGCGACCGTGTTCGAGGCGAGCGCCGGCGCGGACGACTGAGGACGGAGGGACGACCCCTTCGTTCGACCGCAGCGGGCGAGTCAGGACAGGGTATTAGTCGTTTCCGGCACTTGTTCGCGCCGTGTACGACGTGATTCTCATTCCGACGGACGGGAGCGAGGCGGCGATGGACGCGGCGAAGCACGCGTTCAGCCTCGCCGAGCGGTACGAGGCGACCGTTCACGTGCTGTCGGTCGTCGAACAGAGCGAGAGCGCCTCCATCGTGGGCCGGGGCGACGAGAAGCTAGAGACGCTCCGCGAGGAGGGCACCGACTCGACCAAGCACATCGTCGAAGAGGCCCTCTCCCGGGATGTCGACGCGGTCGGAGCCGTGGAGGTCGGGAACCCCGACCGTACGATCCTCGACTATGCGGACGAGCACGACGTCGATATCATCGTGATGAGCACGCACGGACGGTCCGGCGTCGGACGATTCCTCATGGGGAGCGTCACCGAAGGGGTCCTCCGCGACGGCAAAACGCCCGTTCTCGCGGTACAGCGCTGATTATCGTCTCGGCCGTGGGCAGCGGGCCCATCGAAGAGCGCAACATCGCTCGCGTCCGCATCTGCATCCCGCAAGCTGCGGCCCGCGCCGCTCAGGGAGCGTCGTCTTGCCCTCCGGACGCGTCGCGCGAACGGGTCAGCGAAGCGAGCGCGTCCGCGGCCGCGTCGGTGGTCGCGTACCCGCGTTCGCCGGCGACGCGACGCTCTTCGAGCAGGCCGGCCGCGCGAAACTCGGCGAGCAGTCCGTGCAGGTCGCTCTCGCACAGGTCGGTCGCGTCGAGCAGTTCGCGGACGGGAAGCGGACCGCGGTCGTCCAGCGCGACCAGCAGGCCGAGCGCGCGCTCGTTCGGCACGGCGGTCAGCACCTGGCGGACGGCGGACGGCACTGCGAGCGCTGCCGTCTCCAGCACGGCGTCGTCGTCGGCGAGTTCGAGACGGTCGTTGTCGAGGTACGTCTCCTCGCCGGAGCGGGGGTCGCGGACGAGGCTGGACTCGTCGGACCGCTTGAGGAGCAGATAGACGTCGCCGGACTCGTCCCGGACTGTTCGCATGCGTCGGCGTAGCCCGCGCTCGCGGTTAGTCCTTGCGACGGGGTCCACGGCCGCGAATCTCGGGGTCGTATCAGTCCTCGTCAGACTCGTCCTCGTCGGACTCCTCCGCGTCGGCCTGGAAGGCCCGGTACCGGTGGTAGCCGCGGGCGAACGCGAACAGTCCGACGAGGACGAGCCCCCCACCGAGCTTCAAGCGCCCCTCGAAACCGACGAACATCAGTCCGAGACTGACCGCGAACAGCGCGACGTTGAAGAGGATGACCTGCGCCCAGAACTCGTTGCGTAGGTCGCGTGGCGCGTCCACCTCGCTGTAGTCGCGCACCTGGGGGGCGCTGGGAACGAGGTCCTCGGAGGGGTCGTCTATCTGACCCGGCATGTCGGTCGTCCCCTGTTCGCCGAGGTCGGACGACCGCTCGTCGTCTCTGTCGAGCACGGATTCGACACGTCTACGGGCGGCAGGAAAAACGTTCGGAGTCGCGCTCAGACGTGGTCTTCGAGCGTCACTGTGGCCGATGCCTTGAGCCATCCGAGCGGATTTCGGGCGTCGTAGAATACGACGCCGTCGTCCGTCTCGTACGTCTCGATAGAGTCCGTCGGCTCGGCGGGTGCCGGGAGTTCGCTTTCGGCACGGTCCAACCTTCCGTCTTCGGTGGCGTTGTCGGACATCGGCTTGACCTCTCGCTGTGCTAAGCGTTAACACATTAAATTCCTTTCGTTCCCGGCACTGTTTCGGAGACGGGACGGGCGTCACGGGCAGCGGTCCCCGAAATCGAGGGGACCGGAAGCCGGGGTCGACCGTCGTCCTACCGTACCTGACGACCGACTCACGTTCCGAACGGCCGTTTCAGTTCGAACGACGGCCGAAAGCCGAGCGGGCGAGACGATTTCGGCTCCGTACGTATCGACGGCTAACCGAGCCCTATTATTATGATAGTCGGCGACGTCGTTCGTCGGGGAGGGGGAGAGATGAACGAACTGGACCTTGCCAGCCACGAGTGGTGGGAACGCTACAAAGAAACCGTGAACGACGACCCCGAGATGCAGGTTCGGGGCCACGACAAGTTCGACGACAACTTCTACGTCGAGATCGGAGACGAACGCTTTCTCGTCGAGATGGACGGCGGTAAAGTGCAGGAGGTGGTCCCGAATCCGACGCTGAACGACCGCTGGTCGTTCGGCGTGGAGGGCGACCGAGAGGCGTGGGAGGAGTTCGTTCGGGAGACGCCGCCGGCGTTCAACCACGAGATAATCGCCTCTCACTATCGCACCGCGGTCAGGAACGAGGACGGGCACCTCGCGATGACCGGGAACAACAAGAAGATCTTCCAGAATCTGCGACCGTTCCAGCGCGCTCTCGACCTGATGCGCGTCGCGCACAACGACGGAGGGAGCTAACATGGCCGACGAAGGAGTCGTCGAACCGATTACGGGCAAGTACGTTCACACCGAAGTCGGGGGAGTAGACCATCGAATCTACTTCGAAGAGAACGGTCCGGAAGACGGCATTCCGCTGCTGTGCCAACACACGGCGGGCAACAACTGCCAGGAGTGGCGCCACGTCCTCACCGACGAGGAGATAACCGATGATTTCCGCGTCATCGCCCACGACCTCCCGTTCCACGGGAAATCGGTTCCGCCGACGACCCAGTCGTGGTGGGAGGAAGATTACAATCTGACGGCCGAGCAGTTCACCGAGACGCTCGTCGCGCTGGCAGACGCCCTCGAACTCGACGATCCGATTTACATGGGGTCGTCGATGGGCGGGAACGTCACGCTCGAACTCGCCGACTGGTATCCGGACAGGTTCCGCGCTCTCATCGGACTGGAGTGTGGCGCGTACAGCCCCGGCTTCTACATCGACTGGCTCGACCATCCGCACGTCAACACGACGGAGGTGAACGCCTACTCCTGCTGGGGGCTGATGGCACCACAGAGTCCGGAGCAGATGCGTCGAGAAACGATGTACCTCTACGAACAGGGGGCGACGGGCGTGTTCAAGGGCGACCTCTACTACTACTCGGTCGACCACGACTACCGAGACAAGCTAGATCAGGTCAAAGCCGACGAGTGCCCGCTGTACATCGTCAACGGCGAGTACGACTACCTCACTACGCCCGAAGACGGCAGGGAAACCGCCGAGGGTGTCGGAGACGGTGCCGTCGCCGTCGAGGCGGCCGAAATCGGTCACTTCCCGATGAGCGAACACCCCGAGTTGTTCAACGCGTATCTGAAAGAGGTCCTCGCCGACATTACCGGGGAGCGGGACGAGGCGCTGCCGGACCGACTGACGCCCGAAGACGTGGGTATCGAACTCAGTCCCCCTGCGCCCGCACGAAAGAGACAGCAGGACTGACACTCGCCTCTCACGTTCGTCCGAAACCGGATCGTAGACCGTCGCGTACGTAACGTGGTAACGGACGAAGGACGTCGACGAGAGGCCTCCGGGAGTCTCCGGTCACCCGTCGCGGCGTTCGGCGACGAGCACGCCGACCTGGTCGTGGACGCGCTCGACGGCGGTCAACGCGAATCCCTCGTCGGTCAGGGCGTCCGCGAGGTGGCCCACCGTCGAGGGGTCGTCGACCTCGGGACTGTAGAACGGTTCGTCCGGGTCGGGCGTCCCGAAGAACATCACGTCGCCCAGCACGAACGTTCGCGGGTCGAGGTCGGCGATGGCCGCGATGGCCTCGCGTTTCTCCTCGTCGCTGAGGTGGTGCATCGCGAAGTTCGAGACGACGACGTCCGCGGCGTCGACGTTCGGGTCGCGGAACCGCCCCTCGCCGAACTCGACGTCGTCCAGGCCGCGTTCGTCGGCCTTCTCTCTGGCCTTCGCCAGCATCCCGTCGCTGATGTCGCGGCCCGCCACGCGGTCGGCGTCCTCGGCCAGCGCGAGCGCGATGGCTCCCGTCCCGGTTCCGAGGTCCGCCACCACGCGGTCGTCGGACGCCCGGAGCGCCTCGCGGGCGTGTTCGACCACGAGACTGACGCAGGCGCGGTACTCTTCGCTGTCCTGGGAATCGTCGTAGTCGCTTGCGATGTCCGAGAACCGGTCGGCGTGTTCCTCAATCGTCCTCTTCATATCGGCCCCGTTTCACTCCCGGAGCAATGAACTCGTCGGACCGCCGTTCGCGGTTTCGCTCGGCGACGCGGCCCCACTCGCACAGGCCCGTCTCGACCTGCTCGCGCGAGAACCCGACCGCCTCCCCGACCGCAAGCAGTTCCCGCGGCGCGCGCAACTGGAGGTGCGAGCGGGCGTCCGCGCTGACGACGAACGGCGCGTCGTACTTCGTCACCAGTTCCCGGAGCTTCCGGAGGTCCTGGAGGGCCTGCACGCGAGGGCCGCCGTCGGTCCGGAGCACGCGCGATAGGTCGAACTCGACACGGACGCCGTTTTCCGCCGCCGCTTTCGCCAGCACGTGGTTGAAATCGCCCCGGCCGCGCATCGGATGCGCGAGCACGTCCACGCGCTCTTCCTCGACCGCGAACCGGTTCAGCGTCGTCGTCCCGCCGTGCATCAGCAGCACCGTCGTCTTCGGCCGGAAGTTGCCGACGTGGCCGCTGGCCTGCGAGGGGTCGTCGGCCTGGATTTCGAGCCCGTCGACGACGTCCACGTCGTACTCCGTCGCCACTCGTTCGAAGTCGACGCCGTCGTCGACGCGGGCGTCGCCGTGGTTTCGGACGACGACGCCGTCGAACCCGTACTCGGCCGCCGTGGCCGCCAGTCGCGCGACGGTGCTGTCTCCATCCGGGCGGGCGTGAACGGCCTCGTACATGGCGTCTCGTCTGTCGGTCCGGGTGCGTGCGACTTGGCGCTTGCGCTCTCCTCACGCGATGTCGCGGCTGGTGTCGATGGAGACGCTCTCGGCGAGTTCCAGCTTGATGGTCTCGGGGAGCGCGCGCCCGCCGCGGAACTTCGGCACCGCGAGGCGGTTCTCCACGCGGTCGCCGGCGATCTCGGTGTGTAACTGGAGGACGACGTCCGCGACGTGTTCGGTCACGTCGCGCTGGTCCGGGACGTTCCGCCCGTCGAGGCAGTGCAACACCGCCAGGCTGTCGCTCGTCTGGACGTGGTGCTGGAGGTCGTGCAGGAAGTTCCGATACCGGCTCTCGTCCTGACGCTCCAGCAAATCCACCGGGTCGACGACGAGCGTCGATTCGGCGGGAAGCCGGCGGAAGAGCCGTCGAGCGTGTTCCAGCGGCGCGTCGCCCGGAACGTATCGCACCTCCGGCGACCCCGTCCGGCCCGGCGCGCGCTCGAACGCCGCGTCGACCGCCGCCTCGTCGCGGTCGGTCGTGACGTACAGCGTCGGCCGCGCGGCGGTGAGTTCGTACAGCAGCAGCTCCGACTGGCTCGCAGGCGGGGCCGACAGCGCCACCGTGCTCCCGGCCGGGAGCCCCCCGTCGAGCTTCCGGTCGAGGACGGGAACGCCCGTCGAGAGCCGCTCTACCATACTTACGACAATTCGGAGCGCGTTCATAAGTGTTTGGACACGACCGCTGCGGCGAGACGGTCGTACGCCCGCCCCACCGCGTCCGCGGCGAGTACTCGTCGGCCCGAATTCCGACGGTCGCCGGCCGCTGTCGGGGCGTTCGCGTCGACAGCGGGGACGGTCGCCAGCACCGGACAGTCCAGCAGACGCTCGACGCCTCCCGGGTCGCGCTCGGCGCGCGTGAGTACCGCGCCGGCGACGTCGGTGTCGAGCGCACGGGCCATCGCGGCGGTCTTGGCCGCGTCGCGGAGACACGCCGGGACGGGCGTCGTCACGACGAGTACGCTATCGGCGTGCCGGAGCGGCGCTGCGGCGGCCGGCCCAGCGCCGGCGGGACAGTCCAGCAGTACGCTGTCTGCGGCGTCCGCGACGCGCGGGAGCGCCGTCGAGAGCGACGCGTCCGTGCCCGTCGCCGGCGGTGCCGGCACCACCTCGACGCCCCGCAGGTCCGGCGGCGGATGGGCGGCGCTCTCGACCGGTTTCCCGTCGGCGAGCGCGGCGAGGTTCGGTTCCGCGGGAACGTCCGCGACCACGTGCAGGTCGGGCATGTCCCGGTCCGCGTCCACGGCCAGCGTTTTACGTCCCGTCCGTCCGAGCGCTGCCCCGAGTCCGAGCGTCGTGGTCGTCTTGCCGCATCCGCCCTTGCCTCCGGCGACGGCGAGCATGCCGGGGTTGGTCCCGCCTCGGTATTTGAAGGTTCGGGGAGAGGCGCAGTCGGCGAAACGCCGCCGGGGAACTACGGTACGACGGTCCAGTACCGCACCGACGTGTACCGCTATCCCGGACCGAGTCGGTCAGTTCAGCACGAACGTGGACAGTGACATTCAAGGCGCGCGACGACCGCGTTCCAATCGATGCGGCACGACCACCTCATCGACACGAGACAGCTATCGCGGGAGGACATCGAGGCCGTCCTCGACCGCGCGGCGGAGTTCGACGACGACCCATCGTCGTTCGGGGACCGACATCCGTCTGCGCTGCTCGGACTGATGTTCTACGAGCCGAGCACGCGGACGAAGATGAGCTTCGAGACGGCGATGAAACGCCTCGGGGGCGACGTGGTCGACATGGGGCCCGTCGAGTCCTCCAGCGTGAAGAAAGGCGAGAGCCTCGCGGACACGGCCCGGGTCATCGAGGGGTACGCCGACGCGCTCGTGCTCCGCCACCCCAGCCAGGGGTCGTCGAAACTCGTCAGCGAGTTCGTCGACGTTCCCCTGCTGAACGCGGGCGACGGCGCGGGCCACCACCCGACCCAGACGCTGCTCGACCTCTACACCATCAGGGAGAACGCCGGCCTCGACGACCTCACCATCGGCATCATGGGTGACCTGAAGTACGGCAGGACGGTCCACTCGCTGGCGCACGCGCTGACGAACTTCGGCGCGAGCCAGCACTTCGTCAGCCCGGAGAGCCTCCAACTGCCCCGGAGCGTCCGCTACGACCTCCACGAGGAGGGCGCACAGGTGCGCGAGCACACCGACCTCGACGCCGTCCTGCCGAGCCTCGACGTGCTGTACGTCACGCGCATCCAGCGCGAGCGCTTCCCCGACGAGAACGAGTACCGCGAAATCGCCGGCGAGTACCAGATAGACCGGGAGACGCTGGCTTCCGCCAGCGACGACCTGACGATCATGCATCCGCTCCCCCGAGTGGACGAGATCGCACCCGAGGTGGACGACACCGAGCAGGCGAAATACTTCGAGCAGGCGCACAACGGCGTCCCGGTCCGGATGGCGCTGCTCGACCAACTACTGTCGAACGATGAGTGAACACGAACTCCGCGTCAGCAAGATACACAACGGCACCGTTATCGACCACATCACGGGCGGTCAGGCGCTGAACGTCCTCGCCATCCTCGGCATCGACGGCAGCGAGGGCGAGGCCATCAGCGTCGGGATGAACGTCCCGAGCGACCGGATGGGGAGCAAGGACATCGTGAAAGTCGAGGGGCGAGAACTCAGTCAGGACGAGGTGGACGTGCTCTCGCTCATCGCGCCCGACGCGACCATCAACATCATCCGCGAGTACGACGTGGTCGAGAAGCACCGACTCGAACGCCCCGAACGCGTCGTCGGCGTCCTCTCCTGTCCGAACCGCAACTGCATCTCCACCGCGGACGAACCCGTCGACTCGAAGTTCGAAGTGCTGCCCGACGGCGTCCGCTGTGAGTACTGCGACACCATCATCCGCGACGACCTCGCCGCGCACATCAGCGTGAAGTGAGCGGAAACGGCGGACTAACCCCGGCGGCGCGTCGAAACGGTCGGTTCGGTTTTTGGTCGTGCTCGCGGTACCCGGGCAGGTATGAGAACGAAGACTGGCGAGCGCGTCGCAGTGGCCCTGTCGGTCCTGCTCGTTCTGTCTGCGGTCGCTCCCGCGGTTGCCGGCGGACTGACGCGCACCGACGACACGTCCGACTCCGTCTCGGCGCCGACCCGAACGGTCGACGAGCCGCTTCGCCGCGGCTTCCAGTACAAGATCTCCATCGACAACGTGACCGTTCGCCGGTGGGTGCTGCGCAACACCACCATTCGGAACGGAACGGTCGAGGAGGTCGTCGTCCGCCGACTCCGGGTCCGCGGTGAGACGCGTGAGAACGTGACGCTGCAGAACGTCTCCATCGCGCAGATGAAGGTCGTAAACGGCTCGCTACTGAACGTCAGCGCCGACACGCTGGTCGTCCGCAACCGTTCCATCTGGGACGTGCCCGGCGGCGACCTGGTCGACCCCGACGTGCAAGACCAGGTCGTCGACCGTCACGTCCTCGCGAACGTGACCGTCGACGGTGCCACCCTCGACACGCTCGTCGTCGAGAACCTGTCCGTCCGTAACACGTCCGTACCGCCGCGCTCGGAGGGACCGGTCGTGAACGAGACCGTCGCCAACGCTTCGGCCGACCCGCGGCCCGACGTCGTAATCCAGAACTCGTCGGTCGAGCGCGGGCGGATTCGGAACGCGACCGTGGGGGACTGGGCCGTTAGCTCCATCGAGAACGCGTCCGCCGGGTCGACCTGAATCGAACCCCGAGAAACGACGTCTTACGCGAGAAACAGTCCGGAATACCGTCACCTACTCGGGACGGTGGTCAGGAACGGTAGGGGTACCGTGACTGGTTGCCGCAGTCGCAGGTGACGACGACGTGGCCGTCCTGCGTTCGGACGCGAGCGTTCTTGCCGGGACGGAGGTAGGCGTCGCAGGCGTCGCAGCTGAACCGCTCGAACTCCCGGGGAAGCGAGAGGCGATTTCGCTCCGCGATGCGACGCGCACGGCGGACGTACGTCCGCGCACGGTCGTCGTAACAGTCGGCGGCGGCGTCCCTGGCGAGCGACGCGAGACGCTCGATGCGCTCTTCGGCTATTGTCATCGGGAATGGGGGGGGGTGGGGGTTTCCGGGGCGAGACAGGACAAGGATAGAAGGTTCCTGTGTTGCCCCATGCGAGGCATATCCTTGCTTCAACAAATACTTTATGGTCGTTCAAGGGAGGCTTTCCGCCGTCGTTCCGGCAGGATTAATGGCCGGCCACGCAATCGCCGACCTGTGCGCACGCTCCACGATCGCGGTGACGACGTAGGCTGCGGCGACGGGCGGTCGTCCGACCGCCGCGGCGTCGGGGGATTCGACGGTGAGCACCGATGCTCGTGAGCCACTACTTCGAGTGGGAGGAGTACATCACTGGCGGTCACGCCCAGTCGGTGAAGAACCAGCGCAAGGTGATGGACCGTCGCGGTATCGAGTACACCACCGAGCCGATTCTCGACGCCGACGTCCTCCACCTCAACAACATGGGGCCGCGCTCGCTCTACTACGCCCGTCGGGCACGGGAGCGGGACTGTCGCGTGCTGATTCACACGCACCAGACCGCAGAGGACTTTCGGGAGAGCTTCGCCTTCTCGAACGCGCTGGCCCGGCCCATGAAACCGTACCTCCGGTACGCCTACTCGCTGGGCGACCACCTCGTCTGTACGTCCGAACACAACCGGGCGGTCGTCGAGGAGTACGCCCCTGCCGCCCCGAAGACCGTCATCAGCAACGGGTTCGACCCGGACCTGCTGGCGGGGTACGAGGACTTGCGCGCGGAGTACCTCGACCGGTACGACCTCGACCCGCCGGTCGTGTTCAACGTCGGCCACGTCATCAAGCGGAAGGGCCTGGAGTCGTTCGTCGAGACCGCCCGCGCCATGCCGGAACTGGACTTCGTCTGGTTCGGCTATCTCAACCCGACGGGCGGCAAACTCGACCGACTGCTCAGGAGTCGGGAGACGACGGAACTGGTCGAGAGCGCGCCCGACAACTGCACGTTCACCGGGTACGTCGACGACATCCGCGGCGCGTACGCCGCCGGCGACGTGTTCTTCTGGCCGAGCAAGAACGAGAACGAAGGCATCGCGCTGCTGGAGGCGATGAGCTGTGGCAAACCGCTCGTCGTCCGTGACATCGACACCTACCGCTGGCTGGAGGACGGCCACCACTGCCTGAAAGCCGAGCGCGACTTCGCGCCGCAACTCGACGCGCTGAAAGACCCCGACCGCCGGGAGCGACTGGGACGCAACGCGAAGGAGAAAAGCGAGGAGTTCACCATCGAGCGCGTCGGCGACGACCTGGAAGCGCTGTACCGGAGCCTGGCGTGAGTCCCCGGTTACGCCCGCCCTACGGCGGCGGTAGGGGTTCGATTCGACTCCGCAAGGCCTTAACTACCGGTTCACAAAGGACCGAGTAATGCGACGGGTCGCCGCGTTCACCGACAGCTATCTGCCGACCGTCAACGGCGTCACGTACACCATCAAGTCGTGGCGCGACTGCTGGGAGCGCGACGGCGGTCGGATGGAGGTTGTCTACCCCCGCGCCGACGGATACCGGCCGGAGCCGGGTGAACATCCCGTCAGGAGCCTTCCGTTTCCGTTCTACGAGGGCTACCACCTCGGCGCGCCGTACATCCCCGCCGGCGTCGCCGACGTGGACGTGGACGTCGTCCACTCTCACACCCCGTTCGGCATCGGCGTCGGGGGTCTCCGGCTCGCCCGCAAGCGCGACCGCCCGTTCGTGACCTCCTATCACACGCCGACGAGCGAGTACGCCGACTACCTCGTTCCCTCCGACTCCGTCGCGAGGGTCATCGAGCGAACCTCCGAGGCGTACGAGCGCTGGTTCTTCGACCACTCCGACGCCGTCCTCGCGCCGAGCGAGGCGACGCGCGACCACGTCGAGGAACTCGGCGTCGACGCGCCGGTCCGGGTCGTCCCGAACGGCGTCGACGTCGAACGCTTCCGACCGGTCGACGCCGACGCGTTCCGTCGGAAGTACGACGTCGACGGCGACCGTCCGCTGGTGGGGTACACGGGCCGACACGGGTTCGAGAAGCGCCTCTCGGAGCTGGTGGCCGCCGCGGACGGGATGGACGTGACCGTGCTCTTCGGCGGCGACGGCCCGGCTCGCGAGTCGCTAGAAACCCAGGCCCGGGCCGTCGACGCGGACGTCCGGTTCCTCGGCTTTCTCGACCGCGAGGAGTTGCCGGCGTTCTACTCCGCGCTCGACGTGTTCGCGTTCCCGAGTCCGGTCGAGACGCAGGGGCTCGTCGCACTGGAGGCGAACGCCTGCGGGACGCCCGTCGTGGGTGCAGACGCGGGCGCGCTCTCCAACACCGTCGACGACGGCGAAACCGGCTACCACTTCGAGAGCGGCGACGTCGATGGGTTCCGGACGGCCATCCGGCGGGCGCTGGACGAGCGCGAGCGACTGCGGGAGGCCTGTCTCGCCCGCCGCGAGGCGGTGAGCGTCGAGCGCGCCGTCGAGAAGCTCACGGACGTGTACGCGACCGTCGAGTGAGCCGACGTCTGGGCCGCGGTCGACCTCCCGCCACGGGAACGCGGAGACGCCGGCGGCAGCGTCTACAGTTCGACGCGCTCGACGAGCTGGTCGCCGCCCTCGCGGATGTTCAGTGCGACGATGCGGATGTCGTCTTCGAGTCGGGAGTTGTGGAGTTTCGCCTTGAGCAGGTTGTCGACCTGGAACACGCCGGCCGCGTTCAGCATCTCTATCTCGACGAGTACGGGGACCGATTCGCCCTGCTGGAGACTCACTTTCCGGATGGCCTGGCTGGAGACCGTGTTGATACCCCGGCCGCCCTTCTCGTACGGCATGCGCGAGCGACCGTGCTCCATGTCGAGACCGTCCGAGACGCGAATGACCCCCGCCTCCGTCGTGAGCGGGTCCTCCTCGGTGTGGTGACAGAGGATGGCGTGGAGTATCTCGCCTTTCATCCGGACGGTCTCCTCGGTGTCGTAGAAGTTGGGCAGGACGCGGTCGAGGATGTCGGCGGCGAGCGGAATCGAGTAGTACGTGTGGTCGTCGCGGTGGACGACGTGGCCGATGTCGTGTAGCGTCGCCGCGAACGCGATGATGACGCTCTCGTCTTCCTCTTCGAGGCCCTCGTCGCTCGCGCCGTTGAATTCGACGCCGCCGCGCTTCAGGAGGTCGTAGAGGATGAGCGCCCGGTTGAGGACGATCTCGATGTGTTTGGCGCCGTGGTCGTTGTACCCCTTCCGCGTGACGGCGTTCACGTTCTGGGCCCTGAGGTAGGTCTGAATCTCGGTGTCGTCGTCGATGAACGACAGCACCTCGTTCAGCTTCTCGTCCGGGAATGCGTGGTCTTCGTCCGGGTCGTACCGCCGTTGCTGCTCGTCGTCCATTTCCGTCGCATCCATGGCTGAACGCTGGCGGGCCGAGGCAAAAAGCCCTCGGGCAATTCCAGTCGCCTGACCTGTCGTCTGCGTGCCCCGTTCGCTACAGCCGACGCGAAAAGCGGGGGACGAGTCGACGACACTCGAGCCCAACGTCGCCGGAATCGACCGTCGACGGCAGCTCGCCCGACGCGCCGCAATAGTTGTTGCGTACACAACTGTTATATCGGTGCGGCCATTGAGAACACACTACCATGCGACAGTCACCCACCCGGTCGCGCTCTCCCGTCGCGAGCGGTAGTGCTGTCGGCGCTGTCCTCATTGTAGGGGCCTGAGCCCCTACCCATCACCACCTCAGTCCCGACGCGCACCGACCTTCGACCGACAGCCGACCGTATCCCGACACAACGCGATGACACGACCGAACCGACAGCACCCGACCGAATCGACCGAGAACCAGCGAACGATGAGAGACGTGAGCCACACGCATCCCTACACCGACCGCGGAGCGACAACGGACCTGTTCACGCGGGGACCGCGCGTGGCGACCGACGGCGGCCGGAGCCGACGTCGTCCCACCATGGCGGACGTCGACCACACGCCGCCTCGCGGGGCGCCCGACGCGAACGGCGTGTTCGAGCGCGGCAACGAGGGCAAGTAGGACCGACGCGCCGAGAACTCGCCGTAGCACGGCTACGACACGAGCCCGCTCCTACCCGTCCCTCCTCGACTCGCTCTTCTCACCGCAAAAGGAAAACCACAACCGTTCGTCGGCTTCCACTCCTCGAAAGTACCGGATTTCAGCGGAGCGGTTCGCGTCCCCCGATGAGCTGTGTCGTGTCGACCTCCTCGGCGCGCGCTCCCCCCTTTTTCACCTCGGTAGCGGTCATGCATTCGAGGCAGCCGAACACCTCGTTCTCGTTGTTCCCGAAGACGCGTGCGAAGTCGCGAGTGACGAAGGACCCGCAGCTTCGGCAACGGTTCTCAGCGACTGTGTCGTTTCCGCTCGTCATCTGATCGTTGGAGACTGTCATGGCTGGGCCTCGGCGATACGACAAAGGACAGTCCGACCACTTTGTTATCCACTACCTACCGGGACGAAAGCATCTCCTGCCGCAGCGCAGGTCTAAGATACGTATTGGCAAGCGGCGTCTACAAAGCCGGTAAGCAGTGGTTACGCGCCGAAAACGGGAAAAACGAATCGACGGTCGAGGTGCCGAGACAGCCGTGAGAGAGCGTCTGGACGGTAACGACGCACACGACGCCGGACCGCCGCAGAGTTTAAAGAACTTCGAGGTCTAAAATAGGACGATGCCCAAAATAACACTCGACGAGGAGACCGTATCTCGCCTCGACAGCCTCCGCGTCGAAGACGAGTCCTACGACGAGATCGTCAACGAACTCATCAACATCTACGAAGCCGAGGAACTGACGCTGTTCCACGGCGGCGACTACTCTAGCGACTGATCTCTTTCGGCGGGGTGACGACGATGGGAGCAACAGCGGAGGCTCAACCTACCGTCCACAGCGTCGACCGCGCGTCACTCGCTCGTCTCGCGGTGCGCGACGACCGTCTCGCCCGCGCGCACGCGGTCGCCTTTCCCCACCCTGACGTCCGAGCGGTCGAGGGCCGGGGGTAGTAGGACGTCGGCGCGACTGCCGAACGCGATGTGGCCGAGCCGGTCGCCGCGACTCACGTCGTCACCGGCCTCGACGTACGGGTGGATGCGGCGAGCGAACGCACCCGCTATCAGCGTCAGGTCGTGGTCGGCAAAGCGGACGTGGACCCGCTCGTTGCGGTCGGACTCCTTGCTGAACGCCGGCCGGTGGGCGCCGGCGTGGTGCTCGACCGACTCGACCTCACCGCCCATCGGCGCGCGGTTGACGTGCACGTCGGTGACGTTCATGAACACGCCGACGCGGACGCGGTCGCCCTCCTCGCGGACGACCGAGACACGGCCGTCCGCCGGCGCGAGAACGCCCTCCGCGGGCGGCGTTCGGTCGGGGTCGCGGAAGAAGAGCAGGACGGCGACCCCGAGTCCGAGCGCGAGCAGGGTCGCGACCGGCGAGAGCAGTCCGAGCGGACCGGAGAGAACGAAGGGCGGGGTGGCGTACCTCCACGCACCGGGTGCCAGCTCCATCGCTACTCGCTGACGGCCGAGCGGACGCGTTTCCACTTGCCCTGGGACTCCAGACGCTCCTGAAGTTCGTCGGCGTACTCCTGGGCGAGGCGTTCGGCCGCCGCGAGGCGGTCCTGGTCGACGCCGTTACCGCCGCCGCCGAGACCGAGCGCGTCCTTGACCGACGAGAAGATTCCCCTGCTCTCTTTCTTGCGCTGACCGCCGCCCATCGCGTTCATCTGCGACTGTATCGACTCCATCTCCGGCATCAC
This sequence comes from Halomicrococcus pelagicus, assembly GCF_051917725.1. Lineage (GTDB taxonomy): Archaea > Halobacteriota > Halobacteria > Halobacteriales > Haladaptataceae > Halomicrococcus. The sequence goes on from NZ_JBQBLX010000001.1 coordinate 658,443, forward strand.
CTGCTCGACCTTGCTCGTGTCCGCGACGAGTTTCGCGCGCTCGTCGTCGCCGGGATGCTCGATGTCGAACTCGACGGCGGTCATGACGAGGCCCCACTCCTGGCGGGAGAACTCCGAATCGGTGACGCGCTGGGAGAACTCCCGGTCGACCGCCATCCGGTCGCCGACTATCATGTCCGTCCAATCCTGACTGGGCATGCGTGACAATCGCGCATCGTCGGACTTGGCGCTTTCGCCTACCTCCGGGCTGGCGTCGCCTGACACCCGGCACTCCGGGTCGCCGTTGGGACCGTTTCTCCGGTGAAAAGACCGCGTGGTCGTCGCCGCGCCAAAAGAGCGTCGAGAACGCCGAACTATCCCTTCTTGAAGCCGACCATGAAGCCGCCGGCGAAGCCACCGCTTATCGACAGCGTCGACAGCAGCGTCGCCACCCAGGAGGGCGGCGCGCCACCCTGGGCGGCTTCGCCCGTCTTGAGGATGCCCGCCGAGAGCTTCTCCCAGTCCACCGACATGATGCCGCGCGACTCCAGGAACTTGAACAGGGCGAGTTCCAGACCGACGATGATGGCGAGGAGTTTGGCCACTTTCTTGGCTGCGAACCCGATGATACCGCCGATGAGGGCACCGCTACCGAACTCGAGTCCGAGCTGTTGAGGGTCGATACCGACTTGCATTGGTCGAACCAGAATCCCGATAGGTTAAGTTTCTTGTGGTTTATTAAATCGGATACATCAGAATTACGCCAGCAACGAGCGCCAGCCCTTCGAACTGCTGGCGGTCCTGAATGGTTGGGCTTTTAGCATCCCGACTCTATCGTCCCGATAATGCCCGACCCGGAGGACGTGTGCGTGCTCGTTCCCACGCTGAACGAGGCCGAGACCATCGGCGAAGTCGTCGACGAGTTCGGCGAACGCGGGTACACGAACGTCCTCGTGGTCGACGGTCGTTCCGACGACGGAACGGCGGAGGTGGCGGCCGAGCACGGTGCGCGCGTCGTCGAACAGACGGGCACCGGCAAAGGACAGGCCATCCGCGAAGGACTCCGACGCATCGAGACCGAGTACGTGCTGATGCTCGACGGCGACGGCACGTACCGTCCGGACGACGCCGAGCGCATGCTCGCACCGCTGGACGACGGGTACGAGCACGTCGTCGGCAACCGCTTCGCGGAGATGGAGGACGGGGCGATGACGCGACTGAACACGTTCGGCAACCGCGCCATCAACCGGGCGTTCCGGGTCATCCACGGTCGCAACTTCAAGGACATCCTCAGCGGCTACCGGGCGTTCACCCGCGAGTCGGCCGAGCGGTTCCGCCTCGACGCCGACGGGTTCGGCGTCGAGACCGAGATGGCCGTCGAGTGCGTGCGTCACGACCTTCCCACGACCGTCGTACCCGTACAGTACGAGGAGCGCCCCGAGGACTCCGAAACGAACCTCCACCCGCTGCGGGACGGCGGCAACATCGTCCTGACGCTGTACCAGCTCGCGAAGACGAACAACCCGCTGGTGTACTTCGGCGTCATGGGCCTGTCGAGCGGCCTCTTCGGCGTCCTGCTTGGGGTCTACGTCGGCGTCGAGTGGGTCACCCGGAGCGTCTCCCACGAGGTGCTTGCCATCGTGGCCGGCGTCTCCATCCTCTTCGGCGTCCAGTTGCTCATCTTCGGCGTGCTCTCGGACCTCATCGTGACGCTCCACCGCGAGCAGATGCACCGCATCGAGGAGCGCCGCTGACTCGACGTCCGCCGGACCCCCGGTTCGAACTCCGAGAAGGGCGTTCTCGACGGTCGGAGCGGGACGACGACCGGCAGCCCACAACCTTTTTCTCGAATGATTGAGTGAAACCGCCTAATGGCTGACCTCACGGACCTTCTTGGAGACATCGTCGACGACGCGGACGCCGTGTTTCTCTTCTCCCCCAGCGGGTCGTACTACGAGCGGTTCGACGACCTCACCGACCCGGACCTCGTCGTCGTCGGAGCGGACAACCAGGTCGGCGCGAACGAGTTCGTGGAGCTACCGGTGGAGTTCGAGAACGTCAGGGACCGCGTCCGGTTCGGCCTCGAGGGTGGGCTGGAACAGGGAGTCATCGAGGACGGCGACCTCGTCGTCTGCGCGACCGACGTGTTCGACGACAGTATCGACACGATTTCCCGCGTCCGCGCGGACGAGGAGGACCACTCGGGCATCTACGACCTGTTCGCCAACTCGCGGGCCGACCCCGGCGTCATCCGCGACGTGTTCGAGGTCGCCATCGAACTCGGGAAGAAGGGCCAGAAGGGCAAACCCGTCGGCGCGCTGTTCGTCGTCGGCGACGCCGGCAAGGTGATGAACAAGTCCCGCCCGCTCTCGTACAACCCGTTCGAGAAGAGTCACGTCCACGTCGGCGACCCCATCGTGAACGTGATGCTGAAGGAGTTCTCCCGTCTCGACGGCGCGTTCGTCATCAGCGACTCCGGGAAGATAGTCTCGGCGTACCGCTACCTCGAACCCTCCGCGGAGGGCGTCGACATCCCGAAGGGTCTCGGTGCGCGCCACATGGCCGCCGGAGCCATCACCCGCGACACGAACGCGACGGCCATCGTCCTCTCCGAGAGCGACGGCCTCGTCCGGGCGTTCAAGGGCGGTGAACTGATTCTGGAACTGGATCCGGAGGAGTACTGATGGCAGTAGACTGGCAGGTCATCCTCCAGGAGGAGTACCGCATCGTCCTGGCCGCCCTCATCCTCATCGGGGGCGGCATCGCGGGCTACCTGCTCGGTCGCCTCAACAAGCGCGTCCTCCGTGCCGCGGGCGTCCCCGAGGTCGTCGAAGGGACGCCGTTCGAGCGCACCGCCCGGAGCCTCGGGACGACGACCGTCGCGCTCATCGCCCGCATCACGTCCTGGTTCATCTACGGAGTCACCATCCTGCTGGCGCTCAACACGGCGGAGCTCCCGCTGTCGACCCAGCTGTTCTGGCAGATAACTCTCTTCGTCCCGCACCTGTTCGTCGCCGCGCTCGTCTTCATCCTCGGCTTCGTCATCGCCGACAAGGCGGAGCTGCTGGTCAGCGAGCGCCTGCGGAGCGTCAAACTGCCCGAGATAAGCGTCATTCCGCGACTGGTCAAGTACAGCATCGTCTACGTCGCCTCGCTCATCGCCCTGAGCCAGGTGGGCGTCGCCACGCTGACCCTCATCGTCCTGTTCGCCGCGTACGTGCTCGCGGTCATCGCCTTCGGCGTCGTCGCGTTCTGGGACCTGCTGCGGTCGGGCGCAGCGGGCATCTACCTCCTGCTCAACCAGCCGTACGGCATCGGCGACGAGATTCGCGTCGCCGACAACCGGGGCATCGTGCAGGAGGTCGACATGTTCGTCACGCGCATCGAGAACGACGACGAGGAGTTCATCGTGCCGAACCACGTCGTCATGCGAAACGGCGCGGTTCGGTTCCGGAACTGATCAGTCGTCCGCGACGCTCTCGGTCGACATCTCTCGCGCCGGGACGCCGGCCACCGTCGCACCGGGCGGCACGTCCCGCGTCACGAGCGAGTTGGCGGCGACGCTCGCACCCGCCCCGATCTCGACGCCGGGGAGTATTATCGCGCCCGCCCCGACCATCGCGCGCTCGCCGATGACCACCTCGCCGGTCCGGTACTCGTCCTGGAGGAACTCGTGGCAGAGAATCGTCGCGTCGTAGCCGACGATGGCGTGGTCCTCGACGGTGATGAGGTCGGGCCAGAACACGTCCGGCGTCGACTCCAGGCCCCACGAGACGCCCCGACCGACGGTGACGCCGATGCGGCGGAGCAACCAGTTTTTGAGTCGCAGACTCGGGTTGACGCGCACGAGCCAGATGACGGCGTAGTGAAGCGCGACCCGGAGCGGATTGCGGGCCTCGGTCCAGTACTGCAGGGAGTTTCGACCGCCCGGCGTCGCGTGGTGCGCGATGCGGTCGTGGCGGCGCGTCGTGTCGTCGTCGGTCACGCACCGGGGTAGACGCCGCGAGGGCTTGAAACTACTCCTCGGCCAGTTCGAAGAAGGGATCCAGTTGCGTCGCCGCGTCGGTCAACTCGACGTGACTCCCGTCGTACCGGACGACGCCGGCCGCCGCGAGACGCGGAACGTGCGCGTGGTGGAGACTCGCCTCGACGGCCTGGCGGTCGGGGTCGGCGTCGCATCGGGCCTTCGTCTCGGCCGCGAGTTCGGGAAGCGCCACCGCGCAGTCCCGGTCCCGGAGGACGGCGAGGGCGTTTCGGCGACGCTGGTCGGCGAGCAGGTCGAAGACGTCGTCGGTCGACAGCGCGTCGTCGTACTGGGTGGGGTCGGTTACCATGGTCGGAAATCGACAGGCTTCGGTTTTGTTATGGAACGGCTGACCGTCGACAGGGCGAGCCTACCGCGGTCGACGCCGGTTTCGAGCGAGTTACTCGCCGCGCAGTTCCGCGACGTGGTCGACGCGGCGCTGGACCAGGTCCTCGGTCCCGACGTCGTGGCGGACGCGCAGGCCCTCCTCGCCGGCGACCGCGAGCGCGTCCTCCGCCACGCGCTCGGCGTCCGTGATGGTGTCACTCACCCCCACGACGGCGAACGACCGCGAGGTGGTCGTGTAGACGCCGTCCTCGCGCTCGTCGACGCTGGCGTAGTAGAGGATGGCCTCGCCGTCGCTCCCCTCCGCGGCCCGGGCCGCGCTCCCCTCGTCGATTCGCACCTTCGCGCCGGCCTCGGGGTCGGTCGGGTACCCCTCAGGGACGGCGTACTTGCAGACGGTCGCTTTCGGGGCGAACGATAGCTGCGGCAGGTCCTCGCCGTCGCGGGCCGCGACGAGCACGTCCAGCAGGTCGGTGTTGAGCACCGGCAGCGTGTTCATCGCCTCGGGGTCGCCGAACCGGGCGTTGAACTCGACGACCTTCACGCCCTCGGCGGTGAGCATGAACTGGCCGTAGAGGACGCCCTTGTAGCCGTCGAGGGCCTCGACGGTCGCTTCGAGAACGGAGACGGCCTCGCGGTAGTCGTCCTCCGTCAGGAACGGGAGTTCGAGGCCGGCGTCGCTGTAGCTCCCCATCCCGCCGGTGTTCGGCCCCTCGTCGCCCTCGTAGGCGCGTTTGTGGTCCTGGACCGCCGGTGTGACGCGCAACTGGCCGTCGGCGACGAACGCCTGCACCGTGAACTCCTCGCCGACGAGGCGCTCCTCGAGGACGACGCGGTCGTAGTCGTTGTCCCGGAGGTACTCTTTGGCCTCCTCGGCGGTCACCTGGTCGCCGACGACGCGGACGCCCTTCCCGCCCGTCAGTCCGGCGGGCTTGACGGCGAGGTCGCCGTCGTACTCGTCGATGTACTCGCAGGCGGCCGTCGTGTCGTCGAACGTCTCGAACTCCGGACAGCCGGGGATGTCGTTCTGGCGCATGAACCGCCGCTGGAACGCCTTGTCCGTCTCGATGCGCGCCTCCGCCTCGCGGGGGCCGAAGGCGTAAATCCCGGCGTCGTCGAGCGCGTCGGCGACGCCCGCTTCGAGCGGCCCCTCCGGACCGACCACGGCCAGAGTCGCGCCGACCTCCTCGGCGAAGGCGGTGACGGCCTTCGAGTTCGTCGTCTCCAGCGTCTCGAACGACTCCGCCACTGCGGCGATGCCGGGGTTTCGATTGCCGGCGCAGGCGTGCACCTCGGCGTCGCCGTCGGCCAGCGCCCGGGCGATAGCGTGTTCGCGGCCGCCGCCTCCCACCAGCAGTACCGTTTCGCTCATGTCCGGGGAGAGTGGGCACGGGAGTGTAAAGGTTGCTCTTGTCGCTGCCGAGAGTGTACACGAACGTGGGCATCCATCCCCGTTGCGTCTCTCACCGCGGTGGGACCTCGCGGATTCGACCCGGCCGTCGACCCGGTTCGAAGGCCGACGCGGCGCTTTCGACGGCCGATGTACGGCGACGTCGGCCTCTGCTTTTTTCATTACGACGAACGACCGACATTACGTGGCAATAGCACCCGATCCCTCGGAGATTTTCCAGCGAGCGGTCGAGGAAGGCGACCGCCGCCTCGGCCAGTCGACGCTGGAACTGGTCGCGACCAGCTTCATCGCGGGGTTCACTGTGGTCTTCGGCATCGTCGCGCTCGGCATCGTCCACGCGGTCGTCGAACCGCGCTTCGGCGACCTCGCCACGCTTGCCGGCGCGCTCGCCTTCGGCACCGGCGTCGTGTTACTGGTCGTCGGACGGGCGGAGCTGTTCAACGAGAACTTCTTCGACCCGGTCGCGAAGGCGGTCGACCAGTCCGACACCTGGATGGTCTCGCAACTCCTCCGCCTGTGGGTCGTCACCTTCGCGTTCAACCTCGTCGGCGGCGCTATCTTCGCGCTCGTCTGGTCGGTGGACGGTGCGCTCCCGTCGGGAACGCCGCACGCGCTGCACGCCTTCGCCGAGGAAATAGCGAACCGCCGCCCGACAGCCGGGTTCGCGAAGGCCATCGCGGGCGGCGCGCTCGTCACCCTCCTTTCGTTCCTCCTGGAGGCCGTCAACAGCGTCGACAGCCGCATCACCGTGGCCTACCTCGTCGGCGTCCTGTTGGCGCTCGGACCCTTCGACCACGTCATCGTCACGGTACTGCACGTCTTCTTCGGCATGCTCTTCGGCTCGTCGATCGGTTTCGGAACGCTAGCCCGGACGACGGTCGTCGTCACGGCCGGCAACCTCGTGGGTGGACTCGGCCTGGTCACGCTCACCCACGTCGCGCAGGCGAGAGGGGCGGCCCAGTCCGGGGGGTGACTCCCGACGACACGTGGCAGGTTCGTCGGGGAGCGTCCCGTGACCGGGACGGTGGCGTCGTTCCGTCGGAGGCTGGCGAGGGTCGGGCGGTACCGCGCTCGAACGCGAGTCGTCGAGTACCGGTGTGCCGGGGTTTACATCCCGCCGGTTCGTACTGTCGTCCATGCCCGAACCGACGAGCCGAAACCGACTGGACGAGGAGGAGAGCCCCTATCTCCGCCAGCACGCCGACAACCCGGTTCACTGGCAGCCGTGGGACGACGCGGCGCTCGAAGCGGCGCGGGAGCGCGACGTCCCCATCTTCCTCTCTATCGGCTACTCGGCCTGCCACTGGTGTCACGTGATGGCGGAGGAGAGCTTCGAGGACGAGGAGGTCGCGGAGGTGTTGAACGACGGGTTCGTGCCGATCAAGGTCGACCGCGAGGAGCGACCCGACCTCGACTCGCTGTACATGACCATCTGCCAGCAGGTGACCGGCCACGGCGGCTGGCCGCTCTCCGCGTGGCTCACGCCGGACGGCAAGCCGTTCTACGTCGGGACGTACTTTCCGAAGGAGGCCAAGCGCGGCCAGCCGGGGTTCGTCGACGTGCTGGAGAACGTCCGGCGGTCGTGGGAGCAGGACAGGGAGGAGGTCGAGAACCGGGCCGAGCAGTGGGCGAACGCCATCGAGGGCGAACTGGAGTCGACGCCGGCGGCCGGCGACGCGCCGGGGAGCGACCTGCTCGACACCGCCGCCGGGCAGGCGGTCCGGAGCGCCGACCGCGAGTACGGCGGCTTCGGAACGAACGGGCCGAAGTTCCCCCAGACCGGGCGAATCCACCTCCTGCTGCGCGCCGCCGACCGGACGGGGACGGTCCAGTACCGCGACGTGGCCCTCGAAGCGCTGACCGCGATGGCCGACGGCGGTCTCTACGACCACGTCGGCGGCGGCTTCCACCGCTACGCCACCGACCGCGAGTGGACCGTTCCGCACTTCGAGAAGATGCTCTACGACAACGCCGAACTCTCGCGGTGTTACCTCGCGGGCTACCAGGTGACCGGCGACGAGCGGTACGCCAGCGTCGCACACGACACGTTCGGATTCGTCGAGCGCGAGATGCGCCATCCCGACGGCGGGTTCTACAGCACGCTCGACGCCAGAAGCGAGGGCGAGGAGGGGAAGTTCTACGTCTGGAGTCCCGAACGGGTGCGCGAGGCGGTGGAGACCGACCTCATGGCCGACCTCTTCTGCGACCGCTACGGGGTCACGGAGTCCGGCAACTTCGAGGGGTCGACGGTGCTGACGGTCAACGAGTCCATCGACGCGCTCGCCGAGGAGTACGACCTCCACGGGAGCGAGACGGTCGAACTGCTGGACGAGGCGCGCCGCCAGGCGTTCGAGGCGCGCAGCGAGCGCCCCCGGCCCGCCCGCGACGAGAAGATTCTCGCCAGCTGGAACGGGCTGATGATATCCGCGCTCGCCGAGGGCGGCCTCGTACTGGACGAGACGTACGCGGACCTCGCGGTCGACGCCCTTGAGTTCGCTCGCGAACGCCTCTGGGACGACGAGGCCGGGAAACTCCACCGGCGATTCAAGGAGGGTAACGTGGGCATCGACGGCTACCTCGAGGACTACGCGTTCCTCGCCCGCGGGGCGCTGGACTGCTACCAGGCGACGGGCGACGTCGACCACCTCGGGTTCGCGGTCGACCTGGCGCGCGCCATCGAGTCGGAGTTCTGGGACGACGACGCCGGGACGCTGTACTTCACGCCCGAGAGCGGCGAACGGCTGGTCGCCCGGCCCCAGGAGCTCTCGGACCAGTCCACGCCGTCCAGCCTCGGCGTCGCCGTCGACACCCTGCTCTCGCTATCGCATTTCGTCCCGCACGAGCGGTTCGCCGACGTGGCCGAGCGCACCCTCGAAACCCACGCCAGGACGGTCGAGTCCAACCCCCTCCAGCACGCGACGCTCTCGCTGGCCGCGGACCGTTACGCCGCGGGGTCGCTCGAGATGACCGTCGTCGCCGACGAACTGCCGGAGCGGTGGCGCGGGCGCCTCGCCGAGGCGTACCTCCCGACCCGCCTCCTCTCGCGCCGCCCGCCGACCGAGGAGGGACTGGCCGCGTGGCTGGACGCTCTCGACCTCGACGAAGCGCCGCCCGTCTGGGCGAACCGGGAGCAGGAGAACGACGAGCCGACGCTGTACGTCTGTCGCTCGTTCACCTGTTCGCCGCCCGTGACGGACGTCGACGCCGCGCTGGAGTGGGCGGCCGACCTCGCACCGGAGTAGCGGAAAAGCAGTCGCGCCGTCAGGCCAGCACGTTCGCGTCTATCATCTGCCGGGCGAGGTAGTCCGCGGCCGGGCGGTCCTCTTCTTCCTCGAAGCGCGCGACTTCCTCGTTTTCCTCGCCGTCCTCACCCTGACGCTCGACGACGATGGTGGGAATGAGTTCGACGTCGTACTCCTCGACCAGTTCGCCCTCCTTGTTCTCGTCGACCTCGTGGACCGCCACCCTGTCCTCCGAGACGCCGGCGGCGTTCAGCGCCGCGAAGAAGTCGGGGAGCTCCGAGTGACAGTCTCCACACCAGTCCGCTCCCCAGACGTGGTAGGACACCTCGCCGATGGCGGCCTCGAACGCGTCGACCGTCTCGCTGTGTTCCGCCGCGTCCCACATGGGATCCGGTTCGGTCATTTCCATGTCCCCGGATTCGGACCCGACGTAGTTAAGTTCGTGCCTTGCGGCACGGTATCGAGCACGAGACGGACTATCACGGACGTTCGTGCACGTAATTCCGGCACCGACTGCCGCTGTCCGCTAGGGGTTTACGTTCGCACGTCCTACCGTGGACCAATGAAAGAGAGCATCCTGGACGCCGTGGGGTCGCCGCTCGTCCACGTCAGCTCTCCCGAAGGAGCGACCGTCGCGGCGAAGGTCGAGGCGTTCAACCCGGGCGGGTCGGCGAAGGACCGCCCGGCCCAGGCGATGGTCGCGGCCGCCGAACAGGCGGGCGAACTCTCGCCGGGCGACCGTATCGTCGAACCGACGAGCGGGAACACCGGTATCGGCCTCGCTATCGTCGCCGCCGCGCGGGGGTACGACCTCACCATCGTCATGCCCGAGTCGAAGTCGCCGGAGCGACGGCAGGTGATGGCCGCCTACGGTGCGGACATCGAACTCGTCTCCGGCGACATGGAGACGGCCCGCGACCGCGCCGACCGACTCACCGAGGAGACGGGCGCGATACAGCTCGGCCAGTTCGAGAATCCGGCGAACGCCGAGGCGCACTACCGGACCACCGCCGAGGAGATACTGGACCAGGTGGACGGCCGCGAAGTCGACGCCCTCGTCGTGAGCGTCGGCACCGGCGGCACCATCACCGGCACCGCCTCCCGGCTGCTGGAGGAGTTCCCGGACATGGAGGTCGTCGCGGTCGAACCGGAGCGCAACGCCGTGCTCTCGTCCGGCGAGTCCGGCGACGACGACTACCAGGGGATGGGACCGGGCTTCGTCTCCGACCTGCTCGAGACCGACCTCGTGGACGCCGTGGAGACGGTCGCGCTGGAGGACGCCGAGGACGAGTGCCGCAGACTCGCCCGGGAGGAGGGCATCCTCGTCGGTCAGTCCTCCGGCGCGGCGAGCGTCGCCGCGACCCGGGTCGCCGAGCGCATCGCGGAACCCGAACTCGACTGCCCCGAGGTGCCCGACGACTGGAGCGAGGTGGCGAGCGACGCGGACGGCGAGAGCGACGCCACGGTGTCTTCTGACGGCGGCGCCGAGCAGGGGTACGACGACTGCCCGCTCGTCGTCACCGTCTTCCCCGACAGCGGCGAGCGCTACCTCTCGACCGGCATGTTCGACTGACGCCGTCTCCGACGCAACCGCGGTCGGCGACGTATTCGCATCGCCCGGCGTCGTGTGCGCCCGGCGGGAGGCGCTCAGTTCTCGAACTCCGATTCGGTGACCCGGACGACGAGCGTCTCGGGGACGTCCAGGAGGTCGTACTCCGGGACCTCGCCGTCGGCCCGGGCGACGTACATCGGTTCGACGAGTTCCCCCTCGTCGGTGACGCCGTACACTTCGAGCAGGGCGTCGGTCTCGGCGGGCCGGACCTCGCCGTCCCGGATGGACGCGGCGAGGTCCCTGGAGAGCCACTCCTCGTCGCTGACGCTCGGTTCTCGGACGATGGCGTCGTCGGCGAACCGGACGAGATACCAGTTCAGGTCGTTCAGCAGCGAGACGGCCGCGCCGAGGCTGATGGTCTCCAGTTCGAGGCAGTTGCGATACGGCTCCCGGAGGTCGTAGGTCGCGAGGGCGTCGCGCGCCGTCTCCCGGGAGAGGAGTTCGGCACGCAGGTCCACGTCGTCGGAGCCGACGAGACAGACGCGAGTCACTGTCGATGGGTTCGGACGGCGGACCAAAGCGATTTCGACTTAGACGTCGACCAGTTCGACGTTCGCGGCGGCCTCCCGGGCGCGCTCGAAGAGGTCGTCCGGTTCGGCGTTCTCGACTATCTCCAGCGTCGCGTTCGTCTCCGGGAAGTCGGGCGCGACGCGGTTGCAGCCGGCGGGAATCGTCGAGTCCCGGAACGTGCCGATTTCGCGCGCGCGGTCCGTTATCTCCGTCTTGTCCATCGTGAGCAGCGGCCGATGGACGGGGAGGTCGGTCGCCGCGCTCGTGACGCCGAGGTTGCGCGCAGTCTGGCTGGACTTCTGGCCGATGGCCTCGCCCGTGACGATGCCGCAGGCGTCGACGTCGCGGGCGACGTGTTCCGCGACGCGGTACATGAACCGGCGGTAGACGAGCATCCTGGCCGGTCCGACCTCCTCGACCAGCAGGTCCATCACGTCGCCTGCGGGCACCTTCCGGACGGTCACGTCGAAGTTCGGCGCGTACGCCGCGAGTCGCCGGACCGTCTCCATCGCGCGGGCCTCGTGGTCCTGGCCGCCGTAGTCGCCGAGGTCGAGGTAGACCGGGACGACCGGCGACCCGCGTTTCATCACCTCCCAGAGGGCGACGGGCGAGTCGATGCCGCCGCTGACGAGGCCGACGACGGGTGCCTGGCTGCCGAGCGGGAGTCCGCCTGGCCCCGCCCGCTTCTCGACGAAGACGAACGCCTCGGACTCGCGCACCTCCACCCGGAACGTCGTGTCGGGGTCTTCGAGGTCCACCGCGGGGTCGTCGACGGCGTTCCAGACCGCCTCGCCGCCCTGCCGTTCCACGTCCTCGCTGGTGAACGGCAGGCTCTTGTCCGCTCGACGGGCGCGCACGGCGAACGTGTCGCCGTCGTACAGCGCTCGGGCGGCGTCGGCGAGCGCGCTCCGGACGGCGTCGAGGTCCGGGTCGACGACCACGGCGGCGCTGGCCGACCGCACGCCGAACGTGTCGGCCACGGCGTCGGTCGCCGCGTCGACGTTCTCTTCGTCCGCGTGGACGAGCAGGCGCGACCACCGCCGTTCCACGTCGGCGTCGACGCCCCGCGAGTCGAGCATCGCCGCGAGATTGTCCCGGAGCCGCCGCTCCATCTCCGTTTGGACCTTGCCGCTCTTCACGCCCACGTCGGCGTGCCGGACGAGGACCGTGTCGGCTCCTGGCGGATACACGTGCGGAGATAGTCAGGTGGCGAATAAACGGCCTTCGGTTCCAGCGACGGAACTCGACTGCACCGTGTTGCTCGTCCACCCCCTCGAACCGCGACGCCACGCCGTCCTCCGGTATCTACTCGACCGCGTGGCGTTCCGGGAGGCCGTCGTTCGACGACCCGCGTGGTCAGAACGTCCGCAGTTCGCCGTCGATGACCGACTCCGTTATCGAGGTCACGTCGGCGAGTTCGCGGTCGACGATGTCGACGACGTCATCCTCGATGTCCGAGAAGCCGACGCCCTCCTCCGGGACGACCTCGGCGTCCGCGATGTGGGGCTGGTCGATGGGACGACCGATCTGGGAGAGGAGTCGAATCCGAAGGTCGCGGATGCCCGCTACCTCGTCGACGACGGACTTGGCGATTTCCGTGCCCAGCAGGTTGTATATCTTCCCGATGTGGTTGACCGGGTTCTTCCCCGACGTGGCCTCCATCGACATCGACCGGTTGGGGGTGATGAGCCCGTTCGCGCGGTTGCCGCGGCCGACCGAGCCGTCGTCGCCCATCTCCGCGCTCGTGCCGGTCGTCGTCAGGTAGATGTTCTCCTCGTCCGCGCCCTCGGTGTCGGCGGTGTTGACGTGGACGGTGACCTCGCGGTCGGTGTACTCGTCGGCGACCGAGCGGACGTAGTCCCGAACGGCCTCGACGACGGCGTCGTACTCCGCACGGTCGGAGACGTGCTGGTCGATCATCGCGGCGGCGACGGTCACGTCGATGTGGTCGCGCTGGCGTTTGCCCATTATCTTCACGTCCGGGCCGAGTACGGGGTTCTCGGCCGCGAACTCGGTGTTGAGGCGTCGTTCCGCGTTCAGGACGATCTGTTCGGTCTCGGTGAGCGGTGCGTGTCCGACGCCGAAACTCGTGTCGTTGGCCATCGGCACGGTCGCGCCGTCTTCGCCGAACACCTCCTGGAGGTCGCCGCTCCCCTCGCCGAGTTTCACGTCGAGGATGACGTCGGTACCCACGTCGAGCGCCGGAATCTGTTCACGCAGGTACTCGCGGGCGGCGTCGAGCGCGATGGTCTCGGCCGGAATCCTGGTCCCCTCGTACTCCTTGGTCGCACGACCGACGATGAGCACGTAGATGGGTTCTATCATCTCGCCGCCGCCGAACTGCGGGTTCGCGCTCCCCGCGACGAGCTGCGTCTCGTCGGTGTTGTAGTGCAACACTTTCCCGACCCGGTCGAGGTACGCCTGTGCGAGCGCGCGGGAGACGCTCTCGGCGATGCCGTCGCAGATGGAGTCGGGGTGGCCGATACCCTTTCGCTCGACGATCTCGATCTCCTGATCTTCGACTGCCCGCCGGTCGATGGGTTCGACCTGAATGTTCCGCTCGGTCATTATCGCAGGTTCACAGCCGTAGAATCTATAACTTGCGGAAACGGTTCGCCGCGCTCGTATTACTCGCTCGCATCTTCGTCCGCGAGGAGCAGGCCGAGGTACGAGGTCCGAATCTGTTCGTCCGGGTCGAGACCCAGGTCGTCGAGGACCGCGTACGCGCCCTCGCGGGCCGCTTCGATGTCGGACTCGTCGGCTTCGACCTCGACCTCCACGAACTCGCCGAGGTCGTCGACCGCGTCGAGCGTGACGGTGTACCCGTCGAGTTCGTAGTACTCGCGCTCCTTGCGCACGGTCGCCGCCGGGTCGAACCCCAGCGCGTCGAACACGTCGTGGGCCGCCTCGGCGTCAGCGACGCCGGTCTCGACCTCCCGGCGCGTCTTCGACTCCTCCTCGACCAGCGGTCCCTTGTACGTGACCACCTCCTCGTCGTGCCGGTCGGCCGCGCCGGCGCGCTCGTCGCCCTCGCCCCGCGCTCTCCGGCGCTGCCGGCGCACGCGCAGCGCCTCGTCCGTCTCCGCGAACTCGCGGTGCGGGGCGTCGTAGTAGACGTCCTCCTGGACGACCCGTCCGACGGGCGTCGCGCCGAGTTCGTCCAGGCGCTCCCGGACGTCGTCGTGGTCGGCGCGCACCTTCACTTCGACCTCGTACATGGTCGGAGCGAGGCGTGTCAGGGTCAAAAGCCCTGTGCGACTCCCCGGGGGACGAGCGACGGCGACCGCCACCGCGGGACCGTCGCGACAGACGCGCGTCTGACGCTCTCGGGAAGTTTATTACGAGTGGCTCGAAGAGATACTGTTGTGTCGCTCCGCTCCGACCCACTCGACGAACTGTCGATTCCCGACGAGACCACCGTCGAAGAACACGACCTCGTGACCGACAGCGACGTCATCGTCGGCGCGCAGAGCACCGTCGAGTTCGGCGTGCGCGGAAACAACGTCCTCGCGGGCGAGCGAGTGACGTTCGGCGGTCACATCGAGGCGGAGGAGGACTGTCGCCTCGACCTCTGGTGCGACGTGGACGGCGACGTGCTCGTCGGCCAGGACGCCTACCTCGGCGAGCGCGTCCACGTCTCCGGGCAGTTGATGGTCAGCGGCGACCTCGACATCGGCGACGACGTCCAGATAGACGACGGGTTCGAGGCGAACGGCTGGATCGTCATCCGGAATCCGATGCCGACCATCGTCTTCCTCTTCGTCTACCTCTCCCAACTGCTCCGCATCGGCGAGGAGGAAGCCGCGGAGAGCCTCGTCGACGAGATGCTGGAGGGAGCCGAGGCGGACCCGCTGGTCGTCCCGCGGAACGCGAGCGTCAACGACGACGCCTGGCGCGTCTCGACGCCGGCGACCATCGGCGACGACTGCCGCCTCCACGGCAACGTCCGCGCCGAGGAGATAGCGGTCGGGGCGGGCAACGAGGTGTTCGGCAGTCTCCGCGCCCGCGGCGACATCGTCGTCGGGGAGGGCACCCGCATCCACGGCGACGTGACGACCCGGAACGGGACGGTCGTCCTCGAAGCCGACGCCGAGGTGCTCGGGGACGTCTCCTGCGACGACCTGCGGTTCCACGAGAACGCGACCGCCGACGGGACGATGCGCGCCAGCGGGGAGATGACGATGATACGGGAGCGGGGGCGTCAGCCGACCCACGCCGAAGAGACGGACGAGACCGGCGCGGAGCAGGCGGAGGGCGCGGACTCGCCCGACGATACCGACGCCGACGGCGCGTCAGAATCGGGCGAGGCCGATTCAGACGACTCCGCGCCGACCGGGGAGGCGACCGAAGACAGCGAAGGGGCGTCGGACGAGGACGAGACGGCCACCCCGGACGCGACGGGGGCGGGCGAAACCTCCGGCGACGGGGCCGACCCGGACGACGGGGAGGCTGAGGAGTCCCGGTCGTCCGCCGGCGATACCGACGCGACCGGAGACGACGCGACTGGTGACGCCAGCGACGACGTGACCGGCGGGGTGGACCGCTCCCACGGGAGCGACGAAGCCGACGATTCCGCGAACGGCGGAGCCGACGATTCCGAGAGCGATGCTCACGAGGAGTCCGTCGTGCCGGAGCCCAAGCGGCCGGACGGACCCGGAACCACCTCCGGAGCGTAGGCTCCGACCGGTTTCGAGCCGCCGCCTCTAGCGGTTTCGAGCTACTTACCGCCCGAGCGACAGCACCGGCGAGAGTCGACGGTCGGTCTGCGTGTCGGTTCTCTGTTGATTTGGCGACAATATAATAAAGAATGCGCGAGTTGGTACCGAGTGCCGCATGAAAGACAGACATACACAAGGGACGTGGTATCGATGCACTCAGTCGTGTTGACCAAGGGCGTACCGGACTTCCGCGAGGGGCAGGTGTCGTTCGACGAGGACGGCCACCTCGAACGCGGGAAGACGCCCACGGTGATGAACCCGAACGACGAGTACGCACTGCAGGCCGCCCTCCAGACGAAGGTGAAACACGGGGGGACGGTCAGCGCGATGAGCATGGGGCCACCGGGGTACGGCGACGTGCTCCGGGAGGCGATGACGGTCTACGCCGACGACTGCTACCTGCTCTCGGACCGCGAGATGGCGGCCGCCGACACCTGGGCGACCGCAATCACGCTCAGCGCGGGAATCGAGAAGGTCGGGGAGCCGGACGTCATCTTCGCCGGTTTCAAGACCGCCGACGGGGAGACGGGCCAGACCGGTCCGCAGACGGCGTGGTGTCTCGACCGCCCCATCGTCACGCACGTCGTCGCCATGGAGATCGACGAGGACGAGCGCCGCGTTCGCGCGAAGCGCCTCGTCGAGGGCGACGTCGACGAGATAGAGACGGTGGAGGCGCCGCTCCCGGCGTTCATCGTTCCAGACCCCGAGTTCGAGGCGTCCTACCGGAAGGCCGAACATCGGCTCCGGCGCAAGCAACTGAAAGCCGAAACCGAAGAGCGCGCCGAGAACCACGAGGAACACATGACGACGTGGGACCACGCGGCCCTGAACCTGGACCCGGACTACATCGGACTGGACGGGTCGCCCACCATCGTCTCCGGGGTGGACCCCATCCCGAAGGCCCCGGCGGAGCGCGACGCGACCATGGTGGACCCGGACGACGAGGCGGCCATGGGCGACGTCGTCGAGACGATGCAGACGTTCGCGGGGGGTGACTGACCGTGGCGGACATCGACCCCGACGAGCACACCGTCGACGAACTCGAATCGGAGGTCCAGTCCGTCGACGACCCCGGCGCACTCGACGACCTGCTGACCGACGAGGAAGAAGGGAAGAACCGCGAGACGGCGAAGGAGGCCATCCAGGCCCGCATCGACGAGTTGCAGGAGGAAACCGAGGACGGCGACGCCGCGGGCGACACAGACCACGAGGAGGAGTACGCAGACGCCGGCGAGCGCGGCGACGACGAGAGCGAGGAAACGGCGGACGCGGGGAGCGACGAGGAGGACGCCGAGAGCGGAGACGAGGAGGAAGAGGCCGGAGGAGAAGGCGAAGACGGAGACGACGACGAGGAAGAGGACGGCCTCGACCGCCCGACGGCGGACAAGAGACACGTCCGGGCGCTGGAAGACGGCGTCTACCGGGACATGTACGTCTACTGCGAGACGCAGGGCGGCGACCTGCTCGACGTGTCGAAGGAGATGCTCGGCAAGGCCCGCGAGCTGATGGACGGGTACGCCGAGGACTACGGCCCGCCGGACGACGGCGGACCAAGCGACGAAGAGCGCGTCGTCGCCGTCCTGGTCGGCGACGAGATGGAAGCTCTCGCCGAGGAGGCGGTCGCCTACGGCGCGGACGTCGCGGTGTACCACGAGGACGACCGCCTGGAGCGGTTCCGGCACAAGCCCTACACCGAGATAGTCGCCGACGTGGCGCGGGGCGGGTCGCCGCCGGGCGAACCGGCGGGCGACGACCAGCCCGACTGGCGCGACTACGACAAGCCCCGGTACTTCCTGTTCCCGGCGACGAACAACGGTCGCGACCTCTCCGCGCAGGTGCAGGGCGAACTCGACTCCGGGCTTGCCAGCGACTGCTCGGGGCTGTTCATCGAGAACGAACTCATCACGAACCCCGTGAAGACGGGCGAACCCGGCGAGAAGGTGGAGTTCGAGCGCGTCCTCCACATGAAGCGCCCCGACTTCTCCGGCTTCGAGTACTCCACCATCCTGTGTCTCGACAACCCCGACCGCGAGTTCCACCCGCAGGGCTGTTCGGTCATCCCGGGGAGCTTCGAGGCGATGGACCCCGACTTCGACCGCGAGGGGCTCGTCGTCGAACACGACCTCGAACTGGCCGACGACTGGTTCCGCGTCGAGGTCCCGGAGTGGGACACCCTCGACGCGGGCATCGACCTCACCGGCAACGAGGTGGTCGTCGCGGTGGGTCGTGGCATCGGCGACGACCCCACTCGGGGGCTCGAACTGGCGCTCGACCTCGTGGACGCGTTCGACGACGCCGACCTCGGACTCTCCCGGGGCGTCGTCACCGCCTCCTACGACGTCGACGGACACGTCGAACAGTACGTCACGGAGGAGCGCCAGATCGGCGAGACGGGCCAGGTCATCGAACCCGACCTGTACGTCGCCGCGGGCATCAGCGGCGCAATCCAGCACAAGGTCGGGATGGACGAGTCCGAAACCATCGTTTCGATCAACACCAACCCCGAGGCCGACATCCGGGACTTCTCCGACTACTTCGTCGAGGGCGACCTCTTCGACGTGCTCCCCCGCCTCACCGAGGCCGTCGAGGCGGGCGAACTGGACGCGGTCACTGCCGAGGACGATGACTGACGAACGCACGACGACTGCGAACGCGACGACCGAGAACTGCGAGCGAGGAACACGACGATGACCGAGGAACACGAACACTACGAGGCTGTCGTGGTCGGAGCCGGACCGGGCGGAGCGGCGGCGGCCGCGACACTGGCACAGAACGGTATCGAGACGCTCGTCCTCGAACGCGGCGTCGAGGCCGGGGCGAAGAACGTCTCCGGGGGCCTCATCTACGCCGAGGAGTCCGCCCCCTACACCATCGACTCCCTGTTCCCCGGCTTCCGCGAGGAGGCGACCGAGCGACCCATCTCGAACTACCGCCTCCACAACGTCGCCGGGGAGAAGGTGAAGACCTTCGACATCACCGACCTCCACGAACACGACACGGAGTGGTCCGACGCCGTCCTCCGGCGGCACATGGACTCGTGGCTCGAAGACCGGGTCCACGAGAAGACGAAGGAGACGGGCGGCGGCCTGCTGACCGACGTCCGGGTGAACGGTCTGCTCCGCGAGAACGGCAAGATAGTCGGCGTCACCTGCGACGAACTCGACCCCATCCGGGCGGACTTCGTCGTCGCCGCGGACGGCGTCAACAGCGAACTCGCGCGCGACGCCGGCCTGATGGACTGGGAGGAGCCCGAGGAGTGGTTCCAGGGCGTCAAGGCCGTCATCGACGTCCCGGAGGAGGTCATCGCGGAGCGGTTCGACGTCGACGACGACGAGGGCGAGGCCCACCTCTTCTCGGGCGACCTGTTCGAGGGCGTCCGCGGCGGCGGCTTCCTCTACACGAACGACGATTCGCTGTCCATCGGGACCGTCTTCCACCTCGACAGCCTCGTCGACGAGCGCGCGGAACCGCACGAACTGCTCGACAACCTGCTCACCCACCCCCTCCTCGCCCAGTGGCTCGACGGCCACTACGACGAGGTGGAGTACTCGGCGAAGCTCGTCCCCGACTCGAAGAAGGCGGCCCACCCCGAACCGCATCGCGGCCGCCTCGTCGTCGTCGGCGACGCCGCCGGCCAGATGCAGGCCCAGGGCCCCATCATCAAGGGCATGAACCACGCCGTGACGGCGGGCGCGCTGGCCGGCGAGGCGTTCGCCGAGGCCAGCATGCGCGGCGACCCCGACGCCGCCGGCCAGCTCTACTCGAAGAAGCTGAGCGAAGAGGGCGTGATGAAGAAGCTCCGGCCGCCCCAGTACCGGCTGGCGCGGACGCTCGGCGAGAACGACACCGTCACGGACCTCGCGGAGAGCGTCCTCACGTCCGGACTCGGCCGGGCCGTCCTGCGGGCCGGCCCCGTCGCCGACCGGCTGGAGAACCTCTACAGTTCGCCGTTCCTCTCGATGATGATTCCGGACACGACGACGCCGTACGTCACGCTGCCGACCGTCATCGCCGAGGAACTCGGCACCCGGGTCAGCGACGAGAGCGACGTCGAGCCCAAGAGCCTCGCCGACCGCATCGGCGACCTGACCTACGACACGGACGTGGGCAACCCCCACATCGAACTGCGCGACAGGTCGTTCGAGGCCAGCGGCGCGGCCGTGACCGCCTGTCCGGTCAGCGCCGAGGACTTCGGCGGCGGCTGCTACCGCGCCGAGACGGTCGGGACGAACGGCGACGAGGAGACGGTCGTCAGCCTCGACACCCAGCCGTGCGTCGAGTGTGGCACCTGCGCCATCGTCGCCGACACCGACTGGGAGCACCCCCGGGGCGGCAAGGGGGTCGAGTTCCGGGAAGGATGAGCGAGTACCGCGACCGCATCGCCGTCCTCGCCGAGCGCTCCCGGGTCGACCGCGAGGCGTTCGAAGCGCCCGAGAACCGGCCCGACGAGGAGCGAGCCCTGTCGTATCTCCGTGACGGCGTCGGTGACGTCGTCTCGGTGTACGTCGACGGGCGCACCGGTGAGTTCGCCGCCTTCGACGAGGTGGAGATGTCGATGCTGGAGCGGGCACTGAACGACTGGTTCGAACTGTACGCCCGCTGTTACGGCGAGACCATCGAGGCGGAGTTCACGGTGCGAGAGGTCGCGGAACTCGTAATCGACACGCACGACGTCTCCGACGTCGCGCAACTGCTGACCCACGTCCCGGAGCGACGATAGAGACTCTCCCGGGAACCGCGGCGTTATTCGAGCGCTTCTTCCTGGCCGACGAGTTCCCAGAGTGGGTCGAAGTCGTCCGGTAGCTGGTCGCGGACCTGCTGGAGTTCGCCCTCCGGAACGACCTCGGCGACGAGACTCACGACGGCCTGCGCGTAGTAGTTCGCGTCCTGTTGGTCCACGTTCGCGCGCTCGGCCACGCGGGAGACGAACTCGTCGTAGTCGAACCGCTGGCCGGAGTCGGCGTTCTCCAGATACCAGTCTATCTCCATCGGTAACGGACCGGCGAGGTCGGTCGCCTCGCCCTCCTGAATCCGCTCGCCGAGCGTCGTCAGCACGGCCCGGATTGCACGTACGGTCTTTCCTTGCGTTCCCAGTTCGAGTCGGTGTTGTGTCTGACCGATGAACTCGCTGTAATCCATGTTTCCCCCCATCGGATACAGGTCGCCCCTGTACAAATATCGCATGGCGGCGAGGGGTCGGAACACCGCACCCCACCGAAGCAGGGCGCGCCGTCTAGCCGCGAACCGCTGTGTGCGATTCGGGACGTTTTAGCGGCGGACGCTCGTACCCTCGCGCATGCCCAAGCCGAAAGACGCCTTCGACCGGCTCCACCCCTGCGACTTCTACGAGCCGGACGAACTGCTCGACCCGGACCTGATGTACACCGTCTACGAGATAGCGCGACTCCTCCAGGGCCTCGACGCCGACGCGGAACTCGACGTCGCGGACGAGGAGATACTGCTCGACTGGGCGATACCGTGGATAATGCGCAACTCGGAGCAACTGGTCGTCGCCGAACCGCCGTCCGACGAGGAACCGGGGTACTACGGCCTGAAGACATGAGGCTGCTCGTCGTCGGGAGCGACCGCGTCGACGCCGGCAAGACCACGTTCACCGTCGGCCTGCTGGATCACGTCGACGGCGTCGGGGTCAAGCCACGCGCCGGCAACGACTACTGGTTCGACCACGACGACGTTCGCGAGGCCGTCGGCGAGGGGCGACTCTACGGCAAGGACGCCAGGCGAATCGCGGCCGCCAGCAGGGGGGACCTCGCACCGGAGGACGTCAACCCGGTCCACCGGCTCTGGCAGCCCTCGCCCGGCCCCGATTCGGGGCTGCTCGGGCAGTCGCGCCGGGAGTTCCTCGTCGACCGCGTCGGCGACGGCTTCCTCGCGAACGAGACCGCCGCGTTGCCCGAGTTCGTCCGCCGGCACCTCCCGCTGGGCGACGCCGCGTCGGTCGGGTCGCTCGCCGAGTTGAACGACCGGACCGAGAAGCGCCACCTGCCCCACTTCCGGGCGCTCGCGGAACGCATCCGCGAGGCGGACCGGGCGGTCGTCGAGTCGTACAGCGACATCGCCCGGCCCATCCGGAACGTCGAGTTCGACGCGGTCGCCGTGGTCGAACCACGCCGCGTCAGGGCGTACGACGGCGAACGGTTCGACAAGGCCTGCGATGTCGCCGACGGTAGCCCCCGCGACGGTGCCCTGGAGGAGCGCGTCGAGGACGTCGTCGACCTGCTCGACCCCGCCGCCGTCGAATCGCTCCCACCGCTGTCCGACGCCGAACGCTCGGACCCGGCGGCGGTCGCGTCGGCCTACGAGAACGCCTACGAGGCGTTGCTGTCGGTTTGAGAAGGGGTTAGCGCATCCGGGCGGCCTTCGACGCGAGTTCCACGTCGTGGTAGGGGTTCGTCGTCACGCTCGGACCGTGACCGGTGTGCATCTCACGGAGGTCCTCGTCTATCGCTCCGAGCACGCGGTCGATGCTCTCGACCAGCGCGTCACGGTCGCCCTCTTCGAGGTCCGTGCGGCCGAAGCTCCCGTTCTGGAAGACGAGGTCCCCCGCGAACAGCACCCCTGCCTCGGACGAGTAGAAGCAGAGGTGGTCGTCCTTGTGCCCCGGCGTGTGGAGTGCGCGGTAGTCGTGGTCGCCGATGGGGACGTCCTCGCCGTCCTCGATGCGGTGGTCGACGCCGGGTTGGTCGACGTCGAACCCCCACGCTTCGGCGTCGTAGGCGGCCTTCACGTCGGCGACGTTGCCGACGTGGTCGGGATGCGTGTGGGTGAGGACGACGGCGTCCAGATCCTCGACGCGCTCCTCGATGCGTTCGACCACGTCGAAGTTCGCACCGGTGTCCACGAGCACGGTGCGCTCGCCGTCCACGAGGAAGGCGTTGCTCGTGAACGACTGGACGCCCGCCGCGACGTTGCGAATCATGTCGCGGAGTTGGGCGCGGCGTCGTTTCCCGTTTTCGTTCCGTCGTTCGGGCGGCCCCGCCCGCGACTCCGGGTAGCCAGAGTTTTTAACCACTCGCTCGAATGGGTGGGCGTGAAGCGTCGTAGTTTCCTTCGGGCCGGAGTGGTGGGCGTCCTGAGCGCGACCGCCGGCTGCACCAGCGCCGCGGTCGGGACCAATCAGGGGCGCGTGGTGTCGAAGACGGTCCTCGCCGGAGATCTGCCGATAGCGGAGGACCGTCCGGGCAAGTTCTCGGTTCGCGAGGGGTACGCCGGAGCGTCCAACTCCACCGAGAGCGAGGTGAACACGATAAGTAGCACGACCACGGACAGTAGGACCACGGACGGCGAAACTACGGACGGCGAAGCGTCCGGTACGACCTCCGAGGAAGGAACCACGAGCTGGAACGCCAGCGACGGGAACGAGGGCGGCGGCGAGGGCGGGACGACGCTCAGCGCCGGCAACCTCACGGTCGGCGAGGAGTTCGCGAACCACCTCCGGAAGGAGTTCGGGTCGCTCGCGTTCGTGGTCTCCATCGTGCACTACAAGACGGCCTGGCCCAACGAGGCGGAGGTCGGCGAGCACAAGCGTTACACCACCTACCGGTCGCTGTTCAACCGCATTCAGGTCGGCGAGAGCATCACGTTCCAGCCGGACCCGACCAGCACGTCGACGCTGAGTTCCGTCTCCTGCGTCGCGAAGGACCGCGAGTCGCTGCAGGTCCGGTGTTCGACGGGCGACAACGACGGGTCCCCGGTCTAATCCTCCGCGAGTTCGTCGACGAGCGTGTCGCGGCTGTAGCTCTGGAGCACGCGGTGGGAGTCCCGGAGCGTCGAGATGACGAACGTCGAGTAGGTGCGTTCGACCTCGTCGATGGTCTCGAAGTCGCTGATGAGTCGCTCGACCATCTCACGGTCGGAGAGATGGGCGACGAGGATGAAGTCGGTCTCGCCCATCGTGAAGTACGCCTGGGTGACGCCCTCGACCTCCAGCAGCTCCTCGCCCACGTCCTCGTACGTGCCGCTGTAGTCGGCCAGGACCTCCACGACGACCGTGACGCCGAGGCCGAACTTCTCGAGGTCGATGTCGTAGAGGTCGTTCTCGATGATGCCCTCGTCCCGGAGATTGTTCAGCCGGTAGTGGATGGTCGAGACCGGGATGTCCGTCGCCTCGTGGAGCACCTCGGGACTCCCGGTTTCGAGGTCCGAGATAGCCTTCAGGAGCGTGATGTCGCGTTCGTCCATCGCTCTCCCGTTGTCGTTCGGGATAATTAACGTCGGCCCTTCGCGGTCGGCTACCGTGAGACCGTCGTTCGCTCGCGGGAATCCGAACACTGACCTGCGCCGCCGCCCTCGACGTCGGTATGTCGAAGCGCGCGCTCGAACGCCGCCTCGCCGAGGTCCGGGGCTTCGAGGACCCCCAGGTCGAACTGGAGCAGTACCCCACCCCGGCAGACCTGGCGGCGCACCTCGTCCACCTCGCGGACGTGCACGGTGACGTCGCCGGCAGGACGGTGGTCGACCTCGGCGCGGGAACCGGCGTGCTCGCGCTCGGGGCCGCGACCCGCGACCCCGCTCGCGTCGTGGCCGTCGACGTCGACGAGGCCGCCCTCGACCGCGCCCGCGAGAACGAGCGCAGGGTCGCGCCCGCGGTCGGCGTCGACTGGGTACGGGGCGACGCGACTCGCCCGCCGCTGTGTCCCGCCGGACGAGGTGCGGACGCCGGGGTGACGGTGCTGATGAACCCGCCGTTCGGCGCACAGCGGGGCAACGAGCACGCCGACCGCGCGTTCCTCGACGCCGCGGCGTCGCTCTCCGACGTCTCCTACTCGATACACAACGAGGGAAGTCGCGAGTTCGTCGAGGCGTTCGCAGGGGACGCGGGCGGGGAGGTGACCCACGCGTTTCGCGCTGAGCTGCCGCTCGAACGGCAGTTCGCGTTCCAGCAGGAGCAGCGGCGCGTGCTCGACGCCGAGGTGTTCAGGGTCAAGTGGCCGCCGTCGCCGACGAGCGACGGCGGGAGTCGGGGTGAGCGGTGAGAGCCGTCCGAGTCGCGCGACGTGGGCGGGTCAGTTGTAGCTCTCCTTCTTCGCCACGCGAACCCGGGTGTCGTCGACACGGGCGTAGACGACGTCGTTCTCGCGGGTGAACTGGACCCCCTCGGCCGACACGGTGACGTTGGCCGTCGGTAGCGGCCGGGAGGCGACCGTCGTGCTACCGTTGGTGAGCCGCAGGCGGAACGGGTTCTTCCGGGGGTCGTCCGCCGGAACGATGGAGACGTTCATGCCCGCTACCACGGGGTCGGCCGTCGCCGGGTCGGAGGCGTACGCGTGGCGCCACCCGTCGTCGGCCGGACGCAACCAGACCTGGTACGCGGCGCCGCCGCCGACCGCCGACCAGCCGATGCGTCGCGCGAACACCGTCTCGGCCCAGCCGACCCCGCCGACGCGGACGGCCCTCCTTCCGGCGAACGCCAGCTGTCCTTTGGTCACCTCGCGGGTCCACACCTCCCGCCCCTCGTTGACGACGATGACGCCGCTGGTGTCGACGCTGGTCGTCTCCCCGCCGACGGAGACGTCGACCACGCTCACCTTCTGGTTCGGTACGTCCTCGGCGTACAGTACGGTGTAGTCGCGCACCTGCACGCCGGTCGCACCCTCGACGTTGCCGTCGCCCTGGACGGTCGTGAGGTTCACCGGCGCCGCGACGCCGGCCATGACGATGAGCGGAACGAACACCAGGACGGTCCCCGCCTGCCGCGCGCCCGGTCCGAACGAGGTAGCATCGTGGGTCCGTACCGCGAACGTGACGAGCGTGGCCAGCGCCAGCACGAACACGATGCCCAGCCCGCGGAACAGGACGTACGTCTCGACGCCCCGGTACCACCACAGCGCCCAGAGCGACAGCGACGTCGCCACCAGCAGCGTCCCGGTCCACGTCCGGAGCGCCGGCGGCGTGGCCCGGTCGCGGAACCGGAGGACGAGGAGACCGGCGACGACCCCGAGGAAGAAGCCGAGCGCGTGGCCCTGGACGGCGATGCCGAACCACCAGGGTTTCGAGTAGCTGGCGCTGGCACCCTGGACCACCAGCGGGTTCTGGAGCGCCTGGTAGACCGTCTGGACGACGCCCTGGGCCGACAGCGCGACGACCGTTCCCAGCGGATACCGGACGAGCGCGAACCCGATGAACGCGAACAGAACGCCGGAGAACCCGATGATAGGTCCCCAGGCGAACAGGCTGGTGCAGAGTCCGACGACGCCGACGCCGAGCGGGAAGACGACGAACGCGCGAAGCCAGGGGTTCGTCCGCCACGACCCGAACGACTGCTCGCCGCGCCGGGTCGGGTAGTGGCCGACGTAGTACTCCGCCAGCGGCGCGACGGCGAGCGTGCTCGTCACGTTCCCCAGCAGGTGTCCCGGCCCGGCGTGGGAGAACGGCCCGAGCACGACGCCGAGCGGGTAGAGGTACGACCAGGACGCGAACGCGACCGTGACGGGGTTGCGCCAGTGCTCCCAGCCGTGCTGGACGAACAGGTACACGCCGACGACGAAGGTGACCGAGACCAGCGTTCCCCAGGGGACGCCGAGCAGGAACCGCTTCCGCAGCCTCGCACTCCAGCGACCGTTCGGACGGTCCAGCGCCCAGACGACGAGCAGCGAGACGACCAGGCCGACCGGGATGGCGACCCGTATCGGCCATCCGTCGAACGGAGAAGCCATACGCGGACTGTGTGACCACGGGGATATAAATGAACACGTATCTGTCGACTGACCGGATTGGAGGAGAGCGCCGACCGTGCCGACTGAGTGGCGACTTCGAAAGGAGTAATTCCGGAGGTCGCGAACCCGGACCCATGGTCGACGTACCAGACGAGGGCGACGTGGCGACGTACTCGCGGACGTTCACCGAACGAGAGGTCGAGCAGTTCGCCGACCTCTCCGGTGACCAGGGAACCCACCACGAGGGCGACCGTCCGATGGTCCACGGGCTACTGACGGCGACGCTCCCGACGAAGATCGGCGGCGACATGGACTACGTGGCGCGGTCGATGGAGTTCGAGTTCCGGCGGCCCGTCTACGTCGGCGAGGAGGTCTCCTGTGAGTCGCGCGTCGAACGCGTCGACGAGCACGACGACCGGTACGAGATGGCGGCGACGTTCGTCTGCCGGAACGGAGACGACGAGGTGGTTCTGGAGGGCCGAACCGAGGGCGTGATATTCCGGTGACCGACGCCCGCCGGAGTCTACTGGTCGAACTCCGGCAGGTCGTCCGGCGCGTCGAACTCCGCCTCCCAGTCGACGTAGTCCCGTTCGAGCACGTCGCAGACGGTCTGACCCAGTTCGGTCAGGGCGGCGTTGATGGAGGAGACGGCGTTCCAGGAGTCGAGGTCGGGGTGGACGTCCCGCTCCTGCCAGTCCTCCGGAATGCCCGGGGCGTGGTAGCCGACGCGGTCGGCGAAGTCGTCCCAGAAGAAGTCGAACTCGTAGAACAGGTCGAGGTCGCAGGCCGTCTCGAACTCCCGCTCGTCGAGGTCGGTGTGCTCGGACCACTGGTTGAACGCCTCGGTCCAGGCGCCCTCGCGCAGGAACGTCTCCAGTTCGTCGCGTCGGTAGTCCGTCTCACCGTCGACTGACACGTCCTCGTACTGCTGGATGTCCGCCTCGGCCCGTAGCTCTGGCGGGTCCGGCACCGCAACGTCGAGTCCCATACGCCCCGATAGGACAGACCCGCGGATAAGCGTTCCTTCAGCGAGCACGGTTCGTCACAGTGCCGAACCGTCCTTCCCACTACCGATGCGAACTCCACCGACGATACGCGCAAATCGGCTCTCCGCCGCCGTCGAGTTGCAGCGCCGGTGAATCTGCACCTAACTGGCCGTAATCCTCGTTATGAGCGCCGAAAGAAGGCCGATACGCGGCGCTCGTCGCTGGACGGTCATGGCGTTTTATGCCGGGAACCGCCGGACGGTAGTGCGAAATGAGGAGAACCACACTAACACGAACGGTCGCAGTCGGACTAACGCTGCTGCTCGTCGGCTACGCCGGAGTGGGTGGCGTCCTCGCGGCGCAAGAGACGACGACCGAGACGACAGCGGCGGGAACGCAGGAGGGCGGCGACGGTGACGCGAACGTCAGGGTGGCGCACATGTCGCCGGACGCCCCGCCCGTCGACGTGCTGGTCGACAACGAGACGGTCGTCGAGAACCTCTCGTTCGGTAACGTGACCGACTACCTCGCCGTCTCCGCCGGGGCGCACAACGTGACGATTCGGGCGGCGGGCGACCCGAGCACCGTCGTCTTCTCCGGAGAACTGACGTTCGACGCCGAATCGCGCCGCACCATCGTCGCCGCTGGCGAGGTCACCGACGAGGGGACGACCGACTTCGAGCCGGTGGTTCTCGAAGACGACTTCACCGTCCCCGAGGAGAACGCCTCGGTCAGGCTCGTTCACGTCTCACCGGACGCGCCGCCCGTCGACATCACGGTCCAGGAGACGAACACGACGCTGTTCGACAACGTCTCCTTCCGGACCGCCACGGAGTACACGGAGGTCGCCCCCGGCAACTACACGGTTCAGGTCCGGCCCGCGACCGCGAACGACTCCGGCGAGGTCGTCCGGACGTTCGACCTGTCCGTCGAAGGCGGTACCGTCTACACCGCGTTCGCGGCGGGATACCTGAACCCCGACGACGCGCCGGCCGACGTACCGTTCCAGCCGATAATCGTCGTCGACGCCGGCGGCGCGGCGAACGAGACGACTGCAGCGGAGACGACGACCGAGGCCGCGAACGAGACGACCGCGACGGGGACGACGACCGGGCAAACGACCGAATTCGGCACGACGACCGAAGCGACGGGAACCCAGACGACGGAAGCGACCGGCACGACTGCGGCGGCCGGAACGACGACCGTCGCGGGGACGGTGACCGGCACGACCACCGTCGGCGGCACGACGACCGACGGCGGTTACTGACCTTCGGCACCGAACTTCGCCCGGTGAACCGGGATTTCCGCCGTACGAACAGACGGCCGTAATTCTCGTTACGAGTGCGTTCAGCGGGCCGTTCCGCGGAGTACCGGGCTCTTTCTGTTGTGGACGGTCTTACCGTTTTAATGACGGACCCGTCGAATCGGCGACTCGATGAGGGGGAATAAATCGAAACGAACGCTGAGTATTGTGCTCGTAACATTGCTACTCGTCGGTTACGCCGGAGCGAGCGTCGGACTGTCGACGGACCATTCGGATAGCGCAGACGGCGATGCGATGGTCCGCGTGGCACACATGTCGCCCGACGCACCGCCCGTCGACGTGCTGGTCGACAACGAGACGGCCGTCGAGAACCTTTCGTTCGGCAACGTCACGGAGTACACGGCCGTTCCCGCAGGCGATCGGAACGTGACGATTCAGGCGGCGGGCGACCCGAGCACCGTAGTTTTCTCGGGGAACGTCACCTTCGAGGCCGACACCAACTACACAGTCGCCGCGACGGGCGAAATCTCCGAAAACGCGACGACCGAGTTCGCACCGGTGGTGCTCGAAGATAACTTCACCGTTCCCGAGCAGAACGCCTCGGTCCGACTCTTCCACGCATCGCCGGACGCCCCACCCGTCGACGTGACCGTCGAGGAGACGAACACGACGCTGTTCGACAACGTCTCCTTCCAGAACGCCACCGACTACGTCGAGGTCCCGGCGGGCGACTACACGCTGGAGGTCCGGCCCGCGACCGCGAACGACTCCGGCGAGGTCGTGGCGACGTTCAACGTCACGCTCAACGAGAGCACGGTGTACACCGCGTTCGCCGCGGGGTACCTGAACCCCGAGGACGCGCCGGCCGACGTGCCGTTCCAGCTGTTCTTGGCCATCGACGCCACGGCGGAAAAGAAGACGACGACGGCGGCACCAGCGAAGACGACGCCGAAGAAGACCACGCCGAAAGAAACGCCGGAGAAAACGACCCCGAAAGAGACGCCAGAGAAAACGACTCCGAAGAAAACGACGCCAAAGGAGACGCCGAAGAAGACCACGCCAAAAGAGACACCACGTAAGACTACGCCGAAAGAGACGCCGACGAAGACCACGCCGAAAGAAACGCCGGAGAAAACGACGCCGAAAGAAACGCCGGAGAAAACGACGCCGAAAGAGACGCCGCGTAAAACGACCCCGAAAGAGACGCCAAAGAAGACTACGCCGAAGGAGACGCCACGCAAAACGACTCCGAAGGAGACGCCGACGAAGACCACGCCAAAAGAGACGCCGGAGAAAACCACGCCAAAGGAGACGCCGAAGAAGACCACGCCGAAGGAAACCCCAGAGAAGACTACTCCGAAAGAGACGCCAAAGAAGACTACGCCGAAGGAGACGCCACGCAAAACGACCCCGAAAGAAACGCCAGAGAAGACTACTCCGAAAGAGACGCCGAAGAAGACGACACCGAAGGAAACCACGCCGAAAGAGACGACAACGAAG
Source organism: Halomicrococcus pelagicus (assembly GCF_051917725.1). Lineage (GTDB taxonomy): Archaea > Halobacteriota > Halobacteria > Halobacteriales > Haladaptataceae > Halomicrococcus. The sequence continues at coordinate 688,710 of NZ_JBQBLX010000001.1, forward strand.
ACGACGACGATAGAGACGACGACGATAGAGACGACGACGAAGACCACGCTGGAGAAACCCAAGACGCCGGAGACGCCTGAGACGCCAGAGAAACCCGAGAAGCCGAAGGAGGACGGCGAAAAGCGGTTGAAGAAGACTACTACGACCAAAGACGACGGCTACTGAACGCCGACATTTTTCTTCCGACGGTTCGGTTCGCCGACGTAGAGTACGCGGTAGAGAGCGTCGACGAGTTGCTCGGACGCGACGGCGTCGGTGACGCCGAACGGGTCGAGCGGCGACCGACGTGGACCACCGCGTGGTCGTCGTGCGCGCCAAGACGGAGTCGATGGTCGCTGGGTCAGCCCTCGATGCGCTCGGCGATGGAGTGGAGTTCCTCCATGCGTTCCTTCTTGGCGGCGTCGCGGAGCGACTGCTGGTTCTCCGTGGGGCAGTCGAGGTCAGGGACGGGCGTCGGCGTGCCGGACTCGTCCAGCGCGACGAACGTGAAGAAGGAGGTCGTCGTCTCGCGCTCCTCGCCCGTCCGGGGGTCTTCGGCGCGGACGTTCACCTTCACGTCGACGCTGGTCCGACCGGTCGAGAAGACGAACGCCTCGACGACCGCGACTTCGCCGAGGTCGATGGGACTGATGAAATCGACGTGGTCCATCGAGGCGGTCACGCACTGCTGATTCGAGAACCGCATCGCCGCGATAGCTCCGCAGATGTCCATCCAGTGAAGCACCACTCCCCCGAGCGCACGCCCGAGGTTGTTCGTGTCGTTCGGCAAGAGTAACTCCGTCATCTCCGTGTACGAGTCCATCAGCGTCGCGCTGTCGCTCATGGCCGGACGTTCGCGTGACGCCCACTTAGTTCGTTGCGCCTCTGGACGACCCGACGCCGAGAAGGTCGCTCCGCACAACGGCCTCACTTAAAAAGTGAAGCATTGAACGGACACGGGGATGGGGCTCGGCCCCGTCGTGTTTGGTATGTCAGGAATGACACTCTCCGAGAACCCCGAACCGATCGCCTCGTCCCGGCATTCATGGGGCGACGACACGTCGCTCGTCCAGACCGTCGTCGAGACGCTAGAGGCGGCGACCGGGCAGCCCTCGGAGTCCCTCGCGCCGCTCCACCATTACGTGGACGTGGACGCTCTCGAAACCGTTTTCGGCCCGCGACCGAACGGAGTAGGGCGATCTGTCGCCGGCCAGATATCCTTCACGGTCGCCGAACACGAGGTCGTCGTCGAGAGCGACGGCCGCGTCCTGGTCAGGTCCGACGAGTGACGTGGGCGAGGTAGCCGACCGCGGTACTCGACCGGAGACGGCCTCGCAGGGCGCGATTCTATTCCCGTGTGGCCGTGACGTGAAAAACTGTCTTCTCACCGACAACGGTAAAAACGGAGGGTGAGAATGTGGACTGATGACCGACCAGGACCCGCCGTCGTCCGAGAACGGCGACGGGAGCGTACGCGTCGTGGGGACGGCCCACGTCTCCGCCGAGAGCGTCGAACGCGTCGAGGAGGCGGTCGAAGACGACCGCCCGGACACCGTCGCGGTCGAACTCGACGAGGGGCGGTACAAGCAGATGCGGGGCGAGATGTCCGACGACCTCGAACCGACCGACCTGCTGCACGGCAACACCGTCTTCCAGTTTCTCGCCTACTGGATGCTGTCGTACGTCCAGACGCGGATGGGCGAGCAGTTCGACATCGAACCCGGCGCGGACATGAAGGCGGCCATCGAGGTGGCCGAACGCGAGGGTAGCGACGTCGCCCTGGTCGACCGAGACATCCAGACGACCATCCAGCGGTTCTGGGCGCGGATGACCGGTCGGGAGAAAGCACGGATGGTCGGCAGCCTCGCGTTGGGCGTCACCGACCCGCTGACGCTGGGACTGCTCGGCGGTGCGATCCTCGGCACGTTCTTCGCGCTCCTGTTCGGAATCTTCTTCGCGCCCCTGCTCGGCGTCGGTGAGTTGCTCACGTTCGGCGCGAGCGCCGGCACGCTCGAACTGTTCGGGGCCGTCGTCGGCGGTGGCGTCGCCGGCCTCGCGGTCGGTGCGTTCGCGCTCTCGATGGGTCTCACTCGACGCTACGACGTCGTACTCGCCGGCGGCGCACTCGTCGGCCTCGGCGTCGGTGCGGCGGTCGGCGTCGGTGCCATCTCCCCCGTGCTGGTCGGCGCTCCGACGCTCGAATCCATCGGTGCGGTCGCGTTGCGCTCGCTCGTCGCCATCGCGGCCGGCGTCGGCGTCGGTCTCGTCTTCGGGCTCGTCGCCGGCTTCGTCATGGGTACGGGCGTCGAGAGCGAGGCGGAACTGGACGAGGAGTTCGACGTCGAGGACCTCACCGACAGCGACGTCATCACCGCCATGATGGAGGAGTTCCGGCGCTTCTCGCCGGGCGGCGCAGAGGCGCTCATCGACGAGCGCGACGCGTACATCGCGCACAACCTCGTCGACCTGCGGAACGCGGGAAAGGACGTCGTCGCAGTCGTCGGTGCCGGTCACCGCGCCGGCATCGAGGAGTACCTCGAACGCCCAGAGACGCTGCCGCCGATGGAGTCGCTGACCGGCACGGAACGGGGCCGGCGCTTCTCGCTCTTCAAGCTGTTCGGCTATCTGGTCTCCGCCGGTTTCGTCGCGTTCTTCGTCCTGCTGTTCATGGCCGGCGTGCGGAACGCCTTCCTCATCAAGGTGTTCGCCGCCTGGTTCCTCTTCAACGGCATCTTCGCGTTCTCGCTGGCGAAGCTGGCGGGCGCACACTGGGGGAGTGCGCTCGTCGGCGGCGCTATCGCGTGGCTGACCAGCGTCAACCCGCTGCTCGCACCCGGCTGGTTCGCGGGCTACGTGGAACTGAAGTACACCCGGGTCAACGTCGCCGACATTGCGACGCTGAACGAGATAATGAGCGACGAGGAGAGTCCCATCTCCGACCTCGTCACGCGGATGATGGACGTGCCGCTGTTCCGGCTCATCGCCATCGTCGCCATGACGAACCTCGGGAGTATGATAGCGACGTTCATGTTTCCCTTCGTCGTGCTCCCCATCGTCGCCCCGGGAATCGGCGGCGTCGACCGCATCACGGAGCTGATGATACGAGGCGCACAGAACAGCGCCGACCTCATCGTGGAGGCGCTCACGTGAACTTCAGCGGCCGCGAACTCCGGGACCTGCTGGTCGCGTGGCTCGCGCTCGGCGTCGCGTTCGCGTTCTTCCTCGAACGCGACCTCGTCCGGGCGCTGATGCAGGGAGGCGCGCCACCGTCGCAGTTCCTGTCGGCGCTCGTGCTCTCGCTGGTCACGGCCGGCGTCGGCTTCCTCCTGCACGAACTCGCGCACAAGGTCACCGCCATCAGGTTCGGGCAGGCCGCCGAGTTCCGCGCCGACTACGGCATGCTGTTTCTCGCCGTCGCGGGCGGCCTCGCCGGCTTCCTCTTCGCCGCGCCCGGTGCCGTCTACCACCGCGGTCGAGCCACGCTCCGGGAGAACGGCCTCATCGCGCTCGCCGGCCCGGCGACGAACGTCGTACTCGGCGTTCTCTTTTTCCCCTTCATCTTCCTCGGACCGGGCTTCGTCTCCGAGGTCGGCTACCGCGGCGCGCAGATCAACTTCCTGCTCGCTGGCTTCAACATGTTGCCGTGGGGGCCGCTCGACGGGAACACGGTTCGCAAGTGGAGCACCGTCGCCTTCGTGGCCGCGCTCGTTCCGACCGTCGGCGTCGGCCTGTTCGCGCTGCTGATTATGTGACGTCGGCGTCGAGCACGATCTGCTCGTCCGTCACGTCCTCCAGCTGGGACTCCTGGAAGGTGTACTTCTCCCCCTCGACGTTCAGAACGGACAGGGCCTCGTCGGACGCGTCGTCGGCGACCGCGACGTAGGCGACGCCCTGGTCGACCTTTTCGACGGTTCCGAGCGTCTCGCCGTCCCGCGTGGCGACGTCCTTTCCCTCCTCGCTCTCGGTCAGCGTCGGTTCCATACCGGGACGACGTGGGCGGTCGTCAAGGGTACTGTGGGCAATCGATGACCCGACTCGCTGTGCGGTCGACGCCGCTCCGCCACGAGGCTCCTTCCCCAGTCGGGCGGGGAAGGTACAACGGCCGTTTCACTCTCGACAAGATACTTACCAATATCAGTCGTCTTTTCGCGTATGCGCCGCAGAACCCTCCTCACCGGCGTCGCGGCCGGTCTGCTGTCCGGTTGCGTCGGCTCGCCCGGAACCGGTTCCGGACCGGAACCGGCCGGTTCGACGTCCGGCGGAACAACGACCAGTACCACGACGAACGACGGGACCACGACCGCCGTCCCGCCGGATGCGCGGTACGCCGTCACGAATTTCTCGGTCGAGACGGAGAAGGTCGCGCCGACGGCGAAGTACGCGCTGGAGACGACGAAGGTGTACTCCCGCGAGGCCGCGCTGGCGGAGGTGGACGCGAACGATATCGTCGACGTGTCGGAACTTCCGGACCCCGACGTGCGCGAGGCCATCGCGGCAGCAATCCGGGACGGAAAACTGCGGACCGACGACGTGCCGGCGGGACTCGACGACGCGCTGGAGCGCTACGCTTTCTTCACGGGCGTGAACGCGGACGGCGGCACCCACACTCACTACGGGCTGAAACTGTACCGTCTCTCGCCGTCGTCGTCGCCGCAACTGCGGTTCGACGCACGTCCCGTAGACCGGGGCGTCGCGCCGGACGACCCGGGCGAGATAGCGTTCGCCGTGACGAACGAGGGCGAGACGACCCAGGAGATTTTCAGCGGTACCGTCCCGCCGTTCGGCATCCTCCAGGCCGAGGCGTCCGACGCCGACCGGCAGTTCCTCCTCTGGCGCGACTACGAGGAAGAGGGCTGCGCGCAGGTGGAGAACGGGCGCGTCCGGGCCGTCTGTGACATCGGGAAGCTCACGCCCGTCGAACCCGGCGAGACGGTGACGAAGCGGTACGAACTCCGGCCGGGAACCCCGGGGATGGAATCCGGCAGCTACGTCGTCGACGGGACGCTGAGCTACAGTTCGGAGATGCAGGAGCCGTCGACGGAAGTCGAGTGGTCGGTGAACTTCGCGCTCGAAGCGCGGTGACGACCGTTACAGCACGTCCATCGCGTCGAGTCGCTCGGGCAGGTAGGTTTCGGTGACGAAGTCGAGGCCGTGGGAGGCGAGTGCCTGCTGTTCGGACTTCTTGTTTATGTCGAGCTGGAGCTCTATCTGTTCCTCCCAGTAGTCGGTCTGGAAGCGCGGGTCCTCGAGTTCCGATTCGAGGGCGTTCACGTCGGAGTCGCTGAGAGGGTCGGTCGGCAGGTCGTACTCAACGATGTCCTCGGGCTGGATGCCGATGAACCGCGCCTCGGGAGTGGCGAGGTAGTCGCTCAGATGTGCGGACTTGATGGAGCCGTACGCCACGGAGCCGAAGATGCGGTACGACCACGGGTCGCCGTCAGTGAACACGGTGACGGGGAGGTCGAGTTCGTCGTGCAGACGCCTGGTGATGCGGCGGGTCGCCCGCGCCGGCTGCCCCTTCAGATGGACGATGAGGGCGTTGTACTCGTCGTCGAACCCGTTCTCGACGAGGCGGTCGCGCATCCCACCGGTCTCCACGGCGAGGATGAAGTCGGCGTCGTTGTCGAGGAACTCGATGGTGTCGGGGTTGTTCGGAATCTGGTAGCCGCCCTCGCCCACGTCCTCCTGGCAGTGAATCTCGCGCTCGCCGCGTCGAGTCTGCTCGCGGAGGTGCAGCGGTCCCATGATGGTCGCGCCGGACTCCTCGGGGCGCATGTGGAAGTCCTCGCGGGTGACCTCCGAGACGATCTCCAGGTCCTCGACCAGCTGGTTCGACTCGTCCTGGTCGGAGAACTGCGCTTCGTCGGCGTCCCAGGACTCCGAGAGGTAGTAGAGCTCACGCAGGGTCGACGAGCGGTCCTCCTCCAGTTGCGTGGCGAGGAACTCGATTGTGTAGACCGCCTTCATCAGCTTCTGGGCACCGCGAACGCTCTTCGCACTGCGGGTGCTCTGGCGGTCGCCGTACACCCAGACGTCCTCGTCCTCGTCGTACTCGATGTTGCTTTTCGTCCGCGTCGGCAGGCTCATCCGCGGCACTTCGCCCTGTTCGAACTGGTCGTAGAACTCCGCCGCGAGTTCGATGAGTTTCTCGCGTGCGTCTGCGTCTGTGTCTGCGCTCATGATTCGTCGGTGATGGTGAGTTTCTCGCTCTCGACGCCGTCGACGTTCACGTCGAACGACGCCTCCTCGTCCGTTTCGTACTGCAGTTCGACCGTCTCCCCGCTCTCGACGATGGGCGACCACTGGACGAACCACTCCTCGTCCATGTCGACCGCCGTCGCGCCGTCGGAGAGGTTCCGCGGCTCGGCGGAGACGATGTCGGTCACGTCGACCTCCTCGTTGCGGTCGGTGTGATTCTCGACCGAGAGGGTGACGACGCCGTCCTCTACCTCGCGCTCGACGAGGACGTTGTTCATTATCCGTGCCAGCGCGTCCCCGTACTCCGGCTCCTCCTGGTCCGTCACCTCGGCCAGCTTCGTCGCCATCTTCGGGAGGATGGAGGCGATGACGTTCTGCTTGCGCTTGCGCTGCTGGAGCGACCGGCGCTTCTTGAGGTACGACTTCAGGTCGCGGGCCGCCTCCCGGATGGCGAGCTCTATCTCGTCTTCGATTTCGGGGACGTTCGCGACGGCGTCCTTGCTCTCGCTGGTGAACGGCACGTTCGTCGACGCGACGTGGACCATGATGACGACCGGTCCGTTCGGAATGCCGCTACCGCCCGGCTGGTCCAGGTTGTAGTTGCGCCAGCCGATGGACTTCACCACGTCGGTCGTCGCGCACGCACCGCGCTGGTACACCAGCGGGACGCGGTTGGCGAACCGCAGCACGTCGGCCTTCCCCTCGCTCTCGAGGTCGCCGCCGTAGGCGATGCCGGCCTCGACGATGAACGGGTCGCCGCCGTGTACGTCGGCCTCGCGGGTCGAGGCGGCGTAGAAGTCCGCATCGAACTCCTTTCGGAGGCCGGCCTCGACCAGCTCCGCGGTGATGGGCGAGAGGCAGTCGGTCGGCGGCGAGATGATGTTCGTCTCTCGCATCGCCTCCAGCAGTTCGCTCGTCGCGTCGCGGTCGTCCGCCAGTTCGCGCACGAGCGGCACGTCGTCCGGGACGGTCACCGTCGACTCCCAGACCGCCTCGACGACGTTCTCGCGAGCCGTCTCGCCGACCGTCGCGTCCGCGTACTCCTCGGTGTTGTCCGCGGCGCGGTCGACGAACTCGGCGAGTTCCGGGCGCGTAAAGCGGTCGGTCCCGTCGTCGCGGTCGAACTGCGAGGCGAGGCGCTCCGCGAGCGCCCGGACGGTCTCGTCGTCCTTCTGGGTCGTCGTCGCCGCGTCGACGTGCTGGTAGAGGTCCGAGACCCGGTCGTCGGTGACGGCGTCCCACGCCGCGTCGACGGCGTTCGCCTGGACCGTGTCGCCGAACGTCGCGCCGTGGTCGTCGGCGACCGCCTCGGCGGCCTCGGCCACGGCGTCCCGGAGCTGGCTGTGTGCGATCGGTTCGCGTTCGCTCACTTCGGCGGCGACGCGCTCGGCGAACGCGGCCGTCGCGTCCGCACCCTTGTTCGCCACCGCGTCCTCGACGGCGGCTTCCACGTCGGCGTCGTCGTGAGCCTGCGGACCGGACCACGCCATCTCGCGGCCGAAGTAGCGGTCGCGGAAGTTGTCGACGATGTTGTCGGCGGTCTTCCGGCCGACGCGGGTGAACTCCTCCTGGACGAACCCGGAGACGCTGTGGGAACTCGTCTCGGCCAGCATCTTCAGCACGGTGCCGAGTTCGACGCCGTGGGGGTGTGGCCGGATTTCTTCGGTCTCGGCCGGCATCTCGTACCCCTCGGCACGCTCGAACACCTGTTCGTCGTCCATGCTCGGCTCCTTGAACCGGATGCGAGCGTGCGGATTGACGACTGCGGTGTGTTTGATGTACCGGAGAAGCTGCTGTCGCGCCCGCATGTTCGCCTCCATCTCCAGCTCGATGCGAGTGCCGTGGGTCGGGTTGAGGTCGCTCTCGCCCGGCGAGAGGTCCCGCTCCGTCTTGATCTCCGGTTCGTTCTCGTCGGTGTCGATGATGAGTTCGAAGTACTCGGCCGACGAGCTGTTCTCGGTCCGGCTGGTGACCTTGGCGGGCTTCCCGCTGGTCAACTGGGCGTACAGGACCGCCGCCGAGATGCCGATACCCTGCTGGCCCCGCGACTGTTCGCGCTTGTGGAACCGCGAGCCGTACAGCAGTTTCCCGAAGACGTTCGGAATCTGCTCGCGGGTGATTCCGGGACCGTTGTCCTCCACGACGAGGCGGTAGTAGTCGCCCGCCTCCTCGATCTTGACGTAGATGTCCGGCGGGTCGAGACGCGCCTCCTCGGTGGCGTCGAGCGCGTTGTCGACGGCCTCCTTGACGGCGGTGACCAGCCCCCGGGCTCCGCTGTCGAACCCGAGCATGTGCTTGTTCTTCTCGAAGAACTCGGCGATGGAGATCTGGCGCTGGCTTTCGGCCAGTTCCTCGGCGATCCCCTCGTCGCCGAGCGTCGACTGCATGGAAGGCATTCTTCGCCTGTACTTATTGGCGGGGAGCTTAAAACTGCCCGGATGGGGCGCGGTGAAAGTGAAAGTGGGCTCGAGACGCCGGCGAGAGGAAGTTTTCGACCCTTCCCGACGGCCGCGGGTACTTCGTCGCCGGAAGCCATCCGCGTTCAACGACGATGGCCCCGGCCGGGTTATCTCCGCCGGAGTCGGTGTCGGACGAATCCCGGCATTCGGCGCTTCGTCCACCCGTTCATTATAATAAATTTACAAATCTCGCGCGCGCGTGCGTGAGCTTTATCAGGGGTCAGGCTCTACGATAAATCAGGATTTATGAGTGACGCAAATGAGTACGGAGCCGGGCAGATACAGGTGCTCGAAGGGCTGCAGGCCGTTCGAAAGCGCCCGGCGATGTACATCGGTTCTACAGACTCTCGCGGACTACATCACCTCGTGTTCGAGGTCGTCGACAACTCCATCGACGAAGCGCTGGCGGGCCACTGCGACGCCATCGACGTGACGGTCCACGAGGACCACTCCGTCAGCATCGTCGACGACGGTCGCGGCATCCCCGTCGACACGCACGAGGAGTACGACAAACCCGCGGTCGAAGTCATACTGACGGTCCTCCACGCGGGAGGGAAGTTCGACAACAAGTCCTACCAGGTCTCCGGCGGGCTCCACGGGGTCGGCGTCTCCGTGGTGAACGCCCTCTCCCAGCGCCTCGAAGTCGAGGTCAGGCGGGAGGGCGTGCTCTGGCGACAGACGTTCGAGCGCGGCGAACCCCAGGGCGAACTGGAGCAGGTCCGGGACCTCGACGACGACGAAGAGACGGGCACGGAGATACGGTTCTGGCCCGACGAGGAGATATTCGAGACGACGGAGTTCACCTACTCGACGCTGGAGACCCGGCTTCGAGAACTCGCCTTCCTCAACTCGGGCGTGCGGATATCGCTCGACGACGAGCGCGACGAGGAGTCGGGTGACACCTTCCACTACGACGGCGGCATCCGGGAGTTCGTCGAGTACCTGAACGAGACGAAGTCCCCGCTGCACCGCGACGTCATCTACTTCGAGGACGAGGAACAGGACATCCAGGTCGAGGTGGCGATGCAGGCCACCGACGAACTCCAGGGGTCGATTCACGCGTTCGCGAACAACATCAACACGCGCGAGGGCGGCACCCATCTCACCGGGTTCAAGACGGCGCTGACGCGCGTCGTCAACGACTACGCCAACGGGAACGACCTTCTCGGAGACATCGACGAGAACCTCAAGGGCGAGGACATCCGGGAGGGCCTCACGGCGGTCATCTCGGTGAAACATCCCGACCCGCAGTTCGAGGGCCAGACGAAGACGAAACTCGGCAACAGCGAGGTACGGGGCATCGTCGAGAGCGTGATGCACGACGGCCTCGGTACGTTCTTCGAGGAGAACCCCGACACCGCCGAGGCCATCGTCGCCAAGGCGGTCGAGGCCGCGAAGGCCCGCAAGGCGGCGAAGAAGGCCGAGGAGCTCACCCGACGGAAGAACGCCCTCGACTCGACGGCCCTGCCCGGCAAACTCGCCGACTGCCAGTCGCGCGACCCCGAGGAGTCCGAACTGTTCGTCGTGGAGGGCGACTCCGCGGGCGGGTCGGCCAAGCAGGCCCGGGACCGCAAGTTCCAGGCCATCCTCCCGCTGTTCGGCAAGGTACTGAACGTCGAGAAACACCGCCTCGACCGCGTGCTGGAGAACGACAAGATACGCCACTTCATCACCGCCATCGGTACGGGCATCGGCGAGGAGTTCGACCTCGACGAGGCGCGCTACCACAAGATAATCATCATGACGGACGCCGACGTCGACGGCGCGCACATCCGGACCCTCTACCTGACGCTGCTGTACCGCTACATGCGGCCCCTGCTGGAGGCCGGGTACGTGTACGCGGCCCAACCGCCGCTGTACCGCATCCGCCACCGCGGGGAGACGTACGACGTCATGACGGAGGAGGAGCGCGACCGCATCATCGAAGAGGAGTGCGACGGCAACCCCTCGCAGGTCCAGCGGTTCAAGGGACTGGGCGAGATGAACCCCGAACAGCTGTGGGACACGACGATGGACCCCGAGAACCGCATCCTCAAGCAGATAACCATCGAGGACGCCGCCGCGGCGGACAAGATGTTCTCGGTGCTGATGGGTGACGCCGTCGAACCGCGCAAGCAGTTCATCCAGGAACACGCGACGGAAGCGGAGTGGGTAGACATATGAGTTCGGAACCCTCGGACGTCCCCGACGAGGTCGCGGAGCGAATCGACAGCGTCCGCGTCGAGGACGAGATGGAGCAGAGTTACATCGACTACGCGATGTCCGTCATCGCGGGACGCGCGCTGCCGGACGTGCGCGACGGGCTGAAACCCGTCCATCGGCGCATCCTCTACGCGATGCACCGCTCCGGCATCACGAGCGGCGCGAGCCACCGCAAGTCCTCGAACATCGTCGGGGACACGATGGGCGACTTCCACCCCCACGGTGACCAGTCCATCTACGACGCGCTCGCACGGATGGCCCAGGAGTTCTCGATGCGTTACCCCCTCATCGACGGCCAGGGTAACTTCGGGAGCGTCGACGGCGACCCGCCGGCGGCGATGCGGTACACGGAGGCCCGGATGGCTCCCATCGCGGAGGAACTGCTGGCGGACATCGACAAGGACACCGTCGACTGGCAGTCCAACTACGACGACCGCCTCCAGGAGCCGGAAGTGCTGCCGGCGGCCGTCCCGAACCTGCTCGTCAACGGTTCCTCGGGCATCGCGGTCGGCATGAGCACCAACATCCCGCCGCACAACCTCGGAGAGATCGTCGACGCGACCGTCGAACTCATCGACAACCCCGACGCGACCGTCGAGGACCTGATGGAGCACGTCAAGGGGCCGGACTTCCCGACCGGTGCGAACATCGTCGGGAAGAACGCGATTCACAGCGCGTACAAGACGGGTCGCGGGCGACTCAGGGTGCGCGCTGAGTACGAGGTCCAGGACGACCGCATCGTCATCTCGGAACTTCCCTACCAGACGAACAAGGCACGGCTCATCGAGAAGATAGCCGACAGCGTCAACGACGGCACCATCGAGGGCATCCGCGACCTGCGCGACGAGTCCGACCGCGACGGCATCCGCGTCGTCGTCGAACTCAAGCAGAACGCCATCGCCGAGGTCGTCGAGAACCAGTTGCTCGACCACTACCTCGAGAAGACGTTCGGCGTCATCAACCTCGCGCTGGTCGACGGCGAACCGAAGGTGTTGAGCCTCAAGGAGACGCTCGAACACTACGTCGACCACCGCAAGAGCGTCGTCCGGCGGCGCTCGAAGCACGAACTCGACGAGGCCGAACACCGCGCACACATCCTCGAAGGCCGACTGCGCGCGCTCGACGACATCGACGACGTGGTCGACCTGATACAGGACGCCGAGGACCGCGACGCCGCCCGCACCGCGCTCGAAGGCGAGTTCGGCTTCTCGGAGACCCAGTCCGAGCACATCGTCCGCATGCAGCTCGGGAGCCTCACCTCGCTCGAGGCCGCGGAGATAGAGGAGGAGTACGAGGACGTCCAGGCGCGCATCGAGCGTCTCCAGACCATCCTCGAAAACGAGTCCGAACTGCTGGCCGTCATCAAAGACGAACTCCGCGAAGTGAAGGCGGAGTACGACGACGACCGCCGGACCAGCATCGTGGAGGGGACCGACGAGGTCACCCGCGAGGACCTCATCGCCGAGGAGGACGTGTTCGTCGTCGTCACCGAGCAGGACTACGTCAAGCGCATGCCCGTCGAGCGGTTCGACGCGCAGGGTCGGGGCGGCAAGGGCATCATCGGCGCGGACGTGAAAGACGACGACCGCGTCTCGAAGGTGTTCCGGGCGAACACCCACGACTACCTGCTCTGTTTCACCAACTACGGGCAGGTGTACCGGCTGAAGACCTACCAGATACCCGAGATGTCACGGACCGCTCGAGGCAAGTCCGCCATCAATCTGCTCGACCTGGACGACGGCGAGGACATCACGGCCGTCGTCACCACCGACGAGTTCGAGGACGACGAGTCCCTGAGCATGGTCACGCGCCAGGGCTACGTCAAGCGAACCAGCGCTGCGGAGTTCGACAACATCCTCTCGACCGGCATCATCGCCGCGAAACTGGAGGACGGGGACGAACTCGTCGACGTGGAGGTCACCGACGGCACGAAAGACCTCGTGCTGGCGACCCGCGACGGGATGACCATCCGGTTCGACGAGTCCGACGCCCGCGAGATGGGTCGCAACGCCCGCGGCGTCCACGGCATCGACCTCCAGGACGGCGACGAGGTCGTCGGGATGGTCGCCGCCGACAGCGAGGGTCGCGAACTGCTCACCGTCACCCGGCAGGGGTACGGCAAGCGGACGCCGCTCGACGAGTACCGCCCGCAGTCGCGCAACGGCATGGGCCTCGTCGACATCAAGACCGGCGACCGGAACGGCCCGGTCACGTCGGTGAAGTCGGTCGCCCCCGACGACCACCTCGTCGTGATGAGCGAGAACGGCCAGATAATGCGCATCCGCGCCGCCGACATCTCGCGAGTCGGCCGCAACACGATGGGCGTGACGGTGATGGAGATAGACGACGAGGACGCCGTCGCGAGCGTCGACGTGCTGCCGACGCCGGACGACGAGAGCGAAACAGTCACCGACGGCGAAGAGTAGGCGACCAGCAGTTTCCTTTTCAGTTCGCTATCTTCGCGACGTCGTAGAGGTCGTCGACCTCGTAGTCCGGTTCGGTCGAGAGCGACGTGTCCGCGCAGTGTGGTCGCCGGACGAACGCCGAGTCGAGGCCCGCGCGGTGGGCGGCCACCACGTCGCTCTCGCTGTCGCCGACGAACAGGGCCGACTCGGCACCGAGGTCGTCGAGCGCGCGTTCGAGGAAGTGCGGGTCCGGTTTCTTACGGTGCAGGTCCTCGACGCCCATGCCACGGCCGTAGTAGGTGTCGAACAGGTCGTCGAACTCGCAGAACTCGATGACGAACTCGACGGTCCTGTGCTGGTTCGAACTCACGATGCCGAGGTCGTGAGCGAGGTCCTCGATGGCCGCCACGTCGTCGTACCGCGCCCGGCCGCCCTCCCGGAACTCGGCGAGTTGCGCGTCGGAGGCGTGGCGGTCGCGGGCGTGCCAGAACTCCGCCGGGTCCACGTCGTAGACGGAACAGACGTCCCGGAGGCTGTCGGAGGTCACGCCTCGTACGACCTCGTCGACGTGGGTCGCGTCGGGGTTCTCGACGCCGACCGCCCGGAACGCCGACTCGGCGGCGTCGACTAGGTTTTCGTCGGTCGGCGGTTCGACCAGAACGCCGTCGTTGTCGAACAGAATCGCGTCGTAATCTGTCACTCTCGCGGGTCGTTCGGCGACCCCCATGACAGTGTCGGTCCCCCTCGCTGGTCTCGTTCCGTCCTCTACCCCCGGGTAGACGCGTGAACTGTCGAATCGGAGGTGGCGACGCGTCTGCGCCGACAAAAGCGAAGCGGGTCGCCTCAGAGGATTCGCTTCCCGAGCGCGCTCGCGGCGAGTTCGGTGGCGAGTTCGGCCGTCTCGTTGTGCTCGTCGAGGATGGGGTTGACCTCGACGACCTCCAGCGAGCGCAGGACGTCCTCGCGGTCGTCGCGCTCGGCGACGGTTTCGAGCGCGGAGTGTGCCTCGCGGTAGGTGACGCCGCCGCGCACGGGCGTCCCGACGCCGGGTGCCTCGTTCGGGTCCAGCCAGTCGAGGTCGAGGCTGACGTGGATGCCGTCGACGCCGTGGGTGGCCACGTCGAGTGCGTCCTCGACGACCGGCGTGATGCCGCGTTCGTCGATGTCCGACATCGTGTACACCGTCACCTCGCTGTCGCGGATGGCCTCCCGCTCCTGGTCGTCGATGCTCCGGAGGCCGACGATGACGACGTTCTCCTCCCGGAGTCGCGGAACGTTGGCCCACTCGGTGTCGGCGAAGTCGTCGATACCCAGCGCGCCCGCGAGGGGCATGCCGTGGACGTTCCCGCTCGGCGACGTTCCCGGCGTGTTGAAGTCGCCGTGGGCGTCGAACCAGACGGCGCCGATGTCCGCGTCGCGCGCGGCCCCGCCGAGCGTCCCCATGGCGATGGAGTGGTCGCCGCCGAGCACGAGCGGGAAGGCGTCGTTCTCTATCGACGCCGCCACTTCGTCGGCGAGCCGCGAGCAGACGTCCGCGGTCTCCCGGAGGAACTTCGCCTTCCCCTCTGGCGGTTCCTCGCGTTCGGGGTCGCGCTCCTCGGCGCGGGGGACGAGCAGGTCGCCGGTGTCGACGGCGGTCACGCCGGCGGCGGCGAGTTCGTCGGCGAGCCCCGAGTACCGGATCGCCGACGGCCCCATGTCGACGCCGCGGCGGTTCGCTCCGTAGTCGACCGGCGCACCGATGATGTGGACCGTTCTTGACATGCTTCGACGAACGGGACGGGGAGAAAAAGAAGCCCCGGTTCGAGCGCGAGGACGGTTCGCACGGAAAAATCGCAGACGGAGCGGCCTCTGTGACGCTGCAGTCGAGAGGGTTATCAGTGGCAGGGCGAAAACGTCGATTATCCGCCAAACTTCATCCACTCCGTGCCATTTAAGGAAATCAATTACTAAGTTTCGGGGTAATGTCTAGCATCGAGTTGACACCGAGCCAGAAGACGATACTGACGGCGCTGTTGAACCTCCACCGCGAGGCGGAAGACGCCATCAAGGGCGAGGACATCGCCGCCGAAGTCGACCGCAACCCCGGGACCATCCGCAACCAGATGCAGAGTCTCAAGGCCCTCCAGCTGGTCGAGGGCGTTCCCGGCCCGAAGGGCGGGTACAAGCCGACCGCCAACGCCTACGAGGCGCTCGACGTCCAGGAGATGGACACCGTCGCCGAGGTCGGACTGCTCCACGACGGCGAGGAAGTCGAGGAGGCCAACGTCGAGGAGATAAGCCTCACCAGCGTCCACCACCCGGAGCTCTGTCGCGCCGAGATACACCTCCGCGGTTCCGTACGCGAGTTCCACGAGGGCGACGAGGTGACCGTCGGACCGACGCCGCTGTCGAAGCTCGTCGTCGAGGGCGTCGTCGACGGCAAGGACGACACCAACCACATCCTCATCCTGAAGATATCCGAGATGGAAGCGCCCGCCGAACAGCCCGAGCACTGACGACCGCCGCCCGCCGTCAGTAGCCGAATCTCGTTTCGCACCTTCTTCGTCTCTTCTCGCCGACCGGCGTCCGTCCCGGCCGTGTCCCCCGTTAGCTCGCGACAGTGGGCTCGTCTCGACGGGGGAGCGCGACCGGGGTTCCGGGAGTCGGCATCGAACTGTTCCGGAAGGTATTATCGCTCGACGCCCCTACCCCCGCTGATGAGCGGTCGAACACGCACTCGGTCCCTCGACGTCGCCCTGGCCGCGACGGTCGTTCTGACCGCGCTCACCGGTCGAGCGCTGGCGCACGGCGGTAGCCTCCGGGGAGCGTCGGGCGACTCGCTGTCGGTGCCGACGTGGTTGTTCCTGCTCACCGGCGGCGGCGTCGTCAGCGCCTCGTTCCTGCTCGCCAGCTTCGTCACCGACCGGGCGTTCATCCGCTCGCTCCACGACTGGCGACGACGCCTGGCGACGCTGAACGACCACCTGGTCACCGCGACCCGGGTCGTCGGTGTGTTCGCACTCGCGGTCGTCGTCGTCGCCGGCTTCGTCGGCCCGTCGGCTCCGCGCCGGAACATCGCCATCCTCGTCGTCTGGGTCGGCTGGTGGGCCGGGTTCACGGCGACGACCTACCTCGTCGGCAACGCGTGGCCGGCCATCAACCCCTGGCGCACGATAGCCGACCTGCTCCCCACGGGGACGACCGACTACCCGGAACGGCTCGGCGCGTGGCCGAGCGTCGCCGGACTGCTGGCGCTCGTCTGGCTGGAGGTCGTCAGTCCGCTCGCGAGCGACCCCGACCTGCTCGCCGGCGTCGTGCTCGTCTACTCGGCGGTGACGCTCGCCGGGGCGGCCGTCTACGGCACCGACCGCTGGTTCGACACCGTCGACCCGGTCGCGCGCGTGTTCCGCTACTACGGCCGGGTCGCTCCGGTCCAGCGCACCGACGACGGCTTCGAACTGCGCCTGCCGGGCGCGCGCCTCGCCGAGACGAAACTCGTCACGGGGTTCGACGAGGTCGCGTTCGTCGTCGCGCTGCTGTGGGTGACGACGTACGACGGTCTCGTCGCCACCGACCTCTGGGCGGACGCGGCCCGGGCCGTCGTCGGAGTCGGCGTCCCGCCGCGCGTCGTCTACCTCGCCGCGCTGCTGGCCGGGTACGCCCTCTTCCTCGGCGTCTACTGGCTGGCCGCGCGGCTCGCGCAACGGTCGGCCGACACCTACCTCACGCCGGCCGCCATCGCCCGGCGGTTCGCCCCCTCGTTGCTGCCCATCGCGGCGGGCTACCACCTCGCCCACTACCTGGGGTACTTCCTCGCACTGTCGCCGACGCTGTTCGGGGCGCTGGCCAGTCCGCTCTCGCCGCCCCAGGCCGTCGTCGTCGTCCTGCCGGCGTGGTTCAGCGGCCTCCAGATGTCGTTCGTCCTGCTGGGTCACCTGCTCGCGGTCTGGGTGGCCCACGCGACGGCCTACAGGCTGTTCCCGATGCGTCTGCAGGCCGTCCGCAGCCAGTACGCCCTCGTCGTCGTGATGATACTGTACACGATGTCGAGCATGTGGATCGTCTCGCAACCGTCCGTCGACCCCCCGTACGTATGACCACCGACCAGCCATCCCACGACCGGACGCCCGACGACCAGCGGACAGACGACCCGCAGTTCGACGACCGGTCGGCCGACGACTGGCCGCTCGAAACCCGGGTTCCGGCCGACGAGTCGCCGGTCGAGTGCGCCTACTGCGGCCGGCCGTTCCCTCGCGAGAAGCAGCTCGTTCTCCACCGGGGGCTCGACCACCCCGACGCGCTCGACGAGTCGGAGGTCAAGGCGTTCCGGGAAGCCTACGACGCGGAGAACGAGGAGCTTCGCCTGTTCCGGCTCAAGGCGGTCGCCCTCCTCGTCCTCCTGTACTTCGGCTTCCTGTTCACCTACTCCGTGGTCACGTGACGGGCGGTCCGGCAGCCGACCCGTCGTTCTCGAACGACGTACGTCCGGCAGTCCGTCCTCGTTCCTGACACGCGCGAATTTCGGCGGCTAAACCAAAAGACACGAAACCCTCGGGAGCAAGGCTTCGGGTATGAGCAACTATCTCGTTGCGATGGAGGCGGCCTGGTTGGTGCGCGACGTAGAGGACATCGACGACGCCATCGGCGTCGCGGTCAGCGAGGCCGGCAAGCGTCTGAACGAGAAGGACATGGACTACGTCGAGGTCGAGGTCGGCGCGACCGGCTGTCCGGCCTGCGGAGAGCCGTTCGACTCCGCGTTCATCGCAGCGAACACCGCCCTCGTCGGCCTCGTGCTGGAGATGAAGGTGTTCAACGCCGACAGCGAGGAGCACGCGAAGCGCATCGCCAAGAGCGAAGTCGGCGGCGCGCTCCGCGACGTTCCGCTATCGGTCGTCCAGACGGTCGAGTTCGGCGAGGACGAGGACATCGAGTTCGGCAGCGGCGACCAGGAAACTAGCGAACTCTGACGAGTCGAACGATTTATTTGATAACCCGGAGTTATTTTAGGTATGGAGATCCCGACGACCCAGGACATCCGCGAACGTCGAAAGGACCTGGGACTCACGCAGAGCGAACTGGCCGAGCGAGCGGGCGTCTCTCAGCCACTCATCGCCCGCATCGAGGGCGACGACGTAGATCCGCGTCTCTCGACGTTCCGCCGCATCATCAACGCCCTGGAGGAGTCCGAGGGTGACATCGTCCGCGCGGAGGACCTGATGCACGAGGAGGTCGTCAGCGTCGCGCCCGGCGACACCGTGAGCGAGGCGGTCGGCCGGATGCAGGACGCGGGCTACTCGCAACTGGCGGTCATCAACGAGGGGGTGCCGGTCGGCTCCATCAGCGAGAGCGACCTCGTCCACGTCGACGAGAACGCTCGCGACCAGCCCGTCCGGGAGTTCATGGGCGAGAGCTTCCCGACGGTGTCGCGGTCCGCCACGTTGAACGAAATATCGAACCTGCTCGACCACTACAAGGCCGTGATGGTCACCGCCGACGGCGAGACGGTCGGTATCGTCACCGAGGCCGACGTCGCGGCTCGACTGTCGTAGACGCGTCCCCCCGCTCGGTTCACCAGTTGCGCGTCGGGAGCAGCGCCGACGCCGTCGCTTTTCGCCGGTCGCCGTCGTGTGGAACGACGACGTCGACGTCCTCGCCGTAGTCCACGATCAGCTCCCGGCACGCGCCGCACGGCGGGACCACCTCGAAGCCGCGGTCCTCGTCCGGAAGCGGATGGCGGACAGCGGCCACGGCGTCGAACCGGGTCGCGCCGTCCGCGACCGCCGCACCGAACGCGACCGGTTCGGCACACATCGACGCTCGACCGACGCTGGCCGGGAGGCTGACGCCGTCGTACACGTCGTCGCTTGTGGTGCGGAGTGCAGCACCGACGAGGTGTGCACCGCCCCACCGCTCGGGGTCGAACGCTGCCTCGGTCGCCGCCCGCGCTCGTTCGACGAGACGCTCGTCGGCCGCCGTCAGGTCCCTCGTCTCGACGGTAATCTCGGAGGTCACACCGTCGAGTCGTAACCGGAGAACAAATGCTTTCCGTCAGGTACCGTCGTGAGGGTCACGTCAGCGTCAGTCCGCGGATTCCCACGCCCTCGCCCTCGCGAACCTCGCCGACGACCTCGCCGTCCGTCGCCGCCGCCAGCGACTCCGCGTCGTCCTCCGGGAGCGCGACGACGAATCCAGTCCCCATGTTGAACGTGCGGTGCATCTCCTCGTCGCTCACGTTGCCCTCCTCCTGGACGAACGTGAACACGTCCTGGGCCGGGAGGGGGTCCGATATCTCGTAGCGGAACGCGCCCATTCGAGAGAGGTTCGTCCAACCGCCGCCGGTCACGTGCGCGGCGGCGTGGACGTCGCGCTCGCGCAGCGCCGGCAGGAGGTCGGCGTAGATGCGCGTCGGTTCCAGCAGTTCCTCCCCGATGGTCCGGTCGCTCCCCGGGAACGGGTCGTCGTAGTCGTGGTTCCGGGTGACCGCCTCCCGAGCCAGCGTCAGGCCGTTCGAGTGGATACCACTGGCGGGGAAGCCGACGAGCGCGTCCCCGACCGTCGCCTCGCCGGGGAAGACCGCGTCCTTCGGCGCGAGGCCGACGCAGGCCCCGGCGAGGTCCAGCCCCCGGATGACCTCGGGCATCACCGCCGTCTCGCCGCCGACGAGCGCGACGCCGGCCGCCTCCGCGCCCGCCGAGAGGCCCTCGCCGACCTGCTCGGAGAACTCCTCGCTCGGCTCCTCGACGGCGAGGTAGTCGACGAACGCGACCGGTTCGACGCCCGCCGCCACGAGGTCGTTGACGTTCATGGCGATGCAGTCGACGCCCACGGTGGAGTAGTCGCCGAGCGCCTCGGCGACGAGGAGTTTGGTACCGACGCCGTCCGTCGCCAGCGCGAGATAGCGGTCGCCGACGTCCAGCAGTCCGGCGTAGTCGGTCGTGTTCTCGATGTCGCCGACGGCACCGACGAGCGCGGCGGTCGCCGCCTCGCTCGCGTCGATGTCGACCCCCGTCTCCGCGTAGGTGAGTTCCTCGTCCGCGTCCTCGCTCATGTGCGACTGGCCGCGTGCCGCGGGTAAATGTCTGCCGCTCTCGGCCGCGAGAACGCCAAGACGGAACGGAGGACGGCTGGTTCGGCGTCGTTGGCTCTGTCGAGCCTATCGTTCGGACGAGAGCAGCCCGTAGTAACTGACGTCCACGCGTTCGCCGTTCGCGTACTCGTGTTCTCGAAGCGTCCCTTCCTGCTGGAACCCCAACTTCTCCAGGACTCGCTTCGAGGCTTCGTTCCCCTCGACGACCTGCGCCCAGACCTTGTGGAGACCCCTGTCGTCGAACGCGTGCTCCAGACACAGGTCCGCCACCTCGGTTGCGTAGCCCTCGCCGTGGTACTCCGGATGGATTATGTACCCGATTTCGGCCCTGCTGGCCTGCGAGTCGAGTCCCGAAAGCAGGACGGTTCCGACGGCGACCCCGTCGCGACAGACGAGGAACACGACTACGTCGTCTCGCTCTTCGACGAGTTCTGCGACGTCGGTCTCGTGCCACGGAAGGGAGATTCCCGCTTGCCGTCGGTTAGACGGGTCGTTGTGCTGCTCCTCGACGAACGCGTAGTCGTCCGGACGAATCGTGTTGAGGGTCACCCCGTCGCCGCCGAGAAAGACCGTCCCGGGCATGAACTCACAGTCTACGCCCGCTCTCTTAGTTGTACCCGGGAAAAGCGAGGCGCGTCACCGGTGCATACCGTCCGCGCGGACCGAATCGTCCGAGCGTCGTTTCGACGTCGTGGACGTCTCCGTGTCGCGTTCCCCCAACGGTGATTCCACGGGTCAGCCGGCTGGCCTGAGCACGCGCCACGCGACGCCCGGGCGCAGCAGCGAACTGGGAGGCCGTTCCATCATCATCACCCGGAAGAAGGCGTCGGATAGAACGCCGTCGGTGTGGGCCCTGCGGACCAATCGAGACAGATATCGGCTGGTGACGTCGGTTCCGCGCGGCTTGGGACCGTCGGTACGCCGGAACTGGAAGTCGGCACCGACCGCCATGTTCCACGCGACGTCGACGGTCCCCGCGGCCCGTTCGAAGAACCGGACCGCGAGGTCGTCGCGGCCGTCCGTCGCGAGGACGGAGTGGAGGATCAGCGCCTCCAGCGCGGCGACCGACATGCCCTGGGCGTAGATGGGGTTGAAGCTGGCGACGGCGTCGCCGACGACGACCAGACCGTCTGGGAACCGTTCGAGGTCCTCGTAGCGGTGCCTGACGTTGGACGGGAAGGGATAGTGCACGATGTCCTCGGAGGTCCGGGAGTGCTCGTCCAGCAACCGTTTCGGGTGGGGGACGGGCAGGCTCGCGGCGAACTCCGCGAATCCCTCCGCGTCCGCCGGCGGGTGGTCGCCGTGGAACCCGAACATCGTCACCAGCCATCGACCGCCCTCGACGGGAAGAATCGCGCCTCCGCGAGTGTGCGGCGGGGAGGGCTGTACGACGAACGCCCGGCGGTCGTCGGCGGGACGCCGGAAGAAGGCGGTGCTGTAGGCGAGGTCGATGCGCACCTCGTCGACGGGCGGCGACGCGTAGCCGTGCGCGTCCAGCCAGACCGGCGTCCTGCTCGTTCGACCGGTGGCGTCGACGACCAGGTCCGCGACGAGTTCCTCCGGCGTCGACCCTTCCCGTTCGACCACGACGCCCTCCACCGTCGTCGCCGCGTCGTCGGTGAGGTAGTCGATCGTACGGCAACTCGGTCGCAGGTGGACGCCGTCGTGCCCGGCGACGCGATGGCGGACCAGTTGCTCGTACAGCGGGCGAGTGGCGCAGTACAGCGGTATGCGTCGCGGGCCGTCGGCGAGGAAGCCTCCCCCGTCGTAGAAGTTGACGTCGCGGGCACCGTCGATTACCAGCCCCCCGTCGGCGAGCAGGTCCTCGCCGTACCCCGGGAAGAGGTCCTCCAGCGTCGCGTGTCCGGCCTCCAGCAGCACGTGGAGGTGGTGGGACTGGGGGACACCCCGGCGGCTGACCGGTTCGTCGGGCAGGGGGTCGCGGTCGACGACCGTGACCTCGTCGAACCCGTCGGCGAGCGTGCGAGCCGACAGCAGACCGGCCATGCCGGCCCCGACCACCACCGCGTGCCCCCCGGGTTCGGAAATCCTGTCGCTGTCGTATCGCGGAACGGTTGCTAAGGTCACGGCTGTCCACTCCTCCCCGTCGAGTTCGCGCAGTGGTGTGTTAAGTGTTACCGCATCAGAGGAGAGAGGTTCGGTGGCGACTCGCGGCCCGTTCGTCGGGGGTCAGGCTCCGTCTCAGAGGTCCACGCGGTCGCCTATCTCGACGATCTCCAGCGACCGCGGACGGTCGAAGCTGCGGACGTGGTCGTAGAGGGCGGTCGGGTCCGCGGTGAGCCCCTTCCACATGTCCCAGTGGCTCGGGAGCAAGCGGTCGAGCTGGAGCGCGTTGGCCGCCTCGGCTATCTCGTTCTCGTCGCTGTACCACTTCGTGCGCTTCGGTTCGCCCGACTCCTTGTCCGGAACGTTGCCGACGGAGCCGAACGCCAGCACGCCGAGGTCCAGGTCGTACCGCTCGCCGACGTCCGCGAGGTCGTCGCCGGGTTTGGTGTCGCCGCCGTGGAAGACGGTCCCGGCGTCGTGTTCGAACACGTACGAGACGGGGTGAGCGGCGTCGGCGTCGTGGGCCGGTTCGACGTGCACCGTGAACTCGCCGACGTCGAAGGAATCGCCCTCCGCGACCTCGGCGAGCTGGTCGTCGTCCACGTCCCACTCGTCGGTCCAGCGCTCGTCCTCGCGGGCCACTTCGAGGCCGGCGTCGGGCGCGTAGAACGTCGCACCCGTGCGTTCGAGGATGGGTGCCTGGCTCGGACCGTGGACGTGGTCGGTGTGTTCGTGGGTGGCGAGGACGGCGTCCGCCGCCGAAACGTCCGCCGGGTCGAAGGGCACGGGGACCATCCGGACCGTCCGCGGCGGGTCGCCCGTCCCGAGGTAGGGGTCGACGAACAGCGTCGTCCCGTCGCGGCCCTTCAGCACGAAGCCGTTGCAGCCGAGATACCAGACGGCGACGCCGTCGGGGTCGGCGTCCTCGACGGCGCGCGGAAGCCAGTCGCCCCAGTCGCTGTGTATCGTCATGTACCACACTGCTGTGAGAACCCGCCTAAGTGTTGCGAAAGAGGTAACCAGACGACGGATTCGAGACGCCCCTCCCGCCAGCCAGGATGAATCCATAGGCAATAATGGTAAAACCGAAGACATATATTCAGACAGTAACTTCGTTCGAACGCCTGCAGACGGTCGCTCGCCGACTGCAGGCGACTGGATCGACGTGTCTCTGACAACTGCGGCGTCCCGCGCCGCGTCGCGTCCGGGAACTCACCCGGATGCGTTTCGGAACCGAACGTTACTCGCCTTCCCACTCCGGTTCGCGGTCCTCGAGGAACGCGTCGATGCCCTCGTTCTTGTCCCCGGAGGCGAACAGTTGCGCGAACAGTTCCGCCTCGTACTCGATGCCCGCGTCGAGGTCCATCCGGCTACTCGCCTTCACGGCTTTCTTCGCGAGTTCCAGCGCGAGCGGGCTCTTCGACGCCATCCGTCCGGCGAGTTCGGACACGCGGTCGTCGAACTCCCCCTCCGGGTGAACCTCGTCGACGAGGCCGATGTCGCCGGCTTCCTCGGCGTCGATTATCTCGCCGGAGAGAATCAGCCGCATGGCCTGGCCCTCGCCGACGAGGCGGGCGAGACGCTGGGTGCCGCCCCCGCCGGGCATGATACCGAGATTTATCTCCGGCTGGCCGAGTTTGGCGTCCTCGCGGGCGATGCGCACGTCGCAGGCCTGCGCGAGTTCGCACCCGCCTCCGAGAGCGTGACCGTTGACGGCCGCGACGACCGGCTTCTCGAGGTCGTCGACGTACTCGTAGACGCGGGGGCGCTTGCTCGCCTCTCGCTGCTCGATGGGGCCGCGTTCGCGCAGTTCCGTCACGTCCGCCCCGGCGACGAACGCGCCGGACTCGTCCGACCCCGTCAGGACGACGACGCGCACCGTCTCGGCCGCCTCGACCGCGTCGAGCACCGCCTTCAGTTCGGCGCGCAACTGGGCGTTCAGCGCGTTCCGGGCGTCCGGACGGGAGAGGGTGACCGTGGCGACGTGGTCCGCGCGTTCGCCGACCGACACGTCCACCGTCTCGCACTCGCCGGCGACCGCTTCGGGGCTTCCGGGGACGTCTCCGGCGTCGTCGCTCATTCGTCGTCACCCCCGTCGCCGTCGTCGGACCGCGTCGCGTCCCGGTCGGTCGGCGCGCCTTGCTCGACGGTGGTGCCCACTATCTCGCCGTCCTCCCAGACGTAGAACCCCTCGCCGGTCTTCTTGCCGAGTTTCCCGGCGCGCACCTTCTGGCGGAGGATCTGGGGCGGGCGGAAGCGCTCGCCGAGTTCCTCGCGGAGGTGTTCGAGGATGTCCAGGCGCACGTCCAGGCCCACGACGTCGCCGAGTTCGATGGGTCCCATCGGGTGGTTGTAGCCGAGTTCCATCGCGGCGTCGATGTCCTCCGGACCGGCGACGCCCTCCTGGAGCATCCGCATGGCCTCGACGCCGAGCGCAACGCCGAGCCGCGAGGACGCGAACCCGGGCGAGTCGTTCACCTCCACGGCGGTCTTGTCGATGCCGTCGACGAACTCGGTGGCGAACGTCACCGTCTCGTCGCTGGCCTGCTCCGGGACGACCACCTCGACGAGTTCCATGATGTGGACCGGGTTGAAGAAGTGGAGTCCGACGGCCCGCGAGGGGTCGTCGAGCGCACTGGCGATCTCTGTCAGCGAGAGCGAGGAGGTGTTCGAGGCGACGACCGTCTCCGGACCGACCAGCGCCTCCACGTCCGAGAACGTCTGTCGCTTGACGTCCATCTCCTCGGGCACCGCCTCGACGACCAGGTCCGCGTCGTCGACCGCGGTTTCGAGGTCGGTCGTCCCCGTGATAC
The DNA here is from genome assembly GCF_051917725.1 of Halomicrococcus pelagicus. GTDB lineage: Archaea > Halobacteriota > Halobacteria > Halobacteriales > Haladaptataceae > Halomicrococcus. The sequence continues at coordinate 713,902 of NZ_JBQBLX010000001.1, forward strand.
GGTCGAGCGCCGCCTCCATCTCCGCCTCGGTCACCTTGTCGCGCTCGACGCCGCCCCGCAGGTTCTCCTCGATGCTGTCGATGCCGTCCGCGACGAGGTCCTCCTGGATGTCCCGGAGCGTCACCTCGTGTCCGCCCGTGGCCGCGACCTGGGCGATACCGTGGCCCATGGTCCCGGCACCGAGTACGCCTACCTTCATGCGTCGAAACGCGAGGGGGGACAGGAAAAGCGTTTATCTACGTGACGCGTCGCCGTCGTCCGGAGAAGACGACGCCGAGCGGGGCACGCGAAGGGGAGACGACGATACGCGTCGCCGGTCCGGCCTTTCGCCGGCAGCAAATCTATCCGGAATCGTCGCCCCGCACCGGACGGACCTTGAACCCGTACCGCGTCACGCCCTCCTGCGTGTAGATGCGACGTATCGTCGCCTCGACGCGGTCGCCGATGTCGAGAGTGCCGGGGTCCGTTCCCGTCACCTGCGCCGGCGCGCTCGCCGTCTCGTCGCCGTCGTCCCGCGCGTCGCCGTCCTCGCGCGACGTCCCGCCGCTCGCGGGTTCCCGCTCGCGCGGGCCATCGAACGCGACGACGACCACGTCGAAGTCGCCGGACTGGGCCTGCTGTTCGGCGAACTCCGGGGGTGCGCCGCCCTGCGAGATGGTCGTCGTCGCCTCGACGGTCCCCGTTCCCGGGAGCGCCGCGTCGTCGTACTCCACCAGCGAGTTGCAGTCGGTGCACGCGCCCTCCGGCGGGAAGTTCAGCGCACCGCAGTCCGGACAGCGGCCGGCGACGAGGCGGTGGCGCTGGTCGAGCGTCCGCCGCCAGGAGGGGACGCTGACGTACGCGCCGCCGCCGCTCGGCGGCCCCGACGTGAGTTCGCCGCGCTGGCGGAGATACTCGGCGTAGGAGAGCGACTCGCTCCCGGAGAGCGAGAGCGACGCCGGAACCTCGTCGGCCCCCACGAGCAGCGCGTCCGCGCCCGCGCCGCTGCCGAACGCGGCGGCGAGCACGCGGTCGTGGCCGTCCGCGAGCGCCGTCGCGAGCCCCAGGGGGACGCTGGCCGCGCCGGTGTCGCCGAGTTCGTGGACCGTCGCGGCCGCCCGTATCTCGTCGGTCCCGACCCCGAGCGCGCCCGCGGCGCGGTAGGGAAGTTTGCCGTCCGGGGCCTGCACTGCGGCGGCGTCGACGGCCTCGAAGTCGAGTCGGTCGACCGCGCTCGACAGCGTCTCGGTGAACGCCTGGCGGTCGTAACTCGTGACGCCCAGGCCCTCCGTGGCGTCCGCACCCCGCCGCCGGAAGCGCGTGCCGGGGTACTCGGCGGCGAACTCGGCCCGCTGGACGACCTCCGCCGGGCCGTCGTCGGCGAGGACGAACGCCGCCGCGCCCGCGCCGGCGGCGTGTTCCTCCTCGCTGTCCGGTTCGCCGCGCGGACAGTCGGCGGCGACCACCAGGCCGACGCCGTCCCACGGCCCGGCGGCGAGGGCGGCGTCGAGCGCTCGCGTCCCCGCCCGCGTGCTCCCGGTGAAGACGTGTCGTGTCACGCTCTCGGTGAGGCCGAGCGTGCCGCCGAGGCGGGCGGTCAGGTCCTCCTCGGCCAGCGGCGGCGTCGTCGAAGCGACGGCGAGGAAGGCGACGTCCTCGCCGGCGCGGTCCGCGGCGTCGAGCGCGCGGGTCGCCGCCTCGTGGGCCATCGTGAGCGCGTCCTCGTCGGCGGCCGGAACCGCCTTCGACCGGACGCCCGCCGCGTGGAACTGCCCCCACGCTTCCTCGAACGCCGCCGCGTCGACGCGGAACCGCGGCGCGTACGCGCCGACCGCCGCGATGTTCGGGGTCTCGCCGCTCATGGTTCCGCCTCCTTCCCTCGCGGACGCCGCCCGCTCGCGCCGTCCGAGTCGTGTGGCGACTCGCGCTCGAAGACGTGCACTACCGCCGCGCCGCCGCTCCCGCCGACGTTGTGCGTGAGACCCCGCGTCGCGCCCTCGACCTGCCGGTCGCCCGCGCGACCGGAGAGCTGCTCGAACGCCTCGACGACTTGGCCCGCTCCCGTCGCGCCGATGGGGTGGCCCTTCGACTTGAGGCCGCCCGAGGTGTTGACGGGGAGGTCGCCGCCGAGTTCCGTCGCGCCCGAGGCGACGAGGTCGCCGCTCTCGCCCGGTTCGCAGAAGCCCAGGTCCTCGTAGGCGAGCAGTTCCGCGATGGAGAAGCAGTCGTGGACCTCCGCGAAGTCGAGGTCGTCCGGACCGACGCCGGCCATCTCGTAGGCCCGGTTCGCCGCCTCCCGGGACGCCGGAATCGAGGTGTACGTGTCGCGCTGGAACAGTCCCACGCGGTCGCTGGCCGCGCCGACGCCCGCTATCCTGATGGGGGCGTCGGTGTACCGTTCCACGACGTCCTCGCCGACGATGAGCGCGGCGGCCGCCCCGTCGGTCGTCGGGCAGCAGTGATAGAGCGTGAGGGGGTCGGCGACCACGGCCGCGTCCCGGGCGTCCTCCAGCGAGCACTCGAAGCCGAGGTGGGCGTGGGGGTTCTTCGCGCCGTGCGCGTGGTTCTTCACCGCGACGCGCGACAGTGCGTCCCGGGAGGTGCCGTGCTCGGCCATGTGTGCGTCCGCCATCTGGGCGTAGACGCCCGCGAAAGTCGTCCCGGAGAGGCGCTCCCACTCCGTCTCGCCGGAGACGCCGAGCCAGTACTTCGTCGCGTCGCTCGACGTGTCGGTCATCACTTCGACGCCGCCCGCGAGCACCACGTCGGCCATCCCGCTCTTGATGGCCTGGACCGCCTGCCGGACTGCGTAGCCCGACGCGGCGCAGGCGTTCTCGACGCGCGTCGTCGGGACGCCGTCGAGGCCGACGTGCTCCGTGGCGGCCGGGCCGGCCAGCCCGAGCTGACGACCGCCGACGCCCAGCGTGCCGACGAACGCCTCGTCCACGTCGTCGGGGGTAATGCCCGCCGGCACGCTGTCGCACGCGTCCTCGAACGCCGTGTGGAACAGCGACCGGTAGCTTTCGTCGGGGAACGACCCGAAGTCCGTCTGGGCCGCGCCGACGAGGTACGCGTCTCGCATGCGCCACACTCACAGCCCCGGAAAGAAATAATTGCCGTCACTTCGGGACTCCGGGGTCCGGGTCGACGGTCCCTACGCCGAACGCCGTTCCGCGAGACGGCACAGTCCGCGACCGACGCCGTACCCCACGACCGCGCCCGCGACGCCGATGCCGACGAACGCGAGCGCGAGCGCCCAGAGCGGTGCCTCCCCGGTCGACTGGCCGGTCGCTATCCGCATCAGCCCCAGGACGACGCTGAACAGTGCTCCGGGGACGACGCCCACGGCGAGCGAGGCGAACACGCCGCCGTCGCTGTACGCGCTCACCGCCGAGACGACCGGCGGCGCGCAGAACAGCACTGCGGGCAGGACGGCGTCGTAGACGAGGCTGACGAGCCCTCTTGCACCGGGGAAGCGCTTGCCGACCAGGACGACGAGCAGCAACGCGAGGACGAGCGCGGCGAATCCGCCGACGAAGCGACGCCAGTGGCGACGCCTGTCGTCCGGCCGACCCCAGAGACGAGTGGATTCGAACGTGGTAACCGACGAGAGCGGCGACATCTTCCGCCATGACGTGCGGCAGTCTGTCGGATAAAAGTTCTGTGACATCTCGACCCGAGAAAGGACTTTGTCGTCGGCTTCCGAACCACCGAGTGGTATGGTATACAGCGACATAGAGGCCGCGTCCCGCGACGAACTCCGGAGCCTCCAGGGCGACCGCCTCGCCGAGACGGTCGCCTACGCGTACGAGAACGTCCCCTTCTACCGCGACGCCCTCGACGAGGCGGGCGTCGCGCCCGACGACGTCGAGAGCGTCGCGGACGTGACGGAACTCCCGTTCACGACGAAAGAGGACTTCCGGGACGAGTACCCCGACGGCCTGTTCGCGGTCGGCCACGCCGACGTGAACCGCATCCACGCCTCCTCGGGCACCACCGGGAAACCGAAGATAGTCGCCTACTCCGACGACGACCTCGACCTCTGGCGCGAGGTGATGGCGCGCTCGCTCGCGGCCGCGGGGGTCTCGGAGGACGACGTCGTCCAGAACGCCTACGGCTACGGACTGTTCACGGGCGGTCTGGGCTTCCACGACGGCACCGAGGAACTGGGTGCCTGCGTCATCCCGACCGGCGGCGGCAACACCGGCCGACAACTCGACATGCTCCAGGACATGGAGAGCGACGTGCTCGCGTGTACGCCCTCCTACTGTCTGTATCTCGCCGAGGCGGCAGAAGAGCGGGGTATCGACCCCCGGGAGCTACCGCTCTCGACCGTCGTCATCGGCGCGGAACCGTTCACCGACCCGATGCGCGAGGAGATAGAGCAGGCGCTCGACGTGACCGCCGTGGACGTGTACGGTCTCTCGGAGGTCATCGGCCCCGGCGTCTCCATCGAGTGCGAGGAGGCCCAGGAGGGACTGCACGTCTGGGAGGACCACTTCTATCCCGAGGTGATCGACCCCGACACGGGTGAACCCCTGCCCGAGGGCGAGGAAGGCGAACTCGTGCTCACGTCGCTGACGAAGGAAGCGCTGCCCGTCCTGCGCTACCGCACGGGCGACATGACCTCGCTCACCTACGAGGAGTGCGACTGCGGGCGCACCGCCGTCCGGATGGACAACGTCACCGGCCGCACGGACGACCTGATAATCGTCCGCGGCGTCAACGTCTACCCCAGCCAGATAGAGGAGGTGATGGTCGACCTCGACGACGTCGCGCCGTACTACCGCATCGACCTCTTCCGCCGGGGTAACCTCGACCGGATGGAACTCACCGTCGAGTACCACGAGGAGTACGGCGGCACCCACGAGGAACTCGAGGACCGCATCCGGACGGTACTCGAAGACACGCTGGAGGTTAACCCCGACGAGATAGAGGTCGTCGGTCCCGGCGTCATCGACCGCTCGGAGACGGGGAAAGTGAAGCGCGTCTACGACCACCGGTGAGCGGATTCCCGCTTCCGTGAGCGCCGCGACCGTCACGGTACGGGTAATTATCCGTTGATTCTAACACTAAACTTATCACGGTAGTCTTCGACACTCGGTCATGAGAATCACTGGAGACTCGCGTTCGGCCCGACCAGCACGATGATTCTCGACGTGTTCCTTCCCGCTATCTTCGGGCTGGTCGGTCTCGTGGGCGTCGTTGGGTTACTGTCGTTTTTGAGCTCTCTGCAGACGGTGCTATCGACCGGCGTGTCTCCACCGGACGCCCTCGGAACGGGCCGAGTCGCTGTAATCGGCGAAGTCGAAGCGACCGACTCGCCGGTTCGCGCCCCGCTCTCCGGCGAGGAATGCGTGGGATACGTCCTCGACAGAGAAGTGAAACATCGTACGGGTGGAACCGGCGTCGGCTTGCTCGTTCCGCGATGGCACCGCAAGGACGTCCACTACGAACTTCCGCCGACGTATCTCGCCGACGTCGAGGGAGACCGCGTGCGAGTCCAGTTCGACGCAGACGTCGAGTCGTGGCGGACGCCCGTGCCGGACGAACTGTTCAGCAACGTTCAGCTCGGGGTCGACGATCGAACCCGATACGACGAAGACGCGTCACCACCCGAGGCTGTACACGGCATTCTGGGAGACGTTCCGGACGTGTCGAGCGCGGGGTCGGTGTTCGGGGTCGGGTCTCATCCTCATCGGTACACAGAATGGCGACTCGAACCTGGCGACCGACTCTATCTCCTCGGACACGCGCACGACGACGCGTCGGAACCGACGATTCGAGCGCGAATCGACGAAGACGTCCTCGTCGACCTCGGGGCGAACAGCCGTCTTCGACTGCTCGGCCTGCTCACCGCCCGATTTCTGGCTACCGGAGCGCTCGCTGCGTTCGGACTCGGCGGTGCAATCGTTCTGGTTTGAGACGTCTCTTCCGTCAACCGACGACCGGTGATTCGCGTCTCGTCGTCGAACGTTCCCTCTTCGACGCCAACGTGATTCAGCCTGTCAAAGCGTGATACGTCGAATCTCGTGTAGTATATAAATTTCTGGTACCGGGCTTCGACAGTTATCAAATCAGATATCTAAGGATATCCTTAATTATACGTGATATGAAATCCGGGTGCATGTATAGAAAAACTGACCGGATATCACGGAGGGACGTTCTCCGAACGAGCCTCTTGCTCGGTGGGTCACTCCCGCTAGCGACGAACGGCGGGGGTGCGTTGGAGATCGACGACGAACCAGCGTTCTACGACGACTGGGAAGACGGGGACTACACTTCGAATCCCGGCTGGCGAGTGTACGACGACGATGGTGACTTCCGAGCGCGCGTACGTTCGCAATCGACTCCGGAAGGCGGACGACACGTTCTCCAGATACGCGAGACGACCGGAGGGGGAACGGACGGCATCATCGGCTGGCGGACCGGGTTGGCCGGCTGGGAGGACGAGTGGACCCTCAGCGGGTCGTTCTACACCCAGAACGTCCCGCTGAATAGCGACTTTCAGGGCCACAACGTCATCCTGTACGACGACCCCGACGAGAATCACAGCCCTCTCAAAGTTCACCTCGGTTTCGTGGACTCTCGCGGGCGGCAGAAACCCTTCCTCGTGGAGGGCGATCTCGTGGATTCCGTCCAGAAGACCGATAGCGTCGATTGGCAGGAGGACATCTGGTACCACTACGAGGTCAAGCACGACGGCGACGGCACCTACCTCGGCCGGCTCTGGGAGGACGGAACGGGACGACCCTCGACCCCGAACGCCAGGAGCGTGGGGAGCCCCCCGAATACCGAGAAGCGATTCGCTTCGCTCCAGATAAACGGTGCCCACTACCGAGCGTTCGATATTAACCACTCGTTCATGGAGTGGCAGGCCGGCACGAGAACTGACGATCCGACGGCCAGTTTAGAGCAACTCATCGACCGGAAAAGCGAGAAAATCGACGCAATCCAGGGTCTCGCGGCGCAGACGATAGGAGAGGACGAGGCGAACTCGACCGTCGACCAGTCGGCGCAGGAACTGTTGGCAGAAATTCGGGAAGACGGTCTGGAAACGTCTACCGAACAGTACGAACGGGCGCTGAATCGGATGAATGCGACCGAGTCGGTGACCGAGACGAGCACACGCGCAGTCGTCGGCGAGGACAACCCGACCGAGAAGACCTCCGAGAACGTCTACTCGTTCGCCACAGGTGCGGCCATCGAACTGATTCCGGAGGTCGGCGAGAAAATCGGTGCGGGCATCCTCAAGCGAATCAACGCGTCGATTCTGGACGACGTGACGGGCTTCCTCGACGATATCACGCAGAGCATCCGGGGGAGTGGCGCGCTACCGACCTCCTCGTTGAACGACATCGACGCCGACCTCAACGCGTACAAGATTTCGCAAGCTTCCCGCAGCGAGAGCGCGATTCGAAACAACAAGGACAACGCACGGGAAGCAGTCAACGGTGCAGCTGGCGGGACGCTGAAGGCGGGCGAGTTGGCTTACGCTGCGACTAATCCCGACGCGAAGCAAAACCTGCTCGACTCGCTGGAGGAGACCCTGTTCGAAACCTACTACTTCGCGCCCGACCTGCCGTCGGTGGACGTTCCGGTTCCATCGAACATCGACCTCCCGGACTTCGAGGTCTCGTACGACGTACCCGACGAGGAGTTACCGTCCTACCTACGCGGTACGGTGCCGGACAGTATCGATATAGATACGACCGACCTCGAAATCCAACTGACGGAAGCGCCCGTCCTCGAAGAGATCTCGGCGTTACTGGACACGTACCAGGACGACGTGAAGACGGGCGGCATCAACACGACGATCGACGCCAGGATGGAGTACCTCCACTCGAACGTCTCGTCGTTGTCGGCGCAGGACGCCGATACGCGTGAGACGTTGCAGAGCACCGCTGCCGACGCAATTCAGGCGGTGGAGACGCTTCTCAACGACATACTGATAGACGGTCTCGAGAAAATTTCGGACGTGCTGAGTCTCGCGGCGGACCTGGCGTCCGCGGGCTCCGTCGCCGCGCTCGTCGGTGCCGCCTTCCTCATCGTCACCGGGTTCGGAGCGGCGACTGCACTCGGACTGGCAGGAACGCTCGCTACCGTCGCAACCGCCCTCAGCGTGGCGGCGTTGTTCATCGACAGCGTCCAGATCGCGTCCGGGTTCGGGTTCGCGATGATCGACAACGAAATCCACCAGACAGCTACGTATCTTCTCGGCGAAACCGACCTCAGCGGGGTGAACCTATGAGCGACGACCGTGTGGTCGCGTTCCGTGACGCGGTGGGTTCGGGCGACACAGCGACAGCGATCGATCGGTTCGACGACTTCGACGAGGCGCTCAACGATAGACAGGCGCGCGAGAGCGCGGTTCGAGACGTCGCCCGAAGGATACTCGCTCGAAGCTCGCAGAACCCGGAGAGTGCCGAGGCGGCAAAACGGTACCTCGAAGCCGTCGCCGAAGCACAGCAGGCGCGACTCCAGGCCAAGTACGACTTTCTGCTTTATCTCAAGGACGGACCAAGCGGAAGCGACGTCGCAGACAAGGTGGATTCGGTGGTCTCGGCGAACGAATCGGTCAGAGAACGAGAAACCTCGATGCGGCAAAACTCCGGGGACATCGCGCTCCCGACGGCTGTGCAAGTGACGGGACCCAGCGTCAGGACCGTCCCACTCGGGGAGTCGCTCGACATCGAATACGAAGTAGTGAACGTCGGACTTCGAGGGGTCTCCGAGGTTGCAATCGACGTAGAAGGCTTCGACGCGACCGCCGAGTCGTCAGCCATCGACGCGCTCCCGGCCGGAAAGGAGACGACCGTCACCGTGTCCGGAACGCCGAAGACGAGCGACGAGACGGCGCTGAAGGTAACGGTCGACGACAGTACGGCCCAGACTCGCGTCGTCCCGCTCGACAAGGCAGAGTACGTCGAACGAGTTGGAACTCAGTTCGAGGAAACGAAGTCGGAGGTAAACGACGCTGCCTCGCTGTCTCGCCGGACCATCGGGAACGGAAACGGTGAGTCGTCGAGAGATCCCTTCTCGAAGGACGGTCTCGAAGTCAAGCTCCAAGCCAACGTCGAGAACGACCGGTTGACGCTTCGAGAGAAGGTACAAGCCAAGGAGAGCGTCCAGATTCGGACGACAGTGAACGTCCATCCCGCGGCGACACCGGAGCAGGGTGCTACGGCGTATCTCGCGGTCGCAACGAGGGTCCTCGAACTCGCCGAGCGTGCGCTCGAGGAGAACCGCCCATCGCTTGCAGATGAACTCCTCCGGGAGTACGTGTCCGCGCTCCAGTCGGCCAGTGACGCTCTCACCGACTCTTCGTCCGGTACTGGGAAGTCGAACGGTAAGGGTAACGAAACGGAGGGCGACTACTCGCCGATCTCCCAGCGCCAACTGGCGATCTGGGTACAGGACCTCGGCGAAATTTCCGATATCGCCGCGACCGCCCTGCGAGCGCAGGCGTAACGACTGCACTCCAATTTCTCGTCGGCGATTCCTGCTATCGGCCCCAGTACTCCTCGGGAGAGACGCCAGCGACTCGTGCACGAACTACCATGTACCCGACCATGACCATCGCGGTGGTCAGGACCAGTACCACGCCGCGAACGCCGGTCGGTATTTCGCGGCCGTCACCGTCGGTCAGATCGAGCGCAGGGTCGTCGAATCCCGTGGCCGCACCGATTGCGGGTCCGATGATCAACAGGAAGACGACGACGTACACCAGTACCACGACTCCCAACTCCGCAACGCGGTGACGTTTCACGTCCTGGAGTAGTTCGAGGAGCGGAAAAGGCGTTCCGCAAACCTCCGTCGAACGCTGTCTCGAGGGGGCGGTCGGTCGACTCCAAGAGTCCGGGGATCCGTCTGAATCGTTCTCCCGGACGACGTTCACGAGCCCCCCGACGGTTCCGAGAGCGAGTACCGCGTTACCTGCGTCTCCGGCGTCCGTGCTGTCATTCTCGTCGCCCGCTGGCGCGTCCAGCACACCGGTACGGGGTATCGTTGCGGACTCGGACGTCTTCAGGCGTTCTGGCAGTTGTCACCGCGCCGACTGCGCAATAGGAGAACGGTCGGCGGGCATCACCTGTAAACGAGGTTTTGGAGCCCAAACGTGTCTCAACGAAACCGGTCTTCACTCGGTGGGGGATCAGTCCGTCCGAACGCTGGCAATCACTCGTCCGGGAGGTACACCCGACCGCGGAACGTAGCAACACGCTCGTCGGCCTCGTCGGTGACGGTGACGCGGTACGAGGCGGTCCGGCCGCGCTGGTGGAGTCGCTCGGCCTCGGCGGTCAGCGTCTCGCCGACCGCGACGGCTTCGAAGTAAGAGACGTTCGTCTCCAGCGCGAGCGCGGTCTCCCCCTCGGCGTTCGACGCCGCGGCGAAGGCCGCGTCCGCGAGCGAGTAGACGGCGCCGCCGTGGGGCGTCCCGTGGAAGTTCAGCAGGTCCTCGGTGACGGCGAGTTCCGTCGTGGCGGTGCCGGGGGCCAGTTCGACGAGTTCGACGCCGAGCGTCTCGCAGAAGGGGTCGGCCGCGATGCGTTCGCGGCGCTCGTCGGGAATCTCGGTCATGGTGGCGGTAGGTGCAATACTTACTTATATTTCACCGAAGTTTTCTCCGATATGCCGTACAGCTACCAGCCACACCACTTCGAGGACTTCGAGGAGGGACAGACGTTCGAGAGCGTCGGCCGCACCGTCACCGAGTACGACTTCGTGATGCACTCGGCGTTCGCCGGCGACTGGACCGAACTCCACACCAACAAGGAGTACGCCGAGGACGAGTACTTCGGCGAGCGGGTGGCCCACGGCCCGATGACGTTCGTGCTCGCCACCGGATTCGTCTACCGCATCGGGATTCTCGAACGCACCGTCCTCGCGTTCCTCGGGATGAACTACATGGACATCCCGAACCCCGTCTACATGGACGACACCATCAGTCTCGACATGGAAGTGACCGAGACGAAGGAGATCAGCAGTCGGGACGACGCAGGACTGGTCGTCATCGACACCACCATGACGAACCAGGAGGACACCGTCGTCTTCGAGGGCGACATGAAGTTCCTCATCAAGACCAGAGAGTAAAGGACGGTTACGCATCTCGCCGTCGTCGGGCCGACGAAGATCTTTCTTCGCACGATTTTTCACGACAGTCCCCGAACACCGTCGCATGTCCAGACTCGACGTCGTCGCCGACCACGAGGACGACTACCCCATCGTCGACACCCACTGTCACCAACCGACGGAGGAGTTCCTCCACGACGCTGGCGGTCTGATGATGGAGGACGCCGCGAACAAGTTCGGCACCTCCATCGAGACCGATACCTACGACCACCTCATCGAGGAGTACCACGAGGCCGGAATCGGTACGACCGTCCTGCTCGGCTGGGACGCCGAGACCAACACCGGCAACCCGCCGGTGCCCAACGATTACGTCGCCGAAGTCCGGGACGAGTACTCCGACTTCTTCGTCGGATTCGCCAGCGTCGACCCCCTCAAGGAGGACTGCGTCGAGGAGGCCGAGCGTGCAGTGAAGGACCTCGACCTCTCGGGGTTCAAGTTCCAGCAGATAGCGCAGGGCTTCGACCCCAGCGACCCCGAACACGAGGAACTCTGGGCCACCATCGAGGACCTGGGCGTTCCGGTCGTCTTCCACGGCGGCAACTCCACCCTCGGCGCGGGCGCGCCCGGCGGTCGCGGACTCAAGATCAAGCACGGCAATCCGATGCTGATAGACGACGTGGCCGCGGAGTACCCGGACCTCCAGATTCTCATCGCGCACCCGGCGTTCCCGTGGGAGAAAGAGCAACTCGCCATCTGCCAGCAGAAGGGCAACGTCTACATGGACCTCTCGGGGTGGATGCCGCGGTACATCGACGACCAGGTGCTCCACTACGCGAAGAGCCTGCTCGCGGACAAGGTCATGTTCGGCACGGACTACCCGATGATAGAACCCGGACCGTGGCTCGACCAGTTCGCGGAACTGGAGTTCCCCGAAGACGTCCAGCGCAAGATACTCTGGGAGAACGCGGAGGAGTTCTTGGGACTGTGAGCCGGGCCGCCGAAGCTCGACGGTAGGAACCGACGGTCACTCGAACTCGGGGTCGCGCCCCTCCAGGAAGGCCGCCACGCCCTCTTCGTGTTCGGGCGTGTCGTAGGCCTGGGACTGCACCATGTTCTCGTAGTCCGCCGCCTCGCGCCATCCCTTGCCCATGTTCTCGTGGATGGCGCGCTTGGCGAGACCGATGGTCCTCGTCGGGCGCTCCTGGAGCGTGTCGAGCAGGTCGTCGACGGCGGGATCGAGCTGCTCGTCCGGGACGACCTCGTTGACCAGCCCCATCTCGGCCGCCTCGTCGGCTCCGAAGTACTCGCCGGTGAACGCGAGTCGCTTCGCGGTCCGGAGGCCGACGATGCGGGGGAGCAGGAAGGAGCCGCCGGTGTCCGGGATGAGGCCGACGCGGACGAACGCACAGCCGAACCTCGCCGAGTCGACGGCGTACGCGAAGTCGCTGACGGCCGTGATGGCCAGTCCCGCGCCGACGGCGTCGCCGTTCACTTTCGCGACGATGGGGACGGGAGCCGAGAGCGCCTCCTCGACGACGCGTCCGAACGTCGCCGTGATGCGCTCGTAGGCCGCCTCCGTGGTCTCCTCGCGCTCGGCCATCGACTGCACGTCCCCGCCCGCCGAGAAGGCGTCGCCCTCCCCGGTCAGCACGACGGCGTCGTGCTCGTCTGCGTCGGCTTCCGCGAGCACGTCTGCCAGTTCCTCGGCCGTATCGGTCGTGAAGGCGTTCATGACCTCGGGACGGTCGAAAGTGACTGTTCGGATGCCGTCGTCGTCCGTTACGTCCATACCGGGGGAGTCGAGTGGCCCACATTTAATTGCCCGCCACTCGGACTCGCGGTATGGACATCGAAGCGTTCTTCGAGGACATGCCGTTCGCCGACCTGCTCGGCGTCGAGGTGACGGCAGCCGAGGACGGCCACGCCGAAGGTCGCATCGAGATGCGCGAGGAGCTCTCGTGGAACCGGGACCGACAGATGGCTCACGGCGGTGTGACGTTCACGCTGGCGGACACCGTCGGCGGCGCGGCGCTCGTCTCGCTGAACGACCAGCCGGTGCCGACCATCGACATGCGCATCGACTACATCGAAGCCGGCACGGGCGACCTGTACGCGGAGGCCGACGTGGTCCGGAACGGCAACGACGTCGGCGTCGTCGACGTGAGCGTCCACGACGAGGACGACGAACACGTGGCCGAAGCCCGCGGCGTCTACAAGACGGGATAGCCGGCACTCGCGCCGACCGGCGTCGGGGAGGCGAGCACGTCCGGACGCCGAACGCTTCCGCGACGCGGAGACTTAAACCGGAAGGCGCGGCCAACGTCGGCGTGACCTGACGAGTCGCCGCGAAGCGGTCCGCGGGAGTACGGCACGCCGCTTCGCGCTCGTGTCCGCCGTCTGTTCGCCACTACACATCGACCGGAGGAACGGTCTGCCGCGGCCGCCGTCCGCGAGCGTCACAGTCCGTCTCGGGGGCGCTACTCGAAGAGCTGTGAGAACAGCGTTCGCTCCGCGCGGTGGACGCGCTCGAGGAACGCCGACTTGCTGATGGCGAGTTCGTCCGCGACCTCGCTCGCGGTGGCCTGCCGTGGGACGCCGAAGTAGTCCATCTCCAGGGCGGTCCGTAGGGCGCGCTCCTGAGCGGGCGTGACGTCCCACGTGCGAGCGACGGCGTCCTCGTCTTCTGAACCGAGGGGATGGACTCGAGAGAGCGTGACGCCCACCGCTTCCCCCGCCGCTTCCAGAACTCCCCGGAGCACGTCGTGACCGACGACCGCGCCCGTGAACGTCGCGCCGCCGTCGCGGTAGCGGAGCGACTCGGCCATGAATCCCGCGTTCGTCAGTTCGTGGACGATGCAGGGATGCTTCGAGAGACAGCGGTAGTTCCGGCGGTCGTCCGTCGTGGAGACGTGCAGGTAACGGATGCGGTCGTCGGCGTCGAGGAACTCGGCCAGGGGGTCGCCCTCGACGTCGTCGAAGCTGGGCGGCACGCCGGCGCTGAACCGCAGGAGTGCGTTACCGTCGTACCGGAGCTGGGGCGGCTGGCAGTCGACGCGGACGCCCGTCTCACGGGACGCCTCCGCGAGCGGACAGTCGTCGCCGGTGACGGTGAACTCGACGACCAGGCACTCCTCTATCACGTCCGACGGAAGGCACCGCGTGTATTTAAAAGCGCTCCATAGGCGGGTCAAGTAGTATGGGACGGGAGGTGTAATGAACGACCATGGACATCGAGACCGTCAAACAGCGGGCCGGACCGCGAGAGTTCAGCCCGAAGGACGACCTGCCGGAGGAGTACCGGAAGGCGGCGACCCGGATGATCCAGTTCCACGCGAACAGCGAGATAATGGGGGCGTACCTCGAACGTCCGTTCATCCGGGAGGCCCCGAGCCTCGACCGAAAGCTGGCGTTCTCGGCGAAGGTGCAGGACGAGATCGGTCACGGGCAACTGCTGTACCGGGCCGCCGAGTCGCTCGGCGTCAAGAGCCGCGAGCAGATGCTCGACGAACTCGCGAACGGGCAGGGGAAGTTCCTCAACTGCTTCCACTACCCGCTGGAGAGCTGGGTCGAGACGCCGATGATCGCGTTCTTCGTCGACGGCGCGGCGATGCGCCGGCAGGCCACGCTCAAACAGACCAGTTGGGAACCCTACGCCCACGCGATGGACAAGGTCTGTTTCGAGGAGGGGTTCCACGTCAAACACGGCGAGGCCATCCTCTACGAACTGATGACGGGGTCGAAGAAGGAACAGGAGATGACCCAGGAGGCCTTCGAGGAGTGGTGGCCCAGGATCATCCAGTTCTTCGGCCCGACCAACGACAAGTCGACCCACCACGACTTCGCCAGCGAGGTCGGCCTGAAGCAGATGTCGAACGACGACCTTCGCAACGCCTTCCTGAACTCCTACGTCCCGAAGGCGAAGAAGTACGGCCTGGAGATTCCCGACGAGCCGCGCATCCGCGAGAACGGCGACGGAACGTTCGAGGTGGTCGAGGACGACCTCGACTGGGACGAGTTCTTCACCATCGCGAAAAACGAGTACGAACCGGGCCTCGGACAGATAAACGGTCGCAAGCGCGCCCAGGAGGCGGTCGAGTGGGTTCGCGAGTCGATGGACAGCCACGAACAGCGACTGTACGGCGGCGAACAGCCGCAGGCGGCCGACTGACCATGATCTGGGAAGTGTTCAGACAGGAGCAGGAAGGAGAGTACCACACCCACTGCGGAAACGTCCACGCGCCGGACCGGGAGATGGCACTGCTGTTCGCGGAGATACAGCACGCCCGGCGCAAGCCGACCAACAGCCTCTGGGTCGCGCCCCAGAAGGAGATCGGCGAGGTCGACACCGAGGACGCGAAGTTCGGCGGGACGACCGACAAGTCCTACCGGTGGGCGACCTCGTACAGCTTCGAAGCGGCGGCCGAGGAGGTCGCCGAGTCCGAGAGCGAACAGGTCGAGGCCGAGCGCAGGGTCGAGGGAGGTGACGACTGATGGCGACCGTCGAGAGCCTCCCGGGACCGGGCGACCTCTCCGACGAGCAGCGCGAGGCCGTCGAGACGCTGCTGTACCGACTCGCCGACGACGAGTTCGTCCTCGCCGAGCGCTACACCGAGTGGCAGGTGCGCGCGCCGACGCTCGAGTCCGACCTCGCGCTCGCCAACATCGCGCAGGACGAACTCGGTCACGCTCGGCTCTGGTACGACCTGCTGCAGGACTTCGGTGCCGAGGAGTCGGAACTCATCTGGGAGCGCGAACCGGGAAGGTGGCACCACAGCACGCTGACCGAACTCCAGTTCGAGGAGGGGGACTGGGCCGACCCCGTCGTACGGTCGTACCTCTACGACGTGGCCGAGGAGCTGCGACTCGCTGCGCTGGCGGACTCGTCGTACCCCCGCATCCGGGACCGCGTCGGCAAGATACGAGACGAGGAGGACTACCACCGCGAGCACGCCGAGAGCTGGCTCGAACGACTCTGCGAAGACGAATCGAGCCGCGAGCGCGTCCAGAGTGCGGTGGACCGACTGCTCCCGTATGCGCTGACTATCTTCGCGCCCGTCGACGAGACGGTCGAGGAACGCATCGACGACCTCGGCCTCCGAACACGGTCGCTTGCGGACATGCGCGAGGAGTGGCTGGACACCGTCGTCCCGTACCTGGAGAGCCTCGGTCTGTCGGTGGACGACGTCGAACTGCCCGAGCAGTACGACGCCCACCACGAGAACGTAGAGTTGCCCGAGACGGTGGGCCGCGACCGCTCTCACACGGACGACTGGGACGACCTCTGGTCGGCGTTCACGAAGACGTACCGCGAACTCGACCGCGACCGGGCCGCCCGCATCATGGAGGACCCCGACGATGTCGAGTGACGGTGACGAACAACGTTCGTCGTCTCGTGAGACTCACGGCGTTCCGTACGACCCCGAGATACCCGACCTCGACGACGAGGGAGCTACGGAACGCGACGGCGTCCCCGGGGTAGACGACTGCGCGGAGCCGGCACTGTGCGCCTACACCGAGTACGTCGAGGGCGACGGCGACGTCGAGGACCTGCCGGCGACCGGCGAAGACGCGACCGGTCTCGAAGCAGACGTCTGGGAGGCGCTATACGGCGTCGAGGACCCGGAGATGCCCATCTCCATCGTCGACCTCGGACTGCTCTACGGCGTCGAGGTGACCGAGAGTGACGAGGACGGCGGTGCGACGGTCGAGATACTGATGACGCTCACGTACTCCGGCTGTCCGGCCCGGAACATGCTGACGGACGAGGTGCGCGAGACGGTGGCCGCAGTCGAGGGCGTCGCGAACGTCGACCTCCGACTGGTCTGGTCGCCGGAGTGGACGATCGACATGGTGACCGAACGCGGCAAAGACGACCTCCGCGAGTTCGGACTGAGCGTATGAGACGGCCCGACCCCAGCGTCGACACGAGCGGCGAGGATTCGGGCGCGGAGTGTCCGTACTGCGGGTCGACGGACACCGAGCGCGAACATCCCAAGGGACCGTCGCTCTGTCGCTCGATGCACTTCTGCAACGCCTGCGAGCAGCCGTTCGAGAAGTTCGAGTAGCGATTACGGGGCCGTCATCTTCTTTGGCGGGAGCCCCCCAACTCCGTGTCTGTCCGCCAATCAGCCGACGCGAGAGGATCTGCGGACGGGAATGACCGTCGAGATAGAGCAGACGGACGCCGACAACGCCGACGACGTCGACCCACTCGTCGGCGACATCGTCAGGTTCCTCTCCGACGAACACACCCAGCCCGGCGGCGTGGAGGTCGAACTGGAGTCCGGAGTCACCGGGCACGTCAATCGCGTCGCACCCGACAAGTAGCTACTCGGATTCGAGTTCCAGCAACTGCTTCTTGAGCGGTACTCCGCCGTTACCCGAGTAGCCACCGAGTCCGTCCGCGGCGACGACGCGGTGGCAGGGGACGACGACCGGGAGCGGATTCCGGCCACACGCCCGTCCCACGGCGACGGCCGCGGTGTCGAGGGCGGCCGCCAGTTCGCCGTAGGTTCGCGTCTCGCCCCGCGGAATCGTCTGCATCGCGTCCATCACCGCTCCGGTGAAGTCGTCGGGCGTCTCGACCGTCAGGTCGAACGAGCGGCGCTCGGCGGCGGCGTACTCGCGGACCTGCCGCCGGAGTTCCGTCGGCGACTCGTCGACGAGCGAGGCGTCGAGTTCGACCGTCCACTGCCACAGCGGGACGGTCACGCGACTCGCAGGAGCGGTTTCCGCTTCCGGCGTCGAGGTACCGTCGTGCGGTTCGGACATACGGTCGAGATTCGGGGAGGACCGGTTTAACGCTCTCGCCGGCCGCCGTTCGACGTCGATACGTACGGCCGCCGTCGAGTGCCCTGGCTCGACGACCGTCGCCGCGGAGCACCGAATAACGCAGGTTTAAACGAGAAGGCGCACAACCCACGACCATGACAGAGGCGGACGAGGGGTGGTTCGCGGGGGTCGACCCCGACGACGTCGACGCGGGCGCGGCAGCCGTCCGCGAGGGGAGCGCCGACGCGCCGGCCGATTGGCCGCGCCGCGCGGTCGACGCCGGATTCGCCGAGGACGACGCGGACTACTACGCGAAGCTCCGCGAGGCCAGCATCCGGGCGACCCGCGAGGCGGTCACCGAGCGCGAGCGAGCCGACGACCGCCAGCTCGTCCACGCCGTGCGGGCGATGGACGACTGCGAATCCGAAGCGAACGAACTCGCCGAGCGAGTCGCCGAATGGGCCGGGACGCTGTATCCCGACGCCGACACCGGCGTGGCCTACGCCCGCGAACTCGCCGAGCGCGACCCCGAATCCCCGGTCGAGCGACGGGTCGTCTCGCTCGCCGAGCGCGTCGCGGACCTGGCCGACGAGCGCGACGCGCTCCGGGAGTTCGTCGAACGACAGGCGCCCGCGGTCGCCCCGAATCTCGCGGCGCTCGCGGGACCGGTGCTGGCCGCGCGGCTGATAGCGCTGGCCGGCGACCTCGAATCGCTCGCCAAGATGCCCGGTGGGACGGTGCAGGTGCTCGGAGCGGAGGACGCGCTGTTCGCGCATCTCCGGGGGCACGCCTCCTCGCCGAAACACGGCGTCATCTACACGCACGAGTCCGTCAGGGGCGCGCCGCCGGACCGCCGCGGCGCGGTCGCCCGCACGCTCTCGGGCAAGCTCGCCATCGCCGCGCGCGTCGACCACTACTCCGGCGAGCGCAAACCGGAGCTGGACGAACAGCTCGGCGAGCGCCTCGACGGCATCCTCGACCGGAGGGGTGACGGATGACGCTACCGGAGGGGGTCGAGCGCCGCGAGTTCGACGGCGAGGAGCGGCTAGCGACCCAGGGACCGCCGGTCTACGGCGAACCGACGGACGGCGAGTGGCGGCTCTGGGACGCCCGGCGCTCGAAGCTCGCGGCCTTCCTCGAATTCGGGATGGAGACCGCCCTCCAGGGCGACGAGACGGTGCTGTACCTCGGCGCGGCCAGTGGAACGACGGTGAGCCACGTCGCCGACTTCGCGGGGCCGACCTACGCGGTCGAGTTCGCTCCCCGCCCCGCTCGGGACCTGCTCGACGTCGCGGAGGCGCGCCGGAACCTCTTCCCCCTGCTGAAAGACGCTCGCAAGCCCGAGACCTACGCGCACGTCGTCGAGTCGGAGGTCGACGCCATCGTCCAGGACGTGGCCACCCGCGGGCAGGCCCGCGTCGCGCGAGAGAACGCCCGATTCCTCCAGCGCGACGGCGTCCTGCTGGCGGCCATCAAGGCCAGGAGCGAGGACGTCGCCAGCGACCCCGAGGAGGTGTTCGACCTCGTCCTGGCGGACCTCCGCGAGGAGTACGAGATTCTGGAGACGCGACAGCTCGACCCGTTCCACGACGACCACCTCGGCGTCGCGGCGGTGCCCCGCTAGCGAACCGAAACGGTCAAACTTCGGAGAGATTTTGAGCCGAGAGTCCGGTGACGAACGTATGTCCTCGGTCTCGGCGCGCGAAGCCCTCCGATACGCGACCGACGACGAGATGCTAAAACTCTACGCGGTTCTCGTCGGCGGATGGGTCCTGCTGCTGGTCGGCCAGTTCGCCTTCCGCACGGCCGTCAACCCGGCCGTGACCTTCGTCGGATTCGTCGTCGCGCTCGCCGCGGTCGTCGCGCTCGCCGCGGTCGTCGCGGTCGTGAGCGGCGTCGTCGCCGTCGCGTACAAGGTCCTCTCGGAGAGCTAGCAGCGGGGGCCGATTTCCGTCGAATCGTTGACAGCGGCGTCGAACACCCGGTAGACGCGGCCGTGTCCCGGAACTATTTACCCGGCGGGTTGCTAACTTCCGCAAAATGGAGTTGGGTTCGGCCGAGAACTTCAGCGAGAGGGGGACTCTTGGCGTCGAAGAGGAGTTCTACGTCGTCGACGAACGGGGTCGCCCCACTGCGGGAACCGACGAACTCGTCTACGAACACGACCCGCCGGAGATTCTGGAGGACCGTCTCGACCACGAACTGTTCAAGTGCGTCATCGAGACGCAGACGCCGAAGACCACGCTCTCGTCGGCCGGCGAGCAGGTTCGGGCGGTCCGGGAGGCGCTGGTCGACCACGCCCGCGAGCACGGGTTCGGCGTCGCCGCCGCCGGCCTCCACCCTGCCGCGAAGTGGCGCGAACTCGAACACGCGGACAAGGAACGGTACCGCGAGCAACTCGACCGAATCCAGTATCCACAGCACCGGAACACGACGGCGGGGCTCCACGTTCACGTCGGCGTGGACGACGCCGACGCCGCGGTCTGGGTCGCCAACGAGATACGGTGGTACCTCCCGGTGATGCTCGCGCTGTCGGCCAACTCGCCGTACTGGAACGGCTTCGACACCGGTCTCCAGTCCGCCCGCGCGAAGATATTCGAGGCGCTGCCGAACACGGGGATGCCGACCGCCTTCGACTCCTACGAGGAGTTCGCCCGCTTCGAGGAACGGATGGTCGAAGGCGACGCCATCAACGACCGGGGCGAACTCTGGTACGACGTGCGACCCCACTCCGGCCACGGCACCGTCGAGGTGCGGGTGCCCGACGGCCAGGCCGACCCCGAGCGCGTGATGGCGTTCGTCGAGTACACGCACGCGCTCGTGACCGACCTCGTGGAACGGTACGAGGACAGCGCGGACCCGTGGGCCGCGTACCGGTCGGCCGGGCACGGGCCGCGAGACCGCGGTGCGGGCTACAACCACCGCCGAGAACTGCTGGACGAGAACAAGTGGCGGGCGATGCGCTACGGCCACGACGCCACCTTCGTCGCTCGCGACCTCGACGGCGAGGTGTCGCTCGCCGAGGTCGTCGACCGCGAGAGTGACCGTCTCGGCGTCTCCGGCATCCGCGACGTCTACGACGGGGAGAGCGGCGCGACCCGGCAACGCCGTCTCCGGGAGGAGGAGGGGGCCGAAGCGCTGTACGCGTCGCTCCTCCTGTAGGCAAGGTTTTTAATCGCGCGTAGCTTTCGTCCTTCTTGAGACAACATGTCCGGGGAGAACACCGACGACGAGCGGGAGGACGTCACGGTCGAAGACGACACCGTGGAAGAAGCCGAGATAGAAGACGTAGACGAGGACGTCACGGTCGAGGAGGAGTTGACGGTCGAGGACGACACGGTGACCGACCGCGTCACCGTCGAAGAGGAGGGCGAGGAGACGGCGGTGGTCGAAGAGGAGATAGACGAGACGGGAACCGAGCGCCTCTCACGAGGGCGGGAGCGTCTCGAAAAGGAGGCGGACCGCGCGGTCGAGGGGTTCGACCAGGGCATCGTCGACCTGCTCTCGTGGGTCCTCGACACCGAGACGCGCGCTCGCATCTACGTCTACCTCCGCCAGAACCCGGGGAGCACGAGCGAGGAGATCGCCGAGGGGACGGGGCTCTATCCGAGCACCGTCCGCGAGTCGCTGGCGGAACTCCACGAGGAGGAGAAGGTCACGCGCGAGAAGCGCGAGAGCGCCGGAGCCGGCAACAACCCCTACGAGTACACCGCCATCGCGCCGAGCGAACTCGTCGGCGGCATCGTCGACCAGGTCCAGAGCGAACTCAATACGGTAATCAACCTCGACCGACACCTCCAGGACGGCGAGTCGGAGACCGAGACCGAACCGGTCAGCATCCGGGTCGAGGACGACCCCGGGGAGGCGGGGTCCGACGTCGGCGCGACCGACGACGAGGAGGGCGACGCCGACGACAGCGACGAGGACAGCGAGGAGTAGCGGAACGGCACGCCGGGCGTTCGTTTTGCTGTGGGAGCGACAAACGCGTCAGTCGGTGACGTCGGCGTTCGTAAGAACGCACCAGTATTCCAGCGTATGTTTTATATATCCCTTCTCGGATGTGAACTGTATGAGTAACTTCACCGAGGGGAACGAAGTGGTGACCAGCTCCGCGAGCGGGGTCACCGTCGAGAAATCGTTCGACGGCGAGGAGTTCGCCGTGCCGGCTATCACGTTCGAGATAGCGTCAGAGCGCGACGAGGCGGTGTCGGTTCGGATCACCGACCGCATCCCGGACGACTTCCCGATGGACAACGTCGGCTTCCATCCCGAGTTCGAGAACGACAACTGGACGGCGTACAAGGACCACCGCGTCCAGTTCGAGCGCGTGCTGGACGCCGGGGAGACGCTGACGACGGTGTACGGAATCCGACTCTCGAACTGGCAGGAGGCCGAACAGTTCCTCCGGCCGCCGATGGTCGACGCCGTCGGAGCGAGCGAGGAGCGCGAGGCCAGCGACGACGAGGAGGTCGCGGACAACACCATCACCGACATCGTCTCCGAGGACAGCAGTCAGGTCGTTCGCGACGTCATCGCGGGCGAGAGCGACTTGCCCGGTCTCGGCGACGACGGGGACGAGGACGGGAGTGACGACCCCCTCGGGGACGACCCGCTCGCCGACGAGGGAAGCGACCCGCTCGCGGAGGCCGACGGCTCTCGCGACGACCCGCTCGCTACCGGTCCGGAGGGTGACGACGACCCCCTTGGCGACGAGGATTCCCTCGACGACCCACTGGGTGACGACGACCCGCTCGGCGGTGACGGCCCCCTCGCGGGCGACGACGCCGACTCCTTCGCGGACGACGGGCGGGGAGGCGACGACCGGCCGGCGGACGGCGCGTCGGTCGACGCGGACCCGCTGGCGAGCGACGACTCGCCGGAGGACGACTCGCTCGCGGGCGACGTACCGGACGACGGGGCCGACGACGAGGACGAAGACGCACTCGCGCTGGGAGAGTCGAACGAGGAGGAGACCGGTCGTGAGCCGGTGGCGGACGCGGAACCGGCCGAGAGAGGCGGCGACGTGACGGTGCCCGACCGCGAGACGTCACCGCCCCGGCCGGGGAGCGTCGCGGCCGCACTGGCCGACGAGATCCGGGCAGGCGAAGTCGCCGAGGGCGACCTGGACGTGCTCCGGGAGGAACTCGACCTCGAGATGCCCGAGAGTACCAACGTGCGCCTTCGTCACCTCCAGTCGCGGGTCGACGACCTCTCGGCGTACACGGAGGCGCTCGAGGAGTTCATCGACGAGAACGGGACCGCCCAGGACGTCGTCGACGACTTCGAGAGCGAGGTCGCCGCCCTTCGCGAGGAACTCGCCGACGTCCGGGAGGGCGTCGAGAACGCGAAAGACGACGGCGCACAGACCAGGGCCAGGGTGGCCGACCTCGAAGACGACGTGGCGGCCGTCAGCGAGGAGACGGACCGGGTCGAGGACCTCGAAGCGGACCTCGAAGACGTCCGGGAGGACGTAGACGGCGTCGCCGACCTGGACGAGGAAGTCGTGGAGCTCCGCGAGGAGCTGACCCACCTCAGGGACCTCGAAGCGGACGTCGAGAGCGTCCGCGAGGACGTCGAGCGCCTGGACGACCTCGGCGAGCGGGTGGACGAACTCGGCGATCTCCGGGACGACCTCGAGGACCTCGAAACCGGCCTCGCCGACGTGCGCGACGACGCGGCGCGCGTCGAAGACCTCGAGGCGGACCTCGACGACCTGGCCGACGGTCTCGACAGCATCGCGGACGTGGGCGAGGACGTGGAACAGTTGGCAGACCAGCTAACGGACCTGGAGGACCTCGTGGCCCAGAACACCCAGGAGACCGCCGCGCTCGACGACGAGGTCGAAGACCTGCGCGACGACCTGGAGGAGGCGATGTCGCTCGAAGACGACATCGCAACGCTGTCGTCGGACGTGGACGACCTGGCGACGTCGCTGTCGAGCACCGAGTCCGACCTCGCGGACCGCATCGAGAGCGTCCGCGGTGACGTCGCCGACATCGAGTCGGAACTCGCCGAACTCGACGAGTGGCGCGAGGACCTGACCAGCGCCTTCGGGACCTGACCTCACTTCAATTACTTGCGAGTGCGGCCGCAAGCAATGGGGGTGCTGGCCGCATACTCCGAAACGAGAGATGTCAAGCACCAAGCGTGGGGGTACGGGCGAGACGGACGGGATCGCCGACGAACAGGAACTGTACGGCGACCCGCAGCACGAACGGGCCGACGATAGTTCGAAAGCCGGACGCTACGGCGAACCGCAACACGAGGTCGAGGAGTACGACTCGCCGACCGAGTGGAAGTTCGTCGCGGGGCCCGGCGACGGGAGCCGTCGTTGCGAACGGCCGATGACCATCACGCGACTGGCGAAAAGCGACTGATTTTCGAACCGGTCACCGCGTCCGATTGCCGCGCTCTTCGGGACCGATAGCGAGGGCGTTCTTCACGAGACTGCGGTGGCCGCGGCGCAGTCGCTCCGAGACGGCCTGGTGGGAGATGTCCAGACCGTCGGCGAGGTCGTCGGCGGTCGAGTCCCGCGGAATGTCGTAGTACCCTTCGTCGAGCGCCATCATCAGCGTCTCGTGCTGTTCCTCGGTGAGGCCGAACAGGCCGTGACGCGTGTCGTTCATCTCGTAGATGTTGCGGATGTCGAGCGACAGTCCCGAGTCCTCGCAGAAATCGTACGTCGCCGACAGGGCGTTGCGGTCGGGAAAGAGGAGACGAAGCCGCCAGCGCTCGTACTCGCCGTGGGCGTTGAGGACGGTCGCCTTCTCCTCGACGAGCACGTGGACGATGACCTCGATAGATTCCACCCAGTTCATCCGGTACAATCGCTCGTCTCCGAGGTCTTCGAGCACTTCGAAGCCGTCGATGCTGGGGTCCTCGCGTAGCGCATCGTCGAGCGCGTCGAAATCGTCCGACTCCGCCCACATGTACGGCAGTACGCTGTCGTCGTCGTGGGCCGCGACGCGCAGTACGTTGAACTCGGCGTCAGGGACTGCGTTCAACGTTTTCCGAAGTGCGAACTCGTCTGCGGGGAGTTCGACCTCCGCGATGGTGCTCATGCCCGGACACAAGCGAGCGAGAGCAATACGCCCTGTGGTTCCGACGACGGCCGTTCACCGGCGGGGCGAACCGGGCCACGCCGTCCGTCGAACGTCGCTCGGGGCGAGCCGCCCCTGGGGTCGTCCGGCGCACGGTCCGGGCCGTGGTCCGTGCGTCGAGCCACGCTGGAGTACCGTTAGTGAACTATAACTTCGGGGGCTCCGAGAGTCGACGTATGGAACTCGACCCCGAGATGGCGGCCGCGATAGCCGAGATAGAGCGCGCCGGCGTCCCGCCGTGGCACTCGCTGTCCGTCGAGTCGGCCCGCCGCGTCGAGGACGAGGTGTTCACCGCCGAGGAGTCACGACCGGTCGCGTCCGTCCGCGACCTGGCGATTCCCGGGCCGGGCGGGGAGATACCGCTCCGGCTCTACCGACCCGGCGAGACGGGAGACGGCCCGTTCCCCGTCGTCGTCTTCTACCACGGCGGCGGCTGGACGCTCGGAACGCTCGACTCCATCGACGGCGTCTGCCGCGAACTCGCGGCCCGGGCCGACTGCGTCGTCGTCTCCGTGGACTACCGGCTCGCTCCCGAACACCCCTTCCCCGCCGCGGTCGACGACGCACACACCGCCCTCTCCTGGGTCGACGACCACGCCGGCGCGTTCGGCGGCGACCCGGACCGCCTCGCCGTGGCCGGCACGAGCGCGGGCGGCAACCTCGCGGCCGCGACGACGCTCCGCGCCCGGAACTTCGACGGTCCCGACGTCGCCGCACAGGCCCTCCTCTACCCCATCACGGACCATAGCTGCGACACGGACTCGTTCGCCGAGAACGCGGACGGGCCGCTGCTCACCCGCGCCGACATGGAGTGGTTCTGGGAGCGCTACCTCCGCAGTCCGGTCGACGGCGCGAACCCCTACGCGTCGCCGCTCCGCGCCCCGGACCTCTCGGGCCTCCCGCCCGCCACGGTCGTCACCGCCGGCTTCGACCCCCTGCGCGACGAGGGGGTCGCGTACGCCGAGCGACTGGCGGCGGCCGGGGTCGACGTCGACCACCGCCACTATCCCGGGATGGCCCACGGCTTCCTCAGCCTGACCGACGACGTCTCGACCGCCGACGAGGCGATGGACGGCGTCGCGGACTGGCTGCGCGAAACGCTCGGATGACGACGGTCTCCGGGAGGCCGTAGAATCCGGAGAACGGCCGTCAAGCGCCAGTTCAGCCCCTCGCCCGTCATGCTTTTGTCGGTGAGTTCGCTCTCTGGGACCGATGCGCACGGCAGCACTCACCGACGTCGAAGAGTTCGAGATACGCGAACGGGAGCGACCGACGCCTGAACCGGACGAGGTGCTCGTCGAGGTCCGGGACGTCGGCATCTGCGGGTCGGACGTTCACTACTTCGAACACGGTCGCATCGGCGACTACGTCGTCGACTATCCGCTCGTGCTCGGCCACGAGAGCGCGGGAGTGGTCGCCGAGGTCGGTGACGACGTCGACGAGCTCGCGCCGGGCGACCGGGTCACGCTCGAACCGGGCGTCCCCTGCCGTCACTGCGCACACTGCAAGCGCGGCGACTACCACCTCTGCGAGGACGTCGTGTTCATGGCGACGCCGCCCCACGACGGCGCGTTCGCCGAGCACGTCGCCTGGCCCGCCGACTTCGCGTACGAACTCCCCGACTCCGTCTCGACGCGTGAGGGTGCGCTGTGTGAACCCCTCAGCGTGGGCATCCACGCCTGCCGGCGCGGCAACGTCGGCGTCGGCGACACCGTGCTCGTCACCGGGGCCGGTCCAATCGGCCTGCTCGTCGCCGAGGCCGCCCGCGCCGCCGGCGCGACGGACGTCCTCGTCACCGACGTGGTCGCGGAGAAACTCGCGTTCGCCGAGGAAGGCGGGGTCGACCGCGCCATCGACGTGACCGAGGAGGACCTGGCGACGGTCGTCGACGAGTACACCGACGGCGTCGGTGCCGACGTGGTCGTCGAGGCCTCCGGCGCGGAACCGTCCATCAGGTCCACGCTCGACGGCGTCCGCCGCGGCGGCACCGTCGTGTTCGTCGGCCTCGCCAGCGAGGCGGAAGTTCCCCTGGACGTCGTCGAGATAATCGACAACGAACTCGACGTTCACGGGTCGTTCCGGTACGCGAACACCTACGACGCCGCCGTCGACCTGCTCGCCGACGACGAAGTCGACGTCGAGCGAATCATCGACTTCGAGAGCCCGCTGGAGGACGTCGACGCCGCCTTCCGGCGGTCGATGGAACCCGAGGTCGTGAAAGGGATGATAACGTTCGACGGATAACTCCGTCGTCCCGGTCCACAGCACCGTCCGGAGACGGTCTGCGACACCGTTCCCGCGCGTTCTCCACGTCGAATCGGCCGACCAAGCGCGCCGCCGAGGACTGTTCGGTGGTCGTCATCGGCACGACCGAACGCGGCCTCCTCTCGCGGCTGGTGCGCGGTTCGCTCATCATGGACGTGGTCGACGTCGACTGCTCCGTCCTGCTCGCGGAGAGAGCGCGCGACAGGAGCCTCCTCGAGCGGCTACTGGCCGGTAGCGACGGTATTTTTCCGATTCCGGCAAGCGACCGGCGGAACGCCGTGGGTTCGTCCCGGTCTCGCGGCCGACGAACGAACGCTCGCGAGCGTCGGTCGCCTCCCACCTGGCCCTCGATTTCGTATAGCGGCATACGGTTTGCGTATCGCGTCTCGACCAGTGTGGCTCTCCGAAGACGTATCTCTTCCTACAGCAACGAGGCGTCAGCGTCGGCCGTACAGCAGATCGAGATACTCCTCGCGGAACGTCGGGAGTTCGACCCTCGCGCCGGAAGCGAGTTTCACGACGACGCCCGTGCTGTCGTCGAGGTAGAGATGGACCGCAGTCGCTTCCTCGTGCTGGACGACGAGCGACTGGGCGTCGCCGAGGTGGGAGTACACGTCCTCGACGTGGCGACGGTTGAACACCGCCATCGAGCGGTGAATGATGATCTGGAGGTCCCGGTCGGAGAGGTCCGTTTTCAGGTCCTCGCGGACGTACCGGACGTTGTAGGCGAACGACTCGCTGTCGAAGGAGGCGATCCAGCGCAGGTCGTCGCCGTACCGCTCCTCGAGCGCAGAGACGAACTCGGGATACTGTGGTTTCGACATGCCGCCTCTTCGGCAACTACCGGCAAAAGCGTGTGGTCGAACCAGAGAGGGTGGAGGACCCCACGTCATCGAAACCGGCGGCTCACGTCGAGACGAGCAGCAGGACGAGGAAACCGACGAGCGCCAGCACGAGTCGGAGGACGCTACTGGCGACACGTTCGTGGAGCGAACGTTCGACCGCCCGGTCCGTGGTCGCCCAATCCGCCACCCGGTCGACGACCCGTACGACGCCGCGGTCGAGCGCCGCCCCGACGCCGGCAACGATTTCGACGGTCGTTTCCTGCGAAACTCGACCCACCGGCCGGTACACCGAATCGAGGTCCGGTACGACCGGAATATTGCCGAGGGGGCGTCGCAGGACGGCGAACGCGACGAGGCCGACCGCCAGTATCGCGCCGGCCTTCTGGAACTGTCCGAACGTGAACGGGGTGGCGGCCGCGGGCGCGCCGGGGAGGACGGCGAACTGGAGGGACGGGAAGAGACCGAAGACGACGCACGGAATCGCGAGCAGCGCCATCGCGGCGATGCCGCGGGCGTTTGTCTCCCGCACCGCGCGGTCGCGTGGGGGGTCGCCGTGCAGGAAGACGTAGTATCCGAACTTGGCGAACGAGAGCACGGTGCCGACGCTACCGACCAGCAGCGCCCACCAGAGCACGTCGCGGTTCGCGGCCGCGGCGGCGTCGACGATCATGCCCTTGCTGACGAACCCGTTGGACCCCGGGACGCCCGAGATGGCGAGCGCGGCGACGACGAACGCCGCGAACGTCGCCGGCAACGGGCGGGCGAGCCCGCCGAGTTTCTTCACGTTCTCGTCGCCGGTCCGGACGGCGACGACGCCCGCGACCGCGAAGAGCAGGCTCTTGTAGAGGACGTTGTTCTGGAGGTGCGCCATCGCACCCGCCAGCCCGAGCCCAGTTCCGAGACCGACGCCCGCGACCATGAACCCGACCTGCGAGACGACGTGATAGGAGAGCAACTGGCGGAGGTCCGTCTGGAGGACGGCCAGCGTCACGCCGACGAGCAACATCGCGCCGCCCATCCACGCCACCGCGACGTTGCCGCCTGGGAACGCCCGGGCGAGCGCGTAGACGCCGACCTTCGTCGTTACCGCGGCGAGCAGGACGCTGGCGGCGACGTGCGGCGTCGGGTAGGCGTCGGGAACCCAGACGTGCAGGCCGACGAACGCGGCGTTCAGTCCGATGCCCAACCCGGAGAGGAGCGCCGGGAGGCCAGCGGCGACGCCACCGCCGTAGAGGAAGGTTCCGGTCTCGACGAACTGGAGCAGGACGCCGGCGGTCAGCAGCAGGCTCCCGATCTCGTGATAGACGGCGTACCGGTAGCCGGCGGGGACCGCGTCGCCGCCCGCGTGCCAGAGCAGCAGCGTCGCGCCGACGGCCATCACCTCCCAGAAGACGAGCAGCGTCAGCCAGTCCCCGGCGAAGACGGCTCCGACGCCGGCCCCGGCGTACGCAACCATCACGGCGACCTGCCCCCGCGGCGCGTCGGTCGCGTCCGCGTAGAGCACGGCTACGGCGGAGGCGTACCCGAGCGTCGCGCCGAGGAACCGCGAGAGTGCGTCGGCCTGGAAGACGACCGTGTCGAAGCCGAACAGCGAGACGGAGAGATGCGTTCCCGACGGAACCGCGAGCGACCAGGCGGCGACGAGCGCGCCGGCCGAGACGCCGACCGCGTGGCCCGCACGCCGCGGCAGGACGAGCGCGGCGACCGACGCGACGAGGAGGAACACTGCCGGCGGCGCGAGGGTGAGCGGTTCAGCCACGAGCCAGCACCTCCTCGACGTCGAGCGCGGTATCCCCGAGGACGTCCGTGACGACGCGCTCCGCGAGGGCGAAGAACGGGAACGCGCTGGGCCGGACGCCGAAGAGGACCGCGAGCGCGGCGGTGGCGAGAAGCGGAGCGAGCAGCGACCACGGCGCTTCGCGGCCGTCGTCCTCGTCGCCGTCTGCGACCGGGTCCGTCCGGAAGCCGGCCCGCGCGAAGATGGGCCAGAAGAAGAGGAGTTTCAGTAGCCCCGAGAGCAGGACCGTCGTCGCGAGGAGTGGACGCCCGGCCTCGAACGCGCCGAGGATGACGTACAGTTTGCTGACGAAGCCGGCAACGCCCGGGATGCCGACGAGGCCGGCCGCCGCGACGGCGAAGGCGGTCGTGGTCGCCGGAAGCCTGCGAGCGACGCCGTCCATCCCGGAGACGCGGTCGACGCCCGTCTCGTGGGTCACGACGCCGACCGAGAAGAACGCGGTTATCTTCATGAATCCGTGGGCGACGAGATGGAGCAGCGCCCCGAACACCGCCGCGGGAGCGAGGAGGGCGACGCCGAGCACGATGTACGACAGCTGGCCGACCGTCGAGTACGCCAGTCCCCGCTTGAGTTTGTCCTGGCGAAGCGTGAGCACGCTACTGACGATGACGGTCGCGGCGGCCGCAGTCGCCAGCGGTAGTCCGACCCCGAACTCCCGGACAGCGTCGGGACCGAAGACGAAGAGCACGACCCGGACGACGCCGAACGCGCCGCTCTTGACGACCGCGACGGCGTGCAGGAGCGCGGAGACGGGCGTCGGCGCGACCATCGCCTCCGGGAGCCAGCGGTGGAACGGCACGAGTGCGGTCTTCACGCCGAACCCGACGACCAGCAACGCGAACGCGGCGGTGGCGGCCGGCGCGTCTGCGCTCCCGAGACCGACGCCGCCTGGCACGAAGGCGACGGTGCCGGCAATCTGGTGAAAGAGCGCGGTTCCGCCGAAGACGGCGACGCCGCCCGTGAAGGTGTACGCCAGGTACGTCCGGCCCGCGGCGCGCGCTTCCGCCGTTCCGAAGTGGACGACGAGCGGGTACGTCGCGAGGGTCAGCAGTTCGTAGAAGACGAAGAGGACGAGCAGGTTCGCCGCGAAGGCGACGCCGATGGAAGTGGCGACGCTGGCCGCGTAGGCGGCGAAGAAGCGCCCGCGGCGCTCCTCGTGTGCCACGTAGCCCGCGGCGTAGACGGTCGCGAACACCCAGAGGACGGCGACGAGCAGCGCGAAGAGCACGCCCAGCGCGTCCGCCCGGAGCGCGAAGGGGACGCCGCCGGGCAGCGTCGCCAGTCGGACCGCCCCGCTTCGGCCCGCGACCGCCGCCGGCACCAGTGCGGCGACGATTGCGAGTTCGGCCAGCGCGACGGCGACCGTCGCCGCGTTCCGCGTCCGGTCGCCGAGCGCGAGCGCGGCGGCGACCGCCAGCCACGGGAGGACGGTCGCGAGCAGGACGCCCCATCGAGCGGCGAGGTCGTCGAGTATCATTCGAGCAGAGCCGTCAACGTCGGTTCGAGGAACGTTTCGAGGGGGGCGGCGACGAAGCCGAGCAGGACACCGGCGAGGACGGCGATTGCGGCGGCGACGGCGGTTCCGGTCGGCGCGCGGGCGCCGCTACCGTCGGTCGCGTGCGGAGGGTGGGAGTCGGCTCCTGCGTCTCCGGGGGCGACCAGTCGCTCGAGCACGCGCCAGAAGTACAGCAGCGAGAGGAGGCTGCTGGCGACGACGAGCGCGGCCAGCGCCGGCGCGTCGGCGGTCAGCGTCCCGACGACGAGGTACCACTTCGAGGCGAACACGCCGGCCGGCGGCACGCCGACGAGTCCGAGCGCGGCGGCGGCGAGCGCGGCGCTGGCGAGGGGCGCGCGCCGGGCGACCCCCGCGTACTCCCGGACCGTCTTCGCGCCGGTGGACTCCGCGATAGCTCCGGCAGCGAGGAACGCTCCCGTCTTCAGCGCGGCGTGGGAGAGCAGGTGGACGACCGCGCCGGTCAGCGCGAGGCGGTTGGCCAGCCCCACGCCGAGGACGACCAGCCCGAGTTGCGAGACGGTCGAGCAGGCGAGCAGGCGCTTCACTTTCGACTGCCGGAGCGCGAGCAGCCCCCCCACCACGACGCTCGTCGCGCCGACGGCGACGACGGCGACGCGAGCGAGCGGCACCGCCGCCAGGAACTCGATTCCGAACGCCGCCAGCACGAGGCGAGCGAGCGCGTACGCCCCGGCGGTCGTCACCAACCCCGACAGCAGGACGCTGACCCCGACCGGGGCTTCGCCGTGCGCATCGGGGAGCCATCCGTGCAGCGGCACCACGGGCACCTTGACGCCGAGACCGACCGCGACGAGCGCGAACGCGGCGATGGCGGGTGTTCCGGCACCCAGGCGCTGGCCGAGGAGGGAGACGTTCAGCGCGCCCGTCGCGACGTAGGCGTAGCCCACCCCGAGCAGGTAGAGGGCCGCACCGACAGTTCCGACGAGCAGGTAGCGCAGTGCCGCGCCAGCCGCGACGTCCGTGTCGGCGGTCGCGACCAGCGCGTACGACGAGAGTCCGGCGAGTTCGAGGAAGACGTAGAGGTTGAACGCGTCGCCCGTGACGAACACGCCCGTCAGGCCGGCGACGAGCAGGAGGACGAGCGCGAGAAACGACCCCGCCCGTTCCGTCGTCGTCGTCACGGCGACCACCAGCAGACCAATCGCCGCGACGAGCACGACGAACGGGACCGCGAGGCGGTCGACGACGAGTTCCACGCCGGCGAGCGCCGGGAACCCGCCGAGAACCGCGCGAACGGAGCCGGACCGCGCAACGGCCCGGAACAGCGCGAGCGCCAGGACGGCCTGTGCGGCAGTGGCGGCGAGCGCCGTCCAGCGGGCGGCGCGGGCCCACAGCCGACCGAGCAGGGCCACCGCGACCGCGGCGACGGCCGGTATCAGGACGAGCAGCGCGGGCAGGACGGAGAACGGGGTCGACGGGTCACTCACCCACGCCACCCCCGACGCGGACGACGAGCGCGAGCGCGACGGCAGTGACGCTCACCCCGACGACGATGGCGGTCAGCACGAGAACGTGCGGGAGCGGGTCGACGTACCGGACGCTATCGGTCGCCGTGCCGGAGACGAGCGGCGCGCGACCGCCTCGACGGAAGCTGGCTCCGACCAGAAAGAGGAGGACGCCGGTCTGGAAGAGGTTCAGTCCGAGCACCTTCTTCCTGAGGTCCGGGTCGGCGATCACGACCAGCAGGCCGACGCCGACCAGCGCGACGCCGGCGAGGAAGACGAGTCGCGTCACGCCGCCCCTCCCTCGAGCAGGCTGAACAGCGCGGTGAGTGTCGCGGCCACCGCGACCGCGATGCCGAGTTCTGCCAGTTCGACGGCGTAGACGACGGCGACCGGGAGCGCCCGGAGGTCGAGGACGCCGGCGCCGACCGAGAGGGGAGCGAGGACGACGACGGCGAGTGCGACGACGCCCACAGCGGCCGCACCGCCGAGCGACTGGACGTCGAGCCACCGCTCCGCGGCGTCTCGACCGAACGCCAGCGCGAGCAGGACGGCGGTCGCGGCGACGACGACGCCGCCCTGGAACCCGCCCCCGACCGAACTCGTGCCGTGGAACGCCGTGAACAGGCCGAACGTCATGGCGAAGGGCGCGACGACCCGAACCGCGGCCCGGACGACGACGCTCACCACTCTCGCCCTCCGAGCACGACCAGCGCTGCGAGACCGGCGGCGAAGACGACGAACACCTCGCCGACCGTGTCGAAACCGCGGTAGACGACCAGCACCGCCGTCACGACGTTCTCCACGCCCATCTCCGGCGCGTTCGCGAGGTAGAATCCGGCGGGACGGCCGACATCGCCGGCAACACCGGGCGCTATCGGCTCGCCGCCGGTCGGGAGCGCGGGCACCGTCGCGGCGAGTGCGACGACGAGCGCGGCGACGGCCAGCGCGGGTCGCCAGTCGAACGACGCCGGGACGGTCGCGCGGCCGGTGCGCGCGATCGCGACCAGCAGCAGCGCCGAGGTGATACCGGCACCGACCGCGGCCTCCGTCAGCGCCACGTCCGGGGCGCGGAGGACGGCCCACAGCGTCGCCATCCCGAGGCCGTACCCTCCGAACGCGACCGTCGCGGCGAGCGGGTCGCGGAGGACCGCGACGACGAGCGCGCCGCCGACCACGACGACCAGCGCGACCGCGAGCAGGGGATTCACGGCTCCTCGCCCTCCTGACGCATCCACGGTTCGACGCCGGCCTCGCGGGCGGTGCGGACGATGGCGTGCGTGGCGACTGGCGAGGTCACGAGCACGACGACGGCGAGGACGGCCACCCGCGGACGGGCGTCGGCCGGCACCGCGACGCCAACCGCGGCGAGCGTCAGCAGCGCGCCGAGCGTCTCGCTCTTGGAGGTCGCGTGCGCACGGGCGAAGCAGTCCGGGAGCCGCACCAGCCCGACCGCGCCGACCGCGACGAAGAAGACGCCGCCGGCGGCGAGCGTGGCGGCGAGGTCGGCAGGGGTCACGCCGGCCCTCCCGCGTAGCGCGCCAGACCGATGGCCAGCAGGAAGTTCAGGAGGGCGTACGCCAGCGCGACGTCGAGCAACCCCGGCTCTGCGAGCACGGCGGCGAGCAGCGCTATCACCACCACCGTCGTCGTCCCGACGGCGTTGGCGGCGACCGCACGGTCGTACAGCGTCGGCCCGCGGTAGATCCGGTAGCCGGCGACGCCCGCCAGCGCGACCAGCGCGACCGCGGCGGCGAACAGCGCGTTCACGAGCCCTCACGCTCCGCCGGGCCGACGAGCCGCAGTTCGCCCCCGCCACCCCGCCCGCGGAAGACGAACGCGACGGTGCGCCGGAGGCGTCCCTCGCGGAGCGTGGCACGGGACCCCGCCGTCAGCGAGTGGACGAGCAACGTCCCCTCGTCCGCCTCGACCGTCACCGTCCCGGGCGTGAGCGTTATCGCGCTCGCCAGCGTTGCCAGTTCGGTTCGAGATTCGGCGTCCGTCTCGTAGTACTCCAGCGCCGGGTCGACGGGCAGCGACGGATGGAGGACGGCGTACGCGACGGCGACGTTCGCCTTCGCCACCTCCCAGATGAGGACCGGCAGCGCGAGCGCGGCCCGGACGGTGCGACCGCCGCTCCGCCGGAGTGCCGCCGGACGTGGGAACGTCACCCGCGCGAGCAGGCCCGCGACGACCGCGGCGCTGACCGCGCCGGTGGCCGCGTCGTAGGCCGTCGGCTCTCCGAGCAGGAGATAGAAGCCGAACGAGACGGTGAAGAGCGCGAGAAACGAGCGTACCTCGGGTAGCCCGCGGAGAGTTCCGTCGCGCATAGACTCTCGAAACGACTGCATCCGACATTACTTTGGTGCCAACTAGAGTAGGCGGTCGAGCCGCAGGAACCGACGACCGGAGTCGGCGTCGACGCGCCGGAGCGACTCGACTCGTTCGCCGCTCGGCCGTCCGCGAAGGGTGACGGTCAAGACCCCGCTCCGCGTACGCGGAGACGATGATTCCGCTCCTGCACGACTTCGAGGGCGAGCGAGTGCTCGTCTTCGGCGGCGGGTCGGTCGGCCTGCGGAAGGCGTGCCGGTTCGCCGGCGAGGCCGAGGTGGTGGTCGTCGCGCCGGCTTTCGACGAGCGCGTCCCGGCGGCGGAGATGGTCCGCGCCAGCCCCGCGGCCGACGAGGACGCCGGAACGTCGACGGTGGCGGAGTGGTTCGACCGGGTCGAACCGGCCCTGGCGGTCGCGGCGACCGACGACGCGGCGGTGAACGCGGCCGTCGAGCGAGCGGCCCGGGAGCGCGGGGTGCTCGTGAACCGCGCCGACGAGTCGGGCGAGCGCGACGCCGGCAGCGTCGTCGTCCCGGCGACGGTGCGAGACGGGTCGGTGGTCGCGTCGGTCGCGACCGGCGGGCTGAGCCCCGCGCTGAGCAAGCGTCTCCGGGAGCGCATCGAACCGGAACTCGACGGCGCGGGCCGGGTGGCCGAGGCGGCCGCCGAACTGCGAGGAGACCTGCGCGACCGTCCACCGGAAGAGCGACGTGACGCCCTCCGTGCAGTCGTCGACTCCGACCGCGTCTGGCGGGCGGCGCGCGAAGGAGAGGACGTCCGGGCGACGGCGGAACGGGTGGTAGAAGAAACGCTGGACGTCTAGTCGGCGCGTTCGGGAACGCGTTCGCCCGGGTCGAAGGCCCGGAGCGCGGCGAGGCGGTCGGCGGCGTCGCCGTCGGCGAGAACCTTCCGCGCGAGTTCGACGCCGTCTGTCAGCGTCTCGACGTCGCTCCGGGCGTACATCCGGAAGGCGGCGTTGACGGCGACCGCGTCGGCGAACGCGCCGTCTCGCTCGCCGGACAGGACCGCCTCGGTGATGCGAGCGGAGTCGGCGCGCACGTCGGTCACTTCGAGTGCGGCGGTGTCGCCGTCGAGACCGAGCGTCGCCGTCTCTATCTCGTCGTCGCGGAACTCGCCGTCCCAGTCGGCGAACCGGGTCGTGCCGGGGCGCACGTCGTCGTACCCCTCCAGTCCCTGGAACGCGACGACGCGGTCGACTGACTGGTCGCTCTCGCGGAGCGCGCCGACCAGTTTCTTCGCGAACGAGAGGTGGAAGAAGCTCCCGAGGTGGGCGTCGGCGTCCGCCGGGTTCGCCAGCGTCTCGACCGTGTTCACGAACGAGCGCACGCCGAGGTTCCTGCGGGCGGGGAGCAGGGCGTCGACGCCGGGGTTGGCCCGCGACTGCGGATAGAAGCCGAAGCCGACCTCGTCCACCATCGCCGCGCTCGCGGCGGGCGCGAGGTCCGTCTCGACGCCGAGTTCGTCGAGCACGTGGCGGTAGGCGACC
Source organism: Halomicrococcus pelagicus (assembly GCF_051917725.1). Taxonomy (GTDB): domain Archaea; phylum Halobacteriota; class Halobacteria; order Halobacteriales; family Haladaptataceae; genus Halomicrococcus. Next base: position 750,544 of record NZ_JBQBLX010000001.1, read on the forward strand.
CCCTCGCTTGCCGGAACGCGGTCGGCGCTGTGGACGACGACGGGCGTGCCGGCGGCCGCGGCGACGAGGCCCGACGCCACGCCGAGCAGAGCCGTGTCTGACTTGCCGTCGTAGTTCGCGCCGCAGTCCACGGGGTCGGCGTCCGGGCGCGCGACGTCGACCGAGCGCTCGCGCATGGCGTCGACGAAGCCGGCGAGTTCGGTCGGCGTGTTGCGCTTCCACCGGTTCGCCATCCAAAACGCGCCGAGCGTCTCCGGGGCGGGGTCGCCCGCCAGGATGCGCTCGAAGGCCTCCCGGGCCTGGTCGTAGCTCATGTCGTCGGCCGACCGCGGGCCGGAACCGACCGCTTCGGTGAGGAGGCGCTTCAGCGGCCACTCGCCCGTCATTCCGACCCCCTGTCCGATGCGGTGGCGTTCCACGGTCCAGCGCGCGCGGCGGTCGCACCTTCGAGGCAGTCGACGACCTGGTCGCGCACGCCGACCACGTCGCCGAAGACGGTCGCCGCCGGCGGTTCGACGCCGACCTCGCCGCTGCGCTCGGCGATGGTGCCGACCGTCCCGGTGACGGTGAACTCCTCGTCGCAGGTCGCCTGCTCGACCACCGCGGCCGGCGTCTCCGCCGGCACGCCGTGTTCGCGCAGCGCCCGGGCGTTGTCCGCCATGCGCCCGACGCCCATCAGGACGACGAGCGTGCCCCCGGCGACGACGCAGTCGGCGAGCGCCGACCAGTCGATGGCGCTCTCGTCCTTCGTCGGGTCCTCGTGGCCGGTGACGACCGTCAGGCTGGAGGCGTGCTCTCGGTGGGTCACCGGGATGCCGGCGACCTCCGGCGCGGCGATGGCGCTCGTGACCCCCGGTACCACCTCGAAGGGGATGCCTTCACGCGCGAGGTGTTCGGCCTCCTCGCCGCCCCGGCCGAAGACGGTCGGGTCGCCGCCTTTCAGCCGGACCACGTCGTTTCCCTCCCGGGCCTTGCGGACCATCAGGCGGTTTATCTCCTCCTGGGTCGTCCGCTCGCCGTTCGGGTCCTTTCCAACGTCGATACGTTCCGTCGCGTCGGCGTAGCGGTCGACGACGTCGTCGCCCACGAGCGCGTCGTGGAGGACGACGTCGGCGGTTTCGAGCACCCGTGCTGCCTTCACCGTCAGCAGTTCGGGGTCGCCCGGACCTGCGCCGACGAGGTACACCGTTCCCTGATACATAGTTAGCTCTCCTCGTTCGCGAAGCGCGTCTCGCGCAGGTAGCGTGCGCGGTAGCGGTTCGCGGGGTCGCTCACGTCGCCGGGGCGGACGCCCTCGACGCGGCCCTCGGCGGCCGCGTCCACGAGCGCCGACAGCTGCTCGTGCTCCCCCGACGTGAGCGTCAGTTCGCGCGTCGATTCCTCGTCCGTCGCCGCGAACTCCCGGGCCGCGGCGACGAACAGCGAGCAGGCCTCGCGACACGGGAACTCGCCGTCGCCGCGCGGCGCGTCCACGTCCGCGTCCGACGCTTCGTCCCACTCGCGGCGTTTCAGGCACTGCGAATCCGCACAGCAGGCGCGGGACGCCCGGTCCAGCGCGTCGCCGGAGAGGTCGTCCACGTCCGCGTAGATGCCCGTCTGTCGGTCGGCCGTCTCGCGCCAGTGAGTCACGTCGAGGTCGCCCTCTCGCTCGCGGTGCCAGTTGGCGACCGTCGCCGGGTAGAACCAGTCGACGGCCCGAACGCAGTCGTCGCCCGAGAGGTCCACCAGCGCCCACCCGGTCCGCAGCGTCGGCGCGGTCTTCAGCGGCCGGTACTCGCCCTCGGCGTCGTACTTCGCCAGTTCGCGCGCCTCGCGCGGGTCGGTCCGCTCGTCGAGGTCCGCGCGCTCGCTCTCGCGGTCGTCGACGTGGCGCAGTTCGTACCGGCGCTCGCCGTCCGCTCGCCGGACCGTCACCGCGAGCTGGCCCCACGTCCGCGTGACGCCGTCCGCGAGGGCGTCGTAGCGCGCGGGAACGGCGTCGTCCGGTTCCAGCCACCGGAGGAAGGCCCGGCGGTAGCCGCCGTGGCCCTCGACGACTCGCTCCCAGTGGTGCCAGTTGTCGACGTACGCCGCGTGGTCGCGGGCGACCGCGCGGAACTCGGCCTCCGTGAGACCGACGTGACGGTCCTCGGGCGTCTCGAACGCGAGTCCGGCGTCTCGGTCGTCTCGCGCGACCCGCAGGCCGTCGAACGCGACGCCGTCCGTGGCCGCCGCGAGGAGTTCCTCAACCTTCGAGTCGTTCATCGTCCACCTCCGCGCCGAGGTCCGCGGCGCGCTCGACCGCCACGTCCGCGACGAGCGGTTCCGTGCCGACCGCACCGGCGTACCAGACCTCCCGGCCATCGACCGTCGCCGGCACGTCGTAGTCGGCGTCGCCGCCCTCGCCCTCGGCGACCAGTCCCAGGTCCTCCGGGATGTCCTCGGTCGTGTGGTAGCCGTCCGCCACGAACAGCGGGACGACGACGAGCGACTCGCTGTCGAACTCGTCGTACAGGTCGTCGACGTACGGCGGTTCGTCCATGAACAGCGCCTGCACCTCCTCGAAGCGGTCGCGCTCGCGGATGCGGCGGACGTGGCGCTGGGTCGCGCGGGCGCTGTTCTCGTTGCGCTCGGTGCCGTGGCCGACGACCGCGACGCCGACGCCGTCGCCCACGTCCGGGTCGCCGGTCACGCGTTCTACGCGGCGGACGACGACGTCCGTCATCGCGTCGTGCGTCCCGACCGGCGGCGCGTAGCGAACCGGAAATCCGACGTCCAGGTGGCGGTCGTCGGTCAGTCGGAGTTCGCGAGGGAGCACCTGCTCGGTGAAGTACCCCTCGCTGACGAACAGGGGGACGACGTAGGCGGCGTCGCTCTCGACGGTGCGGAGCACCTCGGAAAGCGACGGCTCCTCCTTCCAGAACGCCGTCCGAACCTCGTCGAACGCGCTGCGTTCGCGGACGGCGTCCGCGTGGTCGAACACCGGACGGTCCGACCGGGGGTTCAGGTGGGAGCCGTGGCCGGCGAGCACGAGCGCCTGCGTCGTCCCCTCGCCCATCAGCGTTCGCCCTCCAGCGTCCTGTCGGAGTCGGTCGCGGCGTCGCGTTCCGATTCCGAACCCCCGCTGCGGTTCTCGGAGAGGTGCTCCCATATCTCCGTGCAGCCACCGCCGTCCGCGACGTCCTGAAGGTGTTCGGTGTCCGCCGCACGGTCGCTCGCCGACCGTCGACCGGACCGGTCGTCGGCGTTCTCGCTCATCGACTCACCTCTGGCGTCGGCGATGCGTCCGGCAGCCGGTCGTCCAGATACGGACGCTCCTCGTCAGGGGTCGTCTCAGTTCTCATCGACGTTTCGTAGAACGGAAACACGGATAAGGACGCCTCTACCCGTAAACGACGCCGTCGCTTCGAAATAGCGGCAAGACCGGTCGCAATCTCCGATGGCCCGAATTCGGCGAATCCCTTTCGAGCAGCGTCCGTTCGCCCGCGAGCGGCGAGAACGGCCGAATCTCCGTGACGAGCACCGCGGCGGTCGTTGCGAGCGACGACGCGCTCAGGTGGCTCCCCCGCGAAGCAGCGAGCGTGACTGTCTCCCTCCGACTTCTGGACGAAGGAGCCTGGGTGAGCGTGAACGACTCGCGGGTCGTCGGCAACAGCGACGTGTGGCGACTCGCCGACCACGCCGTCTGTGACTGCGAGACGGCCTTCTTCGTCGTCGAGGTGTTCACCGAGACGGCCGTCGACGCCCGCAGCGTCGACGTGCGCGCGGGCGGTCGCTGCATCGGCTGCGGCGAGAGCGCGACGACCGACTGGCTCACCGTCGGCCGCGTCGACGACGGCGCGTTCCGCCGCGTCGCGGTCGGCGGCGTCCACGTTCCGGGGTGATCGGTCGCTGTCGTCGGTTACCGTCGTCTCCGCGAGACCGCGAAAGAATTGCCGGTTTCGGGAAGTCAGGGAGAGGATTGACGGCAAGCGTGGGGGTATACCCGGCGACTCCCTAGTTGGCCTCATGCCGAGCGACGTCGAGAAGTGGAAAGACGAGGTGTACGGCGAGGAGATACGTGACCATCTCCGACGATTCGCCGAAGAGGGCTGGGAGGCCATCCCGGACGACGAACACGACGCGTGGTTCGAGCGGTTCAAGTGGTGGGGGCTGTACCACCAGCGCGACGGACAGGAGAGCTACTTCATGATGCGCATCGGGCCGCCGAGCGGCGTGCTCGACCCGGGTCAGTTGCGCGTCATCGGCGAGATAGCGCGCGACTACGCCACCGGCCCGGCCGCGAATCCCGAGTTCGGGAACGGCTACGCAGACGTGACCACCCGGCAGGCGGTCCAGCTCCACTGGATAAACATCGAAGACGTCCCCGAGATATGGGACCGACTGGAGGAGGCCGGTCTCTCGACGAAGCAGGCCTGTGGCGACTCGTGGCGCAACATCGTCGGCTGTCCCGTCGCCGGCAAGGACGAACGCGAGTTCGTCGACGCCCTGCCCGTCGTCGACGACCTCCAGGAGAACCTCAAGGGCAACCCCGACTACGCGAACCTGCCCCGGAAGTGGAAGGTGTCCGTCACGGGCTGCCGGGAGGGTTGCGGCCAGGGCGACATCAACGACGTGGGCATCGAGCCGGCGGAGAAGGAGATCGACGGCCAGCAGGTCCGCGGGTTCAACGTCCGCGTCGGCGGCGGTCTCGCGGGTCGGGAACCGCGGTTCGCCCGCGACATCGACGTGTTCGCCGAACCCGACGAAGTCGTCGACGTGCTGGGTGGCCTCTCCGGGCTGTTCCGCGACCACGGCAACCGCGACAACCGCCGGCGCGCCCGCATCAAGTTCCTCGTCGACGAGTGGGGGACCGAGAAGCTCCGGCGCGTCCTCCAGGACGACTACGTCGACTTCGAACTGAAGACGGCGGGGCGCGACCTCCGGGAGCAGTACTCCTACAACGCGGGCGTTCCGGAGGACCACGGCCACGCCGACCACGTCGGCGTCCACCGGCAGAACGACGGGAACTACTACGTCGGCCTGAACGTGCTCGTCGGCCGCGTCGGCGCGGAGGACTTGATAGAAATCGCCGACGTCGCCGAGAAGCACGGCTCCGGCGAGGCTCGGCTCACCCAGCGCCAGAACATTCTCCTGACGGACGTCCCCGAGGAGAACGTCGACGACCTCCTCGACGAGCCCGTCCTCGAGCACTACAGTCCGGACCCGCACCCCTTCCAGCGCGGCTCCATCGCCTGCACGGGCACGGAGTTCTGCTCGCTGTCCATCGTGGAGACGAAGAACCGACAGGTCCGGTTCTCGCGCTGGCTCGTCGACAACGTCGACCTGCCCGACGACGTGGAGAACTTCCACATCCACCTCTCGGGCTGTACGGCCTCCTGCGCCCAGCCCCAGATCGCGGACGTGAGCCTCCGCGGGATGAAGACGCGCAAGGACGGCGAACCGGTCGAGGCGCTCGACATCGGTCTCGGCGGCGGACTCGGCGAGAATCCGGCGTTCGCGGACTGGGTCCGCGAGCGCGTCGCGGTCGACGAGGTGCCCGGCGCGATACGGAACCTCGTCGAAGGGTACGCCGCCGAGCGGGGAGACGGCGAGACGTTCCGGGAGTTCGTCCAGGCTCGCGACGAGGAGACGCTGACCGAACTCGTAGAGCCGGAGGAGACCTCCTACGACGACCCGTACATGCACAACACCAAGAAGACGTGGTACCCGTACGCCGACGACGACGAGCCGGAGTCGAGTCCCGCGCCGAACAGCCCGGAGGACCAGCCCGTCTCGGGGGACGACTGAGATGGCCGACCGGGTGATGAGCGTCACCGCCTACACGACCTTCGACCTGCTCGACGCCGTCGCCGAGGGCCACGGCTGGACCGACGAGGCCGACGCCGTCCTGGACGTGAGCACGCCTCGCGTCGAGGACCCCGAGGTGGTGACGCTCCAGCTCGAACTCGACAACACGCAACTCGACGACTTGCCGGCCCACGCCGACACCGTGACGCTCTCCCCGGACCGCGCCCGCGAACTCGCCGCCGAACTCGAACGCTACGCCGACACGGTCGAATCCTGACCGTCGCGACTCCCCGCCGACGCCCCCGGCGTTGGATATAGCGGTATGTGATTTACGAGTCGCTCGTCGGACGGCGTCGTGACGTCGACCGACGACTCCGTCGCTCACCGGCACTCGTTTTTTGCCGGCATCGGACCGCCGACGACCGCTTCGTGCGAGAGACGGAACCGACGACCGGTCGTCGACACTCCATCGTCCACCCCGCCACACGTCGCCACACGGTCGACTACCAGACGACGCTCTTCACGCCAGCACGTAGCGGACTGCAGTCGCGTTCCGGAGAGCGCGCACGGTCGACGTTCGGGGGTGCCCCGACCGCCACCGGCCGAGGGAACGATTCCACGACCGTTCAACCGGGTGCGTGCTCGTGGCAACCGAGACAGCGAACTCACTCGCCCCCGCAAATGGAGTCGCCCGCGATTCGACCGATGCTTCCATCTCTCCCGGAGCCGTCGAGAGCCCTCTCACTTGCCGAGCGCCAGTGCCGACGCCTCGACCGCTGGCCTCGACCCCCCGCCGAGCGACGCGCAGTTCGGAATCGAACCGAATCTCCCCGACGACGACCGTCGTCGTCGCCGCCGAGTTATCAGCGTTACTGGTACTACGATGGGTGGTTAGATAGTGTCGCTCGCCGAGATAATAATCATATCCGGCCGCAGTTAGAGTACTAATTGAGGAGATAAGTTCGCTTATCACGATTCGTGGGACAAGTTGAAGTGGTGGGGGTGAGATGCCCCGTTCATGCCCGACGACGGGACGGACCGCGCTGTCGTGAAGACCTACGTGCCGAAGTACCAAAAATCCGAGTGGAAGGCCCACGCCGACGACCTCGACATGAGCCAGAGCGAGTTCGTCAGGACGATGGTACAGGCGGGACGACGGGGATTCGACCTCGGCTCTGCGGAACCCTCTGAAGGCGGTTCGAACCCTGGGGGTGACGGCCTCGAAGACGCCGTCCTCGACATCCTGGCCGACGAGCCGCTCTCGTGGGACGAGCTCGTCGAGCGACTGGCCGGGGACTTCGAGGACAGACTCGACGACGCGCTCGGCGACCTCCAGGACGAGAACCGCGTCCGGTACAGCGGACGCCACGGCGGGTACGTGCTCGTGGAGGCGAACGATGGCGAGTAGTCCGGCAGCGGGCGAGACGGACCCAGAGGACCCGGTGGGCTACTTCCTCCAGGACCTGGAGTTCCACGGCAAGAGCGAGCGCACTCGCGGGGCGTACGAACGCGTCCTCCGGGAGTTCGAGTCCTTCCTCGACGACCCCGACCGAAACCCCTCGGGGCGGGCCGTCGCACCCGGCGACGCGAGTCGACGGGAGTGCATGGCCTGGATTCACACGCTCCGCGGCGAGAACGCCGAGAGCACGGTCGCCACCTACGCCTCCTACCTGCACCGGTTCTACGCCTACATGACCCAGGTCGGCGCGTTCGACTCGAACCCGATGGCGCTCGTCGTCGAGGAGATGCACGAGTCCATCGACAAGGACCCGACGCGCCGCGAGATCTCGATTCCGCGGATGGCGGCGTTCGTCGACGGAATTCGCCATCCGCTGGAGCGCGCGCTCGTCGTCACGCTGCTGAAGACCGGGATGCGCGTCGGCGAACTCTGCAACCTCGACCTCCGGGACCTGAACCTCACCGACGAGGACGTGCGCACGGCGTACGAACTCGGCCAGCGCCCGCAACTGGACGGGAGACCGGACTCGCTGTACGTCGCAGCCGACGTCTCGCGCGGCGAGGTGGTCAACGGAGAGGAGCGCAGCGCCTCGAACAAGCGCAAGCGAGGGACCGTCGTCCCCGTGGACGACGAACTCCGGGCGACGCTGGTACGCTGGCTGGCGGTACGTCCGGACGCGCAGTCGCCCGCCGCCCCGCTGTTCGTCAGCACGAGCGGCGACTGGGGGTCCCGCGTCACGCCGAAGACCGTCCGACACGTCGTCGAACGCCACGCCCGGGAGGCAGGCTGGTACCGGACCGGCGGCGGCGCGGAGGAGAACGTCACGCCGCACTACTTTCGGCACTTCTTCACCACGCATCTCCGGGACCGGACCGGCGACCGGGGAATCGTCAAGTACCTCCGCGGCGACGTGGCGAGCGACATCATCGACACCTACACCCACAACTGGGGCGACCGGGTGCGTGAGGTGTACGAGGCGAACGTCTACTCGCTGCTGTAGTCCGAGACGGAACTCGTAAATCGTATTTCGCTATACTGAACTCGGTGTGGAAGGTTCCGACCGCCGCCATCCGCGCTGGAGAACTTCCGTTCGAACTCGGTGGGTGACGGACGTGGCGTGTCGAGTACGGGGTTCGTAGGGTCACCGAGGCCGTTCGGTCCGCGGTGCGAATCGTCCCTCCTAGATACCGACGGCCGTCATTTCTCACGGTCGGTCGCTGGTCGCCGGTCTATATGCCGAGCCACTCGTCGTTCCGAATCTGGTACCCGTTCGCCCGGCAGTACTTCGCCGCTTGCCGGCGTACCGCCCGGGACCCCGGAAGCTTCTCTTTGTCGCGGATGCGCTCGACGATCCAGTCGGTGATGGCCTGAATCCCTTCGTCGTCGTCGTCGGCGTCGATCGCTTTGAGTTCCCGAAGCGTCTTCTCGTAGGCTTCGCGCTGTGAGCCACGGAGATCAGCGTTCGGGAGCATCTCGCTGGCTTCCACGATCTGTTTCATGGCCGCGGCGACCGTCGGCCGCTGTACCCGCGCCCGGACGGAAGTGGGAGAGCGGAACGTCTCCTCGTCCGTGTCCGGTACCAGTTCCTCGACGGTGTACGTCCCGTCGTCCGATTCGACCTCGCGGTCGCCGACCGCCGCGACGACGTCGGTCCCCGTCGCCGGAAATTCCAGAGATTCGAGTTCCGTCTCGAAAGCGGTGAGTTCTGCCTCGTCGACCGGTGGTTCCGTTTCGTCTTTGCGTTCCAGTTCCTCGGCCATGTCGCGCTCTCGCTGGCGTCTTTCGTCGTCGTGCGCTTTCTTGTCTCGGCCATTCTTGTTGTCTGCCATCCCTCATTTTAGGGTCTCTAATCGGATAGTCCTATGGGCAGTGGGACGGGAGCTCTCGAACGTCGTCGGGAGACGTCGAAAACCGAATCCAGCGGATGCCCTCTTCGTGAAGCCCTGCCGAAGGTGTCGCTCGACCTCGGAGGAGCCGACCCGCTGCGGAACAGCGCGGACTGTGAGACGAATCGGCTGTCTTCCCCCTCGCGGATCGAACGCGGGTACTGTCGCGGTGGCGTCGCGAGCGCGAAATCCGCCAGTTCACCGTCAACGTGGCCGAAGCCGTCGGTCGGACGGCGTCTCGCACGCGCCGCATGAATCGTATTACGCTATATCAAATTTCGGGCGCGGTCGAGCGCCGAACGTTCGGAGAGACGCCCGGAGAGAGCACCGCAGTCGCGTTCGGAGGGGTTGGCCCACGCACGGACCGGACGGCGACGCCGGCGCGGCGAAACGGAGTCGCGGTCAGTCCTGGGCCGCCTCGGCCGGCTGGCCGTGTTCTATCTCGGTTCCGAGTACGTCGAGGAACTGGGCGATCCACTCGACGTGGTCGCCCCAGTCGCGGCCGGTGACGAGGTTGCCGTCGGTCGTGACGCCGTCGTAGTACTCGCCGCCGGCGTCCTCCACGTCGTGCTGGAGGGCAGGATACGCCGAACAGGTCCGGCCCTCGACGACGTCGGCCGCGGCGAGAATCTGTGCGGCGTGGCAGATGGCCGCGATGGGTTTGTCCGCCTCGTCGAAGTGACGGACCACGTCGAGGACCTCGTCGTAGGTCCGGAGGTACTCCGGCGCGCGACCGCCGGGGAGAACGAGTCCGTCGTACTCCGCCGGGTCCACGTCGTCGAGCGACGCCGTCAGCGCGAAGTCGTGGCCGCGGGACTCGACGTACGTCTGGTCGCCGCGGAAGTCGTGGACCGCCGTCTTGACCGTCTCGTCGCTCCCCTTCTCCGGACAGACGGCGTCCACCTCGTGGCCCACCGCCTGGAGCGCCTGGAACGGTACCATGATCTCGTAGTCCTCGCCGAAGTCGCCGACTATCATCAGCAGTTGCTTGCCGGGCATGCCGGACGGACGTACGTGAGACGGTAGCATATACGTGGCGGTGGCCGAATCGCGAGAATCGACGGACGGACGACGACGGCCGGAGCGACGCCGCGTTCCGTCGAATCTGAACGCTCAAGTTCGCCGGGGAGCTACCGACTGCCAATGAGCGACCCGCAGAAGCACGAGGGCTTCACGTTCGACGACGTGAGCGTCGTGATGGGGACGTACAACGAGGAGGAGGCTATCGATGCAGTGCTCTCGGACGTGGAGCGCGTGACGGACGGGCGGGCCGAGATCGTGTGCGTCGACGGTTCCACGGACCGGACGCCGGAGATAGCTCGGGAGCACGGCGCGCGGGTCATCCGCCAGGAGCCGGAGGGGTACGGCGTCGCGGTACGAGCGGCGCTGCTGGCGGCCGAACGTCCGGTCGTCGTCACTACCGACTGCGACGACACCTACCCGATGGAGCAGTTGCCGGCGTTCCTCGACGCCATAAACGAGGGGTACGACGTGGTCAGCGGCGACCGGCTCTACTACGGCGCGCAGGCGATGCCGGAACTGAACCGCTGGGGGAACCGGGCGTTCGCGGCGCTGGCGAGTCTACTGCTCGGCGAACGCGTCCACGACACGACGACCGGGATGCGCGCCTACCGGAAGGAGGTCTTCGAGCACATCTCGTGGACGGAGAACACCGGCCTCTCGGCGGAACTGCTCGTCAGGCCGCTCGTGCGCGGGTACCGCGTCAAGGAGATTCCCATCGCGTACGACGAGCGGCTGGGGGAGACGAAACTCGACCCCCTCTCCGGCGGCGCCGCCATCGCGAAGTCCATCGCCAAGGTCGCACTCCAGGAGCGACTCCGGCGCATCGTCAGGGGTCCGTCTCCACCGTCGCGTTGACGAAGGTACCGTCCAGCGTCGTCTCGCCCGGCAGGTAGGTTCCCTCGCGCCCGCAGTGGACCGTCAGCCGGCAGAGCCGTTCCTCCGGGGGCCAGAGCGTCCGAACCGTCCCGTTCGCCGCCAGCATCGACGCCTCCTGTCGGTAGGTGAACGTCGACCCGCCGGGCTGGACGACGGTCACGGCCAGCGACACCCTCTCCGCGCCGTCGACGGGCACGCGCGCCCGTCCCGTCTCCGTGAGGTTTGCGCCGACGGCGTCGACGACCCGGGCTCCGTCGGGCGTGACGACCCACGTCAGCGTCGCGCGGTCGTCGCCGGTTCGGGTCAGCGAGTAGGTCGCCACCCGGTCGCCGGCTTCGAGTCGGACGTTGACGCCGCGGGTGTCGTCGGGAATCCCTACGGTCGTCGTCACGCGAACGCGCTCGCCCTCCCGGACGCGGAGACGCTGGAGCGCGGGCGTCACCGTCGCGTCGGCGGCCGGCGACCACCGTCCGCGGTAGGTGTACCGGTAGAGCTTCCGGTCGTCGTAGGCGTCGACGATGCGGAAATCGCCCGCCGCATCGCGATTCTGGGCGTACACCACGTCGCCGTGCAGCGACGGGTCGTTCCGCAACGCCTGGAACGGATGGTTGAGCCAGACGCCGTACGGCGTCGGAACGAACACGAGGGCGTTCGAGAGGTCGCGTCGCTCGAACGGCTGGTAGGCCGCGGCGTGCTTCTCCGAGAGGTCCGCGTTGGCCGCGACGGGCCGCGAGACAGCGCGCTGCTCGGCGACGGCGACGACGGGCGCGGCGACTAACAACAGCGCGAGGAGGACGGCCCGGGCCTGCGAGCGGTCGAGGCGAGCGCGAACGAGCCGGCGGGCGCGAGACGCGAGGGCCACGGCCCCGCTGGCAGCGAACGCCGAGAGGGGGAGCAGCAGGTCGAAGTGGTAGAACGGACCGAACAGCGCGATGAAGCCGTCCCCGGGGTTGTCCAGTTCCGCGAGGACGTTGAGATTCCCCCAGAAGTAGACGTTGCCGGCGACGAATGAGAGGAGGAGGCCGGCGAAGACGGCCCGGAGTTCGAGGTCCGAGAGGCCGGGACGGCCGGTCGTTCCGGGGCCGGACCGCGCGGCTCTCGAGCGCGAGACGAACGCTCCGAGGCCGGCGGCAGCGAGGAGCGTGCCGAGGGGCGCGGCGACGGTCCATCTGGCGGCGAACGACCACAGCACGCGGGCGTTCGCCCGGAGCGCGAGCAGCGGCGTGTAGTTGCGCTCGTACCCGAGCAGTTCGCGGCGACCGAAGCCGAGGCCGTCGTGCGGCGCGAACGCGGCGTAGGGGAACCGGAGCGGCGACCCGGTGACGTGCCAGTTGTACGCGAGCGTGACCCCGACCCAGGCGAGCCCCAGCGCCGAGACGACGGCGTAGCGGCCCGCGATTCGGCGGAACGTTGGGGAGCCGAACAGCGACGAGGGATTGCGAAGCGAGCGGTCGGCCGGCCGCGCGCGGGCGAGTTCCAGCAGGGCGTGCGCGGCGAAGGGAACGACGAACAGGACCGCCGTGTACGGCCGGGCGAAGAACGCGAGACCGACGAAGCAACCGGCGAGTGCGGCCCACCGGTGGTCGTCCAGGCGGACCGCCCGGACGTACGCGGCGGCGAACGCGAGGTTCAGCATCGTCGTCGGCGCGTACGGGAGGAAGGTGGCGGACGTGACGAGGAAGAGCGGCGTCCCGAGCAGAGCGACTCCGGCCAGCAGGCCGGTTCGGGTGTCGAAGGCGTCGCGGGTCAGCGCGACGACGAGCGCGGCGTTGGCGGCGGCGACGCCGGCGAGCGCGTAGCGGTAGCTTCCGGCGAGTTTCCCGAGCGCGAAGACGGCGGCCGGGACGGGGGTGTACTTCGAGTACATGCGGTCGCCGTCGACGACGAAGAACCAGGGACGGAAGGCGTCGGGAAACGGCGTCCGGAGGAACAGCCGACCGTCGAGCAACATGGCGGCCTGCTGGAGGTAGACGCCCTCGTCGTGGTTGACCGAGAGGTAGGGGAAGACGGTGGTCGAGAGCCAGAGGACGACGACGGCCGCGGGCAGGCCGACCGCGAGGGGAACGGCGACTGCGCGGAGGGTGCGGTCGACGCGCGGTCGGCCGGTCGGCTCCCTGAGCGCGCGCCGTAGGTTCATCAGTCGGCTTCGGGGGCGCGAGCCTGGGTCTCGCGCTGGCCGCGGGGGAACCACGCGAGGTCGTGGTCCGCGGCGAGTTCGACGTTCACGGGCGTGTCGAGCGGAATCTGCCGGTCGTGGTTGTGCATGCACTGGAGCACGTCGGCGTCGTCGTCATCGTCGCCGGCGTCGAGTTCGACCCGGTAGAGCACGGTCGGGCCGAGGTACCGCCGGTAGGTGACGCGGCCGTCCGCCGCGTCGGCGTCGGCGGGGACCGCTTCCAGGTCGTCCGGGCGGACGAGCACGTCGACGCGAGTCTTGTCGTACTGGCTCGCGAGGCCGTGAATCTGGTCGCGCGGGATGGGCCCGACGCCGGTCAGCACCTCGTCGCCGTCGACGTACCCCGAGAGGAAGCCGGCGTGGCCGAGGAAGGAGGCGACGAACCGCGACTCCGGATGCTGAAACACCTGTTCCGGCGCACCGACCTGCTCTATCTCGCCGCCGTTCATCACGGCGACTCGGTCGCTGATGGACATCGCCTCCTCCTGGTCGTGGGTGACGGAGACGGCGGTCACCCCCGCTTCCTTCAGGATGCGTCGCACCTCCTCGCGCATCTCGACGCGAAGGTCGACGTCGAGGTTCGAGAACGGTTCGTCCAGCAGGAGGATGTCGGGTTCGGGCGCGAGCGAGCGCGCGAGCGCGACCCGCTGCTGCTGGCCGCCCGACAGTTCGTCGGGGTAGCTGTCGCGGTGACTCTGGAGGCCGACGAGGTCGAACATCTCGTCGACGCGGCGTTCGCGTTCCGCATCGGAGACGTCCGTCAGCCCGAACGCGACGTTCTCCTCGGCCGTCAGGTGGGGGAACAGCGCGAACTCCTGGAAGACGACGCCGATGCCGCGCTGCTCGGGAGCGACGAACGAGCCGTTCCCGGCGACGGCGCTGCCGTTCAGCACCACCTCGCCGCCGTCCGGGCGTTCGAGACCGGCGACGAGCCGCAGGGTCGTCGTCTTGCCACAGCCGGAGGGGCCGAGCAGGGTCAGTATCTCTCCGTCGCGAACGGACAGCGAGAGGTCGTCGATGACGCGCGGTCCGCCGCCGTAGCGTTTGACCACGTCGTGGAGTTCGAGCACCGTCTCGCTCGACGGGCGGTCGTCGGTCGGTACGTTCTCGGGGCCGCTTGCGAGTTGACTATCTGACATCGTATCCCTCCCGTGAGAGTATCACGAGCATCGAGAGTCCGGAGACGACCAGCAGGACGAGCGCGGGCACCGCGGCCGCGCCGAAGTGGCCCGCCTTCTGCGCCTGCCAGATGAACGTCGACAGCGTGTCGAAGCCGATGGGCCGCAACAGCAGGGTCGCCGGCAGTTCCTTCATCGTCGTCAGGAAGACGAGCGCCGCCCCGCCGAGGAGGCCCGGCGCGATGAGAGGCAGCGTGACCGCCCGGAACGCACCGACCGTGGTGCGGCCGAGCGTCCGGGCCGCCTCCGGCAACTGCGGGTTCACCGTCAGGAACGACGCCCGCGTCGACCCGACCGACTGGGGCAGAAAGCGGACGACGTAGGCGAACACCAGCAGCGGGACGGTCTTGTACAGCGGCGTGGCGTAGCGGTTGCCGAAGTACACGAGCGCCAGTCCCAGGACGACCCCCGGCACCGCGTAGCCGACGTACGAGAGGCGCTCGTACGCGTCGGTGAGCACGGAGTCGTGACGGGCGGCGAGGTACGCGACCGGCAGGCCGGCCAGCGTCGCGGCCAGCGCCGCCAGGGCGGCGACGTAGACGGAGTTGGTGACGTACTGCCACTCGAACTCGAGCGTCGTGGCGTACTCGGAACCGCCGCCGACCAGCCACAGCGCGAGGATGGCGAGCGGTACCGCGAGCGCCAGACCGGCGACGAGCGCGGGGACCGCCATCGCGGGCCACCGCCAGCGGCCGAGTCGCACCCGGTCGTCCGCCCGGCCGCTCTGCCGACCGGCGTCGCGCTCCTCGCCCCGGATGCGGGACTCGACGGCGAGGATGACCAGCGTCCCCGCGACCAGGACGAGCGAGAGCAGGGAGGCGTAGTCCCGGCCTATCTGCTGTTCGACGTAGATGACGCGAGTGAACACGTCGAACTGCATGATAGCCGGCGTGCCGAAGTCCGACAGCGCGTACAGTGCGACCAGCAGGCTCCCGGCCGCGATGGCGGGCTGGACCTGCGGGAGCGTGACGCGCTTGAACGCGTCCCAGCGCGAGTGGTCGAGCGTGCGCGCGGCTTCGACCAGCGTCGTGTCCAGGGACTTCAGCGAGGCTCGCGTCGTGATGTAGACGTAGGGGTAGGTGTACAGCGTCAGTACGAGCAGTGCACCCTCGAAGCCGTAGACGGCCGGCAGCGACTCGACGCCGAAGGGTGCGAGTAGCTGCTGGAGTTCGCCGCGGGGACCGAACGCCGAGACGAACGCGAACGCGCCGATGTAGCTCGGGATGACCAGCGGGAGCGACACCGCGACGGTCCAGAACCGCCGGAACGGCAGGTCGGTCCGGACGGTCAGGTACGCCAGCGGCACCGCGAGCAGAATCGACGCGCCCGTGACGCCGACGACCAGCAGCGCGCTGTTGAGAAGCACCTGGACGGTGCGCGAACTGGTCAGCAGTTCCAGGGCGCGGGCCTGCCCCACGCCCGCGGCCATGCCGACGAGCCACAGGAGCGGTAGCAGGACGGCGGCCGACACCGCACCACCGAGCAGGACGAGGCCCAGGGGTAGCTCGCGCAGCCCCGAACGCCCGCTCGTCCGCTCGGTTTCGGCGTTCATGTCAGAGGAGTCCGACCTCTCGAAGGATGTCGAGCGTCGGTTTCAGCTTCGAGAGCTGGCCGAGGTCGAGGTCGGCCGGCGGTTCGAGTTCGTCGATGGTCGGCAGGCGGCCGAGCGGCTCGACTTCGGGAATCAGCGGATACTCGTAGGTCTTCACGGCGAAGTACTCCTGGGCCTCGGCCGAGAGCAGGTGGCGGACGAAGTTCGACGCCAGTTGCTGCTTGCCGGTCGTGTTCACCACGGCCGCACCCGCGACGTTGAACATCGACCCCGCGTCGTTCTTCGTGAACGCGGTGCCGATGGAGGCGTTCTCGTTCCCGGCGAGTACGCGCTGGATGTAGTAGTGGTTCGTGAACCCCGCCTTGATTTCGCCGCGGGCGACCGCCTGCGCGACGAGGAACTCGTCGGAGTAGTTCTTGACGATCTTCTCGCGCTTCATCGCCTGGAGCCACTGCTTGGTCTTCTGCCGGCCGTTCAACAGGCGCATCGCGGTGACGAACGCCTGGAACGAACCGTAGGAGGGTGCCCACCCCATCTTGCCGTCGAACTTCTTCTGGTTCGGGAACGCGAAGATGTCGTTCGGAATCGCGCCCTCGTCGAACGCGTTCGTGTTGAACGGAACGGACCGCGCGCGCCCGGAGGTACCGACCCACTCGCCCTGGGGGTCGCGGAACCGCTCGTCGACCATCGTCAACACGTCCTTCGGGAGCTTCGCCGTTCGACCGGCCTCCGAGAGCATCCCCAGCGACCCCGCGTTGACGGAGTAGAACACGTCGGCAGGGCTGTTTTTCCCCTCGGTCTGGATCTGCTGGACGAGTTCGGTCGAGCCGCCGTACTGCGTCTTGACCTCGAAGCCGTCGTAGAGGTTCTCGATGAATCCGATGAGTTCGCCGACGAGCGCCTGTCCGCGCCCCGAGTAGAGAGTTAGCTTGCCCTTCAGGTCCGGCATCTCCTGCATCGACGTGCCGCCGGGTGGCCCGCGGTTGCCGAACGGCGACCGTCCCGAGCCTATCTGGCCCGCGACGTCGGTGCTGTTGTTTCCGCCCCCACCACCACCGCCGTCGTTGCCGTCCATCAGTCCGCCGAGACAGCCGGCCGTCGCGCCGACGGCACCGGCACCAACTGCGGCCAGAAACCGGCGGCGACCCCCGTCGTTGCCTTCGTAGCCAGCGGAGTCGCGTCGCTCCATATCATAGATTAGGCCGGCCTAAAGCGCTTATACCTACCGGTTTATTCCGTGGACCGGACGGGACCGAGGTCGTCGTGGCGGGGGCCGTCGCGAGAAGCGACGTGGACCGCGCGTCGCTCCGGACCTAGTCGTCGGCCGGGACCGGTTCGCGGGCGGCGTCGAGTTCGTCGAGGCAGGCGAGCCAGTCCACCATGTGCTCGCCGACGTAGTTGAGGAACGCGCCGTTCTCGTACTCGTCGTAGTCGCCGTCGGCGAGCGTGGCCGCCATCGCCGCGTACGCCTCGGCGAACGAGTCCGCCTCCTCGCCGTCTCCCGCGACGAGCGTCCAGAGGTGCTCGTTCAGTTCCAGGCCGGCGACCTCGTTGCTGAGGTCGCCGAACGTCGAGCGCGGGGCCTTGTCGTGTCGGCAGAGCGGCGCGCCGTTGACGATCTGCTTGCCGAGCACGTCGCAGGCGCGCTTGAGGAAGACGCCGCTCCAGATGTCGTCGAACCGCCCCACGTCCCAGGGGTTGTCGTCCATCGGCAACTGGTAGAACGCGGGGACGACCTCCCGGCGGAACGCGAGGTTCATCGAGCAGACCGTGAGGTAGTTCCCCGGCGCGGCGACGAAGTTCTCGCCGTAGTCCGCCGGGGACGTGCGCGTCTGGGCCTGTCCCCGGAGGTCGCCGTCCATCAGGATGCGGACGGCGTCGAGGTCGGGCACGTTCGTCCAGAGGCCCTGCGAGGCGACCACGTCGCCGACGCAGGTCTGCTCCGTCGCCGTCTCCTCGTCCATCGCCGAGTAGGGGTAGCCCCGGGGGTAGAGGCCGTGCTCGTCGGCGTTCTGGTAGAGGACGTTCACCCAGTTCTCGTCGGAGGACACTCGCTCGATCTCCCCCTCGTACCGGAGGTTCCGGAGGTGGCGACCGAAGTAGTCCACGCCCGGCAGGGGACGGGTGTCGTCGTCGACGAAGACGCCGTACTCGAAGTCGCCCGCCCAGAGGTACAGCAGCCCGAAACTGGTCTGGGCGTGGCTGGCCTCGGGGACCAGATGGTCGTACTCCGCGACGCCGCGCTCGTCGAACCACCGTTCGCGGCGGGGACCGTCGAACACCCCACCCGAGACGGCGAGGTCGTCGAGCATCGCCTCCATCGCGTCGGTGTCGCAGAACGATTCGGTGACCAGCACGAAGTGCAGGCGGTCGGTGTCGAAGCCGTGGTCGCGGGCGTTTCCGACGTAGTCGCGCACGCACTCCGGTTCCCGGATGGTCGGTACGACGACGCAGATGTCCTCCTCGCTCATCTCTCTCGGTACGTGATGGTTTAGGCTACCCTAAAAGGTTGTCTGTTCCGCCTCGACGTCCCGCCCCCGAACGTCCCCGTGACCGCCGTCGTCCCCGGGCCGCGCCGGTCGGGGGAGTCAACTTCCTTATACGTCTCGATAAATCCAAATAATCGAAGGTACACGTTTCCTCCGTCATGGAGATCGATTATCAGCGCGAACGCGAGTCGTTCCAGTGGGAGATTCCGGACGACTACGCCATCCCGGCGGTCGTCGAGGACCACGCAGACGCCTTCGGCGACCGACTCGCCGTGCGATTCCGGGACGAAGCGGGCCGCGAGGAAGAGCGCACCTACGCCGACCTGCGCGACGACGCGAACCGGTTCGCCAACGCCCTCGAAGCGCTGGGCGTCGGCGAGGGCGACCGCGTGATGCATCTCCTGCCGCGCGACCCGGACGTGTTCGCGGTGCAACTCGGCGCGCTGGCTCGCGGCGCGATTCTCGTCCCCTCCTCGGCCATGCTGAAACCGAAGGACATCGCCTTCCGCGCGAACGACTGCGACGCGACGACGATGGTGTGTCACGCCGACCTGACCGACATGGTCGAGGACGTCGTGGCGGAGACGCCGCTCGACACCTTCGTCGTGCTGGGCGACGACGAGACCGACGGGAGCGAACGCGCGGCGGACTGGCGGTCCTTCTCGGACCTGCTCGACGGCGCGGCCGCCGACCACGACGGTCCCGACCTGTCGGCGTCGGACCCGATGTCCATCAACTACACCAGCGGAACGACCGGCCAGCCCAAGCCCGTGCTCCACCGCCACCGCTGGATGCACTGCTTCGAGCGCGTCAACGGACGCTACTGGTGG
The DNA here is from genome assembly GCF_051917725.1 of Halomicrococcus pelagicus. Lineage (GTDB taxonomy): Archaea > Halobacteriota > Halobacteria > Halobacteriales > Haladaptataceae > Halomicrococcus. The sequence continues at coordinate 769,782 of NZ_JBQBLX010000001.1, forward strand.
GGCGTCGACCGCGACACCGACTTCTCGGACGAACTACTGTGGGCGACGACCGGCACGGGGTGGGCGAAGTGGTTCTGGAGCCCCGTCGGCGTCGCGCTGACGACCGGCGCGCCGCAGTTCCTCTACGCCGGCGAGTTCGACGCGGAGACGTTCCTCGACCTCCTGGAGGAGGAGGGCGTGACCCGCCTCTGTGCCGTCCCGACCCAGTACCGGATGTTCGCCCAGCAGCCCGACCTCGACGCGTACGACCTCTCGCTCACGGAGGCGGTGTCGGCCGGCGAACCGCTCAACCGCGAGCCCATCCAGGCGTTCGAGGAGGCGTTCGGCGTCACCCCGCGAGACGGCTACGGCCAGACCGAGACGGTCGCGCTCGTGACGAACTACCCCGACATCGACGTGAAGCCCGGCAGCATGGGCAAACCCGTGCCGGGCATCGACGTGACGCTGCTCGACGACGACGACGAGGCGGTCGAACCGGGCGACATCGGCGAGATAGCGGTGCCGGTCGACAGCCCCGCCATCTTCGACGGCTACTTCGAGAAGCCCCACCTGGACGAGCGGACGTTCGCCGGCGACTACTACCGGACCGGCGACCTCGCCTCCCGCGACGAGGACGGCTACTTCTTCTTCGAGGGCCGGGCCGACGACATCATCATCTCCTCGGGCTACCGCATCGGCCCGTTCGAGGTGGAGGACGCCCTCGTCGGCCACGAGGCCGTCACCGAGGCGGCCGCGGTCGCCAGCCCGCACGAGGAGCGCGGGAACGTCGTCAAGGCGTACGTCGTGCTCGCCGAGGGCCGCGAGGGCGGCGACGAACTCGTCGAAGAGCTACAGGAGTACATGAAAGCGGAGACTGCGCCGTACAAGTACCCCCGCCGGGTCGAGTTCGTCGACGAACTGCCCAAGACGTCCAGCGGGAAGATCCGCCGCGTCGAACTCCGGGACCGCGAGGAGTCGAAGTTCGGCGAGTGAGCCGTGAGCGTCGGGCTCCGACGGACGCAGGGCAGCGGCTACCGCCGGCAGAAGAGAAACGCCCGCCTCGTCCGGAATCCCCGCCCGTTCCGCGCTACTCGACCGTGAATCCCTTGTCGGTCAGTATCTCCCGAACGCGGTCGCGGTGGTCCCCCTGGAGTTCTATCTCGTCGTCGTCGTTCACCGTCCCCCCGCTGGCGACCTTGCTCTTCAACTCGGACGCGAGGTCGCCGACGTCGACGTCGTTCGGGTCGAGACCCGTGACGATGGTGACCGGCTTGTCGTACCGGCGTTTCTCCGTTCGTATCGTGATTCGTTGCTCCGTCCGCCCGAGGTCTTCTTCGATACCGAGTTCCTCCGGCAGTCCCGTGATGGAGCTAAGGTCGTCGTCCTCTGGCACAGCAGTACTCGTACGCCGTCGAGACGTTTTACGTTGTCCCCCCTCGCAACGCTGACGAGTCGGACGACCAGGCGTCGCCCTCGGGACGGTCGAGTCGCTACTCCAGGTGGCGACTGGGCGACGCCAGCGTGTCGACTCCCGGACTGTAGTAGAACACGGCGTCGCCCGCGGGACGGTCGAAGCCGTTGGCGCGAAAGAGGTCCTCGGCGTCGACGGTCGCCTCCGCGTCGTACAGCGGCCATCGTTCGTGGGCCACGGTCGTGTAGCGTATCGACCCGTCCTGTGCCTCGGTGAAGAGGCAGTGACGCTCGGTGAGGAACTCGGCCAGCGACCCCGGGTCGGACCGGAACTGCTCGCCGGTCGGCCGATACGTGGCCGAGACGCGGACCGGGCGCGAACCCGGATGGCGGCGGCGGCTCTCGAAGCGGACCTCCCCGTCCGCGACCGAGAGGTCGATGTCGGCGTAGTAGTACGGCAGGTGGTGGGAGAGGCGCGCGCCGAGCACGCTCAGGAGACCGTCGGCGTCGAGGTTGAAGAAGTAGATGCCTGGCTCGCCGTCGCAGGTGACGTACGTTCGGAGGTTGAGTTCCGGGAGACGTCGACCGAGCCGTTTCGGGGTCAGCCTCGGGCGGACGTTGACGTTCGTGAACGGGACGACGGAGAGCCACGCCTGGCCGTCCCGTGTCTGGACGTCCAGCGCGTCGGGAACCTGTCTGGCGACCAGTTCGGGGTCGACGGACCAGTTGGCGAACAGGACGTGTCGCCAGTCCAGGTGGAGCGACGGGAGCACGGGGACGGCTACGTTCCGGCGGCAGGTAACCGTACTCCCCGCACGGAGTCGACCCGTCAGAGCGAGTCGAGCACGTCGCCGAACGCGTCCAGTCCCGCGCGGGCCGCCGAGGGGTCGCGACCGAGGCTCAGCCGGAACCGGTCGGCGTCGGCGAAAAAGCGCCCGGGAACGACGAGGACGCCCGCCTCCCACGCCGCCTCGGCGATTTCGTCGCCGTCCGCGGACTCGTGGGCGAGGAAGCCGTACGTGCAACCGGGCGCGACGAAGCCGTGGAGGTCGTCGCGGTCTGCGACGAAGGAGGCGAGCAGGTCGTGGTTCTCGGCGATGCGTGCGCGCGAGTCGCCGTCGAGACGACCGGCGTCAGCGTCGGCGGGGGCCTCGCTCCGCCGGCGCTCGTCGTGGAGCGCGCGACGCGCGAGCGCCACGCTCGGTCCGGCGACGCCCGGGACGTGGAACCCGACCGACCGCGCGCGCTCGACGAACGACTCGTCGGCGACGAGCCACCCGACCTGCAGCGAGCCGAGTCCGTGGAACTTCGTCAGCGAGTTCGTCACGACGGCGTTCGGCAGGTCGGCCGCGGTCGGACCGCCGAGCGGGCCGTCGCCGCGCTCCCCGTCGAACGGCGCGTACACCTCGTCGACGAGCAGGGGGACTCCGGCGTCTTCCGCGACGCGACTCGCGGCGGTAAGCGTCTCGCGGTCCGACAGTCGACCGCTCGGGTTGTGGCGGTTCGTCACCGTGATACACCGGGTCGCGTCCGTGACGGCGCCGGCGATGCGGTCCGGGTCGAGCGCGTAGTCGTCGTCCGGCGTGCGGCGGAAGCGGTCGACGGTCGCGCCGAACCCCTGGGGAGTCGCCGTCAGCGGTTCGTACCCCGGCTTCTCGACGAGCACGCGCTCGCGTCGCGACTCCTCGTCGTCGTCCGCCGCTTCCTCATCGCCGTCGAACGCCGCGGCGACCGCGAGGAAGTTGGCGTGGGTCGCGCCCGCCGTGACGAGGACGTTCTCGGTGCCGACGCCGTACGCGTCCGCGAGCAGGGCGTCGAGGCCGACGTCGGACGGCGGGGCGGGGAGGTCCTCGAGCGCCGGCGGGACGACGCCCTCTCCCTCCGGTCGTCTCCGGCGCAGGTCGCTCGACCCGAGGTCGTGGTCCGCCCGCTCGGGGCGACCCGTTATCCATTCGAGGTACTCGATGTCGGGGAACACGACGAGAGATAGGCGGACCCCGCGTTTAGTTCTCCGGGCTCCGGCAGTGTCATTACCCGCGGACCTTCACGGTGTGTCCGGCGTTCGCGACGAGCTCGTCGAACGCGGCGTCGGCGTTCTCGGCCAGCGGATAGGTCCCGTGGTAGGGGTCGGGGTCGCCGTCCACGCCCGTCACGGTCCGGATGGCGTCCGCGACGGACTCGTAGTTCTCGCCGACGATGTCCTGAACGAGCGTCGGCATCCCGGCGCGGTCACAGAGTTCGCGGGCGGCCTCGCGGCCGACGTACACCGTCCCGGTCCGGCGGTCGGCGAGGACGAGCGCGAACGGCGTTTCGCCGAACTGCGCCCGGAGGAACGTCTGGGCGGCGTCGTCCTCCCACGATATCGCGCCGACGTCCCGGAGTCGCCGGAGCGCGGAGGCGGCCGCCGAGCAGAACGGACAGTCCCCGTCGAAGACGAGCACGGCGTCGTAGTCGCTCATGGACGTAGATACGGGCTCCCGGAGCATAAGCGTCCGCGGTCGACGCGTTCAGCGCTTGGAGTTGCCCGGCGGCCTGTCGTGGGCGGCGCGGTGGTCGAGCATCTCCTCGTACTGGCAGGCCCGAATCGTCAGGTCCGAGCGCGGTTTCGCGGTGCAGGGAAGAATCAGGTTCGCGTCCTCGTCCTCCTCGAAGTAGCGGCGGGCGTCGGACTGGTCGACCTCGCCGGAGAGGAGTTCGGCGGCGCAGGTCGTACACCAACCCTGCTGGCAGTCGGCGGGGAGCCAGACGCCCTCGGAACGCGCGGCGGCGAGGACGTACTCGTCTTCGGGGACGTCGATGGTCACCGTCTCGCCGGCCTGGTCGACGTCACAGTCCTCCGGCACCTCGATGTCGACGGAGTAACTACTCACGGGAGAGGATACCAACCAAAAACGGATGAGCGTGTCGTTTACGCCGAGTCGTTGATGCGGTTGTTCGTCGAGTACGGCGCCTCGCCGGGTTCGCCGCGGACGAAGTGGCCGGCCGGGTTTATCTCGCCGTCGCGCTCCATGCTGAGGAGTTCGACGAACCACGCCTCGTGTTCTATCTCCTCCTGCAGGATGCGGCTGGCCATGTCGTAGGTGCGCGGGTCCTTCCCCTGGGTCATGTCGCAGATTTCGCTCCACGTGCGGATGGCGCACCGCTCGGCCTCCAGCAGGACCTCGAGGACGCCTTCGGCGTCGAGGTTCGAGAGGTCCGGTTCCTCTCCCTCGTGGGGCACCGGCAACTCCGCGTGCGGGCAGGAGGCCCGTCCCATGAACTCGCCGATGTCGTAGGGAAGGTGTCCCCCGAGTTCGTACACCCGAGGGGCGACCAGTTCGAAGTGTGCGCGGTCTTCGAGGCGGGCGTCCTCCGTTATCTCCTTGTAGTCCTCGTGACCGGCGAGGTGCATCCGGAGGTTCGTGTAGTAGTAGTACGTCGAGAACTCGGCACCGATAGCGTCGACGAGTCGCTCCCGGAGTTCCTCTGGGTCGAGCCCCCGGTCGCGAAGCGTCTCCATCCCCACTCGTTTGTCGGTACTTCCCGGTTCGACGCTTCCTGAACCGTGTCGTCGTTCGTCGTCTGCCATTTTGGTTCCCCCCGACCACGCGAACGGTTAACGAACCCTTAACGTTTCTTGCCAGTTCGGGAGCAGGAGTTGCGACTCGACGAGGGGGTCGTCGGAGCGTCTCGCTCGAAAAGGAACGGCGGTCGTCGCGTTACGCCGAGTCGTTGAACCGGTTGTTCGTCGAGTACGGCGCGTCGCCGGGTTCGCCGCGGACGAAGTGGCCGGCCGGATTGACCTCGTCGTCGCGCTCCTTGCTGAGGAGTTCGATGAACCACGCCTCGTGATCGATCTCCTCGTTGAGGATGCGCTGGGCCATGTCGTAGGTGCGCGGGTCGCATCCCTCGGTCATGTCACAGACCTCGGCCCACGTGCGGATGGCACAGCGTTCGGCCTCCAGCAGAACTTCGAGTATGTTCTCCGGCGTCGGGTCGTCCGGCAGTTCGGCGTCCGGACAGGACGCGCGGTCCGCGAAGTCGCGGATGTCGGTCGGCAGTTTGCCGCCGAGTTCGAAGACCCGCGGGAAGACGAGTTCGAAGTGCGCGCGGTCTTCGAGACGGGCGTCCTCCGTTATCTCCTTGTAATCCTCCTCGCCGGCGAGATAGCAGCGGAGGTTGGTGTAGTAGTAGTATGTGGTGAACTCCGCGCCGATGGCGTCGACGAGCTTCTCGCAGATTTCGTCGGGGTCGCCGCCGCGCTCGCGGACGAACTCCTTCCCGACTCGCTTGCTCGTATCACCCGGTGCGATGCTTCCCGAGGCGTGCTGCTTTTCTTCGTCAGACATAGTTTTACCCTCGTTTTGCGAAATAGTATTTCTGTTACTTAAAATCTGATTTATGATTCCGAACGAAGTTTTGATATACCGAAACCCGATCCCTCTGGTAAAAGCGTCGTGGCCGTTTCCGCGACGAGTATCGCGGTGGTTCCTCGACGGGCACTGTACCGTTCGGCGCTCGCCGACGTATCGTAAGCGAACGCTCGACGAGAACGCGAAACGCCGCGGGCGACGAAACGCGTTAGACCCCCCGTCACCAAGACGGGACCAGTGCAGGAGACCATCGACTGGCTTCGCGGCCGCCCGTACTACGAGGGCCAGATCGAACGGCACGAGACGCTCGCCGGGAGCGACGGCGAGTTCCGCGAGGTCGCGGTCGAATCGCGGCTCGAATCGGCGCTCGCGTCCAGAGGCATCGAGCGCTTCTACCGTCATCAGGCGGACGCTATCGACGCGGTCCGCGACGGCGAGAACGTCGTGCTCGCGACGCGGACCGCCAGCGGGAAGAGCCTCGCGTACACCGTCCCGGCGTTCGAGCGCGCGATGGACCACGGCGGACGCACGCTCTACGTCGCGCCACAGAACGCGCTCATCAACGACCAGGAGGAGACGCTGTCCGAACTCGCCCGCGACCTCGGCTTCGGCAGTCGCGTCTCCGTCGACCAGTACACCGGCCGGCTCGACAAGGGGGAGAAGCGGGACGTCCGCGACCGCCGGCCGACGGTCGTGCTGACGACGCCGGACATGCTCCACTACGCGCTGTTGCCGTACGCCCACCGCCTCTGGGACTGGTTCTTCGAGGGACTCGAAACCGTCGTCGTCGACGAGGTCCACGAGTACCGCGGCGTCTTCGGCAGCCACGTCGCGCTCGTCTTCCGGCGGCTGGCGCGGATCTGCGACCGCTTCGACGCGGACCCGGACGTCGTCTGCTGTTCGGCGACCATCGGCAACCCCGTCGAGCACGCCAGCGGCGTGACGGGGCGTCCCCAGTCGTCGTTCCGTCTCGTCGACGAGGACGCGAGCGTCACGGGGCCGACCCACTGGCTGCTGTGGAACCCGCCGGAGTACGAGGACGGCGCCACGACCCGCAGGCGGTCGAACCACACCGAGACGAGACGCCTGTTCGTCGACCTCGTCGCCCGGGACCACCAGACGCTCGCCTTCACGCGAGCGCGGCAGGCCGCCGAGCAGTACGCCATGCAGAGCGAGGAGGACCTCAGAGAGCGCGGCCGGAGCGACCTCGCCGACAGCATCGCGGCCTACCAGGCGGCGCTCCGGAACGACCGCCGCCGGGAGCTCGAAACGGGTCTCCACTCGGGGGACGTCAGGGGCGCGTGGAGCACGAACGCGCTCGAACTCGGCGTCGACATCGGCGAACTGGACGCCGTGCTGCTCGACGGCTACCCCGGCACGCGGATGGCGGCGTTCCAGCAGGCCGGTCGCGCGGGCCGCGGCGACGACGCTAGCCTCGTCGCGCTCGTCGCGGGCGAGGACCAGCTCGACCAGTACCTGATGAGCAACCCCGACGAGTTCTTCGAGGGCGACCCCGAGCGGGCAGTCGTCAACCCCGCGAACGACGAACTGCTGCCGGACCACGTCACGTCCGCGGCGCGCGAGACGTGGCTGTCGCCCGACGACGAGGAACACTTCGGGGAGTCGTTTCCCGACCTCGTGGCGGACCTCGAATCCGAGGGCGACCTCGAACGCCGCCAGACCGACGCCGGGGTACGCTGGACGTACGACGGCGGCGGCAGCCCCCAGCACGAGATGAGCCTGCGGACCATCGACGACCGCGAGGTCGACGTGCTCGACCGCTCCACGGGCGACGTCATCGCCTCGCTGCCGTTCGGGGACGCCCTGACCGACGTCCACCCGGGAGCGATCTACCACCACCAGGGCCAGAGTTACGAGGTGGTCGACCTCGACCTGGAGCGCGACGTGGCGGAACTGTCGCCGACGTGGGCGGACTACTACACCCGGGTCCTCCACGACAAGGAGATAACCGTCGAGACGGACCTGGCGGAGAAGACGCTGTCGACCCGCGACGACTGCGTCGTCCGGTTCGCCGACGTGACGATGCGAAAGACCATCACGGGGTTCGAGCGCCGCGACGCCTCCCGCGGGGAGACGCTCGGCCGCGAATCGCTCTCGCTGCCGGAACTGCCCCTCCGGACGAAGGCGCTGTACTTCACCGTTCCCGACTCGCTCGACCGCGAACTCCGGGCGATGGACGGGAGTTTCAACGGAGCCATCCACGCCGCCGAGCACGGCATGATATCGCTGTTCCCGCTCGAACTGCTCTGCGACCGCCGCGACATCGGCGGTCTCTCGACGCCGCTCCACCCCCACACCGGGGCGAGCACCGTGTTCATCTACGACGGCTACCCCGGCGGCGTCGGACTCACGCGCGAGGGGTACGAGACAGTCGAGGAACTGATGGACAACACGGCGGAGATGATACGGAACTGCCACTGCGACGCCGGCTGTCCGGCCTGCGTTCAGTCGCCCCACTGCGGGAACGCGAACGACCCACTGGACAAGGACCTCGCCGCACACCTGCTGGAGCGACTCGTCGGCGCGTGAAGCCTCGTCGCGACCACCGGACTGGTCCCAGAGAGCCGATAGTTCGAGAGGTCACAACGCTTTTAGGCCATCCTAAAATATGTTAGGCCAGCCTAAACATGGACGAAACACTCCGGGCGGCCCGCAGCGAGATCGAGGAACTGGCGGTCGAAGACGGGGAGTTCTGCGTCGCGTGCGCCGAGACGGGCGAACGCCCGCCGCCCGTCACCGGCGCGCGGTTCGCGGACGCCGACGACGCCCGACGCGCCGCCGCTCTCGCCCGCGAGTACCGCGACGGGCTCCGCGAACACGACCCCGACCTGCCCCACCACCGGTTCGTCGTCAGCGAGTCCGCCGCCCGCTCGCTCCAGTTCGCCGGCGTCCGGGAGCGAACCGACGACACCCGGGCGAACGGCCTGCCGCGGACCAGTCGGTCGGTCGTCGCCGCCGGTGACGGCGAGGGCGAGTGGCTCCGGATGGCGAACGCACCGCTGGTCCACCTGACGCGAAACGGCGACCCCGTCGGCGACGACGCCGTGGGCCGACAGCTCGACTCGAAGCTCTAAACCGACTCTTCTTCTCGGACGACCGCGCGCAGGTCCGGAATCAGGTCGAGGGCCGCGTCGGCGTCGCCGAGCACGAGCAGCGCGTAGTAGCGAAGGTACGCCTGGACGGGGACGCGGACGACCGCGAGCACGAACAGGAAGACGGCCACGTAGGCGACCGCGAGGAGGCCGACGACGACCAGCCCCGCCGCGCTCGAAATCAGCGCCGAGACGCCACCGAACCCGACGACGACGCCGACCGCCACGACCGCGAACGGCACCAGCACGACGGCGGCGAGGAACCCGCCGACGAGAGAGACGGCGATTCCGGCGGCGATGGCGAGGACGATTCGCAGTAGGGCGTAGACGGCGAACTGCTTCCACTCCGTCCGGAGCGTCGGCCAGAACGTGCGCCAGCCGTCGAGGACGCCCTCGTCGCGCAGCAGCATCACGGGGACGACGAAGTTCGTCGTGAACCCGTCCACCACCGCGACGACGAGCGAGAGGACGACGAACGCGGGGACGAACAGGGCGAGCGCCCCGACGACGACCGCCGGCGACCCCGTCGCCAGCCCCGGGAACAGCAGGAGAGCGAGGCCGACGACCGGGACGAAGACGACGAGGAACAGGACGATGCGAAAGACGAACAGGCCGAGTCCCTTCCGGAAGTTGTCGCTGGCGTATCGGCGCACGTGGACCTGCTGGCGGCGGAGCGACTCGAGGAATGCGAACTCCATCACCGACCCGACGAGCACGAACGCCAGCGCGACGAGCAGACCGAGGAGTACCAGCACGACCGCGGCGGCGACGAGCGTCTCCGACGGAACGAACGAACCGTCCGGCACGACGAACGTGTCGTCGGTCGTCACCGTCCCACCGTCGACCCCGCCCGGCGTTCCGGTCCCGGTCATCGGCGGCGTCGCGCCGCTCCCCCCGAGGAAGAGGACGACGAACGCGAGCTTCAACCACTGTCGAACGTCGAGCGGAAGGAGGAGCGACCGGACCGGTTCGACCGCGTCGTCCAGGGCTTCGACGGCGTACCAGACCATGATGAACGGTTCGGTCTCCTGATACTTAAACAATCGCAGGAACGCCCTCTTCCCGGGGACGAGATGTAAAGAATCAGTTACGGAAGAGGTTGAAAGAAGAGACTGGGCTCAGTCGGCCCGCGAGCGGGCGTGTGCCGCCCGAACCGCCCGCTCCAGCGCGTCCCGCTCGGCGGGGCCGTGGAGGTGGGACCGACAGTCGCAGTCGGACGCGCCGACGCCGGACACCTCGGGAATCGCGTCGGCGACCGGTCCGTCGGCCCCGAGTCGCCGTGCGACGTCGCACTCGACGTCCCGTTCCGCGGTCCGAACGTCGTCGGCGAGGCGCGACGCTGGATGACCGAGCAGGTAGTCGACGTGCCAGTGGCGCGCGTCGTGGTCGCCGCGCGCGACTCGCTCGTGGCGTTCGACGCGCGAGAATCCGCCGGAGCCGAACGCGCTGCCCGTGTAGGCGTACCAGCCAGGAGAGAGGTCGCGGTCGCCACGCGCACCGAACGCTATCTCGGCGTGCGACCGAAGCTCCACGAGCAGCGTGTACGTGCCTCGCTCGGTCATGGGTGGGGTCGAGTCGACGTCGGGGCACAATCAACGTTCTGCAATGCGCCAACAATTACCAAAACAACTATGTGTAGGATATTTTAATGGTGCGTATGAGGAGACGACAGTTCCTTTCGACGGCAGGGGTCGCGAGCGCGCTCGGTCTGGCCGGGTGTGGGGGCATGCTGGAGGAGTCACCCGAGTCGAAGGTCGACGCGTGGCTCGAAGACCACCAGGAGTCGAGACGGCTGATGGAAGCGGGGTTCCAGGCCGGGGACAGCGCGTACCGGCGGGGCCGATACGAGGAGGCCGCCACCCAGTACGCCAACGGACTCGACGGCGTCACGACGCTGCTGACCGACGCGAAAGAGCGGCGGAAGAAGATAGACGACGGCAGTCGCCTGCACGAACTCTTCACGAAACTCGTCGACTACTACGCGCACGTCGAGAAGGCGATGACGATACGGCGAGACGCCGCGCGCCTCGCCGCGGACGGCGATACGGCGGCAGCCGAGCGCAAGCGCGACGAGAGCACGCCGCACGTCGAGAAGGCCAACGAACTCTGGGCGACGCTGGCCGACGAACTCGACCTGACGGCCTCGACCACCACGACCCAAGGGGAGAGCTTCCCGCCGCTGGCCGTCCGGGTACTCTACGACGGCGAGTGGCAGGGTGCCGTCTCGGCCGGAGGATCGTCGCGAAGTATCTCCGGAGTGGGCGAGAGGGTCGTCGAAGTCGACTCCGACGCGAACGTCGTCTCCGCGAACGCCCAGAAGGAGGGCGGGGGCGGGTCGAAGCTGACCATCCAGGTACTGGAGGACGGTAACGTCGTCAAGGAAACCAGCACGACCGCCGAGTACGGCGTCGCACAGGTCACGGCGGACGTCTAAACTCGCACGTCCGCCACGTCCGCGTCGGCGTACTCCCGCAGCGTTTCCGGGTCGACGGGGAACACCGCTTCCGGGGTGCCGGCGGCAGCCCACACCGTCTCGAACTCCGCGAGCGTTTCGTCGAGGTAGACCGGCAGGTCCCCGTCGTGGCAGAACGGCGGTACGCCGCCGATGGACCAGCCGAGGGCGTCCCGAATCTCGTCGGCGTCGGCCATGGACACCGCCTCTTCTGGGACGCCGCGGCGGTCGGCGAGTTTCGCCTCGCTCACGCGGTTCGCACCGCTGGTGACGACGACGACGAGGTCGGTACCTGCGCGCATGACGATGCTGCTCGCTATCTGTGCGACGTCGCAGCCGACGGCGTCGGCGGCGTCTTCGGCCGTCTTCGTCCCCTCCGGGAACTCGTGGACCTCGACGTCGAAGTCGTGTTCCTCCCGGGCGCGCTCCCGGAACTCCGCTGCTCGTTCGTGCATGTCGAGGCAGGTCGTCCGCGCGGCCAAAGACGTTAGCGGTCCCCCTCCGATCGGTCACCGCGTCACTCGCCGGACGACATCTCGCCACGGTCGTCGAGTCGACGCTCGTACTTCTCCAGCGCCTCGTCGAGGGCCGCCTCGGCGTCGACGTCCAGCGACGACGCCAGCGCGAGCAGCGCGAACAGCGCGTCCCCGATCTCGTCGGGGTTCACCGACACCTCGTCGGGGTTCGCGCCGTACGCGGAGGACTCGTTCGCGTCTTTCGCCAGTTCGCCGACCTCGGAGGCCAGGTCGAGCAGGCGAAACGCGGGCGGGGCGTCCATCTCGTGTTCGGCGACGAACGCGGCGACTCGCTGCTGAGCGTCCATGTCAGGGTAGTTTCACGCCGGAGATTTAGGTGCTACGAGTAGACGGTCGGGTATGGCACTCGAAGTCGAAACCGACGAGCGCGTCGAGGTGGTGGACGTGACCGACCGCGTCGCCGAACGCGTCCCGACGGACGGAGACACCTGCACCGTCTTCGTCCCGCACACGACCGCCGGCGTCGTCGTCAACGAGAACGAGCGGCGACTGCTCGCCGACCTGGAGGACGCCCTGGCGGACCTCGTGCCCGAGGACGGGGGCTACGGCCACGACGAACTCGACGGCAACGCCGACGCCCACCTGCGGTCGATGCTGCTCGGCGAACACGTCACGGTCCCGGTCGAGGACGGCGACCTGGCGCTGGGGACGTGGCAGTCGGTTCTGTTCGTCGAGTGCGACGGGCCGCGGAGCCGCCGCCTGCGAGTTCGGTGACTACACCAGGCGTTCACCGCAGTTCGTACACTCGACCTTCTTCTTCCCGGTCGCGGTCCGCTCGACGCTGAGCGCGCCCCCGGAGTTGCAGCTCGGACAGACGCTCTTGCCGGTCTCGGTCGCCTGCTGCTGGGCCATCCAGCGCAGGTTCCGCTCGGTCTGCCGGAGCCGCTCCGTCGTTTCGTCGAGCTGGGACCGGAGCTGCTCGACCTGCGACTGGAGTCGCTGGACCTGGGTATCGTCGCTCTCGTCGGAGGGGCGGCCACCCTCTGACGAATCCATCTCGTCGGCGACCTCGGACTCGTTGGACGTCATGAGGTACGTGTTACCGACACTCATAGGTACAAAAATCTGGTGTCGGTACGCGTAGATTTTTGTCGGTGACGACGCCGCTCGATGCGATATATTCTGTCTTCCGGTACGGGAATCGACGAGCGTCGGCGCGGTCAGTCGCTCCGGACCGCGCGGGCGTCGTCCGAGCCGAAGCGGTCGAACGCGGACTCGAAGTCGGTGTCGTCCTCGGAGATGGCGTCCCAGGCTTCGAGACCGCGCTCCTTCCGGGTGCCGGGGATGGTGTTGTCGAGGAGGAACGCGACGAGACCGCCGACGGCCATCCCGGTACCGCCGATGACGTAGACGGTGTCGGCGACGACCTTCGTCCCGAGGACCGGACCGAGCACGGCGACGTTCCGCATGTTCTGGCGGAAGAACGCCGCGCCGCCGACACCCTCGGGGGCCGCGCTCGCGACGTTGGCCATGTAGGCCGGAATCGCCAGTCCGACGAACAGCGCGACGCCGATGACGTAGATGTTCCGCGAGGAGTCGAGGTCGACGTACTTCAGGTTCGAGAGGCCGACGGCGACTATCTGGCCGAACATGGCGACGTAGAGGCCGCCGATGACGGGGTCCGGAATCGAGCGGATGAACGCGCCGAAGTAGCCGACGAAGCCGACGCCGAGCATCGCGACGGCCCCGATCTGGACGACGTAGCGCGAGGCGACGCCGGTCAGCCCGATGGCCCCGATGTTCTCGGAGTAGGAGGTCGACCCGCCGGCGCCCATGACGCCGGCGAAGACGTTCATCAGCCCCTCCATGCCGATGCCGTGGTTGATGCGTCTCTCGCTCGGCGCGCCGAGACCGGAGAGGCGTGCCACCGCGTGGTAGTCGCCGAAGCTCTCGACGATGGAGGCGCCCACGCCCGCGAGCATCCCGACGACGAGCGAGGCCTCGACGCGGGGGACGCCCCACTGGAGCGGCGTCGGAACGACCACGGCGGGTGCCTCGAAGATGGTCCCCATGTCGACGTACCCGGCGGTTCCGGCGGCGTAGACGCCCAGTGCGGAGAGGACGGCGGCGACGGCGTACGCGGTGACGACGCCGAGCAGCACCGGGAAGAGCTTGAACGCCCGGACGCGGGTGTCGAGGTACTGCGAGAAGAGGGTGATGAGGACGAGCGTGAGCAACAGGAGCGGCCAGTTCTGGGTCGCCGAGGTCACCTGGCCCGTGCTGAAGAGGGAGAGACCGATGAGCGCGATGGTCGGCGCGATGACGACCGGGGAGAGGTAGCGCCGGATGCGCCCGATGAGGCCGAGGTAGCCGACGGCGACCTCGAACAGCGCAGCGACGATGATCGCCCCCTGGAGGCTCAGGAGGGCGGCGCGCCAGTCGGCCATCCCGGTGGGGTTCGTCGCCTGCACGACGCCGATGACGGCGAGGGCGGGCGCGAGCATCGAGAACGGCGCGCCCTGCACGATGGGGTAGCGGTTGCCGAACGTCGTCTGGGCCAGCGTGGCGAGACCGGAGACGACGAAGAACGTCCCGATGAACCGCGGCCAGAGGTTCGCCGGCATCCCGAGCGTCCCCGCGAGGATGAGCGGGACGGCGACGTTCGCTCCGACCATCGTCAGGTAGTGCTGGACGCCGAGCAGTATCGATTCGCCCAGCGGCGGTCGGTCCTCGATGCCGTACTCGACGAACGACGCCACCGACCCGTCCTCCGACGGTTCCTGGCCCGGTCGGCCACCGTCGGGTCGCGCGTCGCCGGTCGCCGCTTCGTCCGGTCGCGTTTCGTCGACCACCGCTCCGTCGGAGCGTGCAGCGTCCGCCGCGTCGTCCGGTCGTGCGCCGTCCGCCGCTCCGTCGTCGGGGCGTGCAGCGTCGGAGACTCCTCCGTTCGATTCCGCCGTGTCGCTGTGTTCCTCGCTCATTCGCCAGTCCGTTCGTCGGATTCCTCGTAGTCGGCTTAAAAGTGGCGTTACGAAGAGCGAAGTAAATCCTACGAATCTCGCAATCGAGCGGCGGCGTCGCGGTCGGGCAGGGCGGCCATCGCGCCCTCCTCCGTCGTCGTCCGGGCGGCCACGGCGTTCGCGAAGGCGAGCACGTCCGAGAGGGAGACGTCGGAGCGGTCGTCCTCGGCGGCGAACGTGGCGAGCGCGCCCGCGGTGAAGGCGTCGCCGGCACCGGTCGTGTCCCTGACCGTCACGTCGTAGCCCCGGTGGGAGGCCGCCCCTGCGCCCCAGGGAGCCTCGGCCTCGGAGTGGGCGTACGCCCCAGTTCCGCCGAGGGTCAGCAGGACGGTGTGGGGGCCGCGGTCGCGGACCGCGGCGGCGAGTCGCTCCGGTTCCTCGGTCTCGAAACCCGCCATCGCGAGGTCCTCCGGCGTCGCCTTCACGACCGTGGCGACGTCGAGCAGTTCGGCGACCGCGTCCTCGAAGCCGCCGTCCGGCCACAGTTCCGGCCGGGCGTTCGGGTCGAAGACGACCTCGCAGTCGCGCTCGCGGGCGCGTTCGGCGAGGTCGACCGTGGCGGTCCGTCCCGGTTCGGTGGCCAGCATCACGCCGCCGACGTACACCCACTCGACCGCGTCGAGCGCCTCGTCGGGGACGCCGCCGGGTTCGAGGCGCGTGTCGGCGGTGCCGTCGCGGTAGAAGGAGAACTCGCGGTCGCCCGTCTCGTCGTGGGTGACGAACGCGAGCGTCGTCTGGGCCGCGGGGTCGCGTTCGACGAACCGCTCGGGGACGCCGCGCTCGTTCAGCGTCTCGGCGAGGAAGTGGCCGAAGGGGTCCTCGGCGAGGCGCGTCCAGAACCACGGCGTCTCCTCCAGGCGGGCCAGCGCGACGGCCACGTTCGCGGGCGCGCCGCCGGGCCGTCTGGCGAACGACGGAACGTCGGAGAGCGGGCCGGGACGTTCGGGCAGGAAGTCAATCAGCGTCTCCCCCGAGACGAGTACGTTCGGGTCGGGCATGCTCGTTGTTGGGTCGTCCCCCGAAATAGTGTTTGTCACCCGCTTCCCGCCGGACTCGGACGTCCGTCGACGTTACAGCAGGTCGTCGAGGTGTGCCTTGCTGGTCTCGACGTACTCGTACTCCAGCGTGAACACCTCCAGGGAGAGCGTCCCCGACCAGTCGTCGGGGAACGCCGCGAATATCCGCTCGAAGTCGATGGTGCCCGCGCCGAACGGGAGGTGTTCGTCCTTCGGTTGCCGGGTGTCGTTCAGGTGGACGTGACTCACCCGGTCGGCGTGGTCGGCGACGAACGCGGCGGTCTCTGCGGAGTCCAGTCCGTCGATGCGCGCGTGGCCGGTGTCGAGCGTCATCGAGACGTCCGTCTCGGCGAACAGCCGGTCGAACTCCTCGATGGAGAACCAGCCGCCCGGCACGTTCTCGGCGCAGAGTTCGACGCCGCGCTCGGCGGCGAAGGCGTCCAGGTCGGCCAGCGAGTCGACGACGGTCGCTCGCACCGTCTCGCCGTCCCACGCCGGCCGCCAGGCGTTCGAACTCGCGTGGACGACGCCCTTCTCCGCGCCGAACGCGGCGGCGGCCTCGACGGCCGCCCGGAGCTCCCGGAGCGCGCCCTCGCGGACGTGGTCGTGCGGCGACCCGACGTCGAGCGTGAACGGCAGGTGGACCGCGAGGTCGAGGTCGCGCTCCTCGGCCGACTTCCGGACCGACTCGGGGTCGACGTTCCGATGTGCGCTCGGGCCGTCCAGCATCACTTCGACGTAGTCGAACCCGAGGTCGGCCGCCACGTCGAACGCCGCCTCGCGGTCCATCCCCATCTGGGTGACGAAGCCGGTTCGCTCGTCCATGCCGGAGCGACGACGGACGGCGTGTTAGCTCTGGCGGGGCGGACGTCCGAGGGGTCGGCGTTACGCGGCGACGTCGCCCGCGACGCTACCGGCGGTGCTGTTGTTCCCACCGTCGGTGAGGCGAATCTGGGCCGACTGCTCGCTGTCGAAGGCCCGGACGCTGTGCGTGTACGCGCCCGGTTCGCCCGGAATCTGACCCGACCTGACCTGGAACGTTACCGTGCGGGACTCGCCGGGGGAGAGTTCGACCGTCTGTCGCTGGACGACGACGCCGCCGAACGCGTAGAAGACCTGCTCGACGCCGGACTGGTCGCCGGGGTTGGTGAGTTCTGCCGTCACCTCGAACGACTCACCGACGGAGACGGTGTCGGGTGCCGAGAGGTTCGTCACCTGGAACCCCGGCTCCTCCGGACCCGCGGTGGCGTTCCCCTGCGACAGCCGGGTCGGTTCGCCGAGCGTCACCTGCTGGTCCGCGTCCCGGAAAATCGTCTCGTCGCGGCTCTCGACCGCGAGAAAGCCGTACAGGAACTGGACGTTCCGCACGCCGTCGGGGACGTCGAGGGTACCCGCGTCACCCCGCGCCAACTGTTGGCGGACTCGGCTCGCTTCGGCCGCGCTGATTCGGTTCCCGAGGACGAGCCGCAGGTTGGTCACCCTCGCGTCCGCCGGGCCCGCCGACAGCGTCCCGGTCTTCACGAACAGCGTCAACGTTCCGTTTCGCAGCGTGAGGAATCCGCTCTCGACGAGTAGTTCCGTGCCCGCGAGCGACACCCGTTCGTCGGTGAACTGGACCGGTTCGAACGTGGCGTTCGTCTGGTTAGTCTGGTTCGTATCCTGTGCCGTGCGTTCGCTCGCGACGTCGACGGATGCCGAACCGTTCTGTCCGGAGGCGCCCGTCGTCCCGGCGACAGGTGCCGCGACGAGCGCGAGGACCGCGAGGAACACGCCGAACTGCTGGACGTTCATACCGACGTACGTACGCCGCTTTCGTCGTTAAACGAGGCGACCGTTCGCGCTGTTCGGGGCCATACGCTGGCGTTACGGTCGGTGGTCGGCCCGGCGGGTCTCGTTCCGTCGACCCAAGCGTCGGTGCGCGGGAGGCGATGTCTGCAATACCGAGATTCGGCAGGGGTTTCACCTCGGAAAGGTGGCGATACCGCGTGAACGGTTACCAACGGTCGTTAGTTACTATTCGGTGGCTCTGGTCGAAGGTGCGGGGGAAACGATGACCAACGAACCACCGGACGACGCTCGATTCGACTTCTCCCGTCGCGCGTTCCTCGGAAACTCGGGGCTCGCAGGCGGGGCCATGCTACTCGCGGGACAGGCGGCGGACGTCGCTCGCGGGGAGCAGCGAAAACGACAGCAGGCGGACGACGACGCCGGCGTCGACGAGGAGGGACTCAAGTATCTCGACGTCGACGAGGCTCGGGTCGTACAGGCGATGGCGTCGCGCATCGTACCGTCCGACGAGTACGGGCCGGGAGCGGTCGAGGCCGGCGTACTCTACTTCATCGACCACCAGCTCGACAGCGAGTGGGGTGCGGGCGACAAGTGGTACATGGAGCCGCCGTTCGTCAACCGATACGAGGGGGCGATTCCCAACCAGGGATGGCAGTCGAATCTCGTTCCGCGCGAGGTGTACCGGTTCGCCGTCGAGTGGATAGAGGAGTACACGAACGAGCAGTACGACAGCAGTTTCATCGAGCTGTCGGACGAGCAGCAGGACGAGGTGCTGCTGGCCGTCCAGGAGAACGAGGTCGACACGTTCCAGTCCATCAAGCCGCGGGAGTTCTTCACGCTCTTTCGGCGGAACGTGCTGGAGGGGATGTACTGCGACCCGATGTACGAGGGCAACCGCGAGATGGTCGGCTGGAAGCTGAAGCGGTTCCCCGGGTCGCCGGGAGCGCTCGGAAGCTACAAGCAACTCATCGACCGCGGGGAGTTCATCCGCATCCCGCCGCGGAGCGTCGAGGACGACGTGGAGTCGGTCGGCATCGAGACCGGCGCGAGCGAGGGCGGGAACCAGGAACAGGGCCAAGGTGCCGTCCACAACCACGACCACGGCCCGCGGTACGAACTCGAAGGCGAGAACCCCGACGACGTGCACGGGGACGTCGAGGAGGACACCGATGCCTGAGCGACTCGACCCCGTCGACGTCGTCACCGTCGGCGCGGGATGGACGGGTGGCATCGTCGCGAAGGAACTCGCGGAGGACGGCAAGCAGGTCGTCAGCATCGAGCGCGGCCGCGATCGGAGCCCCGACGACTACCTCACGATGCACAACGAGCTGCGGTACGCGCTCCGCTACGAGATGTTCCAGGACCTCTCGAAGGGGACGCTGACGTTCCGGCTCGACCCCGACGACGAGGCGCTTCCCATGCGCCAGCTCGGGTCGTTCCTGCCGGGGAAGGGCGTCGGCGGGGCGGGCGTCCACTGGAACGGCCAGACGTGGCGGTTCCTGCCGTACGACTTCCAGATACGGTCCAAGACGCTCGACCGGTACGGGCCGGAGAAGATTCCCGACGACATGCTGCTCCAGGACTGGGGCATCACGTACGAGGAGCTCCGTCCGTACTACAGGGAGTTCGAGAAGATGGCCGGCATCTCGGGGAACGCCGGCAACATCGAAGGCAACATCCAGGACGAGGGGAACCCGTTCGAGGGACCGCGCAAGATAGACTACCCGACCGAGGCGATGATAACGACGCCGGTCCTGGAGCGGTTCATGGACGCCGCGGCGAGTCAGGGCAACCACCCGTTCATGGCCCCGTCCGCCAACCTCTCGGAACCGTACACGAACCCCGACGGTGTCGCCCGTGGACCGTGTCAGTACTGCGGATACTGCGAACGGTTCGGCTGCGAGTGGGGCGCGAAGACCGACCCGACCGTGACCGTCCTTCCCGTCGCCGAGGAGACGGGGAACTTCGAACTCCGGACCCACTGCGACGTGCGCAGGCTGCAGTACGACGAACAGAAGGGCCGCGTCACCGGCGTGAAGTACGTCGACACCCGCGACAACACGGTGTACATCCAGCCGGCGGAGACCGTCGCACTCACGGCGTACGCGCTCTGGAACGTGAAGCTACTCCTGCTGTCCGGTATCGGGGAGCCGTACGACCCGGAGAATCCCGAGGACAGCGGTAACGTCGGGAAGAACTACTGCTACCAGAACTTCGGCGGGAGCGCAACGGGCTTTTTCGACGACGAGGAGTGGAACCTCTACATGGGCGCGGGCGCGCTCGGCGCGGCCGCCGACGACTGGAACGGCGACAACTTCGACCACACCGACCTCGACTTCATCCACGGCGGCAACATCGCCATCACCCAGACCGGCAAGCGACCCATCGCGAACAACGCCTCGCCGCCGGACCTCGACCGGAGCTGGGGGTCGGAGTTCAAGCGCGCCAGCCTGAAGTACCACAACAGCTCCGTCGGCATCTCCGCACAGGGCGCCGTGCTGCCGCACCGGACGAACTACCTCGACCTGGACCCGAACTACACCGACGAGTGGGGCGACCCGCTGCTCAGGATGACGTTCGACTGGACCGAGAACGACAAGAAGCTCGCCGAGTTCGAGGGCGAACGCTGCGCCGAAATCATGGAGGCGATGAATCCGACGAAGATGCAGGTGAGCAAGACGGTCGTCGGTCAGGACGAGAGCTACGACATTCGGCCGTACCAGTCGACGCACAACACCGGCGGCGCGATAATGGGTCCGAACAGCGACGTCTCGGTCGTCAACTCGTATCTCCAGTGCTGGGACGCCGAGAACCTGTTCATCCCGGGCGCGTCGGCGTTCGCCCACAACAGCGGTTACAATCCCACGGGCACCGTCGGCGCACTGGCGTACCGGGCCGCGGACGGTATGAAACAGTACTTCAAGCGCCCGCGGATGCTCGACTGAGAGGTTTCTCTTTCGAAGACTATTTTCTCTCGAAAACTGGGTGGTCGTCTCTGTTACTCCCGTCGGAGTCGCCTATCATCTCCCTCGTCGAACCGGGCGCCACCGCTCTCGACCGACGGGCGACTGAACTGACGGGGGTACGACCGTCGGTCCAGTCCCTGACGGTCTAGTTGCCGCCGTCGCCGCCGTTGCCACCCCCACCGTCCTGAATCTCCACGTCGCCGACCATCGTCGTCGGGTGGATGGTGCAGATGTACGTGGTGATATCGGACGTAGCGACGAACCGCAACGTCTGGGTGGCTCCCTGCTCCGCGAGGGTGTCCGTCACCGAAATCGCGTCGTCCGGCGGCGTGACCGTCTCGACGGTGGTCTGGGTGGCGGTACCCTCCGTGGTCGTCGTCTGGGTGGTCGTCGTCTGGGTACCGGCGGTGCCGGTCTGGACGTCCGGGAAGATGACGGAGAGGTTGTTCCCCTGATCGTCCTGGAGCGCCCAGTTGTGAGGCTGGCCGTCGAGGTTCTCCCACGTCACCTCGTACACCCGACCGGGCTGGAGCTGGAGCGTCGGGTTCTCCTGGTCGGCGATGCGCTGCGGTTCGCGCCCATCCCACGCTTGCACCCGCCCGCCGAAGCTGAACGACGTCGCGGGTTCCTGTTGCGCTGTCGTCGTTGTCGTCGTCTCCTGTGCGGCCGACACCGCGGAGAGTCCGAACACCGAGCCTCCCGCGACGGCGAGGAAGCGCCTGCGTGACTGGCTACTACCGGAACGTGAGTTCTCGTCCATCATCTCAGAACACCACCATCGAGGACCACCGACGAGACAATAAACGAGGGCTATCGTTCGGAGAGTAATCGAGCGGGCGAACGACGAAACCCACGTTTCGAACGGGTAAGCGGCAGATAACGCCGCCCGTCGGTGGGGCCGACGGTACGAGACTAATTGGACCGACAGCGCAAAGGTCGTGGGAAGGATAGCGCGAAGCCGGTTAGGTCGACGGTGCGCGGTCAGTTGGGTCGACGGCGCGAGTCGTCTGGTGGGGTTCAGACGTACCCCTTGACGCTGGTGTGGACGCCCATCGCCTCGAGGGTCTCCTCGAGCGCGTCGAGGACGACCGCGAGGTCCTGCTGGAGGGCGTACTCGCGGTACTTTCCGCCCGCGGAGCCCTCGTTTATCTCGCTGACCGTGAGGATGCCCAGCATCGCGAGGTCGTCGAGGTGTTCGCGGAGCCAGCGCGCCGTCAACGTCTCGCGCTGGGCGGCCTCCGAGAGGGCCTTGTACCGGGAGTATATCTCGCGGGAGCGCGCCGGCGTCTCGTCCTCGGCTTCGAGCGTCGCCAGCGCGTAGACGACCAGGCGCTCGTGGTCGTTCAGGTCCGCGATGCCGCGCGCGACCTGCTCGCGTTCCAGCAGGTCCCGACCGCGACGGACGTGTTCCTCGGTCACCTGTTCGGCGTTCTCCTCCCGCGCGAGGTCGCCCGCCTTCATCAGCAGGTCGAGCGCCTTGCGGGCGTCGCCGGACTCCTGGGCACCGAACGCCGCACAGAGCGGGATGACGTCCTCCGAGAGCACGTCGTCCTTGAACGCGACTTCCTTGCGCTGTTCGAGGACGGCTCGAAGTTCGTTGGCGTCGTACGTCGAGAAGGAGATGGAGCGTTCACAGAGCGACGACCGGACCTTCGGCGAGAGGCTGTCCCGGAACGTGAGGTCGTTGCTGATGCCGATGAGACCGATTCTGGCCTCGGTGATGTTCTCGTTCTCTCGGGCACGCGAGAGCTGGTAGAGGATACTGTCGTCCTTGAGGTGGTCGATCTCGTCGAGCACGAGCAGGATGATGCCGCCGTGGTCGTCGAGTTCGTCCCACATCAGTTCGTACACCTGCGAGCGCGAGTACCCCGTCTCGCTGATGCGGTTGGCGGGGTCCCGGAGCATGTTGACGAGGTGGCTCGCGACCCGGTAGCTCGAGTTGAGACCGTCGCAGTTGACGAGTTCGGTCACCACGTCGAGGTCGTCGTACTGTTCGGCGTTGTCCGACAGTTTGTCGAGCAGGAACCGCGTCGCGGCCGTCTTCCCGACCCCCGCCTTCCCGTAGAGGAAGATGTTGTCCGGCTGTTCGCCGTAGATGGCCGGCTGGAGCGCGCCGTGGTACTCGTCCAGTTCGTCGTCGCGTCCGACGAGCGTGTCCGGCGTGTAGTCGTCCAGCAGTGCTTCCCGATTCTTGTAGGGAGAGTGCTCTCGAACGAATTCGAACGAACCCATTACCTGGGCGGAAACAGGGGACGCTCATAACGGTTCCGAACCACCCGTTCCGCTGATTCCGCTGATTCGTGTGTGTCAGACGGTGCGCCGACGGCGAGCGGGCAGAGAATCACTTCCCCGCGCCGGTGGATGCGGACTCCGTCGACGCACACCCGACGTCGACGCTCGGCCGATATCCCCGCATCGACCGATATCGACACGTTGACCGATACAGACGCTTCGACTGACGTCGACGAACCGACTGACCTCGGCGGACCGACCGACGTCGACGAACTGGCCGACGTCGACACAGTGATCCCACGTCGACGCCGTGACTTCACGTCGACGGAGACCACCGAACGTTCAGACGACCGTCGCCAGGGGAGGTGCGGACCCGAGGTGATTCAGAGGCACACCACCCGTTCGTCTGTTTCCAGTGATTCGTCTGAAGCTAGGACTTAAAAGACACCCCCACCCCTTCGTTCCGCTGTGTGTGGCGAGTAAGGAGGGATGGGGAACGACGTGGAGGCTTTGTAGTAGAAACTTTGAAGAGACCACCCCGAAAACAATATCCGCAAACTAGGCGAAAAAGACTATTTCAGCTATTTAGTCGAGATATAAACCGAGCCGGTCGGTCGTCTCACACGAACGGTTCTGATCACCGCCGCCCGCTCGTCGACCCTCCCCACTACGACCCACGAAGACAGAGGAACGCCGGGGTGGGGGTATACTTAAACCACTGCGAACAGAGGAAACTCCGGAAATGGTTCCCCTGAGGCTGAACCGCGCTCGTTCGCCGGCAAGAGGTTCGGGATATCGAGGGACGCTGGTCGAGAAAGGCCCGGACGCGGTCCAGCGTCCCCGACCGGCCTCTCGAAGACAGAGGAACGACGGTGTGTGCGAACCGTCGGCTAGCCACGCCGTCCGAACCGGCGACGAACTGACGGTCGGTGAGGTCGCCGCCGGAGCGGTCGACCCTGCTGAGGACACGGTCCCGGGGACGACGGGGTTCCGCGTCCGCCAGGAAGACAGAGGAACGACGGGGTGGGGTGGTGGCGAACGACAGAAACGAGAAAGGAGGTGAGGGCACGAGACAGAGAGCGAAAACGACGGTCCGCGCGGCGGTCGCCAGTTAGAGGATGATGCTCTTCTGTCGGACCATCTCCTCGATGGTCAGGTGAAGGCCCTGCCGACCGATGCCGGAGGCCTTGTTGCCGCCGAAGGGAATGTCGCCGATGCCGTGACTCGGCGCGCCGTTGATGCGGACCGCGCCGGCGTCGAGTTTGTCGGCCACGCGGCGCGCGCGGTCGTAGTCCGACGTGAACACCGCGGCGTCGAGCGCGAGGTCGCCGCGGTTCGACACCTCGATGGCTTCCTCCTCGCTCTCGAAGGTCGTTACCGCAGCGACGGGACCGAACTGCTCCTCGTGGACGATGCGGGCGTCCTGCGGGACGTTCGCCAGCAGCGTCGGTTCGAAGAACTGTCCGTCGCGCTCGCCGCCGCGCACGAGGTCCGCGCCCCTCTCTAGGGCGTCCTCGACGAGTTCCTCGACCCACTCGGCCTGGTCCTCGCTGATGAGCGGCCCCATCTGGGTCTCCTCGTCGAAGAGGTCGCCGACGACCCAGTTGTCGACCTCGGCTTCGAGACGCTCGACGATTTCGTCGTGGACGTCCTCGTGGGCGACGACCCGGCTCACGGCCGAGCATCGCTGGCCGGCGTACTTGAACGACCCCTTCGCACAGGAGCCGGCGACGTCGGAGAGGTCGGCGTCGGGGAACGTGACCGCGGGCGCGTTGCCGCCGAGTTCCATGTGGAGATTGACCATGCCGCTCTCGCGGGCCACGTGCTTGCCGGCCGCGCTGCTGCCGGTCATCGTGACCATGTTGATGCGGTCGTCGCCGACGAGCAGGTCCCCGATGGTGCTCGCACGGCCGGGGACGAAGTTGAACGCGCCCGTCGGGAGGTCCAGGTTCGAGACGACGTCCGCGAGGATGGCGGCGCTCACGGGCGTCTTGCTCGCGGGCTTGAGGATGACCGAGTTACCGGCCGCGAGCGCGGGCGCGACCTCCAGGGCGGTGGTCGAGAGGGGGTAGTTGTACGGCGTGATGGCCAGGACGGTGCCGATAGGTTCGGGTTTGACGATGGCCTCCCAGCCCTCGTGTCCACTGGTGGTCCCCTGGCGGAACTCGCCTTTGAGGTCGCGGGCTTCCTCGGCGGCGCGGTGGAACCGCTCGGCGGCGCTGTCGACCTCGCCGCGCGCGCTGGAGATCGGCTTGCCGGCCTCGCGGACGATGACCTCCGCGAGTTCGTCCTTTCGCTCCAGCAGTTCGTCGGCGATGGTCTCGACCCATTCGACGCGCTGGGGGATGGTCGTCTCGCGCATCTCCACCTGCGCTCGCTGGGCGGCCTCGAGCGCCGCGTCGGCCTGCTCGCCGTCAGCCGCGGCGACTTCCGCGAACACGCCGCCGTCGGCGAGGTCGGTTACTTCGAGGACGTCGTCGGCGTCGCGCCACTCGCCGTCGACGTAGAGCTGTTCCCGCCGGTGGATCGGTCGTTGTGACATACTTCGACTTTGGTGCCCCTGCGGTAAATCATTTACTCACAATCGGATTAATGTTCTATCCAGTACCCGAATCTGTTCGAGAATCCCTGCTCGCCTGGACGTGTCGAGAGCTCTCGTCTCCGAACTGAACGCCGGATCAGTTCCCCCTCGCTACGCTCGGGGTCGGAGTCCGGTCGGCCCGAAGTCGGATTGCCGTCTCTCCCTCTACTGTCCCAGGGTCGGACCGCTGCCGCCTTCTCGTCTCGGGCCCGAGTCGTACGGGCAAGGACCCCGTTTTCCGCTATCGCGGTCGTGTCGTTCGACGCCGCACGGACGAAAAAGTGTGACGGGCACGACGTGACGGAGAAGAGGTGAAGGGAGCGGCGTAAGGGGTAGGATGGACCGAGCACGACGCGACGGACCCAGTCCGATTATTGGCGACGATAATCTGAGTGAGACATTTATACGAGCTACGGAAACTCACGGACGAGGAGATGGTCTCGAACGTCCGGACGGCCCCGGGAGTCATCGAACGAAACGACGGCAGGCACGACTACCTGCTCCACGAGGGCGAGCGATATCTCCTGTCGCTCTCGGAGGTGGGCCGGAGCGTCATCGCGCTCTCGGAGGCGGGACTGGACACCGACTCCCTCTCGGCAGTGCCGGACGAGCGAGCGCGCGAGACCGTCGACGAGCGGACGGAAGCGTACGCGACGGCGCTCGACGCCATCAACGACCACTACTTCGAGGCCAGAGTGTTCGAGGAGGACGCTCGCGGCAAGTTCCACAGGTACGACTCGACGGTCGAACGGAACCTGCGGTCGACGGTCGCCGAGGAAGCCTCCGCCTGCGTCGAGGACCTCCGGCGGCTACTGGACGCACACGACGCGCTCGTCGACGCCCTCGAGTCGACGGGGTTCGCGGACCGCGACGAACGCCTGGAGACGGTCGCGTCGCGCAACACCGGCCGGGCCGTCCGGGAGGGGTGGTATCCGGTGGTCCGGGCGTACGACCTCGCACTGAATCCGGGCGAACGCATCGCGGAAGGGAAAAAGCGCAGGCGACAGCGCCTGTACGGCCAGTCCGACCTGCCGGGCGTCGCCGGACTGCTCGACACGGCGCTGTTCGAACGGTTGACCCGCGACGACCTCGACCGCCTGCGAGCGTTCGATACCCGCGCGCCCGAGGACGCCCTGCGGGTTTCGAGCCGACTCGTCGAACGTCACCGGTGGCTGCTGGCGGAGACCGGCCGGCGGCGTCAGTGAAAGCGACTCGCGTCGCACTCAGAGCGACAGCCACCGCGTCGTGACGTCCTGTTCCTGCAGGTGCCAGCGTTGCTCCGCGTACCCCTTTCGGCAGCGGACCTCGACGACGGCGTCGAAGACGGGTGCCAGCGTCCGGACGAGGTCCGAGTTCACGTCGGTCGGCAGGTGGAAGTGCCCCATCCCGTCGTCGCAACGGACGCGTGCGGTGAGCACACGCAGGAATCGAAACACCGCCTCCGCGCCGTGTTCCTCCACCAGCGGCACGACAGAGTCGACGCAGACGCGAAGTTCGGCCGGGTCGAGACCGCCGCTGACTGCGCGGAACTCGTCGATACACTCGACGATAGCGTCGTCGAGAGCGGGCAGGGACTCGTCGGTGACCCTGACCGCCGTCACGTCGGCGTCGGGCGTTCCGGCGGCCCCGGACGTTTCGGCGGCCTCGGACGTTCCGGCAGCGGAGGCGCCCCGGGTTCGGGTCGTCCGGTCGACGACGCGGACCGTCTCCGAACCAGTTCCGGGGGAGGGATAGTGGGAGTGGTTCGAGAGGCGGTCGCAGCCACTCGCGTCCGTGCACACCAGCAGTCGCCGTCGCGGTCGCTCGCGTGATTCGCCGAGGAAACGGTCGCACGCTCGGTCGAGAGCGTCGTCACATCTCGGCCCGACGAGAAGGATGCCGCATCCTCGCCGCTTGAGCCCCGCGAGCGCTCGTCTGAAGACGGCAGCCTCCGACGACGAGAGGGTATTTCCGTCGCTACTATTCATCTCTCAAATATGTCGATGTATCGTGCAATAAGGCTTCGGGTGCCGTCTCGGCCGAAAATCCGGCAAACCTCTCCCCGTCTGCTGGTGGTTTCAATCCCCGACCGACTACGGTGACGTGATGACCGACCACCTGTTCAGTCCCCGCTCGTTCCGCGAGACGACGGTCCCGAACCGCGTGATGGTGTCGCCGATGTGTCAGTACTCCTGCGAACCGGACGGACTGGCGACCGACTGGCACCTCGTCCACCTGGGGAGTCGCGCCGTCGGCGGGGCGGGCATCGTGATGACGGAGGCGACCGCGGTCGAGCCGCGAGGCCGCATCACGCCGAACGACCTCGGCATCTGGAGCGACGAACACGCCGACGCGCTCGCGCCCGTCGCGGAGTTCGTCCGCGGTCAGGGAGCCGTCCCGGCCATCCAGCTCGCCCACGCCGGCCGGAAGGGTAGCAAGACCCCGCCGTCGGAGGGCAGCGAGACGGTCGCGCGGGACGAGGGCGGCTACGAGGCGCTCACCCCGAGCGCCGACGTCTGGCCGTACGACCGGCCGAAACCGGCGCTGACCGAGATGGACCGCGACGACATCGAGACGCTCGTCGGAGATTTCGCCCGCGCCGCCGAGCACGCTCTCGACGCCGGCTTCGAGATAGCCGAGGTCCACGCCGCACACGGCTACCTGCTCCACGAGTTCCTCTCGCCCGCGGCGAACGACCGCGAGGACGAGTACGGCGGCAGTTTCGAGAACCGCACGCGTCTCGTCCGCGAGGTCGTCGACGCGGTCCGGGAAGCGTGGCCCGACGACAAGCCCGTCTTCGTCCGCATATCGGCGACCGACTGGCTTCCCGACCGCGAGTCGTGGACCGTCGACGACTCCGTGCGCCTCGCCGACCGCCTCGCCGACCGGGTCGACCTCGTCGACGTGAGCGCGGGCGGCCTCCATCCGGACCAGCAGATTCCCAGTCCGGGGCCGAACTACCAGGTGCCGTACGCCGAGCGCATCCGGGAGGAGGCCGGCGTCCCGGTCGGCGCCGTCGGCGGCATCGTCGAACCGGCGCAGGCCGACGCCCTGATTCGCAACGAACGGGCCGACCTCGCCATCCTCGGTCGCGAACACCTCCGTGACCCGTACTTCGCGCTCCGCGCCGCCCAGGAACTGGACGCCGAGGACGTGGAGTGGCCCGTGCAGTATCGACGCGCCGTCTGACGCCGTCCGGAAATCTCAAGTTTATAATCGCGGCGTGCCGTGGATGCCCGCATGGACCGAGTTGCAGTCATCGGCGCGTCGATGACGGAGTTCGGCGAGCGCGACGCGTGGCTCCGCGAGTTGCTCGCGGAGGCCGGCGAAGCGTGTCTCGACGACGCGAACGTCTCGCCCCGGGCGGTCGACCACCTGTACGTCTCGAACATGGCCAGCGGCGAGTTCGAGGGCCAGACCGGCGTCCCGAACGCGCTGGCTCACGACCTCGGCGCGATGCCGGCGTACACCCAGCGCGTCGACCAGACGAGCGCCAGCGGCGGCGCGGGCATCTACTCCGCGTGGCAGTCCGTGGCCTCGGGCGCGAGCGACCTGACGCTGCTCGTCGGCGGCGAGAAGATGACCCACAGGACGACGGCGGAGGCGACGGACGTCATCGCCTCGCTCACCCATCCTGCCGAGTACAAGCACGGCGTCACGCTCCCGAGTTTCGCCGGCCTCACGGCGCGGCGCTACCTCCACGAGTACGACGCACCGCGGGAGAGCCTGGCGAAGGTCGCCGTGAAGAACCACCGGAACGGCCTCGACAACCCACACGCGCAGTTCCGCAAGGAGGTCGACCTGGAGACGGTGATGGACTCGCCCGTCGTCGCCGACCCCCTCAGGCTCTACGACTTCTGTCCCATCACGGACGGGAGCGCCGCGCTGTTGTTCTGTCCCGAATCGACGGCCGAGGAGTACGTCGACGAGTACACCGTCGTCTCGGGCATCGGGGGCGCGACCGACACCCACGTCGTCCACGAGCGCACGGACCCCACTGTCATGGGAGCGGCCGTCGAGAGCAGCGACGTCGCCTACGAGATGGCCGACCGCGAACCGGACGACGTGGACGTGGCCGAACTCCACGACATGTTCACCATCCTGGAGTTCCTCCAGAGCGAGGCGGTCGGCTTCTTCGACCAGGGCGAGGGCTGGCGGGCCGTCGAACAGGGTATCACCGACCGCGACGGCGACCTCCCGATAAACACCTCCGGCGGCCTCAAGTCGAAGGGCCACCCGCTCGGCGCGAGCGGGGTCGCACAGGCGTACGAACTCCACCAGCAGTTGCTCGGCGACGCCGGCGCGCGCCAGGTCGACGCCGAGGTCGCGCTGGCGTGCAACGTCGGCGGGTTCGGCAACTGCGTCACCACCACCATCATGGAGGAAGCATGAGCGAGGACGAGTCCACCACGTTCGAGGCGCACCGCTGTCCCAACGGCCACCTGACCTACCCGGGCCACCCGCGCTGCCCGGAGTGTGCCGAAGCGCAGGTCGAAACCGTCGACCTCGCGGACCGCACCGCCGAGGTCGTCACGTGGACGACGAACACCGCGACGCCGCCCGGCGTTCGCTCGCCGAACTCCCTCGCCATCGTGGAGTTCACGGTCGACGGCGAACCGGTACGCGCCATCGGCCAGTTGACCGAGGACGCCGAGGTCGACATCGGTGACCGGGTGCGGCCCGTCTACGCCGAGGAACTCAGGGACCCCGACGCCGGCATCCGGGAGAAGGAAAGCCAGGAGTGGGACGGGTACCGATTCGAACCGGTCTGAGCGCGGTTCATCCGCCTCTCACGGTTCGAATCGGTGGTGAGAATCGGCCTGAGCGCGGTTTTGCTCGGCCTCTCGGGAATCGAGCCGACGGTGAGACCTCCCCGCCTTCGTGCGTTCGATGGTACCAGTTCACAAAAATTCTTTTGTCGACACTTCCCGAACGTCCGGTCATGCCCGACCCGTTCGGTCGCGCCATCCGCGACTTCCATCGCGGCGAGCAGGACGAACCGCTGCTGCAGCGAGACGGCGACCTGACCCTCGACCACCCCATCGAGCGGTTCTACTTCTCGTCGTTCACGGTCAACGGCGAAGAGAGTGAGTGGCTGGCGTCGCGGCTCGACGGCCCGCTGCTCGACATGGGGGCCGGCGCGGGCAGACACTCGCTGTACTTCCAGGAGCGGTTCGAGACGGTCGCCGTCGAGGTCAGCGACCACCTCGTCGAGACGATGCGCGAGCGCGGCGTGGCCGACGCACGCCGCGGAGACATGTTCGCGCTCCGCGAGCAGTTCGGACGCGGCCGGTTCCGGTCGGCGCTCGCCATCGGCACCCAGCTCGGCCTCGCGCAGTCGATGCAGGGCCTGCGGAAGTTCCTCGGGGACCTCGCGTTCGTCACGACCCCCGACGGAACGGCGGTTGTCGACTGCTACGACCCCGACCACGAGGAGACCGAGGAGCTGCTGGGGTACCGCGACGACCCGACGCCGGGGCTGGCCCACCGCGTGATGCACTTCGAGTACGAGGGCGACGTGAGCGACGTCCTCCTGTTTCGGCTGTTCGCCCCCGACCGGCTCCGGGAGGCAGCGGTCGGCACGGGCTGGACGGTCAGCGAGGTCCGGTACGGCGACGACGGCCCGCACTACCGGGCGGCGCTGGAGAAGTCGTAGCGGCCCCGTCGCGAGGGGTCAGATTCCGGCGTCCGCGTCCTCGTCGTCGCCGTATCGGTCGTCGTCACCGTGTCGGTCGCCGGCGTCGTTGCCGTCGTCCTCGCCTGCGTCGCGGTTCGCGTCCTCGTCGTTCTCGTCGTCGCTCTCCTCGCTCCCGTCGGGGTCGCGTTCGCCCAGTTCCTTGCGAATCGACCGCAGTTCGGCGTCCACGTCCACCTCCGGACGGTCGTCCTCGCCGTTCCCGTCGTCCTCGCCGTTCCCGTCGTCCTCGTCGCTCTCCTCGCGCACTTCGATGTCGACGGCGTCGTCTCCGAGTCGCTGGTCGGCGCGGTCGCTCTCGGTCGTCTCGGCGTCGATGTTCGCGGTCGTCTCGCGACCGGCGTCGGCCCGTTCGCGGCCGGCCGACACCTCCTCGCGGATGTCGTCGTTCAGCCGCCGGGCCTCGTCGAGGAGCCGACGAGCGGCCGGTTCGCGCGGAAGGTCGCCCTCCGTGAGCGTCTCGTCGAGGTCGGCGAGCGCGGCGTCGAGTCGGTCGAGCGTGGCGCGACTGGCGCGCTGGGCGCGCGAGCCGAGTTCGTCGCGGGCCTGGCCGGCCGCGTCGGCGGCGGTGTCGCGCTCGGGGTCGACCAGACGGATGACCCGCTGGAGCATCTCCAGCGCGCGCACGTTCGCCTCGAGCACCGCGATGGCCGTGGGAATGCCGTGCTCGCCGGTGAACCGGAGTAGTTCGCCGGGCGTCGGCGGTCGCGGCAACCCCATTGGACCCCGCGGCGGCCGACCGAACTCGTCGCGGAGTTCCCGCAGCGTCGCCTCCAGTTCCTCGACGCGCTCCTCGAGGTCGTCCCGGTCGTCTGTCATGTACGAACGTTCGCACCGCAGGACAAAAGCGTTGGTTGCTCGACGGCGGTCAGAACCCCTCGCGGAGGAAGACCTCGCGCGGCGGGAACAGCGCCGCCAGGCGCTCGCCCGCGTCGGCGTCCGCGACCGAGAGGTTCCCGAACCGTTCGGCCTCGCCGACGGAGTGGTAGCCGGCCACGACCTGCGAGAGCGCGTTCACGTCCGTCGTCACGTCGGGGGCGGCGTCCGTCCGCGTGCAACTGGCGTCTTCACCGTCGAGTTCCAGCGCGAAGGTTCCCTCGTTCCAGTCGACCAGCGGGTCGGTCACTTCGAGGACGACGCGTCCCTCCGCGTCGGCGTCCCGTCCGTCAGGGTCGGCGACGCGGGAGAGCGCCCGGGGAACGTCCACGAGACGGAACATCGGACCCGTCCGAATTTCGCAGTCGACCGCGCGGGGGTCGTCGACGACGTCGAGAAGGTCGGCGTTCGCGGGTTCGTAGAAGCGCACTGACTCGACCTGCGAGTCGTGGTAGTGGAGGAAGCGCAGCAGGTGGCGGTACGCCTCGTCGTCCGCGAAGGCCAGGTCGCTCACGTCTAGGCGCTTGCCGTCGTCGCCGTCGTCGACGGTGTAGACGAGGTAGCCCCGTAGCTCCCCGTCCCGGAACCAGCCGTAGGCGTAGGGGTCCCCGTCGCTCCAGGTGTCGAAGGTCCGCTCGCGCCACCAGTCCTCGGTGCGGTCGACGGCCAGCGCGTGGTTCTCGCCGTGCGTGCGCAGGACGCGGGCGAGCGATTCCCAGTCGTCGGGGTCCAGACGGCGGAACTCGCCCGCGCGGTCGGTGTCGAGCGCCAGCGCCTCCGGCGTCGTCTCGTACCGCGTGTACCGGGTGATCGTCGCCCAACCGTACCGCCGGTAGAAGCCGTAATCGAACGGCCAGAGCGCCGAGAAGTCGACGTCGCGGTCCCGGTACTCTGCGATCGACTCGCGGAGCAGCCTGCCGACCAGTCCCCGGCGTCGATTCTCGGGCGGCGACGCGACCGCCGACAGTCCGGCGACGTCGCGCCACGCGCCGCACACGCGTGCGGTGAGCCAGTGGTGGGCGCAGACACAGCACAGGTCGTCACCGTCGTACAGCCCCCGGCGGTCGGCGAGGTCGACCGAGAAGTCGTCGTCCGACTCGTAGGTCTGTGGCCCCGCCTCCGGCTGGAACGCGTAGTCGAGCATCCGCTGGTACGTCTCGCGGTCCGCGTCCGGGACCGGTCGATACGTTGGCATGCCCCGAGGTGAGACGGGGAAGGAAGAAATAGGTTAGCAATCCGTCATCGACCGGAGCGTTCTCCCGGTGGTCGTTAGGACTCCGCGGCGGACCGTCGAACCGTTTCGGCGACCGCGTCGGAACGAGCGCCCAAGACCATCACAAATTTCGATTTTACATACTGCGTGTCGAGAATATGTTATGGTATCATCAACCAGCGAGTGAAATTTACTGTCGGAGTCCATGAACGGGCGAACACGACGCAACTTCCTCCTCGCCACGAGCGCGAGCGTCGCGGCCACGCTCGGCGTGATGAGCACGGGGACGAGCACACCGACCGAATCGTCGACCGACTGGAACGCCGTCGAATCGCCGACGACCAAGACGCTCAACGACGTCGTCGACACCGCCGACGGACCGTTCGCCGTCGGCGACGGCGGCGACGTGGTCGCGCGCCGCGAGAACGGCTGGCAGAAGGTCGTCGAGTACGGGCCGCAGGCGCGCAGTCGACCGCTGACCGGCGTCGACGTGACCGACGACGGCGAGCGGATCTGGTTCGTCGGCGGGAGCGGCGTCATCGGCGAGTACGACGTGACGACCGAGACGCTGACGAACTACTCCGCACCGAAGGACAAGACGAGCACGTGGGAGGACGTGGCCGTCAGGGGACGCGCCGGGGAGAACGAGCGGCTCTACTTCGTCAACGGGTCCGGTGAACTGCTGATCGGGGTTCGCGAGGACAGCGGCGCGCTCCGGTACGCTGACGTGCTCAAGCCGGGCGGCGGTTCCACGATTCCCGGTATCGAGTTCTACTCCCGCTGGGGCGGTCACGTCTGTAGCACCAGCCAGCTCGTCTCGAAGTCGACGACGGGCGGTATCGAGTGGGAACAGATCGGTATCGGGTTCTCCGGCGAGAGCTTCTTCGACGTCGCCAGCGTTGGACCGAGGGACGCGAACGTCACGGCCGGGGCGGGAATCATCTACCGATACGACGGGTTCCGATGGACGCCGCACGTCGTCGACCACGGGCGGCAGGCAATCCGCGCCATCGACCGCGACGGAGACGCGGGTCTCGCTGCCGGAGCCGGCGGGAAGGTCTACGAACGCCGGTCGACGGGCCAGTGGCGTCGCTACCGTACCGGCTCCGACACGAAGTTCCGGGGCGTCTCGCACGGGAGCGACGGCGTCGACGTCGCGGTCGGCAACAACGGTTCCATCGTCGAGCGAACGCGCGACGATTCGGACGGAACGCCGACCGCGACGACCGAGTCGTCTACCACGACCACGACGACCGCAACGACCACGTCGAACACATCGACCACGACGACCACCGGTACCACGACGACCGGTTCGACCGCAACCAGTGCTTCGACGGACACCGCGAGCGCTGCGCGCGTCTCGACTCCCGACGCCGGCGAGACGGTGAGCGAGTACGTCGAAGGGGAGTGGGTGTAACGCGACGGCGAACCGCCCGGACTACTGTCGCTTCGGTGACCTTTACGGTGCTCGCACGAGTACCCCGGCGCATGCCTGGCCCGGTCTTCCTCGACGGCGACGGCGTGACCCTGCGGACGGCGACCGAAGAGGACGTTCCGTTCCTGCGGGAGAACCACGACGACCCCCGCGTTCGGGCGACCCGGAGCGTCCACGAACCGGCGGACGACGAGTGGGCACGGCGCCGACTCGGCGGGACGATGGGCAGGGACGGCGACTCGCTCGCGCTGCTCGTCTGCGACGACGACCCCGTCGGCCTCGTCTACCTCGTCCGCGAGGACCCGAACGCACACACGCAGCGTCTCGGCGAACTCGCCTACTGGATCGCGCCCGACGAGTGGGGCAACGGCTACGCGACGGCAGCCGCCGACCGTCTCGTCGCCCACGCGTTCGACGACCTCGGTCTCCACCGCGTGACCGCCTCGGCGTTCGCCGACAACGTCGCCTCCCGGCGCGTGCTGGAGTCGGTCGGGTTCCAGGAGGAGGGCGTGGCCCGGAAGGAGGCGTTCGTCGACGGCGACTGGCAGGACGTGGTGCGCTACGGCCTGCTGGTCGAGGAGTGGCGGTGAACAGAACGCGGAGCCCGGGCCGTCCGCAGGCGGTCTACCAAGAATTAAGGTCCAGCCACACAATCGGACCTCATATGGACGAATCCCCCGAGGAGATTACGACGCTCGTCGGTCGCGAGGTGTACTCTAACAACGGCGTCTTCGTCGGCGAAGTCGATGACGTGCGACTGAACCTCGACGCGACGACGGTGACGGGTCTCGCGCTCGGTCGTCTCAACGACGAACTGTTCTCGAACCGCATCAACCCCAGCCAGGGCGTCATCCTCCCGTACCGCTGGGTGCGCGCGGTCGGTGACGTCATCCTCGTCAACGACGTCGTCGAACGGATGAAAGAGCCCGAGGAAGAAGTGAGCGACGACGAAGTGACCGTCTAGCTGCCGTTCGTCTCGCCGTCGACGCCCATCGCGTCGAACAGTTTCTTCTTGACGGCTTCCTCGGTCAGCGACAGCAGCGTGTCGCGGTTGTCGTCGCTCGTCTCGATGCCGGTGAAGATGCCGAGGGGAATCTCCGTGCTGGCCTGCGTCGAGTGGCCCGCGGCCTCGCCGATGTCGCCGAACGCGTCCTGGAGGACGTTGCCGATGTTCATCCGGATGTCCTTCGAGCGCGCCGCGAGGTAGATGGTGTCGTCGGCGATGCCGAAGACGGCGGTCGTGGTGATGCCTTCGAGGTTGAGGAGATGAGAGGCGGCCTGCGAGAGGGCGTCCCGGTCGCGGATGAAGCCGGCGTTGCTGACGAGGTGGCTCCCCTGCACCTCGCGATTTGTGATGGCCTCCGCGAGCACGTCGAGCGTCTCCGGCGACATCGAGGGCGACTCGACCTGTTCGAGGGTGTCGTGGTTGGCGAAGGGGTAGAGGTACGCGGCCGCGGTGAGGTCGGCCGGGGTGGTGTCGCGCTTGAAGTCCAGGGTCTCGGCCCGGATGCCGTAGAGGAGCGCCGTGGCGACCTCCTCGCTGAGGCTGATGTCGAACTCCTGGACGTACTTCGTCATGATGGTCGAGGTCGAACTGACGTTTGGTCGGACGTCCGAGAACGCGACCTCGTACTCCTCGTCCGGTTCGTAGTGGTCGATGAGGATGTCGACGGGATGGGCGAGTTCCGTATTGCTCGCTTTCACGTAGTCGATGAGCGCGAACGTGTCGTACTCGTCCATGTCCATCTCGTCGCGGGCGAGCAACTCGATGCCGAGCAGGTTGACGAACGCGCGGTTCTCCTGGTGGCCGATCTCGCCGAGATAGAGGATGTCCGCTTCGACGCCGAGACCGTCGGCGATCGCCTGGAGCGCGGCAGCGCTCGCGATAGAGTCGGGGTCGGGGTTGTCGTGCGTGACGATGGCGAGGCGGTCGTCGGTCTCCTCGATGACGGTCGAGAGCTTGCGCGCCTTGTACTCCAGTTCGCCGGCCTCCAGCGACCGGAGCGCGGAGTTGGCGATGACCGTCGAGGGGTTGATGACGACGTCCGCCCCGAGTTGCGTCAACTCGTCCGCGGAGACGGGGTCGCTCGCGCGCACGACGATGAAACGCTCGTCGTCGCGCCCGCGGATGTTCTCCACCGCCTCCTTGTTCGCCTCCACGTCGGACGAGAGGATGAGGACGACGTCGCGGTCCGCGACCATCTCCGCGACGTCCTCGTTACGGATGTCGGCCGACCGGGCGTTCAGGTCCTGGTCCCGGAGCGCCTCCACGCGGTCGGAGTCCCGGTCGACGATGAGAACCTCCTTGCCCTGTTCGACGAGTTCCTCGGCGACGGCGAACCCGACGCTCCCGCACCCCAGGATAGCGTACGTGGACATCGAGGAGATAGTGATCCCGGCACTCATTACGTGAGCCGTTTTCCCGGCCACCACTTAATGTTCCCGGAGCATGGTCGGAACCGAACGCGGGCGTCGAATGCCTCACGCCCCCGGACCGGAGCAACCGAGTCGACCCCCGCCCCGACGTTCGGAGAGGGCGGCGTCGACGCGGCCTGGACCGTGACTCCGCGACGGTCGAGTTCGGCCGTTTTCGGGCGACGGAAGCGCCCTCGGCGTTCCGAAAGGAAACGTATTTACGTCCATCCCGATTTTGTCAGAATGCGCTGGGCCGGTAGCTCAGTCCGGCAGAGCGTCTGACTCTTAATCAGACGGTCAGGGGTTCAAATCCCTTCCGGCCCGTGATTTTCCCACGACCGACACCGTGAGCGCTCCGTTCGCGGGATACGGCGGTCGAGCGTTTCAGGTCCTCACGTCGACGACGGTCGCCGCCTCGTCGACGGTCAGGTGTAACTCGTCGCCGTCACAGGAGACAGTGACGCGAATCCGGACCGGGTCTTCGGAGACGAGTTCCGGTCTGTGACTGCGAACCGCCTCCCGGATGGAGGGAACGCCGTCGAAGTCGGCGACGCGAAACTCCTCGTCGATGACGCAGTCGTAATAGAAAGCCTTCGTGACGGGATGCAGTACGACCGCTCTCGACAGCGGCAGTTGCGCACCATCCTCGCAGACGGCGCAGGTGAATCTGACCAGGAACCGGTCGCGTCTACCGCAAGCCCGACACACCGCTCCGGTCGCCGGGTCGTGTTCCCCACACCAGAACAGCGTCGACGCGACCGACCCGGCACACCTCGGACAGACGCCCTCGAACAGCATCGCGTGCCGGTGGTGTCGCTGGATGGTGGCTGCCTCGAGTATCTCCTCGGGAGCCCGCCCCGTCAGTCCCGCCGGCGAGAACGTCTGGAGGAGGACTATCCCCGGAGGAAACCCCTCTATTGAGAACCGGCCCTCGCACTCGGTGCAGGTCACGAGCAGGTGTGCGTCCTCGTATCTGAGCACCGTCGAACCGCCACAATACGGACACGGCTCGTCGAGTTCGCTGGCCTCGAACGGAGGGCTCTCGACGCCCGCCCTCTCGATGACCGCCCAGACGATGGCGCGTCCGGTGCCGCGTAGCTTGTAGCCGTCGTCCGTGCGACGGACGAAGGTCCCGACGAGTTTGTCGAGATGGTAGGTGAACTGCGAGCCGTCCTGCATGCCGACGCGTTTGCGGAGTTCGGCGAACGACAGAGCGGACCCCTCGTTGTACGGTGCACTCGCCTCCCAGAGCGACAGCAGAATCGCCAGCCGCGTCTCGTTGCTCAGGAGCGCGAACGCGTCGGCCATGGTCGGAGCAACCGGATTCGCCACCGTTTCGAGCGGCGAACCCATCCGGGATGGCGAAGTCATGTGTAATGCTAGCATCAACCACGATATGTGCCTGTCGGCGGGTTTCCGTGCCGCACTCGCGGGTGAGTCACCGGAAACGGGGACGGTCGGAGCCCCCACGTAGCGGTTCGACGTCTTCCCGGCCGACTCGTTCAACGTCCCCCCTCTCGGCTTCCCTCTTGGGGGCTGGCGTCTCCGGTCTGGTCCCGGCGCGACGCGTCGTCGGCCGCTGTTCAGTCGCTTCGAGGATGCGGGTCGTCAGCGCGATTACGACCCACGGAATCACGACGAAGAGGCCGAAGATCGCCACCCACGCGGCCAGGAGCAGGAGCAGTTCTCCCCTGGTCATCGATTCGTTTCCCTCTCGGTCTCCGTCGTCCAGACGAAGCTGACGAGCGGAAAGACGACCGCGAGCGCGAGGGTCGTCCCGGTTGGACGGCGTTCGTCAGTGGTCACTCCTCTCATCGGTCGTCAGTTCGCTCCCCGCCGCCATATATATTAGCTGAATTATATTTCCCTAAGACAGATTACCGAATCGGCCTTCCCTGAGACGGTCGACAGGTCAGGCTGACGGCCGGTCGCGACCGCTCGCCTCACGACTCGTCGACGGGTCGTCCCGGACGAATCGTGAACTCCCCGTCGGCGGCGAACCGGAGGAGCGCCCGCGACCCGAGGTCGAGTCGCTGCAGGCGCTCGGCCCGCGGATGGTCACCGAGCGCGTACGACGCGCGGCGACTGAAGGGCCAGCCGCCGACGTCGCCGACGAACTCCAGCGGTTCGCGGAGAAGCGTCCCGTCCTTCACCGTGAAACTGGACGCGGAGAGCCGCGCACCGAACGTCGGCGGTCGGTCGATCTCGACGGTGAGGAGGCGCTTTCCGTCGACGGTGACCGTCGTCCGCCGTCGGCTGCCGTCGTCGTCGAAGGTGACGTCGCCGACCGCCTTCGGATATCCCCAGACGTCCACGCCGAGCGCCCGCCCCGGTTCGGTCGTCACGGGGAGGTACCACACGTAGCCGCCCGCGCCGCCCCGGAGGGCCGACGCGAGCGGCACGGTCCCGGTCGAGCCCCGGACGGCCGGGAGGAGGACTCCGAACTCGCCGTACGGCGCTATCTCTCCCGCTCCGATTCGACGGTACTCGACGCAGAGGAACGTCACCGCGGCTCGCCCCGGTGCCGTCCGAATCGGAACGAGCCCCTCGGGCAACAGCTCTCGCACGCCCCCGTAGTCGGCCCCGAACGCGGCCCCCGTCATCGCCGCGTCGGTCGACAGCGGAAGGTCGACCGTCTCTCCCGTCGAGAGGGTGAACGGCTCCGCGGTCGTGCCGCCGACCGGACCGGTCATGAGTCCGGCCGGGCGTACGCGCGTGTTCGTCTTAAAGTTGGAGTCGAACCGTGGTCACTCCTCTTCGTCGCCGGGCAGTGGGGCGCTCCAGGCGTCTGGTTCAGCAAAGGGTTCGGGCCTGCCTTCCTCACGCCCACCGGTTTCCTTTAGGGTCTCGCGCTCGTCGTCTCCATGCCCATACTGTTCTACGAGACGGTGACCTGGCCGAGTGACGTTTCGGGCGGTGGTGGTTCTGGCGGTGCTTTAGCCGGCAGACAGATAGATAGTGGGGCTTTCTCTCATATAACCGAGAAAAAGGACATAGATAGCGAATGTATCTCTAAGAACTCAAACCCCAACTAATCGGCTATCTAAGATGAGCTACTATATCCAAAATGCCAGATAAACACCGATAGAATAACAAATATGTACAATAGGGGTAGCATAACTAAGATTATAGA
This sequence comes from Halomicrococcus pelagicus, assembly GCF_051917725.1. Classification (GTDB taxonomy): domain Archaea; phylum Halobacteriota; class Halobacteria; order Halobacteriales; family Haladaptataceae; genus Halomicrococcus. The sequence goes on from NZ_JBQBLX010000001.1 coordinate 809,913, forward strand.
TGGGAATTCTGGATTTGTTGCATTGAGTATTCTTTGAACAAGCACTATAAACAAAATTATACCGCCCATGAAATTTATAACGCACATGTGACGGTGAATATTAACACATAAGGGTTATTAGGTAGTATATTTCTAGTGACTTTGGAAGCATCAGTGACCCGCTTTACCATTGATACTGATTTATTGTCCCTTTTTACTCCTTGTCTCGTAGATGTCCTCTCTGAGATTCTTTCCATTAGCTTCTTCATCTGTCTCATTGAAAGGTGTGTCATAGAACCCGCAAACATTAAAACTACAGTAGAAATCAAACTTAGCTCACTTGGAGAGTGCGAGTATATCAACAGTGAGGCGGCTGTGGGCCAAAATGCCATTTCTGGAGTTCCCTTTGCAGCAGCATCAAACCCAAGGTTCATATAAAGAAATACTCATTTTAGGCTATAAATATCTGGGTTTGTTTATTGCTAAGAAGAAATAGTTAGAAATGTATAATTAAATAGAGTTCCACTTCAGGTTGAGATGTATTGAGGTACATTCTGTTACGTTCATATGAAAATAATACTCAAGCAATGAGATAGCTCACGGAGTGGCGAGCACACGCTACGCGGTGCTCGCCGTGTTGTTCGCGGGAAATTGAGTGGGGTCGGAGGGATTTGAACCCCCGATCGACTGATATCTCCGGTGCGCCTCGGAACTCCAGAGGGTCGTCAACGCGAGCGATGATCAGTCGCCCGCTCGGTATATCAGCTGGAGTCTCGTCCCGGGCGCGTGCCTCTGGAGTCAGTCGCCATGCCGGGCTTGGCCACGACCCCTCGCCAGTGAATTGGGCGAAATCGCCTAAAGGGGTTTCGATTTCTACTCTTCGCGGGCCTTCCAGTCGCACTCCTGGCACTTGTAGCCCGTGACGAACGCCGTCACGCTCGGCATGTATCCGACTTCGAGCACGTCGCTGCCGCAGTCGGGGCACTGCCGGTCGGCCTCTTCGATGTCCTCGGCGTCCATCACGGACTCGCCCTCGATAATCTCGGCCAGCTTCGCTGGCGTCACCATCCGTCCCTGCACGACGCGGTTGTCGGCCATACTCGTGTTCGGGGCCGGGGGTGGAAAAGCGTTACAGCCAGGGTTTGCGCTCGCCGTCGGACTCGGTGGGGTAGCCGTAGTCGGCCTTCCCCGTGTCCTCGTCGCCCTCGTCGTCCGACAGGAGGTCGACGTCCCGCGACGCCTCGGCGATGTGGCCCGCCGTCACGGGGGTCTGGCCCTCGCCCGGCCCGTCGGAGACGTCCGCGAGCACGCCCGCTTCGAGCCGCGAGCCGTCGGAGCGGCCGCTGCCGTCCGTCACCGTCTTCGCGTCGGCGGCGGCCGCTTCCGCGGGCGTCGCTCCGGGGTCGTCGTCCGACGACTCGACGACCTCACCGTGTTCGCCGGGGTCGAGCGCCAGCAGCACGGCGACGGCGAGGACGGCCAGCGCCAGCGGCGCGTCGCTGTCGACCACGTGGAGTATCGACAGCGGGAGGACGCCCAGCGCGACGGCGCTCCCGAACCGGAAGCGGTCGATGTCGACGACCTCGCGCAGACGCGGCGCGAGCAGCGCGACCACGAGCGCGAACGCGACCCCGCTCCCGGCGGCGGCGATGGCGTGGACGACCCGCGTCACGTTGGGGTCGGTGACGAGTTCGAACCCGGCCGGCTGGAGGCTGGCGAGCATGCCGAGACCGATGATGATGCCGGGGCTGGGGAGATACTCCCCGATGCGCGCGCTCGCCGTCTTGGCGGCGATGGCGGCGATGACGAGCGCTGCGAACCGCTCGAACACGTGCATGTTCAGGACGCTCTCGATGGTCGGTGCGAACGCCGCCTCCAGGGCGGCGATGGCGATGATGCCGGTGCCGACGAGCAGGACGCTCGCCGCCTGTTCGCGGGGCGTCCCGTCCATCTCGGCGAGGATGACGGCGACGGTGGCGCTGCCGCCGAACACCAGCAGGCCGACCTGGACGATGCCCGCCCAGGTGTCGAGCGCCCCGGCGAGCACCATCGCCGGGAAGATGCCGTCTACCAGGGGCAGTCCCATCACCGTCGCCAGCAGCTTCGTCTTGCCGCCTACCTGCCTCTCGAGGCGATAGGCGACCGGGTGGCGTGAACTACTCATTCACTATCTGGGATGGCCCTGACCGTCGGGCGAACGGCGATAGCTCTCGCGGTACGACGAGCCGTGGCGTCCGAACCGAAATCCGAATCGGACCGCGAGTTTCTCTACCAGTGTCGGGAGCATCGTCGGAAGGAAAATGGTCGGGTTGCTGGAGGCGGCGTTCTTCTGACCAGCAGTGCGCTCCGCGAGGGGACTGGTAGAGTCCATATCGAATGATACTGTCGTTTTGGTCTTAAGCGTTGCGTGTGAAACGGCCTCATTGAGCGCGAAAGTGAAAGACTGACCCGTAATCCGGTTACGAATCGTCGACGGATTCTGCGGACCGCTGGCGAGTCGTCAATGTGAACAGTTGTCAATGAACTATCGCCGGGGTGGTCCATCGTCGCCGGTGCGCACCCGGTTCGGCCCCGTCGCCGACGGGTGGCGGTCGACGAGGCGGGCCGACGAAGCGACCGTACTGGCCGGGCTGTACGCACGCTCGTGTACATCGAGCACTCGCCGAGGGAGGATGAAGCCACAATCTCGCAACGTTTTTCACGGGGGGCCACGTTCGATTTACATGGCGAACGATTCTCATCACGGTGGCCCGTTCTCCGAGAAACTCCGCGTACCGGAGGCGCTCACGTTCGACGACGTGCTCCTCCGTCCGAAGGAGAGTCACGTCGAACCGGACGACGCCGACGTGAGTACGCGCGTCTCGAAGTCCGTCGAACTGGAGGTCCCGGTCCTCTCGGCGGCGATGGACACAGTCACCGAGAGCAGGATGGCGACCGAGATGGCCCGCCAGGGCGGCCTCGGCGTCCTCCACCGGAACATGGACGTCGACGAGATGGTCGAGGAGATAGAGGAGGTCAAGCGCGCGGACGAACTCATCATCCGCGACGTGGTCACCGCGAACCCCGACCAGACGGTGCGAGAGGTCGACGCGATGATGGAGCGCGAGGGCGTCAGCGGCGCGCCCGTCGTCGGCGACGACGGCCGCGTGCTCGGCATCATCTCCGGCACCGACATCCGTCCGTACCTGGAGGTCGGCGAGAGCGACGAGGTCCGCGAGGCGATGACCGACGAGGTCATCACCGCCACCGAGGACGTGACCGCGCGCGAGGCGCTCGAGTTGATGTACGAGCACAAGATCGAGCGCGTGCCCGTCGTCGACGACGAGAACCGCCTCACCGGTCTCGTCACGATGCAGGTCGTCCTCCAGCGCCGCGAGTACACCGACGCGGCCCGCGACGAGGAGGGTCGCCTGCGCGTCGGCGTCGCCGTCGGTCCCTTCGAGACCGACCGCGCGACGGCGGCCGACGAGGCGGGCGCGGACGTACTGTTCATCGACTGTGCACACGCGCACAACCGGAACGTCATCGACGGCGCACGCGACATCGGCGAGGCCGTCGAGGCCGACGTCGTCGTCGGCAACATCGGCACGCGAGAGGCCGCGGAGGACATCGTCGACTTCGCCGACGGTCTCAAGGTCGGCATCGGCCCGGGTAGCATCTGTACGACCCGGGTCGTCTCCGGTGCCGGCATGCCCCAGATAACCGCCATCGCACAGGTCGCGGACGTGGCGAACCAGCACGACGTCCCCGTCATCGCGGACGGCGGCATCCGGTACTCCGGCGACGCCATCAAGGCCATCGCCGCGGGCGCGGACGCCGTCATGCTCGGGTCGTACTTCGCCGGCACCGACGAGGCCCCCGGTCGGGTCATCACCATCGACGGCAAGAAGTACAAGCAGTACCGCGGCATGGGCAGCGTCGGCGCGATGACGACCGGTGACGGCGACCGCTACCTCAAGGACGAACCCGAGGACGACGAGGAGTACGTCCCCGAGGGCGTCGAGGCCGCCAAGCCGTACACCGGCACCCTGGAGAGCGAACTCCACCAGCTCGTCGGCGGGATGCAGTCCGGCATGGGCTACGTCGGTGCGGAGACCATTCCGACGTTCAAGGAGCGCTCGGAGTTCGTCCGCGTCTCCTCCGCCGGCCAGACCGAAGGTCATCCCCACGACGTGATGATTACGGACGAAGCGCCGAACTACAGCCCCGGCGAGTAGCGACCGACGACGTCCCCCGAAAAAAGATTTCTTCGGAACGCCGTACGGCGAGCGTCACGCCGCCGCGTCGAAATCCGTCTACGTCCCGCCGGTACACCGCGGGCTACACGTCTCGTTCTCGGCGGCGTTCGCGCCCGGAACCGCCTTGAACTCGGTACCACACTCGGTGCACTCGTAGGTCTCGAACTCCGGCATATGCGGTGGTTGGCGGCTCGAATCTCAAATCGATTACAGAGGTTGGCGTGGGCGACGACCTCCGTCGAACGCGGCCCGCGCGAGCCGACGGAACGTTCCGAAGGCCAGCGGGACGTTTTGCGTTCACCCACGGTCGGCGCGTCTCGGCGAGCGAGTTCGATACGCTTTACCACCGGGAGCGTCTCCCCACCGTCGATGGTACGCTGCGAGCAGGAGAACTGCGGCTGGGTCGCCATAGCGCCGTCCGAACAGGCCGCGTGGCGACAGTACGAGGAACACGTGCTGGCCGAACACGTCGAATCAGTCGAGGCCGACGTCCCCGACGGCCACGTCCAGGTGAGGACCGACGACGGCGAGTGGACGACCATGGAGATAGAGGAGGCGAAGGACGGCAGCGGCGACGAGTCGCCGGAGTGAACGGACCGCTCTCGCACGGTTTCCGAATCCGATTTTCTTAAATATTGTGGCCGTAAACTACCGCAAGACCACGGGGCATGTTGATCACAGAGTTCACCCTCGACCATCCGATTCTCCGGCAGACGCTGCGTTCTAATCGGGAGACGACGCTCTTCCACGAACGATCGAACGCAGTGGACGGCGACCGCGTTCGCATCCTCTTCTGGGCGGAGGGTGGGGACCTCGACGCGTTCGAGAGTGCACTGAGCGAGGACCCGACCGTGACCGAACCGAACCAGATCGCGACGGTCGACGACCGGCGACTCTACCAGACCGAACTCTCGGGGGAGGGACTGGAGAGCAGCGTCTACCCGATGCTGGTCGAGGTCGGCGGCGTCAACCACGAGGTCACGGCCACGCACGAGGGCTGGGATCTCAAGACATCGTTTCCGGACCGGCCGTCGCTCGAACGCTTCCACGACTACTGCCAGAACCACGACATCGACATCGAACTGCACCGGGTGTACGAACAGCAGTCGACCGGCGACGGGGGCGGGTTCGGACTGACGGACGAACAGCGGGCGGCGCTCCGAACCGCTTTCGAGGCCGGCTACTTCGATATACCGCGCGATTCCTCGCTCGAGGAACTCGGCGACCAGCTCGACATCTCGGCGAACGCCGCGTCGAACCGGTTGCGACGCGGGACGAAGACGCTCCTGAAGAACACCGTCTGCGACGAGAATCGACGGGTCGCGTCGGAGTCCGACCACCACGCCTGACGACCGCGACGGCGCTCGCTCTCGTCGCTTCTCCGACGGTGCGGCCGCGACCGAACCGTGGCCGCGCCGTCGCTCGTCACTCCTCGTTCTCTTCGCTTTCCTCGGTCGCGGCCACGTCGCCGAGGAGCGAGTCCACGTCGGCGTGGTCGTGGAGGAGTTCCCGCATGCGCTCGACCGTCTCGGCGTTGCGAGTGCGTCCGCTCCGCACCACGTCCTCGGCGCGCTCGACGGCGGTCAGCGTGTCGGTCTGGACGAGCAGGACGGGAACGCCCTTCTCCTCGGCCTTCCCGACGACCGCGCCCGGCGGCCGGAACCCGCCCGTCAGGATGAGACACTTCACGCCCGGCGCCTCCAGCGCGACCGTCTGGAGGTCGGGGCGGTCGCCGCCCGTGATGAGCGCGGCGTCCTTCGTTCGGCGGAGGTGGCGCAGCGCCGAGTCGCCGCTCATCGCACCGACGAGGAACCGCTCGACGAACGCGTCGGTGTCCGCGTTCGTCAGCACGTCGGCGTTCAGTTCCGCGGCGATGTCCTCGACCGTGACCCCCGCGAGGTCGCGTTCGCGCGGCACGACCCCGATGACGGGGACGCCGCGGCCCTCGAGGAACGGTACCACGTCGGTTTCGAGCGGGTCGAAGTTCGCGTTCTCGACGGCGTTGAAGAGCACGCCTGCGAGGCGGTCTCCCACGTCGTTCGCGGCGGCCAGCAGGTCGTCGACGTCGCCGGCCTGACCGTACTTCGAGATGAGCAGGACCTCGGCGTCGAACAGGTCGGCGACCTCGGGGTCGGTGAGGTCGACGATGCCGCCGGTCGTCAGTTCGCCGCCGCCCTCGACGACCATCAGGTCCTTGTCCGCCGCGAGCGATTCGAAGCTCTCGCGGACCTGCTCGCGGAGTTCGTCCGGGTCCTCGCGCCCGCGAATCGCGCTCTCGATGAACGTCGGCGAGTAGACCACGGGTTCGAGTTCGTGCATCTCCGCGTCCAGGTCGAGCAGCTCGCGGGCCAGCATCGGGTCCTCGTCCAGGGTCTTGCCGACGTTGCTCTGGAGGCGGGTGCCCTTCGGTTTCATGTAGCCGACCGACAGCCCGCGCTCTTTCGCCAGGCGAGCGAGCGCGAGCGCGACGGCCGTCTTGCCGGTGCTCTCTTCCGTTGCGGTGACGAGTATGGTTTTCGTCATAGTTTGTCGGTGTCCACGGTCAGTCGCACGTCGATGGCCTGCACGCCGTCCGGCGTGGCGACCAGGGGGTTGATGTCCAGTTCCAGGATGGCCGGGAAGTCGGTGACGAGTTGCGAGAGGCGCTGGATGCTCTCGACGACGTCGTCGACGTCGGCCGGTTCGCGGCCGCGAGCGCCCCGCAGCAGCGGCGCGGCGTCTATCTCCTCGGTCATCTCGCGGGCCTCCCGCTCGCTGACGGGCGCGACCCGGAAGGTGGTGTCCTCGATTATCTCGACGAAGATGCCGCCGAGGCCGAACAGGAGCAGGGGGCCGAACTGCGGGTCGCGGTTCATCCCGACGATGGTCTCGGTCCCGGCGTCCAGGTCGACCGTCTCCTGGACCTGCACGCCGAGGATGGTCGCGTCGGGCTGGTAGTTGCGCGCCCGCGTCACGAGGTCCTCGTAGGCGTCGTACACGTCCTCGTTCCCCACGCCGACCTTCACGCCGCCGATGTCGGACTTGTGCAGGATGTCCGGACTGACGATCTTCATCACCACCTCGCCCTCGATGTCCTGGGCGACGCTGACGGCGTCCTCGGGCTTGTCGACGATGTCGCTCTCCGGCGTCGGGATGCCGTAGGCCGAGAGCAGGTCCATCGCTTCGACGCCGAGGCGGTTGTCGCCGCGCTCCTTCGCGCGGGCCAGCACGGCCTCCGCCTGCTCGCGGTCCACGTCGAACTCGGTCGGGGCCTCGTACGTGCGCTCGCTGATGTCGCGGTAGGTCGCCAGCGCGTCGAGGCTCCGGACCGCGCGCGCCGGGTCGAAGTAGTTCGGGATGCCCACTTCGCCGAGCACCTCCGCCGCGCGCTCGGTTCGCTCGCCGCCCATCAGCACCGCGGCGACCGGCTTGCCGTGCTCCTCCTGCAGGTCGGCGACCTCCTCGGCGAGGTCGCGGAAGTCGATGACCGCCGTGGGTGCCGAGAGGACGACCGCCGCACCGACGTTGTCGTCGGCGAGCGCAAGGTCGAGCGCCGTACGGAACCGCTCGACGTCGGCGTCGCCGATGGTGTCGATGGGGTTGTAGATGTTCGCCTCTTCCGGCATCGTCTCGGAGAGTTCGGAGAGCGTCTCCTCCGAGAACGACGCCATCGAGAGGTCGGAGTCGCCGACGGCGTCGGTCGTCATCACGCCCGGACCGCCGGCGTTCGTCACGATGGCGAGGTCGTCGCGTTCGGGAAGGGGCTGGCCGGCGAGCATCTGGGCGTAGTCGAACAGCTCCTGGACCGTCTCGACCCGGAGGACGCCCGCCTGTTCGAGACCGGCCTGGTACGCCCGGTCGCTGCCCGCCAGCGACCCCGTGTGCGAGGAGGCGGCCTGCGCGCCGGCGTCGGTTCGCCCCGACTTCACCAGCACGATGGGGGTGTCGTCGGTCACCTCGCGGGCGGCGTCGACGAACGACTGGCCGTCGTCGATGCCCTCCAGGTAGCCGAGGACGACGTTCGTGTCCGGGTCGTCGCCCCACGCCCGGACGAAGTCCGTCTCGTCGAGGACGGCCTCGTTGCCGAGCGACACCACGTCCCGGAAGCCGATACCCTGGTCGTTCGCCCAGTCGAGCACCGCCGTGATGAACGCGCCGGACTGGCTCATGAACGACATCGACCCCTGAAGCGCGTTCTCCGGGCCGAAGGTGGCGTTCAGGCCGACCGGCGTGCTCATCACGCCGAGGCTGTTGGGGCCGACGAGGTTGATGTCGTACTCGTCGGCGACCGACTGCAACTCGCGTTCGCGCGCTGCGCCCTCGCTGCCCGTCTCGCCGAACCCGGCGGTGATGACGACCACGTTCGGCACCCCGGCCTCGCCCGCGTCGCGGACCACGTCCACGACCGCGCCGGGCGGGACGACCACCACCGCGAGGTCCACGTCCGGCGCGGACGCGAGGTCGGGATAGCTTCGGAGGCCGAACACCTCGTCGTAGTTCGGGTTCACGGGCACCGTCTCGCCGTCGAAGTCGTCGCGCAGATTCTCGACGATGGCGCGACCGATGGAGCCTTCGCTCTCGGTGGCCCCGACGACGGCGACGCGCGACGGCGCGAACATATCGGAGAGTACGCGGTCACCCATCGTCCGGATGGTCGTCGAGTCAGGGGTTAAAAGTAGTGTCCGTTTCCGCGGAGTGGGAGGCCGCGGAGGCAGACGGTCGGACCGTCGGCGTCACGCGGGCCGCTCGGTCGGCCACGCCTCCGGCAACGGCGACGGGCGGCAGACGAAGTCGGCGGCCCCGAAACGGGCCCGCGGCGACCGTCAGCGCTCGGCGTCGTCGAGACGGGCGTCGATGAACTGGCCGAGGACGGACGCGAAGCCGGTCTGGGAGCTCCAGATGGCCGTCTCCCGGTCGCTGTCGTCGAGCACGCTGATGAGGACGGTGTCGTCGTCGACCGAGAGCACGCGCCCGGCGTGGGACTCGTCGGGGGCGTCCGGCGGGTCGACGACGGGGATGTCGTCGAACCGCTCGTGGACGGCCTCGTCCTCGCTGATGACGACGACCGAGACGCCGGCGTCGAAGCGCCGACGGAGCCCCTCGACGATGCCCGGCGTCACCAGCGGGTCGCGCGACCCGAAGACGATTCGCTCCTCGGCCTCGTCGACGAGTTGCTCGACTCTGCTCGCGACGCCCCCGTGCCCGTGGATGGTCCAGACGTCCTCGCGCTGTTCGTCCTCGCTACCCTCCTGGCGGGCGGTTTCGAGGTAGTCGAACGCCTGCTCCTCGGTGCGTTCGAACCGGTTCCGGAGATGCGACCGCGCCTCCTCCAGGCCGACGGGACGGTACTGGAGGGGTTTCGACTGCTGGACCTCGACGAGTCCCTGCTCCTGGAGGCTCTCGGCCGCGCCGTACACCTGCGAGCGCGGCACGTCCGTCGCCTGGTGGATGTCGCGGGCGGTCCCGGTGCCGAGTCGCTGGAGCGCGACGAACACCTTCGCCTCGTAGTTCGAGAGGCCGAGTTCTTCCAGGGCCTCGATGGCGTCGCTCTCGTCCATCAGTCCTCACCCGGGGTCGGCGTCGCGTCCGTGGTCTTCGTGTCCACCGTGCCCCGCGCGCCGGGGCCGAGATAGCGCGTCCAGACGACGAGCAGACTCGGCAGCACGAACACGCTCGCGAGGAACGCGTAGATGATGGTCAGCCCGGTGATGATGCCGAACTGCTGGAGCACGGGCAGGATGGCGAACGCGAGCACGCCGAACCCGCCGACAGTCGTCGCCGCGCTCCCCAGCAGCGCGCCGCCGGTACCGGTGAGCGCCGTCTCCATCGCGTCCCAGGCAGACCCGCGGCGTTCGAGTTCGACGTTGTACCGTTCGGAGAGGTGGATGCTGTAGGCCACCCCGAGTCCGACAGTGAGGCTGGTTATCATCCCCGTCAGGACGTTGAACGGCATGTCGATGAGATACATCGTGCCGAGGATCCACGTCACGCTGAACAGCACGGGGAGCAGGGTCACCGCGCCGAGCGTCGCGCTCCCCTCCGTGATGCGGTAGACCAGCATCAGGAACGCGAACACCGAGACCATCGTGATGACGAGGCTCTGGATGACCGTCTCCAGCAACTGCTGCTGGACGATCTCGAACACCACGGGCTGGCCGGTCGCGGTCACGTCGAGTCCGTCGACCGAGTCCGCGACGTCGGTCATCTGGGCCTTGACCGCCGCGCTGCTCGCGCCGCCCTCGATGGAGACGGACATCCTGAGCGCGCGGTACTCGCCGTCCTCGCGGTGGACGACGCTCTTCGCCTGCGAGGGCGCGACCTCGTACAGGCGGTCGTACACTTCCTCCACGTTCCTGTCGGGCACGCCGTCACCGTCGGTGTCCGCGGCCGTGAACGTCTCGTTGAACGACTCGTTCTGCGCCGCGACCTGCTCCATCACCGACAGCGGACTCGTGACCTCCGGGTCGCCGTTCGAGAGGACCACGGTCACGTCCTTTTCCCCCGCCCGCTCGCGGAGTCGCTCCACCTTCTCGAGCGTCTGCGGTCCCGTCACGTCGCCCTGGAGCAGTAGCTGGGCCTGCGAGTTCCGGTTGACGAAGTTCTCGTTGACGTACTCCATGTTCGCCTTCGCCGAGTAGCTCCCGGGCCTGAACGGTTCGGGCAGGTCCTTCGTCCACCCCGGCGGGTCCTCCGCGAGGAACTCCTCCTGGGAGAAGCTGGTGTCGACCTGCGTCGCGCCGTACGCGCCGACCGAACTGACGACCAGCGTGACCGCGATGACGACCCACGGGGCCTTCCGCGCGGCCACCGCGCCGACCGACAGCGCGCGACCGAGCGCCCCGCCGCCGGTGCCGAAGGCGCGCTTCTTGCGGTCGAAGCCGCGGTTTTCCAGGAACTCGTCAACCTCGACCTTCAGCGCCGGGACGAGAGCCCCGAAGACGACGAGCGCGGCGACGATGCCGAACGAACTCACCACGCCGAAGTCCTGGATGGGCGGCAGCGGACTGACGAGGTTCGAGAGGAAGCCGATGACCGTCGTCGCGGTCACCCACGTCAGGGCCGCGCCGACGCCGACGAGCGCGACGCGCATCGACCCCCGAACGTTCTCGGACTCCTCCGCGCCGTCCGCGGAGCGCTGCTCCCGGTGGCGCATGAAGACGTGGATGGCGTAGTCGATGGACAGTCCGATGAGGAGGACGGGCACCGCGATGAACATCTGGTTGAACGTGATTCCCGCCCAGCCCATGAAGCCGAACGTCCACACCAGCACCAGGGCGATGCCGAAGACGCCGAGCACGATGTCGAGCAGGTCGCGGTAGGCGACCAGCAGCGTGAGGACGACGAACAGGAGCGCCAGCGGGCCGACGATGGCGAGGCTGTCGGTCATCGACTGGTCGATCTCCTGGCTGATGATGCCGCTCCCGAAGACGAGCGCCTCCTGGTCCAGCGTCTCCTTCGCGACGGACTGGATGGCCTGCTGGGATTCGACGAGACCGGTCGACCCCATTCCCTGGGCCGCCTGCCCCTCCTGCTGCTGGAAGATTATCAGCATCGTCGCGTTCGCCTCCGTGCTTCCCGGCTCGTAGGAGGTGGGCATGAACGCGAACGACTGCGCCGCCATCCCGGTCGCGTTCTCGCTCAGCACAGACGTCAGCGTCCGGTCGATGGCCGACTGGTTCATCGACTCCAGTTGCGCTATCTGTTCCTCGATGGTCGGCGACGACTCCCGCAGGGCCGTCCGCTGCTCCCGCAGTTCCTCGGACGACCGCCGTAGCTCCTCGTACTCGGCCGAGAGCACGCCGCGCGTGCCGAGCCGGTACACCTGCTGGAACTGCGAGCGAATCTCGGCCGACCGCTCCCGGTAGGCCGACTCGTTTATCTCGCCTCGCTCTCGGGAGGCGTTCAACCGGTCCAGTTTCGCCTGCAGCCCTCTCGTCTGGCGGAACGCCTTCGTGAACGTCGCCGTCTGGTTCGCGGTCAGGTTCTCGGTCGCGTTCAGGCGAACCTGGCTCAGGTTCGACTCCAGACCCGCGGCGCGCCGCTGGTAGGTGGACTCGTTTATCTCCTCTTGCCGATAGGAGGCGTTCAGCCGGTCGTACCTGCTCTGCAGGGTCCGTGTACGGTTCAGCGCGGCGCGCAACTGCGCCGCCGTCCGGTTGAGTCGGTCGCTTCGCCGCTGAATTTCGGTCGCCTGGGCGCGAAGCTTCGCGCCCTGCTCGCGCTGGATGGCGACGGTGGCGACGACGTTCGCGATGCCCGAGGTCGGCGTCTCGTCGGCGAGCGTCGGTCCGACCGTCTCGTTCTCGCGCAGGCGCTGCTGGAGTTCGAGCGTGTCCACCAGCGTTCCCTTCGAGAGGACGTCGTCCCCGCGGACGATGACCTGTACCGTCGTCGTGTTCTCGCGACCCGTCGTGAAGTTCGACTCGATGTAGTCGAGTTTCTTCGCCGCCTCGCTGTCGCTCTGGAACTGCTCCAGCGAGGAGGACTGCTCGACCATCGGCGCGCCGGCACCGACCAGGACGGTCAGCACCAGCAAGCTGGCGACGATGACCCGACTGTGCTCCGTGACGTTCTCGAACAGACGGTCTAGCACGTCCGTTCCTCCCGTGCTCCCGACGTCGTGATTCTGCGTTCGGTCATCGGTGGACTGTTGTTAGAGTCCTACTAACAGCTCGGCCAAAAAGGTACAGGTTCCGCGCGTGACACCGACAGCTCCGGGAGCCCCCGGCGTAGCGCGGTCGTGGCCCCGGCCCGGGGGAGTGACGACGAACCGACGTGGCGGAGACCGACGGGAGCGGTCGAGACGGCGCTCGGCGACCTCGAAATCCGGTCGACGAGACGCTCGCGGCCCGACCGCGCCGACCGCGCCGACTGCGACGGCCCCGTCACCGACCGTCCCTGGCCGGCACATCACGGCGTGCCATTTATCAGTAGAGGCGGTAAACCGTAACACATGGTACAGTGCGAGATGTGCGGTGCCGAGACGTCGTCGCCGAAGACCGTCAAGGTCGAGGGCGCGGAACTCGACGTCTGCGACAACTGCGCGGACTTCGGTACCGAGGTCCAGACTCAGGATACCTCGTCGACGTCGACGAAATACTCGACGTCGTCGTCGTCGAGCACGTCCAGCACCAGCGGTAGTTCGAGTTCGGGAGGCGGCGGTAGCTCCCGGACGCGGCGTTCGGACATGTTCGACGACATGGACGAACTCGCCCAGGACTACGACGACCGCATCCGGAACGCCCGCGAGTCGACGGGAATGAGCCAGGAGGACCTGGCGAAGGAGCTCAACGAGAAGGCCAGTCTCATCCGGAAGCTCGAACGCGGCGACGTCCTGCCGAGCGACGACGTGCAGACGAAACTCGAACGGGAGCTCGACATCAGCCTCTCCGCCGGCGGCTCCGGCGGGGACGAGGAGTGGAGCGGCGGAAGTTCGACCGGCGGCACCACGCTCGGTGACGTCGTGAAGCGCAAGGACTGAGACGTCCCCGGCCCCGCGATTCGATTCGCTTTCGACAGAACGCGCGGAGCGTCGGCCACGACCGTCCACGTCGTCGGAAACCCCAACCAGTTTAGACGCGCCGACCGAACGCTCCCCCAATGGACGAGGACCTGCGCGAGAGAGTCGAGGAGGAGGCCAAAAAGCACGCGCTGTTCAACGCATTGAAACACGAAAGCGACGCCGAGGTCGGCGCAATCATGGGGTCGCTGATGGGCGAGAACCCCGAGTTCCGCGAGCACGGCGACGAGGTGCCGGGCGTTGCGGGGAAAGCGGTCGCCGAAATCAACCGTCTCGACCGCGAGGAGCGGCGGGAGCTACTCGGCGAACTCGACCCGGAACTCGTCGAGGAACTCGAGCGCGAGGACGAGGGCGACGACCGCGTGCTCCCCGACCTGCCGAACGCCGACGAGTACGACGAGATCCGGATGCGCTGTGCGCCGAACCCGAACGGCCCGTGGCACATCGGTCACGGCCGGATGCCCGCCGTCATCGGCACGTACGCCGAGGAGTACGACGGCGAGTTCATCGTCCGGTTCGACGACACCGACCCGGAGACCAAACGCCCCCTGACCTGGGTGTACGACGAGATTGTCGAGGAGGTCGAGTACCTGGGCTTCGAACCCGCCGAGGTCATCAAGGCGAGCGACCGCCTCGACACCTACTACGAGCACGCCCGACGGCTCATCGAGAAGGACGGGGCGTACACCTGCTCCTGTTCCGGCGAGGCGTTCTCGGAATTGAAGAACAGCGCGGAGCCGTGCCCGCACCGCGACAAGGACCCCGAGACGACGCTGGCGGAGTTCGAGGACATGGTCGCCGGCGAGTACGACTCGGGCGAGATGGTGCTCCGGGTGAAGACCGACATCGAGCACAAGAACCCCGCGCTCCGCGACTGGGTGGCGTTCCGGATGATAGACACGCCGCACCCGCGCGAGGAGGCCGCCGACTACCGGTGCTGGCCCATGCTCGACTTCCAGTCGGGCGTCGACGACCACCTGACCGGCGTCACCCACATCATCCGCGGCATCGACCTCCAGGACTCAGCGAAGCGCCAGCGGTTCGTCTACGACTACTTCGACTGGGAGTACCCCGAGGTCATCCACTGGGGGCACGTCCAGGTCGACGAGTACGACGTGAAGATGTCCACCTCGACCATCAAGGAACTCATCGAGAAGGGCGAACTCGACGGCTGGGACGACCCGCGCGCGCCGACGCTGCTGAGCTTGCAGCGACGGGGAATCAGGGGCGAGGCCGTCACGGAGTCGATGATAGAGCTCGGCACGTCGACGAGCAACGTCGACCTCGCGATGAGTTCCGTCTACGCCAACAACCGCGAACTCGTCGACGACGAGGCCCAGCGCTGCTTCTTCGTCCGCGACGGCGTCGAGTACCCGCTCGTCGGCGACCCCCCCGAGGCCGCGGAGCCGGCGGTCCACCCCGACCACGAGGACCGCGGCACCCGACACGTTCCCGCCGGCGAAGCCGTGTTGGTCGAGTCCGGCGACGTGCCGGACCACGACGACCGCGTCTGGCTGAAGGGACTCGGCTGCTTCCGGCACACCCGCGACGCCCTCCAGTACACCGGCGACGACATCGACGCGGTCCGTGAGGAGAACGTCCCCGTCGTCCACTGGGTGTCGGCCGACGCGAACGTCCCCGTCCGCCTGCGCACGATGGACGGCGACGTGCACGGTCACGCCGAACCCGGATTCGCGGAGAGAGACCCCGACGAGGTCGTCCAGTTCGAGCGCGTCGGCTTCGCGCGCGTCGACAGACACGAGAGCGGCGAGTCCGTCGCGTACTTCGCTCACGAGTAGGCGCACGGAGCGACGGACACTGTTTTCTCCGAACTCGTCACCCGCGTCACGTCGAGGCGCTCAGTGGCCGCCCGAGGAGAGGTGGAGGCCGACGATACCGACGACGACGACGCCGATGAAGAAGACGCGAGTCAGTTCCGCCGGTTCGTCGAAGAGGACGATGCCGAGCGAGGCGGTGCCGACGGCTCCGATACCCGTCCAGACGGCGTAGGCGGTACCGACGGGCAGGGTCTCGACCGCCTTCGCCAGCAACAGCATGCTGACGACGAGCGCGACGACGGTGCCGGCCGTCGGCAGGGGTTTCGACAGCCCGTCGGAGTATTCGAGGCCGACTGCCCACGCTATCTCGAACACGCCTGCGACCACCAGGACGTACCATGACATCGGTCCGGTGTAGTTGGACCGGACGACTATACCTTCCGTTCTGCACCGGCGGCTACCGCCGGGAGACCTCCGCGGACGCGTCTCGTCGTCACCGCCACTCCTCGGCGTCCGCCAGCGGTTCGGCGACCACGCCGTCCTGCCTGGCGAGGACGCGGGCGTGGCTCGTACAGACCTCCCGGTTCGCGTCCCACGGGACGTGCAACCGAACCGCCGCCTCGTCGTCGCAGTCGTCTTCGGCGCACTCCATCGTCCGGAACGACGGTCCGGTTCCTAATCGGTGTACCGCTCTCGCTCCTCGCGGGCCGCATCGGTGCCGTACCGGTCCACGAGCGGTCGGAAGGCCTCGCCGAGCGCGCGCATCGCCTGGCCGGCGGAGTGGAAGCCGAGTTCGTCCGCGACCCGCGGCCAGCCGCGGGCCTGGAGCACCTTCCGGACGAGCAGGCGCTCCTGGCGCGGCGAGAGGTCGCAGTCGGACTCGACGAGATGTTTCACGGCCAGCCGTCGGAACGGTGCGGGGTCCTGGTCGAACTGCCCGGGGCCGTACGCGCTGGCGGCGACCATCCGCCACTCCCAGTCGGTGCAGTCGAGCGCGACCGGTGCGTCGACGGCCCGGAGCGTCGCGCGGGCGACGTCGGGGTCGAGGTCCGAGAGGGCGTCCGACAGCACCGCGGCGATGCGCCCGACGAACCGCCGAGCGGTGCGGTCGTGCAGGTCGCGTCCCGCGTCACTTGTCGGGTCGAGCAACAGCGCCGAGTGCTCCCCGCTGGCGTCGTTCCGGGTGGTCGAGAGCTGGACGGCCCGGTAGCCGTTCTCCCGCCAGAACCCGAGGAGTTCGGGGGTCGCGCCGAACCCCGTGCCGAGCCAGTCCACCTCCCCGGCGAACTCGGCGCGAATCTCGGCGAGCAGGCGCGAGCCGAGGCCGCGGGACCGGACTGCGTGGTGGGTGGCGATGCGCATCACCCGCAGGCCCTCCGGCCGCCCGGCGTCCTCGTCGCGCAACTGGCTGGTGAGCACGTCGGGGAGCATGTTCCCCCGAACGCGACCGCCCTCGTACATGTGTTCGCGCACGCTCGCGGGGAGGTTGCCTTCCCGCGCCAGCAGCGCGACGCTGACGACGTGGCCGTCCCGGCAGAGCGCCCGGACCGCGACGTTCGGCGCGTCGAGCAGGCGCGCGAGGTCTGCGGGTTCGGTCCGGTAATGTGCGAGCACGAGCAGACCGAACGCCTCCCGGAGCAGGTGTTCGTCGGCGAGCAGGTCGTCCGGGTCGAGCGTGCGGTACTCCGTTCCCGCCGGGTCGGCGTCGGCGACGAGGGGGTCCACGGCGGGTCGCGCGTCGAGTGCCAGCGCGTCGAACGCCCAGACCTCCACGGGGTCGCCCGCGACGTACCGGATGGGTTCGACCATGCTCACCTCGCTCACGTCGTGGTCGCTCTCGTCGAGGCGGTCGCGGAACCGGACGGAGAAGCCCCGGCCTGCGCCCTCGTACCCGTGGACCGTCGTCGTGAACGCGACGCGGGGGCAGCCGAGGAAGCGTTCGAGCAGGTGGACCGGGAGGGCGGCCGCTTCGTCCACCAGCACGGCGTCGGGTCCCTCCTCGTCGGCCGCGTCGACGGCGTCGGCTGCGGCGGTCGGCGTCGCGAACCGGACGCTTCCATCCTCGCTCGCGACGCGTCTCGGCGGGTCGCCGTCGGTCCCCGCCAGTTCGCCGAGCGAGTCGAGCAGCGCGCCGGAGCGGACGAACGCCTCGCGAGCGCTCCGGTACTCCGGCGCGGTGACGACCACGTCGCTGCCCTCGGCGGCGAGCGCCCCGGCGGCGATGCCCGCCGCGCTGGACTTGCCGCGGCCCCGGTCCGCTTCCACGACGACGGCGGCGGGGGAGGCCGTCGTCTCGCGGAGGGCTTCGAGCGCGCGAACCGCCGCGACCTGGTCGCCGGTGCGGCAGGCCTCGTACGCCGCCCGGGGGAACTGGCGGTCCGCGGGAATCGACGCCTCCCGCCGGGCGAGTCGCGGCGCGGGGTCGGTCAGGCCGTCGCGCTCGACGGTTCCGGCGTCAACGTCGACGACGGCGACGCCGGGTCGCGTCCGGAGCGTGGCGACGAACCGCTCGCGGAAGCGTCCCGTCACGTCGCTCGTCTCGAACGGCGGGACGGCGAGCGAGGCGTCGAACTCGTCGCGACGGTCGGGCCACGCGTCGAGGGCGGGCGCGAGCAGAAGGAAGAGGCCGCCACCGTCGACCGCGCCGACGACGCGACCGACGGCGTTCGGGTGGAGTTCGTCGTGGGCGTCGAAGACGACCGCCGCACGCGTGGTACCGAGGAGTTCGGCGGCACGGTGCTGGCCGACGCGCTCGCAGTCGAGCGCGCGCTCGGGGGCGACCTGCGTCGTCGCTTCGCGGGAAATGCCGGCGGCGTCGAGCGCCCGCCGCGCCGCGTCGACGGTCGCCGCGCGGTCGCCCGCCAGCACGAGCAGTCGGCGCTCGTTCGCCCGCCGGGCTTCCGCGGCGAGCGCGGCCGCCAGTTCCTCCACGTCCATGCCGGGGAGTTGGCCGGAACAGGGCAAGGGCCTTTCCGTTCGACCACCTCGCCGGAACGCCGTCCCTCGAAGCTCCGCCTGCGACGACGCCTCGCGCTCGTCGGTGCCGGACCCTCGGCCCGCTCGCAGTCGACAGGACCCCGTTGCAGGCAGCGCGGCCGCGTGACGACCGGTTTCGGAATCGAACGGTGGTCGGTCTCCTCTTCACCCTCGATGACTGCGCCGGGGTGACAGGTTCTCCTCGCCGGGCGATAGGGGGAATCTACCCGGAATCGAGGGTGTGTAAGCGATTCGCAGTCCGTCGCTCGTTTGGAAGCTCTTTTATGGGGGAACCATCTACAGATGTGTACGACCTGCGCGCGGTTGATGATGCTCCTAGCCGCACAGGACTCGAACGGCAGGGGAGCCTGAGCCGACGCGTGGGGAGGTGAACAACCATGCCAGTTTACGTAAACTTCGACGTCCCAGCCGACCTCCAGGACAGCGCGCTCGATGCGCTGGAGGTCGCCCGAGACACAGGAACCGTCAAGAAAGGAACCAACGAGACGACCAAGGCGGTCGAGCGCGGCAACGCCGACCTCGTCTACATCGCCGAGGACGTCCAGCCGGAGGAGATCGTGATGCATCTGCCCGAGCTCGCCGACGAGAAGGGCATCCCGTTCGTCTTCGTCGACACGCAGGACGACGTGGGTCACGCCGCCGGTCTGGAAGTCGGCAGCGCCGCCGCCGCCATCGTCGACGCCGGCGATGCGAGCGAGGACGTCGACGACGTCGCCGACAAGGTCGAGGAACT
This sequence comes from Halomicrococcus pelagicus, assembly GCF_051917725.1. Classification (GTDB taxonomy): domain Archaea; phylum Halobacteriota; class Halobacteria; order Halobacteriales; family Haladaptataceae; genus Halomicrococcus. The sequence continues at coordinate 829,137 of NZ_JBQBLX010000001.1, forward strand.
CCGCTGAGGTGATAGAGGATGAGCGCTGAAGAGACACAAGAGGAAGACTCCACGCCCGCCGAAGTTATCGAAATCGTCGGCAAGACGGGGATGCACGGCGAGGCCATGCAGGTCAAGTGCCGCATCCGCGAGGGCGAGAATCAGGGGCGCATCATCACGCGCAACTGTCTCGGTCCCGTCCGAGAGGGCGACGTGCTACAGCTGCGCGAGACCGCACGCGAAGCCGACTCCATCGGAGGACAATAATGCCACAGACGCGAGAGTGTGACTACTGCGGCCAGGACGTCGAGCCCGGTACGGGCACGATGTTCGTTCGCAAGGACGGAACGACTATCCACTACTGTTCGTCGAAGTGCGAGAAGAACGCGGACCTTGGACGCGAACCGCGCGACCTCGAGTGGACCGAAGAAGAGCCGCCCGAGGAGGCCACGCAGGAATGAGCGAGGCCGAGCGCACGTTCGTGATGGTCAAGCCCGACGGCGTCCAGCGCGGTCTCATCGGTGAGGTCGTCTCACGGCTGGAGGACCGCGGCCTGAAGATGGTCGCCGGGAAGTTCATGCAGATCGACGAGGACCTCGCCCAGGAACACTACGGCGAGCACGAGGGCAAGCCGTTCTTCGAGGGACTCGTCGAGTTCATCACGTCCGGTCCCGTCTTCGCCATGGTCTGGGAGGGCCAGGACGCGACCCGCCAGGTCCGCAAGATGATGGGCGAGACCGACCCCGCCGAGTCCGCCCCCGGCACCATCCGGGGCGACTACGGCCTGGACCTCGGTCGCAACGTTATCCACGGCTCGGACCACGAGGACCCCGGCGCGAACGAGCGCGAGATCGACCTGTTCTTCGACGAGGACGAACTGGTCGACTACGAGCGCGTCGACGAGCAGTGGCTGTACGAGTAACGCCGTCGCCGCTACCGCAATTTTCCGACCGATCACGTCCGCGAAGAGCGAGCAAGCCGCCGATTAACCGCGGTGCTCCGCGCAGGGACTCCGGAGAGAGCGAGCCGGCGGAATAGACGAACTGGGGCCGGGCGTGGTGCCATCAACCATTTGCGCCTCGGCGTGGAAAGCGGGTTCCATGGGGGACGAGGACGTTTCGTGGCCGTCTCACGCCGGACGAGTCCTGCTCGCGTACCTCATGGACGGCGAAGACGGCCTGGCGGAGCTCGCCGAAGAGATACATCACCGCGCCCACGACCGGCACGGCGAGAAGTTCGGGAAGGAGGAGGCTGGCTACCTGCCGCAGTCGCCGTTTCCGCCCACCATGTGGGTGAACACCTGCGGGCGCTGTCGCTTCTGGGAGGAGGGCGCGCCCGGCGAGGCCGGCAAGTGCCACGTCGTCGGACGGAAGGAAGACCGATTCGGCGGCGAGCACATCCACCCGCGCGGATGGTGCAAGCTCTGGCTCCCACCCGAGGGCGAACCCGCGTTCGCCTGGGCGTTCGAGCAGTTCGACCCGACCGGCGCGGACCTCGACCGCGGGGAGTTCCGCCCGCGCGACGAGACGGACCAGCAGACCATCGACGAAGCGGTCGAGAGCGAGCGAGGCTCCGAAGGGACGGAAGCCGAGTAGCCGCCGATTCGGCGTTCGGTCCCACGGGTCGACCGGCGCGAGTCGACGGTCGCGTCAGGCGGGGGGCGGACGGACTCGTGCCTCTCGGTCGTCCGAACCGACCGACACCCTCCACGAACTTCCGGCAATTATTGCCGATACGTTCCCGGTCAGGATGACCGGCAGCGTACCCTTGTCGGGGGAGAGAACATGAACGACACCGAATCACCCGGAGAGAGCGGCGCAGCGGCGCACGAAGAACACGAACACCACCACGACGTCGAGGGGCCGGGGTACGCCACGCCACAGGCCGCCATCGAGCAGTCCGAGCGCGAGCGCGTCGCCTACGTGCCGTCGCTGTACGTGGGCACCGACGTGGACGCGCCGGACTTCCTGTCCGTCGTGGACGTGGACCCGGACTCGGACACGTACTGCGAGGTCGTCGACCGCGTGGAGATGCCGAACCGGGGCGACGAACTCCACCACTTCGGCTGGAACGCCTGCTCGTCGTCCTGTCACGTCGAGGGCCTGGAGCGACGCCACCTCGTCGTTCCGGGCCAGCGGTCGTCGCGACTCCACATCATCGACACGAAGGACCGACGGAACCCGGAGATAGTGAAGGTCATCGAACCCGAGGAGGTGTACGAGTACGACCTGAGCGCGCCGCACACGGTCCACTGCATCCCGGACGGCGAGATACTCATCTCGATGCTGGGTGACGCGGACGGCGACCTGCCAGGCGGCTTCCTCGAACTGAACGACGACTTCGAGATAGAGGGCCGGTGGGACCCGCCGGGCGAGATAGAGATGAACTACGACTACTGGTACCAGCCGCGCCACAACGTGATGGTGTCGAGCGAGTGGGCCGCGCCGAAGACCTACTATCCCGGCTTCGACCTGGAGGACGTCGAGAAGGGCAAATACGGTCGCAGCATCCACATCTGGGACTGGGAGAACGGAACCGTCGAGCAGTCCATCGACCTCGGCGAGGAGGGCCTCATCCCGCTGGAGGTCCGGTTCCTTCACAGTCCCGAGTCCGTCCACGGCTACGTCGGCGCGGCGCTGTCGTCGAACATCTTCCACTTCTACGAGGACGACGGGGAGTGGCACGCCGAGAAGGCCATCGACGTCGAGAGCCGCGAACACGAGGACTGGGACATGCCGGTTCCCGGTCTCATCACGGACCTGGTCGTCTCGATGGACGACCGCTACCTGTTCTTCTCGGACTGGCTGCACGGCGACGTCCGGATGTACGACGTGAGCGACCCCACGAACCCGCGGCTGGCGGACCGGCTCTGGGCGGGTGGCCTCTTCGGACCGCGGCACCCGACCGGCGAGGACGACCGGCCCGTGGTCGCCGGCCCGCAGATGCTCCAACTCAGCATCGACGGCGAGCGACTGTACTGGACCACGTCGCTGTTCTCGACGTGGGACAACCAGTTCTTCCCAGAGGAAGGCGAACTCGGTTCGGTGATGCTGAAAGCCGACGTCGACCCGCGCAAGGGAACGATGGAACTGGACGAGGACTTCCTGGTGGACTTCGGCGAGATGCCGAACGGGCCGGCCCGGGCGCACGAGATACGCTGGCCGGACGGCGACTGCACCAGCGACGTCTGGCAGTGAGATGGCGACGGGGCGCGACGCGACGCCGACCCACCGCGTCGAACTCGTCTGGCGCGACGGACGCGAGCGTGCGATCCGCGCCCGCGCCGACGAGCCGGTGCTGGCGGCTGCAGAGAGCGTCGGGGTCGCGCTCCCCTTCGGCTGTCGAACCGGTGCGTGCGGAACCTGCACCGGGCGACTGCTGGTGGGCGAACTCGACCACGCCCGCGAGCCCCGGGCGCTGAAGGACCGTCACCGCGAGGCTGGCTACGTCCTGCTCTGTATCGCTGAACCGCGGACCGACTGCTCGATAGAGGTCGGCGTGGACGTCCAGCGGGACCTCGTCTCGAACCCCTGGAAGTGAGTCCGGCGACGCACCTCGACGCGCCCCCGGCGGTTACGTTCTTCGTCCGCACCACCCGGGGCGTCGCCGTCGACCTCACGCTGCTGCCGTCCATCTACACGGGAGGCTTCGTCGCCGCCGTGGGCGCGCCCTACCTCGTCCGCGTCGTCCCGAACGCGGTGTGGCGATACGTCATCCCGCTGAACGCGTTCGCTATCGGCGTCCTCGGACTCACGGCCGGTCCGGGCCCGTGAGCCGGGAACGCGGCGAAACTGGCCCGCAGTTCGACAACGGTTTTACATCGAAATCGCCACAGGTCCAGGTATGGACATCGATACCAAGCGACGGGCGCTGGTCGGCGCGATACTCGGAGGCGTCGCGACCGGCAGCGCCCTCTCGCCGGTCCGGAGCTACCTCCGGCGGTTCGCGCCACTGTCGGGGTCGGCGTGGCGGTCCGCGACCGACCGTCCGCAGGGGACCGTCGAGAGTCCGCATGGGCCAGCGACGCTGCGGTACGACGACCACGGCGTCCCCAACGTCTCCGCTGCCGACGAGCGCGCGCTGTACTTCGCCGTCGGGTACGCCCAGGCGCGGGACCGGCTCTTCCAGCTCGACCTCCAGCGGCGGCTGATGCGCGGACAGCTGTCGGCCGTCGTCGGGGACGCCGCGTTCGAGTCCGACGAGTTCCACGTGAAGATGGACTTCGCGGGCGCGGCAGAGGCGACCTGGCGACACCTCCGGGGCACCGACACTGCCCCGGTGGTCCGCGCGTTCGCCGACGGCGTGAACGCCTACGTCGAGAACGAACCGCTCCCGCTGGAGTTCGGCCTGCTGTCGTACGAGCCGGCGGCGTGGACGCCGGCCGACACGCTGCTGATGGAGAAACAGATATCCTGGGAGCTCACGGGGAGCTTCCGGACGCTCCGGCGCGCGACGGTCGCCGAGAAACTCGGCGCGGAGGCGGCCCGCGAGCTCTACCCCGCGCGTCTCGACCACGACGCGCCCATCGTCCGGGAGGGCGGCGACGGGGGGACGGCCGCCCGGGAGTCCCCTCCGGACCGCGCCGTCGGGAGCGATCTCGTGGAGTGGCTGGCGGACTTCGAGAGCGACCCCGGCGTCGGCTCGAACAGCTGGGTGGTCTCCGGCGAACACACCGCGAGCGGGAACCCCATCGTCGCCAACGACCCCCACCTCTCGCTGATGGCGCCGCCGGTCTGGTACGAGATGAACCTCCGCGCCAGCGACGCCGGCGTCCGGGGCGTCACCTTTCCCGGCGTCCCGTTCGTCGTCATCGGCGAGAACGACGCCGGCGCGTGGGGATTCACCAACACCGGCGCGGACGTGATCGACTTCTACCGGTACGAGACGGACGGCGACCGGTACCGCTACCGTGGCGAGTGGCGCGAGTTCGACGTCGACATCAGGACCGTCGCGGTCGCGGACGGCGAGGACCGCGAGGTGACGGTGCGGAAGACGGTCCACGGCCCCTACCTCGAACGCGAGGGCGAGCAGGTCGGCGTCGCGTGGACCGGCCACACCGCCACCGAGACGACGCTGGCCGTTCACCGGTACGCGACGAGCGAGGGCGTCGAGGACGTGCTGGCCGCGACCCGCCACTTCGACCTGCCGACCCAGAACCTGGTCTACGCCGACCGGGACGGCGAGACCCTCTTCTACGTCACCGGCCGCATCCCCGTCCGGACCGTCGACGGCGAGCGCGTCCGCGGCGACCGCATCTTCGACGGTTCCGCGGGGGAGGCCGAGTGGCGGGGGTTCGAGCCGTTCGGCGTCTCCTCCTGGGAGGGGTTCGTCCCGTTCGAGGAGAAACCCCACGTCCGGAATCCGGCGTACCTCGCCACCGCGAACCAGCGCGTCACCGACGACCCGTACCTCTCGGAGGCGTACGCCAGCCCCTACCGCGGCCAGCGCATCTACGAACTGCTCGACGAGCGCGCGAACTCCGACCGCCCCGTGACGCCCGCGTTCGTCGAGGAGATGCAGGCCGACGCGCTGGACGGGCGCGCCCGGGACCTCGTGCCGGAACTGGTCCGGGCCGCGGACGGGGCAGACGGACTCCAGTCGGCCGTCGAGACGCTCTCGGGGTGGGACTACCGGATGGACCGCGATTCGCGTGCCGCGCTCCTGTTCGCCCACTGGTTCGACGCGTTCCGGGAGGAGGCGCTCGGGGCGGCGTTCGAGCGGGCCGACCTCGGCGAGGCGTACCACCCCCGCGACTGGGTGGTCGCGCATCTCGACGGCCAGCGCTGGTTCGGCGACGGGAGCCGTCGAGCGGCGATGGTGCGCGCGCTCCGGAGCGCCGTGACGACCGTCGAGGAGGAGGGCTACGAGACGTACGGCGACTACAACGACACCGCAGCCATCACCCACCCCTTCGACCAGTCGTTCCTCAACTACCCCGCCGTCCCCACGGACGGGTCGAGCCAGACGGTGAACAACTACCGCGTCGAGTCCGCCGTCGGGAGCAGCTGGCGGATGGTCTGCCCCGTGGGCGGCGAGTCGGTCGCCGTCCTGCCCGGCGGCAACTCCGGCGACTACTTCTCCGAGCACTACCGCGACCAGTTGCGCGCCTGGGCCGACGTGGAGTACAAGTCGATGACCCGCGAACTGCGCGGCGAGGAGACGGTCACCTTCGAGGAGGCTCGAAGATGACCCTGCGACTCGACGTCGTCAGGTCGGACCCGACGCGGCGCTGGTCGGCGTACGCCGTCGCCGCGTTCGTCGGCCTGACGCTCGCGACGGTCCACCCCCTCGGGTTCCTCGTCGGCGGCGCGCTCGTCAGCCTCCCGACCCGGAACTGGCGGCGGGGCCTCCTCGCCGGCCTCGCGTTCGGCGTCCTCGGCTGGCTCGCGTTCGCCGCCCTGCTGGCCGCCAGCGGCTCGCTCGGCCGCTACCTCGACACGGGTCGCCTCCTCGCCGTCAGCGTCGCCATCCCCGTCCTCGCCGGTCTCGTCGGCGGTCTCGCGCGAGCGCTCGACTGACCCTCGGCGGTCACTTTCACTTTCGCCGCGGGTAAGGCCGAGAGCTTTTATCTCCCCGCGCGTCGGTCGCAGTACGGGCGGGTCGTCCGCCCGGCCGAACACCAGGTTGTCACACCCCTACCCCAAGCCGAATCGGACACTCTCTCCCCCCTTTCGGCGGTGTTCGTTACTTCTGGCCCTGTTGAAATGCTCAGAGGCTGACAGGATTGGCGTGCTGTATAGAGGGGTGTATTCAGCAGGGCGTAACAATAGGCTATGAAAATCATGGGCCGACGCACAAGTTTCATTCTACTGGTAGTAGTTGATTGTCGTATGTATGAGGATACGCCCAACAAAGAGGAGATTGACTGGATAGCCGAGCGGGTGCGGAAAATCTATGACTACGAGCGGTTGAAGGATTGTGACATCGACTTCCTGTATAACCAGGAGTTCGGAATGCGCGCGGACGCCCAGATCTTCGAGGCGATATTCCCCGCCGAGGAAAGCCCTCAAGGACCCGCTCGGGCATTCTTGTTGGATGAAGAGAATGCGGACAGGGAGGCACTAACTGAGGCGGAGAAACTACGCCTCCACATGTTGAAGAAAGAAGCGGAGATAGAGATTCGGCGTGCCTTCGGGCATCGGAAGGAGCTACGGCGAGAGCATCGGAACAAGCTTGCTAACTCCGTCTCGGACGCACTTAGCCCTCTTGGATCACTATTCCCCTGGGGCTAAACAATTAGACCGAGAACAATTGCAGATTGCATTGTTGACTGGTTCAATGAAATCCGACATGCAAGATGCGCACCCTGTATACAGCACGGCCACTGAAACCTATCATCAATTGACTGTTTCAACAAGGCCATACTTCTCAAATGCCGGATTGAGGTTCTGCTGTCATGTAGAAATCGCTGTCTAGGGTTTTGTAGCGCGATACCAATGTTACTCCAAGAAAACTGGGATGGGAGGTAGTTAGATAGTGTGCTCTTCGTTGTTGATGACTGTCTTCTTCTCGCCGTTTTCGCCAACTGCAGTCACGATTACCTGAACCGTATTATGATTACTGGCAGTTAGCTCTACATCAGCATTTTCTTTGATGGTTACAGAACTACCGACAGAGGTCAATGGTTCTGACGCTGAGTCGCTACCCTTCTTCACTTTCACATTTAATTTACTGGCAGAACCTTTTGATACCCACGTGACGGTGACTCCTCCATCTGTCGTAGAATTATTAACGCTAATTGAAGCACCGGCATTCACGTTGTTTTCTACGTTGCTGCCCATGCCCATCACGAACGTCCCGATGACTGCGGCGAGGATGACCGTGATGGCCACCATCAGGATGACGCCGATGACGGGGCTGACGGCGCGGTCGAAGTCGCGTCCGGTGATCGCCTCGAACTTCTCTTTGAGTGTCATAGTCGTGTTTCTCCTTGGACGCGCGTTATCGCCGATGAGACCAGTCGGGGAAGTTATATGTCCCGACGACTAGTTTCGAGTGTCGGGAGATGGGATGCGGTCCCGGCAGGTCTCCGTTATTTTCACGGCTTCGGCGCGGTGTATCACCCGTTACCTCTCATCCCTAATAAATATGTGGCTGGACAAATCCATTTTCTGGTAAGTGACTCGAAGCGGCTACGTCCGGTATTTAAATGAGGTTGTCCTATGAAATAATCAACCGAGGAGTCATTATTCCCTCCCGACACGTTTGGGCGTTGAAGGTCGAGAGTTCGAGCCGCTCCGGTCGACGTCCGGGGCGCGGCGTTAGTCGAAGTAGTCGGCCAGTCGCGCGGCGGCCTCCTCGACGCGCGGGGTCACCAGCGCGAACCGGAACCAGTCGGCGCGGCTCTCGCCGAACGCCTCGCCGGGCATGCCCGCGACGCCGGCCTCGTCGACGAGTCGCTCGACGTTCGACAGCGTCCCCGGGTAGTCCTCGAACCGGGCCATGACGTAGAACCCGCCGTCGGGCGAGGTGTACTCCGCGTCCGCGGCGTCGAGGGCGTCGGTGAACGTCTCCACGCGGGACTCGAGCAGTTTGCGGCTCTCGGCGTAGTAGTCGGGGTCGGTGTCGTGGAGCGCGTTGAGGACGGCGTACTGGCCGGGCCGCGTCGTGGCGACGTTGGTCAGCATGTGCCGGGTCTTGGCCACGTCGACGAGTTCCGGCGGGAAGACGGCGTACCCGACGCGGAAGCCGGTGATGGCGAACGTCTTCGAGTAGGCGGTGGTGACGACGCGGTGGTCGGAATCGAACGCGAGCGCGGACGTGAACTCGCCGGAGAAGTCGAAGTGGTCGTACACCTCGTCGCTCACGAGCAGGGCGTCGTACTCCTCCGCGACGGCCACGAGTTCGCGCATCGTCGCCTGGTCGTACACCGCGCCGGTCGGGTTGTTCGGCGTGTTGACGACGATGGCGGCGGTGTCGTCGCTGGCCCGTTCGCGCACCGCCGCGGGGTCCAGCGTGCCGTCGTCGGCGACGGGGACGTACCGCGCCGTCGCGCCGAGCATCTTCGTCTTCCCGGGGTAGTAGGGGTAGACCGGGTCGGTCAGGAGGAACTCGTCGCCCGCGTCTCGTTCGAGCGCGCGGGCCATCGCGAGGTAGTTGGCCTCCCCGCCGCCGTTGGTCACGACGACCTGGGACGCGTCGACGTCGCGCCGGGCGGCTATCTCCGCCCGGAGTTCGGCCAGTCCTTCGCTCGGCGGATACTGGAAGTCCTCACCGCCGAGGTCGGCGTACTCGTGCAGTCCCTCCGCGATGCCGGGCGGCGACCCCCAGTCGGGGTTCCCGCTCACCATGTCGACCACGTCGCGGTCAGCCTCCGTCGCGTAGGACATGACGTGGAAGAACAGCGGCGTCTCGTAGTCCATACACCACTCTTCGAGCGGGGGCAAGTCTTTCTTTCGACCGAAACTACTACTCGCGTCACCGGCGTGGACCGTCGTATGGCCCCGACAGCCGACCCGGACGCGGTCCGGGACTACTACGACCGCGTGGACGCCGAGGAGTACGAGCGACTGTTCGACCTCTTCGCCGACGACGTCGTCTACGAACGCCCCGGGCAGGCCGACCTGGACGGGATGGCGGAGTTCCGCACGTTCTACCTCGAAGACCGGCCGCTGGACGAGGGCGAACACGAAGTGCACTCGCTCACCGTCGACGGCGACACGGTGGCCGTCCGCGGCACCTTCCGCGGCGTCCAGGGTGACGACCGCGTCGAGTTCGGCTTCGCCGACTTCCACCGGTTCGACGGCGACGGGAAGATAGCGAAGCGCTGGACGTACACCGACCGGGACACGGTCTGAACGCCTCGCCGTCGCAGCCGCGGCGGTTCCACGGGACAACCCTGAAGATAGTTCGACGAGGAGTACGTGACATGGGTAGTGAACGGAGCGTCACGCTCACCGTCCGGGGCGCGGAGAAACGCGACGGCGGGCGTGGCATCGCCCGCATCTCCGACGCCGTCCGACAACACCTGGAGGTACTCAGCGGCGACACGCTCGCCATCGAAGGCGACCGGAAAACGGTGGTGAAGATGTGGCCCGCCGCGGCGTCGGTCCCGGACGACGTCATCCAGATAGACGCCGAGACGCGCTCGAACGCGGGCGTCAGCATCGGCGACACCGTGACGGTTCGACCGATGGCGGTCGAGGACGCCGAGTCGGTCACCGTCTCGCCCGAGGCGAACTTCTCGCTCGACGACGTGGACACCCTGGAGGTCGCGGTCAAGCGCGAACTCCGCGACCGACCCGTCAGCCCCGGCGAGCGCGCTCGCATCGAACGGCTCGGCGACGCCGGCCTCTTCACCGTCACGGCGACCGACCCCGACGGCACGGTCCGGGTGACCGGCGAGACGGACGTGAAGGTCTCGCTGGCCGGCGTCGCCGACTCGACGGTGACGCCCGCCGCGGCGACCGGCGACGTCGGCGACGACGCGGGCGAGATGACCGGCGCGACCTACGAGGACATCGGCGGCCTCGACGACGAACTCCGGCGGGTCCGGGAGATGATCGAACTCCCGCTGGCGAATCCCGAGATATTCCGCCGACTCGGCATCGAACCGCCCAAGGGCGTCCTGCTCTACGGGCCGCCGGGGACCGGCAAGACCCTCATCGCGAAGGCGGTCGCCAACGAGGTCGACGCCCACTTCATCTCCGTGTCGGGCCCGGAGATAATGAGCAAGTACAAGGGCGAGAGCGAGGAGCGCCTGCGCGAGATATTCGACGACGCCGCCGAGAACGCGCCCGCCATCGTCTTCTTCGACGAGATAGACAGCCTCGGCGGGAAACGCGACGACGAGAGCGACGTGGAGAACCGCCTCGTCGCCCAGATGCTGTCGCTGATGGACGGACTGGAGTCCCGGGGCGACGTGGTCGTCATCGGCGCGACGAACCGCGTCGACGCCATCGACCCGGCACTCCGGCGCGGCGGCCGCTTCGACCGCGAGATAGAGATCGGCGCGCCCGACGAGGGCGGACGACGCGAGGTGCTCGACGTTCACACCCGCGGGATGCCCCTGGCGGACGACGTGGACCTCGACCGCCTCGCGGCGACGACGCACGGGTTCGTCGGCGCGGACCTGCACGCGCTCGTGACGGAGGCGGCGATGGCGGCGCTCCGCCGCGCGCGAGACGACGGTGCCGACGACGACGCGCTGCTGGACGTGACCGTCTCCCGCGACGATTTCAACGCCGCGATGGCGTCGGTCGACCCCTCGGCGATGCGGGAGTTCGTCGCGGAGACGCCGACGGTCACCTTCGACGACGTGGGCGGTCTCGACGAGGCGAAACAGACGCTCGTCGAGGCGGTCGAGTGGCCGCTCTCGTACCAGAACCTCTTCGAGGTGACTCACACGGAACCGCCGAGCGGCGTCCTCCTGTACGGCCCCCCGGGGACCGGCAAGACGCTGCTCGCGCGGGCGCTGGCCGGCGAGAGCGACGTGAACTTCATCCACGTCGCCGGACCGGAACTGCTCGACCGCTACGTCGGCGAGAGCGAGAAGGCCGTCCGCGAGGTGTTCGACCGCGCCCGACAGGCCTCGCCCGCCATCGTCTTCTTCGACGAGATAGACGCCATCGCGGCCAAGCGCGGCGATTCCCACGAGACGACGGAGCGCGTCGTCTCACAGTTGCTGACGGAACTCGACGGCCTCACGGACAACCCGAACCTCGTCGTCCTCGCGGCGACGAACCGCCGCGAGGCGCTCGACCCCGCCCTCCTCCGGCCGGGTCGCCTGGAGTCCCACGTCGAGGTGCCCGCGCCGGACGAGGCGGCCCGCCGCAAGATACTCGCCGTCCACGCCGACGAGAAACCGCTGGCCGACGACGTCGACCTGGACGAACTCGCCGCCGACCTGGAGGGGTACACGGGCGCGGACCTGGAGGCGCTCGTCCGGAACGCCTCGATGCGCGCCATCCGCGAGGCCGCGGACGCCTGGGGCGTCGCGGAGGCCGACCGGAACGCGGACGAGATCGTCGTCGAGGAGCGCCACTTCGACGCCGCCCGCGACCACGTCCGCCCGACGCTGTAGGAGACGGGTCGCTTTCTTCGTCGTCGACTGCCGAGCGGCCGCGGAACCCGTTCGACGGTCGGCGGAACGGGGTCGGTCGGGGTCGAGACGGGCGTCCGACGTGCTACGGCTGCCAGTATATCGCCGTCGCGCGATGGCGGTCGTCGTAGGCCCGGAGCCCCTCGCCGAGCAGTTTCTGGACGCCGAGGTCGTCGTACAGCGTCGTGTGCGTGTAGTCGACGAACGTCATCGGAACGACGAGGTCGCCGTCCCTCCTGACGACGCTCGCCACGCCGGTGTAGACGTGCTTGTGGCGGTCGTCGAACACTTTCGCGCCGACGACGGGCGTGCGCTGGCGATGGGCGGGGAGCGCGTGGAGGGCCTCGACCGACCGCCACGTGAACTCGTAACAGAACATGCCCGAGTCCTCGCCCGACTCGATAGCGTCGAACGTCGTCGGCGACTGGAAGTACTTCCGCAGGTCGGTGGCGCCGAAGATGACGTTGTCCTCCACCGACCCGGCGACGTACCGGGGAACGTCGTAGGAGGTCTGGTCGCGGAACCCGCCGACGAGTCCTTCGACGACGGCTTCCGGCCGCTTCGGCGACGCCCCCGTGAACGATTCGACCGTCTCGGGAGGGACGTCCGCGAAGCGGTTCCCGCGAACCGCCTGCACGGTGAACGGTCGGTCGTCCGCGTCTCGCACCCGGTCGAAGAACTCCTCGTACTGGGCGAACTCGAACCGGAACTCGCCGGCCGAGATGGCCCCCAGGTCCCGGACCAGTTGCTCCAGCGGACCGCCTTCCAGCCCCAGTTCTGCGTCCAGTTCGGCCGCCTCCTCGGGCGACGCCGAGAGGGGGAGCGACCGCCAGGCGTCGCCGTCCCGAACGCGAATCTCGTCGCCCCGGAAACGGAGCCGGTGGCCCGACACCGAGACGGAGAACGCGGAGGGACCGAACCGCTCGCGCGCCAGCGCCCCGAGATTCTGGTCGCGGAGATTCGTCCCGACGAGAACGCCGTACCCGAGAAGGACGTTGTCGACGGCCTTCGCTCCTCCGACAGTCGCCGCGCCGCCGCCGATGCCCGCGAGCAACTGCCGGCGGGTTAGCTCGCGGTCGGTGAGATTCCTGAAAGCGCTCCGACGAGTCACGAGCGAACGATTTCCCTGGAACGGAATAAGCTTTCTACTCCGGTCGGCGGTGAGAACGGGACGTCACGCAGACACGCCGGTCCCCGTTCGGGTCCGTCACCGGACCGACAGCGCCGACCGCGGTTCCCGCAGGCCGACCGCAAGCCGGACATCGCTACCGAGGAAGACGACCGCCCGTCGTCCGCGGCCGGTCGGCCCTGGGTCCTCCGTGGGTCCTGGTTCGGCAGGAAAGTTGAAACCGGGGAGGCCACTAGCAGGGGTAGGTGGGGAGACTATGGACATCAATGACGCGGTTACGACCGATTACGTGGACGTGAACCCGGGTACCAGACTCGGGAAGATTCGGGGACTCTTCGACGGCGACCAGAACCTCAAAGCCATCGTCGTCTGGGGCGAGAGCGACAAGTTCGCGGGCATCGTCACCCGCAAGGACCTCGTGAGTTCGCACCACGACCCCCAGGAGAAGGTCCAGTCGGTGGTGCGACATCCGCCGACGGTGACCCGCGACGAGGACGTGCGCGAGACCGCGCGGCTGATGGTCGAGGGGCAGGTCAAGATGCTCCCGGTGCTGGACGACGACGAGGTGTTGCGCGGCGTCGTCAACGCGAAGGACCTCCTGGCGATGGTGCAGGACAACCTGGGGGCGCTCGACGTGTCGGACGTGTACACCGAGAACGTGATGTCGGTCGCCCCCGACACCGTCCTCGGGGAGGTCATTCACACGATTCGAACCCACAGGTTCACCCGCCTCCCGGTCGTCGACGACACCGACGCGGTGGGGATGATAAGCCTCTACGACCTCGTCGACTTCACGACGCGGAAGATGAGCAAGGAGCAGGGCGGGAACAACAACGCCACCGACTCCTTCGAGGGCGAGGTCTCCAAGAGCCAACAGCGCACCCACGGCGGGTGGGGCGAGCGGTCGGGCTTCCAGGCCCGGATGACCGACCTGCCCGTCCGCGACGTGATGAGCACGCCCTGCGAGACGATTCCGCTCGACGTCGGACTCGACGAGGCCTTCGAGAAGATGCAGGACCACGACTACTCGTCGCTGGTCGTCGTTCCCGAGGAGTTCGGCACGCCCGTGGGCATCGTGACGATCACCGACCTGCTCGAGGCGCTGACGTGGACCGGCGAGGAGGAGCGGGCCGACGTGCAGGTGTACGGCGTGGACCTGCTGGACGTCCTCTCGCGCGAGGAGATCGCCGACCGCATCGACGGAATCGACGGCAAGTACCGGGAGATGGACCTCCTCGAGGCGAACGTGCGGTTCCACAAACACAAGGAGCAAATGCGGGGTTCCCCGCTCGTTCGGTGTACTATCAGGCTGTTCACCGACGAAGGGCTGTTCTCGGGCACCGGCGAGGAGTACGGCGCGGGGCCCGCGTTCAAGGACGCCGCAGAGACGGTCGAGCGGAACGTGCTCGACCAGAAACAGCGCACGTCGCCGCGCCATCAGAAGGAACAGGAGCGCGAGCGCACCGTGAACCTGGTCGAGTGGTGGGCGGCCACGGAAACGTCGTAGACGCCGAAATCCAGCCGGCGAACGCGAAAGCGGGTCGCCGGAGGGCTAGTCCCAGAACGCCTGCGTCCGGGCGTACTCGCGCTCCTGGGCGAGGATGTCGCGGTAGAAGTCGTCCTCGTCCTCCCGCAACTTGGCGATGATGCGGGCGGCGTTGTGCGGGCCGACGCCGCGGGCCGCGAGCGCGACGACGGCCCGCTTGCCGTGGCTCTGGACGAGGCTGGCGGCCCGGTAGGCGCGCTCGGTCATCTTCTCCTGTTCGTCGTCCTTCTCGTCGGCGCGGACCGCCGTCACCACCTCGTCGGCCCACGGGTTCAGCGCGGCCACGCGCGTCGACCCGCAGCTCGGGCACGTCGGCTGGTCGGAGACGCGCTTGACCGTCGTCGTGCGCTCGTAGTCCTGACAGTGCAGGCAGAAGAGGATGACCTCGTCCTCGCGGATGCGCTCGCGGACCGTCTCGATGACGCTCGCGTCGGCGTTCTCCGGCGCGAGCAGTTCGCGCCCGGACGAGCGCCCGCCGGTCCCGACCGGGGTGTGACCGCCGGTCGAGACCACCTCGACGTCGCCCGACCGTATCCGCCGGAGCACGTCGCTGGCCGCCTCGACGGCGAGGTCGTCGTGGAACACCTCCCGCACCGCCTCGTCGTACATCGGCGTCTCCTCCAGGGCTCCGAGCAGGCGGTCCATCGACATCCGCCGGTCGCCCTGCCGGCGGTCGAGCGCGCCGAACTTCGCGGCGACCTGCGCGAGCGTGAACTTCAGCGTGTCCGAGCGCTTGAGCGAGAGTTCGATGAGCGGTCCGACGTGGTCCGGGTCGGTCGTCTCCAGTTCCTCGACCACCGCCCTGGCGTCGAGTTTGGGCGGCACGTCGAGTTCGATGCGGTAGGGGTCGACCTCCATCCCGACCGACGACCCCGTGCGCTGGCCGACCAGCGAGGAGAGCATCCGACCGAGCGTCTCGTTGACCTTGTGGCCGAAGCAGGCGTTGACGACGACCGACCGGGGCGCGTGCTCGACGACGATGCGGTCGCTCGTCGGGACGGGCGCGTCGGCCTCGGCCTGGCGGTCCAGCTGTTCGAGCGCCTCGCCGGCGGTGTGTTCGTCGGCCGGGTAGCGGTTGGCGAACTCGCGGGCCACTGCCTCGCGGGGCGCGCCGCGTTCGAACTGTGGTCCCGCCACGGCGCGCATCTCGCCGACCTCCTGGGCCACGTCGCGGGGGACCGGAATCTCCTCGCCGACCCACGACGGAATCTCGCCGCCGGGGTCCTCGATGGGCGAGACGTCGACGCGCTCCTCGTCGCCGTCTATCTCGACGATGCGCCACATCTCGCCGCGCTGGATGAACACCTCGCCCGGCTCCGCGAAGTTGACGACGAACCGCTCGTCGAGCGTGCCGACCTGCGACCCCGAGGCGACGTCGTGGACCTCGTACGTCGACTCGTCGGGAATCATCGACAGGTTGGCGTAGAAGTACTGCCAGGTCCCGCCCGACTTCTCCAGGCGGTCCTCCTCCTCGTCCAGCCAGACGAGGCGGTTGCTCTGCAGTTCGCGCACCACCTGCTTGAACTGCGCCTCGTCGAGGTCGCGGAAGGGGTAGGCCCGCGTGAGCACGTCGTACGCCCGGCGCGCGTCGAGGTCGCCGAAGTCCATGACGAGTCCCACTATCTGGTTCGCCACCGTGTCGAGGCTGCCGTGGTGGATGTTGGCCGGCTCTACGTCCCCCTCGGCGGCGCGCCGGGCGATGGCCATCGCCTCCAGCGCGTCGTCCGGGTGAGCGGTGAGTATCGTCCCCTCCGATAGCTCGTCCATGCGGTGGCCGGCGCGGCCGACGCGCTGGAGCAGGCGCGCGACCTCCCGCGGGCTCTGGTACTGGACGACGTGGTCGATGCGACCGACGTCGATGCCCAGTTCCATCGATGAGGTACAGAGCAGCCCGTCGAGGTCGCCGGCCTTGAACCGGTCCTCCACGTCGATGCGGGCCTCCTTCGAGAGGCTGCCGTGGTGGACGCCGACGTTCGCGTCCAGTTCCTTGAACCGCGACCCCAGCGCCTCCGCCGTCTGTCGCGTGTTGACGAATATCAGCGTCGAGTCGTTCGTCGCCACTATCTCCCGGATGGCCCGGACGTGGCTCGCTATCTCCGGGCTCGTCATCAGTTCGCCGGCGAGGTCCTCGTCCTCGGGTCGAATCTCCGGCTCCCGGACCGTGAAGTCGACCTTGCTCCCGACGTCCACCTCGACTATCTCGCAGCCGCGGTCGCCGGTGAGGAATCGTCCGACCTCGCCGGGGTCTCCCACGGTCGCCGAGAGGCCGACGCGCTGGAACTCCCCGGCGAGTTCGACCAGGCGCTCCAGCCCGATGGAGAGTTGCGCCCCGCGTTTCGCGCTGGCGAGTTCGTGCACCTCGTCGACGACGACGTGGTGGACGTCCGAGAGCGCCGTCCGGAGTTTCGACCCCGTCAGCATCGCCTGCAGCGTCTCGGGCGTCGTCACCAGCACGTCCGGAGGGTCGTTGGCCTGCTTCTGGCGCTGGTAGTCGGTGGTGTCACCGTGGCGAACGTCGATGTCCAGGTCGAGGTGCTGGCCCCACCACTCCAGACGTTCGCGCATGTCGCGGTTCAGCGCCCGGAGCGGCGTGACGTACAGCGCGGAGATGCCGAATCGCGGACTGGCCTCGGCACCCCCGTCGGACGTCGAGCGATGCTCGACGATGGCGTCGAAGACGGGCAACATCGCCGTCTCGGTCTTGCCCGTCCCCGTCGGTGCGATGACGAGCGCGTTCTCCCCCGCGGCCAGCGGCGGAATCGCTCGGCGCTGTGGCTCGGTGGGCGTCGAGAAGCCGCGCTCGGAGAGCGCCGACCGGACCTCCGGACCGAGTTCGGCGAAGGCCCCGAATCCCACGGCCTGCTCGTCAGTCATCGAGATTTCTTAGTGGTTCGAGGAAATTAAGCGCGTTGCCCTGCCAGACAGTGGCAGACGCGGGACTCCGTGAACCGTTCGAGACGGGCCAGTCGCTCGCGGTCACCCTCGACGGTCGGCCGGCGAAGCCATTTTGTCATCGATTGGGGAAGAACGAACGATGAAGCTCGGCACGACGCTCGGTCCGAACCGCCACCTCGTCGAGGAGGAGACGGCCGCCTTCGACTTCGTGGAACCGGCACTGAACCCCCGGGACTGCCCGGTCGAGGAGTTCGACGCCGTCGACTTCCGGTCGAAACTGGACGACGCCGACCTCGACTGCACGGTCCACCTGCCGCACTTCCCGGACCTGGCGACCACCGTACCCGAAATCGACGCCGCAATGCGCGAGTACCAGGAGCGGGCGCTGGCGACGGCGGAGACGCTCGACGCCGAGGTCGGGGTGGTGCACGCGTCCGCCAGGGTCCACGACGACCGACATCGCGAGGCGTTCGTCGAGCAGGCGTCCTGGCTGGCCGACGCCTGCCGCGACCGCGGCCTCGAACTCGTCGTCGAGAACCTCGGGCACCTGAGCGAGGGGTTCCCCCTCGCGGAGGTGGCCGAACTCGCTCGCGAGGCGGGCGCGAGCGTCTGTTTCGACGTGGGGCACGCCTATCTGGAGGGCGGGCAGGCGGCCGTCGAGTCCTTCCTGACCGACCACGGCGACCTCGTGCGCCACCTGCACGTCCACGACGCCCGCGAACGGGGGGACGACCACGTTCCGGTCGGCACCGGCAGCGTCGACTTCGCGCCCGTGATGGCGTGGGCGGCCGGCCGCGACGTGACGGTCGCGGTCGAGTTGCTCGTGGACGACTACGAATTCCAGCGCGACAGCGTCCGGCGACTTCGTGACCTCGCGCTGACCTAAACACGTTCGGCACAACGCCTACTCCCGCGTCGGCCGAACGCTACTCCGTGTAGTTACTTACGAACCACAGCGGCTGGGACGAACCGGTGGCACCGCCCTGAAACGACCCTGCCGCGGTAGCGCGGCGTACCCAACGACCTAACAGATGTCTACGAGCGAGAACCTCTACGAGCAGATAGGCGGCCGAGAACGGATAGCAGCGATCGTCGACGAGTTCTACGACCGCGTCCTGGACGACGAGACGGTCGTGCACTTCTTCGACGACATGGACATGGCGGCCCAGCGAGCGCACATGACGCAGTTCCTCAGTTCGGTGGCCGACGGCCCCGTCGAGTACACCGGCGGCGAGATGCGCGACGTCCACGAACCGCTCGACCTCGAACGGGAGCACTTCGCCGCCGTCGCGACGCATCTCGAAGGCGCGCTCCGGGCGTTCGACGTCCCCGACGAGAAGGTCGAGGCGGTGATGGCGGAGGTGGCGGCGCTGGAGGACGACGTGCTCTGTCGCTGACGCCGCGGCTCCGACGTCGACCTCCCGAGATGGACGCTCGGAGCCGCGGTCGACTGCACGTACCACTTCCCGGCAGACGAACGGGTTTCCCCGAGGCCGCTCAGTTCGGCTGAACCGGGAACGTCACCTCGGAGTCAGCGTCGTCCCCGTGGTAGAGACGCGCGCCGGCGGCCTTCCGCGAGGAGTAGAACCCCGCATCGGTCGCGGCCACGGTGATACGCAAACTCTCGCCGACGTCGAGGGAACGCTGGAGCGCGGTCATCTCCACCTCGGCCGTCCGACGCCCGTCGCCGGTCGGGTGAACCGGCGTCACCTGGTCGTGAACGAGCGTCTCGCCCGTCTCGTCGACGTGATACACCTTCACGAACAGCCGTGGGTCGGTGCCGAGCGGTTCGAGGTCGAGCCGGAGCGAGGGAGCGCCGAGAAGCTCCCGCTGCTCCGTGATCGGGAACTCGAAGTGGACCGCCGTCACCCCGTCGAGGAGGTCTTCTTCCTCGCTGGTCAACTGACTGGTAGAACTCGGCGCGACGCTGTTGTAGACGACGGTGCTCTCGTCGAGTCGGGCGTCCGAGAACGCCACCGACCACTCCTTGCTGTTGTGCGGGTCGATATCGTCCGTCGTCGACCACGAATCGGTCTGCGTCTCGTAGTACTCGACCGGCGGGAGCTCCGACTCCTCGTTCCGACGGAGATGAGCGTCGATGAACTGGAGTGCCCGCGAGTCGAGTCGGGCGTTCATCTCCTCGTCCGCCGTCTCCTCGAAGGTGTGGGCGCCGCGGAACAGCACCAGCCTGGATTCGGCACCGTTGTCCCGGACGGCGCGGTAGTTCCACACCGCCTCGTTCGGAACGAACAGCGTGTCCGTCCACGAGGAGACGAACAGCGACGGAGTGTCGAGCGTCTCCGTCTTCGAGACGGGCGAGCGGGAGGCGTAGAACGCCTCGCTGTCACCGTCGAAGTCGTTCTGCGCCGTCGCCGTGACGAACGCCTCGGGCACCTCTTCGGTGACGCCGTACTCGAGGTCGTAGATGCTGGGTTTCCCGTCACCGGAGGTCAGCCCCCGGGAACCGGTCGCGCCGGTCGCGAGCAGTAACGAATCCCAGCCCGCTTTGACGACGCCCCGTGGAGCGAGCGAGAAACGCAGGTCGTGCCAGGCCCACCGCGGCACCGCCGCGTCGAGGGGGCTGCCCTCGGCGAACGAGATAGTTTCGAAGCTCGCGTCGGCGGGGAGCAGTCGCTCGGCCGTCTCCGGGGTAGATACGGCCATCGTGTTGAGCTGAATGCCGCCCGCGTACGAGAGGCCGTCCATCGCACACACTGGTCCGTTCGCGTCGGTCGCGACGTTCACGGAGACGTCGCCGACCTCGCCGAGCGCGAGTTGATCGAGCAGGGCGAGCGCGTCGGCGACCTCGTTCGGTCCGTCGACGCCGACCTCGCCGCCGGACTCGCCGAATCCGCGCGAATCGTACGCACAGAACACGTAGCCGTTGCTGGCGTAGACGTCCGCGCGGCGCTGGATGGCAGCGGTCGTGTGGTCGTTGCCGTACCCGTGCGTTCCCAGGACGACCGGATGCGGGCCGTCTTCGTCGGGGACGTACATCGAGCCGACGAGTTCGGTCCCGTCCCACGATGCCGTCGTGAAGTCGGTGCGCGAGTACGGCGCGTCGGCCGCGACGGGTTCGGTCGACGTGACGCTGACCCCTGTGGTCACCAGTCCGGCTCCTACCAACCCGGATAACACGCTCCGACGCGTATAATTTTGTGTCACACGGTAACGTAGCAATTGCCGGGAAAAAGCGTTGGGGCCGCCATCGACTCGGCTGGAAGCCCGGCCGCAGACGGCCGCGACCGGATACGGCGGGAACGCGATTACCAGCGGGAGTAGCCTCGATGCGCCGGTCCAGCAGACGCCGAATCGTTCGTGGGGACGGGACGCCGGTTCCTCGACGTTCGGCGAAGGGAGCCGGCTCCTCGTGGAACGGGTCCAGTCCGTTGCGACGGCGTTCGGCGGCTCCGCGGCTTCACGCCGGCCGACGAACTTCGAGGAGCGGTTCGGGGACAATCGATTTCCCGTCGGCGGTTCCAGTGACGGGCATGGCATCCGAAGTCCACTACCGTGAGACCCAGCGGTACCGCCAGCCCTGGCTGTGGGCGCTGCTCGTCGTGCGCCCGGTACTCGCGCTCGTCGGCCTCGCGCGCGGGACGAAATCGAAACGGGACGTCGTCCGCGAACTCGCGGCGTTCGGCGGCGTCGCGCTCCTGCTCGGCACCGCCCGACTGACGACCGAGGTGCGCGACGACGCCCTCTATCTCAAGTTCGAACCGTTCCACCGCTCGTTCCGTCGCATCCCCTTCGACGAGGTGACGGGCTTCGAAGCGACCGGGTACAGCCCGGTCCGCTTCGGCGGCTGGGGAGTCAGGTGGACGCCGGGCACGACCGCCTACACCGTGAGCGGGCGGAGCGGGGTCGAGATCGACCGCACGAACGACCGGTCGACGTACGTCGGGTCGAAGCGCCCGGAGGAACTCCTCGCGGCCGTCCAGGAAGCGACCGAGCGCACCCTGTGACCTATATCTCCGCGTACGCCCCGAGCCGCGTGCCGTCCAGCAGGTACGCCTCCCCGTCGCGAAGCCCCTCCGGGAGGAACGGTGCGAGAAACTCCTGCCCTTCGACGTTGACCCACGTTCCGCCGGAGAGGTCGTTGAACCCCGGGAAGACCGTCAGCTCCGCGTTCGTCGTCAGCGACTCGCCGTAGTGGGTCTCGAACGGCGCGGGGTCGAGTTCTCCCCGGAGCCAGACGCGCTCTACGCGACTCCCGCCGACCGAATCCTCGAGGCGGACGCAGGGGTGTTCGTGGCCGACGCAGACCACGTCCGATTCGAGCACCTCGCGCGCCGGCCAGGTGTGACCGTGCGCGAACCCCACGTCGCCGAGGCGGACGCCGTCGCCCGGCGTCACCTCGCAGTCCACCCACGATTCGATGTCGCCGTCGTGGTTGCCCTTCACGAGCGTCACGGCAGCGCGCTCTTCGACCGTCTCCAGCAGCACCTCTATCTCGCCGCGCTCCGCACCGCCGGGACCGGCGATGGACTCCATCAGGTCGCCGAGGAAGACGACGCGGTCCGGGTCGGTGCGGTCGAGCAGCGTGCGGAGGTGGTCGCGGCGCTGCTCGGCCGCGCTGTCGAGGCTGACGCCCTGCTCCTTGCGGAGCGCGGCCTCGATGCCGGCGTGGTAGTCCGCGACGACGAGCGCGCGCTCGTGGCCGAGGTCGGCGGTCGCGGCCGGTTCGCCGGGGACCGGTTCGACCAGCGCCATCAGATGGGTTTGAGCGTGTCCTCGCCGGACTCGTAGCAGCGCCCGGCCATCAGCGCGTCCTGGAGCGCGTCCTCGACGTCCGCTGGCGTCACGTCGTAGCGGTTCACGACGGCGGCGAGCAACTGCTCCCGCTCGACCCCGTCGTCCCCGTTCAGGTCCTGCATCACGCGCATCACCGTGTTCTCCAGGTCCTCCGGCTCGCCGGCGGACTCTTCCTCGGCGTCTTCGTCGCCGGTCGCCGTGTCGACCGCCTCCGGATTGTCGGTCGCTTCCTCCGATTCACTGTCCTCGGCCGGTTCGGACCGCTCGGCCTCGGCGTCGGTCGCGGTCTCGCCGGGCTCGAAGTCGCCGAGTCCCTCGTCGGCGTCGAACTCGTCGGCGTCGTCCGCCGACTGTTCGGCCTCGTCCTCCGGCGCGGGCGTCTCTATGCCAGCCTCGCCCGGTTCTCCGACCTCGGTGGCCGTCGAGAACTCGGTGCCGTACTCCTCCTCGATGCGTTCGCGCTCTCCCTCGTCGAACTCGTACATCTCGTCGGCGGCCCCGTCGGTGCCGGGTTCGGTCTCCGCGTCGACCTCGGGCTCGAACTCCTCGTCGCTCACCGTCTCCTGCTCCGGCTCGACGGAGGGCTCGTCCTCTGTCTCGGCCTCCAGTTCGGCCGCGTCGGACGCGTCCTCGACCTCGGGTTCGGACTCGTCTTCCCCGGTGGGTTCGGCTGCCTCGTCCGCACCGGCGGATTCGGCGACCTCGTCGAGTTCCTCCGGTGCAGTCTCGATTTCGTCTCCCTCCTCCGGTTCGGGCTCGAACTCGTCCGCCTCCTCGGCGTCGACGTCGGCCTCGGTCTCTTCGAGTTCCGGGGAGTCGGGCTCCTCGGCCGGTTCCGGCTCGCCACCGGTTTCGACGCCGCTCACCGCGGCCACGTCGGGCGCTTTCTCGGTGAGGGCCACGGTCACGTCGCCGCTCTCGTCGGGGGCCGTCGAGAGCGGCCCGACCTCGTCGGCGTCGATTTCGCCCGCGACGACCCGGGCCGCGTCGAGCGCGAGGTCGTGAACCGCGGCGAGGTAGGCGGGCGTCGTGCCGTAGTGGTCGAGCGCGAGCGGAATGCCGTCGGCCAGGCCGGCGTCGACGCCGCTGGCCGCGAGCGACCGCTGGAGGTCGTCGCCGCGCTCGCCCGACTCGAGCGCGCCGGCGAACGTTCGCACCCGCTGGAGCGTCTGCTCGGCGGTCTGGACCGTCCACCGGTCGCGCGTCTCCGCGTCGACCTCGTTGATGCTCTCCGGGCGGACGGAGGTGTACACGACGTCGGAGTCCTCGGGCCGGAAGGTGCGGGCCTTCCCGGTGACGGCGACGAACGCCGGCGGGTCGGCGCGTTCGAGGAACGCCATCGCGTCCGGCTGGTACTGGCCGGCGTAGACGACGAACCCGCCGGTCGGGTCGACGACCCGTCCCCGGAGGACGTCGTCGCTCACCTGCTCGACCTCCGTGAGGACGCCGACGACGAACAGGCGGTTGATCCGTGCGCCCGTCGGCGTGACGACGTAGTTGGGCGCTCGCTCCTCGTCGCTGTCGGAGTGTTCGAGCGTCGCGTCGTCGTACTCCGCCGCGAAGACGCGCCACGCGACCTCGCGTCGGCCCGCGCCACCCTGTCCGCTCATGCTTCCACCTCCGCGAGCAGCGCCGCGGCACGCTCTTCGGGGTCGTCGTCGGTCGCCTCGAACTCCGAGGTTTCGATGTTCGCACCGTAGTCGTCCACCGAGAGATTGCCGCGGACGCGGAACTCGTGGCCGACGAGTCGCTCGCGAATCGTGTCGGCGACGACCTCCTGGTCCATCGCATCGCGGGCCTGTTCGCGCGCCTTCTCCAGCCCGCCGCCGTACACCTCGGCGGTGAGTTCGTCGTCGAGGATGGCGGTGACGGTGCCCGTCCCGTCGTCGACGATGGCCTTCACCCGGAGGTCGTCCTGGCCGTCGACCTCGCCGTGGCTCCGGCACTGGCCCTTCTGGATGACGCGGCCGCACTGCGGACAGCGCTGGATGAGGCCGGAGCCGTCCCGGACCGCGACGACGTTGCCGACGACCTCCACGTCGAACACGCCGCCGGTTTGGACGGCGTCGCGGACGCTCTTGCGGGTCGCGGTGTCGCTGACGTCCACGTCGCGGTCGAGCGGAGCGACCGTCGTGAACTCCGAGAAGTTGACGGAGGGGACGCCGCGGAACTCCCGGACGTAGACGTTCTCCGCGCGCAGCGTCGCGCCCTCGACGAGTTCGTCGCGGGCCTCCCAGTCGGTGAAGGGGAGCCGTGCGGACTCGTCGGCGACGACGCCGCTCTTTATCTCGGTCTCGCCGTCCCGGCCGTCGATGGTCTTCTGTTCGACCTCGACGGCGACGACTTCGAGCGAGACGCCGCGGTCGCCGGGGCGGAGGTCCGAGAGGCTGGCGTCGCCGCCGACCTCGTAGGGAACGTCGATGTCGGCGTCGGCGCTGGCGACGTTCGTGCTCTCGCCGAGATTGAGTTCCGGTTCACCTTCCCACTCGCGGACGCCGGCGTTGCCCGCGGTGATGACCTGGCCGGGTTCGAGGCCGAAGTCGTTCCAGGCGGTGTAGGATATCTTGCCGGACCCGTCGGCGAGTTCCCCCTCGAAGATGACCTGGTCGTCGCCCTGGTAGCGAATCGAGCGCTTGCCGACCGTCAGCACCTTGGCGGTGACGGTGACGTTGCCCGACTCGGTGGTCACCTCCGCGACGTCGACGGTCGACGGCTCGCTGGACTCGCCGCCACCGCCGCCGTACTTCCGCCGGAGGCTCTGTTTGGCCTCGTCCATCGGGACGCTGTACTCTACGAGATTCTTCAGGTCGGATTTGACCTCCTCTTTGTCGACACCGAGGTCGGAGGCGAGTGCCTCGGCATGGTCGTCTAAACTCATCACTCGAACTTGGGAGGGGATAGTTTAAAAGTATTCGTCGTGTCCGGAAGGTGCGCGGGGGAGACGCGCCGTCGGTCGTTCCGTCGCCGCGACCCCCGGACGAGCGCCGCGGGCGTCACGCCGCGACCACTTCTCCGTCGCGGCGGGCGCGCGGTCGCTCAGCAGTTACACCAGTAGTCGGTCTTGCAGTCGCCGTTACAGCAGGTCGTGCACTTCTGCGACCGCGTCCCGTCGCACAGGATGTTGGTGCACGTACAGGTGGTCTCGCAGTCGGGACTGACCTCCGCGCCGCTCGTATCCTGGTCGTAGAGGTACCGGGTGTCCTCGTCGCTGGGCGAGAAGAACGCGTACGCGCGACCGTCGTCCGGTTCGACGGTGATCGTCAGGACGCCGTCGTCGACGTGCGTGACGAGGTCGATCTCGGCGTGGTCCTCTCCTTCGAGGTACGCGGCACCCTCGTTCTTCTTTGCGACCTCGCCGAAGCCGACGTCGTGGGTCGGCAGTTCGGCGACGTCACCGCGGTCGAGCAGGCCGTCGGCAGCGAGGTCGGCCAGCAGGGGACCGGCGTTCTTCCGGAACGCCGCTTTCACGTCCCGCTCCTCGATTCGCCTGGCTTCCAGGTCCGGAGAGGCGGTCGCGCTTCCCGCGAGTCCCGCGGTCGCGCCGACGGCGACGGTCGCAGTCGCGGCGGCTTTCTTCAGCATGCTGCGTCGCGTCAGGTCGGATTCTTGTTCTGTCACGTGGGTCACCCCGAGAGTACGTACCGGAGAAAGAGTATTAAATCTAGTCTAGAAATACATTGAATAAATACCTATCTGCGAAACGTCACTGGCCACTCCAGGTCGACGGTGAGCGAGGAGTCACGGAGTTCGAGTCCCGCCCAGGCGAGGACGGCGAGGGCGGCGACCGCGACGGCGAGCAGTTCGCCGAGGCCGGCCCACATCGGCAGCACGAACGTGACGCCGTTCACCGTCTTGCGCGGCAACAGGGCGTGCGCCACCTCCTCGTAGACGCCGCGGGGGTCCCCCGGCGTGTTTCGGGAGGTGAGATTCGCCCGCACGGCGCTCGGACCGCCCGCGCTCTCGTCGCCCGTGCCGAGGCGTTCGGCCTCGTAGACCGAGTAGAAGGGGATAGACCAGGTGACGCCGCCCGACTCGTTCACCTCCAGCACGCGGTTGCTGTTCGAGTCGGAGACGAGCGTGTTGCCGTTCGGCAGGCGGTCGGCGTCCCGGGGCCAGATCATCTCGGAGTCGTTCCAGACCCAGGTCTGCTCCCACGACCCGTTGCGGCGCTGGTACTCGACCACCCGGTCGTTCAGCGAGTCCGCGACGACCACCGCGGGACCGCCCCGAGACTCGGGGATGTAGTCCGGGTTGTGCTGCTCGTAGAGGACGTCGTAGTCGTCCTCGCTCCCGAGCGTCCACTCCTCGATCAGACCGCTCTCGTTCAGGAAGACGACCTGGTCCTGGTTGCGGAGGCTCGCCATGTAGCGGCCGTCGGGGAGGCGTTCGACGTCGTTCAGGTGCGCCCAGTCGGTGGGGTAGGGTCCGCCCTCCGTGATGGGGTAGTCGTCGGCGACGCTCCAGCGCCAGGTCGTCACGTCTGTGGTCGTGTTGACGACGAAGACGGCGTCGCGGTGGATGTCCCCGACGAGCAGGCGGTGCTCGTCGAGGCGGTCCACGTCGTGCCAGTTCGCGCCGCGGTCCTGCGGGATGATTCGCGAGTGGACGCGCGTGACGTCCCCCGTCGAGAGGTTGACGCGCTCGACGAGCGAGACCGTGCACTTCGCGTCGCAGGCGTCGCCGCGTTCGCCGGTCAGCGGTTTCTCGGCGACGTACTCGACCGTCGCGGACGTGTTCGGGACGGGGTCGACGTCCTCGTAACCGGCGTAGGTGTCGTTGTAGTACAGCACCCGGCCGTCGGGAGCGAAGGCGACGACGGCGGCCGCGTCGCCGTTCATCCCGTGGCCGGTGACGACCGTGGCGTTCTCGCGCGGCGGGACGACCGGTTCGCGCTGGTCGAAGGGAACGCTGGCTTGCTGGCGGTACTGGTCCATCTTCGGTTTCGTCTCTGCGGTGGCGTAGGCGTAGCCGACCACTCCCGCACAGCACAGCAGGAGGACGACGAAGAAAGGACGGTAGACGCTCCGGGAAACCATCGTTTTCGGTGATAGGGGGCCAGCCTATAAAACCAACCATCCGACGGCGGCGGTTTCCGGACCGGGAACGTCTCTCGACGGGACACCCGCGGCCAGTCGTCGCGTCGCGCCCGCCGCCTCGGACGGGAGATTTTTGCTCCGGGGCGACGAGTTACGGACGTGCAAGAGTACGAGCGCAAGCAACTGCTCGAACGCGTCGAGCGCGAGGGGGCGACCGTCGGGGCGACGATTCCGGAGACGATAACGGTGCAGGGCGAGCCCATCGAATTGCGCGAGTTCGTCTTCGAGATAAAGCGCCGCGATACGGTGCCGCCGGGCGAGCGAGACCGCGTCGAGCAGGCGAAATCGAACCTGCGCCGCGAGCGTCTCCAGCGCAAACAGCGCCTCGAAGAGGAGGACATCAGCCGCGAGACGGGCGAGGACATCGTCGAAGCTATCGTCGGCATCGACCGCGCGCTGAACGCCCTCGAGAACCTCGGCACGACCGACCTCGAAGCCGAGACGAGGGCGAACGAGGCCGCGGACAAGAAGCGCTGGATGTCGTTCCTCAAGAAGGCCCTCGGCCGCGACGATTCCGGCTCCCACGGGAGGTCGAAGCTGTGAGCCGTAACGCCGAGGTGGCTGCGCTGCTGGAGGAGTACGCCGCGCTGCTGGACGCCCAGGACGTGGAGTACAAACCTCGCGTGTACGAGCGCGCGGCGGACAACGTCCGCGACTACCCCGAGGACGTGGAGGAGCTGGCGGCCGAGGGGCCGGACGCCGTCGCCGACATCGAACAGGTCGGCGACGCCATCGCGGAGAAGATAGTCGAGTACTTCGAGACGGGCCACATCGAGGAACTGGACGAGCAGCGCGAGAAACTGCCGGTCGAGATGGGCGCGCTGACGCGCGTGGAGGGCGTCGGCCCGAAGACGGTCGGGGACCTCTACGAGGAACTGGGCGTCCAGACGCTCGACGACCTGGAGGCGGCCGCCAACGAGGGCCGAATCAGGGAGCTGAAAGGGTACGGCGAGAAGACCGAACAGAACATCCGGGAGGGCGTCGAGTTCGCCCGGCAGGTCCAGGGCCGGGAACTGCTGGGCAACGCCCGTCCCGTCGGCGAGCAGGTGCGCTCGTACTTCGCGGACGTGCCGGCGGTCGGACGCTGCGAACTCGCCGGGTCGCTGCGGCGCTGGCGCGACACCATCGGCGACGTGGACCTGCTGGCCGCGAGCGAGGACAAGCAGGCGGTCGTCGACGCGTTCACCGACTGGGAGCGCGCCGCGGAGGTCATCGAGGCCGGCACGGACAAGGCGGCCATCCGCGTCGAGGGGATGCGCGTCGACCTCCGCGTGGTCGTCCCCGACGAGTTCGGGAGCGCGCTCCAGTACTTCACCGGGAGCAAGAACCACAACATCACGCTCCGGAACTACGCCATCGAACGCGGCATGAAGATAAACGAGTACGGCGTCTTCGACGTTAGTAACGTCGATGACCCCGACGCGGGCCAGCGCGTGGGCGAGCGCGTCGCCGGGGAGACGGAAGAGAGCATGTACGCGGCGCTGGACCTGCCGCTGATTCCGCCGGAGATGCGCGAGGACCGCGGCGAGATAGACGCCGCCGCCGCCGGCGACCTGCCCGACCTCCTCGAAGAGGGCGACGTGCGCGGCGACCTCCACGTCCACACCACCTGGTCGGACGGCAACGACACCATCGCGGAGATGGCGGCGGGGGCCGCGGAGTTCGGCCACGACTACGTCTGTATCTCCGACCACGCGACCGGTCCGGGGATGGTCGGCGGCGTCGGCCTCGACGACGAGGACCTCCGCGAGCAGATAGCCGAGGTCCGGGCGGTCGACGAGGACGCGGACGTCGACGTGTTCGCGGGCGTCGAGGCGAACGTCGACGCCGAGGGCGGCATCAGCGTCGCCGACGACGTGCTCGCCGACCTCGACTGCGTGGTCGCCTCGCCCCACAGCGGACTCGGCACGGAGGCCACCGACCGCCTCGTCGCCGCCGTCGAACACCCGAGCGTCGACGTGCTCGGTCACCCCAGCGGTCGCCTCATCAACCAGCGCCAGGGGCTGGAGTTCGACGTGCGCGAGGTGGCGCGGGCCGCCGCCGACCACGACGTCGCCCTGGAGGTGAACGCCAACCCGAACCGTCTCGACCTCTGGGGCGGGGCCGTCCACGTCGCCGTCGACGAGGGCGCGACGCTCGCCATCGACACCGACGCCCACAGCCCCGGCGAGTACGCGAACGTCCGCTACGGCGTCCACACCGCTCGCCGCGGGTGGGCCGAAGCGAGCGACGTGCTGAACGCCCGGGACGCCGACGGCGTCCGCGAGTTCCTCCACTGATGACCTCCCGGTCCTCGCCTCGCCTCCTCC
This sequence comes from Halomicrococcus pelagicus, assembly GCF_051917725.1. Lineage (GTDB taxonomy): Archaea > Halobacteriota > Halobacteria > Halobacteriales > Haladaptataceae > Halomicrococcus. Next base: position 858,886 of record NZ_JBQBLX010000001.1, read on the forward strand.
TCGACGCGATGCTCGGCAAGCTGTCGACGTACCTCCGGATGTGCGGGTACGACGCCGCCTACGCGCTGGACCGGGGCGTCGAGGACGACGACGCCGTGCTGGCCCTCGCCCGCCAGGAGGGCCGAACGCTTCTCACGCGCGACGCCGGCCTCGCGGGCCGCGCCGGCGACGCGCTCCTGCTCGAATCGAAGGACGTGACCGACCAGCTCCGGGAGCTCCGGGCGGCCGGCTGCACGCTCTCGCTCGACGACCCCTCGCGCTGTTCGGCCTGCAACGGGGACCTGGAGCGCGTCGAGTCCGGCGAGACCCCGCAGCACGCCCCCGACGTCGACGAGCGGCGGGTCTGGCGCTGTCGGAACTGCGGCCAGCACTTCTGGAAAGGGAGCCACTGGGAGTCGGTCGAGGAGACGCTCTCGAAACTCTGAGAGCGGTTTCACCGGAATTTGTCCCTCGACCCCGTGAGCGGAACGCGACCGGCGTTCACCGGAATTTTCCGTCTCCGTCCGGCGTTACCGGTTCGGCTCCCACCGCTCGCAGGCGTCCATGTCGGTCATCCGCTCCGAGTGGCGCTTGCAGTACGGCGTGATGCCGTTCTCGGTGCGGACGTACTCGAAGTGCGTGCAGTTGCCGCAGTACCGGTCGGTCGGATCCGCCTGCGTTCCGGGCGTGCGCTGGCTCTCGGGGTCGATGGGCGACGTGAGGGCGTCGCCGGTCGCGCCGCCGTCGCTGGCGGCCGCGTCGCCGGACGACACGTCCGCGGTGTCGACGTCGCCGTCCGGTTCCCCTCCGAAGACGCCGACGCCGCCGAGACCGCCGCTGGACGATTCGACCTCGACGACCTTCGTCTCGCCCTGGCGGGTCACCTCCATCGTGACGGTGCCGCCGGGGTCGTTGCGCGTCTTGAAGTTCACGACGGCGCTGAACAGGCACCAGAACGTCGTGACGAGACCGAAGAAGTAGACGGCGACGACGGGGAGGGTGAGCTGTCTTCCGTGGCTGGCCCAGTGGTCGGGGTAGGCGTACCAGAACATGCCCACGCCGAGCACGGCGATGGACGAACCGATCGCCGCCGCGGCCCGGACGCGGTCGCTGGTCGCGGGGAAGACGGTGAACACCCCGACGAACGCCGCCGGGACGCCGAGCCCCGCCGTGACGCCCGCGAGTTTGCGAGAGCCGTAGGTGGAGAGTCCGACGGCGGCGAACAGGTCCGTCGTCGCGGCCAGGATGGCGACGACGACGAGTAACGACCCCGAGAGGAAGAGGCCAACCCCGGCGTAGAGTCGCCGTGGGCGCTTTTTCACGCCGTCGCGACCCGCGTAGGTTTCACCGAGGCTTGTCATGTCTCCGTCATTGAACCCCTCATACTAAACAACTGCGTCAGACCATTGTCAGACGCCCGTCATCTACGCTCACAGCGGCACCGGTAGCCACTGGAGCCAGTCCAACACCGTCTCGGGCGCGATGAGGGGTTCGTGTAGCACCAGCCAGTCCAGCAGGACGAGGCCGAGGCCGTGAGCGACCACGGAGGGAAGCAGGGAGTTCCCGTCGTAGTCGAACGCGCCGAAGAGCACGTCGGTCGGTCCGGACAGCAGCAGTTCTATCGGCGGTTTGCCGAGGTGGTGCAACGCGTACACGACGGGACTGATGAACACGCTCTTGAACCCTATCTTGCGCACGCCGACGCAGAGCAGACCGCGGTAGTACGTCTCCGCGGCGAGCACCACGACGAACTGCTTGACGGCGTGCGGGAGAAAGTCGCCCAGCGCGGGGCTGGTCTGCCACATCGGGTAGTAGGCGCGTATCGTCGGCAGCGACGAGCCGACGACGTAGAACGGAACGACGATTATCGCCAGGACGACGGCGTTGCGGACCGCGCGGCGGTCGACCCGGTAGCCGAGGTGGCGGCCGTGCGTGACCGCGAGCGCACCCGGGATGGCGATGTACAGCGTCACGTCGCGGACGAGGCGAGCCTCCAGGTCGCCGGCGGGGACGGCCCACAGCGACCACAGCACGGTCAGCAACCCCCCGACGAGTAGCGACAGCCGGACCCAGGTCAGACCCGGCACCCGTCCGGCGACCGACCTGGAGACGTTCACGAGCCGTCGGCGGTCGGAACGGGACCGTTCCCGATGACCCCTCGAAGCTCGTCGGTGAACTCCTTCTCGCTCTGGAAGTAGGTCTCCTCGACCTCGTCCAGAAGGTCGCTCAGCTGTCGGGGCCCGTCCGGCGTCCGGATGGTCGTCTCGCCTTCCCGGCGGACGATTTCGCTCTTCTGGATGGGCCAGAAGAGCCGCGACGAGACGCGAGCGAGCGGCGCACCTTCGACCGGCGTTCGTTCGCCGAGTTCGACGGCAGGTTCCTCTTCTTCCTCGTTGTCGTCGGCCATACCCGCCAGTTTGTCAGCGCGTGGATTAAGTTTTTCCGAACCCACCGTGCCACGGTCGCCGCCGTCTCGGCCGGGGAACCGCCTCTCTCGCGTCGTCGCTCGCGCGTTCTCGCCCGGCGTCCCGCTTTCGACCACCACCTCGTGGTCCGGAGTCTCGAACCGACCCGCTGGCCCGTGTGAGCACGCTTAAGGCCCGGCGGACTCTCCTCCCGGACATGAAACCACGGGACCTCTCCGCCCACGTCGAGTACCAGGCCGGGCGGGGCATCGAGGAGGTGGCCCGCGAACTGGGCGTCGACCCCGACGAACTGGTGAAGCTCGCGTCGAACGAGAACCCCTTCGGCCCGAGTCCGGCGGCGGTCCGGGCGATGCAGCGCGCCGCCGAGCGCGCGAACTCGTACCCGAAAGCCTCCCACGCCGACCTCGTCGACCGCCTCGCGGAGCGGTGGTCGGTCGCGTCCGAGCAGGTGTGGCTGGCAAACGGCGGTGACGGCGCGCTCGACTACCTCGCCCGAGCGATGCTCGAACCCGGCGACGACGTGCTCGTGCCGGACCCCGGTTTCGCCTACTACGGCATGAGCGCGCGCTACCACCACGGCGACGTGCGCGAGTACGACCTCTCGAAGGCCGACGACTTCGCGCTGGCCGCCGACACCGTCCTCTCCGCCTACGACGGCGAGCGCATCGTCTACCTGACCAGCCCGCACAACCCCACCGGCGGTCGCTTCTCCGTCGACGCCGTCGAGGACGTCGCCGACGCGACCGCCGACGAGACGCTCGTGGTCGTCGACGAGGCGTACGGCGAGTACGCCGACGCGCCGAGCGCGGTCGAACTCCTCGACGCGCGCGACGACGTGGCCGTCCTCCGGACGTTCTCGAAGGCCTACGGCCTCGCCGGCGTGCGCCTCGGCTACGCCCTCGTCCCCGAGGAGTGGGCCGACGCCTACGCCCGCGTCAACACGCCGTTCGCCGCGAGCGAACTCGCCTGCCGGGCCGGCCTCGCCGCGCTGGACGACGACGAGCACGTCCGGCGCTCCGTCGAGACGGCCCGCTGGGCGCGGGAGTACCTCCGGACGGAACTCGACGCGCCGACCTGGGAGAGCCACGCCAACTTCGTGCTGGTGGCGGTCGGCGACGCGACGGGCGTCGCCGCCGACCTCCGGGAACGCGGCGTCATCGTCCGCGACTGCACGAGCTTCGGCCTCCCCGACTGCGTCCGGGTGACCTGCGGGACGGAAGAGGAGACCCGGACGGCCGTCCGGGAACTGAACGAGGTGCTCGCGGAATGAGGGTCGCCGTCACCGGAACGCCCGGAACGGGCAAGACGACCGCGACGGACATCGTGGCGTCGAGCCTCGGCGATGCCGCCGTCGACGTGGTCCACCTGAACGAGGTCGTCCGCGAGGAGGGGTTCCACGAGGGCGAGGACGCCGAACGCGGGAGCCTGGTCGCCGACCTCGACGCGCTCGCCGACTGGCTGGACGACCGCGAACGCGAGAGCGAGGCCGACCACCTCCTCGTCGAGTCGCACCTCGCCCACCGCTTCGACGCCGACCGCGTGGTCGTCCTGCGCTGTCGCCCGGAGCAACTGGCGGAGCGACTGGAAGACCGCGGCGAACCGGAGGCGAAGGCGACCGAGAACGCGGAGAGCGAGGCGCTGGACGTCGTACTCTCGGAGGCCGTCGCGGAGCACGGCGCGGACGCGGTGTACGAGATAGACACGACCGACCGCGACCCGGAGGCGGTGGCGGACGACGTCGAGGCGGTCGTCCGCGGCGACAGAGCGCCGTCCGCCGGAGAAGTGGAGTTCACCGACTACCTATGACGCTCGACCGGTTGCGCCCACTGGCCGACCGCGCGCTCGACCCGTTCGTCTCGGCGTCGCGGCGACTCGGACTCACGCCGGACTCGGTGAGCGTCGTCGCCTTCCTGCTGGCGGCCGCGGCGGCCGGCAGCTTCTACCTCGGCGGCGAGACCGGCGTCTGGTATCTCGTCGGTGCCGTCCTCGTGTTCCTGAACGGCTGGCTCGACCTGCTCGACGGCGCGCTCGCCCGGGAACTCGGCACGGAGTCGAAGGCTGGCGACCTGCTCGACCACGTGCTCGACCGCTACGCCGACATCGTTCTCATCGCGGGGTTCACCGCAGGCGTCGGGCGGTACGCGCTCGGCCTGGCCGCCGTCACGGGCGTCCTGATGACCTCGTACCTCGGCACGCAGGCCCAGGCCGTGGGACTCGACCGCGTCTACGGCGGACTCCTCGGGCGCGCCGACCGCCTCGCGCTGATGGGCGTGACCGCCGGCGTCGCGGCGTTCGTGGAGGGCGTCGCCGGAGTCTCGCTCGTCGTGCTGCTCCTCGGCGTGTTCGCCGTGGTCGGCCACTTCACCGCACTCCAGCGGTTCTATCACGCCTGGCGCGCGCTGTCCTGAGCTACCGAGGAGGTCGACGACCGACGCCGGCGGTGACGTCAGCGCGCCGGCAGCGTGTCGCCCGGTTTCGCGTCCGAGCGCCGCTGTTCGGGGCTGGCGACGGCGCTGACGCGCCGGAACACCGTCTCGGGGTCGCGGGTCCGCCGCCAGTGCCAGCGCGTTCGGGCCAGCAGCGACAGTTTCCGGAGGGTCCCGAGCGACGGCTCGCTCGTCAGCACGTCGTTCGCCCATTCGCACGTGAGCGTCCTTCACGTACACCAGTCCAGGAACGATGCGTTCTACGGCATCTGACAGAAAGAAAGCGGGCCCAACCCGTTGGGGTGACGGCCGGACGGCCACTCCGTCGAGTGTCAATTATCCACGAAAACGGCATAATAAAGCTAATAGACGCGGGGTCGCTAGGGGTGTAACATGCACCGACGTACCTTTCTCTCGGCGGGGGCAGTCTCGCTCGCCGGACTGAGCGGTTGCCTCAGCGGCGGGAGCGGGTCGTATCCGATGCCGGAAGACGGCAACACCGACGGCTATCCGCCGAAGTCGGCCGTGAACGGAGCGAAAGACCCCCAGGTCGACGTTTCGTCGCTGGCAACGACGAAGCAGAACGGCCGGAACGTGCCACTGCTGCCGGTCGACGACGCCATCAAGTGGTACAAACGACGCGAGGCGCGCTTCGCCGACGCGCGCGGCCCGAAGCAGTACGAGACGTCTCACATCTCCGGTGCGGTGCTCAGCCCTGCCCCGGGCATCGACACGAACTTCGACAAGGACCCGGTGAAAAACTGGTCGAAGGACGATCGCATCGTCTGCTACTGCGGCTGTCCCCACCACCTCTCGTCGCTCCGGGCGGCCGCGCTCATGAACAGCGGGTACGAGAACGTCTTCGTCATCGACGAGGGGTTCTGGGCGTGGCACGAGTCCGGCTACCCCATCAACGGCCAGAACACGAAGAAAGCGCCGGACAACTACGCCATCGAGGGCGTCACCAGCGACGAGTTCGCCGGCAAGTCGGCGTGGGCGCGCCACCCCGACTCCGGACAGAACGAGGCGACCGACATCCAGGACGACGGCACGTACACCATGCATCTCAAGTTCCACGAGGTGACGCCGTCCTCGACCATCGTCGTCGAGACGCCCGAATACACGGTCGAGGGAAGCCTCGAAGAGCTCTCGAACGGCGTCGTCGAGGGCTGACTCGGGAACCGACCGCGTTCTGCTCTCCGTCCCGACCGTCTCTTTCTTCTTCGCATCCTCGTCGGACGTCGAGCGCCGAGCGTACGCTACGAACGAGCGTCGGGTGCTGGCCTGCCCTCGATAGACAGATCTCCGACACCATCCTTCCAAAATAGTGCCAGATTCAACACCTGTAATATGCTCTTTATATATCGGTAGATGCTATCGGGGGCGCTTATAAAAAATTCCCATTTGAAGCCGAAAAGATACGGACAGAACGTAGATGTGTCTAACTGCGGAGAAATCCAAACCGGTTGGAGAAAATATATGACACACGACGATAACCGAAATTCTGAGAAGGAAGCAGAAGGAGTACATGTCGGTCGGAGAGAGTACGTGAAGCTCGGGGCGTGCGCCATAGGGGGCGCGGGAATGGTGGCGTCGGCCTCGCGGCCGGCGTCCGCACGGCTCTCGCGGTCGACGTACACGATTCGTGCGGGGACTGCCGAGGAGACGACTGTGTACGTCACCGAGGCGGCAGACGACGGGCCGACGCTGATGGTGACCGGGGGCGTCCACGGCGACGAGACGAACGGCTACCGCTCCGCACACAGGATTCGAAAGTGGGACATCGACGCCGGGAAACTCGTCGTCCTGCCGGAGGCGTGCAAGCCCGCGGTCGAGGCGGGAACCCGGCAGTACGAGGACGGCGACCTGAACCGTCACTTCCCGGACGGTACGGAGGAGGAATCGCCGCTCGCGGACGCCATCTGGGACGTGGTTCTACAGGAGGACGTCGACTTCCTCTGGGACCTCCACAGCTCCTACGGCGTGTACGAGTCTGGCGACGGCGGGGTCGGCCAGGCGCTGTTCGCAACCGACGCGGGTGACGCCGGGGTCCACTCGAAAGCCATTCGCGACTACCTGAACGCCGAGGTCGTCGACGACTCGCTGGACGACGAGTACGACTTCCGCGAGCACACCCACAACGACGACGGCTCCCGCGACATGCTGAAACACAAGATGGGTGCGACGCTCGACACGCCCGCCATCATCTTCGAGACGACCGAAGAGCTGTCGCTCGACCGGCAGACGAAGTACACGACGGCCGCCGTCGAGCGGTTCATGTACCGGTTCGGCCTCCTCGAAACGGTGAGCGTGACCGAAAGTTCGAGCCACCTGAGCTACGACGGCGACGCGACCGCCGTGAACACGCCCGCGGACGACAACGGCCAGCGTTCCGGCCTCCTCTTCGGGGTGACGAACGACGCGGACCGGGAGGCGACGATCACCGATATCGAGGTCGCGCCGGCGAACGCCGCCGTCGACGAACTCGGCGACCACTCCTACGACGAGGGCAAGTGGACGAGCGAGCTCCACGTCGCCGCCGACGTCCAGGACGGTCTCACGGACATCAACGGCGGGACGGCGCTCCCGGCGACCATCGACCTGAGCGCGGACGGCTTCAGCGACAGCGCGGACCGCGAGGCCATACTCTCGGCCGGGTCGTCGGCGACCGTCTCGCTCTACCAGTTCGAGTCGGGCGGCGCGCCGGTCGACATGGTCGGCGAGGAGCTCGACGTGACGGTGCAGTATCGCCTCGGCAGCGATACGAGCGGGTCCACCTCGTTCACGGTCTCCGGCGGCCGGCTCGGCTACGACGGCGACGCGACCGCCGTGAACACGCCCGCGGACGACAACGGACAGCGCTCCGGCGTCGAGTTCGGCCTGACGAACCGGTTCGACGACGAGGTGCACGTCACCGACCTCGAAATCGCGCCGGCGAACGCCGCCGTCGACGAACTCGGCGACCACTCCTACGACGAGGGCAAGTGGACGAGCGAGCTCCACGTCGCCGCCGACGTCCAGGACGGTCTCACGGACATCAACGGCGGGACGGCGCTCCCGGCGACCATCGACCTGAGCGCGGACGGCTTCAGCGACAGCGCGGACCGCGAGGCCGTCCTCTCGGCCGGGTCGTCGGCGACCGTCTCGCTCTACCAGTTCAAGGCCGGCGGCGCGCCGGTCGACATGGTCGGCGAGGAGTTCGACGTGACGGTCGACTACCGGCTACCGAGCGGTCGGACCGGGTCGGAGTCGTTCACGGCCACGGCCCCGGGAATCGGATACGACGGCGACGCGACCGCCGTGAACACGCCCGCGGACGACAACGGACAGCACTCGGGCGTCGAGTTCGGCCTGACGAACTACCACGACCAGCGCCTCCGGGTGACCGACCTCGGCGTCGCGCCGGCGAACGCCGCCGTCGACGGACTCGCCGACCACTCCTACGACGAGGGCAAGTGGACGAGCGAGCTCCACGTCGCCGCCGACGTCCAAGACGGCCTCACGGACATCAACGGCGGGACGGCGCTCCCGACGACCATCGACCTGAGTGCCGACGGCTTCAGCGATAGCGCGGACCGCGAGGCCGTCCTCTCGGCCGGGTCGTCGGCGACCGTCTCGCTCTACCAGTTCGAGTCGGGCGGCGCGCCGGTCGACATGGTCGGCGAGGACCTGACCGTCACGGTCGAGTACGAACTCGCCGACGGTCGGACGGGGTCCGCCGAGTTCGCGCTCGCCCTCTGACGGCTCAGCCCCCGATTCGGGGAGCGACGGCGCACCGTCCCGGAGAAACGCCTTTGTTCACGGATGGCGAGGGTTCCAATATGGTGGCCGAGACCGAGCGCGACGACATGACCTGGTACCAGTGCGAGGAGTGCGGACTCCTGTTCGACGACCCGGAGGACGCCAGCCAGCACGAACAGAACTGCGACGCCGAAGACCCGTCGTACATCCAGTGAGTCACTTCAGGCCGGCGCGTTCGCGGTGTTCGTCGGCCAGTCGTTCGGCGTGATCGCGCGACTGGCAGGCCTCCCAGCGCACCTGCGTCGCGTCGCTGTACGACAGTTCTGTCTTCAGTTCGTCGCGGAGGACGCCCGCTTCGACCGCCAGGATTTCGCCGTCGTCGCCGAGTTCGTAGACCCCCCAGCGCTCGGGCGCTCGACCGACCGTCGAGCGGTCGAGCGTCCGCCACCGCTTCGGGAGACTCATCCGTCGACGGGGTCGTCCGCTCCGTCGCTCTCCTCGGGAACGAACTCGAACGAGCGCTCGCCCCGCTCGTCCTCCTCGAAGACGAAGACGCGGCCGCGGGCCACCTCGGGGTCGGCCTCGACCTCGACGGCGTACCCGTCGGCGCGGACGGTCACGCCGGGGAACAGCTCTTCTTCCTCCCCCGGTTCGAGCATCACCCGGCCGACGCCCGTCGACTCGAGGATGTCGTCGTGGGTGTTGCGGTCGTTGACGTACATCAGGACGCCCTCCGTCTCGGTCGGGTCGGTGACGAGCACCTGGACGAGCTTTCCGGGCTGGGTCCGCAGGGTGCCGTCGACTTTCTTGGGAACTCCGTTGTAGAACGCTTCTCGCCCGTCGGTGTACTCGACGACGATGCCGTCCTCTGTGAGTTCGACGCCGAGGGTGTCCGGGGAGACGTCGTTGCGGGCGCTCATGGCCGGACGTTCGGCCGCCGCCGACTAAAGGGGCACGTTCCGAACGTCCACCGGGAACCGACCGGAGTTGCCACGACCGCCAGCGTGAAGACGCGGCCCCGCGAACCGCGAGGTATGCACGGCCGGGCCGAGGCCCCCGCGGCGGGAACGGTGCTCAACGCGCTCGCGACCGGCGTCGGGTCCGCGTTCGCCATCGACGCCGTCACGACCGTCGAGGTCGACCTCGACGACTCCGGCGCGTTCCGCGGCGAGGTCGCCGGTGCTCCGGACGCCGACACGGCGCTGGTCGAGCGCTGTGCCGAACTCGCGGTGGCGGAGTACGGCCACGGGGGCGACCGCGACGGCGACGAATCGGACGTCGGCGGCACGGTCCGGACCGACAGCGAGGTGCCGATGGCGGCGGGGCTGAAGAGTTCCAGCGCCGCCGCGAACGCGACGGTGCTCGCGACCCTGGACGCGCTCGGTGTCGCAGACGACGTCGACCGCGAGGACGCCTGTCGCGTCGGCGTGCGGGCGGCCCGCGACGCCGGCGTCACCGTCACGGGCGCGTTCGACGACGCGAGCGCGAGCATGCTCGGCGGCGTCACGGTGACCGACAACCGCGAGGACGAACTGCTCGCTCGCGACGAACTCGACCGGGACGTGCTCGTCTGGACGCCGCCGGAGCGCGCCTACAGCGCCGACGCGGACGTCGAACGCTGTCGCCGCGTCGCGCCCGTCGCGGACCTGGTCGCGGACCTCGCACTCGACGGCGAGTTCGAGCGCGCGATGACGGTCAACGGCTTCGCGTTCTGCGCGGCGCTGGGATTTCCGGCGGACCCGCTGGTCGAGGCGCTCCCCGACGCTGCGGGCGTCTCGCTGTCGGGGACCGGACCGAGCTTCGTCGCTATCGGCGAACGAGACGCTCTATCGGAGGTACGTGAACAATGGAACGAACGGGAGGGAACGACGTGGCTGACGACGACACAGACAGACGGGACCCGACGGACATGAGCCTCGCGGAGCTCCGCGAGGAGATAGAGAGCATCGACCGCGAGATAGTCGAGTTGATAGCTCGGCGCACTTACGTCGCCGACACGGTGGCGGCGGTGAAAGACGAGCGAGACCTGCCGACCACCGACGAGTCCCAGGAGCAGGCGGTGATGGACCGCGCCGGCGAGAACGCCGAGCAGTTCGACGTGGACGCGAATCTCGTGAAGGCCATCTTCCGACTGCTCATCGAACTGAACAAGGTTGAGCAGCGGGAGAGGCGGTAGCCGAATTCGGGGTTTCAGAGCTTCTACTCCCGCCGAGGTAGTCAAATCCTCTTCCGGCAGTTGCTCTTTCATTCCCCGACGGATGAGCGATACCAAAGAATCCGTATCCTTGAATCCTTCAGCTAACAGGACTGGCGTGCTGCATACAGAGGATGTATCCAGCACGCTCTTTGAGACGAGTCGGACGACGAGTCGAAGTTCGATGTCGCGGTGAGTCGACAGTAAGCGAACAGCATGGCTACAGCCGGGCGCTTGCCTCACTCCACGGGCTGGGCCTCGGGGAACTGATACCTCCCGTCGAGAATCGGCTCGCGCGGCTGGTAGAGCCGGACGATATAGTGCCATCCTTCCGGCGTGTAGATGAAGTTCGGCTGGTCGGGGTCGCCGCCGAAGTGAATCGTGACGCTGCCGTCAGCGTCCCGCTCTGCGGTCACGTTGTTGACCGAATACGCGTCGTACTCGTTCTCCTCGAGGTAGAGGTCACGGTTGTAGACGGTGACCGACCAGAACGCGTCGACGGGGACATCCTCGACGGTAAGTGTGTATGGCGTCGTGCCATCATTCTGGGTGGGAATCCGTTGGAGGAACAGCGCTTCCGACGGCTGCGGGACGCCAGTCCACCCTGACGGACTGGCGACGAAAAAATTCACCGGGTTGACCTGGCCGACGTCACCATATGCGCCCGAGAAGTTCTCGAGCGTGGTAAAGACAGTCGTGAGCGCGTCGTCGAGTTGTTTGAATGATTGTGGCTCCCACTTAGGAATCTCGAACGAACCAGCCGATGCTTGTTCCACGTCGATCTCGTCCTGGAGTTGCCGGACTTGCTTCACATCGTTTGGGTCGTTCGGGTCAACAAATGTGCGGATCGCGACGCCAGCATACCGAGTACCGACCATATCTCGGGTTATCGTGTACGTTCCAGGTTCGTCGGCGTACAGCTTCACATATTGGCCCTCGTTCTGGACATTCAGTGACTGGTAGCGGTCACCGCTGTCTGGGAGCGTGATGGTGACTGGCTCGGTCAGATCGAACACCCCGAGTGAGTATATCGTGTCACGATTTGGCTCGACGTCCAACTGCTCCCCGACAGGGGTTATATTTCTGAAATGATAGAGCTGTCCGAACCCGCCCTTGTCGACGGTCGCCTGGAATGAAGCATGACAGTTGGCGCGTGGGTAGTTCTCCCACGTCACCGGGACTGACTCGTCATCTGTTGACGTCTGCTGATCCGTCTGCTGGGCGTTTGCGTCTAGGACGTCTTGGCGGGCGCTGGCGCTGCCGCCCATCGCGAGTAAGCCGGCGAGGCCCACCCCGCGAAGTGCGCTTCGACGAGTTGTTTGGAGCAGTTCGGAGTTCGATTCAGCGGTCGTGTCGTGTATCTCGTTGCTCATGACTATTGGTTCTCTTTTTACTTGAAAATCTGGCAGCACGGCCCTGCTGAATCCTGAGGATACATGCAGCAGGCCACCTCTCCGGTTGAAGACGACGTTTGCAATCGTCATCCCTCCACAGGGACGATCTCGGGCATGTCGTAGGACCCGTCGACCACCGACCAGCGGGGGCCGTAGAACCTGGCCGCGAAGCGCATGTCCCCTTCGGGGGCCGGCAGCCAGTTCTTCAATCTCTCAGGAGCAATCGGTTTCTCGTGTTGCACGTAGATGACGAACTGACCGTTTTCGGTGTGCAACAGTCCTTCTTCGAGCATGTAGCTGTTGATGCTGTAGCGGTCGAGTTCGTTCTCCACGAAGTAGCCCTGGGCGTCGTAGATCGGGACTTCCCAGAACTCGGTGACCGGCGGAAGGTTATCGAGGTCGAACGTGATGGTGTAGCGCTTCGACCCGTTCAGTTGCTCGCCATTCGAGTCGGTGAACCGAAATCCAGCGATGTGCGATTTAGGCGAGTCGGGGCCCGCATAACCCAGGTCCGCCATGACGGCCCGGGTCAACCAGTCGGTCCTGAAGTCTCCTGTCGGCACAAGAACTTGCCAGCCGTTCATGTCGATCAAGTCCTCCTGGCCGGCGGTCCTGACGCGATTGAATCCGTTCTCGAATCCCCTAGCCAGCGCCTCCTGTACGTCGGTATCGAGGGCGGACCAATCGAACGCCAGTCCCGGGCCGATTCCGACCTCTTCCAACCGGTCGAGCATGGCGGACTCCTTGAGCGAGTCGTCGATGAGCGACAGGCTCGGGTCGTTCAGGACAAGGTCGAGGAGGGTGAAGAAATCTGATGGGGTCTGGTTTTCGACCTGCCTGGTCGTGAGTTCCCGCATCCTCGGGACCGTTTCGTAGTTGCCGGCGACGACCGACCGTTCCGCCTGTGGCACGCCCGCGTGGTCGTTTTCGAGCCACTCGCTGAGCGGCGTGATGGTCGTCTGAGCCTGCAAGTCATTGACGTGAGCGATCTCGGATTCGTCCGTGGCGTCGCGCAGCGCGTACCGGACGATGGTTATCAGACTCTTCGTCCCCGTCTGGACGACGTCGGTCGCGGCGAAGTCGCCCGGGACCTCGCCGTCGTAGTCGTCCGGCAAAATCAGGTACGACCGCGCGTCAGTTCCGTTGAACTGGTTCCCGGCGTAGAGTGGGTAGATCCCGTACTGATTCATCATCTGTAGCGAGAAGTAGCGGTCGGTGACTTCGGCATCTCGATGACGACTGGTTCGTCCTGCAAGTCGAGGAAGGCCTGCGAGTACAGGGTGGTAGCGTTCGGAGAGACGACAGCCTCGAAGTCGGCTGTTATCGGTTGGCCACCGTTGGGACGGTACCATCGATTGACGCCCACGAAGACGTCGCTGTCTTTCTTCTGTGTGTAGTTGAAGCGAGTCTCGTAGAAGATGACCTGCTGGAGTCCGTAGCGGTACGCGTCTTCTGCTATCGAAGCCACCCTGGTATCCATGTCGGTGTCCTGACTCTTTCCGGACTCTCGATTGGCGGCGACTGTCCGCGTCATCACCGGTCCGCTGAGTGTGAGTCCCCCCGCTGCGATTCCCCCTATCTGGAGCGCCTCGCGACGTGTCAGTTGATCCATGTTGGATTCTTCCTCTGTGTGCAGTCTCCGCATTTCTTGGCGACCCCGGTCAGACTCTCCGTGAGAATTTAGTTATTGTTGGTCGTTGAAGCAGTATTCCGACTTTTCGATGAGCAGGGTCGCCATTGACTGGCTGCGCTGGGTGGTAATCGTCGTTTCTATACCGCACGATGACAATACGCTCTCCGAACACTCAGTAGCGTGGTCCTCGTGAGAACGACGGTGATACACGCTCGAAGTATTCCTATAAACGAATAGAGGGATTCGATAACTACAGATGCTCACTTTTCAGACGTGACAAACAGAACGATAAGTGCTAGTCCCATAGTTACCGCCGACAGCGGTTCCCAGTTTCCAGTCTTTCCCACGTAGTAGGTAGCTGCACAGGCCGCTATAATCCCCACCAAAGATACAGCTATCTCCACTTTCTCGTCAACGACGAGCTTCGGTACGGAACTGTCGGTCATCGCATAGGTAATTGACGTGTTGAAATTTAATCATTATGATGCTCGGTGGCGTGGTCCTAATCTTTCACCTATACTGAAAACGATTTTCTTCCCCTATTATGAATAAAGAAACCGTATTACCAACTACTGGTATGGACGCCGATAACTGGACGGTCTCGAACCGTCGGCAGGGTACAGTAGTCACGCTCGTTCACGCCACTCCCGACGGAGGAGTCCGTACTGGACCATGTCGCGGTACTCGCCGTCGACGAACATGAACTTGCGGCGGCGTCCCTCCTCGGTGAACCCGAGCGACTCCAGCAGACCGCGGGAGGCGTCGTTACAGTCGTAGGCCCCCGCACCCACGGCGGGGGTGTCGTACTCTCGGAAGACGTACTCGACGACGAGCGAGACGGATTCCGTGCCGTAACCCCCGCCGTGAACATCCGGAACGAACCAGTAGCCGAGTTCGGGGCGTTTCCAGTCGGCGTCCGAAACGCTCACCTGGCCGATTCGCGTCACGTCGTCTTCGTCGGGTCGACCGGGACCGGCGTCGTCTTCGTCGAGACAGACGAGGAACTGGTCCGTCCCCTTCTCGTCCGACACGTCGATCTGCTCCCGGTTCCTGAGAGGATTGCCGAGCGGATACCGGATCTCGGGGTTGGCGCTGGCGCGCTGGAGGAACGAAACGTCCTCGCTCTCGACCGTCCGGAGCGTGACCCGCTCGCCACTCGTGATGCGTGCGCCTGGCATGAGTACAGGGGAACGGGGGTCCACAATACGCTTTCTGTATCGGAGCGGCACGAGGTGGAGTCCTCCACGCGGCACGGCGGGTAACGGCGCTGCATCTCTCGGAGACGCGCGAGCGGTTTACTCACCGCTGGTGATTCGTCGGGCCGGCGAACGGAAGTCTGTCTCCCCGCTCTCCGTCGCTCCACCGCGTTCGACTCGGTCGGGGTGACCGACGTTCCCGGATACGACGATACGGGGAGAACAGCCACCTGGTCGGAATCCCTCACCGTATCCGCTTATGGAACGAGGCGGTGTGTCTCCTTTGTATGACCGATTCGAACAGCGACGAGTTCGACCCGACAGCGTCAGACCAACGGGAGATAGGCCGCGAAATGGTCGACGAAAGTACGGGCCTCGGTTCGGTGATGGCTCACGCCTATCGCGGAGAACTGGACCGAGTGGGGACGTGGCGCCAGCGCCTCGACCAGACGACGACGTGGGCGGTGACCGTGCTGGCCGCGATACTGACGTGGGCGTTTTCGAGTTCCGATAACCCCCACTATATCTTGCTGATCGGGGTCGTCGTCGTCACCATCTTCCTGGGCATCGAAGCCCGGCGGTACCGGGACTACGACGTCTTTCGCTCGCGCGCTCGACTCCTCCAAGAGAATCTGTTCGCAAACGCCCTCGATCCGTCCCAGGGCGTCGAAAGCCACGACTGGCGGGTGAAACTGAGCAGGGACTATCGCAGGCCGACGCTGAAGGTCTCGTTCTACGAAGCACTCGCGAACCGCCTTCGGCGCGTGTACCTCGCCTTGCTCGGCGTCCTGGTCGCCGCATGGGTCTTCAGGATTACAGCGTTCGCGCCGCGCCAGGACTGGCTGGCAACCGCCGGAGTCGCCCGTATCCCCGGAATTGCTGTGGTCGTCGTCGTCGTCGCGTTCTACGTCACACTACTGGGCCTCGCGTTCTGGCCCCGAGAGCGTCACGCCAAGGGCGAATTCCGCGAAGGGGATACGGACGAATGGAAAGAGACGGACCAATAATCCGTTGCCGTACCGAGCACGACTCGCGGGCGAACGAGGGAAACGGTCAGCAGCGCGTTTCGGCGGCGTTCACCGGTTCTCTCGTGCTACGCGGGGCGTCCGAAGCAGACCGGACGCCGATCGAAGTCGACCGATACCGTGGGTCGAACCGTCGCGGAGCAACTCGCCCTACAGGCTACCGGCGGTACGCTGTCCTTCGGTCTGGAGTCTTCGGAACGAGAGATTTTTCCAGATGTGTCGAAAAGGAAAGTCAGATGAGTGACGACGACGCAAACACCGACGAAACGGTTCGCGAAGCTATCGAGCACTCGCGTCACGGCGCACCCGCTGTCGGATCGGTCGTCCGGGACCGGTTCGAAACCCACGAGGTGTTCCAGCGGATCCTCGCTGCCGCCGACGAGGAGGCCACGACCGGGGACCGGGAGTTGTTCTTCAGCGCCCTCGCGGCCGGATTCGCGATCACGATTACCTACCTGCTGTACGCCTCGCTGACCGCTGCAACGGGCGGTGACCCGGTTCTGAGCGCACTGCTCTACCCGCTCGGGTTCATCTACATCATCCTCGGCGGATACCAGTTGTACACGGAGAACACGCTCCCGCCGGTGGTGCTCGTGCTGGAGCGACTGGCGAGTCTCCCTCGGCTGCTCCGGATCTGGGCGATCGTCCTCGTCGGTAACTTCGCTGGCGGCGGCCTGGGTGGGATCGTGCTGGCAACGACCGGCGTCCTCTCGCCGGACGCGGCGGTCGCCGCCAGCACCATCGCGACGAAGGGCATCGAGACGCCGTTCTGGGATCTGTTCTTCAAAGCTTGCTTCGCCGGGCTGATCGTCGCCGGTGTCGTGTGGCTCGATTACGCCGCCCGTGACACGATCTCTCGATTGGTTCTGGTGTACGTGGCGTTTCTCGCCATCCCCTTCGGGAACCTGTTCCACGTCGTCGTTTCGTTCACCGAGGTCGTGTATCTCGTCGTCCGCGGACAGGCCGCGCTCGTCGGATCCCTGGTGGACTTCGTCCTGCCGGTGCTGCTCGGCAACACCGCTGGCGGCGTCCTGCTCGTGACCGTGGTCAACTACTTCCAGACGACGTCGGAACGACGCAAGATGGCCCGAACGGACGCTGCCGACCGGCGACTGTCGGTCCGGGACTGGTTTCTCGGACGAGGGGAGAATCGGTCGTACATTCCGGACGGCTGGAACGGAGACGGCGGGTCGCATCGCCACGACGACTGACCGGTCCCGTTCGACGGAGCCGAACGCGAGGTCGGTGGACTAGTTTCCAATGGCCGTCTCGAACGAGACTACTTTTCTGCGAGTATCCACACGGCCAAACCGATGAGCAGTCTCCTCGTCCCGTTCGTCGTAGCGCTGACTTCGACCGGCGTCATCTGGAAGGCGAGCCAACTTCTCGAACGGTCCGCCGAACGTCTCAGCAAGCACTACCGCTTGCCCGTCGCCGTCCACGGAGCCGTCGTCGTCGCCGTCGGGTCGAGCTTTCCGGAACTCAGCTCCGTCGTCGTCAGCACGGCCCTCCACGGGGAGTTCTCGCTCGGTCTCGGCGCTATCGTCGGGAGCGCCATCTTCAATCTCCTCGTCATCCCGGCCGTGTCCGCGCTCACCAGCGAGAAACTCGAAGCGACCCGCGACATCGTCCACAAGGACGCTCAGTTCTACATCATCAGCGTCCTGGTCCTGTTCATCACGTTCGCGCTCGGTGCAACCTACGTCCCCGGCGGGACGAACAGGGTCGCCATCCTCACCCCCACGCTCGTGCTCTTCCCACTCGTCACGTACGGCGTCTACGTCTTCCTCCACCACCAGGACACCCGCGAGCACGCGAGCACCGACCACGTCGACGTGGAACCGCGTCGCGAGTGGACGAAGCTCGCGGTTTCTCTCGTCTTCATCGCCGTCGGCGTCGAAGGTATCGTCCGCGCGGCTCTCAGCTTCGGCGCGATTCTCGACACGCCGAGTTTCCTCTGGGGGTTGACCGTCATCGCCATCGGGACGAGTCTCCCCGACGCGTTCGTCAGCGTCCGCGCCGCCAGAAACGACGAAAGCGTCACGAGCCTGACGAACGTCCTCGGGAGCAACACGTTCAACCTCCTCGTCGCCATTCCGGTCGGCGTCCTCATCGCCGGGTCGGCTACCATCAACTTCCTCGTCGCCGTCCCGCTGATGGGTTTCCTCGGGTTCGCGACCCTGGTGTTCGTCGTCTTCACCCGCACGCACCTCGAACTCACCGAACGGGAGGCGTACGTCTTCGTGGCCCTGTACGCGGCGTTCCTCCTCTGGATGGTGCTCGAAACGGTCGGCGTCGTGGAGACCGTCCAGGGTCTCTGAACCCGGGCCGACGCTCGGGCGAGCGGAGTCGGTACGGACGACTCGTTTCGGAGAGTCCCGTCGAACTCGCCTCTCCGGGGGTTCGGCAGACGACGTCGGCGGGCGGCTCAGTACTCCCAGAGTCGCTCGACCCGCGAGGCGATCTCCGGATGGTCCTCCCGCAGCGCCTCGACGTCCGTCTCGCCGTCGACGTTGACGACGTGGACCTGCCCGCGGCGTCCGGAGTACGCGTCCTGGAAGTCGTACACGACGCCGACGACGTCGACCGCCGACGGGATTTCGTCGCTCTCGACGAGGAACTCGACCTGCCTGTCGACGTTGTACTCGACGAGCCGGTTCACGGCCTCCGTCCGGCTCAGGTCCGCGGGGAGCGACTCGACGCCCGCTTCGAGTCGGGGCTTCAACAGTTCGAGACAGTGCTCGATACCCGGCGGCTCGGAAATCCCGCCGGTCAGGTCGTCGTACGTCGCCGTGACGGCCCCACAGCCCGTGTGTCCGACGACGACGACGGTGTCCGTTCCGGTGTGTTCGACCGGATAGAGGACGTCTCCCGAGACCGCCTCGCCGGATTCGGTCCGCTGAACGACCCGGTTTCCGATGTTACTACACGTGAAGATACGCCCGGGCCGGTCGTTCCCCCACATGTGGTCCTGCAGGACGCGCGAGTCCGAGCAACAGACGGTGACGACGTCCGGTCGTTGGGAGTCCTGTACGTCGTCGAACCGGGACTGGAACTCTTTCGCGTGGTCCGAATTGCTCCGCAGTAGCTCGACGAATCCCCGATGCATAGTTGGAGCGAATAACGCCTTCGGATATATTCCTTGCTTCTACCGTCTCCACGAAGGGGGGCTGTTCGGTCGCGTCGGTCGAGGTGCGTGTCGTTCGGTCGCGTCGGTCGCGGTGCGGCGCGGTCGTCCCGGCAACGACGAGAACGGCCTGACGGACGGTCGGTTGCAGGTCGCATCTCTGCTCGGGAAGGGAGACACCGCTGGCCCTGACCATCTTTTATTGACCACAAGAGCGTATCCCACGGAGAGCTACGATGGTTTCGTTTCTCGTACTGTACGGAACCGGAGAGGGACAGACGGCGAAGGTCGCCGAGCGAATCGCCGAAGTGCTCGTCGAGCGCGGCCACGATGTCACCACCGTGAACGCCGAAGAGGTTCCGACCGACTTCGACGTCGAGGAGTTCGACGCGGCGTGTATCGGCGCGTCGATCCACGTTGGAAAACAGCAGCCTGCGGTGCGGGAGTTCGTGAGTGCCCGGCGCGACGCGCTGGCGGCGCGACCGACGGCGTTCTTCCAGTTGTCCATGTCCTCCGCGGTGACCGACGAGACGCGACGGGCGGAAGCGGCGGGGTACGTCGATGCGTTTCTCGAGGAGACCGACTGGCACCCCGACCGGATCGGTCTCTTCGGGGGTGCGCTTCGCTACTTGAAGTACGGCTTCCTCAAGCGACTGATGATGAAACGAATCGCGAAGGAGGCAACCGGCGATACCGACACGTCCCGCGACTACGAGTACACCGACTGGCACGAAGTCGAATCCTTCGCTGACGACTTCGCAGCGTTCGTCGAGGGGCGCCTCGGCGTGACGCCATCTGAGGCCAGTGGTGCGGAAGGGACCGAGTGACCGTGTCCGGCGACGTGCTCCCGCGTTCGTACGTCCTCGCTTCGCTGGCGACGCTGGTGCTGACGGTCGTCGCGACCGTCGTCGGCCTGTTCGTCCCCGGCTTCTACCGCGACGCGCCGGTGTTGCTCCCGCAGGTTTACGGCCAGGACCTGCTGACGCTCGCCGTCGCCGTCCCCGCACTGGCCGCGTCGCTGTACTTCGCCACCCGCGGGTCGCTCCGCGGATACGTCGTCTGGCTCGGCGTGACCGGGTATCTGCTGTACACCTACGCCTCGTACGCGTTCATGACCGCGTTCAACGAGCTGTATCTCGTCTACACGACGCTGCTCTGGTTGACGCTGTTCACGTTCGTCGGCGGAATGGTCCGACTGGACGCTGCCGCGCTGAAACGAGCGGTCGGTGAGACGTCGACCCGGTCGTACGTCGCCTTCCAACTGCTGTTGGTCGTGCTGATAACGCTCCTGTGGCTATCGGAAATCCTCCCGTCGACCCTCGCGGGGACGACGCCGTCGAGCATCGCCGAAGCCGGCCTCCCGACGTCCGTCATCTACTCGTTCGACCTCGGCATCGTCGTTCCCGCCTTCGCCCTCTCGGCGTACTGGCTCCGGAAGCGTCGGCCCTGGGGGTACGCGTTCACGGCCGTCCTGCTCGTGAAGGTCGCCACTCTCGGCGGGGCCGTGCTGGCCATGGCTTTCTTCATGGTTCGTGACGGTCAGGCCGTCCCGGTACCCCAGATAGTCATCTTCGGGGCGTTGACCCTCGCAAGCGTGCTTCTGATGGTTCGGCTCCTCTCGTCCATCGGTCCCGAATCAGCTTCTCCGTCGACCGCTTCGGCTACAGACACCGGCCACGAGACGTGACTCCGTCCGGCCCGAGCAGCGAAGGGTACGCGGCGAAGAGCGTCGGAACGCAGCGCGAACCTGACGGGCGGTCCGGGCTGCCCCAGACGTTTTTCGGCCGAACGCCGTAACGCCGGACGATGAGTCTACTGATGCGTGCGATGACGTACTATCCGTACGTCTTCCACCCGGCCGTGCTGGTCGGCGGTGGATTCGTCCTCACGATACACTACGAGTGGAGCCGGCAGAACGTCGGTCGCTCGACGCTCTGGCGTCGGCTCGGAGCGTTCCTCCTCGCAGGGGTGCTCTCGCTCGCCCCGACGGCGGCGTACTCGCTCGTCACCGGCACGCCGCCGGCGAAGCTCACCCAGGGAAACGCCTGGCAGGTCGACGCGCTGGTCGCGAGCGGCCTGTTCGTGGCCGCCGGCGCGACCTGGTATCTCTGGCGGCGGTTCGACTGGGGAGAATTCGTCCCCCGCGCGGCGGAGATACTCGCCGCCGTGACGGTCCCTTACGTCCTGATATCGCCGTTCTGGAACGTCTCGGGACACGTTCTCCTCTCGGTGATGCCGACGCTCTATCTCGCGCTCGTCGACCGGAAGTTCTGGCCGCTGCTCGTCGTCCCTGCGGTGATGGTTCCGAATCGGGTCCTCGTCGAAGCCCACACCTGGGCGCAGGCCGTCGGTGCGTTCCTCCTCGCCACCGTCATCGTCGTGACGCTCCACCGGTTCCAGGCCGGGGGGCGACCGCCGACAGACCGCCAGCGACGGGGGGAGACGAACGGGTAGCGACGCCGCCGTGGGGCGTCCCGGATAGCGGAACGTCTCGCCCCGTGCCGGAGCTTTTACCGCGGACCGTTCCAACCCCGATGCATGGCTTCCGAGTTTCGCTCCGTCGACGGACTCCGGGACGCGCTCGCCGCCGCGTCCTTCGACCGTCCGCCGGCTATCGTCTGTAACGCTCACGTCACCGGGTTGAGCGTCGCCCGCGCGCTCTCCGCTCACGACGTGCCCGTCGTCGCCATCGACCGCAACGGTCGAGGCGTCGCACCGTACTCCGACGCTGTGGACTTCGCGGGACAGGTGACCTACCCTCTCGACGACCTGGACGGGTTCCGAGAGGACGTGGAGGCGCTGGCGGCGGAGACCGGCCACGAACCGGTCGCCTTCGGTTGCATGGACGAGTGGGTCCACGCCTTCGCCGGCTCGGAACCGGAGGGCGTCCGCCTGCCGTTCGCCGGCCAAGAGACCGTCGACGCCGTC
Source organism: Halomicrococcus pelagicus (assembly GCF_051917725.1). Lineage (GTDB taxonomy): Archaea > Halobacteriota > Halobacteria > Halobacteriales > Haladaptataceae > Halomicrococcus. Next base: position 880,955 of record NZ_JBQBLX010000001.1, read on the forward strand.
CTCGACAAGGAGTCGCTGTACGCCACCGCCGAGGAACTGGGGGTGCCGTACCCCGAGACGTACCGACTCTCGGAGACGGACCCGGACGACGCGGCGGACGCGCTCGGGTTCCCGCTCATCGTCAAGCCCGCCCGCAAGCGGGAGTTCGAGGAGGCGGTCGGGACGAACGTCATCGAGGTGGCGGACCGCGAGGAGTTGCACGACGTGGCCGCGATGTCTCGCGAGCACGGCATCCGCGTGATGGCCCAGGAGAAGGTGCCCGTCGTCACGGGAGAGGACCGCTCGCTCGCCTCCTACGTCCCGCGGGACGGCGACCCGGTCACCTTCGTCGGGAACGCCCGGGTGCGCTACCCGCAGGCGTTCGGCACCTCCTGTCTCGTCCGGCGCACGGAGACCCCCGAGGTGCGGGAGCGCGCGCTGGCGGTCCTGGAGGAGACGGGGTACTACGGCATCAGCGAGGCCGAGTTCGTCTACGACGGCGACCGCGAGGAGTACGTCCTGCTCGACGTCAACACCCGCCCGTGGAAGTGGATCAGCCTCCCCGTCGCCGCCGGTGCGGACCTGCCGTGGGCCGCCTACGCCGAGGCCGTCGGCGAGACGTTCCAGGCCGGCCAGCCGCGAGACGCGACGTGGGTGTATCTCGCGGACTACCTCCGGTTGCTCGCAAGCGATGCCGGTTTCTCGGACGTGCTCGGCCAGGCCGAGTGGCAGTCGCTCCTCTCGGGCGCGTTCGAGACGGAGACCGGACTGACCACGGGCGTCTACCGACCGAGCGACCCCGGCCCGGCGTACCGCCTCCTGCGTACCGAGACGGGGAGCGCCGAGTACTACTGCTCCTGCTGACCGGAAACGGCCGTCGAAACGGAACCCCGGCATCAACTACCGGTGGAGAAAACTATTCAACTCTCTTATCATTTCTCCGTCCACCATCGAATCTGCCGTCTTCCTCCCGTCGAGCCGGGACTCTGATGACACCTAGGTAATACTCGAACTTGCCACAAGCATCATTAATCTGTATTGTATTGGAGAGGGTGATGAAGGCCGAGTCGCAAGTCCTCTCCAGGGTCGACGGGTGGCGCGTTATCGTAGCTCTCGGAGGGTTGTACCTCACGCTCGCTGCTGGCTGGCCGTTCACGCCACTCGTCGGAGAGAGGACGCTCAACGAGGTCCTGATGATCTCCGTGCTGACCGCCGTCCCCGGACTCGTCCTCCTCTACAGCGGCTATCGGCTGCCGGGGAGCGACATCAGGCCCGACCTCTTCGCCACCATCGTCCGGTGGTGTCTGGGAAGCATCGGAGTGATGCTCGGCGTCCTCCTCTTCATCGAGTTCGCGGCCGAGCTCAACGACCCCATCGCGAACCTCTTCATCCTCACGGCGTTCGCCAGCGTCGCCGGCCTCGGGATGGGAACCCACGACGCGCGGGCCAGAACACGGGCGCTCAACGCCGAGGAGCGACGGCGGGAAGCGGAACGCTACAGCCAGGAACTCGAACGCTACGAGACCATCGTCGAAACGGTCAACGACGGCATCTACGTCGTGGACGAAAACGACCGGTTCAAGCTGGTCAACGAGGCGTACGCCGAGATGGTCGGGTACGACCGCGACGAACTCATCGGGGCGCACGCGTCGCTCGTCGTGGAGGGGGACGTGGACCGCCTCGCCGACGAGATTCACCGCGACGTCGCGGCGGGCGACGGCGAGACGGACACGTACGAGGGGACGCTGGAAACGGCGTCCGGGGAGACTATCGAGGTCGAAGCGACCGTCGCAGGGCTTCCGGACCAGGGGGACGCTGGACACGACTTCGTCGGCGTCGTCCGCGACGTCACGGAGCGCAACGAGCGGGAACTGCGACTCGAACGACAGAACGAGCGACTGGACAGCTTCGCGAGCATGGTCGCCCACGAACTCCGGAACCCCGTCATGATCGGCCAGATGTACTGCCACGAGCTTCCGGCGGACGCGGCCCCGGAGGCGGTCGACCACGTCACGGAGTCGTTCGACCGCATCGAGGACATGATCGAGGCCATGCTGGTGGTGACACAGGGGAGCGAGGCGGTTTCCGAGAGCACCTCGGTACCGCTCGCAGACGCGGCACGCAGCGCGTGGGAGAAAGTCGACGCACCCGACGCGACGCTGGAGGTGCTCGTCGACGGCACGATACGGGCCGACGAGACGTACGTCGCACATCTGTTTCGCAATCTCTTCGAGAACGCCGTCGACCATGGCGGAGCGGACGTCGCTATCACGGTCGGCGAACTCCCGACCGGGTTCTACGTGGAAGACGACGGCCCCGGTATCCCGGCCGACGACCGGGAGACGGTGTTCGAGGTGGGGTACACGACGGAGGCCAGCCACGGGGGAATGGGGCTGGGACTGGCGTTCGTCGACGAACTGGCGGGCGTGTACGAGTGGACGTGTGCGGTGACGGACAGCGACGTCGGCGGGGCCCGGTTCGAGTTCACGAACGTGAGGGACTCGTAGCGCAGTCGAGTGACGCACTACGCCTCGTCCGGGTTCGGGCGACTCAGACGCCGGAGGGTATCGCCGGCTCCCCGCCACACTTCGTCCGTCGGACGCCAGTTTCGAGGGATGACCGACGACCGGATGCACCTCAACCTGTTCACGATGAACGCCGTCGAGCACGTGACGGCGGGCAACTGGCGGACGGCGGGCGACCAGTCCCACCGGTACACGGACACCGAGTACTGGGAGGAGGTCGCGCGCCTCGCCGAGCGCGGCGGGTTCGAGGCCGTGTTCTTCGCGGACGTTCGCGGCGTCTACGACGTGTACGGGGACAGCCGGGACACCGCCATCGAGAAGGCGGTCCAGACGCCAGCGAACGACCCGGAACTCGTCGTCCCGGCGATGGCGTCGGTGACCGACCACCTCGGGTTCGCCGTCACGCGCTCGACGACGTACGTCCACCCCTACCAGCTCGCCAGGGAACTGTCGACGCTCGACCACCTGACCGACGGCCGACTCGCGTTCAACGTCGTCACCTCCTACCTCGAGTCGGCGGCGGAGAACCTCGGGCTGGACGAACGCATGGACAGGCAGGAGCGCTACGACCGCGCCGACGAGTTCCTCGACGTCTGCTACGCGCTCTGGGAGGATAGCTGGGAGGACGACGCCGTCGTCCGCGACGCCGACGCCGGGGTCTACACCGACCCGGAGAAGGTCCACGCCGTCGACTTCGAGGGCGAGCGCTTCTCCGTTCCCGGCCCGCACAGTTGTGAACCCTCGCCGCAGCGGACGCCCGTGCTCTTCCAGGCCGGGTCGTCGGACCGCGGCCGCGAGTTCGCCGCGCGGAACGCCGAGGCGCTGTTCGTCAGCCAGCCGACCGAGGAGGGCGTCCGGAGCTACGTCGACGACCTTCGCGACCGCGCGGCAGACGCCGGCCGTGACCCCGACGACCTCCGCTTCTTCCCGGGCATCGCGCCCGTCGTCGGCGAGACGGAGGCCGTGGCGCAGGCGAAGTACGACAGCTACCGGGAGAACGTCGACACCGAGGCCACCCTCGCCCTCCTGGGCGGGTTCATGGACCTGGACTTCTCGGAACTCGACCCGGACCAGCGCGTCGAACACATCGAGACCGACGCCATCCAGGGCGCGGTGAACGCCCTGACGAAGCACGCGCCGGAGCGCGACTGGACCGTCCGCGAGGTGGCGGAGTTCTGCGGTCTCGGCTCCACCTCGCCCGTGGTCGTCGGGAGCCCCGAGCAGGTCGCCGACGAACTCCAGCACTGGTTCGAGGACGTGGGCGTCGACGGGTTCAACGTGAAAGAGATAGTCCGCCCCGGAACGCTGCGGGACTTCGTCGACCTCGTCGTGCCCGAACTGCGCGAGCGCGGCCTGCTCCGCGAGGAGTACGAGGAAGGGACGCTCCGCGAGCGGATGTTCGGCCGGCGACGCCCGCCGGAGGGGCATCCGGCGAAACGCGAGTAAACGAACTCCTTTTACCGGAAACGTGCCAACTCGGTACCGATGAACGTACTCGTCGTCGGTGCCGGCGCGATGGGTCGCTGGTTCGCGGAGAGCGTCGACTCCGAGGTGGCGTTCGCGGACGCGGACCCGGAAGCGGCCGCCGACGCCGCGAGCGATGTGGGCGGTCGTGCGGTCGCGCTCTCGACCGACGAGACCTTCACGGCGGTTTGCGTCGCGGTGCCGATGCCGGCCGCGAGCGAGGCCATCGCCGAGCACGCCGGGAACGCCGAGGAGGCGCTGGTCGACGTGACGGGCGTCATGGCCGACCCGGTGGCGGCGATGGCCGAACACGCGCCCGACCGCGAGCGCGCCAGCCTCCACCCGCTCTTCGGGCCGGAGAGCGCGCCGGGCAACGTCGCCGTCGTCGTCGACTCGCCGGGACCAGTCACCGACGAACTGCTCGCCGCGCTGGCGGCGCGGGGCAACGACCTCGTCGAGACGACGCCGGAGGAGCACGACGACGCGATGGAGACGGTGCAGGCGAGCGCGCACGCGGCGGTGCTCGCGTTCGCACTCGCGGCCGGCCCCGTCCCGGACGGCCTGACGACGCCGGTGTACGACCGCCTCGCGGAACTCGCCGACCAGGTCGCGGGCGGCGACCCCCGCGTGTACGCCGACATCCAGTCGGAGTTCGGCGGCGCGGACGGCGTCGCGACGGCGGCGCGTCGGCTGGCGGACGCCGACCCCGCGACGTTCGAACGGCTCTACGAGGAGGTGGGGGAATGAACGCCGACCAGCGCGAGGGAGTCGTGTCGAACGCGAAGTACCTCCGGAGCGTCCGCCCCATCGACCCCGAGGAGGTGAGCGACTACGTGGCGGGCCAGCCACACCCCGCGACCGTCCGGCAGGTGCTCCGAGAGGAGGCGGTCGAACTCGGTCTTATCGAGCGCGAGGACGGCACCTTCGAACCCGTCTCCGAGGAGCCGGTCCCCCACGAGTTCCGCGGCGTCGAGGCGTTCCCGGACGGGTACGCCCGTCGGCTGGAAGACCTGCTCGTCGAGGCGTTCGGGCCGGGGTGGCCCGACGGCGAGTCTGGCGACGCGCTCCGGGAGACCATCCGCCGCCTGAAGGAGGACTACTTCGCACAGAACCCCGTCGCGTACGACGAGGACGTGGCGCTCGGGTACGCCGTCTACCACCTGCCGGACTACTACGCCGTCGTCCAGTACGTGCTCTCGACGCTGACCGAGCGCGGCCTGCTCCCGCGTCGGCTCCGGGTGCTCGACGTCGGAGCCGGCGTCGGCGGGCCGGCGCTCGGCCTGCACGACTTCCTGCCGGACGACGCTCTCGTGGAGTACCACGCCGTCGAACCCGGCGACTCCGCGGACGTGCTCGACGCCCTGCTGGAGGAGACGGGGCGGAACTTCCACCCGACGGTCCACCGCGAGACGGCCGAAGCGTTCGACCCGGACGGGGAGTACGACCTCGTCCTCCTCGCGAACGTCCTCAGCGAACTCGACGACCCGGAGGCGGTCGTCCGGAAGTACCTCGACGCACTCGCCGAAGACGGCTCGCTCGTCGCCGTCGCGCCGGCCGACCGGAACGCGAGCATCGGCCTGCGCGAGGTCGAACGCGCGGTGACCGACCGCGCGACGGTGTACGCACCGACGCTGCGACTGTGGCCCGGCGAGCAGCCCTCGGACCGGTGCTGGTCGTTCGACGTCCGGTCCGACGTCGACGTGCCGGCGTTCCAGCGACGACTGGACGAGGGGAGTCGAGCGAGCGACGAGGACGACGCGCCCGGCAGCGGCGAGTTCGTCAACGCGGACGTGCAGTACTCCTACTCCATCCTGCGGCTCGACGGGACGCGCCGCCGGGACCTGACCGCCGACGCCGGCCGGTTCGCGAAGATGGCCGAGACGGAGCGCCACGTCACCCGGCGGGTCGACCTCGTCGCGGTGAAGCTCAGCCACTCGCTGTCGGAGTCGGACGCCGAAAACGAGGTGTACCGGGTGGGCGACGGAAGTCAGGAGGAAGACCACTTCGCGGTGTTGACGAGGGAGACGGCGCTGAACCGGGCGTTGCGGGAAGCGGCGTACGGAGACCTGCTCGCGTTCGAGGAGGTGCTCGTGCTCTGGAACGACGACGAGGAGGCGTACAACCTGGTCGTCGACGAGGAGACGGTCGTCGACCGCCTCTGACGGCTAGTTCCGCAGCGGGTCCTGGCGCACCGATTCGTAGTACACGCCGAACTTGCCCGCGTCGTTCGGCGACAGCGGAATATCCTTCTGTGCGAGCAGCTCCACCGTCCGTTTCGGTTCGCATTCGAACCAGATGGAGAGGACGTCCACGTTGCGCTGGGCGTACTCGTAGTTGAGCTCGAGCGTTCGTGCGTCTATCGTGTCTCCCTCCGCCATGTCCATCTAGACGAACAGAGCGTTTCGGCTTAAATCCCACTGATATTTTGATTATGTATAGCGGTAACGATGCCGATTCGCCGCTCCTCCACCCCGTTCGTGACCGACAGCGATGCACTTTTGCGGTGCGCCTCCGACCCCGTTGACATGGCCGACCCCGTGGAAATACTGTTGACGAACGACGACGGCATCGACAGTCCCGGCATCCGTGCGCTGTACGAGGCGCTCCAGGAGGTGGGCAACGTCACCACCGTCGCTCCGGCGACGGACCAGAGCGCGGTCGGACGAGCGATGTCCTACGAGGTCGAGGTCGAGGAGCACGAACTCGGCTACGCCGTCGCCGGCACGCCCTCCGACTGCGTCGTCGCCGGCCTCGAAGAGCTCGGTCCGTATCCGGACATCGTCGTCTCGGGGTGCAACGAGGGCGCGAACATGGGCGCGTACGTCCTCGGACGGTCGGGGACGGTCAGCGCCGCCGTCGAGGCGGCGTTCTTCGGCGTTCCTGCCGTCGCCGTCTCGCTGCACGTCCCGAACCACATGTGGCCGTACGACACGAGCGTGGAAGAGTACGCGGACGCCGCCCGCGTCACGAAGTACCTCGTCGAGCACGCGCTCGGTGCGGGCGTGTTCGACCAGGCGGAGTATCTGAACGTCAACGCGCCGATGGCCGGCGACGAGCCGGCGGAACTCGAGGTCACCCGCCCCTCCCGCGTCTACGACATGGACGCGACCATCGAAGGGGGCGTCGTCACGCTCCACGACCGGACGTGGGAGCAGATGGAGCGGGACGCGATTCCGGACCCGGACGGCACGGACCGCCGCGCCATCCACGAGGGCCGGGTGAGCGTCTCGCCGCTGACCGCCCCGCACACGACCGAACACCACGAGTCGCTCGACGCGCTGGCCGAGACGTACAGTCCCTGACCGACGACGGTCCCCGTCTCGGCCCGTCGAGAACCGGAGTCGCGTCGAAGCGCCGCGTCGCTCTATCCCTCCGTCCGCCAGTCCTCGCGCAGCAGTCCGACTCGGAGGGTGACCTCGTCGCCCTCCAGAAGACCGGTCCCGGTACATCCGACCGTTCGACCGCGTACGTGAAAAAGCTCACAGGTCGGTTCGCCGTCCTCCGGCGACCGTCACTCGTTCCAGGGGCCGACGTCGGGGTCGACGAGTCGCTCCTCGCGGTCGATGTCGTCGATGGCCTCGACGTCCTCGTCGTCGAGGTCCACGTCGAGGCTCAGCCAGTTGTCCCGGAGGTGGTCCCTGCTGGTCGCCTTCGGGATGGCGGTGACCTCCTTCTCGCGGAGCCAGGCCAGGCTGACCTGCTCGGGCGTGGCGTCGTGTTTCTCGGCGACCTCCCGTAGCGCGTCCACGTCGCTCACGTCGCCGCGGGCGATGGGCGAGTACGCGACCAGTTCCACGTCGGTCTCCTCCTGCGCACAGAACTGCTGGAGCTTTCGCTGGGGCAGGAGGGGGTGCATCTCGACCTGGTTGGCGAATATCGGCTCCTCGGCCACCTCGATCGCCTCCTCGAGCAGTTCGACCGTGAAGTTGCTCACGCCGATCTTCTCGATCAGCCCCTCCTCGCGGAGTTCCGCGAACGCGCCGAGGGTGTCGTGGACGTCGTAGTCGCCTGCCGGCCAGTGGACGTACAGCAGGTCGACGTAGTCCAGTCCGAGGCGTTCCAGGCTCTCCTCGGCGCTGGTGATGACGTGGTCGTACGCGAGGTTCTCCGGGCTCACCTTCGTCGCGACGAAGAGGTCCTCGCGGTCCACGTCCGCCGCCGCGATGGCGTCGCCGACCGCGTCCTCGTTCTCGTACCCCTCCGCGGTGTCGACGTGGCGGTAGCCCATCTCCAGCGCGGTCAGGACGCTTTCGAAGCACTCGTCGTACTCGTCCATCTGGTACGTGCCGATCCCGAGCATCGGCATCCCGCGCGTCGTCGGGGCGGACAGCGCGGCCACTTCCTCGTCGACCTCGACGTCGGTCGCTTCGAGCAGGGGTTCGATGTCGTCGTCGACGTCCTCCTCGTACTCCTTCTCGGCCGCGTCGGTGTCCGGTTCCGTCTCGGTCCCGGACTCCTCCTCGTCACCCGTTACGCTCTTCAGCGTCTCGTCGATGTCGTCCTCGATGTCCTTCAGCGCGTCCGTCGCCTCGGACGCCTCGTCGATATCGACGTCCTCCAGCGTCTCGTCGACGCCGCCCTCGCCGCTCGAACGCCGGCCGTACACGAACCCGGCGACGAAGGCGACGCCCATCGCGAGCGCGCGCACGAGTCCGCTCGAGCCGTCGGACCCCACCCGTCCCTCTCGCGTCGTCTCCTCCACCCGTGACTCGTCAGTTTGTCGGAACACGGGGTTCGATTCGTCCGAAGCGCACTTGCCGGTTGTGGCAGGCGCGCGAACGGTCGGTGGGGACGGTCAGTCCAGAACGAGTTCGACGGGGTAGTCGGTGAGGTTCTCGTAGCCGTCCTCGGTGACGACGACGAGGTCCTCGATGCGGACGCCGCCGACCTCGGGGTCGTACAGCCCGGGTTCGACGGTGACGACGTGGCCCGGTGCCAGTTCCCCGCCGCTGGGACTCAGTCGCGGGAGTTCGTGCACGTCGAGACCGACGCCGTGGCCCGTGCTGTGGATGAACCCTGTCTCGGCGTCGGGGTCGCTGCGCAGGGTCGCGTACCCGGCGTCCTCGTACACGTCGCAGACGGCGTCGTGAACGTCCTCGCCCGTCGCGCCCGGTTCGATGGCGTCCAGTGCCGCCTCCAGCGCCTCGTGCGTGCGGTCGTACCGCTCCCGGAGTTCGTCGGAGGGGTCGCCCCGGAGGAAGGTCCGGGTCATGTCGGCGTGGTACTTGCTCGCCTTGTCCCGCGGGAAGATGTCGACGATGATCGGCTCGTCGGCTGCGAGCGGGCCGCTGCCGCGGTCGTGCGGGTCGGCGGCGTCGGCCCCGCAGGCGACGATGGTCTCGTCGAGCGCCGCGCCGCGGCGCAGCAGCGTCATCTCTATCTCCTCCGTGACGCGCTCGCTGGTCAGCGGTTCCCCCTCGTACTGCAGGATACCGTCCTCGACCGACGCCGCCGCCAGCAGGTCCTCGGCCGCCCGCATCGCCGCCTCGTTGGCGCGCTGGGCGGTCCGGACGTGCTCGACCTCCTCGTCGGTCTTGGTGGCGCGGACGTCCGTGACGACCTCGGACTCGTCGGCCGCGACGCCGACGCCCCGCTCCCGGACGCCGTCCGCGGTCCCGACCGGGAACCGCTCGGGGACGACGACGGACTCGACGCCGTGGTCGTCGAGGAACTCCGCGACGACGCGGTGTCGTCCCTCGGCCCGACCGTGCTCGGCCACTTTCGACCGGTAGTCGTAGTCGGCGAGTCGAGCGACCGAGTCCGCGCGGCTCTCGGTCTGCGCGCGGCCGTACTCCAGGCTGGAGACGAGCAGGTGGACCGCGCCGTCCTCGTACAGCGTGAGGAAGGGGTCGGGCGCGTCGAACCCGGAGAGATAGAGCTGGTCGGAGTCGGTCGAGTCGGCGTCGACGAGGTAGCCGTCGGCCCCGGCCGAACCGAGCGCCTCGTCGAGCGCTGAGAGGTCTGGGTCCATACCGGGGCGAGACGGGCGACGGACAAAACGATACCGGGACTGGCAGGTCGCGTCCCGCATCACTTTTCGCCGGGGGGTACCAACGGCCTCCAATGGCACGGCGTGACGCGGTCGACCCGTCTGGGAATCCTGGGAGCGACGAGCGTGCGGACTACGACTACGCCTCCGAGGACGTCCGACGCCCCGCGCTCGTCGACGACCTGTCGCGTCTGGTCGCGGGCGAGGTGCGGTTCGACGAGTACTCCCGGGAGCTGTACGCGACGGACGCGAGCGCCTACGAGGTGACGCCCATCGGCGTCGTCTTCCCCGAGTCGACCGCCGACGTGGCGGCGGTGATGGAGTACTGCGCCGAGCGCGAGATTCCGGTCCTCCCCCGGGGCGGCGGGACGAGCCTCGCGGGCCAGGCCGTCAACGAAGCGGTCGTCCTCGATTTCACCCGCCACATGGACGCGCTGCTCGACACCGACCCCGACGCCCGGACCGCCCGCGCCCAACCTGGCGTCGTCCTCGCGGAACTGAACGCGGCGCTCGCACCGCACGACCTGAAGTTCGCGCCGGACCCGGCGTGGGGCGACAAGAGCGCCCTCGGCGGCGCAATCGGCAACAACTCGACGGGGGCTCACTCCTTGCAGTACGGCAAGACCGACGCCTACGTCGAGGAGTGCGAGGTCGTTCTCGCGGACGGCACCGTGACGACCTTCGGCGAGGTGACGCTGGACCAACTCGAAGCGCGCGCCGACCCCGACGGCGACCTCGAAGCGCGCATCCACGCCGAGGTCCTGCGGATAGTCGACGAGGAGGCCGACGCGGTCCGGGAGGCGTTTCCCGACCTGAAGCGCAACGTCTCGGGGTACAACCTGGACCGGCTGGTCGCGGAGGCCGACGACGGAAGCGTCAACCTCGCACGCCTGCTCGCCGGCAGCGAGGGGACGCTGGCCATCGTCACGGAGGCGACCGTCGGCCTCGAACCCGTCCCGGAGACGAAGGCGATGGCGCTGTTCGCCTACGACGACCTGCTGACCGCGATGGCCGACGTTGCGCCCATCCTCGACCACGACCCGGCCGCCGTCGAGGTGCTGGACGACGTGCTACTGGACCTCGCACGCGACACCGACGAGTTCGAGGACGTAGTCGGGATGCTGCCCGAGGCCACCGACTCCGTGCTGCTCGTCGAGTTCTACGCCGAGGACGACGAGGAGGGCCGCGAGAAGGTGGCCGCCCTGCGAGAGGCGCGCGACGGCGACCGCGCGTTCGCGGCGATGGAGGCCCACGACGAGGCCGAGCGCGCCAGGTTCTGGAAGCTCCGGAAGTCCGGACTCCCCATCCTGCTCTCGCGGACCTCTGACGCGAAGCACATCAGCTTCATCGAGGACGCGGCGGTTCCCCCGGAGAACCTGCCGGACTACGTCGCGGACTTCCAGGAGGTGCTCGAAGCCAACGACACGTTCGCCAGCTTCTACGCCCACGCCGGCCCGGGGTGCCTGCACATCCGGCCGCTCGTGAACACGAAGAGTCCGGCGGGGGTGAACCAACTGGAGGCCATCGCGGACGGGGTGACCGACCTCGTCGTCGAGTACGGCGGCAGCGTCTCCGGCGAGCACGGCGACGGCCGGGCGCGGACCCAGTGGAACCGGAA
>NZ_JBQBLX010000002.1:0-857045 GCF_051917725.1 Halomicrococcus pelagicus
AGTGTGAACTCGTGCGACTAGCATGGCTAAATCGAACTCCGATAGCAATGGCCTCCGGCAGGATCAACCGGAATGGTTTCCGAGCACAAAGGCTCGGTGGGTCTGGCGGAGACACTATGCGTAATGCATGTGCTATGTGGTCCGTCAGTTCGACGACCCCAGACCAAGCTGCTGGTCGGGTGTCACCGAACTGCCAAGGCTAACATCAGATTCCATCGTGTACGGCGGACCGCAGGGGTGGAATCCTCATTTCCTCCGGACTTGAGTAGAGACGAGGAAGGGTATTAAACCCTTCGAAGCGCCTCCAACAGGTGGGCAACCCCCACCTGATCGGCCCGGGATTGCGGAACGAATTGAACGTTCCGCGAATCGCGTCGAGTCTTTCTTCGCGTCCTTATCCAACGCCCCCAGTTTACTTAAGGGCGTCGGATTCCGCTCGCCTTCGACGGAACCGTCGAAGGCGCGTTTCCATCCATTCCGAGTACCCTGTTGTACTTAAGGGCGTCGAATCGAACGTATCGCCGTCCGACGGTTTCGGACGATGATGACAGTTCGGTTGCGCCGTGCGGTCGAGGGCACCGGAACGGTGTGCTTCCGCCCGCCGAGCGCCATTTAAAGGCTCCGGAATCGGGCGGCCACCCGGCGGGGAAAACCACCGGGCGGCGTTCGCATCTGTACGAATGGCAGGGATACATTTAACCTCGTCGAACGAGACTCGCTTCGGGACGTATTGACTAACACCGTCGACCCACCCGCTGGCGAGAGCTCGTCGAGAACGACCCCGTCGTACACGGTGATCGAAGCGGTGTTTGGTGTCGACGTGTGCTGGCGGAGTCGGACCTCCGGAGTCCTCGTCCAGTCACGATGGGGAGATCGTAGAACGATGTTAGTGCGCGGGTGGAGGCCGAACCGATCATCCCACGCGTCGTGCGTTCGGTGCGGTCGGATGTGCCCCGCGCAACGGGTACGTATGCAGGGAGCTCTAAAAAACGCTAGCTGACTGTTCGGTGTGTCTACACGAAGAGAAGTCAGTGAAGGCTCGACTCGGACAGACGAGCGCGGTTCGTCATTCCTCCAGGTGTTCGATACCTTGCTTGGCGACGTTCGCCTCCGTGATCTCGTCGGGCATCCAGTCCGGCTTGTCCGAGGGTGCCTCTTCTTCCCAGGCCCAACCCTCGTAGATGTGGACTTTGTCGGTTCCTTTCTCTCGCAAGCGGAGTTCGATTCGGTCGGCTGCGTCCTCCGAACTCGCTGGTTCGAGACGACGCGCTGCTTTCAGTGCTGCTTGTCGGGGAGTGTTACCCGAGAAGACACTTGATTCGGTACCGTCGGTTTCGCGGAGTGCGAAATTTCGCTTACCATCGTCACGTACCATGGTTTTTCTCCTCCATGCCAACCCAGCACAGGGGCCGTTATAAATATATCGCTGATATGAGCGGTTTCGTTCGATAGGTTTATAATATTTGATGAGCCGCTCGGATACAATACTGCGTTGGCGGCCGAAAAGCCAGACAAAGTAAGTGGTTCGGAACCGTACGCGTGACAGAGGGACGCCAGCGGAGAACAGTATGGTAGAAAACACTTAAGTACATGCTGTAGCGAACCACTGCATACGATACCTCGATGGTACGGAAAAAGAAGCTCAGCCCGAGTGGCGCGAAAGACGAAGACGGCGAATACCACAACGTCCACGTGAACCTCCACGAGGACGAACTGGCCGTCGCCGGCATGGAGATCGGCGACGAGGTGTTCGTCCGCGTCCGGGAAGACAAGATCATCATCCAGAAGGCCGACAAGGACGAGGTCGAGCACGAATTCTGAACTCGTCGTGGAAGGTCCACGCGAGATGTCCGTCGTTTCACCTACGAGATTCATGAACGGATACGACGCCGTCAAACCACTGTTGTTCCGGCTACCGGCCGAAACCGCCCACGGAACCGTCCACGCGCTGCTCCGGGGAGTCCAGGGAACGCCGGTCGAGCGACTGCTCGCGTCGCGGTATCGAGTGGCCGACCCGCGACTCGAGATCGAGGCGTTCGGTCAGTCGTTCCCGAACCCCGTCGGCGTCGCCGCCGGGTTCGACAAGAACGCACAGATTCCCTCGGCGCTGGCCAGCCTCGGCTTCGGTCACGTCGAGGTCGGCGGCGTGACCGCCGAGGCCCAGGAGGGGAACCCTCGTCCGCGGATGTTCCGCTTGCGGGAGGACGACGCCATCGTCAACCGGATGGGGTTCAACAACCACGGTGCGGACCGCATCGGCGCGCGCATGGCGAGCCAGTCGCTCCCGGAGGTGCCGGTCGGCGTGAACATCGGCAAGTCGAAGTCGGCCCCACTGGAGAGCGCCGAGGAGGACTACCGCTACACGTACGAGCGCGTGGCCGCACACGCGGACTACTTCGTCGTCAACGTCTCCAGTCCGAACACGCCGGGGCTCCGGGAACTCCAGAACAGGGAGAACCTCGAACGCATCCTGACGACGCTACAGGACGCCGGCGCGAGTCCGCTGCTCGTCAAGCTCTCGCCCGACCTTCCCGATCCCGCGGTCGAAGACGCGCTGGATCTCGTGGGAGAACTCGGCCTCGACGGCGTCATCGCCACGAACACTACCACCGAGCGCCGGAACCTCCACAGCGAGCACCGCGACGAGGAGGGCGGGCTCTCCGGACGTCCGCTCGAATCCCGGGCGACGGAGATGGTCCGGTTCGTCGCCGAGCGCGTCGACGTCCCCGTCGTCGGCGTCGGCGGCGTGTTCACCGCCGAGGACGCCTATCGGAAGCTACGCGCGGGCGCGCACGTAGTTCAACTGTACACCGGACTGGTCTATCGCGGCCCGTCCATCGCGCGCGACGTCAACGCGGGACTGCTGGAACTGCTGGAGCGCGACGGCTTCGACTCGGTCGAGGACGCCATCGGCGAGGACCTCTAAGGGACTCGGGCGTCTACCGCCGGTATGTTCGACCCGGACGAGGTCACGACCGTCACCTTCGATTCGTACGGCACGCTCGTCGACGTGGACGACGCCGAGCGTGCGCTCGCCGACTACGTCGAGACGCCGGAGTCCGTCTCGCGGCTCTGGCGCACCCGGTCGCTCGAATACTCCTTCCTCGCCGGGCAGATAGACGCCTACGAACCGTTCTACGAGCTGAACCGCCACGCCCTGCAGTACGCGCTCGACTCGCACGGCGTCGACCTCTCGGCGGACGAGCGCGACGAGATTCTCTCGGTGTACCACGAACTCGACGTCTTCGACGACGTTCGCCCCGGAATGGAGCGCCTCCACGAGGCGGGCTACGACCTCTACGTTCTCTCGAACGGCAACCCGGAGATGCTCGATTCGCTGGTCGACCACGCGGATATCGAGGACCTGGTCGAGGACACCATCAGCGCGGACGAGATTCGGCAGTTCAAGCCGGCCGCCGACCTCTATCGCCACGCCGCCGGACGAACGGGGACGCCCATCGACCGGATAGCGCACGTCGCTGGCGGGCAGTTCGACGTGATGGGCGCCGACCACGCCGGAATGAGGACCGTCTGGGTGAACCGCGACGACAGCCCGCCGGAACCGTTCGACGGCGAACCGGACGCGACGGTCGCGGACATCGAGGCGGCCGCGGAGAAACTGACGAACTGAGGTTCACGTTACTCCAGCGCGTCCAGCCGGAACTCGAACGCCGCCACCGGCAGTTCCAGGTCGTGGTCCACGAGCACTGCCGGATGAATCTCGCCGACGACGCCGACCGACCGGCCGTCCAGGACCACTTCCGCGGCGCGACCGTCGATGAAGCTGGGATGGTCGGTGGCCGGCGTCGCCAGTTCGACGTCGAAGTTGCGCGCGACGGCCTGCAGGCGCGCCTTCGCGTCCTCGTAGGAGGCGTCGTGGCGCGCGAGCACGCCGGCCACGGTGCGGTGCTCGGCGACGCCGGTGTTCTCGCTCTCGTCGACGTGGGCCGCCAGTCCGATCTCGGCGAGGTCCTGGGGGTACGAGCGGTGCGTGTTGTTCTCCAGGACGACCAGAAGGGACGGAAGCGCCCACGTGCGGAGCATCGTGTAGTCCTCGCTGTAGGGGTTCTTGATGGTCGCCGGCTCGTCGGCCCCGAGCACGTCGTCCCCGGGCGAGACGTTCATGCGCTCGAAGTTGTCCGCCTCGCTTATCATGTGGAAGTTCAGCATGTCCTCGAAGCCCAGTCCGACGAGCACCTCGCGGGCGGCGTCCTCGAGGTTCGAACGCTCGTGGCGGCCGCCGACGGTCCCCACGTCGGGGTAGCGCGGCGAGAGGTCGTTGAACCCGTACGCCCGCCCCACGTCGTCGACGACGTCGACGGGGTGGAGCACGTCGACGCGGTAGGGCGGAATCTCGACGTCGTAGACGAGGTCGCCGTCCGCGCTCTCGGCCGTCTCGCCGTCGAGGCCGGAGCGTTCGAGCAGGTCGACGACCTCGTCGGGACCGAGGTCGATTCCCAGCGTCCGCTCGACCGCGTCGTGGGTGACCGTCTTCGACCGGACCCGGAGGTCGGGCCGGACCAGGGTGCGGTCCGGATAGTCGACCTCGACCGACTCGACGGTCGCCCCGCGGGCGTCGAGCGCGTAGCAGATGATGGTGCACATGTGGTCGATGGTCCACTGGTCGGTGCCCGTGAGTTCGACGAACAGGTTGCGGGACTCGGTGGACACCTCGGTCCGGCGGCCGTTGATGACCGGCGGGAACGAGAACAGCCCGATGTCGTCGTAGATGGCGGGATACCGGTCGTGCTCCTCGACCAGCGGCGCGTACGTCTCGCCGGTCGGGTGCGAGCGCAGGACCTCGGCGGGCGTCATCTCCGCGTCCGAGTCGAGCGGGACGAACCGGTCGCCGTCGGGGTCGATGCCGCGGTAGGTGATGGAGTTCCCGACGTCGTCGTCGGTCGCCGTCTGCCCTTTCAGCATCGTCAGGTCGTGGATGCCGATGGCGCCCTTGGCGCGCTTGCGGCCCATCGTGGCGTGGAGCTTCTCCTGCAACTGGATGAGCGAGTCGAGCGCGGCCTCGTCCAGGTCGACGCCGCGGACGACCGCGCCGGTGACGTACGGGCGCTCGTCGGGGACGTCCTCGACCTGGATGGTCCAGTCGCCGTCGTTGGTCTCGGGGACGTAGACGCCCCGGTCGTCGCCGTACTGGTAGCGCAGCGAGCGCGCGACGCCCTCGACGGAGAGACGATCGAGGCGGTCCGGGGCGAACTCCAGTTGCATCTCCCCGTCCTCCGTCTCGCCCTCGTACTCCAGGCCGAGCGCGAACAGGTCGTCTTTGAGTTCTTCGTCGTCCTTCTCGCCGTGGCCGGTCAGCGTACGTAGCTCGTCGGGGTCGACGTCGACGACTGGCATCAGTGTAGCACCTCCGTGTCCCGCAGCAGTTCGAGGTCACACAGCGTCCCGTGGACGTCGCGGATGTCCTCGAAACCGTACATCAGCATGAGCAGTCGTTCCAGCGAGAGGCCCCAGGCCATCACGTCGCAGTCGACGCCCAGCGGCTCTAAGACCTCCGGGCGGAACATCCCGCTGTTGCCCACCTCGATGAGTTCTCCGGTCTCCGGGTGGGTGCCGAACAGTTCGAAGCTGGGCTCCGTGTAGGGGTTGTAGTGGGGCTTGTACTGCAGGTCGGTGATGCCGAACTGCTCGTAGAACTCCTCGAACGTCCCCATCAGGTCGCGCACGGAGAGGTCCTCGGCCATCACCCAGCCCTCTATCTGGAAGAACTCCAGCAGGTGGGTCGGGTCGAGCGTGTCGTTGCGGTACACCTTCTCGACGCTGAAGAAGCGCTGAGGCGGTTCGAGGTCCCCCTGCGCGTACCCGGAGAGATAGCGCATCGACAGCGACGTGGTGTGGCCCCGGAGCGCGATGGCCTCGGCGAACTCCTCGCTCCACGGCGAGTGGTAGCCCTCGCCGTCCTCGCCGACGCCCTCGCGGTGGGCGCGCTCGACGCGCTCGACGAGGTCGTCCGGCAGGTCGTCGATGTCGGTCGGGTTCGAGAGGGCGAACCGGTCCCAGTGGGTGCGCGCCGGGTGGTCCTGGGGCATGAACAGGCAGTCGTTTATCCAGAAGTCGGCGTCGGCGTGCGGCCCCTCCATCTCCCGGAAGCCCATGCCGACGAGCACGTCCTTCACGCGGTTCGCCGTCTGGCGGAGGATGTGGACCTTGCCGCCGTCGACGCGCTCGGCGTCGGCCTCGACGTTGTACTCGGCGAACTCGACGTCGCGCCACTCGCCCGAGGTGAGCATCTCGGGGGTCAACTGGCCGACGGTCTCGGCCGCCTCGACCCCTTCCATCATCGCCGTGACGCCATCGTCGGTCAGCGTCACCGAACGGACCGCGGACTCGGAGCGCTCCACCAGTCCCCGGCGTTCGAGTCCGTCGAGCGCGTCCTCGTCCTCGACGGACTCGCCGGCGACGAGCGCTGCCAGGGCGTTCGCCTCGGCGTCGGTTTTCGGGTCCGCGTCGGCGTCGGCGGTTATCTCGCCGCTCTCGATGCTGCCGTACCCCTTCCGGGCGTAGTTCGAGAGGGCGATGTCCACCTGCGGGCCGTCGAGGTCCGACCGTCCGATGACCTCGCCCATCGAGACCGACGAGTCGTCCGCATCCGCGTCCAGCGCCGCGCCGTAGAGGCGGACCTCCGGCAGGCCGTCCTCGGCGTACTCCTCGCCCTCGTCGGTGAGCGAGACCGACGTCTCGGTGCGTTCGTCCACGTCGACCAGTCCGTCCGATTCGAGTTCGAAGACCGCCCCCGTCACCGTCTCCGGTTGGAGGCCCGTCGCCTCGGCCAGTTGGTCGACCGTTCGTTCCTCAGTCGCGCTCGCGGCTTCCAGCACCGCGGCCTGTGATTCTGGTAGCTTCATCTCTCGGTGTAGTCTCTGTTTGTTAGTCCCTGTCCGCCGTTTTAGCCCTTCTGAAGGCGGACCGGTCGACGGTCGCTTCGAAGGCGTCGCGAGCGGTTTCGTGCCCGGCGTCGGGAGTCCCCCGACCGCCGCCGTCGCCGGACGGTCCACCGCTCGCTCAGGCGGCGAAGAAAAACCCGAATCCCGCGGCTGGACGAGTCTCTCGGTCGATACCACCGTGCCGGGATTCGGATGGCATGTTCGGATGATAGCAAGGCACAGACAAAAGCGTTCCGGAGGGGACCGAAGCGACTTCGGCCCCCGCCGTCCAACGCCCGGCCATGATGGACTGGGAGCGGTTCTACGAGGAGGCCGACTACGACCGCTGCGCCTACCTCGGCGGCGAGGCGATGGTCGACCTCGCCGAACGCTTCTTCGAGACGGTCGGCGTCCCCGACGACTTCGCGTCGGTCGGCTGTGGCCCCGCTGTCTGTCCGTTCGCGCTCGCCGACCGCTATCCCGACGCGGAGTTCGTCGGCCTCGACCTCTCGCCGACCGTCGTCGCCGACAACCGCGAGCGTGCCGCCGAGCGGGGTCTGGAGAACCTCGACTTCGCCGTGGACTCCCTGCCGGCCCTCGACGTCGACCTCCGGTTCGACGTGGTGTACTGCGTCGCCACGCTCTACTTCGTCGCCGACGCCGAGCGCGCTGTCGCGGAACTGTACGACCGCGTGCGCGAGGGCGGCCACCTCGTCCTGAACTACCCGAACCGCTACAGCCGGGCGCGGTTCGACCGGGAGTTCGAGGGCCGCAAGCGCGAGGCGTTCGAACTCGTACTGGAGGGCGAGAACCTGCTCTCCTATGAGGCGATTCGGGCGGCGACCGGCGGTCGGCCGCGGAGCTACTGGAAGCTGGTCGACGCCGAGGACCGCGAGTTCGCCGACCGCGCCCGGCCCTGCGTCGTCGTCGAGAAGTAGTCTCTTCAGCGGTCGGGATACTCCTCGAGCGCCGACGTCAGGCTGTCGCGCTCCTCCCTCGTGCGCTCCAGTTCCGCCGCGATTTCGCCGCGTTCGAGACGTCGTCGCTCCTCGTCGGTGAGTTCCTCGCGCGCTCGGGCGGCGGCGCGCAGGCGTTCGAACTCCGCCTCGTCGCGGGCCAGCGCCGCCACGTCGTGCAGTCGCTCGACGACGTCGGGCGGCGCGAACCGGTCGACGACCCGGACGGCCTCCTCGCACCACCACTGCAGTTCCGTCGCGGACGCGGGCGGCCAGCCGACCGCCAGCGGTTCGGCGTCGAGGCGGTCGAGGTACGTCTCGTTGGTCCCAACGCAGCGCTTGAGTTCGGCGGGGTCGTCGACGTAGTGGGCGAGTTTCGACCGCGAGTAGCGGGCGTACTCCAGCAGGTCCGGGATGGTCTCGGTGCCCGCGTCGGCGTCGAGGACGTACTCGCGCAGGTCCTCGGGCGGCGACCGGAAGGAAACGAGGGGGTAGTTCTCCGTCGCGGCGAGGAAGGCGACCACGTCGCGGGCGGGCGTCTCGCGCTTGAACTCGGCGAACGCCGTCGCGACCGCGTCGTCGTACGCCGCGATGGGTTCCCGGAGTCGCTCGACGGGCGCGGAGAGGTCGGCGTCCCCGAGTTCGCGGACGCGTTCGAGGTCGGCGATACGGTCGTCCAGTTCGACCTTCCGCCGGGTGACCGCGCGCCGGGCGTCGCGGTAGCGCTCGCGGGTGGCCCGGCGCTCGTCCAGCAGCGCGGCGACCTCGCCCGCGGCGGCGAGTTCCTCCCGGGCCTGCTCGAAGTGGCGCTCGGCGATGCGCCGACGGTCGACTATCTCCTCGGCGCGCTCGAAGGCCTCGCGCTCCGGGAGGTCCTCGGGGAGGGCCTCGACGAGGTCGGCGAACTCGCCCTGGAACGTCACGAACGCCTCGAAGTCGCCCGTCCCCGTCGCGCGACCCTCGTAGCGGTCCAGCAGGTCGGTCGCGCGCTCGTGGGCGTCGGCGACGCGCTCGACGGTCGCCTGGCCGTACTCCGCGACGGCGGACTCGGCCTCTCGGCAGTCCTCGTCGGCGGTCCGGAGTCGCTCGATGGGGTCAGTCATACACTTCGTCGGGGTCGAACGCTCGCTCGCCGACCGTCTCGCCGTCTAGCGTGCGGTAGAAGCAGGATTCGAAGCCGGTGTGGCACGCGCCGCCCTCCTGGTCGACCCGGTAGAGGAGGGCGTCGCCGTCGCAGTCCACCCGGACCTCCTCGACGCGCTGGACGTGCCCGCTCGTCGCGCCCTTCCGCCAGAGTTCGTCGCGGCTCCGCGAGTAGTAGTGTGCGAACCCGGTCTCGCGCGTCCGCTCGACCGCTTCGGGGGTGACGTAGGCCAGCATCAGAACCTCGCCCGACTCGGCGCTCTGGGCGACCGCGGGCAGCAAGTCGTTCTCGTCGAACGCGAGGTCCACTCCGGACGTGTCGCTCATGGTTGGTGGTTGGCGTTCGCGTGGATATGTTTTGTGTGTCTCCCGACGGACCGTTCGGCCCGCCGAGACGAACGGGCGAATCGCAGCACCGACGACACGCTTATCCGGACCAGTCGAGTAGATTCGGGCAAGCGTGGCCATCACGGACAAGATATACGTCAAGAACCATCGCCAGCTCTCCTCCCAGCTGGAGACGAACATCCCGAAGGGGGCGTTCAAGGGCGCGACCCTGGACCTGCTCTTCCAAGGCGACGGCCTCGAGAAGCTCGACGAGGCGACTCGCGAGCGCGTGCTCGACTTCACCGAGGACTTCCTCGACTGCGGCTGTGACACCAACCCCTACTGCGGCTGTCCGGAGCGAAAGTTCATGCGCTACCTGCTCGAACTGCGCGAGCAGGGCCTCGGCCCGGACGCCATCGTCGACGTGATGAGCGACGACTACATGGTGTACGCCTACTCCGGTGACGTCCTCTCCTTCCTCGACCAGTCGGTCCGGACCCTCGAAGCGGTCGAGGAACTCGCCGACGTCGAGGGCGACGACGAGATGGAACGGCGCGCCCGGCAGAAGAAGGAGTCGCTGTCCGGCTAGAAGCGACGCTTCGACGGACGACTACCCCAGCCGGTAGGTCTCCTCGGTGTCGAGTTCGTCGTCCAGTTCTTCGAGGTTGACGACCTCCTCGTCTCCGGCGTCGCCGTCGACCTGCTCCTGGAGGTGGCGAACGTACTCCTTGTGCTCCTGTAGCTGCTCGCGGAGGTGTTCGGCCTCCAGTTCCAGGCGCTCGTGTTCGCGGACGAAGCTCTTCGGGACCTCGACCTTCGGCGGGAACGACTCGTCGTCCTCGCCCTCCTCGACCTGGTTCTCCGGCACCACGCGGACCTTTCCGTCGTGGGCGACGAGCATGTCGACGTAGTCGCGGAACACCGCGGACAACGAGATGTCGCGTTTCTCGGCGATCTCCCGCAGGGTCTCGAACGAGTCCTCGTTCACCCGGAAGGAGATCGTCTTGTTCTTGTTGCCCATCGTTGACGGATGTATCTAGCTCGACACCACTTAATGGTTCGTCAGACGTTCCCACGACTCCGACCGGGCCCACGCTCGCGGCCCGGCGGTCGGTCACGGTCGTCCGCCGGCGTCTTCTACCACGGCTCGTCTTTCAGACCGAGGGCGTAGGCTCCGGCGTTCGTCGAGACGTGGAGGAGCGGCGTCACGACGACGACGACCGCCAGGACGGAGGGCCAGAACGTCTCGACCGTCCAGGCGGGCGCGACGACCAGCGAGAACAGCAGCGCCAGCGCGACGAAGTCCAGCTGGTCGAGCCCCGGAAAGGCAGCCCCGCGCTGGCGGCCCGTCCGGCGCTTGACGAACGACGCGAGGATGTCGCCGGCCATCGCTCCCGCGGGCATCGCGACGACGACGGCGAGCGGGAACTCGGGGAGCGCGACGCCGATGGCGTCGGCGACCGACGGGCGGACGGCGTTCAGCGCGAGCGCGAGCAGCGCGCCCGCCGCGATTCCGCCCGCGGTACCGCGCCACGTCTTCCCGTCGCCGAGGAGGCGACGCCCGCGCCACGTGCGCCCGCCGTCGATGGGCGGGCCGCCGCCCGCCAGGACGGCGGCGTTGTTCGGCACGTACGCGGGCAGCATCGCCCAGAACGCGACGACCACGACTTCGAGCACGTCCATGTTGGGGTAGGCGGGCGGACGCGTCTTAAGAATCGGAGGTTCGCGTCGACGGGGTCGGAGGACGCGACCGACGCTGGCCCTCTTTTGGTGCTTCGTCCCGTACGTCGGCCGGACAGTGCATCCCTCGCTCACTCCGCTCGCCGTGCTCGGCGGGACGACGCTCGTCTCCTACTGCCTCTGGCAACTCGTCTTCGACCCGTTCCGGGGACCGTTGCCGGGCCGGAGGACGACCGTGGTCGTCCTCGTCGCCGGGACCGTCGCAGGAGTCGCGCTGACGCTGTGGGGGCTGGACCGCCTCGACCTGCTGCGTCGGCCGTAGCGCGGTCGGGCGCCCGCGGAAACGTTAACAACGTCCGCGGCGTACGCCGCTCGTCGCGGTACCGACGGTCGCCATGTACCCGACCGGTCACTACGGCGTCGCGCTGCTCGTCTCCGCGCCGGCGGCGTTCGTCCTCGGTCGCAGAGCCGGGACCGTGTTCTCGGCGTTCGTGCTACTGACGGCGGTGCTTCCCGACGTCGACAAGCACGTTCCGGGGGTCCGGCACCACGGGGTGACGCACACGCTCCTCTTCGGCGTCGCGAGCGGCGTCGTCGTCGGCCTGCTCGCCACCGGCCTCCTCGTCACCTACGTCCGGTTCGCAGGACCGGTACGGTCCTCCCGGCTCACGGCGAGGAACGCGTTCGAGTGGGCGGCCGCCGGCGCGTTCCTCGGGGTCCTGAGCCACGTCACCGCCGACGTTCTCGTCGTCCTCCCCGGAACGCAACCCGTGAGTCCGTTCTGGCCCCTGTTCGAGCGGAAGATTACCGTCGAGACGATTCCACTCGGCGCACCGGCCCGGAACCTGGCGCTTCTGGTCGTGGGACTCGGTGTTCACGTTCTCGTCTACCGACTGACGGGCGACGGAGCCGAGTCCTGACCGCTGGAAAAACGGGCGCGCCGCGGCAAACCGGCGGCCGAGTCAGCCGTCGGTCTGATTACCGGCGGTCTGGTTGCCGGCCTGGGTCGTCGCTCCGCCCTCAACGGGAGTGAACTGCACGCCGACGAGTCCGATCTCTCCCGGATCGTCGAACACGATGTCGTCGTCGACGGCGTTCCCATCGAAGTTGAAGTCCCCGAGACCGGTCTGGAACTCGTAGGTCTGTCCCTCCTGGACGTCGACGCCCGACGGGAGGAACAGCATCGCGTACGCACCCGGCGAGAACTGGTAGTTGATGACTCGCGTGTTGTACTCGTTGCCCTGGGCGTCGTTCTCGATGGGTGCCCACCCGAGCGAGTCGGACGCGATGGAGAACCTCGCACCGCCGGAGAACTGCCGGTTGAGTATCACTGCGCGACGGGTATCGCCATCCTGGGCCCCGCCGACGCCGGAGAGGCCGAGGGCCGCTCCGCCGGAGGCGAGTGCGCTCGTCTTCAGGAACGATCGACGGGACGGTTCGCCGAGGAGTCGTGCTAGCGTGTGTTCTGTCATGGTTCTCTGTCGTCGAATGGATTTTCGCGCGTCGCTACACCGGATTGAACGTGACGTTGACGAAGGTCACCTGGTCTCCGTCGTCGGCCTGCTCCTGGATGTCCTCCCAGTCGCCGCCGAGCGTGTACCGCTGGCCCTCCTGGACCTCTGCGTCGCCGTACGGGAACAGGAAGACGAACTGGTTACGCGCGCCAGTGTACTGGACGATTCGAGTGTTGAACTCGGTCCCCAGTTGCCCTTCGCCGGTGCCCTGGGGCGCCCAGTCGAGAGACGGCGTGACGACCACGAACTGCGCGCCGGGCTGGAACTGGTTGTTGAACATGTACCCCTCACCGCCACGTCCGGAGTCCTGTAGCGACGCCGCGTCGAGGTCGATCTGATTACCGTTGACTGTCATCGTTTCTCACCGTAATTGTCGGCGGTTACTGCGCTCCCAAGTAGCCGAGGAGTCCGGATAACGACCCCGACCGTTCACGCTACGAAGGGAGCTTTACTCGACCGTAAGTTGGATTATGACCGAACGTGGGTTCACAGGTGACCGTCGTACGGTGTGATTCCCGGCGACGGCGGGACGGCAAAACGGGCGATTACCGACCGAATCAAGGTCCCGATTACGGACGGGCGGACTATACACTAATAAGACGCGGGGGTGCAAACCCCCGGTCATGATACCACCGATCGCCAGCAAGTTCGTCGCCGGAGAGTCGCCGGCGACGGCGCTGGACCACGCTCGCTCGCTGAACGAGCGGAACGTCAACGCCATCCTGAACCTGCTCGGCGAACACTACGACGACCGGGGACCGGCCGACGAGGACGCCGAGGCGTACGTCCGACTGCTGGAGGACATCGAGCGGTCGAACGTCTCCGCGTGCGTCTCGGTGAAGCCGTCGCAGGTGGGCCTCGACGTGGGCAAGCACGTCTACCGCGAGAACATGGAGCGCATCGTCGACGCGTCCGGCGACACGTTCGTCTGGATGGACATGGAGGACCACGAGACGACGGACGCGACGCTCGACACCTACGAGCGACTCGCCCACGAACACGACGGCGGCGTCGGCGTCTGCGTCCAGGCGAATCTCGAGCGAACGCGGGAGGACCTCGAACGACTCGCCGACGTCCCCGGCAAGGTCCGACTGGTCAAGGGCGCGTACGACGAACCCGAGGAGATAGCGTACAGGGACAAAGAGCGCGTGAACGAGGCCTACAGGGACGACCTGGCGTTCATGTTCGAGGAGTTCGACGGCGGCATCGCGGTCGGGAGCCACGACCCGGCGATGATAGAGCACGCGACGGAACTCCACGAGGAACACGGCACCGACTTCGAGATTCAGATGCTGATGGGCGTGCGCGAGGACGCCCAGTACGAACTCGCCGAGGAGTACGAGGTGTGGCAGTACGTCCCCTACGGCGACAAGTGGCTGTCGTACTTCTACCGCCGGGTCATGGAGCGCAAGGAGAACCTGCTGTTCGCGGCTCGGGCCGTCCTCTCGGGGTAGGCGGGTCCGACTCTCAGCGCACGTACCGACCGACGGTGCGCCGAATCCGGCCACGCTGGTAGACGAGTTCGCCGACGCTCCAGCCGACGAGGACCCCGAGGCCGACCAGCGCGTACAGGAAGTCCCAGCTCCCCATCCAGACGGGGCGAATCCAGGGCGTGACGTGGGACCACCGACGGGCGAACTCGTCGGCCGCGTTCTCCAGCGGCGTCCCCGAGAAGGTCTCGACCATCCAGAACGAGACGGTGCGTTTCTCTGCGGTCGGCGCGATGCCGGCGCTCCCGTGGACGCTGTAGTTCCCCGTGACGTTCAGGTCGGCCATCGTCGGGCCGCCGGCTTCGTCGCCGTAGGCCGTCCGCTCGACGTCGTACGGCGCCCACGGCGCGTAGAACTCCCAGACCACCTCGCCCTTCGGCGTCACCTCGACGACGCGCTGGTACATGGTGTCGACGACGAGCGTGTTGCCGTTGGGCAGGCGGTCGGCGTCCCGCGGCCAGTTCAGCCCGCCCGAGAGCGTCCAGGTTCGGGTCCAGGTGCCGTTCCGGCGGGCGTACTCGACGACGCGGTCGTTCTCGCTGTCCGCGACGAGTATCGTCGGATCGCCGGACTCGCTTTCGAGGTACTGCGGGTTGTGCTGTTCGTAGAGGACGTCGTGGTCGTCGTCGCTCCCGAGCCGCATCGTTATCTCCTTCGTCGAGCGGTCGACGACGATGACCTGGTCGAAGTTGCGCGGCGAGACGAGGTAGCGCCCCTCGCCGATCTTGTCGACGTCGTTGACGTGCGTCCAGTCGCCCGCGCCGCCGCCGCCCGACGTGGGGAAGTGCTCGTCGAACTGCCAGCGCCAGACCACCTCGTCGTCGCCCAGATCGTAGATGAACAGTCGGTCCCCCTTGTTCGGCACGCGCATGTTGGCGACGAGCAACTGGTCGCCGTTGATGAGGTCGACGTCGTGGGTGTCGTGGATGGGTAGCCGCTGGGTCCAGACGCGCTCGCCGGTCTGTGGGTCGAGTTCGTAGACGAGCGTCGACCCCTTCGCGGTCGAGGTGACGAGCAGGTTGCCGTTCTCCAGCGGGTCCACGTCGTAGAACCACGTGGCGTTGAACCCCGTTCCGTCGTGGACCCACTGTACGGTCCCCTCCGGGCCGACGGCGACGAGGCGGGCCGGCTTCCGGTCGTTGGCGTACCCCCTGAAGTGGAACCCCTGGATGCTGACGACCGTCGTACCGTTCGCGGGCGATTCGACCGACGCGCGGAGGTTCGTCGGGTCGCTCGTCGTCGTGAGGTAGCCGACGCCCGCGGTGACGGCCGGCGCGAACAGGGAGACGACCAGCAGGGCGACGGCACCGCGAACGAGCCATCGCCGCGGCGGGAGGGAGTCCATCGAGGGCGGGTTCGTCGCGGGGAAACGTCAATTGCGGGGAATCACTCGTCGCTCCCGGACGACCGCCGAGCGAGCGAAAAACGACCGCCGGACCGGACGCGGTCAGACCTGCGCCTGGAGGAAGCCGCTGGTCCGGACGAAGAAGTAGAAGACGAACGCGAGCGCGAGCAGCCACTGGCCGAGGCGCACGTCGCGCCACTCGCCGGTCGCGGTCTTCACGATCGGGTAGGAGACGATACCGGCGGCGATGCCGTAGGCGATGGAGAACGTCAGCGGCATGATGAGGATGGTCATGCCCGCGGGGATGGCGTAGGTGACGTCGTCCCACTGGATGTCGGTGACGTTGCCGAGCATGATGATGGCGACGACCACCAGGGCGATGTGGGAGGCGTACAGCGGAATCGCGGCGGCGAGGGGGACGACGGCGAGCGCCGCGAGGAAGAGCAGGCCGACGACGAGCGCAGTCATGCCCGTCCGACCGCCCTCCTCGACGCCCGTCGCGGACTCGACGTACGTCGTCACTGTGGAGGTGCCGAGGATGCCGCCGACCGTGGTGCCGATGGCGTCCGCCATCAGCGGCTTGTCGATGTCCGGCAGGTTGCCGTTCTCGTCGAGGAAACCGGCGACCTGACCGACGCCGGTCAGCGTCCCGGCGGTGTCGAAGAAGTCCACGAAGAAGAAGGTGAACACGACGAGCGAGAACGCGAACGCGTCGACGTTCCGGAACCCGTCGAGGAACGCGCCGAAGAGCGGCGTGATGTCGTACTGGGGGTCAGGGATACTGGGCGCGAGCGGGCTTCCGGGATGCGGACTGACGTACCCCATCGAGGCCGCGACCCAGCCGGCGGCGCTGGTCAGCAGGATGCCGAGGACGATAGCGCCGGGGATGCCCCGGGCGTACAGCGCGAGCGTGAGGAAGAGGCCGGCGACCGACAGCAGCGCGACGGGGTCCTGGGCGATGTTGCCCAGCGTCACCAGCGTCGCCGGGTCGTCGACGACGACGTACATCTCCTCCAGGCCGATGATGGCGAGGAAGAGGCCGATACCGGTCCCGACGGCGAACTTCACCGGTTCGGGGAACAGCCGGATGATGTACTCCCGCGCGCCGATAGCGGTGAGGACGATGAAGATGACGCCCTCCGTCACGACGGCGGCCAGCGCCGTCCGCCACGGGATGCCCAGCGTCCCGACGACGGTGAACGCGAAGAAGGCGTTGAGACCGAGTCCGGGCGCCTGCCCGAACGGTCGGTTGGCGTAGAACGCCATCACGAAGATGGCGACCGCCGACGCCAGGATGGTGACGACGGCGAGCATCTGCTGGACCTCCATGGGGGAGTAGTTCTGGAGCGCGATGCCCGGCTTGCCGTTCTCGCCCGGGAACATCGTCATGATGGCGGGGTTGACCACGACGATGTAGGACATCGTCAGGAACGTGGTGATTCCCGCGAGAACCTCCGTCGCGAGGTCCGTGTCGTGTTCGTCGAACTCGAAGTAGTCAGCTAGCGCGCCCATGATGCACGTTTGAGCAACCAGAACAGAGAGCATTTAACTATTTCCGTCTGAGAACGGATTCGTATACACATATTTGCATATTCCGCTGGTGACGACGGGGCGTCGCCGCCGCCCGGCGACCCGACGCTCACTCCTCGAACGTGGTGAGCGCGCCGACCGGCGCGTCCGTACAGGACTTCGCGCGTTCGATGCCCTCCTCGCCGACGGCGATGAGCGCGAAGACGCCGCCCACGTCGGCGTCGGCGCGCTCGGCGATGTCGAGCAGGAGTTCCTGGGTCTCGCCGGAGCGGACGAGGTCGTCGACGACGAGCACCGTCTCGCCGGGGTCGATGGCCGACGCCGGAAGGTAGTAGGTGAGTTCGATGCCCGACGCGAGGCGCTGGCGCGATTCGATGAACTCCTCGACGGCCGTCTCCTTCGACTTCTTCGCGTACGCCGACCGGGCGCCGAAGTAGCTCGCCATCGCCGACGCGAGCGTGATACCGTCCGTCGCCGCCGTCAGCACCACGTCGGGCCGGCCGAAGTCGAACGTCTCCGCGGCGACGGGCGCGACCAGGTCGAGGAACGACTGGTCGAAGACGACGGCGGAGTTGTCCACGTATCCGTCCGCGTCGAGTCGCGTCCGCGCGTGGAGTTCCTCGGCCAGTTCCTCGCGGCCGACGCCCGACACGACCGTCTCGGCGCGGTCGGCGCTCGGCAGGACGTGACCGTTCACGTACCGGTTCAGGTCGCCGGCCGGGAGTCCCGTCACCGCGGCGAGTTCGTCGTAGGTCCGAGTCTCTTTCAGCATCCGGAGAACGGAGACGGCCTGCAACTGCAGGCTCGCCTTCTCTGCACGGTTCATACCCCGACCCTCACGTTCGCGTAACCTTGAACACGTCGATGCCGAACCGGGAACGACTAGACACGGGCGTGTACCTCGACCGGCGGTGCCGGTCAGCGGTCCGCGAGGAAGTCCGGTTCGAGTCGGCGCTCGTCGCACTCGCGGTCGAGGTGCTCGCAGAACGTGGCGAGGTCGACGCCGCCCGCTTCGCGCTCCGCGCGGTCTCGGACGGAGACGGTTCCCTCGGCGGCCTCCTCGCTACCGACGACGAGCATGTAGGGGACGCGGTCGTCGTGGGCCGCGCGTATCTTCTTGCCGAGCGTCCAGTCGCGGTCCTCGACGTCGACCCGGAACTCGCCGAGCGCGTCCGCGACGTCGCGGGCGTACTCGCGGTCGTCCCCGGTGACGGGGAGCACGCGCACCTGTTCGGGCGCGAGCCACGTCGGGAAGTCGCCGCCGAGATGCTCTATCAGGACGCCCATGAACCGGTCGAGCGACCCGAGCAGGGCGCGGTGGACCGCGACCGGGCGGCGCTCCTCGTTGTCCTCGTCGACGTAGACGAGGTCGAGGCGCTCGGGGATGTTGAAGTCCACCTGCACGGTGCCGATGGTCCACTCCCGGCCGATGGCGTCGCGGACGTCGAGACCGATCTTCGGACCGTAGAACGCGGCCTCGCCCGCCTCGACGTCGTAGGCGAGCCCCTCGGCGTCGAGGGCGGCGCGCAGCGCGTCCGTCGCCGTCTCCCATATCTCGTCGCTGCCCACCGCGTTCTCGCCCTTCGTCTCCAGCTTGTACAGGACTTCGAGGCCGAACTCGTCGTAGATGTCCTCGATGACACGGATGGTCCGCGTCAGTTCGGCTTCGAGTTGGTCGGGGCGGACGAACGCGTGCCCGTCGTCCTGGGTCATCCGGCGCACGCGGAGCAGGCCCGACAGTTCGCCGGACTGCTCGTTGCGATAGACGTCGCCGAACTCCGAGAACCGCACCGGCAGGTCGCGGTAGGAGTAGCGCCGCCGGTCGTAGAGGTGGGCGTGGTTCGCACAGTTCATCGGCTTGAGACCGTACTCGGTTCCCCCTTGCTCCCACGCGAACATCTCGCCCTCCTCGCGGAAGGCGTCGTAGTGCCCCGTCGGCTTCCAGAGGTCGGCCTTGTTGAGTTCGGGCGTCGACACCTCGTCGTAGCCGAGTTCGGCGTTCTTCTCGCGAACGAACTCCGCGAGTTCGCGGCGGACGGTCATCCCGTTCGGGTGGTAGTGGGGACAGCCCGGCGAGTGGTCCGGCACGGAGAACAGGTCGAGTTCCCGGCCGAGCTTCCGGTGGTCGCGCTCCTCGGCCTTCCGCCGCCGGTCGAGGTAGGCGTCGAGGTCGTCGTCGGACTCGAACGCCGTACCGTAGATTCGCGTGAGCATCTGCTCGTCCTCGTCGCCGCGCCAGTACGCTCCCGCGATTTCGAGCAGCGAGAACGCCTCGACGTCGCCCGTCGACGCGACGTGCGGTCCCGCACAGAGGTCGACGAACTCTCCCTGCCGGTAGAACGTGACCGGCTCGCCGGCGTCGACGACGTCGTCGAGCAACTCGCGCTTGTACGGCTGGTCGGCGAGGCGCTCGCGGGCTTCCTCGGGCGAGACCTCCTCGCGGACGATATCGTGGTCGGCCTCGACGACGTCCCGCATCTCGGCCTCGACGGCGTCGAGGTCGTCCTCCGCCACGTCGACGCCGTCGAAGTCGTAGTAGAAGCCCTCGTCCGTCGGCGGACCGATGGCGAGCTTCGCGTCCGGATACAGCCGCAGGACTGCCTGCGCGAGGACGTGCGCAGCGGAGTGACGCAGGACGCGGCGGTAGACCTCCGAGTCGGGGGTGACCACCCGGAGGTCGACGTCGGATTCGATGCGCTGTTCGGGCGCGACCAGCTCGCCGTCCACGAGGCCGGCGACGCAGTCGTCGCCGAGGCCGGGACCGACGTCGTAGGCCACGTCTTCGACCGTGACGGGCTCCGGGAAGGCGCGTTCGGAACCGTCCGGCAGCGATACCACTACCCGTGACTCTGAATCTTGTCGTGACATGTGTCGAGAAGGGTGCCGCGGCTCGCGGTGCGTTCGTGAGCGACGCGAACGGCCCGGAGGCGAGGCTCCGGGGCGTGCGAGAGCGGGCAGGAAGTCGACGATGGCTGGGGCTAGGTGGTTATCGGGCGAACGCCCGGCGTGTAAAGTAGCCACCAGCCATCGTGTGCTCACTCGTGATAGTTACGGAATCGTATAAGTATCTTCCGTCGGTTTCGGCGTCGGGCCGCGACCTACGACTTCAGCCCGCTCCCGGTCAGCGCGACCACGACGTCCTCGTCGTCGCCGAGGACGCCGCGCTCGCGGTAGGCGGACAGTCCGGCGACGGCGACCGCGCTAGTCGGTTCGACGTAGAAGCCCGACCGGCGGAGCGCGTCCAGGGCGTCGTCGGTGACGTCGGCGTCGAGCGCGATGGCGTCGCCGTCGGTCGCCTCGACCGCGTCGAGTATCTGGTCGCGGCGCGCCGGACGGGTTATCTGGATGCCGTCGGCCACGTCGTTGCGCTCGCCGTCGGCGTCGCCGTGCAGTTCCGCGGCGATGGGCGCGACGCCGTTCGCCTGGACGCCGAGCAGGCGCGGCATCTCGTCGGTCCAGCCCGCGTCGACGAGCGCGCGGAACCCGCGGTACGCGCCGAGGAAGAGCGTGCCGTGGCCCAGCGGCGTGACGACGGCGTCGGGCACCGACCAGTCGCGCTGGGCCGCGACCTCCAGGGCGAACGTCATCGTCCCCGCGAAGAAGGCGGGGTTCCAGGCGTGGCTGGCGTACCAGCCCTCGCCCGACTGTCGCGGGTTTCGCCCGCTCTCGCTGTCCGCGGGCCGTCGCCCCGCGCCCTCATCCTCCGCGGGCCGTCGCCCCGCGCCCTCATCCTCCGCGGGCCGTCGCCCCGCGCCCTCATCCTCCGCGGGCCGTCGCCCCGCGCCCTCATCCTCCGCGGGCCGTCGCCCCGCGCCCTCATCCTCCGCGGGCCGTCGCCCCGCGCCCTCATCCTCCGCGGGCCGTCGCCCCGCGCCCTCGACGCTCCGCACGCAGGCGTCGGTCACGTCCTGGCGACTCCCCTCGACTCTCACCGTGGTCGCGCCGGAGCGCTCGATGGCGGCCAGCTTGGACTCCTTGACGTCCGCGGGGACGTAGATGTCGGCGTCGATTCCCGCCCGCGCGGCGTACTGGGCGATGGCCGCGCCGGCGTTGCCCGAGGAGTCTTCGAGCACCCTCTCGACCCCGAGTTCCGCGGCCCGCGAGAGGGTGACGGTCGCGCCGCGGTCCTTGAAGCTCCCGGAGGGGAACACGCAGTCGAGTTTGAACTGCGCGTCCCAGTCGGGGGCGTCGGCCAGGGGCGTGAACCCCTCGCCGAGGCTGACGACGCGGCGGACCGGGAGGAACTCCTCGAACGCCCACAGCCCCTCGCGCGTGTCGAGTTCGGAGAAGTCGGGGGCGGGGCCGTCCGGGAGCGGGCGCTCGGCGAACTCGAGGGGGTGACCGCAGTCGCAGCGCCACGGCTCTCCGGGGCCGGGGTCGTAGGTCGCACCGCAGTCGGGACAGACGAGCGGGGAGGGCATACTCCCGGCTTTCGGCTCCACGTATCAATACTTGTTGGACGCCGGGCGAGAATCGGGCGTTCAGTACTCGTCCACGTCGGTGCCGACGGAACAGACGTACTCGCCGGTGGCGACCTGGGGGAGGCGACGCGCGCGCCAGAAGATGCCCCGCTGGTCCGCCGTCACCTCCGCCTTCAGCGTGCCGAACACGTCGGTCACCTCGAACAGCACGTCGCCCGGTTCCACGGCGTCGCCGAGGTCCTTCTCGAAGTCGACGACGCCGCCGCTGGGCGCGCCGTAGCGGTCGAACCCCGTCGCCCGGGTCTGGGGCTGGAGTTCCACGTCGCCGTCGAGAAAGCCGTAGTGCCGGAGGACGTTGAACACGCCCTCGACGCCGTACCGGATGCTCTCCTCGTCCCAGCCGACGGAGCCGCCGAGTTCGGGGTCGATGGTCGGGATACCCTCGTCCGGCGCGGCGCGGGCGAGCTGGCCGTCCGGCCCTTTCTGGTCCAGGACGTACCCGCAGCCGAACACCTTCGCGAGTTCCAGGCAGGCGTCGTGGAGGCGGTGGCGCGGGCCACAGCGCACTCGCGCCTCGTTGAGCATCCGACTGGTCGAACCCTGGTGGAGGTCGAGAACGAGGTCCGCTCGCGAGGCCACCTCGAAGGTAGCCGCCGCGATGCGTTCGCTCGACGTCCCGGATTCGTTGCCGGGGTAGGTGCGGTTCATCTTCGTGTCGTCGATGGGGTTGCGATGCTCCGCCACCTGGAAGCCGTGGTAGTTGACGACGCCGACCACGAGCACCGTGCCGGCGAGCTGCTTGGGGTCGAGCTGCGGGACGACCCGCTGGACGACGCCGAGACCGTTGAGTTCGTCGCCGTCACTGACCGCCTGGAGGTACAGGGTGTCTCCGTCGTCGGCACCGTTGACGACGGCGACCGGGAGGCCGAACTGGCTCCCGTCGCGCGTCTCACCGACCGCAAGCCGGCCCGTGTCCATCTCCCCGGGGGCCGCGCTCGCCGTTCCGAGCGTTGTCATTACAGTTACACCGTGACCGAACTGCCTTTAGCCGTTCGGTCTACTACGTTCTCGCCCTTTCGTCGGGCGAGGAGATCCCCCTCCGGAGCCAGCCGTGCGTGCGCGTAGCTACCGTATCTTTTTGCCACGGAACGCGCAACTCCCGCACATGGCGACCGACGAGGAGCGCGTCGACGCGCTCGCGCCGTTCCGGCAGTTCCTGGCGCTGGAGCGAGACGTACTCGTCCTCTCGCTGGCGATGTTCGCGTTCAGCCTCGGCTTCCAGATGACCGGCCGGTACATGGGCCGGTACTTCGAGTTCCTGGGCGCGACGAGCGTCGTCATCGGTCTCTACGGGAGCTTCGGCAACCTCATCAGCGCCGTCTACCCTTATCCCGGCGGCGCGCTGTCGGACCGCATCGGCTCGCGAACCGCGCTCACCCTCTTCGGCCTCGCGTCGACGCTCGGCTTCCTGCTGTGGTTCGGCGCGCCCGCCTTCGGCGCGGTTCCGGGCGTTCCGGCGTGGGGCTGGCTCTTCGTCGGCCTCGCGCTCGCGCAGGCCTGGAAGTCGTTCGGACTCGGCGCGACCTTCGCCATCGTGAAACAGAGCGTCCCGCCCACCGAACTCGCGACGGGGTTCGCCAGCACCGAGACGTTCCGGCGGACCGCGTTCCTGCTCGGCCCGCTGCTGGCGGCGGGACTCATCGCGGCCTACGGCTTCGACCCCGGATTCCGGTACGTGCTCGGCGTGGCGGCGGCGTTCGGCCTCGTCGCCACCGTCGCCCAGCGGGTCCTCTACGAGGCGAGCGAGGACTCGCTCGGCAAGTCGTTCGAGGGCGTCTCGCAGGTGGTCGACGACCTGCGGACGATGCCCGCGACGCTCCGGCCCCTGCTCGTCGGCGACACGCTCGTCCGGTTCGGGAACGGGATGGTGTACGTCTTCGTCGTCCTCGTCGTCACGCAGTACCTCGAGGTGTCGGCGACGCTGCCCGTCGTCGGCTACCTCGGCCCGGACGCGTTCTTCGGCGTGCTGCTGGCCGTCGAGATGGCGGTTGCACTGGCGACGATGGTGCCCGTCGCGAAGCTCGCAAAGCGCGTCGGACTCAAGCCGGTCGTCGCGCTCGGGTTCGTCGTCTACGCCGTCTTCCCCGCCCTGCTGGTCACCGCGCCCGACGGCGGGGTCGCGGCCACCGTCCCGCTGCTCGGCGGCGTCTCGCTCTCCGAGACCGCGCTCGTCACGCTGCTCTTTGCCGTCTCCGGCCTGCGGTTCGCCGGCCTGCCCGCGCACAAGGCGCTCATCGTCGGCCCGGCGGAGGCCGACGCCGGCGGCCGCGTGGTGGGGTCGTACTACCTCGTCAGGAACGCGATAACGATTCCGAGCGCGGCGGTCGGCGGCTGGCTCTACGGACTCGAATCGACGCGCGTCGTCGGGGCGACGGTCGGCGGTCCCGCGCTCGCGTTCGGTCTCGCGACGGTGGTCGGACTCGGAGGCGTCGCCTACTTCGTCGCGTTCGGCCGGGAACTGGACGCGTACGCCTGACGTCCCGTGACCGACGTGCCTTTCACCGACCGGACCAACGCTCGCCCATGGAACGGGACGTTCCCGACCGTCCACCGGCGAACAACCTCGTCGAGGCGCTCGACGTCCGCCGGAACGCGGCGGTCGGCTTCGCCGTCGGCGTCGCCGTCGCGGTGCTGCTGTACGCCTTCAGGGTCGGCGTCGTCGGGTCGGTCCGCGGTCAGGCGGGCGGCCCCCTGACCTTCCTCGCCCTCGGCGTCGTGCTGGCGCTGACGCTCGGCGCGCTCGTGACGGCCGTGCTCGTGGCGCTCTCGGCTCGACGGCTGGCCCGCGAGGTCGACTAGCTGGTGAGTTCCCGGAGCCGTTCCGCGCTCGAACGGGTTCCCTTCGCCAGCAGCACGTCGCCGGCGCCGAGTTCCGTCGCCGGTCCCGGCGAGATGACCCAGTCCGCCGGCGGACGGCGCACCGCGATGACGCGCATCCCCGTCTCGGTCTCGACCCGCTCGTCGCCCAGCGTCGTCCCGTCGAACCGGCTGCTGGCCGCGACTTCGACGCGGACGATGACCTCGTCGCTCTCCTCGATGGCCTGCTCGACCACCGGATGGGTTCCCAGTCCGCGGAGCACGCCCTCGCTTATCTCGACCGCCGCGTCGCTGATGACCTCGGTGCTGTTGGCGAGGTGAACGAGTCCGCGCAGCGAGACGGGGTCGTCGGTCTGGGCGGCCGCCCGGAGCACCCACGCCTCGAAGCGCGACTGCAGCGCGTCGACCTCCGCCTCGAGTTCGACGACCTCCTCGGCGACACCCTCGCTGTCGAAGAGGACGCTCCCGTACGCCAGGTCGACCGCGAGTTCGCTCATGTTCTTCATCAGGACGATGGAGTCGACGGCGCGTTCGAGGTCGGCGTCGTCGTCCGTCGGCGGTTCCGGCGACTCGTACGCCGTCCCCGTCGCGGCCTCGTACACCGTCGCGATGCCCTCGTCCGGCCCACGCAACAGCAGGCGGTCGCCGGAGCGAAGGTCGGTGTCCCTGTCCGGGTTGAGCAGCCAGTCGCCGCCGCGGTGGATGGCGATGACCCGGACGCCCGTTTCGGTCTCCAGGTTCAGCGCGCCGAGCGTCGTCCCCTCCAGCTCGGAGCCGTCGACGACTTCGGCGCGCAGGAGCGACTCGATGGCTTCCGGGAGCGACGCGCGCATCGCTTCCGGCAGGCCGATGTCCTCGAGGACGACCTTGGCGATGTCGCCGGCCGCGTCGCTTATCTTCTCCGCCGCGCCGACGACGCCGAGCACCGGCGCGAGCTCTTCGGCGTCGTCCGGGCTCCGCGCCGCCATCAGCAGGCTCATCCGGGCCTGCAACTGGAGCACGTCCATCCGGTCTTCGAGGTCGAGTACCTCGGTCGCGATGTCGTCGCTGCCGTTGAGCACTGCGGAGAACGAGAGGTCGATGAGCAGCTCCGCGGTGTCTTTCATCTCCGCGAGCACCTCCTTGACGCTCCTGGGTTCGTACTCCACCTCGCTCGCGGAATCCATACGTCGGGATTCGTCGGCTGCTCGTAAAAACGTTCGTAGCGCGGTCCCGGGACCGGCGGTGGACCAGCGGTGGACCGCCGGTTCGCGTCGAGCGAGTCGCCCCCGTCCGTCCTCTCGCCGGCGAGAGAGCGGGGCGCACACGGAGATTCCGACGGGAACCGACCTGTTCGCCGAATTCACATCCGCCACGAACGATAATCCTTTTCGGGGTTGCCAATCAACTCTTACAGTATGTCAGACGAGGTCAAGAAAGGTCTGGAGGGCGTGGTAGTCGCTGAGTCGGCTCTCAGTCACATCGACGGTGACGCAGGCAAACTCATCTATCGCGGATACGCCATCGAGGACCTCGCACGAGAGGCGAGCTACGAGGAGGTGCTCTATCTCCTCTGGCACGGCTCCCTCCCGAATCGCGACGAACTCGACTCGTTCAGCGAGTCGATGGCCGACGAGCGTTCCGTCGACGAGGACGTCCTGTCGACGGTCCGCCGACTGGCCGAAGCGGACGCCGACCCGATGGCCGCGCTCCAGACGACCGTCTCGATGCTGTCGGCCTACGACCCCGACGACTCCGAGACGGACCCGGAGGACTACGAGGCCAACCTCCGGAAAGGGCGGCGCATCACCGCCAAGATTCCGACCATCATCGCGGCGTTCGACCGCTTCCGGAACGGCGACGAACCGGTCGAGCCGCGCGAGGACCTCGGCCACGCCGAGAACTTCCTCTACATGCTCAACGGCGAGGAGCCGGACGAGGTGCTCGCGGAGACGTTCGACATGGCGCTCGTGCTCCACGCCGACCACGGCCTGAACGCCTCGACGTTCTCGTCGATGGTCACGTCCAGCACGCTCTCGGGCGTGCACAGCGCTATCACCAGCGCCATCGGGACGCTCGCCGGTCCGCTGCACGGCGGCGCGAACCAGAACGTCATGAAGATGCTCAAGGAGGTCGACGACGCCGACCAGGACCCCGTCGAGTGGGTGAAGAACGCACTGGACCGCGGCGACCGCGTCATGGGCATGGGCCACCGCGTCTACAACGTCAAGGACCCCCGTGCCAAGATTCTCGGCGAGAAGAGCGAGGAACTCGGCGAGGCCGCCGGCGACACGAAGTGGTACGAGATGTCCGTCGCTATCGAGGAGTACATGCAGGAGGAGAAGGGCCTCGCGCCGAACGTCGACTTCTACTCCGCGTCGACGTACTACCAGATGGGCATCCCCATCGACGTCTACACGCCCATCTTCGCCATGTCCCGGGTCGGCGGCTGGGTCGGCCACGTCCTGGAGCAGTACGACGACAATCGCCTCATCCGGCCGCGGGCGAAGTACGTCGGTCCGGAGAACCAGGAGTTCGTTCCGCTCGACGAGCGCTGAACCGGTAACCGCAGGACGACCGCCTATTTTCGACGAGTCGAGTACGCGACCGAGCCTCGCGAGCGCTCACTCGCCGCCGTCGAGCAGGACGTCGAGCATCGCCTCGACCGCGTCGAGTTCCGGCTTGACGACGCCGTGGCCCATCCCCTCGAATATCTGCTCGGTCACGTCGCCGTCCAGGTCGCGGAACGTCGCCGTCGTCTCCTCGACGCGCTCGACGGGGATGTGAGGGTCGCGGTCGCCACAGCCGAGGTAGACGGGCGTCCCGTCGAGCGACCCGTCGTAGTCGCGGGGCGTCCCGTCCGGTCCGATGAGACCGCCGCTGAGTCCGGCGACGCCGCCGTACCGCCGGGCGTTGCGCGCGGCGTACTCCGTCGTCAGGCACGCTCCCTGCGAGAAGCCGGAGAGCAGGATTCGCTCGGGGGCGACGCCCGCCGCCGCGAGGCCGTCGACGACGGTTCCGAACAGCGCCAGCGCGGACGAGAGGTGCGGTTCGTTCGCGTCGATGGACGCGAGGAACGACTGCGGGTACCACTCGTTCCCGGCCGCCTGCGGCGCGACGTACGCCACGTTCTCCCGCCGGAACTCGTCCGCGAGGTCGAGGATGCCCTCGGCCGTCGCGCCGCGGCCGTGGGCGAGCACCACCGCGGCGTCGGCCTCGTCGGGCGACGCGCCGGTGGTGGCGACCGGCTGATTGGCGTGCGGGCCGTCGACGGCGTCGGTGGCGAACCAGGTCATCGGTGCGGGGTTCGCGCTCGCGACACCTACAGTTTCCGCCGCTTCCCCGTTTCCGCTCTCCGCCGGCTACTCCGTGCTTCCGCGCTCCGCCATCATCTTCGCCGCGCGGGGAGCCCAGCCGCCCCAGTAGAAGCCGGCGCCGACGACCGCCGTCGCCCAGACGTAGTACAGCAGGATGCCGGCGTACACCGCGACGACGCGGTAGCCGAGGTAGACGCCGAACAGCCACGAGAAGCCGACCATGAAGCCGAACATGCCGGTCGTCCGCGCGAGGAACGGCGTCTTCGTGTCGCTGCCGCCCTGCAGCGACCCCGCGAGGACCACGTAGGAGACGAGGAACGGCGCGGCGACGCCGTAGGTGCGGGCGAACTCGGCGGCGTAACGCGCGGTTCTCGCGTCCGAGGTGAACAGGCGGACGAGCGGTTCCGCGGCGACGAACAGCGCGACGCCGATGGTACCGACCGTCAGGAGACCGAGCGCGGTCGTCGCCCAGCCCTCGAACCGCGCCCGGTCCGGGTCGCCGTCGCCGAGCGCCTGCCCGACGACGACGCTGGCCGCGACGTTGTACCCTCGCGAGAGCGGTCCGGTCACCTGCTGGTACACCCGGCGACCGATCTGGTAGGCGGCGTTGACCGACGTCCCGAACGACAGCAGGATGGCGTTGAACGGGAACTCGGCGACGGTCGCCGCCAGCCCCTCGGCGATGCGCGGCGCGCTGACGGTGAGCAACTGGCGCGTGATGGTCCAGTCGCGCGGCCGGACGAACGACGCCGCCGTCCACGAGGTGCGCATGGCCAGCAGGAGCGCGACCGCGGTGAAGACGTTGCCGACCGCGGTGGCGGTCCCGACGCCGACGATGCGCCACTCCGGGAACGGACCGAGACCGAGGCCGAGCGCGACCGTGCCCCCGATGTTCAGCAGGTTCGAGACGACGTTGACGTACATCGGGGTGCGCGTGTCGCCGGTGCCCTGGAGCGACCGCGCGCCGATTAGCGCGACGTGGCGGGCGGGCGCGGTGACGAAGATGATGGCGAGGTAGGTGCCGCCCATCGCCGCCACGCGGTCGGGCGCGCCGAGGACGGAGATGGCGAACTCCCCCGCGAGCAGTCCGAACGCGACGAACGGCAGGCCGGTGAGCGCGCCGACGAGGATGGCCTGCGTGACCGCCTCGTCGCGGTTCGCGGTCGCGCCGCTGCCGGTGTCCTGGCTGGAGAGCGCGATGGCACCGCCGCCGAGTCCGAGACCGATGCGGAGCGGGAGGCGCGCGTAGAGGTCTGCGAGACCGATGGCCGCGACCGCGGCGGGCGAGAACAGCCCCGTGACGACGATGTCGGTGGTCCGCATCAGCGTGCGGAGCACCTGCTCGGCCATCACCGGCCACGAGAGGTCGAACACGCGCCGCCAGACCGCCAGCACGCGCGCTCGCAGGGGGCCGGCCTCGGTCGCGTCGGTCGTCACGCAACGTGATTCTCGTGCAGAGGGTTTGGGTGTACTGGAAGGGGTAACCTAGAACAGTCCCGTGACGAACCCGAGGCCCATCAGTATCAGGACCGCCGCGGAGAACGCCGGGAGGTAGTCGGCGTAGCGCTCGGCGCGCTCCTCGTAGCGCTCGTACCCGGCGATGAGCAGCAGCGTCAGGCCGACGATGCCGAAGATGACCGTCAGCGCGTAGATCGTCATGAGTTCGAGGCAGTACTGCGACCCCGAACAGAGCAGGATGATCTCGAACTCCTCCTCGTGGGCGAACCCGAGCAGGAAGGCGAAGCCCGCGATGCCCCACAGGCCGCGGTCGGTCGCCTCGTCCATCGAGCCGTGAGTGTGCCCGCCGACGAACGGGAGCGCCGTCTTCACCGTCGCGAGCAGACCGTCGTCACCGTGGTCGTGGTGGTCGTGAGAGTTCCCGTGGTCGTGAGAGTGGCCGTCGTGAGAGTGGTCGCGATGGCCGTGAGAATCCCCGTGGTCGTGCGAACCGCCATGGTCGTGGGAGTGGCCGTGGAAGTACTCCCGGACCCCCAGCGCGACGAGCAGGACGCCCGCGACGACGCTTACCGGACCGCCGACCTGCACGCCGAACACGGTCAACGGCTCGTTCACCTGCGCGAGGTCGAAGTACCGCTTCGCCCAGAAGAACGCGAGCACCATGGCGATGCTGCTGACGAGGTGGCCGACGCCGATGACGAAACTCGCCGCGAAGCCGTAGAGCCACTTGTTCGTCTGGTCGAGCGCGTAGGAGGCGGCGACCGGCCAGCCGTGGCCCGGTTCGACGCCGTGCGCGAGACCGAGTCCGACCGTCCCGACCAGCACGGCCAGTTCCACGTCGAGCATCGACCACGACTCGGTCCGGTTCCCGGAAAGTGGTTGTTATTATCGAACGTCTGAAGGCGTAATACCGCGAACGCGACACCATGCGAACTAGCCTCAACGTACCGGAGGGCGTGCTGGACGCGTTCGACGACACGTGGCAGCGACAGGGCCTCGACTCCCGCTCGCGTGCGGTGCGGGAAGCCATGCGCGAGTACACCGAGGCCCACTCGCAGTTCGAGGACCTCTCGGGCGACGTGGCCGCCGTGCTGGCGTTCGATTACGAGCACGGGTCCGTCGTCGACGACCTGCACGCCATCCAGCACGAGTTCGACGCCGTCGTGGACGCGACCAGCCACGTCCACCACGGCGACTGGTGTCTCGAAACCGCCTTCTGCCTGGGACCGGCCGAGCGCGTCCGCGAACTAACCTACCGCCTGCGGGACTTCGACGCCGTCGGGCGCGTGAAAGTGCTGTCGCTCCGCCCGCGATGAGGGTCTTCGTCTACGGGACGCTCACCGACCCCGACCGCGTCGCGACGGTCGTCGACTCGTTCGCGTTCGTCGGCGACGCCGTGCTGGAGGGACTCCACCCCGAGGACGGGCGGTACCCGACGCTGGCACCCGGCGGCCGGACCGGCGGTCGCATTCTCGCCACGCCGGACGTCGCTCCCATCGACGCGTACGAGGGCGTCGACAGCGGTCTGTACGTCCGGGTCGACGTTCCGACGACGGCGGGCGAGACGGTCGCCGTCTACGTCGGCGACCCCGACGCCCTCGACGCCGACGCCTCGTGGCCGGGCGACGGGCCGTTCGCCGACCGCGTCCGCCGGTTCGTCGCGGAACGGTCGGTCCGCGTCGACGTGGCGGGCGCGAGCGACTGACGACGGGACGGGCGACCGTCCTCCGCGCGCCGACCGTCAGACGCCGCGCTGACGGAGGGCAGACGGCGAGATTTTCCCGACGCCCTCTTGCGTTTTCACTTTCACCTCGGCCACCGGGAGTTTAAGTAGGCGCGGTCGCTGGACTCCAGTGCGGTCACACGCTCCGCGCTCCTCGTTCTTTCCCCTTCGACCCGGCCGACGAGCCGTCAGTCCGCCGGGCTGGATGCGACCTCGGCCGCGCGTTCCAGCATCCCGTTGGTCGTCGTGTAGTAGTAGTACGCGCCGGTCCCGACTGCGCCGACGACGTTCGAGACGGTGACCGCCCAGAACACGGCGTGAACGCCGACGCCGTCCACCAGCAACACGCCGACCGCGGCGATGGGAAGGCGCACGCCCCAGTATTTCACCAGGTCGGCGACCATGCTCGTCCTGGTCTTTCGAGCGCCGTTGAATCCGGCGTTGAAGAGGGACATCGCCCCGATTCCCCAGTAGCCGAAGACGAGAATCCGGAGGTAGTCGACGGTGAGCGCGAGGCCGTCGGGAGTGAGGTCGGGGACGAAGAGGTTCGCCAGCAGTTCGGGGACGAACCACTGGACGACGCCGATGAGCGAGAGGCCGACGACGGCGATGGCTGCACCGACCCACGTCGTCCGACTGGCCCGCATCGGATTGGCGGCCCCGATGTTCTGTCCGACGACGCTCTGGGCGGCCTGTGCGAGTCCGCTCGCCGGAATGAACGCGACGCTGGCGATGCGAGCGCCGACGGTGTACGCCGCGAGCGCGGCCGACCCCCCGGCGGCGGCCGCGATGCCGATGATGAGGACGCGCACCGACTGGGCGGCGGCGTGCTGGCCGGTCCGCGGAAGCCCGACGTCGACCAGTTCGCGTGCGTCGTCGAGGCGGAGGGTCGCCGAGGCCCTGGTGAGGGTGTAATCGTCGCGGCCCCTGAGCATCATCCCCAGCGCGAGCAGGAACCCGGCACCGTAGCCGAGGCCCGTCGCGAGCGCCGCGCCCTGGATGCCGAGTCCGTCGAAGCCGGGAATCCAGTACCCGAAGATGAGGAACGGGTCGAGGACGACGTTGACGACGACGGCGGTGACGTTGATGTACAGCGCGGCACGGGAGTCGCCCCAGCCGATGAACCCCATCTCGATGGCGTCGCTCATACCCATCACGGGGAACGCGAGCGCGTAGGTGGCGAGGTAGGTGGCCGCCAGCCGGGCGACCGCCGGCTCCGCTCCGAACAGCGCGATGAC
The DNA here is from genome assembly GCF_051917725.1 of Halomicrococcus pelagicus. Classification (GTDB taxonomy): domain Archaea; phylum Halobacteriota; class Halobacteria; order Halobacteriales; family Haladaptataceae; genus Halomicrococcus. The sequence goes on from NZ_JBQBLX010000002.1 coordinate 31,880, forward strand.
GTTCGGGGAGAGCGCGAAGACGGTGACGGCCAGCGCCAGTCCGGTGCCGAGCGCGAGGACGATGCCGTGGAACGCCGCCCGGCGCGCGCCGGTGAGGTCGTCGGCACCGACACGCTGGGAGACGAGCACCTGCGTCCCGGCGTTGATGCCGACGAAGATCGCGAGGAGGAACGCGGAGAGCGGGAAGTTCAGTCCGACGGCGGCGACGGCGTTCTCGCCGAGTCGACCGACCCAGAACGTGTCGATGACCTGCTGACCGACCTGCACGAAGTTCTGCATCACCAGCGGAGCGGCGAGAACGAGGAGAGCCCGCGTTAGCGAGCCGTCCGTTATTTCGTCCCGTGAGACGTCGAGCATGGTTTAGGTCTATTAGGATGTTGTAAAATCCCGCTGGTATTTATAGATACGGACGGGTACGTCTGCCACGGTCCGGACGAGGGGCATTTCTCTGCAAGTGACGACTACCCGTCGAATAACTCTTTCCAGTGGCTCGTCAGAGCGAGTCCGGCCGCGTCTCGCGTCCCGGAGAAAAAGTCGGCAGCGCCGTCTGGCGAACCGGACGGCGGAAATCGGCGGTCGGTGCGTCGGTTACCCGGTCTGGTGCCTGGTCCGTTATTCGGTCTGGCGCTGTTCGGCTCCCTGTTCGGCGGTGCGCTCCTGCCGCCGGGCGACTCGTCGATTCATCTTGGACATCTTGTACCCCGTGTAGAGGAGGTACACGCCGGCGAGGCCGACGATCACGTAGACGAGCGCGGCCACGGTCTCGGCGACGCCCGGCTGGAAGACGACCTCGCTCGCCGCATCGACCATGTTGAGTCGCGTGTCCGTCAGACTCGTCACGCCGATGACACCCCAGTTTATCGCGCCCACGATGACCAGCAACAGACTCAGCCAGTCCCACCCGTTTATCCTCATGTCGCTCGCTACGGCGTCGTCGTTCTTTGTTATGCGGGGGTTACGGGAGGGAAACGGAACGAAACCCTGATTTCGCCGGGTAAAGGACGGCGTTCGACCGCCATCGGAGGTCGACGGCGGGCGGACGACGGTAGCGGAACGGCGGTGAACGCTCGGCGGACCCGCCGTGCGGGCGGATACCGCATCCTTTTGTCGGCGCACCTCCAACCCATCATCCATGAGTCGCCGCCGGAAACCCGACTGGCTGAAGATGCAACCCCCGTCCGGCCAGGAGTTCACGGGCATCAAGCAGACGCTCCGGGACCACGACCTCCACACGGTCTGTGAGGAGGCGAACTGTCCGAACCTCGGCGAATGCTGGAGCGGGCGTGGCTCCGACAGCGGCGGTACAGCGACGTTCATGCTGATGGGCGACCAGTGCACGCGCAACTGCGGGTTCTGTGACGTGGACACCGGCGGCGGACAGCCGCTCGACCCCGACGAGCCCGCGAACGTGGCGAGCGCGGTGGCCGAAATCGGCCTCGATTACGTCGTTCTCACGTCCGTGGACCGCGACGACCTCGAGGGGCAGGGTGCGGCCCACTTCGCGCGGACCATCCGGGAGATCAAGGAGCGCGACCCGTCGATTCTCGTCGAGGTGCTGATTCCGGACTTCCAGGGCGACGAGAAGCTCATCGGGAAGATAATCGACGCGAAACCGGACGTCGTCGCTCACAACGTCGAGACGGTCGAGCGCCTCCAGCAACCGGTGCGCGACCCGCGGGCGGGCTACGAGCAGAGCCTCGCCGTGCTCGAACAGGTCGAGCGCGAGTCGGACATCTACACGAAGACGAGCATCATGCTCGGGGTGGGCGAGTACGACCACGAGGTGTACCAGACGCTCTCGGACCTCCGGGAGGTCGAGGTCGACGTCGTCACGCTCGGGCAGTATCTCCAGCCGTCGCGCACCCACCTCGACGTGGAGTCGTACGTCCACCCGGCGAAGTTCGAGACGTGGCGGCGGGTCGCCGAGGACGAACTCGGGTTCCTCTACTGCGCCAGCGGTCCGATGGTGCGCTCGTCGTACAAGGCGGGCGAGCTGTTCGTGGACGCCGTCGTCCGGGACGGGAAGTCGGTCGAGGAGGCCAGAGACGAAGCGCGGCGAGCGGTCTCCGCCAGCGACTAGTCGGACGACTCCTCGTGGACCCGTCGCTGAAAGAGGAGACGAACGGGGCTCTCTCCACCTGGCTGATTCGACGCAATTCTTGCCGTTTGTCCAGCTAATCCCCGGATAACCGCGGCAGGTTCTTCACGAACGCAGATTATATGCGGAGTAATTTTATATTTTCGAGCGTAACTCGGTACTGGGTGGTGATTTCGACGAGAAATTGCCGCCAGAGGGATAGCTATGAAAATTGGTTACGAAAACCCTATAACCCGAGCGAAAGATTTTCTGTACATGTCAGGACGGGTCCGACCGTGAGCATCGTACATCAAGATCCCCGTGAACGCGTACAGGTGCTGGACGTGGACGGTAACGTCGTAGAGGACGCGGACGTACCCGACCTCTCCGACGAGGAGCTAGTGAACATCTACAGCGAGATGAAACTCGCTCGTCGCTTCGACGAGCGGGCGGTCAGCCTCCAGCGGCAGGGTCGGATGGGTACCTACCCGCCGCTCTCCGGGCAGGAGGGGGCACAGATCGGGAGCGCCCACGCGCTGTCCGACGACGACTGGATATTCCCGAGCTACCGCGAACACGGCGCGGCGCTCGTTCGCGGTCTGTCGCTGAAACAGACCCTGCTGTACTGGATGGGCCACGAGCAGGGTAACGCCATCCCCGACGACGCGAACATCTTCACCGTGGCAGTGCCCATCGCCACCCAGATTCCCCACGCGACGGGCGCGTCGTGGGCGTCGAAGCTCAAAGGCGAGGAGAAGGCGTTCCTCTGTTACTTCGGCGACGGCGCGACCAGCGAGGGCGACTTCCACGAGGGGCTGAACTTCGCCGGCGTCTTCGACACGCCGACGGTGTTCTTCTGTAACAACAACCAGTGGGCCATCTCGGTCCCGCGCGAACGCCAGACGGCCAGCGAGACCATCGCCCAGAAGGCCGAGGCGTACGGCTTCGAGGGCGTGCAGGTCGACGGCATGGACCCACTCGCCGTCTACAAGGTCACGCGCGACGCCGTCGAGAAGGCGAAAAATCCCGGCGAGGACGACCTGCGCCCGACGCTCATCGAGGCGGTACAGTACCGCTTCGGCGCGCACACGACGGCCGACGACCCCTCCGTCTACCGGGACGACGACGAGGTCGAGCGCTGGAAGCAGAAAGACCCGATTCCGCGGCTTGAGTCGTTCCTCCGGGACACGGGACGGCTCGACGACGAGAAGGTCGAGGCCATCGAGTCGGAGATAGAGAACCGCGTCGCGGACGCCATCGACGCGGCGGAGGCCGTCGAGCGCCCCGATCCCGAGGAGATGTTCGCGAGCGTCTACGAGGACATGCCCAAGCGGCTACGGGAGCAGCTCGACTGGTTCGAGCAGATTCGCGAGAAGCACGGCGACGAAGCACTTCTGGAGGACTAAATCATGAGCCAGGCCGAAACCACGCAGGAAACCGAGAATCTCACGCTCGTTCAGGCGGTCCGGGACGGACTGTACACGGAGATGGAACAGGACGACGACGTCATCGTCATGGGCGAGGACGTCGGCAAGAACGGCGGCGTGTTCCGCGCCACGGAGGGACTCTACGAGGAGTTCGGCGAGGAGCGCGTCATCGACACGCCGCTGGCGGAGTCCGGCATCGTCGGGACCGCCATCGGGATGGCCGCGTACGGCCTGAAGCCGGTGCCGGAGATGCAGTTCTCCGGGTTCATGTACCCGGCGTTCGACCAGATAGTCTCCCACGCTGCGCGCCTGCGGACGCGCAGTCGCGGTCGGTTCACGTGTCCGATGGTCGTCCGCGCGCCGTACGGCGGCGGTATCCGCGCGCCCGAGCACCACTCCGAGTCGATGGAGGCGATGTACGCCCACCAGCCCGGACTGAAGGTGGTCATGCCGAGCACGCCGTACGACACGAAGGGACTGCTCACGAGCGCCATCCGCGACCCCGACCCGGTCATCTTCCTCGAACCCAAACTCATCTACCGGGCGTTCCGCGACGAGGTGCCCGAGGAGTCCTACGAGGTGCCCATCGGCGAGGCCGCGGTCCGCGATGAGGGCAGCGACATCTCGGTGTTCACCTGGGGTGCGATGGTCCGACCGACGCTGGAGGCCGCCGAGAACCTGGAGGGCGAGATCGACGTCGAGGTCGTCGACCTCCGGACGGTGTCGCCGCTCGACGACGAGACCATCGTCGAGTCGTTCAAGAAGACCGGTCGCGCGGCGGTCGTCCACGAGGCCCCGAAGACCGGCGGTCTCGGCGGCGAAATCGCCGCCACCATCCAGGAGGAGGCACTGCTGTACCAGGAAGCGCCCGTCGAACGCATCACCGGCTTCGACACGCCGTTCCCGCTGTACAGCCTCGAAGACTACTACCTGCCCGAACCGGCCCGTATCGAGGAGGGCATCCGGGACGCGGTGAGCTTCTAACATGGTACGCGAATTCAAGCTTCCGGACGTTGGCGAGGGCGTCGCCGAGGGCGAACTCGTCAGCTGGCTGGTCGAGGAGGGCGACGCCGTCAGCGAGGACCAGCCGGTCGCGGAGGTCGAGACGGACAAGGCCATCGTCGAGGTACCGTCGCCCGTCAACGGGACGGTCCGCGAACTGCGCGCCGAGGAGGGCGACGTCGTCCCCGTCGGCGACGTCCTCATCACGTTCGACGTGGAGGGCGAGGAGAGCGAAGAGTCGACCACCGAGAGCGCCGAGAGCGAGGAGACGACCGAGTCCCAGGAGGAGGTCGCCGAAGAGCCGGCGGTCTCCGAGGAGGGCGAGGCGCAACGGGCCTCGGAAAGCGAGGAGACCGAGACGACCGAGGGACGCGTGTTCGCCGCGCCGAGCGCCCGTCGTCTCGCGCGCGAACTCGGCGTCGACATCGCCGCGGTCGAGGGCACCGGACCGAGCGGTCGCGTGACCGAACAGGACGTGCGCAACGCCGCCGAGGGCGGCGAATCCGGGTCGACGGAACCGGAGACGGTCGAGGCCCCCGCGGAGCCCGAGGCGGGCGACACCGGCGGCGTCGACGCCGAATCCGGCGCGCCGTCCGGGGCCGGAGCGTCGACGCCCGCGCAGCCCGAGTCGGCGGACCGCGAGCGCACGCTGGCCGCGCCCGCGACCCGGCGCATCGCCGAGGAGCAGGGCGTGAACCTGAACGCCGTCCCCGCCACCGAGGAGCGCGACGGCGAGGCGTTCGTCACGCCGGAGGCCGTGATGGAGTACGCCGAAGCGCAGCAGCAGGCCCAGCAGGCCGACGCCGCGGCGGTCGCGACGGGCGAGACGGGACCGCAGGAGGAGCGGGTTCCCTACAGGGGCATCCGGAAGACCATCGGCCAGCAGATGGAGCACTCGAAGTACACCGCTCCCCACGTCACCCACCACGACACCATCGACGTGACGGAACTGGTGGAGACGCGCGCGGAACTCAAGGAGGTCGCGGAGGAGCGCGGCATCCACCTCACGTACATGCCCTTCGTCATGAAGGCCATCGTGGCGGCGCTGAAGGACTTCCCCTACCTCAACTCCGCGCTGGACGAGGAGAACGACGAGATCGTCCTCAAGAACTACTACAACATCGGCGTCGCGGTCGGCACCGACCACGGCCTGATGGTGCCCGTCGTCGAGGGCGTCGACCAGAAGGACATGCTCCAGATAGCCTCGGACATGAACGAGTTGGTCCAGAAGGCCCGCGACCGCACAATCTCCCGCGAGGAGATGCAGGGCGGGACCTTCACCATCACGAACTTCGGGGCCATCGGCGGGGAGTACGCCACGCCCATCATCAACCACCCGGAGGTCGCCATCCTCGGTCTCGGCGAACTGAAACAGCGGCCGACTGTCGTTGACGGCGAGGTGGAGGCGCGCTACACGCTGCCCATCTCGCTCTCCATCGACCACCGCATCATCGACGGCGCGGTGGCGGCGGAGTTCGCCAACCAGGTGCTTGAGTACCTCAACAACCCGAACCTGCTCCTGCTGGAGTAGCGGTCCGACTTCTTTTCCGGTGGGGCGTCCGCGCGTCTCGACGGCGGGACGAGCCCGGGAGGCTACGGCGTCGCAGTGCGGACGACGTGTTCCCGACCGGTGCGGCGGGTTTCGACGTCTCCGAAGGGAGCGAGATGTTCCCGGAGGGTCAGTTCGCGGTGGCGGACGAACGCGAGTTCCCCGTCGGGCGCGAGCACGTCGCGAGCGCCGGCGAACAGCTCCGAGAGCACGTCGCCGCCCGCGTGGGTCGGCGGATTGCAGAGGACCCGGTCGAAGGTCCGGTCCGCGACCCCCGTGAGGCAGTCGGCCGTGACGACGGTCCCCGTCGCCCCCGACGCGCGGAGGCTACGCTCCGCGCACGAGGTGGCGACCGCGTCGTCGTCGCTGAGCCAGACCTCGCAGTCCGCGGCGAGCGAGGCGTACGCGCCGAGCGCGCCGTACCCGCAGGCGAGGTCCAGCACGCGGTCGCCGTCCGAAACCGTACTGGCCTCGGCGAGCAGTCGGGTGCCGTCGTCCAGCCCTCCGGCGGCGAACACGCCGGGAACCGTCGCGAGCGCGAGGTCGACGCCGTCGACGGTGGGGCGGCGCGTCCGCGGCGTGACGTACGACGGCGGGTCGAACGTCTCCGGTCGGATCGCTTCGAGGAGTCGGTAACCGTCTCGTTCGGCGACGGACGTCACGTCCGCCGCGACGTCGCGAAGCTGGTCCTCGTACCGGGCGAGGCCCGTCTCCTTCGACGCCGCCACGTAGGCGCTCCCGCCGGGACGGAGCACCGCGAGCGCGTTCGCGACGCGCTGTTTGCCGACGGCCAGCGGCGCGTACCGCTTCGGAGCGTAGGCGACGGTGTCGAACTCGCCTTCGAGAGTCGTCAGGTCCGCGACGACCGAAACCGACGCCTCGACGCCGTTCTCCCCGGCGTTGCGTTCGCACAGACGGGCCGCGCGGGCGCTCGTCTCGGTCATCTCGACCGCGGCGGCGGCGTCCGCGAGCACGACCCCGGTGACGCCGTAGTTCGCCTGCGGGCACAGGAGCCGACCGAGGTCGCGGTCCCAGAGCGACTCCAGCAGCAGTAGTTCGGGCGTCCGGAACGACCGCTTGGAGACGACGCCGTCGGCGGTTCGGAACCGATACTTCGGGCGCGCGCCGGACACCCGCGATTCGAGCGCCAGTTCGTAGGGCGCGCGCCTCATCGGCGGGTCCGCCTCCCGGTCTGCGGTTCGTTTCGGACGCGGTGCTGTCGGTAGCGATTCGGTCGTGGTGGAGCGGTGTCGTACATCGACGTGGGTTCGGCTGACTCGGACGGTCGGAAGGCGACGCAGCCCACGCCCTGCGCTCGCCGGTCGGGGCCGAGAGAATGCGCTCGCCGGTCGGGGCCGAGAGAAGGGGCTCACGCACGGCTACGCACAGAGCGCGGAGCCGGGTGCCAAGCAGCGTGACCGTCCGACGAGGCCCGCGACCGGTCGCGATTCCGGCCGCGTCGTCGGACGGCCCACAGTTGGCGAGCCAGCCGAACCCGGTCCGTTCCCGGAATCACCGGAACGGCGGAATCGGCCTGGAGCCGCTGTTCAACGTGCGACCCGCTTCTCCCCGAATGGTAATAAAATTGACGTTCGGCCGGGACCGGACGGCGAGAGAAGGGTCCCCGCTCCGCCCGACGCTCCGCCGACGGCCCCGTCCGACCCGGATCGAACCGCTACCGCGTCAGTTCGCGAGCCAGTCGCCCGCCCACGCCGCAGCGCCGATGCCGACCATCGCACCCCCGACGAGGTCCGCGGTCGGCGCGACCACGAGCGTCGCGCCGATGGCTATCAGGAGGGCGGCCAGAATCTCGTCGCGGTACCTCCCGACGACGCGCGCGAGGGTCGGTCCGTCGCCCGGGTCGGTGCTCGTTCCCATCACCTTCCAGTAGCGCCGTCACCCACCCACTACTGTGGGTTGCTATGACATGCCATTTTTCAGTGGGGACGCCCGAATCCGCCTCATTTTTTACCCGGTAGCCTGTCGTTTCGCGTAATGGTCGTCGGAGACATCTCGACCGGAACGGACGTGCTAGTCGTCGGCGCTGGACCGGGTGGCTACGTCGCCGCCATCCGCGCGGGCCAGCTCGACCTCGACGTAACGCTCGTGGAGAAAGACGCCTACGGCGGCACCTGCCTGAACTACGGTTGCATCCCGTCGAAGGCGATGATCACGGCGTCGGGACTCGCCCACGATGCGAACAACGCCGAGGACATGGGCATCTACACGAAACTCGACGTGAACTACGCCGAGATGGTCGACTGGAAGGACGGCGTGGTCGACCAGTTGACCGGCGGCGTCGAGAAGCTCTGCAAGGCCAACGGCGTCGAACTGATGGAGGGCCGCGCCGAGTTCGCGGGCGAGAACTCCGCGCGAGTCGTCCACGGCGGCGAGGGGCAGGGCGCGGAGACCGTCGAGTTCGAGCACGCCATCGTCGCCACGGGGTCGCGGGCCATCCAGGTTCCGGGCTTCGACTTCGGCGACGACCCCGTGCTCGACTCCCGACAGGCCCTGGCGCTCGACGACGTTCCCGAGAGCCTCGTCATCGTCGGCGCGGGCTACATCGGGATGGAACTGGCCGGCGTGTTCGCGCGCCTCGGCTGCGACGTCACCGTCGTCGAGATGCTCGACTCGGTGCTGCCGGGGTACGAGGACGACCTCGCGCGCCCGGTGAGGAAGAAGGCCGACGACCTCGGCATCGACTTCCACTTCGGCGAGGCCGCCAAGGACTGGGAGGAGTCCGGCGGCGGCATCACCGTCAGGACCGAAGACGAAGACGGCGAGATATCGGAGTTCGGTGCGGAGAAGGTCCTCGTGGCGGTCGGACGCGAACCCGTCACCGACACGCTCGAACTGGAGAACGCCGGCATCGAGACGGACGACGGCGGCTTCATCGAGACGGACGACCGCACTCGCACCGAGGTCGAGCACATCCACGCCATCGGCGACGTGGCCGGCGAACCGATGCTCGCGCACAAGGCGAGCACGGAGGGCCAGGTCGCCGCCGAGGTCATCGCCGGGGAGCCCGCGGCCGTCGACTACCAGGCGATGCCCGCCGCGGTGTTCACCGACCCCGAAATCGGCACGGTCGGCATGACCGAGGAGGAGGCAGAAGAGCAGGGCTTCGAGCCGACCGTCGGCCAGTTCCCGTTCCAGGCCAGCGGTCGCGCGCTCACGACCAACCACGCCGAGGGCTTCGTCCGCATCGTCGCCGACGAACCGAGCGGCTTCCTGCTCGGCGCACAGATCGTCGGACCGGAGGCCTCGGAACTCATCGCCGAACTCGGCCTCGCCATCGAGATGGGCGCGACCCTGGAGGACGTCGCCGCGACCGTCCACACGCACCCGACGCTCTCGGAGGCCGTCATGGAGGCCGCCGAGAACGCGCTCGGCCACGCGATTCACACGCTGAACCGGTAGGGCGAGAGCTCTCGCCGTCGCTCTTCTTCTCCTTCGACCTCGCGAGCGCCGACCGCGGACCGTGACCGACCGCGGCGAAAAAAGAACGTCGAGGATTTCCCCGACGCGCTTTTCCCCCCGGGCGCGAAACGGCGAACCGATGCAGGCAGTCACGCTCGGTCCGTCGGGCACCTACTCCCACCGGGCCGCCCGCGCGGTCGCCGACGACGTCGAGTTCCGCGAATCGGTCACGGCCATCGTGGAGTCGGTCGTCTCCGGCGAGTTCCCGCGCGGCGTCGTCCCGATCGAGAACAGTATCGAAGGTAGCGTCACCGAGACGCTGGACGCCCTCGCCGACAACGACGTGGCGGTCGTCCGCGAACTCGTGACGCCCATCCGGCACGCGCTGGTCGCGCAGGGGCCGGAGTTCGAGGTCGTCGCAAGCCACTCCCAGGCGCTCGCGCAGTGCCGGTCGTTCCTCGAGTCCGAGTACCCCGAGGTGTCCCACGAGGCGGTCGCCAGCACCGCCAGGGGCGTCGAGCGCGCCCGCGAAGACCCCTCGATAGCCGCCATCGCCCATCCGGACAGCGCCCGGGGCCTGGACGTGCTCGCGGAGGGCATCCAGGACCGCACGTCGAACGCGACGCGTTTCTTCGTCCTCGCGCCCGCCGAGGAGCGCTCGGAGGCCGGCGGGAAATCCTCGGTGGTCGTCTACCCGAACGCCAACTACCCCGGCCTCCTGCTGGAACTGCTCGAACCGTTCGCCGACCGTAACGTGAACCTCACGCGCGTCGAGTCCCGGCCCAGCGGCGAACGACTCGGCGACTACGTCTTCCACGTCGACTTCTCGGCCGGACTGTACGAGGAGCGCGCCCGGAAAGCGATAGCGGCGATCGAGGAGGTCGCCGAGAAGGGCTGGGTTCGCCGACTGGGGTCGTACGACATCGAACACGTCCTCGTCGGCGACGAGTAACCGACACCTCGCACTTCCTTCACCGGCGGTCGACCCCGACGATTACATTTAAACCCCGGGAAGAGCGACCCGTTCGACGACTAGCATCGTGTCACGAGTTCACACGCTACTCCTCGTTTCTGCCCGCAGTCAGTCGGTTTTTCGGCTCCGCGCGCGGTGAGACGACGACCACACGAACCCGCGTGGTCGTTACATTTATATAGAATCACAATCAATGTCGTGACTGTACTATGAGTCAGCGAATGCAAGGCCAGCCGATGATCGTAATGTCCGAGGAGTCCCAGCGAGTCAAGGACAAGGACGCGCAGGAACATAACATCACGGCGGCCCGTGCGGTCGCGGACGCCGTGCGCTCGACACTCGGCCCGAAAGGGATGGACAAGATGCTCGTCGACTCGATGGGCGACGTCACCATCACGAACGACGGCGTGACCATCCTCAAGGAGATGGACATCGACAACCCGACGGCCGAGATGATCATCGAGGTCGCCGAGACCCAGGAGGACGAAGCGGGTGACGGCACCACGACGGCCGTCGCGGTCACGGGCGAACTCCTGAAGAACGCCGAGGACCTCCTCGAGCAGGACATCCACCCGACCGCGGTCATCAAGGGCTTCCACCTCGCCAGCCAGAAGGCTCGCGAGGAGATCGACAACATCGCGGAGAACGTCGACACCGAGGACGAGGACCTCCTCCGCAAGGTCGCCGAGACCTCCATGACGGGCAAGGGCGCGGAGCTCAACAAGGAGCGCCTGAGCGAGATCATCGTCAACGCGGTCCAGAACGTCACCGTCGACGACACGGTCGACCTGGAGTTCGTCAACATCGAGACCCAGACCGGCCACTCCGCCGGCGAGTCCGAGCTGCTCGAGGGCGCGGTCGTCGACAAGGACCCCGTCCACGACAACATGCCGAGCAGCGTCGAGGACGCGAAGGTCCTCCTGCTTAACGAGGCCATCGAGGTCGAGGAGACCGACGTCGACACCGAGATCTCCATCAACGACCCCGACCAGCTCCAGAACTTCCTCGACCAGGAGGAGAAACAGCTCAAGGAGAAGGTCGAGCAGATCAAGGCCACGGGCGCGAACGTCGTCTTCTGCCAGAAGGGCATCGACGACATGGCCCAGCACTACCTCGCCAAGGAGGGCATCCTGGCCGTCCGTCGCGTGAAGAAGAGCGACGTCCAGTTCCTCCGCGAGGTCCTCAACACGGACATCGTCTCGGACCTCGACAGCGCGAGCGAGGCCAACGTCGCCTCGGGTAGCGTCACCCGCGACGACGACGACGAGATGTTCTACGTCGAGGGCGAGGACTCCCACGGCGTCACCCTGCTCCTGCGCGGCTCCACCGACCACGTCGTCGACGAACTCGAGCGCGGCGTCACGGACGCGCTGGACGTCGTCGCCCAGACCGTCAGCGACGGCCGCGTCGTCGCCGGCGGCGGTGCCATCGAGGTCGAACTCGCCTCTCGCCTCCGCGACTACGCGGACGGCGTCGAAGGCCGCGAACAGCTGGCCGTCGAGGCGTTCGCCGACTCCCTGGAACTCGTTCCGCGCACGCTCGCCGAGAACGCGGGCCTCGACAACATCGACACGCTCGTCGACCTCCGCGCGGCCCACGAGGACGGCGAGGTCCGCTCGGGTCTGAACGTCTTCAGCAGCCAGGTCGAGGACACCTTCGAGGCTGGCGTCGTCGAGCCGGCCCACGCCAAAGAGCAGGCCGTCTCCAGTGCCACCGAGGCCGCGAACCTCGTGCTCAAAATCGACGACATCATCTCCGCCGGCGACCTGTCGACCGACAAGGGCGACGACGAGGCCGGCGGCCCCGGCGGCGGCATGGGCGGCATGGGCGGCATGGGCGGCATGGGCGGCGCAATGTAGAGTAGGCCGCGAGCCCACTGCGCCCACCCCCGATTCACGCCGTACCGCACGACCGCAATCGGCCTGACGGCAGGCCGAAGCGTCGAACCGATTTCGTCTTCCCGACCGATTTCCTGCTTCTTTCGAACCCTGACCGGTCGTTCGCGGACGAGACTCGTCTCAGCTCCGGACCGGGAGAACGTGAGGCCGCTATCGCGTCCCGCCCCAAAGGCCGAACGACGGGGCGAAGTCACGCCCGTGGATGCGCTCCCGGACGCGCTCGACGACCTGTTCGGCTCTGCGAATTACCTTCGGTTCGCACTCGTACGCTACCCCCCGCTTCTCCAGCCACCGCCGCATCTCGGCGGACCCCTCGTGGCGACGAATGTCCTCCTCCTTGGCGTGTTTGAGCGGATGGCGCTTCCAGTTGTACTCCTCGTGGGCGTAGACGTCGACGCGATTCTCGGTCTGAGCGAAGAGCACGACGTGGAGCTGTCGATTGGCGAACTGCGACGGCCGGTACACCCAGCTTCCGTCGGTGGTGCTGCCCGCCGGCGTGTAATGGTACAGGCTCATCGGGTCCCAGACGAACCCCCCGTCGCGTAGCGTCGATTCGACGTCGTCTATCGAACGGTGGACGGTTCCGACGTATCCCGCGGGCCGGACACGGTAGTCCGGTTGGCCGACTCGACGGGCGATTCGGTCGACGACAGGACCGATTCGCTGTCGGATTCGCCGGGGAAGGCTCGGGTAGAACGAGTCGTCCATGATGTCGTGCGAACGTACGGTTTCCAGCCAGGAGAACGTGCTGGGGACGGTGCAGACGCGAGCGAAGCCGAAGCGAGTACCGACTGCGAGAAATCCGCCTCACCACGTCGTTCGCATACGACGGGTCCCGATAAAGCCACTCCGGGAACCCGCATGGCAAGCCCTGCACGATTCGACACCGTTTTAGGTAATTTATAGTGGAGGCGGACGAACTGTTCGGGTATGGAGACGCTCCTGCTGAACCAGGACGACGTGGACGCGAACACGCAGATGGGCGAAGTAATCCGGGCGATCGAGGACGCCTTCGCCGCGTACGCGCGCGGGGACGCCCAGATGCCCGCGAAGTCGTACATCGACCTCCCGCAGTACAACGGCGACTTCCGCTCGATGCCCGCCTACCTGGAAGCGGCGGACTGGGACGCCGCCGGCATCAAGTGGGTGAACGTCCACCCGGACAACCCCGAACGGTTCGACCTGCCGACGGTCATGGGAACGATGGTGTACTCCGACCCCGAGAACGCGTTCCCGCTGGCCATCATGGACGGCACGGAGCTGACGATGAAGCGCACCGGCGCGGCGGCCGCCGTCGCCACGGACCACCTCGCCGTCGAGGACGCCACGTCGATGGGCATCGTCGGCGCGGGCGTCCAGTCGTACACGCAACTTGAGGCCATCTCGGAGATTCGCCCCATCGAGGAGGTCGTCGTCAGCGACCCCGACGAGGAGGCGGTCGCCGAGTTCGTCGACTACTTCGGCGACGAGTTCGACGTGCGCGCGGGCTCCATCGCCGAGGCCGCAGCCTGCGACGTGCTCTCGACGGTGACGCCCGTCGAGGACCCCATCGTCACCCGCGAGGACGTCGGCGAGCACACGCACGTCAACGCGATGGGCGCGGACGCCGAGGGCAAGCACGAACTCGCCGACGAACTCCTGCTCGACGCGAAGATCGTCATCGACGACCACGCCCAGACCACCCACTCCGGCGAGATAAACGTCCCCTACCACGAGGGGACGCTGACGGACGACGACATCCACGGCGAAATCGGCGACATCGTCGTCGGCGACGTGGAGGGTCGCACCGCCGACGACGGCGTCACCGTCTTCGACAGCACCGGCCTGGCCATCCAGGACGTCGCGGCCGCCCACGTCGTCTACGAGCACGCCGACGAGAACGACAACGGCTACGCCTTCGAACTCGTCGGCACCGGACAGTAGTTACTCCTCTCCGCCCACGGGCGATTGCCGGGCCGCCCGCCCGGTCAACTTCGATACCAGCCACACGATGAGGAGGAACGGCAGGAGCGGGACGAGCAGGACGACGAGGCCGAGGAAGTAGACGATTCCGAAGGTCGTCATCTCCGCGTCGGGCCTGCCGCGGTAGTACGGCGTCACGGTTCGGATGGTTTTCTTGACGGCTCCGGGCTCTTCGTCGCTCATGGTTCGTCTCTGTGACCGCAGCGAAGATAAGCGTTCGCCGGGACGTGAGCTTTTAACGCCTGGCCGTCGAACTGCCTGGGGGGAGTTACCATGGCAAGACGAGGGAATCCGTTCGACGAAATCGAAGAGATGTTCGACCGAATGAGCCGGCAGTTCGAGAGCGTCGGCCAGCAGTTCGAGGAGTCCACCGGGAGCCTCGGCTGGCAGGGCGGGACGCAGATGTCGCTCGACGTGGCCGACAGGGGCGAGGAGTTCGTCGTCACCGTCGACCTGCCGGGCTTCGAGAAAGAGGACATCGACGTCCGACTCCACGACGACCGACTCAGCATCGACGCCGAGCGAGAGGAGAAGATAGAGGAAGGAAACGGCGAGTATCTCCGTCGAGAGCGTAGCCAGCAGTCGGTCAGCCGCTCGGTCTCGCTACCCGAACCGGTCGACGGAGAGAACGTCACCGCGGAGTACAACAACGGCGTCCTGTCGGTGACGCTGCCGAAGATAGACGGGACGGAGGAGTCCAGAGAGATCGACATCGGGTGACCGACGGCGGCTGGTTTTCCGACCACAAACGGCTTGTCCCGCGGGCCAATACTGTCGAGTATGACGCTCGAAACAGGCGACGACGCGCCCGAGGTCGAGGCCACCAACCAGCGCGGCGAGACGGTGTCGGTCTCGTTCGAGGCTCCGACCGTGCTCTACTTCTATCCGCGCGACGACACGCCTGGCTGTACCGTCGAGGCGAAACAGTTCAACGAGGAGATGACGTCGTACCGCGACGCCGGCGTGGCGGTGTACGGCGTCTCGACCGACGACGTGGAGAGCCACGAGGCGTTCGCCGACAAGTACGACCTCGAATTCGACCTGCTCGCCGACCCCGACGGCGAGATAGCCGACGCGTTCGGGGTCGACCTCGACGGGAACGCCGCCCCGCGGACCACGTTCGTCCTCGACGAGGGCGAGGTGAAGGCGACGTACCGCGGCGTCGACCCCGACGGCCACGCGCGCGAGGTCCTGCAGGACGTGCTCGACGAGAACCTGGCGACGCTGAACTGACGGCGTTTCGCCGGATACCTGTCCGGACGAAAGCATATGTACGACGGTCGCGTCACGGGTTACATGAACTGGGAGTTTCTCGCCCGGTACGGTGGCCTGTACACGCTGCTCGGCGGCGGCGGAACGGTCGCGGTCGCGTACGTCCTTCCGTCACCGTATCACGCGTACGGCCTCCTCGGTGTCATCGCCGTCGGCGCGCTCCTCATCGGCAAGGCCGCCGTCGACAGCGGCGGCGGCCCGACGACCGGCGGCGACGTCGTCGGGTCCGCTGCCGGCCTCGAAGCCCGAGGGGACGAGACGTTCGCGGCGCGCGACAGCAGACCCGCGAACGCAGGCCAACTGTTCTACGCCGTCGGACTGGTCGCGTTCGGTCTCGCCGCGCTGGTGTCGATTCTGTGACTCCGGGGCGCTCGTCGGGTCTCCGAACGGTCGGTCGACCGCCGTCCTCCGTGGGGAGGCTGCATCGAAGCCTGCGCACAACCGTCCGGTGGCGATAGCTGTTCGGGGGGCAGACTCCGTGAATCGACGCGGAAGGACTTTGTTGGTTCGACCGAGTGGTGGCCCTATGAGTTTCGAGCCGGGTCCGCTCGCCGAGGTCCTCGTGGTCGTCGAGGAGATAGGGGCGACGGGCGAGCCCGTCACAGCGGGCGAGCTCGCGGCGGAACTGGGCTGTTCTCGCGCGGCCACTGCCGACGCGCTCGACGAACTGGCAGCGCGGGGTGACGTAGGGAGCAAGCGGGTCGACGGGACTCGCGTGTGGTGGACCCAGACCGGCCCGAAGGCGTCCGGCGAGACGCAGTTCGAGTCGCTGGTCGAAGCGGTCGAGGAGTACGCCATCTACCTGCTGGACCCCGACGGACGCGTCGCCACGTGGAACGAGGGAGCGAAGCGAATCGAGGGGTACGACGCGGCGGAGATAGTGGGCGAACACTTCTCCACGTTCTACACCGACGAGGACGTCGAGGCAGGCGTTCCGGAGCGGACCCTCGCGGCCGCCACCGAGGGGGACGTCGTGGAGGAGAAGGGGTGGCAGGTTCGAAGCGACGGCTCGCGGTTCCGGGCGAGCGTCACCGTCACCGCGCTCTACGACGACGAGGGGGCGCTGTACGGGTACGCGAAGGTCACGCAGGACCTGACCGACCGACGCGAGCAGGAGCGTGAGCTCCACCGCGAGCGCGACCTCCTCCAGCGGGTGCTGGAAACGAGCCCTGTCGGAATCGCCGTTCTCGCGCCGGACGGGACGATAGAGCGGGCGAACCCCCGGGCCGAGTCGATACTCGGTATCTCGGGTGGGGGAGACGGGAGCCAGTCCGCGGAGTGGTCGGTGTACGACGCCGACGGAGAGCCGCTCCCCCCGGACGAGCGGCCCTTCGCTCGCGCCGTCGAATCGGGCGCGGCGATATACAACGAGGAGGTACAGATAGAGTTCTCCGACGGGGACAGACGCTGGCTCTCGGTGAGCGTCGCTCCCATCGTGGACGACGACGGGACCGTCGAGCGAGTGGTCGCGGCCGGCGAGGACATCACCGCGCTCAAGACGCAGGCGCGGCGACTCGAACGACAGCGCGACGAGCTACGGGCCGAACTCGACGACGTGTTCGAGCGAATCGACGACGCCTTCTTCGCGCTCGACGAGCGGTGGCGGTTCACGTACGCGAACGAACAGGCGGCGGCGGTGTTCGACGGTACGCCCGAGACCCTGGTGGGAGAACCAGTGTGGGAGCGACATCCCGACGTCGTCTCCACGGAGTTCCGCGAGCAGTTCGAACGAGCGATGGACACCCAGGAGCCGCTGGAGTTCGAAGCGTACTATCCGCCGGTCGGTTCGTGGCTCGAGGTCAACGTCTACCCCTCGGCGTCCGGTCTCTCCGTCTACTTCGACGATATCTCGAAGCGAAAGCGACGCGAGTTCGAACTCGAACGGTACGAACTCCTCTTCGAGACCATCGAGGACGGCGTCTACACCGTCGACGAGGAAGGACGGTTCACGCTCGTGAACCGCGCGTACGAGGAGATGACGGGATACGACCGCGAGGAGTTGCTCGGCGCGCACGTCTCGCTCGTCGTCGACGACGAAGCCGCGGAGCGCGGACTGGCGATATACGACGAACTGCTATCGGGCGACAGCGATACCGTCACCGACGAGGCGGAACTGCGGACGAAAAGCGGTGATTCGGTGCCCGCGGAGGCGACGTTCGCCCTGCTCCCGACCGAGTCGGGGCACGAGCGAATCGGCGTCGTCCGCGACGTGACGGAGCGCAAGGAGCGCGAGCGAGCGCTCGAGGAGTCCGAACGGCGCTACCGCACGCTCGCCGAGCACTTCCCGAACGGCGCGGTCGGTCTCTACGACCACGACCTGCGGTACATGCTCGTCGAGGGCGCTATCTGGGACGAACTCGACGTCTCGGCCGACGACCTGGAAGGAGAGACCGTCCGGGACATATTCTCCGGAAAGACGGCCGACCGCCTCGAAGCGCTCTTCCGCACCGCACTCGACGGCGAGACGGACTTCGCCGTGGTCGAGTTCGCCGACCGCATCTTCGAGACGTGGGCGACGCCCGTACGCGACGCCGACGGTGAGATACTCGCCGGTCTGAGCTTCTCGCGGGACGTCACCGACCGCAGGCAGCGCGAGCGGAAACTGGAGCAGTTCGCGAGCGTCGTCTCCCACGACCTCCGGAACCCGCTGTCTATCGCCCAGATGTACCTGACGATGGCGAGGGAGGAGGGCGACCCGGACGACTTCGACGAAGTCGAGCGCGCACACGACCGGATGGAGACCATCATCCAGACCCTGCTGGCGATGGCCCGGGACGGACAGACCATCGGCGAACCGGCGCCGGTCGCGCTGTCGTCCGTCGTCGAGAGCGCGTGGGGGAACGTGGAGACGAGCGACGCGACCCTCGTCCTCGACGTCGCGGACCGGACGCTGTCGGCCGACGGGAACCGACTCCAGACGGTGTTCGAGAACCTGTTCCGCAACGCGGTCGAGCACGGCGACGAGGACGTGGAAATCCGCGTCGGCGTCGTCGACGACGGGTTCTACGTCGAAGACGACGGGCCGGGAATCCCGCCGAACGAACGGCGGGAAGTGTTCGAGTACGGCAACTCCACCTCCGGCGGGACGGGGTTCGGTCTCGCTATCGTCCGAGAGATAGTCGAGGCGCACGGCTGGGACGTCACCGTGACCGACGCGACCGGCGGCGGCGCGCGATTCGAGGTCAGGGGCGTCGAAATCGCTACCGGCGGGCAGTAGTCAGGCGAGCGTCTCGACTATCGCCGCGCCTTCGACGTACGGGAGGTCGTGTCGCTCGGCGTACGTCCGGGCGTCGGCGGGCGAGAGCGCGCCGCCCGTCTCGTCGTCCAGCATCTCGCAGACGACGACGGCGGGTTCGCGGTCCGCGGCGTCGGCGAGCGCGATTCCGAGTTCGGTGTGGCCCTGGCGCTCGTCGAGCAGGTTCGGGGCGGCGCGCAGCAGGTGGACGTGTCCCGGCGCGCGGAACCGCTCGGAGAAGTCGGTGCCGTCGGGGTTCACGGCGGCGCTGGCGAGTTCCGTGATGGTCAACGCGCGGTCTTCGTCGGTGACGCCGGTGTACGTGTCGCGGTGGTTGACCGTCAGCGAGAACGACGACCGCTCGTCGTAGCCGAGTTCGTGCGCCTCGCTCGCGGGGTGGTCGAGTATCTCGTCCATGTACGCCAGTCCGAACGCCTCGGCGACGTCGGCGGTGAGCGCGACGCAGACGAGGCCGCCGGCGTCGTTGCGCAGGTGTGCGACGGCGTCGGCGGTGACGGCGCTCGCGGGGTAGACGAGGTCCGTCTCGCCTTCCCGGTCGGCCGCGTCGTGGACGAGCACGGGCGAACCGTCGCGGAACGCTTCGACTGCGCGCTCGACGCTGCCGGCGGCGGTCTGGCTCATGGTGCCTCCTCGACGTGGACGGTGAGGTGGTCGCCGTCCGCGAGGTCCATCGTCTCGCGGAGCTTCACGGGGGCGATGAGTTCGAGCTGATCCTCGTCGTGGTGGGTCCGCTCGGGCGTAATGACGTGCGCCTCGTCGTACGTCTCGCCCTCCGCGGTCTCCACCGATGCGGGGTAACAGACCGCCGGACCGTAGGTGCGGTCGCCGTCCTCCCAGCCGTCGATGGGGATCGGGTCGAGCGACTCCATCGCCGACCGGGCGCGGATGCTCTCGTCGGTGAGTTCGACGTTCAGTGTGCCGGGGAACGGCTCGTAGCCCAGCCGGTCGACGAACTGCTCGTTGTAGCCCGGCAGCGAGATGTAGTGGCGGCCCTCGCCCATCCCGCCCGTGACCGTCCCCGTGAGGTCGACGCCGGCCACGTTCTCGAAGATGCGCCGGTAGTCCTCGTACTCCCGCTTGAGTTCCCACTCGCCGTCGTCGGTGATGGACACCCACTGACCGTTGCTGACGATCTCGCGGGTGACCAGGCCCGCTTCGTCGAGGCGCTGGAGGCGACGCGAGGCCGTCTGGTTGGAGGCGTCGAGTCGGTCGGCGAGATCGGCACACGAGACCTTCACCTCGCTGTCGAGCGCACCGTCGAGCGCGAGAAGCTTCAGGGCCGCGAGTTCGTCGTACCCCACCACGAGCGATTGGGCTGGCATACCCGACACTCGGACCGGGAGTCGTTTAAGCGTACCGGAAGCGTGATGCGTAACGGAAACGTGATGGTGGCGGGCGCGGCAGGAGCAGTTCGGACAGGAGTAGCGGAGCCTGCCATCTAAGCCTACTGGTTCGCGGAACGGTCTCCCGCGGTAGCCCCAGAGCTTTCCCCGTCGAACGCGACGGGAGCGCATGGAGAAGGTGAACCTCGACGACGGTTTCGATTCGTTCGACGAACGCTGGTCGCCGCGCGTCGCGGCCGAACTGAACGGTCAGGCCGTCAAGTTCGCCAAGCTGGACGGGGAGTTCGTCTGGCACCACCACGACGACGCGGACGAACTGTTCCTCGTGCGGAGCGGGAGGCTCCGCATCGAGTTCCGCGAGGCGGAGGACGTCGTCCTGGACGACGGGGAACTCCTCGTCGTCCCCGCCGGCGTCGAGCATCGTCCGGTCGCGGAGACGGAGACGGAAGTGCTCCTGTTCGAGCCGACCGAGACGACGAACACCGGCAACGTCGAGAGCGAGCGAACCGAGTCGGACCTCGAACGGCTGTGAGAATCAGTCCCCGGTGACGGGGTCGCGCGCCCAGAACTCGCTGCCCTTCTGCAGTTTCGGCACCCAGGTGTCCTCCGTCGTCGAGAGCAGCGCCACCCGGGAGGCCGGCACCTGCTTCAGCACGTCGTGGTCGGGCATGTGTCGCTGCACGTCCTCGGCGAACGCGACGACGTCCTCGTGGTCGAGCATGGCGTCGCGGTCCAGGCGGTCCTGGGAGTGGCCGACGTGCATGTACGCCTTCAGTTCGACGAAGTCGGGGTCGGCGCGCTCGTAGAAGCCGGCGTACCAGTCGGGGTCGTGGACGTTCTCGCCGCCGACGAGCGTGGTCCGGAGGACGGTCCGCGTCTCCTCCTTCTCCGCGAGCACGTCCATCGTGTCCACCAGCTTCTCCCAGGCGTCGTCGTCGACGGCGCGGACGGTGCGGTCGAAGGTGGCGCGGTCGGCGGCGTCGACGCTGACGTACAGCTGGGTGGGGTCGCACTCGGCGAGCACGTCGGGCTTCGTCCCGTTGCTCACGAGAAAGGTGGTGATGTCGCGGTCGTGGAACGCCTCGATGAGTTCCGGCAGGTATGGGTAGAGCGTCGGTTCGCCGTCCAGCGAGATGGCGACGTGGCGCGGCTCCATCGACTCCTCGAACACCTCGCGGGGCACCTCGTCGTTGCCGCCGAACCCCGACAGCAGTTTCCGCTGGAGTCGGATGCTGGCGTCGACGACCGCCTCGGGGTCGTCCCACTCGACGTCCCCGAGTTCGTAGGCGTGGCCCTGGTGGTCCCGCCAGCAGAACACGCAGCGCTCGTTGCACTTCACCACCGGCGTCATCTGGATGCAGCGATGTGACTGAATTCCGTAAAATATATTTTTGTAACACTTTCCTTCGCCGCGAAGCGCGTTCGCCGTCCAGCCACAGGTCTGAGCAGCAGTGTGATTCTCGCTGTGGTAGCTTGGACTATCTACCTGTTTTGGGCCATCCGATTCACTCATTGGAGAACGAATGACTGCCAAGGGTAAAACGTTCTTTCCTCTCTGGCCATCTCCTACAGGTGTCTCTCAGGGATGATCGCGTGACTGACGCGATACGTTATGGGCCATAAGAAGTCCCACAAACGGGACAGTGCGTCCAATGTGACTCAAGCGCTTCTCCACACTCGACACACGAATCCGTCGTCTGGTTCCTCACAGGTGCGCGCTCGGTCTATTGTGAGCGCCCCGCCCGCCAAGGCGCAGAAAAAATACCCACGAGAGGCGTTTCATAATCGGTTTCGCCTGTGCAGAGATCACTACTACGGGTCTAAGCGAGAACGCATCATCCCCTGGCAGTTCATAATCGGCCTCAATCCCCGCAAGGAAGATTGCAATACGCAGATTGTGGGTCAACTAGGACGAAAAATGCGGGTGTCGAGAACGGACGCGTCTGCTCGGCTACGTCGACGTGGGGCTGATGCTCCGCCGTATGAGGATCTGGTTCCGAGGAGTACGAGGAGTCCGAGAATCCAATTATAGACAAAATCGACAGACAGCAACCGATTATGAAAATATACACCGCCGAAACAGGGGAATTTCGACGCCGTTTCCGACATCGGTATTTGCCCCGAGACGCGCTATTTTCGACCCTTCAGCCCCCAATCTGAGCAAACAGCGCACTCTCCGTCTCCCGACCTAGTTCCCCTCCGCGGGTTACTCCGTAGCCTTCTTGCGGGGACCGGGGCCGATTATGAACCAGGTTCGCTCCTTGGAAACCGCTGATACGCCTCGTAGTCCGTTCTCTCGTGCTATCTCCAATTATGAAAAGCGAGGCTGTTCCGAACCTCTCGCTTTCCCTCTCTCACCCCGTGGCATTTGCCTCGACAGCATGCAAAACGTTCTTTCCTCCCGGCCGAGAGTCCGCGCTCCGCGGCGTCCGCCCGGGCAATCCCGACAACCCCCGCCAGCGGACCGGTGCGAATCGGTCGGCGTCCGAATCGACCCCGTCCCACCAAATCCTTTAGGGGTGGACGGTCCTGTCTCGGCCATGGATTTCGACGCCGACCAGCTAGAGGGACGACTGATGAGCCACGGCGTGTACGTCACGTCGCTCGACGCCGATGGGGAACGAATCGTGGTCGAGTACGAGTCTATCGCCGCCGGGAAGGCGGACGCGGTTCCGAACCGGGAGGTCGGTCGGGTCATCAACGTGGTTCGGGACCTGACCGAGACGCCGCGGGGCGTTCGCGGGTCGGTGACCGACCTCGACGGCGAGCCGGTGGGTCGCTGGCACGCGGAGGCCGAGTGGCTCCGGGCACTCGAAGACGGCGAGCTTTCGCAGGTCGAGTTCTCCCAGCGGGTGGTGGAGACGATAACGGAGTCGTGAGGGGTTCGACGGTCCCGTCTCCGGTCGTCTCCCCGCAGCGGTCTCGCGCCGCGACGCCGCGGGAGCGCGTCGTTCAGAAACCCCTTTACCGACCCACCCGGAAGGAGTCGGTATGTTCCTGACCTTCAGGGAGGAAGTCGAGGACGCCATGGACGGCGCGCTCGACGCGCTCGGCCTCCCGACCGACGACCTCGGAATCGAGACGCCCCCGGAGGGCGTGGACGCCGTACTCGCCTCCAGCGCGGCGTTCCGACTCGCCGGAGAGGTCGGCGCGCCCCCGCCGGAGGTGGCGGGCGACCTGGCGGACGAGATCGACGCCGACGAGTTCGAGTACGTGTCGGCGGCGCTCGCCCAGGGGCCGTACGTCAACTTCCTGCCGAGCGACGCCTACTACGAGGGCACCGTCGAGCAGGCCCAGGACGAGGAGTACGGCCGCCTCGAACCCACGGGCGAGGAGGTCGTCGTCGAACACACCAGCGCCAACCCGACGGGACCGGTCCACGTCGGCCGGGCGCGCAATCCCATCGTCGGCGACGCGGTGGCGCGGGTGCTCGACTTCGCGGGCCACGACGTCGACCGCCACTACTACGTCAACGACGCCGGCCGCCAGATGGCGGTGTTCACGTGGGCCTACGAGACGTTCGACGAGGAGGACCTCCCCGCCCCCGAACGCGAGAAGGCCGACTACGACCTGGTGCGCTACTACCGCAAAGGCAACGAGTTCCTCGAAGAAGGCGACCCCGAAGCGGTCGAGGAGGCCGAGACCGAGATTCGGGCCATCATGCAGGGCCTCGAAGACGGCGACGAGGAGGCCTACGAACGGGTCCAGACCGTCGTCGACGCCGTGTTGGGCGGGATGCGCGAGACCCTCGACCGCCTGCCCGCGGAGTTCGACGAGTTCGTCAAGGAGACGAGGTTCATGCGCGACAGTTCGACCGACGACGTGGTCGACCGGCTGAAGGAACTCGACCAGGCGGTCTACGAGGAGGAGGCCTGGCAACTCGAACTCGACGAGTTCGGCATCGAAAAGAACCTCGTGTTCCTCCGGTCGGACGGCACCAGCCTCTACCCGACCCGGGACCTCGCCCATCACGAGTGGAAGTTCGACGAGTACGACCGCGCGGTGACGGTGTTGGGCGAGGATCACAAGCTCCAGGCCGAGCAGATGAACGCCACGCTCGAACTGCTCGGCAACGACACCGACCAACTCCGGCAGGTGCTGTACTCGTACGTCAACCTCCCCGAGGGCAAGATGTCGACCCGTGCCGGCACCGGCGTCGACCTGGACGACCTGCTCGACGAGGCCATCGACCGCGCCCGCCAGGAGGTCGAAGATCGACTCGACGACCGCATCCGCGACGACGACCTCTCGGAGGCCGACGTCGACCGCATCGCGCGGCAGGTCGGCATCGGCGCGGTCCGCTACGACATCGTTTCCAAGCAACCGACCAAGGCCATCACGTTCGAGTGGGACCGCGCGCTCGACTTCGAGGCCCAGAGCGCGCCGTACGTCCAGTACGTCCACGCGCGCTGCTGCGGTATTATCGCGGAAGCCGACGAGGCGCGACGGGCCTCGGTGGAAGCGAGCGGTGAGCAGAGCGAACCGCGAACCGGCAACGAGAGCGCGATTCCCGACGCCGTCGACGCCTCGCTGCTGGAGGCGGACGAGGAGCGCGAACTGCTGGAGGTCATCGCACGCTTCCCGGCCGTCGTCGAGTCCGCCGCGGACGACCTCGAACCGCACACGGTCGCCACCTACACCCGCGAATTCGCGGAGACGTTCAACGCCTTCTACCGGGAGTGTCCCGTGCTCGCCGACGACGTGGACGACGACCTGCGCGACGCCCGCCTCGCGCTCGTCGTCGCCGCCAGACACACCGTGGCGAACGCGCTGTACGTCCTCGGCGTCGAAGCGCCCGATTCGATGTAGAAGTCAGGGCGGCGACGGCGTCGCCGCCGGCCGATTCTATCGGGCGACGTATCAGTCGCGGAGCGGCGGGTCCTCGAACTCCGCACCGCAGTCCTGGCAGACGACGACCGTCCGGCCCCCCTCGCCGAGCGCGACGCGCAGGTCCTCGTGGCCGCACTCGGGACACGCGCCGGGGACGCGCGCGTCCCCGCAGTCCGGGCAGACGAGTTTCGGTTCGTCCCCGCCCGTCTCCAGGCGCACGTCGCCGCGGCCGCACTCGGGACACGCCAGGGGAATCCGCACGTCCTCGCTGTCCCGAGGTGCCCCTATCGCGAGCGCCACGAGGTCGCCGTCAGAGTCGTTCCTGCCCGACTGGAACTCGCCGGGGGCGAACCGTATCGCCTCGCCTTCGCCGACGGTGACCTCGCCGCGCTCGCTCGCGGGCTCACCGCTCGACCGGTCCGCGTCGCTCCACCACGCGAGCGTCTCGAAGGTCGCCTCCCCCTCGACGACGTAGAACACCTCCTCCTGGTCCACGTGGGCGTGAAGCCCACCGGGAAATCCCTCGCCGGGGGCGAGCCGGTAGCGGTTGACCGCGACGTCGATCGTCCCCAGCGGGTTCGATAGCCCGTGTCGGTCGACGCGGGCGTCGCGTTCCGCGTCGTCGGTGGAGACTCGCTCCATGTCCGTCGGGTCGACCAGCATCCACAAATCGTTTCGGTCCTCGCAACCGCCGGGACCGCACGTTCCCGGGGCGCTCCGCGAGCGGACGAACCCGAGACGTTCCGCGGAGAGGACGATTCCCGGGCCGTTCCGCGCGACGGACGCGTTCGGGCCGCTCTGCGTGCTACGCCTCCTTCCGGAAGACGAGACAGTAACTGTGGTCGTAGCCGTACCCGAACGCCCCCTCGCGGTCCGGGCTCCCCTCGTCCTCCCACGTCACCACGATTTCGCCGTCGAAGTGGAGGACCTCCGAGACGGCGTCCGCCACGTCCCACGCCAGCGGCGTCACGTCGCCGTCGTACTTCACGTTCACCACGTTGACGAGGACGGGCGCGCCGGGGGACAGGACCGACCCGAGTTCGGAGAACGCCCGCCTCACGTCGTCGAGATACGACTCGTAGTCGCTCTCGCCGTCGTAGTTCTCGAAGGGGTTGGTCTCCATCCCGCACACCATGAACGGCGGGGAGGTGAGACAGCAGTCGACCGTCGGCAGGTCGTACGCCGACAGCTCCAGGGCGTCCCCGTGGACGACGTTGTCGGGGTGGTCAACGCGGTCGCGGACGTACTCCGCGCGGTCGGCCTCGTACTCGACGCCGTAGGGGACGCGATCCATCGACTCCGCGACCGCTAGCGTGGTTCCGAATCCGGCGAAGGGGTCCAGGACGGCGTCGCCCGGGTCGGTGAACTCCCCGAGGAAGTGCTCGACGAACGACTCCGACATGACGACGTCGGCGTCGAGCGTCGGCGGGAGGTCGTGCTCCCTTTCGTGCCGCAACGTCGTGAACGTCCGCATGGCCAACGTATCATCCATCGAACCCATAAGCGGTTCGCTCGCGGGACCGGAGCAGTCTCCTCCGACGGGCGCGTAGAGGTCAGGGATGACGGACCGTCCCGGCCCAGACGACGCCGACGCGAACCGCCCCGACGCGAGCGACCCGGACGCCGAGCGGACCAGACCGGAGACCGAATCGAGTTACGGCATCCCGGCGAGCGGGGAGGGGATGCTGCCGTGGTCGTTCGTCGCCGAACGGATGGCGAGCGACCGCACCTACTGGGCGTCGACGACGCTCCCGGACGGTCGCCCGCACGCCCGTCCCGTGTGGGGCGTCTGGATCGACGACCGGTTTCACTGCGGCGGCGGCGAGCGCACGCGCTGGGTCCGGAACCTCGCCGCGAACCCCGCTATCGTCGTCCACCGCGAGAGCGGTGACGAGGTCGTCATCGTCGAGGGCGAAGCGGAGGAACTCGCCGACGAGGAACGCCTCGCGCGCGTCGACGCGGCCTACGAGGAGAAGTACGGTACGCCGCACGGGACGCCCGCGTTCGCGGTCCACCCCGACGCGGTCCTGGCGTGGAGCGACTTCCCGACGGACGCGACCAGGTGGGAGTTCCGGAGCGACGGGTGACGGCGGGTCGGTCGCGAGTCAGTCCGTCGACGCCCACTCCCAGTCCTCCTCGACCACCGCCGGGTCGTGGAGGTGGCAGGCCGCGGGGTGGCCGACGCCGGTCACCTGCTCCGCGGGGTCGCGGCGTTCGCAGACCGACTCGAACTCGCTCCGGAGGCGCTCGTCGGCGGCCTCGACGTCGCCGCGGACGACGTCGTCGAGCGCGGCCGACAGCACGCGGTCGGCGGCGTCGTCCCCGAGCGACTCGGGCAGGCCGTACTCCTCGCGGAGCGCCGTCCTGACGCCCGACTCGTCGACGTCCTCGGGGTCGTCCGCGACGCCCTCGGCGACCGCGAGTTCCCGGAGCGACGCGCGGTCGACGTCGCGGTCCGCGACCGCCATCCGGAGGTCCATCACCGCGCGCCAGTCGTCCTGGTCGAGGTCGTAGCCCTCGGGCTGGACGACCTTCGGGCAGCGCGGATGGAACCGACAGCCGGACGGCGGGCTGGCGGCGTCCGGCACGTCGCCGGTCAGGGTGACCTCCCGGTCGGGGGCGTCGGGGTCCGGCGTCGGGACGGCGGCGACCAGCGCCTGGGTGTACGGATGCTGGGGGTTGGCGAACACCGCCTCGGTGGGACCGCGTTCGACGATTTCGCCGAGATACATCACGCAGATGCGGTCGCAGATCTGCCGGACGACGCCCATGTCGTGGCTGATGAGCAGCAGGGAGAGGTCGAACTCCGCCTGGAGGTCGTCGAGGAGCGCCAGAATCTCGGCCTGCACCGAGACGTCCAGCGCGGAGACGGGTTCGTCTGCGACGACGAGGTCGGGGTTGAGGACGAGCGCCCGGGCGAGGGCGGCGCGCTGTTTCTGCCCGCCCGAGAGTTCGTGGGGGTAGCGTTCGAACTCGTCCGCCGAGAGGCCGACGCGCTCCAGCAGGTCCTCGGCGATGGCGCGCCGACGGTCGGCGTCGGACATGCCGTGGACGAGCAGCGGTTCGGTGACCGACTCGCCGATGGACATCCGCGGGTCGAAGCTCGCGGTCGGGTCCTGGAACACCATCTGGGCGCGCCGCCGGAACGCCTTGCGCTCGGCGCGGTCGTACGCGCCGACGTCGTCGCCGTCGAACGTGACCGTGCCGTCGGTCGGCTCTTCGAGGTGAAGCAGCGACGTAGCGGCCGTGGACTTCCCGCTGCCGGACTCCCCGATGAGGCCGACCGTCTCGCCCGGGTACACCTCGAAGTCGACCCCGTCGACGGCGCGCACCCGGCCCACCTCGCGCCGGAGGGGGCCCTCGGTCACCGGGTAGTGTTTCTTCAGTCCGTCGACCGAGAGGAGCGCGTCGCTCCGCGTCTCCGACGGTCGCTGGCGTCGCTCCGTCATCGGTCACCTCCCCACGTCGAGGCGGCCTCGCCGAGCACGACCGACTCGTCGCGGTCCGGGCGGTAGTAGACGCAGGACGCCTGTTGTGTCCCGCCGACCGTCCGGAGTGGCGGCTGGCCGTCGCGGCGACACTCGTCGGTCGCGTGCGGACACCGCGGGTGGAACCGACAGCCGGACGGCGGGTCGACGGGGTCGGCCAGCGACCCGCCGATGGGTTGCAGGTCGCGGCCCTGTCCCGGCAGGCAGTCCAGCAGCGCCCGGGTGTAGGGGTGGCTCGGGCGGTCGAACACCTCGTGAACGTCGCCCCGCTCCATCACCTTGCCGCCGTACATGACGACGACGCGGTCGGCTATCTCCGCGACGACGCCGAGGTCGTGCGTGACGAAGAGGACCGCCATGTCGCGTTCCGCCTGGAGGTCCGCGAGCAGGTCGAGAATCTGGGCCTCGATGGTCACGTCCAGCGCGGTCGTCGGTTCGTCGGCGACGAGCAGGTCCGGGTCCGAGGCGAGCGCCATGGCGATGACGGCGCGCTGGCGCATCCCGCCCGAGAACTGGTGGGGGTAGTCGTCGACCCGGGTCGGCGCTTTCGGGATGCCGACGCGTTCCAGCAGGTCGACGGCGCGCCGGCGGGCGGCCGCGTCGCCGACGTCCCGGTGGAACTGGACGGCCTCGACCAGTTGCTCGCCGACGGTGTAGACGGGGTCGAGCGCGTTCTGCGGGTTCTGGAAGACGTGCGCGATGCGGTTGCCCCGCACCGTCCGGAGTTGCTTCTCCGAGCGCTCGGTGAGGTCCTCGCCGTCGAAGACGATGCGACCGCCGGTTATCTCGCCCGGCGGCATCGGGACGAGCTTCGTCACCGACTCGCAGGTCACCGTCTTGCCGGACCCCGACTCGCCGACGAGACACACCGTCTCGCCGCGGTCCACCTCGAAGCTCACGCCATCGACGGCTCTGACCGTGCCGTCGCGGGTGTCGAACCGCGTGTGCAGGTCCTCGACCGAGAGCAGGGGGTCGGCCATCAGTCGTTCACCCCCTCGACCCTCGGGTCGAGCACGTCGCGGAGCGCGTCTCCGAGGACGTTGAACGAGACGGTCGTGAGCACCAGGACGAGAACGGTCGCGCCCGACTGCCACCAGAGCCACGTCGGGAAGTATTCGCTGAACATAGCTGTTTGAATCACGTATCCCCACGACCGGTACGCCGTGAGGGGGCCGAGTTTGAGGAACGACAGCGTCGTTTCGACGATGATGAGCGTCGGTACCTGGAGCGTCACCGCGGTCAACACCGTACTCGAGACGTTCGGGACGATGTGGCGGCGGACGATGGCCAGCCGACTGCAGCCCGCGTTCCGGGCGGCCTGCACGAACTGGGCGTCGCGCTTCTGGAGCGCCTCGCTGCGTACCAGCCGCGCGACGCCGCCCCAGTTCAGCAGGCCGAAGATGAGGATCATCAGCGCCAGTTCGACGTGGTACATCGTCCGCGCGACCAGGTAGACGAAGAACGGCGGAATCGCCTGCTGGACGTCGACGTACCGCATCAGCGTCTCGTCGACGCGACCGCCGAAGTAGGCCGCGACAGTGCCGACTATCGTCGCCAGCGGCACTACCAGCATCGACGTTATCAGCGCTATCTGGAGCGCGACGCGGCTCCCGCGCAGGATGAGCAGGGCGACGTCCCGTCCGGCGCCGGTCGTCCCGAGCGGATGGAGCCACGTTCCGTGGCACACGTCGTTCGTCACCGCTCCGACGCAGTTCGACGTCGCGAACACCGAGGTGGTGAATCCGACCGGCGGCTGCACCGAGGACATACCGCCGTAGGCCCCGTCGCGTGCGAGCATGTACTCCTCGACGGGAGCGGCGAGCACCGGTCCGAACAGCCCCGCGAGGAAGAACAGGCAGACGTACACGAAGCTCGCCGTCGCGAGCCGGTCCGTCCGAAGCTGTCGCCAGTAGTAGCGCGTCATCCGGGGGTTCCGCGCGAGCGGAACCACGACGTAGAACGCGAAGACGACCAGCGCGAGGAGGAACAGCCAGTCGAGCAGGCTCACGTCCCACCACGCGAACGTCGCCTGCCGTTCGGGGAGGACGACGTAGTCGTAGAGGAACGCGACGAGCAGTGCGACGACGGTGCCGACGAACGCCCACGTTCGAGGGGTCGCCAGTCGTCGGTCGTCGTCCAGGGCCTCCCACCGAACGGACTCCGCGACGACGCCGTCGCTAGATGCACCAGCCATCGGTGGGGACACCTGCCTCGGGGGAGGGGAGGGCGGTTCCGCGGGCGTGCCGGGGACACCTCGACATTGTTCTGTAGAGACAATTATAGGTACTAAAAACCTGAGGTTGTGTCACGTACCCACGACCGTCTCGGCCACGAGACGTCCTCTCCCGGAGAGACGGACCCCGATGCGTCCGCCCCCGGAGGGGCGGGCGTAACTGCCAAAACGTTAATACGTTCCGGTGAGTCGCACGCGACCGTGAAGTGGTATCTCGCCCGCCGGCTGCTCTGGACGGTCGTCGCCGCTTACCTCGTCCTGTCGGGGGCGTTCCTCGCGCTCTGGTTCGCGCCGCCGCCGAGCGCCATGGAGTCGGGGTCGGCCATCTCCGTGCCGAACTCCCTGGGGTCGCCCAGCCCGGTCGTGGACTCCTCCGAACCGCTCCAGGAACGATACGTCGCGTTCCTGGTCAAGTACGCGACGCTCGACTTCGACGCCGAGACGACCGAGCGGCTCACCGGTTCGCTGTCGGTGACGCTCGCGTACCTCGTGCCGGCGTTCCTCGCCGCCGTCTTCGGCGGCACGTCGATCGGACTGTACGCGGCGATGAACCCGGAGAAGCCGCTCGGGCGACTGGCGACGCTGACGGCGTACGTCGGCGTCGGCGTACCGGGCTACTGGCTCGCCAAGTGGGCGAACGTACTCGCGTACGAGTGGTTCGACTGGGAGCGACGGTTCGCGTACGACGGCGGCCTCGCGCCGTGGAGCGCGGAGAACCTGCCGCTGGTCGCGCTTCCGTTCGCCGTCTCGCTCGTCGGGATGCTCGCGGTGCAGGCCCGCTACGCCCGGTCGGAGACGGCCGAACACGTCCACAGCGAGTTCGTCAAGACCCTGCGAGCTAACGGCGCGAAGCCCCGGACCATCGGTCGACACGTCCTGAAGAACGCCGCGGTACCGCTGCTCTCGCTGCTGTTCGTCCGGACGCTCACGATGCTGTTCGTCACCGTCGCCGTCGTCGAGGTGGTCTTCGGCATTCCTGGATTCGGTTCCGTCGCGCTGCACGCCGTCCGAAACCGGGAACTCGACCTCGTTCTCGCCGTAACCACGGTTCCGGTGTCGCTCGCGCTGCTGGGGAATCTCGTACAGGACGTCGCCTACACGTTCCTCGACCCCCGGGTCGAACTGGGCGGCCGGTAGCCGGCGACGGCCCCCGGACGGTCAGTCGAGCACGTCGACGGTCGCCTCGGCGGCGTTCGCTTGCACGCTCTCGATGCCCTTCCTCGCGCCCGCCTTCCGGTCGTACCCCTCGCCGCTGTCGGCGATGACGTTGCCGTTGTCGTGAACGAGCCGCCAGCGCCACTCGTCGGCCTCGTCGCGGTACAGTTCGAACGTTGCTTTGCTCATACCCCATCTGACGGTCGCGGTAAACTTGACTCCCCGCGTCTCGACACAATTCTGGACTGTCGTCGACTGGCTCGCTACCCCCGGTCCGCCCGCGCGGCGACCGACGGCGCGCGTTGGCGGAAAGCGAAAGCGGGCCACTCGTCGCGCCCGGAGGAGCAACGAGCCCGCACGTTCATCATGCTCCACGCCGTTAGGGGAGTCGAATGCGCTCGCTCGTCCCCGTCGCGTTCGTCCTCGCGGCCCTCCTGTTCGTCGGCGCGTACGTCGCCGGCTACCCCGTCCCCGGCGAGGCGTCCGTCGAGTCGCTCCAGGGAGCGGAGGTCGTCTCGGTGCCGGACGACCGACCCGCGAACGTGAGCGACCCGTCGTCGGCGCAGTTCCGTCGGTGGGTCGAGTTCTACGTCCACCTGTACGTCAACGAGGAACGGCGGGAGCGAGGGAAGACACCGCTGGAGTTCGACGCTGGACTCCGCACCGTCGCCCGCGGGCACAGCGCCGAGATGGCCCGCCAGGACTACTTCGCGCACGTCTCGCCCGACGGCGAGGACCCGGGCGACCGCTACCGGGAGTCGAACTACTTCTGTCTGCAGGGCGCGGGCGAGAACATCGCCTACACGTACTTCGGCCGCCGCGTTCGCACCGAGAACGGTACCGTCGACCGCTATCGGAGCGCGAAGCAACTCGCCCGCGGCGTCGTCACCCAGTGGATGAACTCGCCGGGACACCGCAAGAACCTCCTGTCGCCGAACTGGGAACGGGAGGGAATCGGCGTCTACTACGCCGACGACGGCCGTATTTTCGTCACCCAGAACTTCTGCTAGGTGCTCACAAAAAACTAAGTGGCCTGCACTACACATCACTGAACAGAAGTTTACGCCTGGGTTATAAGATGAGCGAAATCAAACGGAGAGCGTCCCACGAGCCCGAGTCCGAGAAGCCGTCGAGAGACGTCATCTTCCAGGTGCTCGGTAACCAGCGGCGTCGGTACGCACTCCACTATCTCAAACACTACGAGAATCCCGCCGAAATCGGACCGCTCGCCACCCGGATAGCGAGCTGGGAGAACGACGTTCCCGCAGCGGACGTGACCTCACAGCAGCGCAAGCGCGTCTACAACACGCTCCAGCAGGCACACCTCCCGAAGCTGAACGAGACGGGGTTCGTCGAGTACGACGCCGCCCACGGCCTCGTCGAACTGACGGACCGCGCGGAGGACCTCGACATCTATCTCGAACTCGTCCCCCAGAACAGCCTCCCGTGGTCGGAGTACTACCTCGTTCTCGGCTGCGTCAGCCTCGCGCTGACGACCGTCGCGTGGCTCGACGCCGGTCCGCTGGCGGCCGTCCCGCCGTTCGGCTGGGGGCTGGGGCTGGCCGCGCTGGTCGCCATCTCCGGCGCGGCCCACCGTTACTACCACCGGAACGTACGCCTCGGACACGCCGAAGCGCCGACGGACGCCGAGTGAACGCGGCGAGCGAGTCCGAGTCACCCGACGTCGAGGGCGACCCGTCGTTCAGTCCGCGGCGAGCACCGGTCCGGACGCCGACCGTTCCAGCGACACCGGCTCGCCGAACGCCGCGAGCAGTTCCCGATTCGTCTCGACGTGGTCGGTCACCGTCGGAATCCGCATCCGGCCGCCCGCGAGCGCGAGGAAGACGAGCAACTGGTCGGCCGTGTGCTCGTCGACGGTTCCCGGGCCGGCGTGAAACTCGTGGAACGACTCGACCGCCTCCGTCGCCACCGTCTCCGCGGGTTTGCCGCGCTCGCCGAGTGCGTCGAATCCCGCGAGAACGCCGTCGTAGTCCGCCCGGACGACCAGCGACGACCCGGGAGACCGCGCGTCGACGTACGTCGTCCGGCACTCGGTCACGGCGTGGTCCGCGTCGACGAGTCGATCGCGGGCCGTCGCCGCCTGACGCTCGGCGACGTCGGCGTCCACGAGGTCGTCCGACGCTTTCGAGTAGACCCGGAGCCCCGACAGCGAACCGCGGTCGGCGAGCGAAAGCGACGAGAGCGACGAGGGCGCGAGCCACAGGGTCGCCTCGCCGCCGCCCGCGGGGTAGAATCCGGCCCGGGTCGCGTCCACCGCGGCCATCAGTCCGGCACGGCGTACCAGCGGGAGCTTCACCCGGCGGTGGTACGCCATCGGCGGCGACCACTTCACGTCAGTTCCGCCGCTGGCAGTCACGGCCAGCGGTTCGTCGAGGGCCGTCGCCAGCGGAAGCAGCGCGTCGAAGAGCAGCGTCACGCTCCCGGCCGTGCCGACGTCGACCGAGAACCGGTCGCCAGATAGCGGTCCCGGACGAACAGTCAGCGTCTCGGAACCGACGGCGTCACCCTCGACCGCGGCGTCGCAGGCGCGCGCCACCGCGCGGACGGCGGCGAGGTGCTGCGGGCGGAGTCCGGGATTCGGCCGGTTCGCGCGCACGCCGGTCATCCGGAACGGCTCGCCAGAGAGCGCCGACAGCGAGAGTGCGGTCCGGAGGAGTTGGCCGCCGCCGGTCGAGCCGTCGAGTTCGAGCATCGACGAAACCTTCGTCGCGCGACGACGTGTACGTTGTGCGAGCGCCGCCTGCGCGAGGCAGGTCGATTCGAATCGACCGACGGGACGAACCGTCACGCGGTCGGTTCGACGTTCTGGTTCACGTGGAACAGGTTGGTCGGGTCGTACTCGTTCTTTATCTCGACCAGCCGGTCGTAGTTGTCGCCGTACGCGAGGTTCTCCTCGCCCTCGCGTTCGCTGATGAAGTTCACGTAGACGCCGCCGCTGGCGTACGGTGCCATGGCGTCGAAGAACTCCCGCGCCCACGCGATGCACCGTTCGTCGTCCTCGGGGTCTTCCCACCGGGTGTGGACGTTCATCACGTACTCGGCGTCGCGGTGGGGGTACGCGGTCGCGTCGGCCGGAACGCGCGCCATCGCACCGCCGACCTGTCCGAAGAATATCTCCGACAGCGACGACGGAAGGTCCGCCGCGAACTCGACCGCGGTGTCGATGGCCTCGTCCGAGAGTTCACCGAAGTTGTGTGACTTCCAGTAGTTCCGAGCGCCCTCGGTGAGCAGGGGGTCGAAGCTCTGCTGGAACTCCGCGTACCGGTGGGGTGCGACGGCGTCGGCGATGGGGTCGCCGTACTCTCGGACCGGGGCGAGCACCTCCTCGCCCGCCTCGACGTCGCCCGCGTAGAACGCGACCACGATGACTACCCCGACGCCGTGAACGTCTTCCGGGAGGAAGGGAAGCGGCGGGGCCTTGCGGAGGATGACCCAGACGGCCGACTCGTCGGGCGCGTCGGCGTTGAAATCGCGGACGTGACGGATGACGTCCGGGGCGTCGTCGCCCGAGTAGACCACGGGGCCGGCGAGCACCTCGGGACCGACCTCGTGCAGGTCGAACTCGAAGGCGGTGACGACGCCGAAGTTACCGCTGCCGCCTCGAACGCCCCAGAAGAGGTCCGGGTTCTCCTCCTCGCTCGCGTGACGGAGTTCGCCGTCCGCGGTGACGACGTCGACCGAGCGCAGGTTGTCGACGGTCATCCCGAACTTGCGGGTGAGCCACCCGAACCCCCCGCCGAGCGTGAGTCCGGCCACGCCGGTCGTGGAGTTGATGCCGAGCGGCGTCGCGAGGCCGAACGCCTGGGCCTCGTGGTCGAAGTCGGCGAGGGTCGCGCCCGGTTCGACCCGGGCC
This sequence comes from Halomicrococcus pelagicus, assembly GCF_051917725.1. Lineage (GTDB taxonomy): Archaea > Halobacteriota > Halobacteria > Halobacteriales > Haladaptataceae > Halomicrococcus. The sequence goes on from NZ_JBQBLX010000002.1 coordinate 67,639, forward strand.
GTCCCGGCCGCCGGGTCGACCTGCACCGACGTCATCGGCGAGAGGTCGATTACGAGGCCGTCGTCGCAGACCGCGTTTCCGGCGATGTGGTGTCCCCCGCCCTTGACGGCGACCGCCACGTCGTTCTCCCGGGCGAACTCGACCGCTCGAATCACGTCCGCGACTCCCCGACACGAGGCGACGAGCGCCGGATACCGGTCTATCATGCCGTTCCAGACGGAACGGGCTTCGTCGTACCCCGGGTCGCCGGGCGCGAACAGATCTCCGCGGAGCCCGTCGCCGAGTTCGTCGACTACGCTCTCGTCTAGAGACGTGACTTCCAGTGCCATGGGAGGATATAGGCGCGGTCGAGAGATATAGCTTCGTTAACATATAACGGACCGGACGCCGGGGGCAGTAATGCTCGGCGGAACGAGAAATCAACGACGACGAGAGACCGAAGACCGCGGTCGCGGCCGGATTTCGTGCGACGTCAGCGACGGCAGTGGTCGTCCGTCGCCCGCGTCTATCGCCGGCCGAACGCGACGGGCGGGTTCGACGCGCTACTCCAGGTGGACGGCGGGCCGCATCGGCACCGCGTGGCGGGCCTTGTCCGCCGGGTCCGGAACGTCCTCGCCCTCGCGGTACACCGCCACGTCGGCGTCGAACTCGCGCTCCAGGAAGTCGCGGGCGTTCTCGTAGACGGCCACCTCGTCAACCTCGGCCAGCACGTCGACCTCCGCGTCGGGGCGTTCGCGCACGTCCTCGACCAGGTCCTGCACGAGGTCGTTGACCGCGTCGCCCTTCTCGCGCAGTTCCTCCTTCTGCATCACGCTACCCATCACTGCGCCCACGTCGGGACCGGTCTCCACCACCTCCGAGAGCACCGTCCGCTTCCAGTCGGCGGCGACGTAGACGCGGACTGTGTCGGGGTCGGTGTCGGTCACGTCGACGATGTCGCGCACGTCGTCGGTCAGGTGCTCGACCAGTCGCTCCTCCAGTTCGGTGCGTGCGCTCTCGAACTCGGGGTCCGGTTCGGGCCACTCCGCCTCGGCGATGGGGTCGCCCGTCAGCCGCTCGTGCAGTTCCGTCGCCAGGAACGGGACGAACGGAGCCAGCAGGCGCAGACGGGCGGACAGCACCTCGCGCAGCGTCCAGCGCGCGCCCGGCCGGTCCAGGTCGGCGCGCTTGCGGTACCACTTCAGGTGCTCCTCGAAGCCGTAGAAGGCGGCCTGACTGGCGGTCCGGGTCTCGAAGCGGTCCATCGCCTCCGTGGCCTCCCGAATCGTGTCCTGCAGCTTCGCCAGCAGCCAGCGGTCGACGTGCTCCAGGTCGGGCTCGCCCGCCTCGCCCTCGATGATGTCGGCGGCGCGGTTCCAGAACCGGTCCAGCTGGTCGCGGGTGCTCTCGACCTGCTCGGAGCGCCAGTCGTAGTCCTGCCACGGCTCGGCGCTGTTCAGCAGGAAGAAGCGGACGGTGTCCGCGCCGTACCGCTGGATGGCCTCCTGGGGCAGGACGACGTGGCCCTTCGAGGAGGACATCTTCTCGCCCTCCAGCAGGCCCATCCCCATCACGGTGATGCCCTTCGGCCAGTCCGACTGCTCGAAGAACTCCGCGTGGTGGAACAGGTAGAAGGTCAGGTGGTTGCTGATGAGGTCGTTGCCCGAACAGCGGTAGTCGACGGGATACCAGTAGTCCCACTCCTCCCGCAGGTCCAGCGCCGCCTCGTCGGGGTCGTCCGTCTCTTCGGGGCCGAAGAACAGCGTGTCGAAGAAGTTCCGGTCCAGTTCCTCGACCGGCACGTCGTCGATGCGGTGGGCGATGGTGTAGTAGGACATGTAGATGGTCGAGTCCGACAGCGGCTCGATGACGAACTCGTCGTCCCAGGGCAGTCGGGTGCCCAGCCCGTAGTTGCGGATGGCCGGCCACTCGTTCAGCCAGTCGATGGTGTGGTCGTACTGCTCGCGCGTGTTCTCCGGGATGGCGTCCAGTTGCGCGACGGCGTCGTGGGCCTTCTGTTTCCACTCCTCGTCGTCGTACCGCAGGAACCAGGTCTCCTGCTTGGCGACCTCCACGTCGCCGCCGCACCGACAGACGACCTCCTCGCTGAACTCCTGCATCGAATCGAACGACCCGCGAGCCTCGAAGTCGGCCTTCAGCTCGTCGCGCACGTCCTCGACGACCTCGCCCGCGTAGTCGCCGTACATCTCCTTCAGCGTCCCGGAGTGGAACTCGCGGTTGTACACCTCCTGGGTGGCGTCCTCCAGCGCGGGGTCGTCCGAGGACTCGATGCCGTGTTCGGAGACGGCGTCCCGCGCGGGGAACTCGCCGTACCCCTCCACGTCGATGATGGCCTTCGGCTCGATAGCCTCGACCGCCGCGGGGTCGATGCCGTACCGCTCCATCCGGGCGTCGTCGTCTTTCGCTTCCCGCAGCGCCACCCAGTCGTCAGGCGAGTGGGCGGGCACGGACATCACGACGCCGGTCGCGTTGTCGGCGTCGACGAACGACGCGGGCAGCACCAGCACCTCGTCGCCGGTGACGGGGTTGGTGACGCGCTCGCCGACCAGTCGCTCGCCCGCGAAGTGGTCGTGGACCGTGACGTCGCGCTCCTGCAGTTCCAGCTTCTCGACCGCCGACTCGGAGACCAGCCAGCGTTCGCCGTCCACCGCGGCCTCGACGTAGTCCGCGTCGGGGTCGATGTACGCGTTCGTGACGCCGTGGACCGTCTCGGGCCGCAGCGTCGCCATCGGGACCGTCACGTCGCGTTCGTCGCCCGTCCAGCCGAACTTGACCAGCGTGTACTCCTGGAACTCGGCCTCCTCGCCCTCCAGCAGGTCGTGGGTCGTGACGGGGTTCCGTTCGTTCGTGCAGTACTTCACCGGATGCAGGCCCTTCTCGAGCAGTCCGCGCTCTTTCAGCGTCTCGTACTGCCAGGTGATGAACTTCGAGTAGCGGTCGTCGTTCGTCGTGAACTGCCGCCGCCAGTCGATGGACAGCCCCAGCGACCGCATGTTCTTCCGGTAGCTCTCCTCGATGAAGTGACGGGCGTACCCCATCGGCGTCTCCATCTCCGCCAGTTCGTCGTCGGAGACGTTGTACGTGTCCTGCAGCACCGACAGCTGGTCCTCCTCGCGGTTCTTCAGGCGCTCGACGGCCCCGACGATGGGGGTTCCCGTGACGTGCCACGCGATGGGGAACAAGACGTTGTCCCCCTGGAGGCGGCGGTAGCGCGCCCACACGTCCGGCACGGTGTAAGTCCGGGCGTGACCGATGTGCATCCCGCCGCTGGGATAGGGATAGGGAACCGTGACGAAGGTCGCCTCCTCGTCGGAGGGGTCCACCTCGTACCGACCCTCCTCAGCCCAACGGGACTGCCACTTCTGTTCGACCTCCCGCGGGTCGTACTCGTCCATACGGTGACTTCTGGGCTTGTACCTAAAAGAACTACCATACTTGACTGGTGCATCTGTCAGGATGGCGAGAGGGTCGGTCGTCTCGTCGCCTGCCGCCGCCGACCGGAGAGAAACTCGTCGACGAGTAATTCTCGACAATCGTACGGGAGCAATCGTCAAAACTGATAACCCTGGCCTCCGATTGAACTGACGTATGAGCTTCGACGAAATGGACGTGGACACGATCTGGATGAACGGCGAGTTCGTCGACTGGGAGGACGCACAGGTCCACGTTCTCACGCACGGACTACACTACGGGAGCGGCGTGTTCGAGGGAGTGCGCTGCTACGAGACCGAAGAGGGGCCGGCCATCTTCCGCTGGGAGGAACACCTCGAACGTCTCTACAACTCCTGCAAGCCGTACGACCTCGACATCGAGTACGAACCCGAGGAGCTGACGGAGGCGACGCTGGAACTCATCGACCGCCAGGACCTCGCGTCCTGCTACATCCGACCCATCGTCTACTACGGCTACGACAGCCTCGGCGTCAGTCCGGGCGACTGCCCGACCGACGTGACCATCGCCGCGTGGCCGTGGGGCGCGTACCTCGGCGAGGAGGCCCTGGAGAACGGCGTCGAGGTGATGGTCTCCTCGTGGCGCAAGCACGCCTCCAGCCAGATTCCGACGAACGCCAAGACGACGGGGCTGTACGTCAACAGCATGCTCGCCGGCGAGGAAGCCCGTCGCAACGGCTACGTCGAGGCCATCGTCCTGAACAAGGAGGGCAACGTCGCCGAGGGCCCCGGCGAGAACCTCTTCCTCGTCCGCGACGGAGAGATTCACACGCCCGGCCTCTCCGAGTCCATCCTCGACGGCATCACCCGCGATACCGTCATCACGCTCGCGGAGGAGATGGGCTACACGGTCCACGACGACGCGACCATCAGTCGCGGCGAACTCAACACCGCCGACGAACTGTTCTTCACGGGCAGCGCCGCCGAGGTCACGCCCATCCGGCAGGTCGACAACGTCGAGATCGGCGACGGCGGTCGCGGCCCCGTCACCGAGGAGATACAGTCGCGCTTCTTCGACCTCGTCAACCGGCGCACCGACGACCACGACGACTGGTTCACGTACGTCTAGCGACCGCCTTTTCGCTGCGTCGGTCGCACTTCGGGCGACCGCTCCTCGTAGAAATCCGAATCAAACAGACGCGCTCGGGCTACGCCCTCGCTCGCATCTTCGACGGCGTCGCGGTCGGTGGAATCCCGGGAGCGACCGCTGCCGGACGGAGAGCGACGAAAGAAAGCTCGCAGAACTCAGCTCGTGACGACGACTTCGCCTTCCGCCATCTCGGCCTCGCGCGCCTCGCGCTCCTCGTCTTCCTCCTCTTCTTTCTTCGCCTTGATCTTCTTCATCCGGAAGATCTCCTCGCGCTCCTGCTCTTCGAGCTTCTGCTCGATGTAGTCCTGAGCGTCGTGTAGCTCCGGGAGGAGCTTGAACTCCAGGGCGTTGACGCGGCGCTTGGTCGTCTCTATCTCGTCGAGCATCTTCTTCATCGCCGTCTCCACCTCGGCGGCGAGGATGATGCTCTCGAGCAGTTGTTCGTACGCCTCGGCGGCCTCGTCGATGCGGGCGCTCGTTCCGAGCACGCCGTACCCGCGCTCGTCGAGCGACTTCTTCACCTTCGAGGACTCGATCTGCGGGACGACGACGCCCATGATGTTCTTCGACTCGGTCGTGATCTCCGGGTGTTCTTTGAGCGCCGCGGCGGCCCCGCGAACGGCGACGTCGCCCTCCATCGCTCGCGCCATGTTTATCTTCTGCTGGGCGGTCTCGTAATCCTCGTCGAGTCCCGAGCGCACGTCCTGGGCCTGGTCGAGGATGTCCATGAACTCCATGATGAGGCCGTCGCGCTTCTTCTCGAGCGTGTCGTGACCCCGCTCGGAGAGCTCGATGCGGTCCTCGATCTGCATCAAGTTCTTCCGAGTGGGTTTGACGTCCTTGGCCATCTTGGCGGGGTCTTGTGTCTCGAACGGGTTAACCTTTTACAGTCGATTTCGACGGGACCAGATTTTTCGTACGGCGACGCCAACGCTCGACCGACGCAGGCCCGCCCCGGAACCATGCCTTCCGACGACCGACCCCGATGTGACTCGAATCGCCCCGTTCGCCTCCTGCACTACGCGGACCTCGAGAACGTCTACGACCACCCCGAACGCGTCGGCCGCCTCGCCGGGCGTATCGACGCCCTCCGGGACGACGCGACGCTCGTCGTCGGTGCGGGCGACGACACCGCGCTCGGCACCCTCGCGCTGTTCACGGACGCGGGGCGAGCGCAGGCCCGTCCGTTCTTCGAAGCGCTCTCGCCGGACGCCGAGACCTTCGGCAACCACGAGTTCGACCGCGGGGTCGAGCGCGCGCTCGAACTCGCGCGGACGACCCCCCAGGCGTGGCTCTGTGCGAACGTCGCGGACTGGGCCGACGGAGGACGCTCGACGTTCCCCGACGGGGTGTCCCCCTCCGCGACGTTCGACGCGGGCGACCGACGCGTCGGCGTCGTCGGCGTCGCCCACCCGAAGACGGCCGAGATGAGCGGCGCGGACCTGCAGTTCACGGACCCGGCGGCGGCGGTGAACCGGGAAGCCGCCCGCCTGCGCGAACGCGGGGCCGACCGCGTCGTCGCGCTCGCGCATCTCGGCGACGACCCAGCGTTCGCCGCCGCCGTCGACGCCGACGCGGTGCTCTGCGGCCACGAGACCGAACGCCGGATTCGCCGCGTCGAGGGGACGCTCCTCGTCCAGACCGCCGACGGCGAACTCGCCGAGGTGACGCTGGGCGACGACACGGACGTGACGGTTCACGACGTCGCCGACGCGCCGCTCGACGAGGACGTGACGGCGACCTACCGGCGACGCCGCGCGGCCGCGGGAGTCGACGCGGTCGTCGCCCGCGTCGACGACCCCATCGAGCGCACCCCCGACGTTCGCTACGGCGGCGAGTGCCGACTCGGCAACTTCGTCACCGACGCCTACCGCGCAGGGGCGGACGCGGACGTCGGACTCGTCCACTCGGCGTCGCTGCGCGAGGGGCCGCCGCTCGCGGGCGACGTGACGGTCGGCGACGTGGTCGGTGTCGCGCCGTTCCCGACGACCCTGGTCGAACTCGAACTGTCCGGGAGCGACCTCCGGGCCGCCGTCGAGTGGACCGGGGAACCGTTCGGTCGCGACGACGGCGTCGGCCTCCACGTCTCCGGAGCGTGCGTCCGCCGGGACGAGGACGGCGACCTCCGGGCGGTGCGCGTCGGCGGCGAACCGCTCGACGCCGGGGCGACGTACTCCGTCGCGCTGATGAACTACCTGCCGTCCGTCGAGCAGTTCCCGACGCTGACGACGGACGACGTCGTCGCGGAGTACGGACCGCAGTACGAACACCTGGTCGCACACGCGCGGGCGGGCGGTCTGGCCGCCGTGGAGTGCGAGGGTCGCATCCGCCGGGAGTAGCAGAACTGGACCGATTCGCTGACGGTCCGGAACAGACGCCGCTGGGCGGTTCGAGCGTCGTCGCGCCGAAAAAGTGCCGCGAAACGGCGGTCGTCAGTCGGCCGTGGCCTCTTCGACGTCCGCCTCGGCCGTCTCGTCTTCGGGGTAGTACTTGTCGATGAGGTCCTCGTCGACGCGGTTGAGCTCCTCGCGGGGCAGCATGCCCAGGAGGTCCCAGCCGATGTCCAGCGTCTCCTCGATGGAGCGGTTCGTGTCGAAGCCCTGGTCGACGAACTCGTCCTCGAACCGGTCCGCGAAGTCGAGGTACTTGTTGTCACGCTCGGAGAGCGCCTCGCGACCGACGATGTTCACGAGGTCGCGCAGGTCCTCACCCTCGGCGTACGCGGCGTACATCTGGTCGGAGACGTCGCCGTGGTCCTCGCGCGTGAGGCCCTCGCCGATACCGTCGTCCATCAGCCGCGAGAGGCTCGGCAGGACGTTGATCGGCGGGACGACGCCCTGACTGTTGAGGTCGCGGTCGATGTAGATCTGGCCCTCGGTGATGTACCCCGTCAGGTCCGGGATGGGGTGGGTGTCGTCGTCGCCCGGCATCGTGAGGATGGGAATCTGGGTGACCGACCCGTCGCGGCCCTCGATGCGGCCCGCGCGCTCGTACAGCTGAGCGAGGTCGGTGTACATGTACCCGGGGTAGCCACGGCGACCCGGCACCTCTTCACGCGCCGCGCCGATCTCGCGCAGGGCCTCGCAGTAGTTGGTCATGTCCGTCAGGATGACCAGCACGTGATAGCCCTTGTCGAACGCGAGGTACTCGGCGGTGGTGAGCGCCAGTCGCGGCGTGACCGTCCGCTCGACTGCGGGGTCGTCCGCGAGGTTCATGAAGACGACCGACCGTTCCAGCGCGCCGGTGCGCTCGAAGTCCTCCATGAACTCGTTCGCCTCTTCGGCGGTGATACCCATGGCGCCGAAAACCACTGCGAACTCCGAGCCCTCGTCGTCCTCGCCGGCTTCCTCTTCCTCCGGGACGGTCGCCTGGCGGGCGATCTGGAGCGAGAGCTCGTTGTGCGGCAGGCCGGACCCGGAGAAGATGGGGAGCTTCTGGCCGCGGACCAGCGTGTTCATGCCGTCGATGGCGGAGACGCCGGTCTGGATGAACTCCTCGGGGTACTCGCGGGCCGTCGGGTTGATCGCCGCGCCGACGATGTCCTCGCGGCGGTCCGGAACGATTTCGGGGCCGCCGTCGATGGGTTGACCGGACCCGTCGAGGACGCGCCCGAGCAGGTCCTCCGTGACGGGCATCTTCATGGTCTCGCCGAGGAACCGAACCGAGGCGTTGCGGTCGATGCCGCCGGTCCCCTCGAACACCTGGATGGAGACGAGACCGTCGCTCGATTCGAGCACCTGGCCGCGTAGCGTGTCGCCCTCCGGCGTCTCTATCTCGACGATTTCGTCGTATCCGATAGGTTCGTCGACCTCGGCGAACACCAGCGGACCGCTGATCTCCGTGATTGTCTGGTACTCTTTCATCGTTAGTACTTCTCCCTGAGCTCTGCTTTGATGTCTTCTTCGAGGTCCGCGACGAACGCATCTGCCTCGTCGTCCGGCGTCGTCGCGATGCGGTTGAGTCGCGGCGCGGCCTCGATGTCGGTGATCTCCTCGACCGGCACGCCCGCGTCGAGCGCTTCGAACGCCGCGTCGTTGTACGTCTCGATGGCCTTGAGGATGAGGTACGTCTTCTCCGGCGGACAGTTCGTGTCCACGTCGTGCAGCGCGTTCTGCTGGAGGAACGCCTCGCGGATGTAGCGGGCGACCTCCAGGGTGAGCTGCTGGTCCTCCGGCAGGGCGTCCTTGCCGACGAGCTGGACGATCTCCTGGAGTTCGTCCTCCTCGTCGAGCACGTCGACCGCCCACTGGCGCGTCTCGGGCCAGTCCTCGGCGACGTTGTCCTCGAACCACGGGTCGAGCTGGTCTTTGTACAGCGAGTACGACTCGTTCCAGTTGATGGCCGGGAAGTGCCGGCGCTCCGCGAGGTCGGCGTCGAGCGCCCAGAACGTCTTCACGATGCGCAGCGTGTTCTGGGTGACCGGCTCCGAGAAGTCACCGCCCGGCGGGCTGACCGCGCCGACGACGGTGACCGAACCCTCGGTGTCGTTGATGTTGTCGAAGTAGCCGGCGCGCTCGTAGAACTCGCTGAGGCGCGCGGCGAGGTACGCGGGGTACCCCTCCTCGCCGGGCATCTCCTCCAGCCGGGAGGAGATTTCGCGCATCGCCTCGGCCCACCGCGAGGTGGAGTCGGCCATCAGCGCCACGTCGTAGCCCATGTCGCGGTAGAACTCCGCGATGGTGATGCCCGTGTACACGCAGGACTCGCGCGCCGCGACCGGCATGTTCGACGTGTTGGCGATGAGGCAGGTGCGGGACATCAGCGGCTTCCCGGTCTTGGGGTCTTCCAGTTCCGGGAAGTCCTCGATGACCTCCGTCATCTCGTTGCCGCGTTCGCCACAGCCGATGTAGACGACGATGTCCGCGTCGGCCCACTTGGCGAGTTGCTGCTGGGTGACCGTCTTCCCGGAGCCGAACGGGCCCGGAATCGCGGCCGTCCCGCCCTTCGCGAGCGGGAACAGGCCGTCCTGGACGCGCTGGCCCGTCACCAGCGGCGTGCGCGGCGTCTTCTTGTCCCTGGCGGGCCGTGCCTCGCGGACCGGCCACTCCTGCTGCATCTGGATCTCCTCGCCGTTGTCGAGTTCGACGACCGTCTCCGTGACGGAGTAGTCACCGTCGCTCGTGGAGACGACCTCGCCGCCCTCGTAGTCCGGCGGGACCATCACTTTGTGCTCGATACTCTCGGTCTCCGGAACGGTCCCGACCACGTCGCCGGGGGCGACCTCGTCGCCCTCCTCGACGGTGGACGTGAACTCCCACGTCCGGTCCTGGTCGATGCCGGGGGCGTCCACGCCGCGGTCGAGGAACGCGCCCATCTTCTCTTCGAGGACCGTCAGCGGGCGCTGGACGCCGTCGTAGATGGAGTCCAGCATCCCTGGTCCAAGGTCCACCGACAGCGGCTCGCCCGTGTTCTGGACGGGTTCGCCGGGGGCGACGTTGGACGTCTCCTCGTAGACCTGGATGGTCGTAATGTTCCCTTCGATCTCGATGACCTCGCCCATCAGGCCTTCGTCGCCGACGTAGACGACGTCGTTCATCCGGGCGTCGAGGTCCGTGGCGGTGACCACGGGACCGCTCACGCTCTCGATTTCGCCGTCCTCTCGAACGGCGTCGGTGTCTGTTGCTTGGCTCATTCGTTGTCACCTTGTTCGTCTTCGTCCATAAGGTCGATACCGATCGCTCGCTTGATCTTGTCGCGGAGACCGCCGCTTCCCGCGCCGCCGCCCAGCGTGACGAGGGTCGGTTCGACGCTCGTCTCCACGTCGCTGCGGACGTTCCGCGAGAGGTGCGACATGTCCTCGTCGTGCATCACGATGATGCCGACGTCGTCGTCGTCCATGACGCGGCTCACGGCGTCGTCGAGTTCCGTCTCCTTCTGGTCGTCCGGGACGTTCTCGAACTTCCGGACGCCGGCGAGCCGGAACCCGGTCGTGAACTCCGGACTGCCGATGACGGCTATCTCCTGGCTCATAGTACCACCAGTTCCGCCTCGATTTCGTCCTCGGAGAGGCCCGCTTCTCGTCCGCGCGCGATGGCGCGGATGTTGTCCACCTCGCGCTCCTTGGCGAGCACGTACGCGAGAACCGGACATATCGACAGCGGAAAGACGTGCGAGAGGTGCTCCGAGTACTCGAGCAGTGCAGCGTCTAGTGCGTGCTCGAATCCGATGAGGCTGTCGGCTCGCTCCAGTTCGTCGAGCGCCTCGTCGAGTTCGTCGCTGTACGTGCTCTCGCGGATGTGCGCGACCAGTTCGTCGGTGTTGGTGGCCAGCTGGGACAGCTCCGACGCGCCGAACAGCTGACCGCCGTCGATGAAGTACTCCGAGGGGTCGATGTCCGCCCCGCTGCGACTGATGCGCAGCGCGTTCCGGATGTTGCGGAAGTCTATCTCGGCCTGCAGGAACTCGGCGTACAGCTGCAGTGCCCGATTCTGGGACTCGGTGATTCCCTCCATCAGCTCCTCGTAGAACGCGCGGTCGACGGCGTTCTCCAGGGGGACGAGCAGGTTCGTCGCCTCGTAGTCCTCGTACGCGTCGGCGACCGGGTCGCCGAAGATGGTGCCGTCGAGCAGCTCGACGACGTCCTCGACGGAGCCGGCTTCGGTCAGCCGGTCGAGGAAGTCGTCGTCGAACTCGCCCGCGCGGATGAGGTCCGACCGGACGTCCTCGCGGTCCGTGTCGGAGTAGATGCCGCGGATGATGGTCTTGACGTTCCAGGCGTCGAACTTCCGCAGGTAGCGGGCGATGAGGACGTAGAGGTCGCCGCTGGAGAAGTCGAGCAGGTCGTTGAAGTGCTTCGCCAGGTTGCGGTTCAGCGCGTACTCGATGAGGTCCACCCCGTCGTACCGAGCGCCGAGCGCGTTGATCTCCGACTCGTACTCGGACTCCTCCATGAACCGGGCGATCTCGCCCGGACCCATGCGAAGCAGCTTGCGGTAGTCCTCGTCGTCGAACAGCGCGGCTCGGCGTGCCCGCACTCGGGCGTTGACGTACTCGTAGTTCGAGGTTCCCTCTGCGTCTGCCGTCCTCATTGCTCGAACAGCCGCGAACTGATGTCCTGGAGGTTGTCCTCCCACACGTCCTCGAGTACCGAGTCGAACGTGTTGTTCACGCGGAGCCGAGAGGCCTCGCTCTCGACGACGACGCCGCCGAGGCAGTCGCGCTCCCCAGCGTACTCGAAGCCGTCGTAGTCCGCGAGAACGTCCGTGAGCAGTTCCTCGTCGTCCGGTCGGCCGTACACCTTGATGGTGGCGTCCGAGTCGAACTCCTCGCCGGCGGCGTCCAGCAGCGTCCGCGTCAGCTTCTCGCGGTCCTCGCCGCCGAGGTTCGCGATGCGCTTCTCGACGTCGCTACGGACTTGCTGGAGCACGTCGCGGCGGGCCTCCAGGCGCTTCTGCTTGGCCTCCAGCTTCGCGCTGGAGAGCTTCTGCTCGCGCTCGCGCTCGATTCGGTTCTCGACGTCGCGCTCTTTCGCCGCGAGGATCTCGTCCGCGTCGGCCTCGGCCTCTTCGATAATCTCGTCTGCGCGCTCTTGGCCGTCTTCGCGGATTTCCTCCGCGCGCTCGCGGGCTTCGTTCCTAATATCCTCAACTACCGTTTCCAAGCTCATTGATTAAGAGGGGGAAGGGGGGTGCGTTTAGACCACGAAGACGGTAACCAGCGCCAGGATGACCAGCGTCTCCGGCAGGACCGTCAGGATGAGGCCCGTACCGAAGAGGTCCTTGTCTTCCGTGATAGCGCCGACTGCCGCGGCACCGATGCCGCGCTCCGCGTAGCCCGAACCGAGGGCGGCGAGACCGACCGCGAGCGCGGCGGCCGCCTCCTTCGGGATAGCCGGCTGGGGGTTGAACTGCTGCTGAAGCGGTGCAAGTGCGTCGACGAATGCGAATATGAATTCGTACATTTTCCTTGGGTCCTCCGTAGGCTCTCTCGTAACCGAACAGGAGGAAGTTCACGCTACAGGCGTCATAAAACTTCCCAAACTATCCGGGCGTATTCGGCGGTATCGGGCACTGTATCCCAAAAATCATGATACTACGCACCAAAGGGGAACGAGAAACGGACGCCGAAAACGGTGAAAATCGGCGGGAAAGAAGGACGAACGGTTAGTCCTGCGTCGTGTACGTTCGCTCGTAGCCGAACGGATCGTACTTCTCGCCGCCGCCCTCGTAGAACTTGCTGAAGAACTCGACGTACTCGAGACGCACCGCCTGCAGGCCGGCGCTCGTGACGCCGAGCGCCAGCACCAGCGCGTGACCGAGCACGAGGATGAGCAGTCCGACGAGCACTCCGGCGGCCCCGGAGTGGATCATGCCGGGGAACATGATTTCGGTGACCTCGTGGCCGTGGACCATGTCGCCGACGTGGGGCATGTGGTCGATAGCGAAGTGCCACTCGGCGTGGCTACCTTCGTCCGTCACGTAGACGCCGAAGAACAGCAGGTTGACCACGAACGCCATGCCGGCCTTCGCCAGCAGCACGGCTCCCAGCCGGGTGTACGACAGCACGTTCACCAGCACGTTGAGGAACTCGACGCCCTCGACGGGGTCGCCCGACAGGAGCAGCACCAGACCGAGCGCGAACGCGGCCAGCCCGGCGAGACCGGCGACTTCCGGGACGCCGGTGAAGCCGAACGGGAACGGATGGCCGTTGAAGACGCTCTCGGAGCCGACGAGGATGCCCGGTGCGCTTCCGTTCGCACCCGCGAAGATCCACGCCCACAGGCCGAACATCATCATCAGCCACGAACCGCTCTCCTGCATGGCGTCGACGAACCCGTGGCTAAGGTTCTCGATGAAGTCGAACGTCCAGCCGATGGTGAGGTGGACGATGCCGGCCAGCAGGCTCAACACCAGCCAAGCGGTGGCGTAGTCGCCGAACGCGGGCTGGAGACCCTTGTGAATCGGCGGGCCTTTCATGCCGAGTCCGTCGACCCAGACGACATCGCCGAGCACGTGCAGGCCGAATATCTCGCCGTACAGGACGCCGAACAGCGCGGTGAACGCACCGGCCCAGACGGCGATGCCGCCGAGGCTCTTGAACGCCGCAGAGTCGAAGCTGCTGTACAGCCAGTAGCCGAGCCCCATGTACAGCAGGCCGTACCCGAGGTCGCCGATCATGAACCCGAAGAACAGCGGGAACGTGAGGAACAGGATGACCGTCGGGTCGAACTCGAAGTACTTCGGCCGGTTGATGGTCTCGACGAGCAGTTCGAACGGCTTCACCGGCCCGGGGTTGTCCTGGACGACCGGCGGCTTGTCGTCGTCGATGGTCGCGGTGCCGCCGTCGGCGGCGACGCCGGTGTCGCCGGCCTGTTCGACCGGCGCGTGGTGGCCGCCGTGCTCCTCGTAGTCGGCGCGCTCCAGTTCCTCGACGTCGACGTGGTCGTCGACGGCGTCGGTGAGCGCGCGTTCGAGGTCGCCGTAGCGCTCCGTCGGAATCCAGCCCTCGGCGACGAAGGCGTTGTCCGTCGTCGCGAACTGCAGCGGCGCTTCCGCCTTCTGGACCTCGATGGAGAGCTTCTCCTCGGCCGCCAGCAGGAAGTCCGCGGCGTCGAGCTTGATGTCCTCGAGTTCGTTCTCGGCGTCGTGGAGCTTCGATTCGAGCTGCTGGCGCTCGTGACGGAGTTCGTCGACGTGGTCCTCCGGCGTTCCGGAGGCGTCGGGAATCTCGTAGGCGGCGAAGTCGACGCCGACGAGCGCCTCGTCGAGCACGTCCGCGTCGGCGTCCTCCGTCGGGTACGCGAAGACGGCGACGGTCCCGTCGTCCGTGAACAGTTCGAACTCCCGGACGTCGTCGTGGTCGGCGAGATGCTCGCGGACGTCGTCGGCGTCGCCCTCGCCGACCGCGACCTGCAGGCTGTCGTAGCCCGACAGGAGGTCGAGGTCGATGCCGAGGTCCGCGAACGGCTCCATCGTGTCGATGCGCTCCTCGACCTCGCGGAGCTCGCCCTCCAGGTCGCTCCGGCGGTCGTCGAGTTCGTTGACCCGCGTCCGGATGTCCGCCAGCTCCTCCTCGAGCGCGTCGTCGGTGACGATGCGGCTCCGGCCGGCGTCCTCGTCCTCCACGTCGAGGATGCTCTCGATGGACCGGACCGTGACGAGCTTGTCGGACGCCTCGTTGGCCCCCTCGATGGGGTTGCCCGGCTCGAACCCCTCCCAGGAGTCGTCGTAGTTCGAGAGGTGAACGAGGTTCAGGTCGTGAATCGCCTCGATGACGTCGTCCATCACCATCCGTGATCCCGTCACCGAGACCTTGCTCATCTGTTCAGGTCTGAGCATGCACCGCCTCCCTGAACCGGTCGACGACGTGTTCGATGACGTCGTCTACGTTCCCCTGGGCGCGCTCTTCGAGTACCTCGCGCTCACGTTCGCCCTCGGCGAGAATCTCCTCGCGCTCGGTCTCGATTTCCTCGCGCGCCTCCGCCAGACGCTGTTCCTCCAGTTCGGCGGCCTCCGCCTCGGCTTCCTCGCGGATCTGCTCCGCGCGCTGGCGAGCCTCGGAGATCCGCTCCTCGCGGTCCTCCTCGGCCTCGACAACGATCTCGTCAGCCTCGCTTTCGGCCTCCTTGACTCGTTCGAGAACCTCTGGCCTCGGCATATGCTGTAATCAAGCGGAAGGTTGCGCTAGCGGCTATAAACTACTTGCGGAACCGCTTCCCGAGCCCGCTGGTCGCTCGCGAACCGGGGATCCCGTTTCGTCACACGAAAACGTATAACACGCCAGCGACCCTACGACGGTGCATGGACGACGGCCAACCCGGAGACGAACGAACCGGGCGTGGTGGGGACGCCGAGGCCGCCGATGCGGCGGACGACGGAGCGGGAGCGAAGCGCACCGAGGCCTGCGGTCGCTGCGGGTTGTCGTCGGTCGTGGACGCGGCGGGCGACGGAGCAGGCCGCGACCCCTACGGCGACGCGCGCATCGAACTCCGGGAGTCGGAGCTGCGAACGGCCAGCCGCCACGTCGAGCTACTGGGGCGCGTGAAAGACCGCCTCGACGACTTCGCTCGCCGGGTCGCGTACGGTCGATAGCTCAGCCGAACTCGCCCGAGGTCACGGCGGTCGGCGAGCCGAACCGTCGCAGCGAGGGGACGGCGAACCAGTAGGCGGCCGCCAGCGCGGTGCCCAGGCCGCCGAGTAGCATCACCGCCTCGCTGCCGAACCGCTCGCCGGCCAGGCCGCCGAGCAGCATTCCGGCGGGCATCACGACGCTCGTCGCGCTGCCGATGGCCGCGGAGACCCGGCCGAGCAGGTCGTCCGGGACGCCCGTCTGGACGGTCGCCATCGCGGAGACGTTGTAGACGCCGAGCGGGACGCGCGACGCCGCGAACAGCGCGACCGTCGCCACGACACCGGGAACGGCGACCGCGCCGGTCCAGAGCGCGCTGGAGGCGACGAAGCCGACGACGGTGGTGTACCCCATCGGTAGCCCGTCGACCGCCGAGGCGGCGACGGAGCCGACGAGCACGCCGACCGTCGTCCCCGCGAGCAGCAGGCCGTACGTCGCCGGACCGCCGAGCGTGGCGGCGAATGCCGGCAGGACCGCCAGCGCGACGCCGGTGAGGAAGTTCGCGAACAGGCTGGCGACCAGCATCCGCCCGGCGAGGGAGTCGGCGAGAAGGGCGAGGCCGCCCCGGAGGTCGGCGAGGTAGCTTCCGAGCGCGAGGTCGTCGTCCGGCGGAGTGCGGGCCGGCACCGAGAGGACGGCGAACGTCAGCGCCGCGACCGCGAAGGTGACGGCGTCGACGACGTACACCGCGACGCCGCCGGCGACCGCGACGAGCGCGCCGGCCACCGCACGCGACGTGGCGTCGACGCTCTTCGAGACGATGGAGGCGACCGAGTTCGCCCGAACCATGCGGTCCTCGTCGACGAGTCGCGGCAGGGCGGCGGTCTGGGCCGGGCCGGCGAAGAGGTTGCACAGCGCCAGCAGCGGCATCGCTGCGAGGACGACCGCGACGGACAGGTGGCCGAGCGCGGCCGCGAGCGGGACCGCGAGCACGACCAGACACTGGGCCACCTCCGAGAGGGTGAGCACGCGTCCGAGTCGCGCCCGGTCGACGAGCGGTCCGGCGAGAAGCTTGAACGCGCCGGGGGCGCGGGTGAGCATCCCCGCGAGGCCGGTGTAGGCCGTCGAGCCGGTGAGGTCGTAGACGAGCCACATCGCCGCGACCGAGTAGAGGCCGTCACCGAACTTGCTGACGCCGCGGCCGACGAGCAGTCGCCGGAAGCCGGGGTTCCCCAGCACGGCCAGTCGACGGGCGACCGCGTCGGGCACCAGTTCGGCGGCTCGCGCGGAGAGGTCGGTCGCCCGAGAGTCGGTGGATGTCACGTCCCCGTCCGACGACCGAAGCGGTCTTGAGCGTTCCGTGAACGCCAGTTCTGTAGGAACATTTATACTTCTCGGCAGATTGAAGATGGCGGCCGGCCGACACGACCGCATGGCGGACGACGCGACCGACGCCCTCGAAGTGCTCGGGAACGAGATTCGGATGGCGACGCTCCGGGAACTCGCCGAGGCGGACGGCCCGCTCTCTTTCACCGAACTGCGCGAACGCGTCGGCGTCCGGGACACGGGGAAGTTCAACTACCACCTCACGAAGCTCTGTTCGTACTTCGTGCGCGAGACGGACGGCGGGTACGAACTCGGGCACGCCGGTTCGCGGGTCATCGCCGCGGGCGACGTGGACGCCGCCGCGACCGCGGGCGACGGCGGGAGCCCACCCCCGGACGACGCCTGCCCCGTCTGCGGCGACGACGACTGCGAGAAGTACTTCCACGTCCACCTGCGACCGTCCTGGCTCTGAGGCGGGGGTCCCGGTCTGACGGGGGCGTCCGGTCGTAACCGAGAGCCGGACCGTCCGCGACGCGGGAGACTCCCGACGAGGAGAGGAATCCACGTCGCTGGCGTGGGGGACAAGAGGTATATCCGTCGAAACCATACTGCTCCACCGACCGAATGGAAGAGAGTATCTCCGGGTTCAAGCTCCGCGGTGATTGGGGGGACATCGTCGAACACGGCGAGCGTATCACCCAGGCGCTCCGGGAAGCGGGAGCTTCCGGTGAGGCGTTCGAGGAGTGGGACGAGTGGCGACCGAAGACGCACGAGCGCTTGGGCGAGGACGTAGCCGAGAAAACCGCCGAGCAGGCCCACGTCGGCGAGGGGAAAGGCGAACAGGAGGGCGAATCTCCGGACGAGGACCTGAAGACCGCGGGCGAGAAGCTCACGGAGTCGTACGAGAAGCTCGAAGACGACGACACTGAAGGCGCGGTCGACCGCTGGCAGGACTCGGTGAACTACGTCGCCCGGGCCGCCGACTCCGCGAGTCGGAAGGCCATCCGGCGCGTCGAGGACACCGTCTACCAGAACGTGATGACGCAGCTCGCGCCGTACTACTTCGACAACGAACTCGTCAGCGCCAACATCCAGCAGACGAACCGCAACGGCGGCGAGGAGCGGTTCATCTTCGAGGTGAACGTCAACGACGACGAACTGAAGGAGGAGGTCTCCGACCGGCTCGCCGACTACGAGGACGAGATCGACCGCTGGCACGTCGACGCCGAGAAGGAGACGGAGAACGTCGAGGCCGCCGAGGGGGTCGACGCGCCCCGGAACGGCGGCGAGGGGAAGTTCGACACGACCTGATGCCGTCGCGGGCCGACCTCGGTTTCGCGCCCTCCTTCCGGTACACTATTGGCCCGAGAACGGAAATCGCTGGGCATGAGTGGTTCGCTGCTGACTCTGGTCGTCGCCGGCGTCGCGAGTTTCTTCATGGCGTGGGCCATCGGCGCCGGGTCGAGCGGGTCGACCCCGTTCGCTCCCGCTGTCGGCGCGAACGCGGTGTCGGTGATGCGTGCGGGCTTTCTGGTCGGCATCCTCGGCTTTCTCGGCGCGACCCTGCAGGGAGCGAACGTCTCGGAAGCGGTCGGCCGCGAACTGATTCGTAACGTCCAGTTGTCGCCGCTGGCGGCGACGACCGGCCTGCTCACCGCCGCCGGCCTCGTGGCTATCGGCGTGTTCACCGGGTATCCCATCGCCACCGCGTTCACCGTCACGGGTGCCATCGTGGGAGTCGGACTCGCACTCGGCGGCACGCCGGCGTGGAGCAAGTACCAGCAGATAGCGGCGCTGTGGGTGGCGACGCCGTTCGTCGGCGGCGGCGCGGCGTACGCCACCGCGCGCTTCCTCCGGAGCGAGAACGTCGCCGAGCGCGTCGCCATCCCGCTCCTGGGCGGCCTCGTCGGACTCATCGTCGCCAACATCGAGTTCGTCATGTTCGGACCGCCGGGAGAGAGCGCGTCGCTGTCCGTGGCGGTCGGGAACGAACTCTCCCTGCCGGCCGTCGCCGGTATCGACGCCGGCGCGCTGTTGACCTCGCTCGTCGTCACCGCCGGCATCGCGGCGCTGCTCCGTCGGCAACTCGTCACCGACCGGATGCGAGGGCAGCGTCGGTTCCTGCTCGCGCTCGGCGGCTTGGTCGCGTTCTCCGCGGGTGGGAGCCAGGTCGGACTGGCTATCGGCCCGCTGCTCCCGCTGCTCGACCCGTTCTCGATTCCGTTGACTGCGGTCCTGGTCGGCGGCGGCCTCGGCCTCCTCGCCGGCTCGTGGACCGGCGCGCCGCGGATGATAAAGGCGCTGGCGCAGGACTACTCGGCGCTCGGGCCGCGCCGCTCCATCGCCGCGCTCATCCCCTCGTTCGCCATCGCCCAGAGCGCCGTCTTCTTCGGCATCCCCGTCTCGTTCAACGAGATAATCGTCAGCGCCATCGTCGGTAGCGGGTACGCCGCCAGCGACGGTGGCGTCAGCGGTCGGAAGATGCTGTTCACCGTGCTCGCGTGGATCGCCTCGCTCGCCATCGCGTTCGGCGCCGGATACGGCATATTCGCCCTCATCAGCTCGGTCGTCGGATGACTCCCCGTCGCGGTCACCGCCGACGCTCGGGGGAACTCGACCGGAGGGAACTCACTCGCCGTCTCGAATCTCGGCTCGGCCGCTCGTCGCGCTGCGGAGACGGTCACGGAGGTCGTCCGCCACTTCGACCGGAATCCGGACGGCGAACCGGACGTCCTCACCGTACTCCGCGTCGAACTCCGCGCCTTCGCTTTCGAGAATCCCTCGCACCGTCCCCGAGTCGTCGTACTCGACGGCGACGGTGACGCGCTCGTGGGGACGCTCCTCGACGACCCCCGCGTCGTCGACCGCTTCCTTGACGGCCTGTGAGTACGACCGCGCCAGTCCGCCGACGCCGAGGTTCGTCCCGCCGTAGTACCGGGTCACGACGACGACGACGTTCTCGAGGTCGCGCTGCTGGAGGACGTTCAGCGCCGGCTTTCCCGCGCTCCCGGACGGTTCGCCCGCGTCGCTGGAGTACTCCCGGAACGGGTCCGCACGCACCCGGTAGGCGGGGACGTTGTGCGTCGCGTCCGGATGGCGCTCCTCCACCTCGGCGACGAACGCCTCGGCCGCCGACGCGGTGTCGGCGGGGGCGGCGTAGCCGAGGAACTCCGAGCCGCGAACCTCGAACGCCGCCTCCCCGCGTCCCGCTATCGTCCGGTACGTCTGCCCGGCCATCGTCGGCGGTTCGCTGCCCACCCCCGAAAAGCCCCGGATTCGGACCGGGCGGAGTCCGGTCTCCGCCGCGTCTTCGAGCGCCGCCCGAGCGGTCCCGAAAAGAGTTAAGCACGCACTACGTAGTTGCCCGCAATGCTGCTGGTCCTGTGCGTGGACCTCGACGACGACCTCGGACGGAAGACGTCGTTCGACACGCCCGTCGTCGGGCGGGACGCCGTCGAGGACGCGGCCGTCGCGCTGGCGACCGCCGACCCGGAAGACAGCGACGTGAACGTCATCTTCGAGGGCGTCCACCTGTACGACCGCATCGACGCCGAGGAGAGCGTCGAAGTGGCGGTGGTCACCGGCAACGAGGGCGACGACGTCAGCGCGAACCGGGAGGTCGGCGAGGAGGTCGACACCGTGCTCGCGGGTCTCACCACCAGCGAGGAGGTCAACGCGGTCATCGTGACCGACGGCGCACAGGACGAGAGCGTCATCCCCGTCATCCGCTCGCGGGTGCCCGTCGACGGCGTGCGCCGGGTGGTCGTCCGGCAGGCACAGGACCTGGAGTCGATGTACTACACCATCAAGCAGGTGCTCAACGACCCGGAGACGCGCGGAACCATCCTCGTCCCGCTGGGCATCCTGTTGCTCATCTATCCCCTGGCCATCGTCGCCGACTGGGTCGGCCTGCCGGGGACCGTCTTCGGCGGTACCTCCGCACTGCTGGGGCTGTACGCCCTCTTCCGTGGCCTCGGCCTGGAGCGGACGTTCGACCGCCTCGCGGAGACGGCCCGGAACGGACTGTACGCCGGCCGGGTGACGCTCATCACCTACGTCGTCGCCGCCGCGCTGCTGGTCGTCGGCGGCGTCAGCGGCGTCGAAACCCTGGAGTCGGTCCAGAACCACTACAGCGGCGACATCGGCGCGATACGGGTGCTGGCGTCGCTGATGTACGGCGCCGTCACGTGGTTCACCGCGGCCGGCATCACGTCGAGCCTCGGCCAGATCACCGACGAGTACCTCGCCGACCAGTTCCGGTGGCGCTACCTCAACGCGCCGTTCTACGTGCTCGCCATCGGCGGCGTGCTCCACGCGGTCAGCGCCTACTTCCTCAACGAGGTGTCGCTCGAGTACCTCGCCGGGATGTTGACGGCGGGCACGCTGCTCGGGCTTATCAGTACGCTCGTGTTCGCCATCGCCGAGTCGCGGTTCTCGCGGTCGGGCCAGGCGCGCGTGAGTTGAGGAGAGTCGACCGTCAGCGTTCTCGCGTGACGACGAACGCCGCGAAGTCCCGCAGCAGGTCCACCGCCTCCGAGTCGGAGACGCCGATGCGGTCCAATGCGGCGAGCGCGGCGTCGGACTGTTCGTGGGCCAGTTCGTTCGCCTCCTCGGCGTCGAGGTCGGTCACCTCGACGATCGACGGTCGGCCGACCTCCGCGTCCTGGCCCGTCGGCTTCCCGAGTTCGGCGGGGTCCGCGGTGGCGTCGAGCACGTCGTCCCGTATCTGGAAGGCGACCCCGACCTTCTCCGCGTACTCGCCGAACGCCTCTATCGTGGCGGCGTCGGCGTCGGCGGCTATCGCCCCGAGTTCCGCGGCGGCGCGAAAGAGCGCACCCGTCTTCCGGCGGGCCAGTTCCATGTACTCGGCCTGGTTCGTCGGTCGGTCGACGAGTTCCGACGCCTCGCCCTGCCCGAGTTCGACCATCGCCTCGGCGACCACCTCCATCGCGCGCGGGTCCGGCGAGAACAGGCCGAACGCCTCGCCGAGCATGCCGTCGCTGCCGACGATGGCGGGGCCGTAGCCGTACTCCGCCCACGCGCTCTTCGTGCCGCGGCGCACGTCCGAGCGGTCGATGATGTCGTCGACGACGAGCGAGGCGTCGTGGACGAGTTCGATGCCGACGCCGAAGTCGACGGCGTCCTCGGCGTCGCCGCCCGCCGCCTCGCAGACGAGCATCGCCACCGTCGGCCGCACGCGCTTGCCCCCGGAGAGCGCGGTGTGTGCCAGCCGGTCGGAGAGTTCCGCAGGCTCGACTCGGTCGACGACCGTCTCCAGACGGTCCTCGACGAGCTTCCGCCGGGCCTCGAGGTACTCCATTCGTCGAAGCCTCGGGACGGGGGACGCAAATACGTGACGGGTTCCGAGCGTCGCTACGGCGACTCGCGCCAGTCGTAGCGCATGACGAGCGTCTCTTCGTCGACCTGGTCGGCGAGCGTCTCGACCATCTCGTCGCGTTCGAGGTCGCCGAACTGCTCCAGTTCGTACGGTTTGACCGTCACGGGACTGCTTTCGCCGTTAGCGACGCGCTCCTGGAGCTTGACGACGCCGTACACGAGCGCCTCGGGGCGAGGCGGACAGCCCGGCACGTGGATGTCGACCGGGACTATCTCTTCTGCGCCCTCGACGACGCTGTATCCCTCCTGGAAGGGCCCGCCGCTGATGGCGCACGAGCCCATGTTGACGACGAACTTCGGCTCGGGCATCTGGTCGTAGATTCGCTTCAGGCGCGGGCCGAACTTGGCGACGATGGTCCCCGGGACGATCATCACGTCGGCCTGGCGCGGCGACGCCCGCGGCACCCCCGACCCGAAGCGGTCGAGGTCGTGTTTCACGCCGAAGGTGTGCATCATCTCCATCGCACAGCAGGCGATGCCGAACTGGAGGAGGAACATCGACGACCCCCGGACCCAGTTCATGAACGCGTCCAGTTTCGTGAGGATGAACGGCGACGAGCCGAACGCCTCGCGGAGCCGCGAGTTGAAGCGGTCGTCGACACCCGGGCCCCTCCGGTCCCCGCGGATCTCGCTTATCGCGTCCCGTCTCGCCGTCGCGTCTTCGGTCGTCGCGTCGCCGTTCGTCCCCGCTGTCTGGTTCCGTACGTCGTCTCCCATGGCTCTACCGGTGGGTTGCCGCCGAGTTCGAAAGCCGGTTCTGCCGTACCCACTAGGATATTTTTAAGCTACCTCCCGAAACGAGCGACGAAGACCGTGAAGTACCTCCGGCTAACCCTCGCTCACTCGACGACGACCATCCACCCCATGCACCGGTTCGCAAACGAGACCGACGCCGTCGAGGACTACCGGATGCTCCACTGGAACACCGCCAGCAACGGGACGAACACGCTCCTCTTCTACGTCGAGGGGGACCGCGAGGCGTACGTCGACGCGTTAGCAGACGTAGACTCCGTCGTGAACTACACCGTCACACCCATCGACGACGAGGCGTTCTACGCGTACGTCGACGACGTGGCGGACGGCGTCGGGAAGCAACTGGTCGACGCGGTCTCGCAGGGTAGCCTCGTCCTCGCGTCGCCGCTCGAGTACCTCGACGAGGGTCGCGTCCGGTTCACCCTCGTCGGCAGTCCGGCGGACCTCCGTGCGGCCGTCGACGCGATTCCGGACGGCATCCAGGTCGAACTCGACCGCGCAGGCGAGTACGACGACACCCCTGCTGTCGACGGACTCACGGACCGCCAGCGGGACGCGCTCGGCGCTGCGGTCGAGGCAGGATACTACGAGGTGCCGCGTCGGGGAACCGTGGCGGACGTCGCGGAGCGACTGGACTGCTCGCCCGGGACCGCCTCGGAACACCTCCGGAAAGCGGAGGCGACGCTGGTGTACGAAGCAGTCGGAGAGTCGCTCTGACAGCGGAGCAAAAAGACCCGCTCGTTCGGGTTCCTCACTCGGGGACGAGGAACCTCACTGGAACTCGTCGATGAGTTCCGGCACGACCTCGAACAGGTCGCCGACGATGCCGTAGTCGGCGATGTCGAAGATGGGGGCGTTCGGGTCGGTGTTGATGGCGACGATGGTGTCGCTGCCCTTCATCCCGGCGACGTGCTGGACCGCGCCGGAGATACCGATGGCGAGGTAGACGTCCGGCGTGACGACCTTGCCGGACTGGCCGACCTGCCGGTTCTTCGGCAGCCAGCCGTTGTCGACGATGGGACGCGAGGAGGACAGCGTCGCGTCCGTCGCCTCGACGAGGTCCTCGATGAGCGAGAGGTTCTCCTCCTCCTCGATACCGCGGCCGATGCTGACGAGGAAGTCGGCCTCGCTGATGTCGACGTCGCCGCCGCCGACCTCCTCGAAGCCAGTGACGGTCGAGCGGACGGCCGACTCGTCCGGTTCGAAGTCGAACGACGAGATTTCGGCCTCGCCGACGCCCTCGGCCTGCGGCCACTCGCCGCCCCGGGTCGTGACGACGAAGCTGTCGCCGTCGACCTCGATGGTCGTCTCGACCTTCGAACCGTACATCTCGCGGGTGGCGACGAGCGTGTCGTCGTACTCGACGTCGACGACGTCGGTGACCACCGGGAGGTCCAGCGCGTTCGCCACGGCGGGCGCGTAGTCCAGGCCGTTGACGCTGTTGGGCGTCAGGACGACGGTCGGGTCGAGGTCGGCGTACAGCGCCTCGACGGCCTGCGCGTAGACGTCGTGGTTGAACTCCTCGCCGTAGTCGACCGTGTGGACGTGGTCGACGCCCTTGCGGTTCAGGGAGTCGGCGAACGACTCCACCTCGCCGGAGACGACGGCGACGTGAAGGTCGCCGTCGATGTCGTCGGCCAGGTCGCGGCCGGCGGAGACGACCTCGAAGCTCTCGTCGCGCAGTTCGCCGCGGCGGTGGTCGGCGACGGCGAGAACGGCGGTCATTCTGCCACCCCCTTCTCGCGGAGGACGTCAGCGAGTTTCCCGGCGGTCTCCTCGGCGCTCCCCTCGAAGATCCGGGCGTCGCTCTCGCTCTCGGGTTCGTACATGGCCGTCAGGGCCAGGTTGCTCTCGGCCGCCTCACCGTCGAGACCGAGGTCGTCGAGGCTCTTCGGCGCTATCTCCTTGCTCTGGGCCTGCCGGATGCCGCGCAGGCTGGCGTACCGCGGTTCGTTGATACCGGTCTGGATGGTGAGCACGGCCGGCAGTTCGACGTCGGTGAGTTCCTCGACGCCGCCCTCCAGTTCGCGGTGGACGTGCGCGACGCCCTCGTCCGCGTCCAGGTCGAGGCTGTTCACGACGGCCGCCCACTCGTAGCCGATGGAGTCGGCCAGCGAGACGCCGGTCGCGCCGAAGGCGTCGTCGCCCGCCTGGACGCCGGTCAGCACGAGGTCGGGGTCCTCCTCTTCGACGACGGCGGCGAAGATGTCGGCCTTGGTCTCGACGTCGAGCAGGTCGGTCCCCTCGAGTGCGTCGTCCCAGATGCGGACCGCGCGGTCGGCCCCCTTCGCGAGCGCCATCCGGATGGTCTCCTCGGAGCGCTCGGGACCGATGGTGACGGCCACGACCTCGTCGGCGATGCCCTCCTCGCTCAACTGGACGCCCTCTTCGACGGCGTAGTCGTCCCACTCGTTCAGGTCGTACTCGAGGTAGCGGTCGGCCACCTCGGTCCCCTCGATCTCGAAGTCGTCCGCGAGTTCGGCGACTTCCTTCACCGTTACCAGGACCTTCATGGTTGTTTGCTTCCCCGTTCAGGTGGTAAACGTTTTCGAAACATCGGACGGGGAGCGTTCAGTTGTTCGAGCACTCCCACCGCAAACGTCGAATCCCGCGGCCCACGTCGCCGCGGACGGCCAGAGCGTCGTTCGGAACCCGAGTCGGCGTCGTCGAACCGAGGCCGCGACCGTCGCCGGGGATAACTCTGACCCCGGTAAATGCGTAACGTCCGTCATTTCCTAATCCCCAGAGATAGCGACTTCTGTAGCCGCTACTCCGCCTTTCTGCCCATTATCTGCGGAAACCTATACGTTCGACCGTGGCGTATATAGCTCATGGCACAAACAGCCGAAGAGTCGTCCGTAGAATCGTCCACAGAAATAGTACGCGGACGCGAGTTCGTCAACCGCCGGGCGATGTCCAGCGCGGTCGTCGCCGGCGTCGTCGGCGGCGTCGCGTTCGGCGGACTCCTCCAGTCGATGGGGATGTTACCGGTGGTCGCGTCGCTGTACGGTCTCGAGGGTCTCGCGTGGGGGTGGGTCGCGCACCTCTTCAACAGCGTCGTCTTCGCGCTCGTGTTCGCCGGCCTCCTCACCGGAACCGGTCTCCGGAGATACGCCGGCGACACGTCCGCCGACGTCGGTCTCGGCGCGGCGTACGGCGCGGTGCTGTGGTTCGTCGCCGCGGCCGTCGTGATGCCGCTCTGGATGGGCGCCGTCGGACTCGACGCTCCCCCCGTGCCGAACCTCGACGTCGCGAGCCTCGGCGGTCACCTGCTGTACGGCGTCGTTCTGGGTGCGGTGTTCGCCATCGCGTACCGACGCTGAACCGTCCCCTTCTTCGCGTCCCGTTTTCTGCCCGAACGCTCTCGGATGCGAGGTCAAAGCTTACTTACCGACTGGAGCGGCTAGTTGTGGGTAATGAGCCAGCAGGAGGAGGGCGAACCGTCCGACAGGAAAAAGTACGAGTTCCAGAAGGTCATCGAGGACCTCCGCGAGTACGAGGGCTCGGGGACCCAGCTCGTCACCATCTACATCCCGCCGGACAAACAGGTAAGTAGCGTCGTTCAGCACGTCACCCAGGAGCACAGCGAGGCGAGCAACATCAAGTCCAAGCAGACGCGGACGAACGTGCAGGACGCGCTGACCTCCATCAAGGACCGGTTGCGCTACTACGACACGTTTCCGCCGGACAACGGTCTGGTCATCTTCAGCGGGGCCATCGACACCGGCGGCGGCCAGACCGACATGATAACGAAGGTGCTGGAGGACCCGCCGGAGCCCATCCAGTCGTTCCGCTACCACTGCGATTCGGCGTTCCTCACGGAACCGCTGGAGGAGATGCTCGGGGACAAGGGGCTGTACGGTCTCGTCGTCCTCGACCGCCGCGAGGCCAACGTCGGTTGGCTGAAGGGCAAGCGCGTCGAACCCGTCAAGTCCGCCTCCTCGCTCGTGCCGGGCAAGCAGCGCAAAGGTGGTCAGTCCGCCCAGCGTTTCGCCCGCCTGCGCCTCGAAGCCATCGACAACTTCTACCAGGAAGTCGCGGGGATGGCCAACGACCTGTTCGTTCCCGAGCGCCACGACCTGGACGGGGTGCTCGTCGGCGGTCCCTCCCCGACGAAAGACGAGTTCCTCGACGGCGACTACCTCCACCACGAACTCCAGGACATGGTGCTCGGCAAGTTCGACATTGCCTACACCGACGAGTCCGGCCTCTACGACCTCGTCGACGCCGCCCAGGAAGTGCTCGCGGACGCCGAGGTGATGAAGGACAAGTCCGAGATGGAGGAGTTCTTCAAGGAACTCAACGAGGGCGGTCTCGCGACCTACGGGTTCGAGCCGACCCGGAAGAACCTCGTGATGGGGTCGGTCGACCGCCTGCTCATCTCCGAGGACCTCCGCAAGGACGTGGTCGTCTACGACTGCGGCGACAAGGAGGAGTACGAGTTCGTCGACCGACGCGCCGACACCCCGGAACACACCTGCGAGGACGGGTCGAGCGTCGAAGCCGAGGAGCGCGAGGACGCCATCGAGTACCTGATGAACATCGCCGACCAGCGCGGCACCGAGACCAAGTTCATCTCAACGGACTTCGAGAAGGGCGAACAGCTTCTGAACGCCTTCGGCGGCGTCGCCGGCATCCTGCGGTACTCCACGGGCGTCTAGACGGCCCGTCTCCGTTCGTCGCTTCTCCTCTCGACGGCTTCTCCGTCAGTCGCGCAACTGGAGCAACTGCTCTCGCCGCCGGTCGATGTTGAACGGCGGTCGGAGGTCGGGGTCGTCGGCGAGACGGTCGAGCACGAGCAGCGGGTCGACCCCGGTCGCCTCGACGTGGTCGAACAGGGCCTCGATGTGCTGGCGGTTGCGCGCGAGCGACGACATGAGCGCCGTCGCGAGCACCATCGCGGCCGCCGTCTCGCGGTCGTCGGGGAGGGCGTCGCTGACCGTCGAGAAGTCGGTGAGTTCGGTGCCTCCGTTCTCGGACGGTTCGAGGGAGAGACACGTGGGGCAGATGGCCACCGACTCCGGTGACGACGGAACGTGTTCGCGGAGTTCGGGCGGGACGACGAACGGGAGCGCTTCGTCGCCACATTCGGGACACTCCATACCGGTACAACGGTCGGAAGCCTCAAAAGTGTGGTAGTTACGGCGGAGTCGTCGGCGCGACGACCTGGACTGGCGACGACGGGCCTTCGAATCACGTCGGCGGCGGCGTCTCACGACGGTTCTCGTCGCTCTCCTCCTGTACGTCGATGTGGATACCGCTGTCGTTGTTCTCGCCGAATCCGGCGCTGAGGATGCGCGTCAACGCGTCCTCGACGCTCTCGTCCGTCTCGGTGAACTGGTCCGGTTCGACCTCGATGACGAATCCCGTCGTGATGTTCGGCGCGGTCGGGAGAAAGAGCACCTCGCGGCCGTCGTCGGTCATCTTCCCGGTCTTGAACGCGGTCATCCGGAGGCCGTTCCACGTCTCGAGCTTGACGGGTTTCTGGAGCTGGTTGGTGTCCGAGAGCGCCGTCTCGGCGGCCATCTTCGAAGCGTTGTACACCACCCGGAGGCCGGGAAGCCGGTTCATCATGCCGTCGATGGTGTTCTCGACGAAACTCCCGACGGTCGTCCGCATCAGGTAGCCGACGCTGAACACGAGCGTCGTGAACACGACCAGCGTGATCAGAACCCGCTGGTAGCTCTTCAGCTCGGCCGGGAACGGTATCTTTGCTATCTGAAAGTACAACCAGGCGACGATGTAGGCCGTGACGAGCAGGGGGGCCAGCACGATGAGACCGCTCGCCGCGTCGCGCTTCCACGAGGACATTTTACGCCTACCAATCCATTGCAGGAACATAAACCAGTTGCAAGTTCGGTCGTTATCGAAGGTGCGCCTCTCGACCGCCCGCGTCGAACGTTCGGGTTTCAGGAGCGGCCTCTGCCGTCACCATCACACTCTTGTCTCGCTGTTCCCTATCGCACGGTGTGTCAAGCATCGAACTGTACGAACTCGAAGGGTGTCCGTTCTGCACGAAGGTCACGGACAAACTCGACGAGCTCGGCCTGGAGTACGACTCCCACTTCGTTCCGCGTGCGCACCAAGAGCGGACCGAAGTCGAGGAGATAAGCGGCCAGACGGGGGTCCCGGTGCTGGTGGACCACGACCACGGCGTCGACGGGATGCCCGAGAGCGACGACATCGTCGCGTACCTCGAAGAGACGTACGGCCAGCGCGAGGGTTAAAAGCGCTTCAGATATTAACGCGTAGAGATAACTGAAACAATCACGTCGAATCGGGTACGACGAAACGTCGGTTCCGCGAGACTGCAGCCAGCATCGTCCGCCAAACGACCGTACCGCTCGCCAGACAGTATCGCTCGCCCAATACGACCACGCCGTGTGACCCTGGTGCCTCCGTCTCCCGTACAGTTCGGGTGACTACCCCCCGTCGGCCACCCTCTTTAGGTGCGTGCCGCGCGTCGCCTCGTTCATGGTACGCACCACTCGCCGACGATTCTCGTACCTCGCTAGCCTCTCGATCGCCGGACTGGCAGGCTGTTCCTTCCCCGGCGGAGGCGAGGGTGGAGAAGGTGGCGAAGGTGGCGGTGGCGAAGGCGGAGAAGGTGGAGAAGGCGGCGAAGGCGGAGAAGGTGGGGAGGGTGGCGAAGGCGGCGAAGGCGGCGAAGGCGGAGAGGACTAGGAAGACAGATGGGAGAAGAGCGACGACGTAGTTCTACTTCTGGCGGGCGAGAGAAAGAGGGCCGTCGACGACGGGCGGATTACGCTTCGGCGCGTTCCCGGATGATCTTCTGGAGTTCGTCGGCGTCGTCGATGTCTTCTACCTCCTCGCGCTCGACCAGCGCCGTTCCCTCGACGGTCTCGCGGCGCGTCTCGTCGACGAAGTAGACCGAGTGCGTCCTCGCGACGCGACTTATCGAACTCATGATGCGGGCGCGTTTCTCGGCCGTCTCGTTGAACGTCGAGTGGCTGGTGAGGACGCGGTCCTCGCGGTCGTCCTCGCTGACGGTCTTGAACGGCGCTCGGGTCGTCGGGTGGACGGTGAACCCGACGCGGGTGAGCACCGTCACCATGTGCTCGTCGTCCGGCTGGGCATCCGGTTCGTCGGGGTCGGGTTCGTCGTTGACCTCGTCCGCGCCCTCGAGCACGTCCACCGGGCTTGTGAGGTCGCGCTCGAACATCTCTTCGAGTTCGAGCGCCACTTCGACGCTGGCGTTCATCCCGTCCTCGTACTTCGAGACGGTGCGACGGGAGACGCCGAGTTCGGACGCGAGTTGGCCGAGGCTCCAGCCGCGTTCCTCGCGTTCGTCTTTCAGTATCTCGCCGTCGATGTTGACGTAGAGGCCGCCCGGCGCTGCGTACACCAGCGGCGGGATTCCCTCGACGAAGAGGTCCATGGCCGTATCGGGCGACAGCACCGGGACGCCGTGTCGGAAGTACACTACGCCCGGTTCGAGGTCCTGGTCGCGGGTCCGTAGACCGACGACGACTGGCGTGCCGTCGAGATACGTCCCGAGTCGTCGCATCTCCATTCCTGTCTCGGCGTCGAACGCGTCGACGTTGCCGAGAATCTTCAACAGCAGCAGGTCCGGCCCGCGACGCGCCGCGACGTCGAAGCTCTTGGGCCGAACGGCACACCGGTCGCTGACCACGAAACCCGCGTCTTCGAGCATCGCGGTCACGTTTCCGACCAGTGCGGAGCGGGACATGGTGAAAAGTAAGTGGTTCCCATATAAATACGTTGCGCCAGGCGGAACTTCCGCCTGCTTGCGATTCCAGGCCTCGGCGGGGACAGTTTCATATATCGTTGAGGGTCCGAAAGCCGTTAGTTCGCCACACCGCTACGACCCACCGTGACCGTAATCGGCGTCGACGACACCGACTCCCGCGAGCGCGGGATGTGCACGACTTACCTGGCTACCCGGGTCGCAGAGCGACTGCGCGCGGCCGGCGGCGAGGTGGAGCGCCTGCTGCTCGTCCGCCTGAACCCCGCCGTCGAGCACAAGACGCGGGGGAACGCCGCGCTCGCGGTTCACACCGACGTCGACGCCGAGACGGCCTTCGCCCTCGCCCGCGAGGAACTCGCCGCCGCCGCGGAGACGGACGACCCCCGGACGAACCCCGGACTGGTCGTCGCCGACCACGCACCCGAGGCCGCCCCCGACGCAGTCGCCGACTTCGCTCGCGATGCCGTCCGGGACCTGCTCTCGCGGAAGGCGGCCGAGCGCCGCATCGAGGCGGCGGGCTACCGCCACGCGGGCTGGAAGAACGGCCGCGGGAAGATCGGCGCGCTCGCCGCCGTGGGCGCGTGGGCCGCCTTCGCGGAGTGGACCTACGAGCACATCTCCTACCGCGAACCGGAGCGACGGGGGACGCCCCGCGAGGTCGACCGGGAGTCGCTGTTCGCGGCTGCCGACGACGCCTACCCCCTCGCGTGGGACACCGTGGACCGCGGTTCCGGCGAGGCGGTCTGTGTCCCCCACGCGCCCGGCCCCATCCTCCACGGCATCCGGGGCGACGACCCGGACGCAGTTCGAGGCGTCGCCGAGCGCGTCGAGAGCGAACCCGTCGAGCGCACCGCCCTGTTCGTGACGAACCAGGGCACGGACGCCCACCTCCGGGACGCCTCGCTCGCGGCGGTCGCGGACAGTGGTGCGTACCGCGTCGACGGGACGGTCGCCACCGCTCCCGAGACGCGCCGCGGCGGCCACGTCTTCTTCCGCCTGGCCGACGGAGACGACGAACTCCGCTGTGCCGCCTTCGAGCCGACGAAGCGGTTCCGCGACCGCGTCCGGGCGCTCCGGCCCGGCGACCGCGTGACGGCCTGCGGCGAGGTCTCCTCGGGGACGCTCAAACTGGAGAAGTTCGCGGTCCGGGACCTCGACGCGACCGAGCGCGTCACGCCGGACTGCCCCGACTGCGGGCGCTCGATGAAGAGCGCCGGAGCGAACCAGGGTTACCGCTGCCGGGACTGCGGGACGACGGCGGACGGGAAGGTCGAGCGGACGGTCGAGCGCGACCTCGACGTCGGCTGGTACGAGGTGCCGCCGGAGGCGCGGCGACACGTCGCGAAACCCCTCGTCCGCGGCGGGTTCGACGCGCCGACCCATCCGGAGCGCTGACCGGCCTCCGGCGCTCGCTACAGAGCGTCCGGAGCCGACTCGAAGCGCTCGCGCTGGCGCTCCCGGAACGGTTCGTCTGCCCGCTCGAACGCCGTCGGCGTCCAGAATCGGGCGTCGCTGGCGTCCGACCCCGCGGTGACGCTGCCGGTCGTTCGCTCGCGAGCGACGACGAACCCGATAGAGACGACGTGCTTGCCGTCGTGGGGGTCGAGACTCCGAGCGTCGAACAGCGAGAGGTCGTCGGGAGCGACCGACAGGCCGCTCTCCTCCTCGAGTTCGCGGGCCGCGCCCACGGCCGGGGGTTCGGCGCGCTCCAGGTGGCCGCCGGGGACCGTCCAGTCGCCGACGCCGGGTTCGGCGGCGCGTCGGACGAGCAACACCGCGTCGTCGTCCACGACCGCGACGCTCGCGCAGGGGACCGGGTTGTGCCAGACGACGCGGTCGCAGTCGCGACAGAGGAAGTGTTCGTTGCCCTCGACGTCGGTCGTCGTCAGTTCCGTGCCACAATAGGGACAGTAGTCGGCGGGGCGGGAGACCATCTGTCCGGAGCCTCTCGGCATCCGGGCAAAACGGTTGCGCTCCCGCGGGACCTTCTTACTCGCTCGACTCGTCGGCCAGCAGTTCGGAGGCGGAAAGCAGCGCCTCCAGTTCCACGTCGTGCTCGGCGAGGTTCTCCCGGCCGCCCTCCTCGCGGTCGACGACCACCAGCACGCGGTTCACCACCGCCCCGGCGTCCCGGAGCGCCGCCACTGCGTCGACCGCACTCTGGCCAGTCGTGGCAATGTCTTCGAGGACGACGACCTCCTCGCCCTCGTCGAGTCGACCCTCGATGAGGTTCGCGGTGCCGTACTCCTTCTGCTGTTTGCGCGCGATGACGTAGGGGCTGCCGGTCTCGACGCTCGTCACGGCCACGAGCGGGACCGCGCCCAGCGCCACGCCCGCGAGTTTCGTCTCGCTCGCGCCGAGGTCGGCGAGGCGTTCGGCGAACGCCTCCGCGACGAGTTCGAGACAGTGGGGGTCGGTTTCGAAGAGGTACTTGTCGACGTAGTAGTCGCTGGTACCGCCGTGCGAGAGTTCGAACTCGCCGAACCTGACGGCGTCCACGTCCCGGAGCGCCGCGATGAGTTCCTCGTTCGTCATTACCCGGGATGGGTTCGCGGAGCGGTATAAACGGGACGGTTGGCGTCGGAGAAGGGAGCAAAGCAGGAAAAACTCGGCCGCCGAAGTCGTCCTATCTGTCGTCTCTGACACCGTCCTCTATCTGGCTGTCCCTGACGGTGACGCTCCCCGCGGACTCGGTGATTTGCAGGCCAGATGCGTCGCTCCGCGTGCGAGCGGTGATGCCGTCGATGAGCGTACCGTCGCCGCCCTCGACGACGGCGTGGCTCTGGGAGACGTACGCGCCGCCGCGGACGGTGCAGTTCGAGCCGACGTTGTACAGCCCGTGGCGTCCCGAGTCGTTGCCGTGGTCGACGGAGAGGTCGAGGAACAGGCCGTCGTCGCGCTCGTTGTATATCGCGCTGTACGTGCCCGCGGCCGGTGCCTGTCCGGTGACGGTGGTGTCCCACAGTTTCACGCCACCGCCGCCCTCGTTGATCTTCACCGCCGAGCCGCTGCCCGCTTCGTGCGTGATGTCGCACCGCTGGACGAACGCCCGACCGGAGCCGGACTTGACGAAGACGGCGTACGTCGTCTCGTCGGCCTGTACCGTAATGCTGCTGTCGTTGATGTGGCTCCTGTCGGCGTTGGAGTCGATAACGACGGCGTGGTTGGTGGGGACGTTCGTGCGGACGTCGACGTTCTCCGCCACGAGCATCTCGCCGTTCTCAAACTTGAGACCCAGCTGGGCCCGGTCGGACCCCTCCGACTGGTCGACGACGATGGTGGCGTCGTGGACGTAGCTGTCGTTGCCACCGACGCGGACGTTCGCGCCGAAGCTGTTCTCGAAGCGACCGCCTTCGACCCGAATCGACCCGGTACCGTCGGTGGCGTACAGCCCGTTGTCCGGGAACGACCCGAGGACGCAGTCGCGGAACGTCATCGTCCCCTTGTTGGTGTTACAGATGATGCCGGTCGGTCCCCACTCGAGCTTGTCGCCCGGGGTGTTCTCCACCGGTTCCGCGCCGTCGGGCGCAGTGAATCGTTCGACGATGCCGGAGCCGTCGGGACTGGTGATGTCGAATCGGCCGGGGCCCCACGCGCCGCTGTCGTGACGGCCGACGACGTCGATGTCGCGGACGACCAGCCCGTCGTCGGCAGTCGCGTCGATGACCCGTACGCCCGTGTCGTCCGCGGTCATGTCGACGGTGAAGTTCTCGAAGCGCAGGTCCGTGACCGGGTCGTAGCCGACGCCGAGCCGGAACAGGTTGTAGTTCCAGTCACCGCTATCGTCGAACTCGTCGAACGGTGCCGGGACGAGCGTCGCGCCGTCGCCGACTATCCCGAGGTTGTTGCAGCCGGTGACGCGAATACGCTTGTCGACGTAGTACTCGCCAGCGGGGAACTTGAGCAGGGTGTCGTCCTCCGCGAGTCTCTCGATAATCGGCGTGATCGATTCGTTGCCGTTGGGGTCCGCGCCTTCGTCCGTGACGTCGACGACCGTCCCGTACTGGTCTTCGAGGTCGGACGGCGCCGCAGCGCCAGTGCCGACGAAGGCCGTCGAAAGTGTGGCTGCGCCCGTAAGCTTGAGGTACGAGCGACGACTCGTCTTGGTCCGTTTTCGCTTGTCTGCCGCCATCGATGCCACCGTCACATGGACCCGTATTAGTTATCTGTGTGGTATACTCGTTGTTCCCCGTTCTCCCACCGTTGCAACTGTTGTAAACAGTCTTTTGCCGGGGCTCACCGCCGCTACTTGCCGAGTTCCGTGCTAGCAACCCCCAGGAAATACGGCGGCGCATCGGCGTCCTCACACCACCGCCGGTGACGACAGAGTACGGGCGTTCGGGACGTCGGACCGCTCGCTCTTGTGGAGTATGCCCACGTCCAGTGGTTTCTCTATCCACGCAAATAAGCAGCGGTCCCCCGTCGGTTCTCGTCGCGCTGCGATCACCGCGTCACGCCGTCGGATGTCGTCGCGCCTCGCTGGTCGGGGGCATCGTACAGGCCCTCGCAAAACGGGGAGCGAAACCGCTCGAACTTCGCGCTCGCGTCAGGTTACATGAAGTCCGCGATGCCGGACTGCTTGTTCTTGTCGTTCTCGAAGACGCTCTCCAGCGAGCGGTCCAGCATCTCCAGGCGCTGTTTCGTGTAGTCGCGAGCGCCGTACTCGTCGGCGACCTGGATTGCGGTGTCCATGTACTTGTTCACGGAGCCGCGGTGGACGGTGAGGTTCACGTCGCCGCCGCACTCCCGGCAGTCGCCGGTCAGGGGCACCCGACGGTACTTCTCGCCGCAGTCGAGACACCGCGTCTCCTGGCGCGAGAACGCCCGCAGGTTGCCGATGAGGTCCGGCAGGAAGTGGTACTCGATGACGCGCTCGGCGACGTCCGTCTCGTCGACTGCACGGAGCTTCCGGGAGAGCTCCAGCTGTGCGTCCATCTTGTCCATCATCGACCCCAGCGTCTTGTACGCCGACAGGTCCGGTCCGAGCGCGATGTCGGTCGTGTCGTGGGTGTGCCGGAAGCCGGTGTACTCGCGGTCTGTACCGAGCGTCTCCTCGGCGATGGTCATCACGTCCTCGACCTCGCCCGGGTCGGCCATCTCGCGGGTCGCCTCGTAGAACTCGCGGGGGTACTCGTCCACGATGTCCATGTTGTGCGCCTCGTCGTCTATCTCGCTCGGGTCGATGCGCGAGGACATGACGAGCGGGGCGTCCATCTGCCCGCCGCGCTGGTCGGGGAGGAACTCCTTGCTGAAGTTCAACAATCCGTCCATCAGCAGCATGACGCAGTCCTCGTCCCCATCGCACTGGCCGACGAAGAGGTCGTTCGCCACGAGCGTGTGGGTGTCGGCGACGGTGAGACTATAGGTGTGCTCCAGGTCGCTCTCGACCACCTCGATGGACTCCACCTCGTCCAGCCAGAGGTCACTGCCGTCGCCGAAGATGCGCTGCGAGCGGACCGGCGTCGAGTCGAGGGCGTCCGCGAGCGTCTCGGATTTCCTGTCGAGGTCGAACCCGATCGCGTCGGCGAACTGGACGGCGTTCTCCGACGTCACCTTGAGGACCCACGACTCGAACTCGGGAACCGGTTCGTCGCCGTGGAACTCGGCGACGGCCCCGGTCGACGGACGACGAGTCTCGGTGTACGTCTTGCAGGCGACGCCGAACCGCTTCAGCGCGGCGACCAGGTCCTCCTTCAACTCGTCGCTCACGGTGTGGGCCCGGACTTCGATTCTGTCGGTCGACGCACTCCCGTCGCCACTGAAGTATGCACGGAGGAACTCGCGCAGGACCGGTCTCGGGGCGTTCACGACGCAGTCCGGGATGCGCTTCGTCTCCGAAGTCGTACCAGCGTCGAGGACGTCACTGAAGAGCGCGGCGACCAGGCGACTCGACGCAGTTATCTTCCACTCGTTCTCCTCGTACGGGGTCACCGACAATTTGCGTTCGATGGTTTCGACGATATGTTGTCGGGGTTTCTCGTCGGGCGTACAGATAGTCGTCTGGTAGAACTCGCCCGCTTCACGGCGAGTGAACCCTTCGGCAGCGTAGTAGCCGAAGACCTTCGCCATATCTCGGTCGACTTCGAGTACGCGGCTGACAGACGCGGTGTCGCGACGGATGCCGAGCGTCACGTCCTCTGGTAGCGTCTCGATGATCTCCTGTTCTCCGAAGAGGGTGACGAAGATGGACGCCGGGACGCTATCACGGTTGACCCAGTTGTAGACCGAAGAGTCGCTCCTGCCGAGTCGCTCCGCAACCGGTTGCAGGTACCCTTCGCCGTCGGTCGCCGAATCGAAGAGATCCCGGATCCGGTCACCACCGAGACCGCGAATCACGAGGTCGTCGTTCGGGATGGAATCTGTCGACAGGAACTCGTCGAGAAGGTCGATTTCCGTGCATTCGCCCTCGAACTCGACGTCTTTCGGAGACGGAATCTCGTCACCGGGTTCGAGTTCGCGTGCGTCGGCCTCCTCCACGCCGGCAGGCGTCCACCGCCGCATCGAGTGGTCCGGAGTCACCGTCAGCTCGCGGCCGCTCCGTGTCTCTATCGTCAGCATGTGGTCCGGAGCGGGGTGCTTCGAGACCGCATCGACCGGCTTCAGGACGCGGTCGCCGTCCTCGTCTATCGAGGGGACGCGCACGTTGCCATCGAGTTCCGTCACGAGGGCTCCGAAGTCGTCCGTCCGCGGGTCGTCGAGTCGTTCCTCGACCAGTCGCTGAATCTCGTCGTGGTGCCACGTCCCAGCGTCGTCTTCGAACCAGACCTTCGTCTCCGGATGGAAGCAGTTCCGACGCTTCGCTGCGTGAAAATAAGGGTGCGCGTAGCCGACGGCGGCGCTCGTGAAGCCGACGATGCGACCGACGACCGCGGCGGAGGTGTGGGGCGCCATGCCGAAGACGAGTTCGCCGACGAGGTCCTGGCGCTCCGCCAGGTCGTAGAACGAATCGAGGCCGTAGTAGTCCTCCAGCAGTTCGTCGACGAAGTCGGCGGTCTTCAGGAGGTGTTCGGCCGCGCCGTCCGAGAGGACCACGTCCTGTACCTTGAGTTCGACCAGCTGGTCGTCGTGACGCAGGGGGTCGCCGTGAACGTCCGTCTCGTACCCCAGGCCCCGCAACTGGTCGGCCGTGACGTCCAGTTCCTCCGCCCGGACGGCGGTCACCGGCAGGTCGGTCATGTCGTAGCGGACGGTCCCGTCCTTGAACGCCGAGACGCCGTGTTTCGCCCGGAGCACGCCCTTCTCGATGGGTTCGGGGGTCTTGTGCGACGACGAGAGACCCTTGACGCCTTTCAGCACGTCGAAGGCGTTCTCGCGCTCGCCGACCGATTCGAGGGCGTCGCGGTACTCGTCGTTGACGTTGATGGTCCGGGTCTCGACGCTGGTCGCCTCGACTTCGCAGCGCGGACACTCCGCGCGGCCGGACTGGTCCGGTTCGACCTCCGTGCCGCACTCCGGACACTCGTAGTGCGGGAAGGTGTTGCCGTCGCAGTCGGGACAGCGCGTCCGGAAGGTGTGGGTGCCACAGTCCTCGCACTCGCGGCGGCCGACCTGCGTCTCGACCTCGCCGCGCGTACCCGACATCCCCTCGGTGTGACCGGCGGCCTTGGTGACGTCGCGTTGCGAACCGCCCGCCTCGCCGAGCGGGAAGAGGGTGTGGACCGCCGGACTGAGTTCGCGCTTCTCGGACTTCTCCGGACGGCCCATCCGGTTGCCGATGCGGGTCGGCGCGCGCTCTCTGACCTCGAACGGCGCGACCTCGTTGACGGCCTTCACGGCGTTGTCACCGTTCTCGTCGCCCCACGCGCGGGCCTCCGGAGAGAGGTCGGCGAGACCGTCCCACGTTCGCTCCAGGTCGGCGTCGAACCCCAGCGAGCGAGCGAGCAGTCGCCAGTCCGGGACGCGAATCTCCTCGCCCTGGACGTGCTCGACGAGGAGCGCCTCCAGCGTCTCCCGGGTCCGCTCGTCGTCGGGGAGGACGAGGTCGCCGTCGCGAACTTCGGCGTTCTCGACGGTACTCGCGAGCGCCGCGAACCGCTCGACGGAGACGTCGTGCCAGAGGTAGGTGTAGTCGGGGTGGAGCGGTACGTCGTAGTCGGTCGCCCACGAGAGCGCCTCCGCGGGGGACGGGTCGTCGAGGGAGACGCCGGGGTCGTCCCGCATCGCCTGCACGTCGGCGTCCGACGCCTCGAACTCCTGGACCCACCACTCGAACGTGTAGGACGCCGGCGCGAGAGGGTGGTTGTTCTCGACGAACTCGCCGTAGTTGACGAGGTACTCGCCGAGGTCGAGTATCTTCTCGACGCCGTTCCGGACCGCCAGGGCCTCCTCGGCGTCGTCGATGCGGCGCACGTCGCCGTTCGCGAGGCGTACGGTGGGACCCTCGATGGTGTCGACGGGGACGACGCCCGCGGCCTTGCCGGGGCGTTCGGTCTTTATCTGCGTCCCCGTGGCGAGGAAGTCGTCGACGAGGTGCATCGTCGCCGGGTGGACGCCCGCGGTCGCGAACCCGTGGTTGCGCGCCCGACCGTAGTGCAGTCGGAACCCGCCCGGCGCGCAGGGGTGCGTGAAGACGGGGCGACCGGCGATGAGGTCCCGGAGGAACTTCTCCGATTCGTCCACGCGCGGCGGGCCGTCGATGACGGCCGGTTCGTCGCCGTCGTCCGCCGCCTCGCTCGCCTCGCCGTCGTCCCCGCCGTCGTCCGCCTCGTCCTCGTCACCGCCGCCTTCCCCGATGGTGCCGTCGATGAGGTCCTGGAGCCACGGCCAGTCCACCTCGTCGAGGTTGCGGGTGTAGCGCTGTATCTTCGGGGCCTTCAGCGCGATGCCCTCCGCGAGGACGAGACACATCCCGCCGCGGGCGGTGTTGGTGTCGACGCGTTCGAGGTCCCGGAACCCGGACACCTCCTCGTCGCCCGTGGACTCGCCGTCGAGCATGATGGGCATGTGCTCGGCGATGAACTTCGTCTCCTTGTCCTTCGGCGAGTACTGCAGGCCCGTCTCGCTGTCGTAGAGGTTTATCTCCTCGGCGTAGCGCTCTATCTCGTCGTCGCGGGCCTGGAACTCCTCGACGCCGACGAGCGTCCGGGTGTAGTCGGCGACGAGCACGGAGAGCGCCTGTGCGGTCCCGCCCGCGGACCGGATGGGACCGGCGTAGTAGACGTTGACGAACTCCGTGCCGTCGTCGTTCTCCAGCAGTTCGACGCGGTCGATGCCCTCGATGGGTGCCGCGACGACGCCCTCGGTGAGCAGGGCGACCGCCGTCCGGACGGCGCCCTCGACCTTGCCGGCGCGGGTCTCGAAGTCGCCGACGTTGCCGGCCGCGAAGTCCTCGGCGAGTTCGAGGGCGGCCTCCTCCCTGCTCATCTCACCTTCCAGTTCCCGGACCCGCTCGGCCACGCCGTCGATGCCGAGGATGTTCTCGACGCGGTCGGCCATGTCCTTGGCGACCGGAATCTCGACCTCGGGCTTCGGGTCGGCGCTGTGTTCCCGGGCGTTCTCGGCGACGTCGAACGCCTCGTCCAGGTCGGCTTCCAGTCGCTCGAAGTACTGCCGGTCTGCGTCCCGCATACTACAGCCAGAGGTCGAGGTCGGTCGGTTCGTCGCGTTCGCGAACCAGCGGTTCGTCGAACGTTCGCACGTACAGTTCGCCGGCGAAGACCGTCGCCGAGTCGAGATGGCCCGCGAGCGCCTGTCCGGACTCGCGCGAGAGCACCGCGTGGGTGTGTGCGAATCGCTCGCCGTCCAGCAGCGAGACGTTACCGACGCAGGCAGCCACCTCCATCGGCTCGTCGAAACTCACTTCGTGATACTCCTGGTCGTCCTGGTCGTAGTACCAGACGTCGGCGTCCTGGACCGCGCCCATGCCGACGAACCAGGCCGCGTCGATGCCTTCGTCGTCGGCGAGCGACTCTATCTCTTCGCGCCAGTCCGCACCGTGTCCGAGTCGAGCGACGAACTCCCGCTCCCCGGAGACCTCCCGATAGTCCATATCTGTCTTCAGTTCCGGCAGGGGCAAAAAAGGTTGAGTATCGTCGCGTTTCCGTCGCCGAGCGACCCCGCCAGGTTCTCGAACGGCTCGTCGACGTCCGAACGTACGGGTGGCGCGGCTGGTCGTCGCGGAGTCGGCCACGAA
The DNA here is from genome assembly GCF_051917725.1 of Halomicrococcus pelagicus. Taxonomy (GTDB): domain Archaea; phylum Halobacteriota; class Halobacteria; order Halobacteriales; family Haladaptataceae; genus Halomicrococcus. Next base: position 108,522 of record NZ_JBQBLX010000002.1, read on the forward strand.
AAAACGTTGGAAGGTCGGAGGGCTATTCGTCGGGGACTATCGCCAGTCCGGAATCGAGGCAGTGTTCGCTACCGGCATAGAGATCCACGCGCTGTCGCAGGTGATGTCGGCGATGACGAGTCGCTCTCCGTCACCGTCGTCGTCCACCGAGGCCATGACCTCGGCGTCGTTCACGACCGGTGCCGACACTGCAGCCGTATCCGGCGTCATACTTTGAGAGTCTATACCACGAGATATAAGACCTCCGAAATTGCGTAACACTAGCTAGCAAGTGACACTACTCGACGGGGAAACAGTCGATGAACGTTGACATTGTTCGGCGAAACGCGACCAATACGTCATTAACATTCACGTTATATCGGTTCTACTGGTCGTTTCCGTGACTCGAAACGCACGGTCTTGTCAGATAGATGTGGCAGAATACTTATTTTACAGGTAGAAATGATGGTATTTTCGGAGAAAAACACGGAGAGGACTGCTTCTGCAATAAACCGCCGGTTTAAGACGGTAATGGTAGGGATTCCAAGCGGTAAGTTTATCCACTATGACACACAACGAGACTTTGGATGACAGATACTGACAACCTGACCCGTCGGCGGTTTCTGAAAGCGACTGGCGGTGCAGCGTCCGCGGCTGCGGTCGCGGGCTGCACGGGTGACAACAACAACAACAATAACAACAACAACCAGAACAGCGGGAATCAGCTGAGTCTCATCAACTCCACGATGACCACGCTGGACCCGATCAAGGCCACGGACACGGCCTCCGGCACGGTCATCCAGCAGATATTCGACCCGCTGATGAACTACCCGAACGCGAAGACGAACGTCAAAAAGCTCATCGCCAAGAGCCACTCCCTGTCGGAGGACAAGAGGACGTACACCCTCAAGCTCAAGGAAGGCGTGCAGTTCCACGGCGACTACGGCGAGGTCACCGCGGAGGACGTCGTCTACTCCTGGAAGCGCCTGGCGATGTCGAAGAACTCCCGGCGCGCGTACTTCGTCCTCAGTTCCATCGGCGTCAAGCACGAGACCAAGACGGTCACGTACACGAACTCCGACGGCGAGGAGGAGGAGATGACGGTCGCGAAGCCGGGTTCGCTCGCCGTCCGGAAGAAGGGCAAGTACGAGGTGGAGATGGAACTGGAGGAGCCGTTCCACTCCACGCTCGAGATGCTGGCGTACACGTCCTTCGCCGTCATTCCGAAGGGCATCGTCGGCGACATCGAGGGCGCCGACGGCGAGATGAAGTACAGCAAGTTCGCCACGAAGAACCCCATCGGGGCGGGCCCCTTCAAGTTCGGCAAGTGGCAGAGCAACCAGGAAGCCAAGGTCGACAAGTTCGAAGATTACCACGGCGAGAAGGCGAAGGTCGACAGCGTCCACTGGAAGATCTTCTCCGACTCGCAAACGCGTTACACGTACGCGTTCCAGAACCAGAACGTCGACATCGCCTACGACGGCGACCTCCCGACCTCCCAGTACAACCCGAAGAAGATCAAGAACACCAGCACCGACGACCTCGGTCGCACGGTCGGGAAGTACGGTCCTGTGGAGGGCAACACGCTGGACTACCTCGGCGTCTCGACCATCGGCTCCTACTACATCGGCTTCAACACGAACGCGGTGCCGAAGCCGGTTCGGAAGGCCGTCGCGTACGCCGTCAATCAGGAGACCATCGTCAAGGAGATCTTCAAGCAGCGCGGGGAGCCGTCGTACCACTTCACGCCGCCGATGATCTATCCGGGCGGTGCGAAGCAGTACGAGCAGCACGCGAAGAACAACTACCCGTACGGGTACAACGAGGAGCAGCTCCAGAAGGCCCAGAAGCTCATCGAGGAGGAGACCGAGTACGGCAAGGGTAACCCGTTCAAGTTCACCTTCACGGTGTACCAGTCCTCGAGCACGTGGCCGAAGGTGGGCAAGCTCATCCGTGACAAGCTGCAGTCCGCCCACATCGAGATGAACGTCGAGAAGGCTCCGTTCTCCACGCTCCTCCAGCGCGGTCGCAAGGGCAACCTGGAGGCGTACTCGCTGGGCTGGATCATGGACTGGCCGGCACCGGACAACTTCCTGCAGCTTCTGTACCCGCCGCTGACGGACACCTCGAAGTCCTCGCCCATCTCGTACACCAACTGGTCGGGAACGGAAGCGTCGAAGCAGGCGACCGACGCCTGGGACAAGATCCAGAACAACACCGCGCCGACGGACGCCGCGACGAAGAAGCGCAACGAGGCGTACGTCGCCATGGAGGAGGCCAACTGGGACGACGTGGTCTTCCTCAACATGTACCACGACCTCTCCGAGCGCTTCACCTACGAGCACGTTGACGCACCCAAGTACGGTGGTGCTGATTACAGTCGCCAGATGTACAACAAGGTGCAGCTCAACAACAAGTAGTAACGCCGTCAAAAGCTTCATTTTTCGTAAGAAGCAGTAGTAGCCGCCTCACCGCCCGAAAAGTGGGGGAGGTTATCGCAAGACATAATGATGAGAGCACGAAACTCGCATACGAATCAGTCATGAAAGCGGTTCATACTGGGTGCAACTCGAGATACAGGGCTGACAGGAAAGACGCGGAGGTGAGCCGACCGCCATGAGCCGCTGGCGGTACTTCGGCCGTCGCCTGCTACTGTCGATTCCGATTCTGGTGTTCGGAGCGTCGATAACGTTCGTCGTCATCCGCATGGGTCCCGTCGACCCGGTGGCGGCGATTCTCGGCCCCAAGGGGAACCCACAGGCGTACCAGCGCATCGCTAGCCAGCTCGGGCTCAACCAACCGCTCTGGCAACAGTACATCGACTACATGACCAACATGTTCACGCTCGACCTGGGCGACTCGTGGGTCGTCCAGCCGGACACGAGCGTGTACACGCTGGTCGGCAGCTACGCGCCGCGAACGCTGTGGCTCGGCTTCTGGTCGGTCCTCATCGCCCTCTTCATCGGCATTCCGCTCGGATTCTACGCCGGACTCAACCCGAACACGTGGAGCGACTACGTCGCGTCGTTCGGTGGAATCGTCTGGCGTGCGATGCCGAACTTCTGGCTGGCGGTGCTTCTGATGCAGGTCCTCTCGAACTCCGAGAAGGTGCTGTTCGGCTTCGACTGGCAGAACTGGATCGTTCCGGTGAACGTCGTCGGTAATCCGCTGGGAGCCGGCCCCCTCACCGATCCGTCGAACCTCATCTACGCGATCAAGATGGTCGCACCCGCGGCGATCGTCCTCGGCTCGGCGTCGATGGGCAACGAGATGCGTATCGGCCGGACGGCGGTGCTGGAGACGGTGAACTCGAACTTCATCGAGACGGCTCGCGCGAAGGGCGTACCGCCGCGGTCGCTCGTCTGGAAGCACATCTTCCGGAACGCGCTCATCCCGCTGGTGCCGATAATCACCGGCGAGGCGTTCCTGCTCATCGGCGGGTCCGTCCTCGTCGAGATCGTGTTCGGTATCAACGGCATCGGCTACCTGTTCTTCCAGGCGGTCATACAGGGTGACCTGCCCCTGGTCGGGTCGCTGATGTTCATCTTCATCCTGCTAGTCGTGTTCATCAACATCCTACAAGACCTGCTGTACACGCTGATCGATCCGCGTGTCGGCTACGAGGGAGGTGCCTGACGTGAGTATTTCAGACGACGAGAGCGAGAAGACGCTCGGCGAACGAGTCAGCGAGAACCCGCGCCCGGCGACGATATGGTTGCTGGGCGCCGCCGCACTGCTCGCCGTGGAGTTCGGCGCGGTGGCCAACACCGTGATGGCGATGCCGTGGGAGCTGGTGGTGAACAGGCTTCCCGATGCCGTACAGCCGCTGTTCGCGCCGCTGGCCGCCGTCGGCGATGCGCTGGCGAACCTGCCGACGCTGCTCACGCGGGACATCTTCGACAACCAGGGCTGGCGCCAGCCCGGCGGCGGGTGGGAGGGGACGTTCCTCGACCTGGCCCCGGCGTACGTCTGGGGGCTCCGCGTCGTTCTCGTGTACGTGTACACGCTCGTGTGGCTGGGGTGGCTGTGGAAGGGCTACCTCACGTACCGCCGTCACTACCGGTACGCCGACTGGACGCCGCGCGACGACGTCGTCGACCGGTTCCGCAACCACCACTGGGGGCTGTTCGGTGCGATCATCGTGTTCACGTTCCTCGTGATGGCCCTCTTCGCGCCGGCGCTCGGCACGACGACGATCGAACAGAACATACAGAACCCCTACGCTCACGAACTGAAGTACCTGACCGAAACCGGACAGGTCGAGACGGTCACCGTCGGCCAGGCCAACCTGTACAGCGGGTCCGACGGGACGAACAACGTGGGCCTCATGACCTACGACGACTACGGTCGGTTCCATCCGATGGGGACGCTCCCGACCGGCAAGGACCTGTTCACGTTCATCGTCCACGGAGCGCGCGTGTCGCTGTTCATCGGCGTCACCGCCATTGGACTGAGCGCGCTCCTCGCGGCCGGGTTCGCGCTACTGACGGCCTACTACAAGGGCCTCATCGACCTCGCCGTCGTCATCATCGGCGACTCGATCATGTCGCTACCGCGGTTGCTGTTGCTGCTGTTGCTGGCGTACGTCCTGCAGGGCACCTGGATAGCGAACATATACAACGGAGCGGCGGTACTGGCGCTGATATTCGCCGGCACCGGGTGGCCGTTCCTGTGGCGCGCGGTGCGCGGTCCCGCGTTCCAGGTCTCCGAAGAGGAGTGGATAGACGCCGCGAAGAGCTTCGGACAGAAACCACGAATCACGATGCAGAAACACATGGCACCCTACATCCTCGGTTACCTGCTAGTGTACGCCTCGATGAGTCTCGGTGGCATCATCATCGCCGTCGCCGGCCTCTCGTTCCTGGGTCTCGGCGTCAATCCGCCGACGCCCGAGTGGGGACGAGCTATCGACGTCGGACAGGCGTACGTGGCCACGAAGTCGTGGCACATCTCGATACTGCCGGGCGTCATGATCGTGCTCATCGTGACCGCGTTCAACGCGCTCGGTGACGGCATCCGCGACGCCATCGACCCCAAGAGCGACACCGGCGAGGACGGCGGTTCCGAAGTCGCCGCTGCTGGAGGGAGTGGTGCGTAATGGCGTCGACAGAGTACACCGAGTCGGCGACGCGCGGCGACGCACTGCTCGAGGTCGAGGACCTCCAGACCGCGTTCTTCACGGACAAGGAGGTCATCCGCGCGGTCGACGGGATCTCCTTCGACATCGAGCGCGGCGAAACCGTGGGCATCGTCGGCGAGTCGGGGTCCGGCAAGAGCGTCACCGCACGCTCCATCATGGGCCTCGTCGAGTCGCCGGGGCGCATCCTCGACGGCAGTAGCATCCGCTTCGACGGCGAAGAGCTGACGGACAAGAGCGAGAAGGAGTACCGCAAGTTACGGGGCAGCGACATCGCCATGGTGTTCCAGGACCCGCTGACGAGTCTCAACCCCGTCTACACGGTCGGGAACCAGATCAAGGAGGCGTTGCGCCTCCACCAGGGCCTGCGCGGGTCAGAGGCGACCGACGAAGCCATCAACCTGCTCGAAGCGGTCGGTATCCCGGACGCCGGGCGGCGGGTCAAGGAGTACCCCCACCAGTTCTCGGGCGGGATGCGCCAGCGCGCCGTCATCGCCATGGCGCTGGCCTGCGACCCCGAACTGCTCATCTGCGACGAACCGACGACCGCGCTGGACGTGACCATCCAGGCCCAGATTCTCGAACTCCTGCAGGAACTCCAGGAGGACCGCGACCTCGCCATCATGTTCATCACGCACGACATGGGCGTCATCGCGGAGATCGCCGACCGCGTGAACGTGATGTACGCGGGCGAAATCGTCGAGACGGCGCCGGTCGTGGAACTGTTCGAGAATCCGCGCCACCCCTACACCCGGGGGCTGTTGAAGAGCATCCCCGGCAACAACCCGGGGAAGGAGCGGCTCTCGACCATCGAGGGCGACGTGCCGACGCCGAACGAACCGGCGACGTACTGTCGGTTCGCACCGCGGTGTCCGGAAGCGTTCGACGAGTGCGAGAAGGTCCACCCGGTTCCGGTCGACGTCAACGACCAGACCGACGACCACACCGCCGCCTGCTTGCTGTATCCCGAGGACGTGTCCAAGGAGCAGGCGGTCGAGACGCATCGCGAAGCAGCTAACGAAAGCGAGGAACGAATATGAGCGAACAGAGCGTAAGGCAGACCGAACAGACGGTCACCGTCTCCGAAGACGAGCCGCTCATCGAGGTCAACGACCTGAAGACCTACTACGGCGAGGGCGGCCTCATCGAAGACAACCCGGTCAAGGCCGTCGACGGGGTCTCGTTCGACATCGAGCGCGGCGAGACGCTCGGACTCGTCGGCGAGTCCGGTTGCGGGAAGACGACCCTGGGTCGCACCCTCATCCAGCTGGAGAGCGCGACCGAGGGCGAAGTGCTGTTCGACGGCACGGACGTGACCCGGCTCTCCGGCGACGAGCTGAAGAACTGGCGGCGCAACAGCCAGATGGTGTTCCAGGACCCCGAGTCCAGCCTCAACGACCGGATGACCATCGGCGAAATCGTCCGAGAACCGCTGGACGTTCACGACTGGAAGACCGCGAAGGAGCGTCGTTCTCGCGTGCGAGAGCTGCTCGACGTGGTCGGGCTCCGACCGGAACACTACTACCGGTACCCCCACCAGTTCTCCGGTGGCCAGCGCCAGCGCGTCGGCATCGCCCGGGCGCTGGCGCTCGAACCGGAGTTCGTCGTCCTCGACGAGCCGGTGTCGGCGCTGGACGTCTCGGTCCAGGCCCAGATACTCAACCTGCTGGAGGACCTCCAGGACGAGTTCGGCCTGACCTACCTGTTCATCGCCCACGACCTCTCGGTCGTCCGCCACATCTGCGACCGCGTCGCAGTGATGTATCTCGGCCACATCATGGAAATCGGCGAGACCGAGGAGCTGTTCGCCGACCCGAAGAACCCGTACACGCGGTCGCTGCTGTCGGCCATCCCGGACCCGGACCCGACGAGCGACAGGGAACGCATCACGCTCCGCGGGACGCCGCCGAGTCCGCGCGACCCGCCCTCGGGCTGTCCGTTCAGCACGCGCTGTCCGATGAAGATACGGCCAGACGAGTTCCAGGACCTGGACGACGAGGTCTGGATAGCCATCGAGGTGTTCCGCGAAGTCGTCCGCGAGCGCGAACGCGCCGACCGGAGTCTGACCGAGCGCGCGAGGGAGATGCTCGGGATGGCGACGCGGTACTCCGACATCGACGAAATACGGGAGGAACTGTTCGCCGACATCGACGTTCCCCCGGCGGTGCAGAAGCACGTCGACGAGGCCGCCACCTACATCGACGACAACGACGACGAACAGGCCCGCGAGTACCTCCGGGACGTGTTCGGTAGCATCTGCGACGACGAGTCGCCCGACGACCACCTGGTCAGCGACACCGGCCGGTTCAGTCACTGCCACCGACACCTGGAGGAGTACGCCGAACCGGACGAGTTCACGCCCTACGCCAATCGCTGATGAGTCACGTCGACCGGTCACCGCGTCGCCTGCGGCAAGCGCTCGACGCCGTGGTGTACTCCGTAGCGGTGACCGGGGTCGTGTTCGCGTTCGGGACCGTCGTCAGTTTCGCCGTCGGGGCGGGGCTGGTCGGCGTGAAGTACACCCTCTTTCTCGTCGGGCTCTTGCTTTTCGGCTACGGGACGTTGCAGTTGCGCCCCAAGCGGCCGTGGGACGTCAACAAGACCGACGACGAGGTCGAAATCGTGCGGCGGGACGGCGAGGACAGCAAGCAGAGCATCGGGTCGCGCGAGGAGACGGCGTTCCAGTCGACCGTCCAGCGGATTCCACCGCTCTCGCACTACTCCATCCCCCCGGAGGAACGACTGTCGCCCGGCGTGAAGTTGTTCATCTCCAGCCTCGCGGTCCTCGGCACGTCGTTCGCGATGGAGGCCGTCTTCGGCGTCGGCGTGTAGCAACAGGCTTTACCTCTTCGAAGTCGGACATACCCGTATGCCAGAAGCTGGCGACGAGGGACCCGACTACGCCGAGCGCATCGCGGCCAACGCCGACGTCGAGAAGGACGCCTGGCAGCGCACGCTCGACGACATGGAAGCGACGGCCGAGGAACTCGAAGCGGAGGGCTGGGACGTCGTGACGATTCCGGCGAGTCACACCGCGCCGGAACACCCGGAAGCCGGCGAAAGCGACCGATTCGGATTCGTCTACGTCATCCCGGACAACTACGTCGACGAGTTCACCGAGGCGTTCGAGGCGGGGTCGTTCCCGAAGTACCGCGTCTACCGCAACGAGATGGGGTCGCGGGTGTTCCAGCTCACCGAGTTCCTGGACCCCGAATCCGAGACCGTCATCCTCGTCGCCGGAACGTACGAGATGATGCACGCCCCGGCGCTGGTGAAGACCGCGATGCGGGAAGACGAGATGTACAGTCACGTCCAGACCCTCGACGAGACGGTACACGGCTCGTTCCGCCACGACGACTACGAGAAGTTCTTCCCGGACCCGCAGCGGTACGAAGACTACGTGGTCGAAGCGAACGTGGGCGACGACGAAGACGAAGCGTAGTCGGCGAAGCGTCGGAACCTCGCGGCCCTCACGAGTTCTTCTCGACCATGTCGTTCGCTCGGCCAGCCCTCGCCGTAGCGGTCGCTCGCGGCCCGTATCGGTGTCGCAGTCGACGGCGACGCGACCGAGCCGAACTCGCCGAAGACCGACGGCGTCGACCGTGTTCTTCGCAGGGTACAAGAAGGGTGAAACCGTACTCGGCGCGTATGAACGTTGCCGAAGCGATGACGCCTCGCTCCGACGTCGTCACGGTCGAGCTACCGGGTACCCGAGACGACGTGCTAGAGTATCTCCAGGAGCGGTCGTTCTCGTCCGTGCCGGTCGTCAAGGAGACGGACGAGGGCGAGACGTATCGCGGGCTCATCTCGCGTGACGACCTCATCGAGAACCCGGACGAGGACCAGCTCGCCATCCTGATGCGGGAGGTGGCGACGACGACGCAGGACGCCGCCGTCGAGGAGGTGGCGGCGCTGATGCTCGAGGAGGGAACGCGCCGCGTGCCGGTCGTCGACGGCCAGCTGGAGGGCATCGTCACCGTCACCGACGTGGTCCGGGCCATCGCCGACGGCGACGCCGACGGCGACACCGAAGTCGGCGAACTTGCGAGCCGGGACGTGAACACCGTCTACGTCGAGACGCCGCTGACGGTCGCCGAGCGGGAGTTGTTCTACGCGAACCTCCCCTACGCCGTCGTGCTGGACGAGGAGGGCGAGATGGACGGCGTCCTGACGGAGGTCGACATCATCGACGTGGCGCAGGTCGTCGAGGGGGAGGACGACACCGGCGGGAGCATCGCCGACGAGGACGACGACTGGATGTGGGAGGGCATCAAGTCGGTCGGTCACAGCTACATCCCGACGCGGAACGTCAGGATTCCCTCCGCGCCCGTCGAGGAGTTCATGACGGGCGACGTGGTGACGGTCACGGAGCGCAAGACCGCCCGGGACGTCGCCCGGACGATGCTCCGGCACGACATCGAGCAGGTGCCGCTGGTCCAGGGCGACGAACTGGTCGGCGTCGTCCGGGACGTGAACCTGCTGGAGGCGTTGCGATGAGCGAGACGGACCTCGTCGAACTGGCGAAGCGACGGGGCTACTTCTTCCAGGCGAACGAGGCGTACGGCGGCGTCGCCGGCTTCTACACGTACGGCCCGCAGGGGGCGTCGCTGAAGCGCAACGTCGAGGAGTCCTGGCGAGACCGGTTCGTCGTCCGGGAAGGCAACGTCGAGATAGACTCGCCCACCGTGACGCCCGAACCCGTCTTCGAGGCGTCCGGCCACCTCGACGGGTTCGACGACATGCTCGTCGAGTGTGCGGAGTGCGGCGAGAGCCACCGGGCCGACCACCTCGTCGAGGACGCGAGCGACATCGAGGACGCCGAGACGTACCCGCCGGAGGAGGTCGCGGAACTGCTCGCGGACCTCGACCTGGAGTGTCCGTCCTGCGGCGCGGACCTCGCTGGCCAGTCGGTCGAGGAGTTCAACCTGATGTTCGAGACGTCCATCGGCCCCGGCAGCGGCCAGTCCGGCTACCTCCGGCCCGAGACCGCCCAGGGCATGTTCGTGGAGTTCCCGCGGCTCAAGGAGTACGCCCGCAACCAGCTTCCGTTCGGCGTCGCCCAGATCGGCAACGGCTACCGCAACGAGATAAGCCCGCGGAACGCCCTGCTGCGCGCCCGGGAGTTCACGATGGCGGAACTGGAACTGTTCGTCGACCCCGAGGAGGACCGGCCGGACCTCGACGCGGTCGCTGACGTGGAACTGCCGCTCTACTCGGCCGAGCGCCAGGCGGCGGACGACGAGGAGTACGAGTACCTGACGCCGCGGGACGCGCTCGACGCCGGCGTCGTCAACGGCGAGTGGGTGGCGTACTTCCTCGCGGTGTCGAAGCGCTGGTTCGAGCGCGTCGGCGTGGACATGGACCGGTTCCGGTTCCGCCAGCACCTGTCGGGCGAACTCGCCCACTACGCCAGCGACTGCTGGGACGCGGAAGCCGAAATCGAGGGCGACTGGGTGGAACTGGAGGGCGTCGCCAACCGGACCGACTACGACCTGCAGAAGCACGCCGACCACGCCGACGACAACTTCACCGTCTTCAAGCAGTACGACGAGCCGAAGACGGTCGAGCGCGTGACGGTGGACCCCGACATGAGCTACCTCGGCCCGGAGTTCGGCGGTGCCGCCGCGGACGTGGCCGACGCGCTCGGAACGCTCGCCGAGCGCAACCGGGCCGCGTTCGAGAGCGAGGACGTCACCGTCGAGGTCGACGGCGAGGCGTACACCGTCCCCGTCGAGAAGACGGGCTTCAGCGTCGACGAGGTCAAAGAGAGCGGCGAGCACGTCACGCCCCACGTCATCGAACCGGCGTTCGGCGTCGGTCGCGTGGTCTACACCGTGCTGGCCCACGCCCTCGACGCGGACGAGGTCGACGGCGAACGACGCCAGGTGCTGCGCCTCCCGCCGGAGGTCGCCCCGACCACGGTCGGCGTGTTCCCGATGATGGACAAGGACGGCATGGGCGAACTGGCGCGCGACCTCGCGGCCGACCTGCGCGCTCGCGGTCTCGACGTGACCTACGACGACTCGGGCAACATCGGCCGGCGCTACCGCCGCCAGGACGAGGTCGGCACGCCGTACTGCGTGACGGTCGACTACGAGAGCCTGGAATCGGACACCGTCACCCTGCGCGAGCGCGACTCGACCGACCAGGTGCGGGTCGACGTCGACGACCTGCCGCACCTGCTCGCCGACCTCCGGGCCGGCGAGCGCTCGTTCGACGACCTGCGGTAGAGCCGTGCGCAGCGAGATAAAGCGTCGTCTCGTGCACGTCAGCGGAACGGGGATGCCCGCCCTCTACCTGCTGGACCTCGTCACCTGGCAGCAGCTGCAGGAACTGCTGGTTCTGGGCTCCGCGAGCGCGCTCGTGCTCGAAATCGTCCGACTGTTCGTCGGACTGAACTGGCGTATCTACGACGAACTCACCCGCGAGTACGAACAGGAGAACCTCGCGGGCTACGCGCTGTACGCCTTCGGGATGACGGCGACGGCACTGGCGTTCGAACCGCGGGTCGCCGTCCCCGCGATACTGATGCTCACCATCGCCGACCCCATCAGCGGCGTCCTCGGCTCCGGCGAACTCGGCGTGAAGGCGGCGCACACGCTGCTCGTCACGTTCGCCGTCTGCGTCACCATCGCCTCGCTGCTGGGATTGCCGTTGCTGGCCGCGGTGCTGGGCGCGCTGGTCGCCACGCTGGCCGACGGCGTGAAGCCCGTCGTCGCGGGCTACGTCATCGACGACAACCTCACCATTCCCATCGGCGCGGGCGTGGCGATGTTCGTCGGCGTCCGGTATCTGCCGACCGTGGCGTAGTCGGAGCCGCCGGTACCCGGACCGTCGCCTGGCAGGTCTGGCCGGGGACGGTGGCCCGACGGACGACGGCCGGGCGTCCGGGCGGGGTTCGTTCGCTCGAACGGCGTCGGTCGGCTCGTCCCATAATTTACGTGACCTTTATTGGCTCGCCCGCGGAACCGGGGACCATGCGAGCCATCTTCTTCGACCTGGACGGAACCCTGGTCGAGTTCGGGCGGGACTACGAGGACATCCTGGCCGACGCTATCGAGGCGGTCGCGGACGAGGCGCCCGACGGAGCGATGGAAGCCTACAGCGACGCGTTCTACGCCAACTTCACGGCGTGCGAGTCGGACCCGATTCGGCGCGCGTTCGGCGAGACCGACGTCGCCGCGGACCCCGAGGCGCTGGCGGACGCGCTCCGGTCGCACGAGGTCGAGGCGTGCCGGACGCCGGACGACGCCGACGCCATGCTCTCGCGGTTGGCCGAGGAGTACGAACTCGGCGTCCTCACCAACGGACTCCGCGAGTGGCAGTGGGAGAAGTTCCGGGCGAGCGGCCTCACGGAGTTCTTCGACGCGTTCGTCGCGTCGTACGAGGCCGGCGCGCACAAGCCCGACCCCGCGCCGTTCCGCCTCGCCGAGCAGCGACTCCCGGCGGACGAGTACGCGATGGTCGGCGACGCCGACGCCGACGTCGAGGGTGCGAGAAGCGCCGGGTGGGCCGCACACCGGTACGACGGCGACGGGTTCGGCGACCTCCCCGAAGCACTCCGGTGGGGGTAACCGACGCCGGCCTTTACTTTCACCCTGCTACGCGAACCCTTTAACTGCAGGACGACCAAACGTCCCTCGAATGGCTGCCACGGACGCGGAGACAGACTACGTGGACCACCCACTGCTGTCGCCGGAGTTCATCGAGCGACGGCTCTACCAGATTCAACTGGCCGGCACCGCGCGCAACCACCACACGCTCGTCTGCCTGCCGACGGGGCTCGGGAAGACGACGGTCAGCCTGCTCGTCACGGCCGAGCGACTGAACGAGGTCGGCGGGAAGTCGCTGCTGCTCGCGCCGACGAAACCGCTCGTCAACCAGCACGCGGAGTTCTACCGGGAGGCGCTCGCGATTCCCGAGGACGACGTCGTCGTGTTCACCGGCGAGGTGCGGCCCGAGGAGCGCACCGAACTCTGGGAGGACGCGCAGGTCGTCATCGCCACGCCGCAGGTCGTCGAGAACGACCTCGTCGGCGGGCGCATCGACCTCGGCCCGGTCACCCACGTCACGTTCGACGAGTGCCATCGCGCGACCGGCGACTACGCGTACAACTACATCGCCGAGCGCTACCACGCCGACGCCCGCTCGCCGCTCGTGACGGGGATGAGCGCGTCGCCCGGCGGCGACGAGGAGACCATCCTGGAGGTCTGTGAGAACCTCGGCATCCGCGAGGTCGAGGTGATGACCGAGGAGGACAGCGACGTCTCCGAGTTCACCCACGACACGGACGTCGAGTGGGTGCGCGTCGAACTACCCGACGACATCCTGGAGATTCGGGACGCGCTGAACGAGGTCATCAGCGACCGCCTCGAACGGCTGAAGGAACTCGGCGTCGTCAACACCACCCGACCGGACGTCTCCCAGAAGGACCTGAACAAGGTACGAGGAGAGCTCCAGAAGCTCATCGACAACGACCAGTCGGAGGGGTACAAGGGCATGTCCGCGCACGCGGAGGTGATGAAGCTCCGGCGCGCGGTCGAACTCGTCGAGACCCAGAGCGTCGAGTCGCTGCGGCGCTACTTCGAGCGCCAGCGCAACGCCGCGCGGTCGTCCGGCGCGTCCAAGGCGAGCCAGCGGTTCGTCTCGGAGCCGAAGGTACAGGAGGCGATGCGGAAAGCCGAGGCGTACGACGAGCGCCATCCGAAGTTCCGGAAGGCCCACGCGAACGTCGCCCAGGCGCTCGTCGACGGCGGCGAGCGCATCATCGTCTTCACCGAGTCCCGGGACACCGCGGAGACGCTGACGGAGTTCTTCGGCGAGCACTTCGACACCCGGCGGTTCGTCGGCCAGGGGGACAAGGACGGCAGCGACGGGATGACCCAGAACGAACAGCAGGAGGCGCTCGACGAGTTCCGCGCCGGCGAGTTCGAGGTGCTGGTCTCCACGTCGGTCGCCGAGGAGGGCCTGGACGTGCCGGAGGTCGACCTCGTGCTGTTCTACGAACCCGTGCCGACGGCGGTTCGGTCCATCCAGCGAAAGGGCCGGACCGGCCGACAGGCCCAGGGCCGCGTCGTCGTCCTGCTCGCCGAGGACACCCGCGACGAGGCGTACTTCTGGATATCGAAGCGCCGCGAGGACGAGATGGAGGAGGAACTGCGCGCGCTGAAGGGCGTCGCCGACGACGTGGAGGAGCAACTGGACGACAGCCAGCAGACGCTCGGCGACTTCGAGGACGGCCCGTCGAGCGACCCGGGCGGCGCGACCGACTCCGGAACGAGCGCGGCCGCCGACGGGGACGCGACGGGCACGAGCGAGGTCGCCCACGGCCTGGAGGAGTTCGCCGAGGAGACCGGGGGACGGTCCGCGGACGAACTCGACGGCGCGGTCGCCACGGCGCGCGGCGAGGAGAACACCGAGATAGTCGCCGACCAGCGCGAACTCGACGCGAACGTCGCCCGCGACCTCTCGGCCCGGGACGACGTCGACGTGCGCCTCGAGACGCTCGCGGTGGGCGACTACATCCTCAGCGACCGGGTGGCGGTCGAGCGCAAGACGGTGGGCGACTTCCTCGACTCGCTGGTCGGCGGCGACCGCTCGGTGTTCGAGCAGGTCGGCGACATGACCCGCCACTACTCCCGGCCCGTGCTGGTGCTGGAGGGCGAGGGACTGTACGAGCAGCGCAACGTCCACCCGAACGCGATTCGGGGCGCGCTGTCGTCGCTCGCGGTCGACTTCGGCGTCAGCGTCCTGCAGACCGACGGCGAGGACGACACCGCCGACCTGCTGGAGGTCGTCGCCACCCGCGAACAGGAGTCGGCCGACCGCGAGGTGTCGGTCCACGGTGAGAAGCAGGCCAAGACGCTCGACGAACAGCAGGAGTACGTCGTCGCCGCCATCGCCGACATCGGCCCGGTGACGGCGCGGTCGCTGCTGTCGACGTTCGGGAGCGTCGAGGCGGTGATGACCGCGGAGAAGGAGTCGTTACTGGACGCGGAGGGCGTCGGCGAGGTGACCGCCGACCGCATCCGCGAAGTCGTCGCCAGCGAGTACGAGGGGTGACGAGCGTCGACGACGACCGAAAAGGGGTCGTCGTACTGGCACCGACGCGCGAGCGACGACCGGGCAATCGTTCGTTACTCGGCGTAATCCAGGAATTCGTGACCAAACAGCAGTAATGCGGCAATGTGGTCGCGAAACCAGTAGTTGCGGAAGGAATCGGCGTTCTGAACGAACGAAAACGGCGTGAACGGTCAATCCGGATTAAACCCCGCGTACCCAACGTTAGGTCGAGGGTGAATCATGCTGACTCGACTCACGGAGCGAGACACGAAGCGAGACGACGAAGAGGAGACTCCCCGAGTCGAACTGCTGTACGGGGACCCACAGCACGAGACCAGCGCGGAGATCATCGAAAAACACCTGTACGGCGAGCCACAGCACGACGTGGTCGAGGACGACTTCCCGGAGGAGTTCGACCCCGACGTGGGCCGTGCGTTCGACTGGCTCGGCCGCCAGATCGACGTCAGTTTCGACCGTCGCTTCGACTAGGGAACGACGGTGACAGCGACTTCTTCCGACCGTAACACCGTCTCGGCGGCACTACCGAGGATGGCGCGTTCGACGGTGCCGGAGCTCTCGTGACCCATCACGACGTGGTCGTAGCCGCGCTCGGCGACGAGGTCGAGGATGTCCCTGCCCACCCGGTCGGCGGGACGAAACTCCAGTCGCACGTCGGTCGACAGTTCCGGGTCGTCGTCGATGTCCTCCTCGGCGAGTATCTCGCGGGCGTTCTGGAGGATGGTCTCGGTCGCGTCGGTCTCTTCGTCGGTGACGTGGACGACGTGAAGCGAGGCCTCGAACCGTCGTGCGAACTCGGCTGCGAACCGGAGCGCCCGTGTGCTACACTCCGAACCGTCGACCGGTGCCAGGACCTTCATACAGGGACATGAGTCGATTCGTTCTTAACGGTTCGCCCGGTCGAGCGCCGCCAGCGCCTCCGCCGCCTCCCGCGTGGCGGCCAGAACGTCGCGAGCGCGCGCAACGTCGTCCGTGGCCTCGGCCTCGCGCGCGAGCCGCGTCAGCTTCCGCACCAGCGCGTCGCGCGCCTCGTCGAGGTCGCCGCCCGCGTCGGGCGCGGGCCGAACGGGCTGGACCGATTCGCCGCGGTTCGGTCGCTCGCTGCGGTCCGACGGACCCCGGCTGGCGGACCCGTCACGTCCCGACGATTCGCCGGTCTGGCTCGGCGGCGTCCGCGTCCCGGTTCGGTCGGTGGGTCCCGTACCGAGCTGTTCGCGCGACTCGCCGGACTGCGGCGACCCGCTCTGGCTCGGCGGAGCGCGCCGGGACCGGGACGTCTCCGGCGGTCGGGGCGTCCCGCTCCCGGCTTCGGTGCCGACTGCCGGCTGGTCGGACCCGGACGGCTCCCCTTCGGGGTCGGCGTTCCCCGTCTCCGCGGCGTTCGGCTCCATCTCGCCCGGCTCCGCGTCGTCCGGCGTCGCTTCGCCGGCCGCGTTCGAGTCGGCCTCTTCGGTCTCGACCTGGCCGGTCTCGTGCTGGCAGGTGGGGCAGAACTCCGTGCCGTCGTACCGGAAGATGGGGTCGCCGCAGGTGTCACAGTGCTTGTCCGTCATCGTCGCCCCCTGAAGGAGCAACTCGCTCATGCGCTGGGTGGCCTTGCGGTCCTCCTGTTCCTGTTCGTACTGCTGGCGGAGTTTCTCTCGCTCGGCTTCCTTGTCGAAGTCGCTCATGTGTACATGGATGGTACGCCGGCCTCTTGCGCCTTTCCCTCCGGAACGCGCCGGAGAGACCGGCTCCCGCTTCGTGCGGAGATTTAAGTACGGGAACGGGACCAACCCCGGCGTGTCGAAGCGCCCGTTCTACGAACTCGAAACCGCCGCGTACTGTCCCCGGAAACTCTACTACCAGCGCCGCGATACGGTCGACGTTCCGGACCGCGTCGTCGACCGCCGCGAACTCGCCTTCGAGTACGACCGCCTGCTCGACGCGAGTCCGACGGACCTCGCCGACCTGCCCCTCGAACTCTCGCCCGAGGAGTTCCGGGCGAATCTCGAACGCGCCGCTGACGGCGACGCCTGGTCGCAGCTCTGTACCCCCGACGAGCGCGAGCGACTGGTCGAGGGCAAGGACTGCCGGGGCGTCGTCCACAAGGTGCTCGACCGCGACGCACCGGTGCCGTCGATGGTGTTCACCGGCGCTCCGCCGAACCAGGGCGTCTGGGAGCCACAGAGCGTCCGCGCCGTCGCCGCAGCGAAGGCGCTCGCCTGGGAGCACGAGACGGCGGTCGACCGCGCGTTCGTCGAGTACCCCGCGTACGGAATCGTCCGCGAGATCGACCTCACGACCCGCCGCAAGGCCGCCTACCGGCGCGCGCTCCGGACGGCCCGGGCCATCGACGGCCCGCCGCCACGACTGCGGAACGACGCGAAGTGCGACGCCTGCGAGTACCGCGCCGAGTGCGGCGTGAAGACGCGCTCGCTGCGGTCACTGCTCGGCTAGCCACGCGGCGACCGCGTCGGCGTTCGACCCCCGACGGAGAATCTCGCCGGACGCGACGTTCACGACCGTGCTTCCCGTGCCGCCCGTCTCGCCGCCGTCGAGGACGACCGCGGCGGCCTCCCGGATTTCGGGGTCGAGGTCCGCGAGGCGGCGCGCGCTCGCCCGGCCGCTCACGTTCGCGCTCGTGCTCGTGACGGGCGCGACCTCGCGGAGGAGCGCGAGCGCGAGGTCGTGGTCCGGGATGCGGACGCCGACGCGCTCCCGGCCGGCGGTGAGCACGTCCGGCACGGCGTCGGTTTTCCGACAGAGAAGGGTGACGGGACCGGGCAGGAACTCGCGCGCGAACCGCCGCTCGCGCTCCGTGAGCCTGACGTACTCCCGCGCGGCCTCCACGTCGGGGACGGCCAGCGAAATCGGGTCCTCACGGGACCGCTGCTTCGCGGCGAACACTCGTTCGATGGCGTCTTCGTCCAGCGCGTCGGCACCCAGACCGTACACGGTCTCGGTCGGATAGACGACCAGGTCGCCGCTTCGAATCGCGGCGGCGGCACGTTCGATGTCGGTCATGCCGGGCGTTCGCGCTCGCGGAAAAAAGACGTTGGGTCGTGGCGCCGGCGCCCCGGAGCAGCGACGGGTTCCGGCCTGCCCGCGCCGGCGATGAGACCCTGGCCGCCGTTACAGCGCTTCGATGGCCGCTTCGACCGCGTCGTAGTCCGGGAAATCGGGCCACTCGCTCGCGACCCAGGCGTACTCGACGGTCCGGTCCGAGTCGAGGAGGAAGACGGCCGGTCGGTGCTCGCGGACGCCCGTCATGCCGTCGAGGTCGTGAGCGACGTCGTACTCGTCGGCGACGGTCGCCGCCGGGTCGCTGAACAGGCGAAAGTCGATGTCGCGCTCCTCGATGAGCGTCTCGTGCTCGTACGGCGTGGAGATGGAGCAGCCGACGACGCGCAGGTCGTGGTCTTCCTCCCAGGCGCGGTCGCGTATCTCGTTCCATATGTACGTTCCGGGGAACGCGCCGTCCATCGTGTAGAAGACCAGCAGCGTCGGTCCCTCGGCGGTCACCTCCGAGAGCGCGGCGTCCTCCCAGTACTCGTCGTTCACCAGCGGGCGAGTGAAATCGGGCGCGGTGTCGCCCTCCTCGGGATGGTCCGTCTCGGCGAGTTCGACGACCTCGAAGTCGACCATCAGGCCTCACCCCTGTCGGTCGCCGCGTCGTCGGTCGCGGCCCCGTCGCCGTAGGTTGCGTCGAGGTAGTCGACGATGTTCGCGCTCTCGCTCATCGTGACGCCCGTGGCCTCGTCGACGATGGCGGGGACGGTGCGCTTCCCGCTGATGCGCTTGACAACGTTGCGGTCGCTGTGCATCGGTTCGACGAACCGCGACCGGTAGTCGAGGTCGTGCTCGTCGAGCTTTCGCACCACGCGCTCGCAGAACGGACACGCCTGCAGTCGGTACAGCGTGATGGCGGGCTCGTCGGTCTCTGTGCTCATGTCCGTGTCGTTGGGGAGAAACGTCCGTAAGGGCTTCGTCCGCGGCAGCGACGGCCCGGAAATCAACGGCAAAAGAATAAAGAGTTAATCCCGCCGACAACCAAGGTGGGTTACTGAATGGCGCTTTCCCTAACGCAGGTCACACTCTGGCAGACGTCGTCCGCTGCCGGGATACTCGGTATCGAGTTGACCGACAGCCTGATAACGTGGCTCGGCGTGCTCGCTATCGTCGTACTCATCGGTCTGTCGGCGTTCTTCTCCTCGTCCGAGATAGCGATGTTCTCGCTAGCCAAGCATCGCGTCGACGCGCTCGTGGAGGACGAGGTGCCCGGAGCGAAGACGGTCGCCGCGCTCAAGGACGACCCCCACAGACTGCTGGTGACGATCCTGGTCGGGAACAACATCGTCAACATCGCGATGTCCTCGATAGCCACGGGACTGCTCGCCCTCTACCTGAACCAGGGACAGGCGGTCGCCGTCGCGACCTTCGGCATCACGGCGCTCGTCCTGCTGTTCGGGGAGAGCGCGCCGAAGTCCTACGCCGTCGAGAACACCGAGTCGTGGGCGCTCCGCATCGGGAAGCCGCTGAAGTACTCCGAGTACCTCCTCCTGCCGCTCGTCGTCCTGTTCGACCGCCTGACCCGCATCGTCAACCGCGTCACCGGCGGTCGCTCGGCCATCGAGACGTCCTACGTCACCCGGGACGAGATTCAGGACATGATCGAGACGGGCGAGCGCGAGGGCGTCATCGAGGAGGACGAACGCGAGATGCTCCAGCGCATCTTCCGGTTCAACAACACCATCGCCAAGGAGGTGATGACACCGCGGCTGGACATGACCGCCGTGCCGAAAGACGCGAGCATCCAGAAGGCCATCGAGACGCTCGTCCAGTCGGGCCACGAGCGCGTTCCGGTCTACGAGGGGAGCCTCGACAACGTCATCGGCGTCATCCACATCCGCGACCTCGTGCGCGAACAGCAGTACGGCGAGGCCAGCGGCTTCGACCTCGACGACGTCATCCAGCCGACGCTGCACGTCCCCGAGAGCAAGAACGTCGACGAACTGCTCACCGAGATGCGCGAGAACCGGATGCAGATGGTCATCGTCATCGACGAGTTCGGAACGACGGAGGGGCTCGTCACCATGGAGGACATGGTCGAGGAGATCGTCGGGGACATCCTCGAAGGAGAGGAGGAGGAACCGATCGAGTACGTCGACGAGGACACGATAATCGTCCGCGGCGAACTCAACATCGACGAGGTCAACGAGGCGCTCGACATCGAGCTTCCGGAGGGCGAGGAGTTCGAGACCATCGCCGGGTTCATCTTCAACCGCGCCGGTCGCCTCGTCGAAGAAGGCGAGAACATCGACTACGACGGCACCCGCCTCCACGTCGAGCAGGTCGAGAACACGCGCATCATGAAAGCCCGCATCACGCGGCTGGAGGAGGCAACGGCCGAGGACGAATCCGACGAGTCCGAGGCGGTCGAGGAGAGCGTCGGACCGAGCACCGAGTAGCGCTTCTTCAGGGTGCCAGCGTCTGGAACGGCCCACTTTCGGTTCCAGACGTGATACGGCTCGCGGTACGAGATACGAGATTCGACTCACCGAACAGCTACCGGTGGTCGCCAGTTCGGCCGGCTACCGGATGTCGCCCGACGAACCCCTGTAGAGGGGTAGCGCGCTCACCGCGAGCGACCGAAGCGAACGAAGTGAGCGAGAGAGCGAGCGGGCCAAGCGACGACCGATGCGAGGCGCTTCGCGTCTCGGAAAGCGAGCGGCGAAGCCGCGAGCAAGGGAGGGAGGAGTGTCTTCGTGAGCGCAGTGAACGAAGGCTCGGAAGACGCGCTGCGTCTTCCGGCACTTTTGGTCGAGCTTTTGCCAGCGACCGAGCGTAGCGAGGGAGCGCAGCAGAAGGTCGTTTCAGAAGGAGACGTTCGTCTCCATCCCCTCCGTGGCGTCGTCCAGGCCGTCCTGCTGGACGTTCTCGGTCATCCGGTCGGAGATCTCGCGGTCCCGGAGGACGTTCTCGAACTCGTCGGTGTAGCGGTGGTTGACGGTCCTCGCGGCGTCTTTCGCCGCGACGACGCGTCGGTAGTGTCGGACGGCCGACTCGCTCGCGTCGAGTTCGGCGGCGCAGTCCGCGACGGTGGCGTCGTCCTCGAGCAGGTCGCGAAGTTCGACGAGGTCGAAGGGTGCGTCGGCCTCGCGGAAGAGGTGGAGGTCCACGCGGGCGCGAGCGACGGTCTCTTCGTCGGCGTCCCCGAGGTCGTCGGCGATTTCGGCGTCGGACTCGCTGGCGTAGTACCCCCGGACGACCGTCACGAGTTCCTCGTCCGACAGCGCCGTCTCGAACTCCTGCTCGTCTCGCATCTGGGCGACGACCTCGCGCAACCGCTGTTCCACGTCGGCTTCCGAGTTGAGGGAACCGTGGGTGGCCTCCTGGGTCTCCGTGACGGTCTCCTCGTCCGTCACGTCCATGAAGATGTCGCGGAGTTCCTCGGTCTTCTCGTCCATGGGCCGTGACTCATGACCGGGTGTTATAAAAAACTGTCGGGGTGACGATGAAATTTTCCGAGCGAGGAGAGGCGAACACAGGCCGTCAACCGAAGGTATAATTCCAGTTGACGAAAGAGGTCGGGACATGGCAACCGAAACCGAGTCGGTCGACCTCGTCGGCGAGGAGGCTGTGGAGAACGTGGCGCGGACCGCCCTCTTCGCCGCCGTCGTCGGCGCGTTCGCGTACGTGTCGTTCCCGAACCCGCTCGCACCGTCGCTTCCCGTCACGTTGCAGGTGCTCGGCGTCTTCCTCGCCGGCATCTTCCTCGGGCCGGTGTGGGGCGGGGCTTCGATGGTGCTCTACCTCCTCGCAGGGGTCGTCGGCGCACCGGTGTTCTCCGGCGGCTCTGCCGGCGTCGGCATGCTGCTGGGGTACACCGGCGGCTACCTCCTCTCCTACCCGCCCGCGGCGTTCGTCATCGGCGCGGTCGTCCACGGCGGACTCGATCTGCGCGACCCCCAGGCCGCGAGCGTCGGCCGCCTCGTCGCCGCGCTGCTGGTCGGCACCGTCGTCATCTACGCCTGCGGGACCGTCGGCTTCGCTATCGTCCAGAACGTCGGCCTCGTGGAGGCGTTCGCGCTCTCGGCGCTCGCGTTCGTCCCGTTCGAGGCGTTCAAGATCGCCGCCGCGGTCGGCATCGTCCGCAGCGACCGCATCGCCGCGGAATGATAGAGACGCGAAACCTCACCGCACGCTTCGGCGAGACGGTCGCGCTCGACGACGTCTCGCTGACGATTTCGGACGGCGAGTTCGTCGTCCTCGCCGGCCCGAACGGGAGCGGGAAGACGACGCTCGTCCGCCACTTCAACGGCCTGCTCGCCCCGGATACGGGGGACGTGCTCGTCGACGGAACGCCGGTCGACGACGACCTCGTGGCCGCCCGCACGCGCGTGGGGATGGTGTTCCAGAACCCCCGCGATTCGTTCGTCGCGGCCACCGTCGGCGCGGACGTGGCCTTCGGTCCGGAGAACCTCGGACTCGACCGCGACGAGATAGAGCGCCGCGTGGCCGACGCGCTGGCGGCGGTGGGGATGACGGGGCGGCGCGAGGAGCGCATCGACGCGCTGTCGGGCGGCGAGCGCGAGCGCGTCGCCATCGCGGGTGCGCTGGCGATGGAGCCGGCCCATCTCGTGCTCGACGAACCCTTCACCGGCCTCGACGCCCCGGCCCGCGAGTCGGTCCTCGAACGCCTCGCGTCGCTGCACGACGAGGGGACGAGCCTGGTCGTCGTCACGCACGACCTCCGGGACGTCGTGCGGCTGGCCGACCGCGTCGTCGCACTCCGGGACGGCGCTGTCGCGGTCGACGGTGCGCCCGCCGACGTGCGAGACGACCTCCCCGACCTCGGGGTGGCCGTGCCGTGACGCTCGCCTACCGGCCGACGGGCGCGTTCGCCGAGTCGCTCGACCCTCGGGCGAAACTCGGCTTCCAGGCCGCGTTCGCGGTCGCGGCGTTCGCGCACACGACGCCGCGCGGCCTCGCGGTCCTCACGGTCGTCGCCGCGCTGGCGCTCGCCGCGGCCCGTACCTCGCCGACCTGGGTGGTCTCGGAGTTCCGGCTCGCGTTGCCGTTTCTCGTCGGGTCGCCGCTGCTCGCGGGATTCGCGCTCGGCCCGCCGTGGTTCGTTCCGGGGGACGCCGTCGCACCCCTGCTGGCGAGCTATCGCGTTCTGCTCGTGCTCGCCGTCGGCGCGGCCTACGTCCGGACGACGCCGGCCCGCGACTCGCGGGCGGCCGTCCAGCACCTCGTCCCCGGTCGACCCGGCCAGTTCCTCGGGATGGGCATCGCCTTCGTCTTCCGGTTTCTGCCCGTCCTGCAGGCGGACCTGCGGTCGATACGGTCGGCGATGGCGGCGCGGCTCGGCGACGAGCGCCCCCTGCGCGAGCGAATGCAACTCGTCGCGACGGCGGGGCTCGCCCGGGCGTTCGAGCGCGCCGACCGGTTCGCGCTGGCGCTCCGGGCGCGGTGTTTCGCGTGGAACCCGACGCTGCCCCCGCTTTCGGTCGGAGTCCGGGATGTGCCCGTCCTCGCCGGGACAGCGGCGCTGGTCGCGTGGTCGCTCGCGTAAACTCACAACTCGTTTCTCATTCTCGCAAGACGGCAACGAGGCGAACATGAAGCAAGACTTAAGCGACTGCCTTTCTCCTCATAAAACATGGAACTCCTCGCGCTGGCGCAGGCGGGCGACGTCACCCGACCGACGTTCTGGCGCATCGGCCACGTCGGCGAGGCCGTCTTCTACTACCTCGCCGCGGTCGCCATCGCCATCTTCGCCGTCGGAGTGTACGAGCGGTTCGCGAACTACGCCCGCGGCACGGACGACTGGTTCGAGCGACTGGACAACCTTCCGGGACGCGTCGTACGGGCAGCGAAGGTCGTCGGGTCCAACGAGAAGCAGTTCGACAGGGACCTCTACGGTGGACTGATGCACGCGTTCATCCTGTGGGGCTTCCTGACGCTGCTCATCGGGACGACCATCCTGATGATAGACATGGACCTCTGGACGAAGGCCCTCGGCCAGGACTCCTTCTTCGTCGGCGACTTCTACCTCTCCTACTCGCTGGTGATGGACGCGATGGGCCTGCTGTTCGTCGTCGGCGTCGGCATGGCCATCTACCGGCGCTACTGGGTCCGCAACCACCGCCTCTGGGGGAAACACACGAGCGCCGAGGACGACCTCTTCATCTGGACGCTGTTCCTGCTCGGTACCGGCGGCTACGTCACGGAGGGCGTTCGTATCCTCGGCACCGGCGTCCCCGAGTTCGCCGACGTGAGTTTCGTCGGCCTGTTCGTCGCCGGCGCGTTGCAGATGACCGGCGTCACTCAGTCGACGGCGGCCGCGTGGTACCCCGTGACCTGGTGGTCCCACGCCCTTCTCGCGCTGGCGTTCGTCGCTTCCATCCCGTACGCCAAACCGTTCCACATGCTCTCGTCGTTCGCCAACGTCGTCACGCACGACGAGAAGGCCGGCAAGCGCCTCCCTGGCGTTCCGGAGGACGCCAGCCCCGACGAGATCGGAGCCACCGACATCGACGACTTCTCGTGGCGGCAACTGCTCGACCAGGACGCCTGCACGAAGTGCGGCCGCTGTTCGTCCGTCTGTCCCGCGAAGGCGTCGGACCGACCGCTCGACCCCCGCGACGTCATCCTCGACCTGAAACAGTACCGCGAGGACCTGGACGCCGGACGGACCGAAGAGAAACCCATCGTCGCGGACGGCGGCGCGAGCGTCATCGACAGCGAGACGATGGAGTCCTGCATGTCCTGTATGGCCTGCATGGACGCCTGCCCCGTCGACATCGAGCATCTCACCTCCTTCACGGACATGAACCGCCGGCTCACCGAGTCCGGCCAGATGGACGAGAACGTCCAGGACGCGATGATGAACATCTTCCAGAACGGCAACTCCTTCGGCGACCCCGAGCGGACGCGCCCGAACTGGACCGACGACCTCGACTTCGAGGTGCCCGACGCCCGCGAGGAGTCCGTCGAGTTCCTCTGGTACGTCGGCGACTACCCCTCCTTCGACGAGCGCAACCGCCGCATCGCCCGCTCGCTCGCCACCATCCTCCACGAGGCGGACGTCTCCTACGGCATCCTCTACGAGGACGAGCAGGCCGCCGGCAACGACGTGCGCCGCGTCGGCGAGGAGGGCCTCTACGAGATGCTCGTCGAGGACAACGTCGCCGCGTTCGACCAGTGCGACTACGAGAAGATAGTCTGTACCGACCCGCACGCGTACAACACGTTCGAGAACGAGTACCCCGAGATGGACGAGGAGTTCGACGCGGCCGTCTACCACTACACGCAGGTCGTCGAGGAACTGTTCCGCGAGGGCCGCCTCGGTCTCTCCGGGTCGGAACTCGACTACACCGTCACCTATCACGACCCCTGCCACCTCGGCCGGTACAACGACGAGTACGAGGCGCCCCGCGACATCGTCCGCGCCACTGGCTGCGAACTGGACGAGATGCCGCGCAATCGCGCGAACTCGTTCTGCTGTGGCGGGGGCGGCGGCGGCCTCTGGATGGACTTCGACGAGGACCCCAAGCCCAGCGAGGAGCGCATCCGCGAGGCGCTCGAGGACACCGACGCCGGCCCCGGCGTGGACAAGTTCGTCGTCGCCTGCCCGATGTGCATGACGATGTACGAGGACGGTCGCAAGACCGGCGGCTACGAGGACGACATCGAGATCGTCGACGTGGCCGAACTCGTCGTCGACGCGCTGGGGGCAGAAGAGCGCGTCGCAGTCGCGTCGTAGACGCTCCGATTCCCTTTCTCGGCGGACGGGTCCCTGACGGACTGCGAAACTCCGCGGCCGTCGGAAAAGAACGGTTGCGGTTCTCGTGAGCCGATTCGTGCGACGCTTACCCGGACGCGGCCTCGACGAGGTCGCGATACTCGTCTTCGGTGAACGCGCGCAGCGTCTCCGTTTCGACGGTTCCTTCCTGCAGGTACGTGAGCGTCCCCTGTGCGATGGACTCGTCGTCCGGGAACTCGCTGACGACGACCGCGTCGTACCGACCCATGGTCAGGTAGAAGGCGTCCATCTCACCACCGAACGACCGCATCACTTCCTTGGCAGCGTCGAGGCGCTCGGGTCCCTCCTCGATGTTTTCGGTCCCCTCCTCTCTGAAGTTGACGAGCTGGATGTACGTTGGCATAGTTTACCGTCCCCCGTTTTCCGTTGCTGTGCCCGCGACGGAACTCGGCCTCCCCCCACGCCCGCTCGAAAGGCCCGATTACGGCTACTCGGTATTTCTACAAATAGCTATGCAGATTCCCCCGCTCGGTAACAGATACGGGCGGTGTTGACGGACGTTCAGCGAACGCGCCGATTCTCGGCTTCGACGGAGTTCGGCGGCGTCGACGCCGGCGAGCGACCGAACCGGCGCGCTACGTTCACTCCGACGAAGCGGCGGCGTCGATGGCCCTGGCGATGAGACCGGCCTGCGCGCCGGCGACGAAGCCGGCGTCGACGTTCACCGTCGAGAGGACGGTACAGGACTGCAGCATCCCCGACAGCGCGGCCTCGCCCTCGCCGGCGTGGCCGTAGCCGTTCGAGACGGGCAGTCCGATGACGGGCGTGTCGACGAGACCGGCGACGATGGTCGGGAGCGCGCCCTCGCGGCCGGCGGCGACGACGAGCACGTCGAGGTCGCGCAACCGCTCGACCTGGTCCAGGATGCGGACGAGCGACGCCACGCCCACGTCGTGGACCTCCGTCACGTCGGCACCCATCTCCTCGGCGACGACGACCGCCTCGCCGGCGGGGACGGCGTCGCTCGTGCCGGCGCTGACGACGCCGACAGCGGCGTCGACGTTCGGCGGTTCGAAGTCGGCGGCGTGGGCGACGAGCACGTTCGCGCGCTCCCGGTGGCGTACCGCGGCGTCGGGATGGGCGTCGGCGAGTTCCGCACGCACCGCCGCGACCTGGTCGTCGCTCACGCGCGTGAGCAGCGCGCGCCCCGCCGTCTCGACCGCGGTCGCGGCGAGCGCACGCACTTCCTCGGACGTCTTCCCGTCGCCGAGGATGGCTTCCGGGACGCCACGGCGTCGCTCGCGGGCGGCGTCGAACCGCCCTTGCTCGCTGGTCGCGTACCCCGATAGCTCCGATTCGGCCTCAGAAACGCTCATATCGCCGGATTCGACGGCCTCCAGTATCTCTCGCATATCCAGCCCTCCGTGCCGGACGTACTCGAATCCCCCGAACCGCCCCTTCACTCGATATTCCAGAACTTAAGTTCTTTGGCCCAGGTAACAGATACCCGGTCAGTGTTCGACTCAGCCGCGTTCGCGGGTAGAATTGGGAAGCTTTATTAGGAGGGATAGGGAAGAGGGTTCTGTATGGCAGACCTCATCGTCAAAGCGGCTGTGAAGGAAGCGCTCAACGACAAGAACGTCGCGTCGGACTTCTACGACGCGCTCGACGAGGAGGTCGACGACCTTCTCGAAGACGCTGCCCGCCGCGCCGAGGCGAACGACCGCAAGACGGTCCAGCCGCGCGACCTGTAAACCCGAAACGACACACTTTCTCGATTTTTTCTCGACCTGGAAGCGATAGCTGACGACGGACCTAGAACTCCTGTACCTCGACGCCGTCCTCGCCGCCGACGTGAACCTCGTCCGCCATCCCGACGAACAGACCGTGTTCGAGGACGCCCGGGAGCGCCGACAGCTCCTCTGCGAGCTCGGCCGGCGAGCCGATGCGACCGAAGTCGCAGTCGAGGACGAGATTCCCGTTGTCCGTGACGACGGGGCCGTCCTTCCGCTCGGCGTCGCGTAGCGTGGGGTCGCCGCCGAGTCCGCGCACGTCGGCGGCGACGGTCCGCCGTGCCGCCGGCAGTACCTCCACCGGCACCGGATGGTCGAGTTGCTTCACGAACTTGCTGGGGTCCGCGACCACGAGCAGGCGGCTCGCGGCCGCGTCGACCACCTTCTCGCGGGCGTGGGCCGCGCCGCCACCCTTCACGAGGTGCGGACCGGAGAACTGGTCGGCGCCGTCGATGGCCACGTCTATCTCCACCACCTCGTCGAGTTCGACCAGCGGAATCTCGGCCTCGCGCGCCAGCTCCCGCGACTGGAACGACGTCGTGACTCCCTGGATGTCGAGGCCTGCGTCGACCTTCCGCCCGAGGGCGCGGATGGCGTGAGCCGCCGTGCTTCCGGTGCCGAGACCGACTATCATACCGTCGGTGACCGCCTCCGCGGCGCTCTCTCCGGCGTTGCGTTTCGCGGCGTCGCTACCGCCGTTCGTCTTCATGTCCGGGACTCTCTCGCGCCGGAGAAAAAGTCTGGCGTCGAGGCGGAGGGTCAGTCTCGCTCGCCGGTCCGACCGTCGTCGTCGCGGACGCGTTCGACGGCTTCGCTCGCGAGTCTGGCGAACGACGCGGTCCCGGGGACGAGGTCGACCTCGACACCCCGCGTCAGCGCCGTCTCGCGAGTCGGCTCGCCGATGGCCCCGACGACCGCGTCGTTCAGCCCCGCAACGGCGTCCGCGCGGACGTCGCGCTCGGCCGCCGCGTCGAGGAAGTGCTCGACGGTGAGCGAGGAGGTGAAGAGCGCGGCGTCGAGGTCGCCCGTCGCGGCGAGGGTCGCGGACTCGCCCGCTTCCTCGGGACGGACGAGTTCGTACAGCACCGTCTCGTGCACGTCGGCCCCGGCGTCGGCGAGGCCGTCGGTCAGTACGTCGCTGCCGTGGTCGCTGCGTGCGACCTCGACGCGCTTTCCGGCGACGCGGTCGGCCAGGGTGTCGACGAGACCGCGCGAGGAGAACTCCTCGGGTACCACGTCCACGGCGTAGTCGCGGTCGCGGAGCACGGCCGCGGTCGAGTCGCCGATGGCGCAGACGACCGCGTCGCCCGGGTCCCACCCGGCCTCGTCGGCGAGTTCCACGCCGGTCTTGCTCGTCAGGACGACGAAGTCGGCCGGCTCCGGACTGCGGCCCGTCGGTCGCACTTCGAGCATCGGGTCGGCGACCGGGTCGGCCCCGAGCGATTCGAGGCGGTCGACGGCCGCCCGGAGACGCTCGTCGTCCGGGCGGAAGACGGCGACGCGCGGGCGGTCGTCCGGCGTCGTCCCCGTCGTCTCGTCCGATGTCGCGTCCCCGGACATCACTCCTCCCGCTTGGCTTCGGTGGGGTCGCTGCGCGCCGCCTCGACGAGGTCGCGCGCTCCGCGGTCGGCGAGTTCCTCGGCGACCCGTTTCGCGCCCTCGACGTGGCTCTCGACCGCCACGTCGCGCTTGATGCTCACGACCTCGTCACCCTCCTCGCTGAACACCTGCGCCTCGACGTGGACGTTCTCGCCCTGGATGACCGCGTGGACGCCGACCGGCGCGACGCAACCGCCGTTCAGCACCGCGAGGACGGTGCGCTCGACCGTCGTCTCGACCCGGGTCCGGGGGTGGTCGAGCACCGCGTTCACGTCCGTGGCGAGTTCGCCGTCCAGCATCGCCACCGCGAGCGCGCCCTGGCCCGGTGCCGGGACGAACTCGCTGGTCGAGAGCGGTTCGTAGTCGACGTGGTGGGCGAGGCCGCTACGCTGGAGGCCCGCCTCCGCGAGCACGATGCCGTCGTACTCCGTCTCGACGTCGCGTTCGAGCGCCCGGCGCTCTATCTCGTCCAGGTTCTCGAACCACTCCTCGACGGTGTGCTCGTAGGGGAACTCGTAGTCGTCGTCGCCGGCGTGGCCCTTGCGTTCTTTCTCCTCCTCGGTCCGGCGCTCGTGTTCGCGCTGGAGCGTCGGCGCGAGGAGCTTCTCGACGCGCGTGTCGACGTTCCCGCGCAGCGGTTCGACGGTGAGGTCCGGCCGCTGGTTCAGCAACTGGGCCTTCCGCCGGAGGCTGGACGTGCCGACGGTCGCACCCGATGGAAGTTCGTCGAGCGCGATGCCCTCGGGCGTCACGAGCACGTCCCGGGGGCTCGCGCGCTCGGGCACCGCCGCCGCGACCAGTTCGTCGGGCTGCTCGGTCGGCATGTCCTTCATCGAGTGGATGGCACCGTCGAGCTCCCCGTCGAGCACCTTCCGGTCCAGGCTGCGGACGAACGCCCCCGTCTTGCCCAACTCCGTGATGAGCGCGTCGTCCAGCTGGTCGCCGGTGGTCTCGACCTCGACCAGTTCGACCTCGAATCGGCGGTCCTCCAGCGCCGCCTTCACCTCGCCCGCCTGCCGGAGCGCGAGGTCGGACCCTCGCGTCGCCAGCCGGATCTCTGTCCCGCGTCTGCTCATGTTCGACCCTGCGCACTGCACGGTGAAACCCCCTTCGACACCTCGCCGGGGAGAGAGCCGCCGGACGGCGGCGAGAAGAGGACGAACGGTCGCGCCGGACGCGGGTCACGGCACGCCGAGGTGCTCGTGACGCCGTTCGAGGTAGTAGACCGCGAACGGGACGCTGGCGGCGAACCCGGCGATGATGGCCATCGAGAGGTCGACGAGGAGGAGTCCTACGGCGCCGCCGACCAGCCAGCCGCCGAGCGCGAGCAGGGCGTAGCTGCCGCCCGGCGGCTCCCACTCGACGGCGGCCCGGTCGATGGCGTGGCTGTCCTGGAACACCGCCAGCGGGAAGATGGCCGTGAGCGCGACGAAGGGGACGCCGACCGCGACCAGCGAGATGACGGCCGCGTTGCTGATAGGGTCGTCGCCGAAGCCCGGGCCGTCGAGCAGTCCCGGCTCCAGCGAGATGGCGAGCGCGACCCAGGCCACCGTCACGAGCCAGAAGGCGAACACGGTCGGAATCGCGGCGATCCAGTACCACCAGCGCGAGCCGACGCGGTCACCTTCGAGTCTCGGGCGCTGCATTCGTTCGTCGTTGGGACCGGGGCGTGAAACGCGTATCGCTCCTACGGGACGCCGACGTGCTCGTGGCGCTGCCAGAGGTAGTAGAGCGCGAGCGGGACGGCCAGCGTGAACCCCGTCGCCACCGCGCTGACCGCCGCGACGAGCGCGTAGAGGATGCTGTCGGGCTGCCATCCTACTCCGGCGCGGTTGACCGCCTCCGCGTCGAGGTAGATGGCGACGGGAAAGAGCACGAGCATCGCGGTGACGAGCAGGCCGACGAACAGCGCGACGAAGACGGCGACGATGGCGACCGGGCCGAAGAGAAACGGTTCGCCGCCGCCGAGACCGACGCTGAACAGCGCCAGTCCGAAGAACCAGATGCCGAGTATCCACGTGACGACGAACACGAGCGGCGTCGCCGCGACGACGTACCACCAGCGCGAGTCGACCGTCGGGACGTCCTGCGTCGTGGCGGGTTCCGTAGCCATACCGACCAGTTGTCGCCGAGCGAAGATAAGTGTCCGCGACGACCGGACCGTGCGCAGGAAAGGGCGCATCCGGAGGATTTAACCAAATCGCAGGGCGTCTTCTACGTGATATGGCGAAAGTAAGCGTAGTCGGTGCAGCCGGCACCGTCGGGGCCGCCGCAGGGTACAACATCGCGCTCCGGGACATCGCCGACGAACTCGTCTTCGTCGACATCCCGGACAAGGAGGAAGACACCATCGGGCAGGCCGCCGACACGAACCACGGCGCTGCGTACGACTCGAACACGACCGTCCGGCAGGGAACCTACGAGGACACCGCCGGCTCGGACGTCGTCGTCATCACGGCCGGCATCCCGCGCCAGCCCGGCCAGACGCGAATCGACCTCGCGGGCGACAACGCGCCCATCATGGAAGACATCGGCTCCTCGATAGCCGAACACAACGACGACTTCGTCACCATCACCACCTCGAACCCGGTCGACCTGCTGAACCGCCACCTCTACGAGTCCGGCGACCGCGACCGCGGGAAGGTCATCGGCTTCGGCGGCCGCCTCGACAGCGCGCGGTTCCGCTACGTGCTCAGCCAGCGCTACGACGTGCCGGTCCAGAACGTCGACGCCACCATCCTCGGCGAACACGGCGAC
Organism: Halomicrococcus pelagicus; assembly: GCF_051917725.1. Classification (GTDB taxonomy): domain Archaea; phylum Halobacteriota; class Halobacteria; order Halobacteriales; family Haladaptataceae; genus Halomicrococcus. The sequence continues at coordinate 140,620 of NZ_JBQBLX010000002.1, forward strand.
GCGCAGGTCCCCGTGTTCTCGAAGGTCCGCATCAACGGCAAGGACCCCGAGTTCAGCGACGACGAGAAGGGCGAGATTCTGGACGAACTCAAACAGTCCGCGATGAACGTCATCGAGAAGAAGGGCGCGACCCAGTGGGGTCCCGCGACCGGCGTCGGCCACATGGTCGAGGCCGTCCTGCGCGACACCGGCGAAGTGCTTCCAGGCTCGGTCCTGCTCGACGGCGAGTACGGCCACGAGGACGTCGCTCTCGGCGTCCCCATCAAGCTCGGCAGTGACGGCGTCGACGAGATAGTCGAGTGGAACCTCACCGAGTTCGAGCGCGAACAGCTCGGCGAGGCCGCCGACAAGCTCGCGGAGCAGTACGAGAAGATCGAGTGAGAACTCGTCCGGGCGTCTCCGACGGCCGTCGGTCGTCTCCTTTCTCGCCGCCGGGACGCCGGTAGCGTCGTTTCCCGAGCCGGGACCGTCACGCCCGGTCCGCCGACCCGTCGCACGTCGACCTATCGGCCACGCTCCAGCCGCGAACCGATCTTCTCCGGCAACCCGACCTCGCGCACCTCCCGCTGGACCGCCTCGACGTCGTACTCGACGCGGCGCTCGTCGACGGAGCCGTCGTCCAGGTCGAGGACGGCGTACGCGGCCCGGGGGTCGCCGTCCCGGGGCTGGCCGACGCTGCCGGGGTTCATGACGATACCCTCGTCGTACACCTCGTGGTGCTGGACGTGCGTGTGGCCCATGACGAGGACGTCCTCGTCGTCCAGGAGGTCCGGGGCGAACTCCTCGGGGTAGGTGTAGTGGTCCGGGTCGTCGGGGTGGCCGTGGACGACCCTGACGCGACCGTCGAAGAGCCGGAGGCTGTCGGGACGGTCGGCCAGCCACTCGCGCTGGTCGTCGGAGAGTTCCTCGCTGGCGTACTCGACGCCCGCGCGGGCCATGCTGTTGAACCGGAACGCCGTTCCCGAGGCGACCGCCCGGTCGTGGTTGCCCATCACGCTCGGCACGTCCCGGCGACGGACGGTTTCGAGACACTCGGCGGGCCAGGGGTTGTATCCGACGACGTCGCCCGCGTTCACCATCGCGTCCACGTCCGGCATGTCCGCGAGGACGGCGTCGAGCGCGACCCTGTTCGCGTGAACGTCCGAGAGAACGCCGACTTTCATGCCCCGCCCTACGGGCGCGTCCGTCTTAGTTCCCGTTCTCCAGCGCGCGTTCGAAACCGTCGTCCGTTCGCGCGACGCCGACGGCACAGACCGCGTGCTCGAAGTCGAGGTCGTACGCCTCCCGGGCCGCGTCGGCGGCGCTCTCGGCCCCGAACGCGAACGCCTCCGGTTCGTCCTTCTCGTACGTAGCGACGAGCGTCGGCTCGTCGACCCGTTCGACGAGCAGGGCGTCCCGGCGCACGACGCCGACGTACGCCTCCTCGCCGACGGTGCCCGCGACGCGCGGCGTGTCGTAGTCGTCTTTCTCGTAGTCCAGCGCGAGCAGCGTCTCGGCCAGCGCGTCCCGCGCCGGATAGCCGAGTTCGAGCTTCTCGGCGATCGGATCGACGTGCGAACCGTTGCCCAGCACGGCCGTCTCACCGCCGTCGGGGCGGTCGACGCACCGGAGGCAGTTGTACGCGATGTAGGGGTTGTCCGTCTCCGGGGCGTCCTCGGTCGGCGCGACAGTGACCGTCCCGTCGCGCTCGACGACTTTTCGATTCGGGAACGACCGCGAGGAGACGCGGTACGCACCCACTTCCGGACCGACGACCACGAACCGTCCGACGTACATACACGGACGTGCTAACTTCTTAGGCAAGTAGGTGTCGATTTGTGCATCAGCATGGGGTTCTCTTGGGCGAGCAATGTCGGTCCGACACGGACAGATTCGGCTCTAAATCAATCAACCATGACAGCTCTGATATCATTACTCCGTTTGAAGCCGTCTCGAACAGCCAAAGTTGGATTGGAGAGTTCTACGGCGCTTATAGAGGATCATATTCGACCGAAACCTCCGCAAGTAGCGTCGGTATGAGATTAGAAATCGGAGCTAGGTAGAGCGGAATCCTTGCACTACCTGGGCAGTGCTGGTGAGGGAGGGAAGGCCGTGATGTAGATAGGTAAGGATGAGACTACAAAAACACGAGTAGCAGGAATGGTGGAGAGTACGTGTTGAATGGTGGTAGAGCTGGTGCTGTTCGTGTCCAAGCGTTCGGTGGTCGAGTGCGCTGTCAACGTAAATATCTCAAAAACACGCGTTGTGTAGGGGTATGAGTATCGTTGAGAGGCTACTGACTTGTTCGTAACACCAAGCGGAGTCGTGATTACGTACCAATCATCCAGCTGACGTAAATACCATTCGAGTGAGTTTTCGTTCGTCTCGTCGGTTCCGGTGTTCTCTAGTGGGCATATCGTACTTCGAGACGAAATTTCTCGCAATCTCTCCCGGACTCTAGCACACTGTAATCGCAAGATAGAGCCCGATTATGAACGTTCGCTAGCGGTATTTCATGTGGAGAGACCCATTACTTTCACGTCCCTTTTTTGGCGCAGCGAGCGTTTTTCGAGGGTTAGAGGTGTTCTCAGCCTCGAACGTCGAATACCGACCTACTCTCGTACGCATCCTGTTTTCGTTCCTCACTCTCGTATCTGCGCCAGCGACCCCACTTCTTGCGGGCGTAAGGAGGAGTTATGAATCGGAGCCAGTCTCTTAGAGTCCATTCCTGAGCCTTCTGGCCGTGGAGAAGCCGTGAATCCGATTATGAAAGAGAGCGCTCTGGGGAGTTTTTGTGCGCCCTGATGGGTGGGGCGCACACCTCGTCGTGCATTCCATCAACATGACAACTGAATTTGAGTGTATCAGTTCGCTTCGCGAGGCCGCAGTTGAATTAGATGAGTCGCCGACGAAAGCACAGTACGAACAACTAGGATTGACGCCTGCTGCATCAACCATCGGTCGTGTGTTCAACGGGTGGAATCGGGCGAAGGAAGCAGCAGGATTGGAGACATACCGGTCAACCGGGTCACGAGTACAGCCGAAACCCGAGGCGGTTGAGCTGCCGGACGACCGGACGTGGGAGGAGCTCAGCGCGAATCAGCGCTGGCACTACAAGCATAGTGACCAGAACTGCAAGCAGACACTTGATAGACGACGGGCGAACAGAGCGTGGGTGCACAGGTACAAGCAATCGAGTAGTGGCTGTGCTCGCTGTAATGAAACTGATCCCGCTTGTCTCGACTTTCACCATCTGAATGAGGACGAAAAGGAAATGGCGGTCGGGAAAATGGTCACGTACGGCTATAGCAAGAGCCAACTCGAAGAAGAGATCAAGAAGTGCCTCATTCTCTGTGCGAACTGCCATCGGAAAGAACACTCCTCACCCCTGGATACCGTTGACCCACGACCGTATCCCACTGACGAGAAGTGCATAGAATGAGTTATCGGGTATTGGGTAAGGATATCATGTCTCGGTGAAATTGGCCATAGTAGCGGTTTTACCTTCCTCTCATCAACGGGACTCCGAAACACTCAAATGCAGAACTGTGCTAAGGTTGGATGCCGAGACGGCGAAAGCTGTTGGAGGCAAACATGTCAGTCCCATGGGGTAGCGGCCAATCCTGAAGCCTTCTGGGGGCTTCGACCCAGGTTCGAATCCTGGTGGGACTATTCTCCTCGTTCTACGACCGCCGACGAGAGGACTCCATTCTCGAACCGCCGTCGAGTTCGGAACACCACCGGAGACCTTCCAGCGAGAGCGACAATCGTCCATCGTTTTCCGGCCGTAGCACGTCACTGTTCCGTGTATGTCAAAGATGCACGTCGTCGGAGCGCAGGGGAACACCCTCGCTACCTGTCACGGGTTCGACCAGACGGAACAGGGTCTCGTCATCAAGGACAAGGACGGCGAGAAGACCGGCTTCTTCCCGCTCGGCGAGTTCCAGTGCGTCGTTCCCGTCGCGAGCAGGCGGTCCTCGAAGAAACCGGCGAAGTAACGTTTCGTCGCGGAACGCTCCGCCGTCCCCGAGTTCACCCCCTTCGTTTCAGGTGGAGTTACTGGCCGCTCGCGTCGGTTCGGTCGCCGGTCTCGGCGTCGTCGAGTTCGCCCAGCGCCCGCTCGTCGTTGTACTCCTCCGAACCGCCGGCCTCGCCGGTCACCTCGTTGTACACCGCCTCACGGGCCTCGTCGGCCGACTCGAACCGCTCGTCGACGAGGCGGTCGAAGACGCTCCCCAGCGACTCCGTCTCGTTCGCCAGGTCGAGGCGCTGGTCGCCGTACTCGGCGGCGAGTTCCTCGCTGGACGCGGGGTACTTGTGCTCGCCGAGCATCTCGCCGGCCTGACCGAGCGTCTCCTCGACGCGCTCGGTGCGCTCGTGCTGGCGTTCGACCGCACGGTCCTGTGCCCTGTCGGCGTTCGGTTCGTCCCCGGACATACCCGACAGTTGACGCGGCGACCGGAAAGGGGTAGCGGCCACGGTGGTGAGGCCCCTCGGTTACTTCTCCACGTCGAGCAGGGCGACTCGCTCGCGGACGAGCTCCGAGAGGTCGGCGTCGGTGGCGGCCAGCTCGGCGTCCGTCACGGCGAAGAACTCCCGGACGCGGTCGCGGTCGACGCCGTCCGGACCGAGGGTCTCCGCGGGCGTCAGGCAGTCCGCGACCGCCGTCGCCGCCGCATCTTCGTCGCCCGCTTCGCCGTCGACGACGACGACGACCCGGTGTTCGCCCTCGCCGACGCCCATCTCCAGCGCCTGGTTTATCTGGCGACGGCCGGCGGCGTACAGCAGTATCTCGATCGATCGGTCGCGAGCGACGTTCTCGCCGCGCTCGAACGCCCGGTTCGCGTGTTCGACCGCCGCTTCCAGGTGGTCCCGGCCCGCCACGTAGCGGGCGTCGAACGCCTGGACCGCACAGTCGTGGTCCGCTCCGATCGCGCCGAGGCGGTCGAGAAACGCGTCCACGTCGTCGACGGCCGCGACGCCTTCGACCGTCCTCATCCGAAGTCACCGAGGCTCTGCTGGTCGCTTCGCTCGTCGGTCGCGCCACCGGCGTCGTCGCCGTCGGCGGCGTTCGTGACTGCCTCGGCGGTGCTCTCGTCCGCCTCCACGTCGTCGAGCGACGGGTCCTGGTGGCCGACGTTCTCCAGTATCTTCTCGGCGGTCTTCTTCCGCCCCCGGAGCGCGCCGAGCACGACGGACGCGTCCGCGTTCCGGAGGTCGGCGCGCGACTCGATGCCCGCAGCGTAGAGCCGTCGTGCCCGCTTGCGGCCGACGTTCCGCACGCCTGCGAGGTCGAGCAGTTCCTCCCGGACGCCGTACTCGACGCGCTTTCGCGCCTCGCGGATGCCGGTCGTCACCTCGCCCGGGATCTCCTCGCTCTCGTCGCGCTGCAGTTCCGCGGCGAGTCGCTCGGCGGCGTTGAGAAGCCACTCCGCTGTCTCGACCTTGCCGCGGATGTCGCCCGGTCCGACGCCGTAGCGGTCGGTGATGCGGTCCTCGTCGAGTTCGCTCGCCCAGTCCTCCAGCAGGCGGGCGGTCTTCAGCGCCGAGAGCCAGTCCTCGAAGGCGCCGTCCTCGAACTCCGAGGGCATCGACCCGAGGAACTCCGTCTCGCGCTCGTAGGCGAGTTCCGTGTACTCCTCGCGGTCGCCGGAGCGCAGGTAGAGTTCGTACATGTCCGGCGTGCGGGCGACGAGGTGGAACAGACCCATGGCGGTCGGCCGGCCGTCCGCGTCCCGCAGGCCGTCGATGATCTCGGCGGCGCTCATGGGGTCCAGGTAGAGCTGCGAGACGCGGTGGCCGAGTCCGGTCGCTTTCAGGCGGTCGTCGCGTTCGAGGAACTCGTTGCGTTCGAGATAGTCGAGGACGTGGCTCGTCACGTCCTCCAGGCGGCCCGTCTCGTCGGTCTGGGTCGCGTACAGGGTGCGTTCGAGGAACTCCAGCAGTTCGTCCTCGGTGCTGGCGAACCCGGAGGCGACGGTGGCGAGGATGTGCGTCCGGAGCGCGGGTTCGGCGGCGAGCTTCGAGCGCACCGGCTCGGGGTCGGCCCAGACGTACTGGTCGAACAGCTCCTGGAGCTCCTCGTGGTTCTTGGCGATGAGGACCGCCTCGCCGTAGGGGTCCAGCCCGGGGCGGCCGGCGCGCCCGAACATCTGGTGAACTTCGAGCACGTCGAGCGGAGCCATCCCGCCGACGTCGCCGTCGTAGCGTCGCCAGTCCCGGACGATGACCCGCCTGCTGGGTGTGTTGACCCCTGCAGCCAGAGTCGGGGTCGCGCTGATGACCTTCACGAGGCGGTCGCGGAACGCCTCCTCGACGAGCGCGCGGTGGTCGCTGGCGAGTCCGGCGTGGTGGAAGGCCGCGCCCTCGGCGACGGCGTCCGCGAGGTCGTCGCTGGTCTCCGTGTCACTCACGTCCCGTATCTCGGCGGCGACGTCGGCGAGTTCGTCGCGCTCCTCGGGGGTGAGGAACTCGCCCGTCACGTCGGCGAGGCGCTTCGCGGCGGCCTCGGCGTTGCGCCGGGAGTTGACGAACACGAGGGAGGAGCCGTCGTCCTCCAGGGTGTCCCGGACGAGCGCGGCGGTCTCCTTCTCGTTGCCCCGCTGTAGCTCCTGCTCGGTGCCGTCGTCGAAATGTAGCGCCTGCCCGTAGAGGACGCCCTTCCGGAGGTCGATCGGCCGCCACGAGGAGTCGACGAGCGTGGCGTCGAGCCAGTCCGCTATCTCGTCGGCGTTCCCGACCGTCGCCGAGAGCGCGACCGTCTGGAGGTCGTCGTTGATGCGCCGGAGCTTCGCCAGCGTCACTTCCAGCGTGGGGCCGCGGTTCGGGTCGTCGACGAGGTGGACCTCGTCGGCGACGACGCAGGAGAGGTCGTCGACCCACTGCGCGCCGTTGCGCACGAGCGAGTCGACCTTCTCGCTGGTCGCGACGATGACGTCTTTCTCCGCGAGCCAGTCGCCGTCGCTGTCGTAGTTCCCGGTCGAGACGCCGACGGAGACGCCGAACTGTTCGAGTTCCTCGAACTCGGCCTTCTTCTCGCTGGCCAGCGCCCGGAGCGGGACGATGTACAGCGCCTTGCCGCCGCGAGCGACGCTCGAGAGCATCGCCAGTTCCGCGATGAGCGTCTTCCCGCTGGCGGTCGGCACGCTGGCGACGACGCTCTCGCCGTCGGTGATGCCGGCCTCGACCGCCTCCGCCTGCGGCGGGTAGAGTTCCTCGATGCCCTGCGATTCGAGGTGTTCGGGGACGCCCTCCGGGAGGCCGGAGAGGTCGGCGGACTTCACCCGCGCTCACCTCGCGGCCGCGACGAGATTCGAGTCATTACCCGCGTTTGGCCCGTCTTCCGGTTTAAACTGTCGGGTCGGGCGTCTGGAACGAGAATCGGCGTCTCCGTCAGCACTATCACAGCCCCAACCCCACCTTCAGGTATGCGAATCGAGTTCGACCGCGACACCTGCACAGGGATGTTCCAGTGCACCGCCGAGTGGGAGGCGTTCGAGGAGAACCGCGACGACGGCAAGGCCGACCTGCGGGACAGCGAGGAAGAAGAGGAGGACGTGTTCGTCCGGGAGATTCCGGAGGACGCCGAGTTCGACGCGAAGATGGCCGCCCGCGTCTGCCCCGTGGACGCCATCCGCGTGTACGACGACGACGGCGAACAGATCGTTCCCTGACCTCCTGTCGTCGCCGCTTCCGTTTCCAATTCGTCTCGCCTCCGCTCAGTCCCAGAACCGGTCGAGACCGAGCGAGAGCATGTCGGGGCTCACGGGCTGGAACTCCTCGCGTTCCGTCTCCGGGAAGAACTCCCGGACGCTGTCCCAGCTATCGCGAGCGTAGCGGCTGTCGACCAGCACGCGGACGCCCTCCTCGTCGGGACCGCGGATGACCCGCCCGAGCGCCTGCCTGGCCTTCCGGACCGCGGGGACGGTGAGCGCGTAGGTGAACCCGTCGCCGAAGACGCGGTCGTAGGCCGTCCGGACCGCCTTCGTCCGGGGACTCGACGTGTTGATTATCGGGACGCCACAGACGACGGCGGCGCGGAGGCGGTCGCCGCGATAGTCGACCCCCTCGGTCAGGGTGCCGCGGAGGCTGGTGACCAGCACCTTCGACTCCCCGGCGAAGAAGTCGTCTTTCAGGGCCTCGGTCGCCTCGTCCGCGCTGCTCTCGTCCAGCAGGACCGGCTTGTCGACGACCGCCCGCAGCGTTTCGGCGGCCCACTCGGCCTCGGCGTAGTTCGGCATCCCGACGAGCACGTTGCCGGGCGAGCGCGCGACGTCGCGGATGGCGTCCGCGTACAGCTGTCGGGTCCGGGTCTCGTCCCCGGGCCGTCCGCGGTTGTCGTAGGTGAACTTCGGCGCGTCGACCGCGAAGCTCTCCCGGTTCTCCTCGGGGAAGTTGAGGCCGTAGGTCCGCTCGACGACGGGGCGGCCCTCCTCGTGGAGGTGGGTGAGACCGGAGACCTCCTCGAACACGTCGAGCGGTGCGAGCGTCGCGCTCATCAGGACGCCGCCGCCGAACTCCGCGAGTTGTTCGCCGATGGCGTCGCTGGGGACGCAGTTCTGCATCGCGAGCCGTGCGTTGTACGCCCGCCGCCAGGAGTCGTCAGGCTCCGCGTCGTTCCACGTGCGTTCGAGTTCTATCTCCCGGAAGTAGTGCTCGTGGTCGTTGCGGTACCACTCGCCGAGCACGCGACCCGCCGCGGGTGCAGCCCGCTCTTTCTCGACCGACTCGCCCTCGTCGGCCTCGGCCTCGTTCAGGATTCGCGCGACGACCGCACCGACCGGCTCCGCGCGCGCCCACGTGCCGCCGTCGTACCCCTCGCGGTCGGCCCACTCGGAGATAGCGTCCGGCTGGGGCTCGGTCGGGTCCCGGAGCGGAATCTCGGCGTCCGGCAGGTCCGCGAGGTTCGCCTTCCAGCCGCGGTGTTCGCGTTCGAGGTAGGCGGTGACTCGCCGGTCGAGTTCCTCTCGGAGGTCCCGGAGGAAGTTCCTGACCTCCTTCAGTTCGCGGAGCGTGACGCCGGCCTCTTCGAGTTCGGCGCGCACGAGGTCGGCGTCGGCGGTGGTGGACTTCGCGTCGCGGTCGTCGAACTCCACGGGCTGGATGACCCGCGTGAGTTCCGCCTCGGCGTCCCGCAGGGTGGCGTCGCCGACCGACTCGCTGACGAGGTCCCGGACTCGCGGTTCGAGCATGTGCGCCTCGTCGCAGACGACGAACGTCTCCTCGTCCAGCAGCGCGCCGGTGAACGAGGCGGTCGTCGTCGGGTCGAACGCGTGGTAGTAGTTGCCCACGACGACCTCGACGTCGGCGAGGAGCGCGCCCATCATCGAGTGCGGACAGGTGCCGTGCTGGACCGAGAGGGAGACGAGGTCGTCCGGTTCGACGAGTCCCACGTCGTCGAACTCGAAGGGGACGGCCTCGACGGGGTCGCCGTCCTCCGGCAGGTCCTCCAGGAACTGGGCGTAGAAAGGGCAGTACTCCGTATCGTCGTACTCGGGCATCTCCGGCGGGTAGGGCGTCGGTTCACCGGCCGTCTCCAGGTAGGTCGCGCCGCCACCGCGGCCGGAGTCGGCGAGCCCGGTCTGCTGGCTCCGGGCGCGCGAGGCGAGGTTCCCCCCGGTGGTCGAGCCACCGTCGCCGACGAGGTCGCGGGTGCGCTCGCGCAGGCCCTCGCAGCGCTCGTAGACGTTCCCCTCGTCGATGCCTCCTGCGTTCTCGCGGTTGTAGGGACAGACGTCGGCCTTGCCGACCAGCGTCAGTCCCGAGACGGGCTTCCAGTCGTCCGGCAGGCCGGCGTTGATGGTCCGCAGGTCCTCCTCGAACTGGCGGAGCTGCTGTTTGACGCTCGTCAGGACGAGCACGCGCTCGTAGTCGCTGTCCGGGTCGCGCACGAGGTCGATGCCCGCCGTGAGCGCGAGCATGGTCTTGCCAGTGCCGCAGGCACCCTCGACGACGGTGAATCCGTCGTCGCGGGCGGTGTCGATAGCCGTCTCGATACCGTCGACCTGCTCGTCGTACGGCTCCTCGTGACCGAAAACGTCCCGCCAGTCCGACATCGTTCGTTACTGAGCCTCCGGTTGCTTAGGGTTGTTGAACTGGACTGGTTCCGTGATGATACTTGAATGCGAGGGTCGTCGGAGGGCAGGTCGCCCGCCGAACTCCGACCGAGGTTCTCCGGGCGAGACACAACGCATTTAGCCCGTCCCGTCAATACGCGAATCTGATGACGTCCGCCCTGCTCTCCGGTATCGCAGACACGACGCTTCCCGTGGCCTTGCTCGCGCTCTCGCTCGTCGGGGCCGCAATTCTCTCGTTCGCCCCGGACACGCGGGCGGCCAGACAGTTCGTCGAGGACTACGGCCTGCTCCTCCTCGTCGGGGCCGTCGCCGGCGGTGCAATCGTCGGCGTCACCCTCTTTCTCGTCGGCGACAAGTCGCTGGCGAAGGAGTGGCTGGACCAGTACGGCCTGCTCGCGCTCTTCTTCATCCTCATCCTGGAGGGTGCGATGCTGCTGTACTTCGCGCCGAGCGAGAGCCTCGTCCCCATCGGCGTCACCGTTCTCCCGGCGTCGGCCCACGACTACGACGCCATCGCCGCGGTCATCCTCGTCGCCGTCGTCGGCGCGACCGTCGGTCAGTACGCCCTCTTCCTGCTGGCGAAACGCGGCGGCCGGGAGTACCTGCTCGACAAGCCCTGGTTCCGCGTCAGCGAGTCCTCGCTGGACCGCTTCGAGGGCTGGTTCCAGCGCTGGGGCCGCGTCGTCGTTCCGGTGAGCAACGCCCTGCTCTTCACGCGCGGGATGCTCACCGTCCCCGCGGGCTTCGCGGAGATGCGCGACTGGGAGTTCATCGTCCTCTCCGCACTCGGGACGCTGCTGTTCCAGGGGTGGCTCGCGGCGGTGACGCTGTACGTCTCCCAGAACGACCTGCTCGGATTCCTTCCCTTCTGACACGGACGGGACCGGAACCGCTGGACGTGCCTGGGACGGTCGACGACGCCGGAGGATTCGACACGTCGCTTTCGACATTGTTCCGGAACGCCGATAGGATGCTTTTTCACGCGAGGACGCGTCTCTCGGCGTCAAATCTAACCTGTCCGAGTACGTAGTGGAACTGCGCTCGCGTGTCCGTCAATCGCGTGCCATGCCATGAACGTCACGCGAGCGCATCCGTATTCGGACCGTCAGTTCCACCCTTATCGGAACGCCGTGTCGTTACTGTCCGGACTGTCCAGTCGAAACCGGACCGTCTCCTGGCCCTCGAAGCGCGGTCCGTTGCCGGCGCGTTCGAAGTCGTTCGCCCGGGCCGCCGACATCGTCTCGTCCTCGTCTTCTGGCACCAGCAGTTCGACGGTCATCGCCTCGCTGGCGGCGAACCGGACCGGTTCGTCGAGCAGGCGTTCGCAGGCCGCCCGAGAGCCGTAGAGGTGGGTGACGTGAACCGCGTCTTTCCGGGCGTCGAATCCGACGAAGCCGACGATGTCGTCGTCGATCTCTGCGACGCGGACCGACCGGTCGTGGACGACGTTCGCCATGACCTCGCTGGGAACGCCTGCGAGGTCGGCCAGTCGACCGCCGTCGGACTCGACCGCATCGCGGACGCGCATGGGTGGGGGTTCTTCACGCGCGGAGTTAATGGTGGCGGGGAAACGGTCGTTCTATTTACAAAAATCGGCTTCCGGGAAGGGTTTTGTGACGGCGTCACCACGGTCCGGTATGGAACGACTCCGAGGTCCCCCGTCCCGTCGGCGAGACGGCGGCGAGCAGATTAAACGTTCACGACGCAGAGGTAACGAACGATGGAATCACCGACCGTAGTCGCCGTCTGCGGGAGCAGGCGAGACGGTAGCTACACGCGAGCCGCCCTGAGACACGTTCTCGACGCCGCGGAGGAGGCCGGTGCGCGGACCGAACTGCTCGACGTTCGCGAGTACGACCTCCCCGTGTTCGACCCCGACGAGGAGGAACCGCCCGAGGCGGTCGAACTCAAGCGCAAGATACGGGAGGCCGATTCGGTCGTCCTCGGCAGTCCGGTCTACCACGGTTCGTACTCCTCGGCATTCCGGAACGTCCACGACTACTGCAGGTTCGACGAGTACGAGGACACCACCGTCGGCCTGCTCGCGACGGCCGGCGGCGGGTCGTACGCGAGCACCCTCGACCACATGCGCATCACGGTCCGGGGCGTCCACGGCTGGGTGCTGCCCCACCAGGTCGGCATCCGGAACGCCTCCGAGAAGTTCGAGGACGGCCAGTTCGTCGACGACGACCTGGAAGAGCGCACGCGGAAACTCGGCCGGCAGGCTGTCCAGTACGCCGGCATCAACCCCGACGTGACCGGAACCGGAGCCGACGAAGCCGCGGCCGACGACTGAGTCGTCCGCCGACGCGCTACTCGACCAGTCGCTCCTTCTCGCGGCGGCGGAGCTGTTTTATCTCGTACTCCCTGGACATCGCGGCCGAGCGCGTCTCGAACCGTTCGGCGTGGACCAGTTCGACCGGGGTACGGCCACGGGTGTACTTGGCTCCCTCGCCGGCGTCGTGCTCGGCGACCCTCCGTTCGACGTCCGTCGTGTATCCGGTATAAAAGCTGCCGTCACTGCATTGGACGACGTACACCCAGTGGTCGGTCACGTCTGACAGGCTTCGCGTGGTTGGACTTTTCCCTGTCGCTTCCGCCACGATCGACGATGCTTACTGGGCCCGCTGGCGTGCTACTTCGGCGATACCCGCGTTCGCCGAGCAAGCCGGGCAGGCGTGGACGCGACCCATCTCGTCTCCGAAGACGCGCACGAATCGGTCGGAGACGTGCGCGCCGCAGTGTTTGCAGTTTGCCATTGTGGTAGCCGGCGGTGGCACCGCCAGCGGTCGTACTTGGTCGCACTCCAGTAAAAATCCTTTCCAGATTCTCACCCAAATTCCCTTATCGGCAAAATAGTTTTCTCTACTCCCATCTATTATGGTGACTTAGCTCGTTCAGTTGGGAGAGTCGGAAGAAGATATCTCCGATTGCGAAACTGCCTGCCTGCCACCCCTTCGTTTCAACTGGAGATTTCGGGGCGTGAGCCGAGAATCGCGTGCGAATCGTCGAGAAGCGCACCGAATCAGTTCGACGTCCAGTCCTTCTCGCCGGCGCGGACCACGACGTCGAGCCAGTTTTCCTCCGGCGGAAGCGGGCAGGAGAACGCCTCGCTGAACGCACAGAACGGCGTGTACGCGAGGTTGAAGTCGACCGGTATCTCGTCGCCGTCGGACAGGTCGCCCTCGGGGTGGAGTTCGAGGTAACGACCGTTCTCGTAGGACTGCTGGCCGGTCGTCTTGTCGCGGAACGGGACGAACAGCGACTCCTGGTCCTCGCGGCCGTACATGGCCAGCGTGCACTCCTCGCCGTCGATGTCGAACCGCAGCGTCGCTTCCCGGAGGTACCGCTGGGGCGGTCCCCCCGTCGTCTCCATCTCGACCGGTTCGGGGTCGTCGTGGGTCTCGACCGTCGCCGTCACGCGGTAGTCGGGGTCCGGGTCGAAGTACGGCAACCCCGAGAACTCCTCGCGGTCCTCCGGCGGAATCGGCGACTGTGGGTGTTCGTCGAAGAACTCGTCTTTCTCGGCGCGGTGCGCTTCGAGTTCCTCGCGCCAGGCGTCCACGTCGAACTCCGTCCGCTCGCCGGCGTCGTTCGCGTCGGTGGTCACGACCGTCGCTTCGGCGTCCGGCCGGGTAACGGTTCCGCTGTCGGTGTCCGAACCGGTTCCGTCCCGAGAGAACCGGCCGTGGCGTCGGTGACGGTGGCGTGAAACGGCGGAGTGGGTCGCCGGGAGCGATGCGGTTTTGGGGCCGCCACCGGTAGTTCGAGCATGGACCTCACCGACCGCCCCCGACGCCTGCGACGGGACGGCGTGCGCGAACTGGTCAGCGAGACGAGCCTGGAAGCGAACGACCTCGTCGCGCCCGTGTTCGTGGACGCGACGACCGACGAGCGAGTCGCCATCCCGTCGATGCCCGGACACGAGCGCGTCCCCCTCGACGAGAGCGTCGCCCGCGTCGAGGAGGTGCTCGACACCGGCGTCGAGACGGTGATGCTGTTCGGCATCCCCGAGTCGAAAGACGCCGAGGGGAGTCGCGCGTGGGCCGAGGACGGCGTCGTCCAGGAGGCGACGCGCCGGATTACGAGTGAGACGGCGGCGACGGTCGTCACCGACGTCTGTCTCTGCGAGTACACCGACCACGGCCACTGCGGGCTCGTGGAGCAGGACGCCGCCGAGAATCCCGACCTCACCGTCCGCAACGACGAGACGCTGGACCTCCTCCGGAAGATAGCGGTCTCCCACGCCGAGGCGGGTGCGGACGTGGTCGCGCCGAGCGGGATGATGGACGGCATGGTCGGGGCCATCCGGGAGGCGCTCGACGACGCCGGCTTCCGCGACGTGCCCATCATGAGCTACGCGGCGAAGTACGAGTCGGCGTTCTACGGGCCGTTCCGCGACGCGGCGGACGGTGCGCCCGCGTTCGGCGACCGCCGCCACTACCAGATGGACCCGGCCAACGCCCGCGAGGCGATACGGGAGGTCGCGCTCGACGTCGAGCAGGGCGCGGACCTGCTGATGGTCAAGCCCGCGCTCTCGTACCTCGACGTGGTGTCGTCGGTCGACCGGAACTTCGACCTCCCCGTCGCGGCGTACAACGTCTCCGGCGAGTACGCGATGCTGCACGCCGCCAGCGACAGGGGATGGCTCGACCTCGAAGCGACCGCCCTGGAGTCGCTCCTGTCCATCAAACGCGCCGGGGCGGACGTCATCGTGACGTACTTCGCCGAGGACGTGGCGGCGAAACTGTAGACCGGTCGTAACCGACCGGCGCTCGTCCGGTTCGATAGCCGAGTCGGCCGGGGGAGTCCGCGAATCGGACGTTTCCGTTGCCGTCGACGAGTTCGAAGCTCTCCGTTCTCGACGGGTCCGGAGCGAGCGCGCGACGGAGGGTGGAGACGTCTCCCCCACGAACGCTCGCCGCGCCCCCTCCACGTTCGTCCAGAAGTAGACCCTACGAGCGGGCCACTTCTGTACGGTTTACGACCTTATATTCCTCCTATCCGCTTATAAACCGGACGTGCGTCCGCCTGAGTACAGAATAATTCGATTTTGTCAACGATTAACCTTATGAAGGTGTGTACTGTTCGGTTGAACCGTGACTCGAAGCACGAACTTCGAAGAATACTCGATAATCGTGGACAGTCGTCCAGACGACTTCGTCGTCGTTCCGGAGGGCGGAAGCGACGCGGAGGACGCCGACGAACCGTCGGTCTCCGAAACGGCGTCGGAGGGCGAAGCATGGTGAGCGACCTCGCCGTCCTGGCGCAGGGCGTCAACCTCCTGTGGGTGCTGGTGGCGACCTTCCTCATCTTCTTCATGCACGCCGGGTTCGCCATGCTGGAGGCGGGCCAGGTGCGCTCGAAGAACGTCGCCAACCAGTTGACGAAGAACCTGCTCACCTGGAGCGTCGGCGTCGTCGCCTTCTTCCTCGTCGGTGCGGCGCTGTCGAACGTCGTCGGCCACCTCACCGGCGCCGGCGGGCAGTGGTCCGTGGCGGGCGAGGTCACGGGCGTGCTCGCCCCGACGAGCGTCAACGACTGGGTGTCGTGGCTGTTCGGCGCGGTGTTCGCCATGACCGCGGCGACCATCGTCAGCGGGGCCGTCGCCGGGCGGTGCAAGCTCCGGACCTACGTGAGCTACACCGTCCTGCTCGCGGGGGTCATCTACCCGGTCGTCGTCGGGTTCACGTGGGCCGGCGGCGTCCTCGCGACCATCGGCTTCCACGACTTCGCGGGCGGCATGGTCGTCCACGGCATGGGCGGCATCGCCGGCCTCACCGCGGCGTGGGTCGTCGGCCCGCGCCTCGGCCGGTTCGACGAGGACGGCAGCGCGAACGTCATCCCCGGCCACTCGCTGCCGTTCGCCGTCCTCGGGACGCTCATCCTGGCGTTCGGCTGGTACGGCTTCAACGTCGGCACCGCCGCGACCGTGTTCGCCGCCGAATCGGGGTCGCTCTCGCTGGCCGCGTTCGAGACCGTCGGTCGCGTCGCGCTCGTGACGACGCTGGGGATGGCCGCGGGCGCCATCGGCGCGGCCGCGGTGTCCATCCACCGCACCGACAAGGTCGACACACTCTACGTCGCCAACGGCCTGCTCGCCGGTCTCGTCGGCATCACCGGCATCGCGGACGACATCGTCTGGCCGGGAGCGGTCGCGGTCGGCCTGCTCGCCGGCGCGCAACTCCCCGTCGTCTTCACGTTCGTCGAGAAACGTCTGAAGGTCGACGACGTCTGTGCGATCTTTCCCGTCCACGGCTCCGCGGGCGTGCTCGGCGCACTCGCCTATCCGTTCGTCGCCGTCGGCACCTGGGAGAGCTTCGCCGTCGCCGAGGTCCTCTCCGGCCTCGCGGTGCAGGCGACCGGCGTCGTCGTCATCGCCCTCTGGACCGTGACCGCCACGGGAGTCGTGTTCGGCGTCGCCCGCACGCTCGGCCAGGCGCGGGTCACGGCCGAACACGAACGCGAGGGCCTCGACGTCGCCGAGCACGGCGTCGACACCTACCCCGAGTTCGGCGTCGACCGCCCAGCCGACGTGGTCACCGACGGCGGCCGTCCCGAAAGCGAGATACGGATGGTGACGGCCATCGTGCGCCCGGACCGCCTGACCGACGTGAAGCGGGCGCTCGCCGACGTCGGCGCGCCCAGCCTCACCGTGACGAACGTGAGCGGGCGCGGCAGCCAGCCGGCCAAGCGCGGTCAGTGGCGCGGCGAGAAGTACGTCGTCGACCTCCACCAGAAGGTCAAGGTCGAGTGCGTCGTCGCCGACGTCCCCGCCGAGGACGTGATAGCGGCCGTGCGCGAGGCCGCCAGCACGGGCGAACCCGGCGACGGCAAGATATTCGTCCAGCCGGTCAACGACGCCTGTCAGGTCCGGACCGGCAAGCGCGGCCCAGAAGCGGTCTGAGGCTGCTTTCCCATTTCCGACGAATCCTCCCGTTTCCGACGCCTCACCCGTTCGAGCGCCAGTGGACGTTCGGTCGGTTGTCGCGTACGCGACGGACGTGAGCGAGTCAGAACGCGACATCGCAGCCCCAATCAGCTCGGAACTGGAAAGCCGGGTCGACCGGGCGAGAGAGTGGCTCCTGCTCGACGGGAACCGACTGGTCGTCGGGCTCCTCCCGCTCTCGATTCTCTTCTCGTACATCCTCCGGACCGCGACGGTCACCGAACGCACGGCGGCCGCGATACCGTTCACGACTCCGGAACAGGAACAGTAGCTATCCGAGCGTCTTCTCGGCCCACTTGACCGCGTAGTCGACGCCGTGGTCGCGGTACGCCCCGGTGTCCAGCGCCGTGAAGGGGGCGGGCGGTTCGACGCCGTGCTTGATGCCGCTGCAGGCGAGTTCGGCGGCGTCGGCGAAGTCCGTCTCGCCCCGGGAGACCTCCCCGGTTACGCCCTCGATTCTCGGTTCGATACGCTCGCCGGCGTCCGCCCACGCGGCGAACAGCTCCGGGCGGTCGCCCTCCCAGCCGGCGAACACCTCCCGGGTGTGTAGTCCCTTGTAAGCGTCGAACAGCGCGGCCGCGAGCTGGTAGGTGCTCCCCGCGTCGAGCGGGACCGCGGCGGCGAACTCCGGATACCGGTCCTCGAAGAAGCCGAGGAACTGTTCGGGCAGCGCCAGGCCGACTTCGACGAGCGCCTCCGCGACGAGGAAGTCGACGAACGGCTCGGGCGACCCCTCGACGCGGGGTTTCACGAAGACGACCGGCGGCGCCGTCTGGCGGGTCCAGGCGACGCTGCCGTCGCCCGGCATGCCGACGACGAGGTCCGACCCCGCGAAGCGCCGGAGGAGTTCCGGCGCGTCCTCGGGCAACCACGTCTCGGGACAGGAGAACGGCCGGAGCTCGTCCGTCAGCAGCGCGAGGTCGTCGCGGGCCGCGACGGGCAGCGTCTCGAAGTCGCGCTCGCAGTCGAGGACGAGCGCGTCGGGCGCGTGCTCGTCGCGGACCGCAGCGACCTCGTCGGGGTAGTCGCGTTCGCCGAACATCAGGCGAGGAGCCAGAGGTTCGCCATGACGGCGACGACGAGCAGCGCGGTCAGCGCGATGGTTCCGACGGTGATTTTCGTTGCCGTACTCATACCTCCGGATTCCCGCCGCTCTCGTTTAAAATCTGCGTATCCCCGCAACGGCGGTCCGCGTATTCCCGCGACGGCGGCGTCGGACTACCGGCTCCGCGGTCAGTCCGCGCCGGTGCGAGAGCCCACGTCCGACTCGCGGGCGATCCGCTTCCACTCGCCGGTCCAGAACCGGAAGGTGTTGACGCCCGCACGGAGGTACATGTCGCCGAGGATGGCGGCGTAGACGGCAACGAGGCCGAGTCCCATCCCGGGCGCGAACGACCAGTTGCCGAGCGAGAAGACCGCGACCCCGGCCGGGAGCGCGAGGAAGGCGACGGGAAGCTTGTAGAGATAAGTTCCGATGAACGTGCCGTACAGCGGCCACTTCGTATCGCCCGCGCCGCGCAGGCCGCCCCGCATCGTCCGCGAGACGCTGAACGCGCCGACGCCGAGTCCGAACACCCTGACGAACTCGACGGTCAGGTCCAGCACCTCGGCGCTGGTGCCGAACCCCTCGGCGATGGGCCGGGCGGCGACGATGAGAACGACCGCGAGCAGCAGTTGCGTGGCCAGCGCGATGCGTAGCGTCTGCCAGCCGTAGGCGTCGGCCTCCTCCTCGTCGCCCGCGCCGATGCTCTGGCCGACCAGCGTGCTGGAGGCGGTCGAGTACCCCCACGCCGGCATCATCGCGAGCAGCATCACCCGGCGGCCGATGGCGTACGCCGCGACGACGCCCGTCCCGAGCGAACCCAGGACGAACAGGAACGGGAACCGACCGAACGTCCGCGAGAGACGCGTCCCGGCCAGCGGCAGGCCGACGCGGACGATTTCGCGGGCGATGGCGGTGTCCCACTGCTTGCCGCCGAGACGCAACTGCACGGAGAAGCGACCCGACAGCAACGCGACCATGAAGATGGCCGCCGCGAGCGTGTTCGCCACCGCGGTCCCCCACGCGGCACCGGCGACGCCCATCGACTCGATGGGGCCGACGCCGAAGATGAGCACGGCGTTCAGCGCGATGTTCGTGGGGAGGGTAAGCAGACGGACGTACATCGGCGTCCGGGTGTCACCGCTGCCCGCGAGCGCCCGCGCGGCGATCATGCTCCAGAAGCGGAACGAGACGGAGAGCATGATTATCTCGAGGTAGGTCGCGCCCTTCTCGACGACCGCCGGTTCGTCCGTCAGGACGCGTATCATCGGTTCGGCGTACAGCCACGTCGCCACCGTGATGGGGACGGCGAGGAGCAGGGCGAGCCACAGCGACTGCTTGATGGCGAAGTCGGCTCTCGCGTGCTGGTCGGCTCCCTTGAAGCGCGAGACGACGCTGATGGTCCCGCTCGTCAGCGCCAGCGCGAGTCCGAACGGGACGAAGAAGTACTGGAACCCGAACTCCAGACCCGCGACGGCGGTGGGACCGAGCGCCACGCTCACCATGAAGAAGTCCGCGACGCGCAGCAGCGTCCGCATCCCGCCCGTGACCATCACCGGGATGGCGAGGTCGAACGCCTCCTCGCCCTTCTCGCGGTCGAGCAGTCCGAGGCGGGCGAGGGCGGCCGGGAAGAGAAAGAGCACCCGCTGGATTCGGTTCCTGACGCCGCGTAACATCTGTTCGGGGTTTGTGAGCGAAAGTAAAGGTTCTTCGCAATGACGCCGGACGTTGCCGGAAGTAGGCCCTTCGTTTCGGGTCGAGGCCGTCTTCGCGGTCGACGCTCGAAACGACTCCGGCGCGAGCGGACGACCGGTCGATTACTCCTTCTCGCCGGAGACGTCGATGACGTACTTCGAGATTCGGTTCCAGTCCGCCTCCTGGAAGTAGACGTTGAAGTCCCACTTGCCGCCCGGCGAGAGCGAATCGATCTCGTCCGTCTCGCTCTCGTCGATGAACTCGTTGAACGCCTCACCCTTGTCGTCGTACAGGGTCACTTCCGCTTCGACTTCCGAGTACGGCTCGTTGCCGGTGTTCTTTACGACGCCGTAGACGCCAGCGCCGTTCTCGGTCCGGTACAGGCGGGTTTGGGTGACCTTGAGCGTCTTCTTCTCGTTTATCTCCTCGACGACGTTCCAGAAGTCCTCGTCGCCGTCCTTGCTCTCGTTGTTCGTCGTCTGGTTGTCCCCGCCGTTCGTGGTGGTGCCACCGTTGCCGCTGGCGTTACCGTTTCCGTCGTTCCCCATGCAGCCTGCGATCGAAAGCGTTCCTGCCGCAATACCCGTGGTCTTGATGAACTTCCGTCGATCCACGTTTGGAAGAAGACGCCTGAAACACACGAGCGACATGTCTGCATTTGAAAAGCTTTTTTCAGTGCCGTCCCTCGAACGGCGCGGCAGTAGGCGGGCGTCTGCAGTCGCGTGGAGTGCGTTCGGGACACAGCGTCGGCTCCCCCGGGCGAAGTCGCGATCCGCGAACGAGAAGAACCTAGGTGTCGGCAACGTCGGACCAGGAGTCCGGCACCTGGATGACGTACCGACCGTTCTCCTGGAGGGCGATGATGTACTCCTGGCGCTCGTACAGTTCCATCAGGTTGAGTTCGTACTGGCCCGGATTCACCACCTTGATGCTCTCGAACTGGCTGTTGAGCTCCTCGCGAAGCTCTTCGAGGCTCGGCTGCTCGTCGTCGGGCGCGTCCACGACGGTTCCAGCCCCCTCTGCGGACGACCGTTCCGGTAGTTCGTCGTCGGCCACGACGTCCGTTCGCGCGCTCGCTTGCGCGCTGTCCTCGTCGGCCGGCAGGTCGTCCGCCTCGACGTCCGGTCCCGCCTCCGGACCGCTTCCGGTGGACTCGCTCGCACCGGCGCTCCCGTCGGGGTCGGAGACGGGCCGTTCCGGTTCCGAAGCCGTCTCGTCTCCCGGTCCGGTCGTATCGCGGGTTCCCACCCACTCCTTGACGGTGGAGGCCGCACGTCCGACCGCGCTGGCGTCGGGGTCCGCGTCCGACGCGTCGGGCGCCCCCCGCGATGCGGTGGGCGTCGTTTCACCTGGAGTCGCGTTCCTCTCGGCCCCGGCGTCGGTTCCCGGATCGTTTCCGGCGTCGACGCCGGCGGGGCGAAACTGGAACTTGTTCCCGCCGCAGTTCGGACAGCCGGAGAGCATCTCCTTCGACCCGTCGGCGAACGCCCGGCCGCAGTTCGTACACTCGTGCGGCATTATTTGCGTGAGATGAGCGCGCTGATGAGGTTCTCGTCCTTGTGGAGCGTCTCGATTTGGTTCGCCGGACCGATGACCGTGAGCGTCGAGGTCGACTCGCGACCCATCAGCCGACCGAGGAACCCACCGTCGGAGGTCTCCGAGCGCGGGTACGTCTCTATCTCGATGCCGTTGAACTCGTCCGGACTGATTTCGGTCATCGTCACCTCGATGAGTTTGCTCTCCTCGTCGGGCGAGAGCCCCTCCTCGAGGATGACGATGTTGCCGTCCCGGACCCCGTCGAGGATCATCCGGATCTTCTCCATGCTCGTCTTGCCGGACATCCGTTCGCCGCCTATGAGGTCGACCTGAACGCCGTCGTCCCCGTTTTTCACTTCTGCCATTGGTATCACCCGAAGTACTCCGCGATTTTCTCGTACACCTCGTCCATGTTGTCGCCCTCCAGCGCCGATAGCGGAATCGTCTCGTGCTGCGGGTAGGCGTTGCGGATTCGCTGAACGCTGGAATCCTCGAGGTCGGTCTTGTTCGCCAGGATGAGCACCGGCAGGTCCTGGCTCTCGATGATGCCGATGAGCATCGTGTTCACCTGCGTGAACGGGTCGTTCGTGCTGTCGAGCACGTAGATGACGCCGTCCACGTCTTCGCGAAGCCAGTGCATCGCCTCGGCGACGCCTTCCGTCGCCTCGCGCGAGCGACGCACGGCGTCCTCTTTCTCCATGTCGTGGTCGAGGAACTCCTCGTAGTCGACCTTCGTCGTGACGCCGGGCGTGTCGACGATGTCGATGCTGACCGTCTTGCCGTTGCGTTCTATCTCGACGTCTTCCTTACGGCGGGCGCGCCGCGTTTCGTGTGGAATGTGACTCTCCGGACCGACGGCGTCACCGGTCCAGTCACGGGCGATACGATTGGCGAGTGTCGTCTTCCCCGCGTTGGGTGGTCCGTAGATGCCGATTCGTTTCGGCTCCTCGGCGGAGAAGAGCTTGTCCGTCACGCTTGCAATACTTTTCCTGAGACCTGTGAACAATCCCATCCTTTTTCCTCCCAGACCCTTGCTGTCGGAGGATTACGCCGACGTGCGGGGCTGTGTGCGCGTAGAACTTCACGCCATTCACTTAAACCTACGTCAGACAACGGTTGACACAACGATGAGGCACAAAACGCAAGAAGAGCGTCGATCCACCGAACAGAACCCGCCCCGCGTCCTCTCACCGCACTGTTCGGTCGACGAACGAGAGGTTCCATCGGACCTCGGACGATCGAACTTCTCGGTCGTCTCTCGGACCGGCGACTGTTCGGTCGAATAGACGGTCGGTCGCTCGATACGACGCGGCGACGATAGACGACCGAACCGGACTCGACGATCGGTCTCCGAACTGAACTCGACGATCGGTCTCCGAACGAACGGCGACGACCGATGACCGAAGCGAACGACGATTATCGATCTATGGGATGAACGGTGACGGTGGATCGAACCACGAGATGAACGGTGACGGTGGATCGAACCACGAAATGAACGGTGGTGGTGGATGGCAGAAGTAGAGGGAACCGACCGGCGTTCCTGACCCGAAGGGTAGCCGTCGGCGGAAGTTGGTCGACGCCCTTCCGCGGTTTCCACCTGAAACAGAGGGGTCGGGCCGAGAAGCGGGAACGTCCGTGTAAACGGCACTGGGAGCGAAGAGGGCACCGTTTCTACTGGAACCACGATTCACGGCGTCGACGATCCGTAGTTCTCGATCGGTGTTCCACAACCGTCCGGTTCGCCTCTCGGCGATTCGCTATCTGGAACTGCAGCCGTCCCCCGAGGCTTCTCCGTTACGTCCGTGTGCGTCGTACACGATGGACAGCAATCACGTCGGCGAAGATCGTTTTGCGAGAGACACGTTTCCCAGGAGACGATTGGTCGAGAAAGGCGGTCGGTCGAGAAAGGCGGTACTCCGCCAGGGATAGTCGGTCGTCCGGTCGGTGGTTGATGGCATCGGTGACGTCGGTGGCATTGGTGACGTCGGTGGCATTGGTGACGTCGGTGGCGTCGGTGGAGAGCGTCGGTCGCAGTGGGAGGATTCGCCTCGACGATAACCGGGGTCAGCGAAGAGTGGGGTGAAGAACGTCGGTGGACGGCAGCGACGCTCGGCGTCCGGTCGTTCGGACGAGTGTAGAAATCCTGACCTGTATTCGAAGATACGCTACACACACCGACCCCCTCGTTTCAGGTGGAACGCCGGGAGCGGATGGGGTCGGGGGGTCGGTCGGCGGTGTAGCGTACATACTTCCAACAACCACCGTCTTCTAGAAAACAGAGTGCTCTAGTTTGCGGTTATTGTTTTAATGCGTATTACATAAGCGTTCCCCTTCTAGAAACCCCCTCCCCTCCCCCACCCTCTCTCCGTTCCACCCGAAACGAAGGGGTGGGGGAGTGTCCCCCGAAATCGAGTCTCGCGAACCGGCCCGAGGAAATGGTAGATTCGGCGACAGGATGGGTGTCCGAAGGTTGGCGACGGACGCACCGAGCGAGAGGCTCCGCCTGGAATGGTGTCGACGCCGGAATGTGGGGTGGTCAACCGACCCATTCCACCGGAAACGGGGGGGCTCCGCTCTCGCCAAATCGACCGTCCGTCCGGGGGTTCGCGGTCGGCCCGTCCACGACCGGACCTGGACTCGCCGAGCCGCCGTGACTCTCGCCGTCGACGGTCGATGACACCGGAGCGACGCTCCTGCCGCGAGGTCCGACCTCGCGAGGGTCCGCCGTCCGAACGCTCTCTCTCGCTTCTCGACGGCCGAGATTCGACCGGTGTTTCCCGACGACGGCCATCGAACTCCCGGCCGACACTATCGAGCCCGGCCGCCACCATCGAGCCCCAGTCGCCGCCGTCGAATTTTCGGCCGTCCCCGTAGCGTTCCCGGCCGACGCCACCCCTCGGACGAGATTCGATCAGCTCCCAGAAGGGGACTCGACCGGCTCCCCGAACGAAACTCGATTCGAAGTCGGCCGACGAGTCCCGACAGGAGGGACACTCACCGGCGTTACGACGGTCGGTTCGTGCGAGCGCGTCGACGCCGGTTCGGCGTCGGACGCGCGACGACCGGACGTTGCTCCCGGCGAGAACGCCGCCGCAGAGTCGACGGTGACAGGGGAAATCCGCTGTATGTACGTCTCTACGGCGGTTTCATGGCGGTGTGGCCAGATAAGAAAGATTTTAATACTCTGGTACACCTTTAGTTCATCTGCATCAACTGGACGCGTTGGTAGGTTTTCGCTACTGCGAAACCGGACAATATCCCCCGGCTTCGCTCTCTCTCGCCGTTCCGGCGCGCGCGTTCCAAACGAAATGAAGGGGTTGCTATCCATCCATGTCAGACGAGAACCCGACACAACCGAACGACGGCACGTCTCAGGGGGACGCCGACAGGAGTTTCGAGGGGGTCGACCTCGACGACGTGGTGCTGGACGACGCGGACGAGGAGGGCAACCAGGGTCTGTTCGACGACCTGCTGTCCGGCGAACCCATCTTCGAGAACAAGGAGGTGCTTCGTCCGTCGTACACGCCGCACGAACTGCCACACCGGAAAGAACAGATAAACAAGATGGCGACGATTCTCGTCGCGGCGTTGCGCGGTGAGACGCCGTCGAACATCCTCATCTACGGCAAGACGGGGACCGGGAAGACGGCGAGCGCGAAGTTCGTCAGCCAGGAACTCGAGAGCACCTCCCAGAAGTACGAGGTACCCTGCGAGGTCGAGTACATCAACTGCGAGGTGACCGACACCCAGTATCGCGTGCTCGCGCAACTGGCGAACAAGTTCATCGAGAACAACCTCGACCGCATCGAGGAACGTATCGACGACCTCGAACGACTCCGGGACGACGCCGCCCCGGACGCGACGTCCGACCCGGCGTCGATGGCCGACACCGAGTTCGACTCCGTCGACGAGATAGACGACCGCATCGCGGAACTGGAAGACGACGCCGACGAGATGGAGACCGTCCCGATGACGGGGTGGCCGACCGACCGGGTGTACAGCACGTTCTTCCAGGCCGTCGATTACGAGGAGCGCGTGGTCGTCATCATGCTCGACGAGATCGACAAACTGGTCGAGAAGAGCGGCGACGACACCCTCTACAACCTCTCGCGGATGAACTCCGAACTCGAGAACTCCCGGGTGTCGATCATGGGCATCAGTAACGACCTGAAGTTCACCGACTTCCTGGACCCCCGGGTCAAGTCGAGTCTCGGCGAGGAGGAGATCGTCTTCCCCCCGTACGACGCCAACCAGTTGCGTGACATCCTCCAGCACCGCTCCGACGTGGCGTTCAAGCCGGACGCCCTCTCGGAGGACGTCATCCCGCTCTGCGCCGCGTTCGCCGCCCAGGAGCACGGTGACGCCCGGCGCGCGCTCGACCTCCTCCGGACCGCGGGCGAACTCGCGGAGCGCGACCAGGCCGAACTCATCGAGGAGGACCACGTCCGCAAGGCCCAGGACAAGATCGAACTCGACCGCGTGGTCGAGGTGGTTCGCACGCTTCCGACGCAGTCGAAACTCGTCCTCTTCTCGACCATCTCCCTCGAGAAGAACGGCGTCCACAACATCAACACGGGCGAGGTGTACAACGTCTACAAGCGACTCTGCGAGGAGATCGACGCCGACATCCTCACCCAGCGTCGCGTCACCGACCTCATCAGCGAACTCGACATGCTCGGCATCGTCAACGCCGTCGTCGTCTCGAAGGGTCGGTACGGCCGGACGAAAGAGATCAGCCTCTCGGTCCCCATCGAGGAGACCGAGGCCGTCCTCCTCTCGGACTCCCGGCTGGGCGACATCGACGACGTTCAACCGTCCATGCAGCAGGCCCGCTTCGACAACTGATGCGGTAGTCCTACCCTCCTCGACACGAAACGGAGGGGTTCGAAACCGCCGCAGGGCCGACGATGTCCGTCCGGTTCGTCTCCGGGAACGGTCACCGTCGGATTTCTCTCACGAACTCCGCCCGTCGCCGAACACCTACGCCGTCGCTCAGGTCGCAACCGCAACACATAACACGATGCTCCGAGCGCTACCGTCTGGTGTACGCGACGCTGCCCGACCTGCTGCGGTTGCTCGCCCTCCCGGTCTTCGGATGGGCCGCGTGGCGCGACGTGAAGACGCGCCGTGTTCCGAACCGAACGTGGTACCCCCTCGCCGCGCTCGCCGTTCTCCTCCTCTGCTGGGAGGGGTGGCTTGCGTTGCAGGCGACGCCACTCGAACGGCGGTGGTTCCTCGTTCGCGTCGTCGTGAGCCTCGGGTTCGTCGCACCGCTCGTGCTCGCGTTCTGGTGGTTCCGGGCCTTCGGCGGCGCGGACGCGAAAGCGTTTCTCGTCGTCGCAGCGCTGTTCCCGACGTATCCGCTCTACCACGTCGCGGGCTGGACGCTCCCCGTTCAGGGGACGGTCCTCGGCGTGTTCTCGCTCACGATACTGACGAACACCGTCCTGCTCGGCGCGCTGTATCCGGCGACGCTCGCGGTCCGGAACCTGCTGGCCGGCCGTATCTCTTCGGTGATGTTCGTCGGTCGGACGACGCCGTGGGACGAGATTCCGACGGCGCACGGGCGATTGCTCGAAACCCCCGAGGGAGTCTCGCGTAACGGCGCGGACCTGGACGCCGTCCGGATGTACCTCCGCTGGCGCGGAGTCACGCTCGCGGAGCTGCGCGAGCGGGCGAGCGACCTCCGGGACCCCGCCACGATCCCCGACGAGCCGAACCCGCCGACGGACGGCGCAGTCCGTGGCCACGGAGTATCGGAGGACCCCGCGACTGACGGTGGCAGTGCGATACAGAAGCGTCCTCCCTCTCCCGACTCGGGCTACGAGGACCCCTGGGGTGCGGCGGCGTTTCTCGACGACGTCGACCACGGCGCGTACGGCACGACGCCGGCCCAGCTCCGGCAGGGTCTGGACGTTCTCGTCACCGAGGAGACGGTGTGGGTGTCGCCCGGTATCCCGTTCATCGTCCCGATGTTCGCCGGTCTGGTCGTGGCGTTCACCTTCGGCGACCTGCTCTCCGGTCTGCTGGGACTGCTCGGGTTCGTCATCTGAGCCCCGTCTCGACTCGTCATTCGATGCCCGTCACGGTCGTCAGTAGGGTGTACATCCCGTAACCCATCAGAATGGCGCTGACCAGCGAGGTGACCCACGCCCCGAGCGTGAACGCTATCTTCCGGCGGGAGACCCCGCCGGAGCCGACGACGAGGCCGCTCCCGACGACGCTGGAGATGATGATGTTGTTGAACGAGATGGGGATGCCGAGCGCGATGGCCGCCTGCGCGACGAGGAACCCGGGGACGAGCGCGGCGATGGAGCGCCGGACGCCGAGCTGTGAGTACTCCCGCGACACCGCCTGCAGGAGACGGGGCGACCCCATCCACGCCCCGAGCAGGATGCCGACGCCGCCGAGGACGAGCAAGGCGACGCCGCCAACGGCGAAGTCGGCGAGGAGGGGTTCCAGCGGGCCGGTCGCCAGCCCGACCTGGCTGCCGCCGCTGGAGAACGCCACGACCGCGCCGAGACCGACGAGGAACTGTCTGACGCCGGCGTCGA
This sequence comes from Halomicrococcus pelagicus, assembly GCF_051917725.1. Classification (GTDB taxonomy): domain Archaea; phylum Halobacteriota; class Halobacteria; order Halobacteriales; family Haladaptataceae; genus Halomicrococcus. Next base: position 168,451 of record NZ_JBQBLX010000002.1, read on the forward strand.
CCGACTGGACCATCGTGCGCCGGAGGATCAGAAAGACCGCCACCCCCGCGAGGAGACTCGTCGCGACCGTCGCGACGTCGTAGGAGCCGACCAGCGTCGGCGTCGCTCCGACGCGATGAGAGACGAAGCCCGCCACGGTCGGCGTCGGTCCGGGAATGATGGTGAGGTCGACGTTCGCCAGTACGTACCCGACGAAGCCGCCCAGCAGCGGTATCGACATCGTCTCCGGCACGTCGTCGTGGCGTAGTAACCACGCGGTGGCGTAGGCGACGCTTCCCGAGACGAACGGCACGGACAGCCAGAAGGTGACGATGCGCCGGTAGGTGTCGACGGCGGGGTCGCCCCCGAGCGCGAGGCCGGCGCCGACCATCGCGCCCGTGACGGCGAACGCGGCCGGGATGGGGTAGCCCGTCCGGACGCCGAGAGCGATGAAGAGCGCGGACGTGAAGAGGCCGGCGGTGGCCGCCAGCGGCGTGAAACTGACGCCGTCGATGAGGCCGGTGCCGACCGTCTCGGAGATGCTGCCGCCTTGCGTGACGGCACCGGCCGCGGCGAACACGCCGATGAGGAACGCGGCGCGCATCGTCGGGATGGCGTTCGCGCCGACGGCGGGCGCGAACGGCGGCGAGTTGCTCGACGCGCCGAGCGCCCACGCCATGAAGAAGCTGGCCAGTACCGCGACGAAGACGACCGCCAGCGTGCCGACCCCCATCTACAGGACCTCGTGGATGCGTTTCGTGACGCGCGGCCGGACGCCGGTCGGTCGCCGCGCCAGGATGACGGTGCTGTCCGAGCGCCGACCGACCGACTGCGAGACCGTACCGACGAGTCGCCGCCGGATGATGCTGTGGCGGGTCGTCCCCATGACCGTCACGTCGTGGTCGTCGGCGGCCTCGACCACGGTGTCCGTGACGTCGCCGCGCTCGACGCGCGTCTCGACGGTCGCCGGTCGGGCTATCGCGGCCGTCTCGGTGAGCAGTTGCTCGGCGGTCGCCCGGTCGTCGCCGTGGCCGACGACTCGGAGCAGTTCGACGCGGGCGTCGTTGGCGACCGCGATGGCGCGGGCTACCTCGGTCGCGAGCGTGGCGTGTGGCCCCTCCGCCACTGGGACGAGCACCGACTCGACGCCGTCGGCTTCGGCTCCCAGTTTCTCGACCAGCACGTCGCAGGGCGCGCTCCGGACGAGACGGTCGACGTTCGACCCGAGAACGACCTCGCTGGTGCGCTGGCGCTCGTGCCAGCCGACGACCAGCGCGTCGCAGTCGAACTCGACGACGGCGTGGACGAGCGCACGGGACACGTCGTAGGCGACGAGTAGCTGTCCCCGGACCGGCACTGCTCCCCCGGCGGTCTCGACGGCGTTGTCGAGGATCTCTCTGCGCTCGCCCCCGAACTGCCGTTTGATGACTTCGTCCTCGAACAGCGCGAATGGCGACTGGCGCTGGGTGACGACGACGCTCAACACGAGCACCTCGCCGCCGGCGTCGCGCGCGACGTCGACCGCCGTCCGCGTCAACTGGGGGGCTCGTTCAGGGTGAGCGACCGCGACCGCGACGCGGTAATCGTTCTCCCGACTCATTTCCACGCCGTACGACGGGAACGGGGAAAAGCGTTCGTCCCGGTACAGGACGACGACCTCGACGCACGAGGTGAAGCGACTCGCGACTGACTTCCAGTTGAAACGACTCCCTCGAACTCCTCCTCGCCCACGTTTATCGTCAGGGAGCCGAAACCCGTGCAACGGAACGCTCGCTTGCTCGCTGGCGCGCTCGCGGGGAGCGTGCTCACCGCTGCCGTCCACGTTCTCGCCCTCGATCACGTCGGCGTGACGACGGTGGTCGAACGCGAGGAGGGGCACCGTTTCGGGTGGAGATCGCGACGCGAAACCGGACGCCGCTTCGGGACCCGACGGCTCCGGAGAAAACGAAGTAGTTCAGTCGTCCGCGTCGTCGGCTTCCCCGCCGTCGGCGACGGGTCTGCCGGTCTGCTCGCTACGCGCGGACGAGATGTTTCGGTAGCCGATTCTGGCGAGCGCCAGCGCGAGGCCGGCGAGCACCAGTGAAAGGATCGACTGGACGGCCAGCGAGATGGCTTCCGCCGTCGTGTCGGCGTTCAGGGCACCCGTCGGCGCGCGCAGCAGACCGATCCACAGCAGCGCGACGATGGTCACCGCGAACATCAGCACGAGCGGGCCGCCAGTGCTCAGCAACTGCTTGTCGTCGTCCCAGTTGACGAGCCAGATGGTCGCGGTCAGCAGCGCCAGCGCGGCGAGCAACTGGTTCGCGCTGCCGAACAGCGGCCAGAGGCTGCCCCAGGTCCCGCTGGCGACGAGGACGTACGCCAGGACGCACTGGATGCCGGCGTTGACGTAACGGTTCGTCGCCGTCTTCTGGGCGCTCGTCTCGGGCGTACCGATGATCTCCTCGAACATGTAGCGGCCCAGTCGGACCGCGGTGTCGGTGCTGGTCAGCAGGAAACTGACGAAGACGAGGCCGATGAACGGGATGCCGTACGTCGCGGGGACGCCCAGGCTCGTGAGCATGACCCCGCCGCCGGTCGGGAAGTTCGCCAGCGCACCCGCGAGCCCACTGGAGAACTCCGTCGTGGCGACGATGGCCAGCGCGGCGACCGCGGTGGTTGCCAGCAGCCCCTCGCCCAGCATCCCGCCGTACCCGATGACGCGAGCGTCGCTCTCGGTGTTGAGTTGCTTGGCGGTCGTCCCCGAGGACACCAGCGAGTGGAACCCGCTGATGGTCCCGCAGGCGATGGTGACGAACAGGAACGGGAAGATGGGTCCGAGCGAATCGCTGACGAAGCCCGTGAACGCCGGTAGTTGCGTTTCGAGCGCCGAGTAGGTCGTCCCGTCGACCGTCACCGGGTCGAACGTGCCCAGCGAGCCGAGGATGATGCCCACGACCATCCCCCCGACGCCGGCGTACAGCAGGAACGACGACAGGTAGTCGCGCGGTTGCAGCAGCGTCCACACGGGGAGGACGCTAGCGACGAACGCGTAGACGACGATGATGGGGACCCACGCGGCGACGTTCACGTTCTGGGCGCTCGCCAGCGGGAGCCACGACCCGCCGTCGCCGAACAGGACGATGACGTCGGAGGCCAGTTCCGGGTGGCTGAACAGTGCGACCGGGTACTGGATGCCGACCCAGACGCTGGCGAACACGCCGGCGACGAAGATGACGGTCCCGACGAGGAACGGCAGGTCTAGCTGGTAGAGCCAGACGCCGAACACCAGCGCGAGCATGATGTACAGTACGCTCGCCGTGGCCGCACTCGGGAACGCGTCGAAGACGACGGCCACGACGAGCGCGAACACGGCGATGACGAGGATGATCGTCAGGAACGCGAACCACAGCAACATGTTCTTGCCGCGCTCGCCGACGTACTCGCCCATGATGTAGCCGATGGACTTGCCCTCGTGTCGCAGACTGCCGGACAGCGACATGAAGTCGTGGACCGCCCCCAGAATCGGGTTGCCGATGGCGATCCAGAGAACGGCTGGCAGCCAGCCGAACGCCGCACCCGCCGTAATCGGGCCGACGATGGGTGCGCCGCCCGCGATGCTCGAGTAGTGATGCCCCAACAGGACCGTCTTCTTGGCGGGAACGTACTCCTGCCCGTCTTCGTACTTGTGGGCCGGTGTATCCCGACTGTCGTCCAGTTCGACGAATCGTGCCAGATACCGCGAGTACCCGAGGTAGCCGACGCTGAACAGTGCCAGCACCCCAAGTACCATCCAAATGATAGATGTTGCCATGGTATTCTGCCCCAGGGTTCAAAAATTGACGTACCACAATAAATGTTCCTTTCGATTCCTGCAGAATGGAGCGCTCCACCGCTCGAAAATAGGTTTGTTGTCTACTTCGCTGGATTACTACAGCTTCCGGATATATCGGAACGTAGTTAGTGGCGAATTCGTTACCAAATTGCCGGTCGCCGGCAACCGCCGGCGCGGCCGGTCGCTGCGGTCACGGAGTACGCTCGGCTACTTCGCCGACTCGCTGGCGGCCGGCGGCGCTTCGACCTCGACCGCCAGTTCGGCCGCGACCTCCGCCAGCAGGGAGCCTTTCACCTCCTGGACGCGCTCCTCGATGGTGGCGACGACGGGTTCGTCGAACGCCGAGCGTATCTCGTCGATGCGGTCGCGCTCGGTGCGACAGCGCTCGCGGAGGTAGCGCGCACCCCGCCCCCCCTCGTCGTCGTCCGGTTCCGGCGTCACCTTGTTGACGACCAGCCCTTCCACGTCGAGGTCGTACTCCGTCAACTCCTCGATGGCCCGCCCCGTCTCGCGAATCGAGAGCTCGTCCGGATTCAGGATGAGGTAGAACGCGGCCTCCTCGCGGAGGACGCGTCCCGCGAACTCGAAGGTCTCCTTGCGCTCCTCGAGTCGCCGGATGATGGGGTCGTCCTCCGCGCGCCGCCGGGCCTCGTGCTCGCCGACGGCCGCCTTCTCGAACAGTTCGATGCTCTTCGCGCGCTTGTCGAGCAGTCGGTCTATCCAGTCTCCGAGGAACTCCGGCAGGCCGAGCAGGCGGAGGGTGCCGCCGGTCGGCGAGGTGTCGAAGACGACGCGGTCGTACTCCTCGCTGTCGCGCATCACGTCCACGAACCGGTCGAACAGCGCCGCCTCGTGCGCACCGGGAGTCTTGTGGGCGAGTTCTATCTGGCGGTCGATGGCGTTGACGACGGCGGGGCTGACCTGGTCGCTCATCGCCCGCTTTATCTCCTGCATGTGACGCTGGACCTCCTCGTCGGGGTCGATCTCCATCGCCCACAGGTTCTCGTGGCCCTCGACCGGTGCGGGGTCGTCCCCGAACTGCTGGTCGAACACGTCGGAGGTGCTGTGAGCCGGGTCCGTCGAGACGACGAGGGTGTCGAGACCGGCGCGAGCGCACTTCAGGCCGTAGGCGCTCGACACCGTGGTTTTGCCGACGCCACCCTTGCCGCCGAAGAAGACGAACTTCATGTTAGAAGTGATACTGTTGGCCCTTGCGTTCGATGAGCGACTCGCGGTCCCACATCCGGCGCTCGAACTGCTCGAACTCCTCGCCGAGATACGGCAGCAGTTCGGCGGTGTAGTAGGAGACGGGACTCGGGATGCCGAAGGCGTCCGAGAAACAGGCGAACATGAACTCGTCTTCGATGTCCTCCGCCTCCTTCTCGATGAGTTCGAACGAGGGATGCTCTATCATCCCGTGGTAGAGTCCGTGCAGCACCTCCCGTAGCCAGTCGCGGTACGCGGCGATCCGCTCGTGGAGAGTCATACCCTCACAAGGGAAGCCCCGCGGTTAAGGCTTCGCCACGCTCGCGTGCGGTCCCCGGGCGCGCCGGAGCGGTCGCTCGCGTCCGCCTCGCCTGTCGTCACTCGACGTCCGCTGCGAGCGCGTCGAGCAGTCGCCGGAGTTCACAGCGGCGCTTCCACGCCGCGACCCGATCGGACACCGACGCGACCGGCAGGCCGAGCGACACCGACGACCGCGCGGTCACCCGCGTTCCCTCGTTCTCGCGGTCCAGCGTCAGCGTGGTCTCCATCGATTCGAACGGCCCCTCGTCGCCGCGCTGACGGTACGCGACGCCCGCTTCGCGCTCCTCGAAGACGAGCACCGTCTGGAGGCCGCCGCCGCGCGCGAGCACGGCCGTTTCGTCCTCGCCCTCCTCTACCTCGTTCACCGAGAACGTTCCCTCGAACCGGACGACGCGCTCGGGCAACAGTTCGCGCTCTATCTCCGCCGGTGCCGCGTTCACGAACCGCGAAACCTCGACCGTTCGCATGTCGATACCGTGGCACGCACGCCGGATAAAGTATCGTTAGGTTATAGCCCCCCGACGAGCATCTCTCGGGTATGACCATCGAGGAACGGGGCGACGCCCACCTCATCACGCACGCGCTGGCGAAAGACACCCTCTCGAAGCTTCGAGACGTCGAGACCGAGCAGGTCGGCTTCCGCAAGGGGCTCGTGAAACTCGGCCGCATCTGCGGCTACGAGATAATCGACGGCGCGATGGACACGGAGTACGTCTCCATCGAGACGCCGATGACCGAGACGACGGGCGAGCGCGTCAAGGGACTGGACGACGTGGTCATCGTCAACGTCCTGCGCGCCGCGACGCCGTTCGTCGAGGGACTGCTGAAGGCGTTCCCGCGCGCCAAGCAGGGCGTCATCTCGGCGGGCCGCGACGAGGAGGCCGGGATGGACGACGGCCAGTTCCCCATCACCATCGACTACATCAAGCTCCCGGAGATAACCGAGAAGGACACCGTCATCGTCGCCGACCCGATGCTCGCCACCGGGAGCACGATGTGCGCGGTGCTGGAGGAGGTCCTCGCGGAACAGCCCAATCCGGAGAACCTGTTCGTCCTCTCGGCCGTCAGCGCCCCGGACGGTCTGCTCCGCGTGGGCGACCAGTTCTCGGAGGCCGACCTGCTGACGGTGAGCATCGACGACCGCCTCGACAACGACGGGTACATCGTTCCCGGCCTCGGCGACGCCGGCGACCGTGCGTTCCGGACGAAGTAGGCGTTTCAGTCGACGATCTCCTCGGGAGAGGTAGCACCGTTGTCGAGCACTTCTGCATCGAACGTAACTAACTCGGCAGTTACGTCTTCTGCTGCAGCGAAAATGAGGCAGTCCATTGGATACAGGAGAGTTTCCTTCTGCAACTGATTCGTAGCGAGTACGTCAGACGTTTCATGAACGAACACCTCGATTCGATCCGAGATCCCTGCTATAACTTCCTCCGCTCGTTCCTGTTCCCACTGTTTCTGCTTCACGAGCACTGTCCGTAGTTCGAGTAGATTCAGAAGTGAAGTGTACAGTTCGTGATCGGAATTCAGTAACTTCCTTGCCGTTTCTCCCTGTTCGGGTTCCTCATCGAGAACAGCTACGAAAATGTTCGTGTCGAGGAAGAGTCTGTTGCTCATACGTCCTCTCGCAATTTTCGGACTGCTTCGACCGGGTCGATGCCGTCGTCCTCCGACCGCTTTGCGAGGTAATCTCCCAACCGCTCCTCACCACTTATCTCTTCGAGGGCGTCCCCCAAACGTTCCTGCTCTGATTTCGATTCGTCCACCGATTCCCGCATTCCCAGGGACGAAAAGGTTCGAACGGTGTTTCCCATTAGTGTTCCCTAAGAACGACCAAGCAAAAGGGTTTTCTCCAACACCGTCTGCTGACGGTGAGCATCGACGACGGGTACATCGTTCCCGGCCTCGGCGACGCCGGCGACCGTGCGTTCCGGACGAAGTAAGCGCACGCCCCTCTTCCCTCGTCTCGGACGCGACCGCCGAGGACCGTCGCGCCGATGCCCGGGGTACTGCCGGACCGAGAGCGACGAATCCGGATGCAACGGTACTCGGCGTCACGAACGCCGGGAGAGCGGTGCCGGGGCGTCCCCGACCGTCGACTCACTCCAGTTTCGAGAAGTCGGTCTCGACGTCGCCGTCCCGGTCGAGGTCGACGATGGCCTCGAACATGCCCATGAAGCGCTCTATCTGTTCTTCGTCGTGGACGCCCTTCGAGAGGTGGAACAGACCGACGGCGTCGTGTTCGGCCAGCAGGTCCAGCAGGTCCGCGACGGCGTCGTGGACGCGCTGTTCGTCGGCGTAGTACGCCATCTCGGTGATAGAGTCGAGGCTGATGCGACGCTTGCCGTCGGTGTTGGCGAGGAAGCGTTCGGTCACGTCGAGGATGCCTTCGAGGTCGTCGGGCGAGGAGACGTAGTGGACGTCGTCGGCGTTGCGCCGGGAGTAGCCCCGCTCGATGGAGAGCGTGTCGAGGATGTCGGCCTTGCTCTCGTCGACGTCGTAGTGGTCGAGTTTCTGTTTCACCTCGCGGGCGGTCGTCCGCGTCGAGATGACGAGAAAGCGGTCTGTGTCGGTCTTCAGGAAGTCGGTATCGATTCGGTCCGTCTCTCCCGTACTCGGATGCAGCAGCAGTACGCCGGTCCCGCCCGGCACCGTCTCCGGCGTGTTCTCGATTGCGAGCCGATAATCCATATTCGTCGGTAACTGGGGGCTAAGACTTAAAATATGCGGGAAAACGTCTCGACGCTGTCGGGACTCAGAACACGCTGTCGGCGGTCGCTGCGCCGACCACGCTGAAGATAGCCCCGACGCTGATGGCCTTCAGCGTCGTCGCCACCACGCGCGAAGACGCCTCGCCGTCAAGCAGTCCGTCCTGCAGGAACGTCTCGGGCGCGGTCAACGTGAGCGCCAGGATGGTCACGGACCCGAACGCGACGCCCATGAGCGAGACGAACCGCGCCGGCACGCCCGCCACCTCCGCCTCGCGGTCGGGGTCGCGCTCGTCGTCGGCCTTGTACAGCGCTCCGTACCCGATTCCGAAGACGATGCAGACGGTTCCCAGCGTGTGAAGCCACGTCATGTTTCCCGCCAACAACCACACCTCTTCGGTCACGACGAACGGCCCCGCGAGCAGGAACCCGCCGACTATCTGCTGGGCGCTGTCGGCGAGAGCGTACCGCTTTTTCGACCCGACCATACCGTGACGACGGACCGAGTGGGTTTAAGTATCCGGTCTCGGTCGTTCGGTTCTCGTCCGTTCCGAACCGACTTTCACCCCCGCGCACCACTGGCCGACCATGAGCGTCCGCGAGGAGTTCGACGAGTGGGCGGCCGAGGGCCGCGACCGCGGGATGGAAGATCGACACTGGCACACGGCCAAACACGTGCTCGCCCGGATGCCGGTCGAGGCGGGCGACACGGTGCTCGACCTCGGCTGTGGCAGCGGGTACGCCGGGCGTGCGCTCCGGGACACGAAGGAGGCGGGCCGGGTGTACGGTATCGACGGTTCGCCGGAGATGGCGCACAACGCCCGGGGGTACACCGACGACGCGAACGTCGCCTTCGTCGTCGGCGACTTCGAACACCTTCCGTTCGCCGACGACAGCGTCGACCACGTCTTCTCGATGGAGGCGTTCTACTACGCCAGCGACCCCCGCGAGGCTCTGCGGGAACTCCGGCGCGTACTCCGCTCCGGCGGAACGTTCTCGTGTGCGGTCAACTACTACGAGGAGAACGTCCACTCCCACGAGTGGCAGGAGTTCATCGAGGTGGAGATGACGCGCTGGAGCGCCGCCGAGTACCGCGAGGCGTTCCGCGAGGCCGGGTTCCACGTCGCCCAGCAGGACAACGTCCCGGACCGCGAGACGGAGATTCCGCCAGCAGAGGCGTTCCCGACGGACGACTGGGACTCCCGCGAGGCGATGGTCGAACGCTACCGCGAGTTCGGGACGCTGCTGACCGTCGGCGTCGTTCCCTGACCGCCCCTCTCGTCTTCTTCCCCTTTATTTCGTGTGGAGAGCGGAAGATGGAGCGGATTTCATTCTCCAGTAGAAACGAGAGCGTCGTTCCGTATCTCGGCGTTCCCCTTCGATACGAGCGACTGCGTCGAAGAGCTACAGGCGGACGGACGACTCTCCGGTCGCTACCGCGTCCGTCCAGCCCCGCGAGTTCCGGAGTTCGTCGACGGAGGTCGGCGACGAGGGGGAGTCCGGCTCCGGTCGTAGCGACAGTTGCCAGTGGCCGACGTCGCGCCACTCGCCGTGCTTGTAGCCGACCGCCTCGTACACGCCGACGCGCTCGAACCTCAGCGCTTCGTGTAGTTCGACGCTCGCCGGGTTCGGCAACGCTATCACCGCGATGGCGTTGCAGAACCCCTGTCGTCGCAGGACGGCGAAGAGCGACTCGTAGAGGCCGCGAGCAACGCCACGTCGCCGTCGACCCTCGCGAACGTAGACGGAGACGTCGACCGACCACCGGTACGCCGGTCGGTCGTTCCGGTGGCTGGCGTACGCGTATCCTACCACCGTCCCCTCGTGTTCGCACGCCAGCCACGGGAGGTCCCCGGTCGTCTTCCGGACCCGCGACGCCATCTCCTCGGCGGTCGGCGGCGTCGTCTCGAACGAGATGGCCGTGTTCTCCACGACCGGCGAGTAGATAGCCGTCAGCTCCTCGGCGTCGGCCGCGGTCGCCAGCCGTATCGTCGCTCCCATGGCGACCCGTCCACTGCTCGCCTGATAAAACCGTCGCGTCCCGGAAACCGAATCCGCACGCTTCGGAGTTCGTCTCGCAGTCGACAGCGCGTCGCCGGGAACTCCCCGACGGTCGGAGAGTTTACGCGTCGATATCGAAGAAATCAACCGCTTCGTTTCGACTGGAGATTCGGCCGGCGTCGCCGTCAGACGAACTTCCGGACGGTCACGTCGAGCGTGTCGAGGTCGACGATGGGCGCGAAACCGGCGTCGGGGTCGATGTTGACGCTCTTCTGGAAGGCGGTCTGGGCCTGCCAGCATCCCGAGTTGATGGCCGTGACGTTGTGGTACTTGCCGAACCCGAGCTTGTGAACGTGACCCGTGTGGAAGATGTCCGGCACCTCGTCGATGACGAGGTAGTCCTTCTCCTCCGGCGCGATGCGGGTGTGGCCGCCGTACTGCGGGGCGACGTGGCGCTTCTTCAGGAGCTGGTACATCGCCTTGTGCGGGTCGTCGTAGCTCGCCTTCCCGTCGGGCAGTTCGGCGATGACCTCGTCCAGCGAGACGCCGTGGTACATCAGCACCGAGACGCCCTCGACGGTCACCGTCGACGGGTTGCCCGTGATGCGGGCGTCGTGGACGTCCATTATCGACCGCAGTTCCTCGTCGAACCCCGGCTGTGGTTCGGCGAGCCGAACCGCGTCGTGGTTGCCGGGAATCATGACGATCTCCATGTCGCCCGGCACCTCCTTCAGGTGTTCCGAGAACTGCTCGTACTGCTCGAAGATGTCCACGATGTCGAGTTCCTCGTCCTGGTCGGGGTAGACGCCGACGCCCTCGACCATGTCGCCCGCGACGAGCAGGTACTCGACGTGCTCCGCCTCCTCCGTGTGGAGCCAGTCGGCGAACCGCGACCACGCGTCGGCGAGGAACTCCTGGCTGCCGACGTGGACGTCGCTGATGAGCGCGGCCTGGACGTGCCGGTCGGCGGTCGAGGGCGAGTAGGTCCGCGGCACGTCCGGGAAGTGAAGCGAGTCGACGAACAGGATGCCGGCGTCATCGGCCAGCGTCCCCTCGACTGCGATGGCCTCGTCGAGCATGAGTTCGTCCACGACGTCGGCGAACTCCCGGTCTTTCATGACCAGGCAGGGGAAGGTACCGTTCGTGTCCTCCAGTTCGACCAGCCAGTGACCGCTCGCCGTCGAGCGGATGTCGCTTATCATCCCGACGATGGCCGCCTCGCTGCCGCCGGGCATCTCCGCGACGGCGTTCGTCGGTCGGGCGTTCACCCGGCCCCGAAGCTGTCCGGAGAGTCGCTTGAAGCGGTCGCGGAAGACGGAGACGAAGTCCTCGTACTCGCCGGTTCCCGTGCTCTCGTCCGTCACGTCGCCGTCGATGGCGACCGACCGGTCGGCGACGCTCCGGGACGTCGTCACCCCCGCTCCGTCTGACCGTCCCTGCGTCGACTCGCTCGCGGACCCCTCCGTTTCGACTGGAGACGCCCCGTCCCGGGGACCCGAACTCACGTCGGCGTTTCCAGTTGAAACCGAGGGGTCGTCGGACTCGTCGCCGTTCCCGTCGAGGGTCCGTCTGACGTGGTCGGCGGAGAGTTTCAGTGCGTCCTCCGGGGCGGATTCGACTGCGCGGTCGAGCGCACCCACGGGGTCGGGCGCGGACGCGAGCAGCGTCACCGCCTCGCGGTCGGCGTTGTACCCGCGGCTCGTCAACTCTCGCACGATTCGAGCCGGGGTTTCGAGTGGCACGAGTTGAACGAAGCGCGGGGGCGGCAAAAAATCTAGCGAACCAACCCAGAAGGTTGACAACCCGGGATGGCTAACCGCACCGTAATGAGTCCTCCAGACGAGTCGTCGTCCGACGGTGGGAGGGACCGGCCGGTTTCGGAGGACCGGTTCGGTCCGGACTCCGACCGTCCCTCCGATTCGGACCGGTCGCAGGGGTCCGACCCCGAGGATTCCCCCGGTCGAGAGTGGTCGACCGGGCCGGACCGGGCCGGCCCGGTGGGCTGGTGGCGGTGGTTCCGGACCACCGACAACGGAACCGTCACGTTCGTCCGCGAGATGCTGGAGAGCGCCGCCATCGTCGTAGCCATCGGTCTCCTCCTGTTCGCCGTCAGCGGCGTCTGGCCGCCGATGGTCGCCGTCGAGAGCGGGAGCATGGAACCCCACATGGAGCGAGGGGACCTCATCTTCGTCATGGAGGAACACCGCCTCACCTCGGGCGCCGCCGTCGACGGCACCGGCGTCGTCACCTACCAGGCCGGCCAGGGCGCGGACTACAGGAGCTTCAGCAACTACGGCGACGTGATAATCTACAAGCCGGACGGCGAGAGCGACCGGACGCCGATAATCCACCGGGCGCGCTTCTGGGTCGAGGAAGGCGAGAACTGGTACGACGAGGCTGACGAGTCCTATCTCGGTAGCGCGGACAGTTGCAAGGAGATAGAGACCTGTCCCGCCCCGCACGACGGTTTCATCACGAAGGGCGACGCCAACCGCGCGTACGACCAGGTGGTCGGCATCAGCGAGCCCGTGCGTCCGTCCTGGGTCCGTGGTACCGCCGAGGTGAAGATACCGTGGCTCGGCCACGTCCGCCTGTTCTTCTCGCGGGCGAGCGTGCCGGCCAGCCCCCAGTACGGTTCGACCGCGGAGTACGCCCCGTCGCCGGGCGACGACGTGACCGCGCCGTCGCTCGCGAACTCGAACGAGTCGGCGTCGCACTCCGCCGTCGTGCCGGTGTGACTGCCCGCGACGCGTCTCCTTCTACGCCGACCGCGAACGACGCGGCGACGACGCTACGGTGGATCCGCCGACGCCGGTGCTCCTCTGCGCGTAGTCGCCCAGAATCACGCGTTCTCACTGCCGGTTCGTCCGGGCGTCGGCCCGTACGGAGTTCTGGCCGACGCTCTTCGATAGTTCGGGGAAGGAAGCGCGTCGCGATGTATAGTGGGATGCTATACGCTGGTTTATATCGTAAACGACACAGATAGTGCGGAAGTTGATACGGATGAGATTGTCAGTGCTGTGGAAGTCTCTTTGAGTTCCGTTACATAGCGGCTTGAAAAATAGATTCCACCCTCACTGTTCTTCATGATTCCGTGAGAAACGATGAAGAGATCAGAACCCTTGCTGCTCGGATTTACGACCATCTTCCTCTGGTCGCTGACGAAACGTGGTTCGATTGGTACGATTGGGACGAACCGAGAAGCCGAATGTCTGGACTTCCGGATGATCCCCGCCCTAAGATCGACACTCTGGAGCGTGCCCGAAAGTGGAGTGACGTCGTGCGTGGGCGGACTACTTCGACAAGTCTGAGGAAAACCCAACGTGCCTTGTCACTCATGTTGGCTGAATATCCTGATACTGCAGTCGCGGAGGCCCCTACTGGAGAGAATCCTATACGACGGTACTACCGAAAGGTGTCCTAGCAATGCCCCCACGCGCATAGAATTATAGATTCCGATGAAGCCACAATAACTATTGTACTTCAACGCATTACATTGAAGGGGCCCATGTCAGAAGAATCAACACCTTACGCCCTCGCACTCGTCTGTACTGAGTGCAATGCATACGGAAAAGACGCTGAGGGAATTGAACACGAAGACGGGTGTCCAAACGAAGGGATAGTCCGTGGTGAACAGACTGACCAAAGATGGATCTGCTCCTGCTCTTATTGTGGGGGTAAGGGTGACAACTGCGGCCAAACGATCGATCACGCCGACGATTGTATATACTAATAATAAGATTCCGTAACTGGAAGGAATCTGAATCGCAGTTCTTTCTCGGTACGAATCACTAAGTAGATGGCGTCAAAACCCCAATAATGGAGGATGAGGTTTCCGGCGCGGTGCCGGAGATTGGCGTCTCGTCAAACGCCTGTTAAACAGCGTTAATTAGATGACGCGGTTCTGCAGGTAGTCGAGGTGCTTGGCGTTGTAGACGATCTGGACCTCGTCCTCGGCCGCGCTACCGATGCAGGTCAGGCGGACCTGCTTCTCCTCGACCTCCTCGTCGCTGAGGATCTGCTGCATGTCCATGTCGATCTCGCCCTTCTTGAGGATGGCCGCGCAGTTCGCACAGGCACCGGCGCGGCACGAGAAGGGCCAGTCGTAGCCCTGCGCCTCGGCCGCTTCGAGGATGTACTCTCCCTCGTTCACCTCGAGGGTGCCGTAGTCCTCGTCGCCGAGGCCGGCGTCCTCCGCCTTCTCGAAGAGGTCGTCGTCGTCCATGTCCCATCCCTGGTCGTCCAGCACTTCGTAGTTGAGGTATTCAACGGTGGGCATCACCTCGCTGTTCGCCCGGCGTACGGTTAGTAGTTATTGTTTATCCCGACCCCGTCTATAAATCGGGAACGACGGACGAAACGGGGCCCGCGCTACAGCGGGACGTACTCGAACAGCAGGAACGACGCCAGCGCGGAGATGCTCGGCGTGATTATCCAGAGGCCGACGACCCGCGCCGTCGTCGAGGGGTTGAACAGGTCGCTCGCGGAGAGTACGTCGGGGTCTTCCTCGCCGATCCGGGCCACCTCGTTCTCGGGTTCGGCGGCGATAGCGCCGACCGACATCTCCGAGCGCTCCTCCGACTCGTCGGGGCCCTTGACCGCCGCGGCGGCCGCGTCCGAAATCCGCACCGTCCGCGTCGCCCGGCCCCAGCCGAGACCGACGATGCACATCGTCGCGCTCACCGCGAGACTGGCCGGGATGCCGAGTTCGGAGAGAAACGTGATGATGCTGGCGCTGACCACCTCGACGATGAGCGCCGCGAGCAGTGGTAGGTCGGTCAGGTCGTTGCCCACCGTGTCGAGCGTCCGCCGCGCGATGGTGAACGCCCCGATTGCGGTCGCGCCCGCCGCCAGGAGGACGCCGGAACTCTCCCCGATTGCGCCGGCCCCGACCAGCGGCGCGACGGCGTTGGCCACGTTCGACGCGCCGGCGGAGAAGGCCATGTAACAGCCGATGCCGACCACGAGGCCGTTGACGACCAGTTGCTTGGGCGTCGCGGTCGCGGAGACGGTCGGGTACGGCAACGACCCGACGCGGGAGAACTCGATGAGGGGGCCTTCGGACTGTTCGAGCCTGAACCAGGCGTCGAGATACGGGTAGAGGTAGCGGCCGATGACGGCACAGATCCAGAACGCGATGACGGGCGCGAGCAGCCACGCCGAGACGATCTGGAACATGACGCTCTCCCTGAGCGTCCCCGTCGCCACGCCGAGACCGGCGATGGCTCCGACCGCCGTCATCGACGTGGAGGCGGGGACGCCGAAGAGGTTCGAGATGAGCAGCGCCAGTCCGACGAAGAAGAGGACGCCGACGCTGGCCACGAGCGTGAACTCCTCACTGGGGACGATTTTCCCGCCCATCGTCGCGATGACGTTGCGGCCGACGGTCCAGCCGCCGACGAGGAAGAACGCCGACATCAGGGTCGCAGCACCGAGCTTCGAGACGGTGTGGCTGCCGACCGCCGGGCCGAACGCTACGCCGGTGGAGGACCCGC
Organism: Halomicrococcus pelagicus; assembly: GCF_051917725.1. Taxonomy (GTDB): domain Archaea; phylum Halobacteriota; class Halobacteria; order Halobacteriales; family Haladaptataceae; genus Halomicrococcus. Next base: position 183,975 of record NZ_JBQBLX010000002.1, read on the forward strand.
CGATGTTGAAACCAACGAAGACGGCGACTGCGAGACCGACGAGTAGAAGGACATCGACCATGCCTAATTTAATTCGACCCACCGTCTTAAACGGTGTCGACTCGGTGCCTTTAGACCCGCCGCGGGCGAAGGGAACGTATGTTCCCCGAGTTCGAGGTCGTCCCCGCGGTGGACGTTCAGGACGGCGACGTCGTCCAGTTGGTACAGGGAGAGCGAGGCACCGAGAAGCGCTACGGCGACCCGGTCGAGGCGGCCGGCCGCTGGGTCGACCAGGGAGCCGAGACGCTCCACCTCGTCGACCTGGACGGGGCGTTCGACGGCGAGCGGGCGAACGCACCTGCAGTCGAAGCAATCCTCGACGCCGTCGACGTGGACGTCCAGCTCGGCGGCGGCATCCGCACGGTCGACGACGCCGCCGACCTGCTCTCCCGGGGCGTCGACCGGGTCATCCTCGGCACCGCCGCGGTCGAGAACCCCGACATCGTCGAAGCCATCAGCGCCGAGTATCCGGGTTCCGTGATGGTGAGCCTCGACGCGAAAGACGGCGAAGTGGTCGTGTCGGGGTGGACCGAGAGGACCGGCCTCGACCCGGCGGAAGCGGCGGCGCGCTACGAGGACCTCGGCGCCGGGGCGATACTGTTCACCGACGTGGACGTCGAGGGACGGATGGAGGGCGTCCAGACCGAACAGGTGCGTCGCGTGGTCGAGGCGGTCGACGTTCCCGTCGTCGCCAGCGGCGGCGTCGCCACCGTCGCGGACGTTCGCGCGCTCCGGGACGCGGGCGCAGCCGCGGTCGTCGTCGGGAGCGCCCTGTACGAGGGCGCGTTCACGCTGGAGGAAGCTCGGGCGGCGCTCGACTGACTCCGGTCAGCGCGCCAGGCGGTCGAGGTTCCGGACCGTGTCGGGAACCTGCATGAACTCGACGCGCGGTTCGACCAGCAGGAACGCGCCGGCGACGGCCATCGGCGCACCCAGCAGGAGTCCGGGAACCGTCCCGCCGAGGAGGGCGCCCATGAGGACCATGAGCCCAGCGAGTACGTCTCGTTTCATATCGTGAGCGTACGAGCGCGAACAAGATATATCTACGTCAGACGCGTGTCAGAAGGTAGAAAACAGCCGCAGAAGGACAGGTCGAGCGGACGACCGGAACGTTCGAATCCTCGACGAGCGACCGTCGAACGGAACTGCCTTGTCGCTGTGGGACCTCCCACCGGGTATGAGCGACCGCACCGCCGCCGTCACCCGAGAGACGGCGGAGACGGAGATAGAGGTGACCCTGGACGTCGACGGCGACGGCGACTCGACCGTCGAGACGGGCGTCGGCTTCTTCGACCACATGCTCGACAGTTTCGCGCGCCACGGGCTGTTCGACCTGACCGTGCGCGCGGACGGCGACCTCCACGTCGACGACCACCACACCGTCGAGGACGTGGCCATCACGCTCGGCGAGGCGTTCGACGAGGCGCTCGGCGACCGCCGGGCCATCGAGCGCTTCGCCGACCGGACGGTCCCGCTGGACGAGGCCGTTGCGGAAATCGTCGTGGACGTGAGCGGCCGCCCCCTCTTCGAGTTCGACGGCGACTTCTCCCAGGAGCAGGTCGGCGAACTGACGAGCCACATGGCCGGCCACTTCTTCCGCTCGCTGGCGATGAACGCCGGACTGACCATGCACGCCGCCGTGTCGGGCGAGAACGCCCACCACGAGATAGAGGCGCTGTTCAAGGCCAGTGCGCGCGCGTTGGACGACGCGACGCAGATAGACGAGCGCCGGAGCGACGTGGCGAGCACGAAAGAGAGCCTCTGAACCGATTCCGGCACTGTCTCCTCCGGAACCTCGTCGCTGACGGCAGTTCGACCGGCGGCGACGGTCGGGACGGCGAGCGTGCGGACCGCCGGGCGCGGCGTGCCGACCGCCGGCGCTGGTACCGGACGAGCCTCGGGCTGACGCGCGGACTCGTACGTGGACGTCGCGACCGCCGAACCGCCCGAACGCGGGTCCCTGCAAGTACAGCCGTCGGTAATAAGGACGTCGTGACCGTCGAACTGTGCAGTGAACCGCTCGAACACCCCCTCGACCACTGCACCCGTCGCACAGCACCGCGCGAGCCCGCCGTGCGAGCCTCGTTCGCCCACCGAGGTCAGGGAGGGCGAGCCGTGACCTCGGAACTGAAGAATCTCGAGGACCAGGTGCTCGTCGTCACCGGCGCGTCGTCCGGCATCGGTCTGACGACAGCGCGGATGGCCGCGGACCGCGGGGCACGGCTGGTGCTCGCCGCCCGGAGCGAGGACGCGCTACGGGAGTTGACCGAGGAGATAACGCAGGCCGGCGGCGACGCGGTGTACGTCGTCGCCGACGTTAGCGACCGGGACGACGTCCGCGAGATAGCGCGGGTCGCAGAGGAGACGTACGGCGGTTTCGACACCTGGGTCAACGTCGCGGGCGCGTTCCTCTACGGCAAACTGGAAGACACGCCCGTCGAGGACATGCGACGACAGTTCGACACCAACGTCTGGGGCCTGCTGTACGGCTCGCTCGAAGCCGCCGACCACCTGAAAGAGCGCGGCGGTGCAATCGTGAACATCGGTAGCGTCGTCTCCGACCAGGCGCTGGCCCTGCAGGGCAGCTACTCGGCTTCCAAGCACGCCGTCAAGGGCTTCACCGACGCGTTGCGCATGGAACTGGAAGAAGAGGACGCGCCGGTGTCCGTGACGCTCATCAAACCCAGCGCCATCGACACACCCTATCCTCGGCACGCGAAAAACTACATGGACGAGGAAGCGACGCTTCCGCCGCCCATCTACGCTCCGGAGACGGTAGCGCGCTCGATACTGCACGCCGCGGAACACCCCGACCGCGAGGTGTTCGTCGGCGCGGGCGGCAAGAGCATGTCCGTGCTCGGCCACTACGCGCCGAGTTTCATGGACACGCTCGTGGAGACGGTGTTCTTCCGGTTACAGAAGAAGGACCGCCCGGCGCGTTCGGACGAGCAGAACGTCCTCGACGATCCGGTCGGTGACCTCGAACAGCGCGGCGACTACGAGGGTCACGTCTCCGAGACCAGTCTCTACACGAAGCTCTCGCAGCGCCGGACGATGCCCGGTACGGCGCTCGCCGCCGTCGGGGTCGTCGCTCTGATACTGTACGCGCGCTACAGGGCGATGCGCGGCAGAGACGGCGGGGACGACTGAGCGCCGGACGGTGGCTACCGAAGCCTCGCGCTGACGCCGGACGGGGCGACGCCGAGGGACGAGCGCCGGAGCGACGCGGCGAGCACGGAAGGGAGCCCTGGGACGAGTTCGCCGTAGCTACTGCGCGGTTCGGCGAAGCGACGCGCCGTCTCGCCGACCGAACCGGGTCCCTGGAACGGGAAACCCCTTAAACGGAGCCTCCGTTGTCCCAGACATGTTCGACCGCATCATGCAGAAGTTCGAGGGGAGCCCCTCCCAGCAGCAGGTCATCCGGCTGCTCCTCGAACGCGGGTTCTCGGTCAGCGACGAGGGTCGGGTCGTCTCGGGGAGCATCGAGATTCCGAACACCCAGATAGCGCGCGAGATCGGCGTCGACCGCCGGGTCGTGGACTCGACGACGGACGCCATCCTCGAGGACGAGGAACTGCGGCGCATCTTCCAGAACATCTCCTCCATCCCGAGCCTGATGGACCTCGCGCCCGTGCTCGATCTGACGGTACTGACCATCGACGTCGCCGACGCCGACGAACCCGGCATCGTCGCCACGGTGACGACGCTGCTGGCCGACAACGACATCTCCATCCGCCAGACGGTCAGCGAGGACCCCGAGTTCACCGACGAGCCGCGCCTGTACATCGTGACGGACGCCGACATCCCCGGCGACGTGCTCAACGACCTGAAGAACCTCCAGTTCATCCGGAAGATAGAGCTGAAGTGAGGACGCCGCTCTCCCGTATTCCTTCTCGTCCGGTTCGTTTCCCGACGACGGTCGCGTAGCGGAGACCGCGGTAGCAGAACTGTAGACGGTCGCCGCGACGAACAGCCGGAGGGCGAGGACTGCGATGACGAGCCGGGACGGCAACGTACCAGAGCAGCCGACATTGGCAGAAATTCCAGACATGAAAGCAGTTATCTGGCCGCCGTTGCTACCATCGAGCATGATACACACGTACGAACGGCGGGGGATGGTGCGGTGCGCGTAGTCGCCAAGTTCGGGGGGACGAGCCTCGGCAGCGGCGACCGGATCAACCGCGCCGCCGACTCCGTCGCCGAGGCTGTCGCGGCGGGCCACGAGCTGGTCGTGGTCGCGAGCGCGATGGGGAACACGACCGACGAACTGCTCGACGACATCGAGTTCGAGGCCGAGGAGGCCGACCGCGCCGAGATCGTCAGCATGGGCGAGCGCACCAGCGTCCGGATGCTGAAGGCGGCGCTCGCGGCCCGCGGCGTCGACGCCACGTTCGTCGAACCAGGTAGCGACGACTGGCCCATCGTCACCGACTCGCGCGGCGAGGTCGACGCCGAGGAGACCCGCGAACGAACCCGGGAACTCGCGTCCGACCTCGACGGGACGGTCCCGGTCGTTACGGGCTTCCTCGCGGAGGACGGGGAGGGGAACGTGACGACGCTCGGCCGTGGGGGCAGCGACACGACCGCGGTGATGCTCGGTTCGTACGTCGACGCAGACGAGGTGGTCATCGTCACCGACGTCGAGGGCGTCATGACGGGCGACCCGCACGTGGTCGAGGGCGCGCGCAACGTCGGCAAGATAACGGTCGACGAACTCCGGAACCTCTCGTTCCGCGGCGCGGAGGTGGTCGCTCCCTCGGCGCTCTCCTACAAGGACGACGACATGGGCGTCAGGGTGGTCCACTACCAGCACGGAGACCTGCTGACCGGCGGCACGAACGTCACCGGCCAGTTCCAGAACCTCATCGACATGCGGGAGTCGCCGCTGGCTTGTCTGACCGTGGCGGGGCGGGCCGTCCGCAACCAGTCGGGCATTCTCTCGGACCTGTCGTCGGCGCTCGCGGAGGCCGACATCAACGTCGACGCGGTCGCCAGCGGAATGGACAGCATCACGTTCTACGTCGACGAGGACGTCGCCGAGCGCGCGGAGAACATCCTCCACCAGGAGGTAATCGAGGAGGGGTCGCTGTCCAGCGTCACGGTCGACGACGACGTGGCCGTCATCCGCGTGACGGGTGGCGAACTACCGAACCAGTCCGGTATCATCAGCGAACTCGTCGCGCCGGTCGCGGACGCCCACATCAACATCCACGACCTCATCACCAGCGCGACCAGCGTCGCGGTCTTCGTCGCCTGGGACGACCGCGAGCAGACGCTGGAGATAATCCAGGACCAGTTCCAGCAGTAGACGACGGTTCTTCGTTTTCGAGGCGGATTCGCGGCGGTTCTCGTCGGTCGTCCCGGTCGTGGCGAACGGCGACCCCGACGGCGAAACCGTGGCTTGAGAGTGGGACACCGACGCCGAGTTCGAACGAACCGGGGGACTATCGAGGTAAGAGCGTACTGCGGTACGAGCGAAACGGTGACACTCCTGACGGTCGACGTCGACGGCGCGGTTGCCGAACGGCGCGTCACGCTCGACGCGTCGTAACCGCTCCTTTCCTCGTTTCTTCGGTCCACGCCACCGAACGACCGCTTCGACGTTCTGGGTTGTGTCGGTTGTCCGACCGACAACCCTCACATCGATGCCGTCGAGGGTCGAAACGCCGAATTGTGACCGCGAACGGTGACGGCGATTTTTCTCTCGTCGTCGCGTCGCGGGAGGGGAGAACGATGACAGAGAAAGACTCACCGAGTAGCTCGCGGCGAAACCTCCTGAAAGCGGCCGGAGCGCTTGGCGTCGTCGGGGGTCTCGGCACGCTCGTCGGTGCCCAGGACCAGACGAACGAGACGCAGGGCAATCAGACGCAGGCGAACGAGACGGAGACGACGGAGACCACGGAAACGACGGAGACGACGGAGACGACCGAGACGTCCGGACCGGGTGTCAGGACCGTCATCCTCGGCGGACGGACGGAGTTCTGGCTCGGACTCGCGCCGCCGTCGCTCCAGGGCGCGCCGAACCCGGTGTTGCGATTCCGTCCCGGCAGGGAGTACCGGGTTACCTGGATAAACCTCGACGGGGCGAGACACCAGTTCCAGCTACTCGGCCAGAACGGGCGCGTACTCGAGGAGACGCAACCGACGTCTCGACGGGGCGAGACGCGCTCGGTCACGTTCCGGGCGCGCCAGGCGATAGACCGGTACCGCTGTCGATTCCATCAACAGCAGATGAACGGCCGCGTCTTCCTCACCCGGCGGCCCGACGGAACCGGAACGACGGAGACGACGGTCAACGGGACTCGGGGGACGGGGACGTTCGGTACCGGAACGACGGAGACGTTCGGAACCGGGACGACGGAGACGACCGGGACGTTCAGAACGGGAACGACGGAGACGTTCAGAACGGGAACGACGGAGACGTTCGGAACTGGGACGACGGAGACGACCGGGACGTTCACGACGGAAACGAACGGAACGTTCACGACGGAGACGACGCGGTAGCGCGCCGGTGCGGCGCTACTGGACCTGCTCGCGGCCGTCCGACGCCGTCTCGACGACGTGGGCGTCGGACGAGTCGAACCCGACGCGAACCCGGTCGGCGTCGGGTTCGTCGGCCGCCCGGAGCGTCACCGGTCGCCCGTCCCAGTCGAGGTGGACGCGGAACGCCTCGCCGAGGAACTCGACCGTTTCGACGTGGGCTTCGAACCGGTTCTCGCCTCCGTCGAGTCGTAGCGTCTCGGGCCGGACGCAGAACGTCACCCGGTCCCCGACCGTCCCCCCGGCGTCGGGGACGACGAACTCGCGGTCGCCGACCTCGACCGTCGACCCCTTCGTTTCGACTGCAAGTACTCGTGCATCGAAGACGTTGTTCTCGCCGAGGAACTCGGCGACGAAGCGCGAGTCGGGGTTGCGGTACACCGCCTCGGGTGCACCGGTCTGTTCGATCCGACCGTCGTGCATGACGGCGACGCGGTCGCTCACCGCCAGCGCTTCCTCCTGGTCGTGGGTGACGTAGACGGTCGTGATTCCGAGGTCGGACTGGATGCGGCGGACCTGCGTCCGCAGGCGCTTCCGGAGGCGGGCGTCGAGCGCGCTCATCGGCTCGTCGAGCAGGAGCAGTTCCGGGCCGGGCGCGAGCGCCCGGGCGAGCGCGACCCGCTGTCGCTGACCGCCGGAGAGTTCGTCGGGATCGCGGTCGCCGAAGCCGGCGAGGTCGACGAGATCGAGCAGTTCCGCGATTCGCTCCTCGTCGGTCCGCGCGCCCGGCGGGTCGCGGAACCGCAGGCCGTAGCCGACGTTCTCCGCGACGGACATGTGCGGGAAGAGCGCGTAGTTCTGGAAGACGATGCCGACGTCGCGCTCGTTCGGCGGGACGCCCGTCATCTCGCGGTCGCCGAACCGGACGCTGCCACTCGTGGGGGTCTCGAAGCCCGCGATAGCCCGGAGAGTCGTCGTCTTGCCGCAACCCGACGGCCCGACGAGCGTGAAGAACTCGCCGTCGTCGACGTGGAGGCTCACGTCCTCCAGCGCGGTCACGCCGTCGTACTCCTTGCGCAGGCTCTCCAGGTGGACCTCAACCATACTCCCACCGCCCGCCGAGGCGGTCGACGACGACGAAACTCGCCGCTGTGACGACGAGCAGCACCGACCCCATCGCCGTGGCCGGCCCGAGCGTTCGGTTGCCGAGGTAGCGTTCGACGGCGACCGGCATCGTGTAACTACTGCTCCCCGTGGCAAGAATAACTGTCGAGTCGAACTCGCCGATGCTGATGGCGAACGCGAACGCCGCCCCGGCGACGACGCCGGCCGCGACGAGCGGCAGTTCCACGTCGAGCAGCGCCCGGAACCGGGTCGCGCCGAGCGCCCGCGCGGACTCGACGGTCCGGCGGTCGACGTTCCCCAGCATCGGCCCGACGCTCCGGACGACGAAGGGGTAGGCCGCGACCGCGTGCGCGGCGACGATGGCGAGCGCGCCGTCGACCTGGACCCGACCGACGACCGGCAGCGGGACGCCGAAGACCAGTCCCCGCAACATGCCGAGACCGACCATCACGCCGCTGACCGCGAACGGAGCCATCGCCAGCGCTTCGACCGCTCGCCCCCAGCGCGACCGGGCGCGGTTCGCCAGCGCGGCGACGACGACGCCCATCGGAACCGCGGCGAGCAGGGTGCCGACGCCGAAGGCGAGCGAGTTCCACACCGCCACCCCCGGTTTCGTCTGGAACGAGGCTCCGGTGGTCTGGCGCTGGACGAGGAACTCGTAGTACCGGAGCGTGAACCCGTTCGGTCCCGTGACGCTTTCGAGGACGGTGCTGACGATGGGTCCGCCGAAGACGACCACGACGACGAGGCCGTACGCTCCAACGCCGACGCGTTCGAGCGCCGCTCGCGGCGAGGGGTCGTCGGGCAGTAGTCGCTTCCGGGCCGGCGGTCGCGCGGCCCGCGACGCCGACGCCTGACGGGCCTCGTACCGGAGGTAGGCGTAGGTCAGCGCGAGCGAGAGCGCCGTCTCCATCACCGCGAGCGTCGCCGCCGCCGAGTAGTCCAGGTCGCGGACGAGGCCGTATATCCACACTTCGACCGTGGCGTAGCCGATGCCGCCGAGTTCCAGCACGATGGGGAACGACATGAACGTGAAGATGAACGTCAGGAGCGCGCCCGTGAGCACCGCCGGGAGGAGCTGGGGCGCGAGCACGTCGACGAACGCGCGGAACCGACCCGCGCCGAGGCTGCGCGCCGTCTCGACCTCCCGGGCGTCGACGCTCTCCCACGCCGCGTTCGTGACCCGCGCGACGAGGGGCGCGTTGTAGAATGCGTGGGCGACGATTATCGCGGGCAGGTTGTACAGCAGCGAATCGACGGGGAGCCCGCCCAGTAGCTCGCCGACGCTCAGACCGACGAGACCGAGCAGGTCGTTCAGCAGGCCCTGCTCGCCGAAGAACGCCACGAATCCGATGACGACGAGGATGGAGGGCATCACGAACGGGAGGATGGTCAGCGAACGGAGCGTCTGCCGGCCCGGGAACTCGTAGCGCGAGAGGACGTAGGCTCCGGGGAGGCCGAGCGCGACGCTGGCGAGCGTCGACAGCGCGGCCTGGTACGCCGTGAATCCGAGTATCTCGCGGACGAGGAACTCGTCGGAGAGCACGTCGGCGAACGCCGAGAGGCCGCCCGACTCCGCGAAGACGATGGCGACGGGGTAGTAGAAGACGACGGCGAGCACGGCGCTGGTCGCGGCGGCCAGCAGGGCGAGCGCGTGCCGGTCGAGCCAGCGCCGGAGCGCCATCTACCTGGCGACCTGGCGCGCCCACTGCTCGACCCACTCCTCGACGTTGCCCTTCAGTTCGTCGTAGGAGAAGGTGACGGGTTTCTCCGGCTCCCTGGCGTACTTCCGGAACTCCTCGCCGGGCTTCGCCCAGTCGGTCGCGGGGAACTGGACGTTGAGCGTCGCTATCTTCGCCTGCACCTCCTTCGTGAGCATGAAATCGAGGAAGGCGTCGGCGAGCTTCGGGTTCTTCGCGCCGGCGAACTTCGCCATCCCCTCGGGGTTGGCGTACCCCTCGTCGTTCAGGAAGCCGACCTTGTGTTTCTTCATGTCGACGCCCTCCTGCCGGTTGGCGTACACCCGGTCGGTCGAGTAGGAGACGACGATGGGCCGTTCGCCGTTCGAGTACGCGGTGTAGGCGGCGTCCCACGAGCCGAGTATCTTGACGCCGTTTCGCTTCAGCCGCTTCCAGTAGTCGAGATATCCGTCCGGGCCCTTCTGGTGGACGGTCCACAGCAGGAACGCCCGGCCGGTCGCGGCTTGCTGGGCGTTCTGCGCGATGAGCTTGTTCGCGTACTTCGGCTTCGCCAGCCTCCCGAACGTCCCCGGATCGTCCACCTCGTGTCCGTTGTAGACGAGGCTGATGTACCCCGTGTCGTACGGTATCGCGCGGTTCTTCGGGTCGAAGGTGAGTTCGTCCTTGACGTGGCCGTAGTTCGACAGCGCGTCGGCGACCGGGACGAAGAGGTTCCGGTTCCCCAGTTTCTCGTCAATTCTGATGAGGTGGTCGACGTTGAGGCCGACGTAGGCGTCCGCGTTCACGTCGACGCCCTGGGCCTTTCGCTGGAGGAAGTAGCTCACCTCGTTCTCCGGCGTCTGCCACTTCAGCGTCGCTTTCGGGTACTTCTTCTCGAACTGCTTTTTTATCCAGGGACCGGGCGAGCTGCTCGGCGCGTCCACGAACGAGCTGTACGTGGCGACGTTCAGCGTCCCGCTCAGCTCCGTTCGGGCGGTCGTGTCCGCCGTCTTTCCGTCGGTCGTCGTCCCGTCGGTGCCCGAACCTCCGGAGTCGCCGCCGATGCAACCTGCCAGCCCTGCGACCCCGGCGGTGCCGGCTTTCAGGAAGGTGCGCCGTCTCATTACCCGGTGGTTGCAGTCGGTGTTACTTAACGGGCGTGGTGTCGTCGGGCCGGCAGATGCGGTCGCACGGCTGGCCAGCCGCGATTACGGCGCAAAAACCCGAGTCGTTCGCGGGCCGAACGTCCGCGGGACCGGTTGCGAGCGGTAGGCGATAGAACGTCGAGCGCACCGTCGCCACCGACGTCGGAGCCGTGGTTCGGCGTCGACGAGGCGGGAACGCTCCCACCTCGCCGGTTAGCGTACGCCGTGACTCGCGACCCGTCGTTGCGTCCGTTACTAACTGCCGCCGCCGACTCGACGAGCGGTCGTCGAGAGCAGGTTCAGGTCCGAACTGAAGATCTGCGCGTCGCCGGCCAGCCGGTAGCGCGAGTTCGTCTGTAACGATTCCCGGGTGAACAGCAGCGTCGTGATGCCGGCCGACTGCTCTCCACCCCCGCCGAGGCGGTAGTTGATGACGTAGCCGTTGTAGTCGTCGGGCTGACTGATCTCCGGCACCGTCCCGCCGCCCGGACGGCGGAGGATGTTGACGGTGGTCGACGCCTGGAGCCCCTGAGTTACCCGGAAGGTCACGTTCGGGTAGTAGTCGTAGGTGAACACCAGCACCTGCGTTTGACCTTGCTGTGCCGCCGCGCTCCCGGACGACCCGGCGAGCCCCAGTGCGGCCGCTCCCGACGCCAGCGCGCCCTTCTTCATGAAGTTTCGCCGCGATTCGTCGCCCACGTCTTCCTCGTGTTCCTCTTCGTACGCTTCCGTGTCTGTGTTTTCCATCTCGTTCTCGTCCATTCTACCCCCTCCGGGGCAGTCACCTGTAGGCCAGAACTTGGCATAAAGAGACTCAACCGTTCAGACGCCTAGCGCTCGCCTACCGGGGATTTATCCACGATACCTCGGTTCGAGGGTCGGCACGGTCGGATTAGGCCTTCGACACACCATCTTCAGAGGAGTGTCAGTAAACGGTGACGTACTCCGGTTCGATGCTCCGCACGTGCCGTTCCCCCGGCGGCTATCGCGGCCCGAAACGCGGCTGTCGGCCCCCGTCGACGGCTCCTCCGCTCGTCCGTCGTCGGGAAACGCGGGTTTTCCGACCGCTCGCCGGACGCGTACTGCGACAGTTCCCGTCGGTGTCCTACGTTGCCGTGCTCGCCACGAAGCTGGCGGCGACCGAGAATCGCTTCCGAATCTCCCCCGTCATACGACTGCCATCCGACAGAACAGGTCGATTTCACTCTCGGGACTTCAATCCTCGTGGGAGGGGACGCAACTCGCCGTTGAACGCTTCGACTTCGACCGTTCATCGCGCTACTGGCGATTACCCGGCGGGAGTTCCGCGTCCCTTCGACTTTCCGTCCGTCGGACTACGGTCCCGTCTCCAGTTCGCCGTCGGCCGCAGTCCACTCGGTGAGGCTCCCCTCGTAGAAGGCCAGGTCGTCGTAGCCCAGCGCGGAGAGGACGACGTACGTGTGGCTGATGCGCCGGGCGGTGTTGCAGTAGAGGACGACACGGCGGTCGGGCGTGACGCCGTGGTCGTCGAGGATGGCGCGAAGCCGGTCGCGCGATTTCAGGCCGCGAGTCTCGTCGTCGACGAGTTCCCGCCAGTCCAGGTTGACCGCACCCGGGAGGTGGCCCGCAGCGTACTCCTCGGCGTCGCGGGTGTCGACCAGTACCGCGTCCGCGTCGTCGATGGCCGCCTCGACGGCCGCACGGTCGACTAGCGGGGAGTCGGTCGGCTCGCCCACCTCGTACGTCGTCGGTTCCGGCGTCGGCGTCGCGGTGGTCGTCGCGCGCTCCCGGGTCCAGGCGCTGAAGTCGCCGTCGAGGAGCCGCAGGTCGTCGTGACCGTACAGCTCCGCGGTGACGAGGAACCGCGCAGCGAAGACGCCGTGCGTGTCGTCGTAGGCGACGAGCGTGTCGTCGGGCGTGACCCCTATGTCGCCAAGCAGGTCTGCCCACTGCTCCGCGCCGGGGAGCATCCCGGCGTCGTCGGCGTCGCCCGACCGGAACGTCTCGAACGGGACGTTGACCGCGCCGGGGACGTGGCCGATGCCGTCGTACTCCCAGGCGTCGCGTACGTCGACGACCGTCACGTCGTCCGTCCCGGCGTCGCCCGTCGCCGCATCGTCCGCCGCCCCGGTCCCGGTCGCGTCCAGTCGCTCGGCGAGCCAGTCGGCGCTCACTACGACGCTGTCGTGCATCGTCCCGGAGTAGCCGTCCGGCCGCCTTAGCGTTCCGGGTTCCCGCCCGAACGCGCCGCTTGCCGGAGATAGCGGCGATAGTCGCCGGATCTCCGCCGCAGTGCGGCCGCGGTGACGGATGCGAGGACCGACGGCGCGGTGGCGCTCCTGTCGCCGCGCAGAGAGGCGGACAGTGTTGCCGAAAAACGCGATACGTGGCGCGAATTTCCGGGTCTGATAGGGCTATACCGGTGGCCTTCGAAGCACGTCGTGCATGAGCGATAGCGATTACGCGAAGGACGTGCTCGTCACTGCGGACTGGGTCGAGGAGCGACTCGACCAGTTCCGGAGCGACGACCCCGAGTACCGCCTCGTCGAGGTCGACGTGGACACGGAAGCCTACGACGAAGCCCACGCGCCCGGTGCCGTCGGCTTCAACTGGGAGACCCAGCTCCAGGACCAGACCCGCCGGGACATCCTGGACAAGGAGGACTTCGAGGACCTGCTGGGGAGCCACGGTATCAGCGACGACTCCACCGTCGTCCTCTACGGCGACAACTCCAACTGGTTCGCCGCCTACACCTACTGGCAGTTCAAGTACTACGGCCACGAGGACGTGCGTCTGCTCGACGGCGGTCGCGACTACTGGGTCGAGAACGACTACCCGACCACCGACGAAGAACCGGCGTTCCCCACGGTGGGGTACGACGCTCGCGGCCCCTTCGAGGGCATCCGCGCCTACCGCGACGACGTGGAGAAAGCCATCGACCGCGGCGTTCCCCTCGTCGACGTTCGCTCGCCCGAGGAGTTCAGCGGCGAGGTGCTCGCGCCGCCGGGACTCCAGGAGACCGCCCAGCGCGGCGGCCACGTCCCCGGTGCGGAGAACGTCTCGTGGGCTGCGACGGTGAACGAGGACGGCCGGTTCAAGTCCGCCGACGAACTCCGGGAACTGTACGAGGACGCCGGCATCACCGACGACCAGGAGGTCGTCGCCTACTGCCGCATCGGCGAGCGCTCGTCCATCGCGTGGTTCGCGCTGTCGGAACTGCTCGGCTACGAGGACGTGACCAACTACGACGGCTCGTGGACCGAGTGGGGTAATCTCGTCGACGCGCCGGTGGAGACCGGCGACGGTCAGTGACCGTCGAGCGTGTCGAAGACCGCGAAACCGCTCTCGCTACCGGACGGAAGCGAGTAGTTCGAGACCGCCGGGGGTCGACCGTTCGTCTATTTATTTCTACCGAGGTGAACTAGAAGGAATTATTTAGTCCCGACCGAATCTACGTAACGAGGCGTCCCCGGACGCCGTCACGAGGTCACAATGTCAGGCAGCCCCGATACGATAGACGAACCCCCCGAAACGCGCCGAGAGGCCGTCCGCGAGCGAGCCTTCGAACTGGAGTCCATCGTCGTCCAGCACGACGAGATGCCGGACCGATGTACCATCTACCCGGCGGAGGCCACGAGGATGGAGCGGATGGCCGAGTGGATCTCGGTCGACGCCGACCTCTGTCTCTCCTTGGAGGACGCGCGGTAACTCGCCGGCGTCTTCCTCCCGGCCACCACGCCAGCGCTTTCCGTACCTCCCCTCGACCGCATCGCTCGCCTGTGGCTTTCGTCGCGTTCCTTCGTCTCCGCACTCCCCTGTTCCGCGACTATCGCCCCGAACGGCGACTTCGGCCGCTTTCGGAGTCGGACTGCCGGGAACGGTGATTACAAGCACCCGGCATCCCTACCCCGGGGCATGGACGCCGAGCAGTTCGTCGAGACGGTTCGCGACGACAACGAGACCGCCCTCTCGCGCCTCGGTTCGTCGAAGTCGCTGTACGCGGCGACCGGCGGCGAGATGGACTCCGAGACGGTGTACCGTGCCGCCGCCGACGCCGAACACGCCGCCCACGAGACGTTCGCGGCGTGGGCGGACGAACTGGACGGCGACGCGGGGGACCTGTTCGCCGACGTCGCCGACACCGAACGGCAGCACTACGAGACGGTCGCCGGGAAACTCGACGACCACGACCCCGGTTCGGTGCCCGGCGTGCAGGAGTTCCTCCGCGAGGGCGTCGACGAACGCGACGTCGTCGCCCGCCTCGGCGGCTTCGTCGGGCGGACGCTCGCCAGCGAGAAGTCGAAAGAGCAGATGACCGGCTTCTTCACCGGCCAGGCCGACCCGCAGACGGCGCAACTGTTCCGCGACCTGAAGGGCGACCTGGACGAGCAGCGCGAGCGCGCGCTGGCCGTTCTCGCGGACCGCTGTGAGAGTGACGAGGACTGGGAGCGTGCCCGCGACGCCGCCGGCGGCGCGATTCAGGCCGCCTACGAGGAGTACACCGAGTCGCTGGAGTCGATGGGCGTGAATCCGAAACCCGTCTGCTGACGGCGAGCGACCGTCCACCGTCTCCCGCGGCGCGTTCAGACGCCCTCGACGGTCTCCCGGTACGCTTTCACATGGTCCTGGGCGGCGTCGACGCGTTCTGCCGCCGCTCCGTCCGCCCCCGCGCGCAACTCGGAGAGCGAGTGGGTGATGCGCGCGAGTCGGCCGTGGTCCGGCCCCTGGTCGGTGCTCGCCAGGTTCTCCAGCGTCTCGGCCAGGTCGTCCATCCGCTCGGCGGCCTCTCCGTCGGCCTCCGCGGCAGCGTGTTTTACTTCCTCGGCCGCTTGCGTCAGTTGGTCACGTGGCATACCCTCGGCTACGCACGTGCGGAAGAAATCGTTTCGGGCGAGAACGGAACGGTCTCTTCGAACCCTGACTCGGGCACGGCGACGGGAGAGGGGAAGACCGAGGGAGCGCCATTGCTCTCCCGGCCGCCGCGCGTCTGAGCGCTGCGGACCAACCCGCAGCGACATCCTCCCCGGAATGCGGCGGCAACCGCATCCGTCCCTTCCTACTCGATTACTCGACGTGTGCGTGTCGCTTCGCATGTCCAGCCTTTTTGTCGGCGCTCGGCGCGGTCCCGTTCGTCCGCCGTCCGCGCCGAGGCGCAGGTTTAAATTCCGGGACGGGCCAAGGAAGGAGCGATGAGTAGTCCGGTTCCGGAGATGGCCGACCGCGCGACCGCCTGTGCGGACAGGCTCCGCGAGGCCGACGAAGTGTTGCTCGCGTCCCACATCGACGCGGACGGCCTGACGAGCGCCGCCATCGCGGCGTCGGCGCTCGAACGCGCAGGGATTCCGTTCGAGACGGTGTTCAGCAAACAGCTCGACGCCGAGGAGGTGGCGGCTATCGCCGCGAAGGATCACGACACCGTGCTGTTCACCGACTTCGGGAGCGGACAGCTCGACGTCATCAGCGAACACGAGGCGGCGGGCGACTTCACGCCCGTCATCGCCGACCACCACCAGCCCGCCGACGCGGAGACAGAGTTCCACCTGAACCCCCTGCTGTTCGGCGTCGACGGCTCGTCAGAGCTATCCGGGGCCGGCGCGAGCTACGTCCTCGCGCGGGCGCTGGAACCCGACGGGACCGACAGCCGGGACCTCGCCGCGCTGGCCGTGGTCGGTGCCGTCGGCGACATGCAGACGAGCGACGGCGAACTCGTCGGCGCGAACGCGAACCTCGTCGAGGAGGGCGTCGAGGTCGGCGTGCTGGAGACCACCCGCGACCTCACCCTGTACGGCAAGCAGACCCGCCCGCTGCCGAAACTGCTGGAGTACGCGAGCGACGTGTACATCCCCGGTATCTCCAACGACGGCAACGGCGCACTCCGGTTCCTCGACGGTCTCGACGTGGATCTCAAAGCCGACGGCGACTGGCGGCGCTGGGTGGACCTGACTGACGAGGAGCGCCGCACGGTCGCCAGTGCGCTCGTCAAGCGCGCGATGCGCGAGGGCGTCCCCGCCCGGAAGATAGACGGCCTCGTCGGCACGACGTACTCGCTCGTCGAGGAACCCCGCGGCACGGAACTGCGCGACGTAAGCGAGTTCTCGACGCTGCTGAACGCCACCGCGCGCTACGAGCGCGCGGACGTGGGACTGGCGGTCTGTCTCGGCGACCGGAACGACGCCCTGGACCGCGCGCGAAAGCTGCTCTCGAACCACCGTCGGAATCTCTCGGAGGGCCTCCAGTGGGTCAAATCGGAGGGCGTGACCCGCGAGGAGAACGTCCAGTGGTTCCACGCCGAGGACCGCATCCGCGAGACCATCGTCGGCATCGTGGCCGGGATGGCCGTCGGTGCCGAGGGCGTCGACCGCAACACGCCCATCGTCGCGTTCGCCGAGAAGAACGACGAGGAGGTGAAAGTGTCCGCGCGCGGGACGCCGTCGCTGACCCGGCGGGGACTGGACCTCTCGGCGGTGATGACGGAGGCCTCCCGCGCCGTCGGCGGCGACGGCGGCGGCCACGACGTCGCCGCGGGGGCGACGGTGCCGGCGGGCGAAGAGCGGGCGTTCGTCGAGCGCGTCGACGAACTCGTCGGCGAGCAACTCTCGTAGTCCCTTCTCGCATTCCCCGAAGACGAACGGGTTCCCGTATTCCACGGAATTCTATATCGCGGCATACGATTTATCGGCGGCCGGCCCCCGATGCTGTTCCGAACGGCCGAACGAAGCGAACTCGCCGCGGAGCACCGCCGCAACGGCGACTCGACCCGTCGTCGAGCGGGCGGCGTCGTCGAACTGCCTTCGCGTCGGTCCGGAAAGCGGGCACTGCGAGACGGTCGGGAACGTCGACACCGCGTCCAGCGGTACGCGAGAGTGTTCGCGGTCGACTCGGAGAATCCAGTTCGAGGAGCGGACCACGACGTTTCCGGCGAACTCCGAACCGTTGCCGGCTCCTGGCTCGGTACCCGGAGCGGTGACCCCGCGACCCGGCGGCAGTGGTCCGGACCTGCCCATCGCGAGCGTCGTCCGAAGGCCCGGTCGTCGACCGTACTCTCTTCCCTGGGTCGCGAATCGACTCGTCCGGCGCTCGCCACTGTCACTGTCGGCGGTGAACCGTCGAAGACGGCCTGGAAGTCCCCCTCGGCGGTCGTTTCCGAGCAGGGGAGCCGAAACGCACGTCCCGATAGATAAACCAAATATCGATATACGAAACTACCTTCCGTGCGACGAGAGGGGGACGCATCGGAGGGGCGTCTCGGCGGCTCTGGGCGGCTTTTGCAGCGGTTTCGCTCGCAGAAGTAGCGCAGCGGCTCTCGAAGCGAGGCCGGACGGCGAGCGACGCGACGACCGCCCGATTTTTACTCGCGCCGGGTCACTCTCCGTACATGGCCGACTTCGACCCGGAGAAGTTCGAGGACAAGTACGTTCACTACTTCAACGAACTCCAGCGCGCGTACAAGGACGCCTTCAACGAGATGAACGAGCGCTACGACTCCGAACTCGTCCACGCCATCGACCAGCAGGTGTTGAACGAGAGCGAACCGTTCTACGAGGGAGACGGCGAGTTCCGCGTCGACCTCCCCGAGAACCCGACCGACCGCGTCCAGGGCATCGTCGCGCCCGACGAGAAGGTCGAGGAGGTGCTCGACCGCTACGTCGCGAGAATCGAGTCCGAACTGGCGCGGACGTTCGGGTTCGAGTCCGGCGGGGAGTGACCGCCGGTCGGGCGGCGTGGCTGGGGGTGCGTCGGAAACTACCGCGAACGGGACCTGAGAGCGCGAGCTACAGCGCTTCCTTGTACGCTTCCAGCGTCTCCTCGACGTCCTCCTCGGTGTGGGCGTAGCTCACGAACTGCGACTCGTACTGGTTGGCGGTGAGGAACACGCCCTCCTCCAGCATCGCGGGCCAGAACAGCCGCTCCCAGCGTTCCGTCTCGGCGGCGTCCACGTCGCCCCGGTTCTTCGGGCAGTAATCGTATCGCGGGCAGTCAGGGCGCTGGCGACAGCCGGCCTCGCACTGGTCGTCGAGGTCGCGGGGACCGTCGCGCGTGAACACGACCTTGAACATGCTGTCCGTGCCGAGGACGGTGTACTCGGGTGCCTGGTCCGCGAGGATGTCGGTCAGTCCCGACCGCAGCTTCTCGCCGAGGTCGTTGACGTGGTCGTACACGTCGTTCTCGGCCGCGAACCGCAGGGTCTCCAGCCCGGCGGTGAGCGAGAGCGGATGCCCGGAGTAGGTTCCGGCCTGGAACACGTCGCCGGTCGGCGCGAACCCCTCCATTATCTCGGCGGGGCCGCCGACGGCCCCGACCGGGAATCCCCCGCCGATTATCTTCGCGAACGTCGTCAGGTCCGGCGTGACGCCGAACTTGCCCTGGGCGCACTGGAGGCCGCCGATGCGGAAGCCCGTCATCACCTCGTCGAACACCAGGAGTGCGCCGTGCTCGTCGGTCACCTCGCGGAGCGTCTCCAGGTACCCCTCGACCGGCGGGACGCTGGCGCAGTTGCCGAGGAGGGGTTCGGCGATGACGCAGGCTATCTCGTCGCCCCGCTCCTCGAACACCTCCCGGACGGCCTCGGCGTCGTTGAACGGCACGGTGATGGTCTCGGCGGCGAACGACTCCGGAACGCCGGTCGAACTCGGTTCGGCGGGCACGCCCGACTCGCCCTGGACGAGCGTCGACTCGCCCGCGCCGTGGTAACCGCCCTGCATGACGACGATCTTGTCCCGGCCCGTGTGTCCGCGAGCGAGTCGAATCGCGGAGACGGTCGCCTCGGTCCCGCTGTTGACGAACCGCGTCATCTCGACGCTCGGGACGTGGCGCGCGACGAACTCCGCGAGTTCCACCTCCACCTCGGTCGGCGCGCCGTACATCGGTCCGTCCGAGAGCCGGGACTGGACCGCCGACTGCACCTGCTCGGGCAGGTCGTGGCCGAGCAGCAGCGGTCCGTAGCCCATCACGTAGTCGAGAAAGCGGTTCCCGTCCGCGTCGACGACGTGTGCCCCGTCGCCGCTCTCGACGAAGAAGGGGTACGGCCGGACGGCCCGCACCGGTGAGTTCACTCCGCCGGGAATCGACGACAGCGCACGGTCGTACAGGTCGCGCGAGCGCTCGTGGTTCATGTCCGGCGGTTCGTACTGGGGCGTCTTGTTTGTACCGAGAACGGACCCGGCGCTCGCCGGGGGCGGTCGGCCGGACGCCTCGGCCGTCGTTCCACCGTCTCGCCGGAACGGGACCCGGCAACCCCGTCGGGACGCGAACGACTCCCGTACTTTATGTGTCCCCCGCTACATCTCCCCCGCATGAGCGACGACGACACCGACCCGTGCGACGACTGCGGCGAACCCCTCTCGGACGCGCTGGCCCGAACCGTCCGTCTCACGGTCGACCGTTCCCAGATAGACAGCCAGCGGCTCTGTCCCGGCTGTTTCGCCGACTGGATCGACCGCTACGAGAGCAAGATGATGCCGGAGGACGACCCGGAGCACCTGGACGAGAACACCGACATCATCGTCGACTGACGCCCGGCGTTCTCGACCCGCGGTTCTCCCTTCCTTTCCAGTCGAGTCCGGAACGAATCTGCCGTCGCCACGGCCGAGAGCCCTCCTAGCGGTCGTGTGCGACAGACGAGACCGCGGTCCGACCGGCCGCTCCCGAACCCCTTCGCTTCGTCTAGAGAATCGATAGCCTTCGGGCGGTTTTGGCGCATCCAACTTCCGCGCGAAACCGACCCCCGTGTGGGGATGTGACGCTCGGTAGCGGTCGGGAGCTACTCCCCGCCTTCGTCCTCTCCGCTCGTCTCGCTCTCTTCGTTCTCCTCGTTCTCCTCGCTCTCGGCCGCCGAGAGCCCCTCGTCGCCGCGTTCGAGGGCCTTCGGCGCGTCGTGGTGGTCGGAGTAGCCGTCGAACCAGCGGACGATGCGCTCGACGCGGTCGACGACGTGAGCGGGTTCGCCGCTCCGGGAGAGTTCGTGTCCCTCGCGCGGGTAGCGAACGAGTCGCGTCTCCACGTCGTTTTTCTTCAGGAAGAGGTACAGCATCTCGGCGTTGTTCACCGGGACGCGGAAGTCGTCGTCGCTGTGGACGACCAGCGTCGGCGTGTCGACTTGGTCCGCGTGCGCCACCGGCGAGTGCTCCCAGAGGAACTCCGACTCCTCCCACGGCGTCGTGTCGAAGTCCCACTCGACGAGTTTGAACGCGTCGGTCGACCCGTAGAAGCTGTTCAGTTCGTAGACGCCGCGCTGGGCGACCGCCCCGGCGAACCGGTCGGTGTGGGAGACCATCCACGCCGTCATGTAGCCGCCGAAGCTGCCGCCGGTGACGAAGACGTCGTCCTCGTCGACGTAGTCGCGGGCCGCCACGCGGTCGACGCCCGCCATCACGTCGGCCATCGTCACGTCGCCCCAGTCGCGCTCGATGGCGGCCGTGAACGCCTCGCCGTAGCCCGTCGACCCGCGCGGGTTACACCAGAAGACGACGTAGCCCCGCGCCGCGAGCGTCTGGAACTCGTGCCACATCGTCCCGCTGGTGGTCCACATCGCGTGCGGGCCGCCGTGGATCTCGACGACGAGGGGGTACCGTTCGTTCGAGTCACGCGGCTCGCCTCGCTCACCGCTCGACGTCTCCGCGGAACGTGGTTCCGCGCCCTCGAAATCGGGCGGCGTGAGCACCCACCCCTGTATCTCCGTGCCGTCCTCGGACTCGAAGCGTATCTCCTCCGGTTGCGACACAGCCCGGTCGTCGAGAAGGTCGCTGTTGAGGCGGGTGAGTCGCCGGGTCTCGGCACCGCCGCGCGTCGAGACGAACACGTCCCCGCGGTGGTCCCACTCGGATTTGACGTAGGCGACCGCGTCCTCGCCGACGGAGAATCCGGTGACGTGGCCGTCGCCGACCACTCGCTCGGGCGCGTCGCTCCCGTCGCCGGGCGCGCGCCAGACGACGTACTCGCCCTCGTCGGGCGTCCCGAAGTAGACCTCCTCCCCGTCGGGCCCCCAGGCCGGCGGAACGTCCATCGAGAGCGTCCGGTCCAGCGACGCGGTGAGCGTCACGGTCTCCCCGCTCTTGCGGTCGAGCACCTTCACCTCGGTCTGGCGGAGCGTCGCCTGCTCTTCGGGCGTGTAGGCGTACGCGACGCGGCCGTCCTCGGTGGCGGCGATGCTCGCACCCCATCCGGTCGTCCGGACGACCTGCTCGGATTCGTCGGCGTCCGTGTCGTAAGCGACGATGTCGACGACGATGTTGTCGTCGGGGTCGCCCTCGCGCCGCGCGCCGTAGTACAGCGTCGTCGCGTCACCCCACTCCGGCCCCAGGAAGTCGTAGTCGCCGTCGGTGATTCGCTCGACGCTCGCTCGCCGCTCGCCACCCGAGCCGGGTCGTGCCGCGCCCCCGTCTCCCAGGTCGACGACGTAGACGTGGCTCCGCTTGCCGTCGAAGTAGCGCTCGCCCGCCCGGTAGATCTTCCGGTCGATGACGCGCGGGTCCGGCTCCTCGGGCTCGTACTCCTCGTCGTCGAGTTCGAGGTCGCGGCCCTCCGCACGGTCCTCCTCGGTGCTCTGCTGGACGAACGCGATGCGGGTACCGTCGGGCGACCACGCGAGTTGCGAGACGCCGCCCGCCACGTCGGTCACCTGCCGGGCCTCGCCGCCGTCCGTCGGGAGCACCCACAGTTGCGGGCGGTCGTCGTCCGCGCCGCGCGTCGACACGAACGCGATGCGGTCGCCGCTCGGACTCCACCGCGGCGTGCTGTCGACGCCCTCGCTGATGGTGTACTGCGTCGGGTCGCCGCCGCCGACCGGGACGACGTACACCGTCGCCTCGTACTCCTGGTCGTCGTCGGGCGTCTTGCGGACGAACGCTACGCGCTCGCCGTCGGGCGAGAGTCGGGGGTCGCTGGCCGTGACGAGGTCGTGATAATCGTTCGCACGAATCGTCTCCATACGCCGCCAGTCGAAGTCGACTCCGAAGAGGGTTTCGATTCGAAGGATTAGGTAACGAGCCGTTGTCAGGTCGTCAACGTCGATTACTGCGCTGCCGAGGCGTTCAACCGTCCGTTTCTCTCACGGAGCGTCGTCAGGCTATATGAACGTACACGGAGAGGTACGGAACTATGGCGGGAGAACTCAACAGACGCACGTTCGTGAAAGCAGCCGGTATCGCCGGGCTCGCCGGCCTGTCCGGCGACGTACTGGCACAACAACAGCGACTGACGTGGTTCGCCGGCGGAACCGGTGGGACGTATTTCCCACTGTCGAACCAGTTCAAGCAAGTCGTCGAGCAGAACACCGACTTCACCCTCCAGGTGCAGTCGACGGGCGCGAGCGTCGAGAACGTCGGCGGTCTCGCACAGGGGCAGGCCGACTTCGCGCTCATCCAGAACGACATCGCCTTCTTCGCGTACAACGGCACCGGCATCGAGGAGTTCCAGGGCAACGCCGTCGAGAGCCTTCGGGGCGTCGCCACGTTGTATCCGGAGACGATTCACGTCGTCACGCTCGCGGGGAGCGGCATCGAGACGCTGGAAGACCTCGAAGGTGCGACCATCAACACTGGCGACCTCGGGAGCGGAACGCAGGTCAACGCCCTGCAGATTCTCGAGTCCGCCGGCATCGAGCAGGGTGACTTCACCGAGCAGAACACCGGTTTCTCGCAGGCCGCCGACCAGCTTCGAAACGGCGACATCGACGCCGCCTTCCTCGTCGGCGGCTGGCCGGTCGGCGCGATCGAGGAACTGGCGACGACGAACGATATCGCGCTGGTCGAGATATCGGGCGACGCCCGCGAGAGCATCAAAGGGGAGGCCCAGTGGTTCGCCGACGACGCGATTCCGTCCGGGACGTACAGCGGCGTCGACGAGGAGGTCCAGACCATCGCGGTGCAGGCGATGATAGCGACGACCGAGGACGCCGAAGCCGACACGGTCCAGGCCGTCACCGAGGCCATCTTCAGCAACCTCGACCAGATATCCATCAAACAACAGTTCATCGGCCGCGACTCCGCGCTCGACGGGATGTCCATCCCTCTCCACCCCGGTGCGCGGGAAGTGTTCGGGCCGGCGACGACGTCCCCGGCCAACGAAACCGAGAACAACGAGACGGCTGGGGGCACGACTACCCCGGGATAGCGTGAAGCGCGCACTGGCAGTCCTGCTGGCTGGCTGCCTGTTGTTGGGAACGACGGGAGTCGGCAGTCCGACCGCGGTCGACGGCGTTCCGAGTGACGGGACGGCCGCGGCCGACCGCGCGACCGGAACCGAAAGGGACGGAGCCACGACGACCACCGATTCCGGAACGGAGCGCGTGCTGGTCGTCGCGGACGCCGACACCGGCGAGTCGATTCTCGTCGTCCCCGTCTCGGAGGGGACCAAAGTGACGCTCGCGTACACCCACAGCGTCGAGAAGACGCCCGTCCGCGACGTGTACACCGTCGACAGTCGCCGACTGGAGATGACGGCGATGAAGTTCCAGTCGTTCGGTGCGGGGCTCCCGTCTCGTGCGACGGTAACTCGCGAGGGCGACTGGTTCATCTTCGACCCCTCGGGTAGCTACCGCCGGCTCCCCGTCGCGCCCGGGTCGGTAGCTGGCCACGAACTCGTGGTCGGCGACGAGCGCTACGACCTCGTGGCCCTGTCCGGCGGCGAACCGGTCGAGCTATTCGTCGCGTGGCGGTGTGGTAGCCGATGAGCGCGGAGAGTCCGCCCGAGGACGACGTTCTCTCCGAGGAAGACCAGGAGAAACTCGTCGAGGAACTGGAGCGGCGGCGGTCGCTCCGCGGAACGCTGGCGCTGATTACGTCCGTCATCGCCATCGCCTTCTCGGCGTTCCAGCTCTGGCTGGCGGCCCGCGGGTTCGTGTTCGCGCTCACGCTCCCGATCGTCGGGACGATTCGGCTGGGGGCGCTCCAGTTGCTGCAGGTGAACGCCGTCCACGTCGTCTTCGCGCTCGTGCTGACCTTCCTCCTGTTCCCGCCGACGACGGGCGACGGCTTCCTCTCGCGGCGACTCGCACGGGTCGTCCCCGCGCTCGAAGCACGTCTCGGCGGAGAGAGTCCCCTCACCCGTGCCGCGAGGTGGCTCCGACGGGGCGTCCGGTGGGCGGTGATGGACCCCGGCCGCAGGCGGGTGACGCCGTTGGACGGCGTCCTGATACTGTTCGCGTTGCTCGCGGTCGAGTACATGCTCAACGAGTTCACCGAGATACGGCAGATGCGGGCGCTCGGCCTCGGCATCGGTCGGACGACGTCGGAGGTCTACCCGTTCCTTGGGCCGGTCGTCGACGCGGCGTCTGCGGTCGGGATTCCGCTGGACCAGATGTCGTACGCGTTCGTGCTGGGCGCGCTCGGCGTCCTGCTGGTGCTGGAGGCGACCCGGCGCGCGCTCGGCCTCTACCTGATGTTCATCGTCGCGTCGTTCATCGTGTACGCGCGCTGGGGCTACCTCATCCCCATCGACGCGCCCGTGGTCGGCGTCCTCTCTATCCCGCCGCTGAACTGGAGCGCCATCGTCCAGAACCTCTGGTACAACACCGAGAACGGCGTGTTCGGGATTCCGGTGACCGTGAGCGTCCGGTTCATCTACATCTTCATCCTGTTCGGCGCGTTCCTGGAGATGAGCGGCGCCGGCCAGTGGTTCATCGAGTTGGCGTACGCCGCGACCGGGAAGCGGAAAGGTGGGCCCGCGAAGGCGTCCATCCTGGCGTCGGGGTTCATGGGCACCATCAGCGGTTCGTCCATCGCCAACACGGTGACGACGGGAGCGTTCACGATTCCGCTGATGAAGCGGTCCGGGTACCGCCCGGAGTTCGCTGGCGCGGTGGAGTCGTCGGCGTCGTCCGGCGGGCAAATCCTGCCGCCCGTGATGGGCGCGGCGGCGTTCCTCATCGTCGAGTACACGCTGACGCCGTTCCGGGACGTCATCGTCGCGGCCGCCATCCCCGCCATCGTCTTCTTCTTCGGCGTCTGGGTGATGGTGCACCTCGAAGCGTCGAAGGAGAACATCGGC
Organism: Halomicrococcus pelagicus; assembly: GCF_051917725.1. Lineage (GTDB taxonomy): Archaea > Halobacteriota > Halobacteria > Halobacteriales > Haladaptataceae > Halomicrococcus. Next base: position 209,407 of record NZ_JBQBLX010000002.1, read on the forward strand.
GGACTGGCGGACGTGGACGTCGTTTCGCTGAGCCCGCACCTCCTGCGCGGCTGGTTCTACCTCCTCCCGCTCGTCCTCCTGCTGTACTACCTCATCGTCGCGCGGCTGTCGGTCGCACGGTCGGCGTGGTTCACGCTCATCGCCATCTCGGCGCTGATCGCGCTCGTCGCAGCGTACAACCGGACGTCGCGGGTGCCCCTGCTCGGAACCATCGCGGCCATCGCCCTGCTCGAGTTCGTCGCCTACCTGACGTCCGGCGTCGGCCTCGTCGCGTTCCTGACCGGCGGTGGCGGCGGGACGGGCCTGGCTCCCGCGGCGGCGGCGACGGCGACCGCTGGCAAGCTGGGGTGGCTGATACTCGCCGTGAGCATCGTCACGCTCGTCGTCAGACCGCACGCGGACGCGCCGCTGCTGGATTTCGACGGCCAGGTGGATTCGGCGCTGGCGACGGCGGCGGATAGCCTGCGGCGACCGTCCCTCGCGGACAACCGGGCGTTCCAGTACGGCGGGTTCGTGCTGAAATCGATGGACGGGGGTGCCCGGACCGCGACGACGGTCGTCATCGCAGTCGCGGCGGCGGGCATCATCCCCGGCGTCATCAGCGTTACTGGACTCGGACCGAACCTCACCGCGCTCATCCGGACCGTGAGCGGCGGGTCCATCGTCGTTCTCCTCGTGTTGACCGCTATCTCCTCGATAATCCTGGGGATGGGGATGCCGACGACCGTCACGTACATCATCCTCGTCTCGATGCTCGGCCCCGCGATCTCCGGCTTCGGCATTCCCATCCTGGCGGCCCACCTGTTCATCCTCTACTTCGGCGTCATCGCCGACATCACGCCGCCGGTCGCCGTCGCGGCGTACGCCGCGTCCGGCATCGCGCAGTCGGACCAGTTCCAGACGGGCGTCGAGGCGTTCTCGCTGTCGCTCAACAAGGCCATCGTTCCGTTCGCCTTCGTGCTGACGCCCGGCATCCTCCTGCTGCGCGGCGTCGGCACGGGCGAGGAGGTCCGCGTCATCGGACTCGCCGACGTGGCCGACCTCGGCTACTTCGTCCCGGAGGTGTTGATTCCCGTCGTCGGGGTGTTCATCGGGGTCGTCGCGCTCGGCGCGACCGTCATCGGCTACTTCTACGCCGACGTGAGCAGGGCCGACCGCAGCTGGTTCGCGTTCGCCGCACTCCTGCTGATGGCTCCGCTGTTGCTCTTCAACGTCTCCGTCTCACTGCTCACGTTTGCCGGCGTCGAGGCCGGCGTCTCCCCGGCTACCTTCGACGTCCTGCTCCGGGGAGTCGGCGTCGTGCTGTTCGGCGCGCTGGTGCTGAAGAACCGTCGGAAGGCCGACCGGGCGGCGGAGGAGAGAGGGACGACCGAGGCGGCCTAGTCCTGGAAGACGACCGGCGCGTCCTCTACGATTTCGAACGCCGCGCGGTCGCCACGGGAGACGGGGGTCTCCCGGCCCTGCATGACGACGCGAACGTCGGCGATGTCGGCGTCGTCGGACTCGACGACGTAGTTCGTCTGGTCACCCTGGAAGTAGCGTTCGACGACGCGACCCTCGAACGTGCCGTCGTCGGCGAGTCTGAAGTCCTCCGGTCGGATGGAGACCGTGACGTCTCCCTCGACGGCGTCGTCGGTCACGAACGAGAAGCCCCCCTCGCCGCCGACGTCGACGACGGTGCGGCCGCCCTCCGAACGGGCCCGTCCGTCGAAGAGGTTGGTGTCGCCGATGAAGTCGGCGACGAACGCGCTCGCCGGTTCGCGGTATATCTCCTCCGGCGCCCCTATCTGCTCGATTTGGCCCTCGTTCATCACGGCGAGCCGGTCGCTCAGCGTCATCGCCACCTCCTGGTCGTGGGTGACGTAGAAGAACGAGCCCTGGGTCTTCTCGTGAATCTTGCGGAGTTCGACCTGCATCTGCTTGCGTAGCTTCCGGTCGAGACTCGACAGCGGTTCGTCGAACAGCAGGACGCTCGGCTCGTTGACGAGGGCGCGGGCGAGCGCGACGCGCTGTTGCTGACCGCCCGAGAGTTCGTCGGGTTTGCGTTCTTCGTACCCGCCGAGGTCCACGAGTTCGAGGTACTCGGAGATCTTCTCCTGCCTGGTCGTCTCGTCGACGCCGGCCTTCTTCAGCCCGTAGCCGACGTTCTCGCCGACCGTCATGTGGGGGAACAGCGAGAGGTGCTGGAAGACGAGGTTCGTGTCGCGTTCGTTCGGCGGGACGCCGGTCTTGTCCCCGCCGCCGAGCCACACCGCCCCGCCGGTCGGCGTCTCGAACCCGCTTATCATCCGCAGGGTCGTCGTCTTGCCGCACCCCGACGGCCCGACGAGCGAGAAGAACTCCCCTCTCTCGATAGCGAAATCGATGCCGTCGACGGCCGTTACGTCTCCGAACTCCTTCGAGATGTCGTGCAACTCGACGAGGGAGTCGGTACTCGTTGCCATGGGACATGGTCTATCGCCACGGACTATAATACCGTCGATGATATCGGTATTTCTTACAGCTCTTACGTTGTATTTCAAAATCAATAGTAGCTCGATTGCGAAGCTTTATCACTTAGTATTTGAGACTATGTCTCATGGGTAGGTCTAACAATGGCCGCGACGACTCGGACAAAAACAACGCGTCTACGCCCCGGCGGACGTTCCTCAAGACGACGGGCGCGGCTGGGGCCGCCGGACTGGCCGCGGGCTGTCTGGGCGTCCCCGGCAGCGGGGGCGGAAGCGGGAACCCGACGCTCAACATCCTCACCTGGGAGGAGTACGCCGACCTGAAGAAGGAGATCGAGAAGCGTCTCGACGTGACGGTGAAGTTCAAGAAGTCGACCTCCTCCTCGAAGATGTTCACGGGGTGGAAGTCCGGCAAGGACAAACAGTTCGACATCGCCGTCCCGAACAACAACTACGTGCCGAAGATGATGCAGGCCGACCTGGTCGACCCCGTCCCGAAGGACATCGTCTCGAACCAGAAGAACATCTACGACACGTTCAAGCAGTTCAGCGAGAACCAGTTCACGAAGGACGGCAAGCAGTACGGCGTCCCGATTCGGTTCGGCTGGTACGGCTACTCCTACGACTCCCGGAAGATTCCCGAGAGCCACGACGAGAGCTACGAGGTACTGTTCAGCGACAAGTACCAGGGAACCGACCTGAAGGGGGAGGTCGTGATGTACGACAACCACTTCAAGGCGATGAGCGCGACGGCGCTGTACCTCGGATACGAGGACGCGTTCGAGGGCGACAAGGTCTCCCTCTCCGAGAAGCAGATCGAGAAGGTGAAACAGACCCTCATCGACCAGAAGCCGAGCCTCCAGGGGTACATCTCGGCCGACCCGACGTACATCAAGCAGTTCCGGCAGGGGAACTTCGTCGTCGGTCAGTCCGGCCGGAACGAGATCGTCGAGATGTGGTCCAGCGGCGACAAGTGGCCCAAGATGGCCGCACCGAAGGAGGGGTCGCTGGCCTGGTTCGAATCCGCCGTCGTCTCGAAGAAGTCCGAGAACAAGGAACTCGCCTGGAAGGTCATCAACGAGTTCATCGCGCCCAAACTCGGCGCGAACCTCGCCAAGGTGGGGTACTCGCCGAGCTGTAACCCCAAGACCCAGCAACACCTCTCCGACGAGCAGAACGACATGTACGGCTCGATAAAGCCCTCGAAACTCCAGGACTTCATCCCGTTCAAGGCGGTCGAGAACGAGTCCGCGTGGAAGAAGGCCTGGGAACAGGTCAAGACCGCCTGAGCCGACGATGTCAACGGACTCGTCCGCTTCCGTCCGCGAACGGTTCATCGCGGCGTTCACCTCGCGGGAGCGCAAGCTGGGACTGACGCTCGGTCCCGGCCTCGTCTGGCTGCTGCTGTTCCTGCTCGCGCCGCTGACGTTCATGGTCGTCGTCAGCTTCGTGAGCGTCAACGAAGCGTACGCCATCGTCTGGGAGCCGACGCTCGACAACTACACCGGCCTGTTCAGCGGCAGCGGACCGTTCTGGGAGACGCCGTTCTTCGACGCGCTGCTCCTGTCGTACGGCATCGCCGCCGTGACGACTGTCCTCTGTCTCGTCCTCTCGTTCCCGCTCGCGTACTTCCTCGCGCGCCGGGACGACCGGGCGTTCAAGATAGTCATCTTCCTCGTCCTGCTGCCGTTCTTCACGATGTACCTCGTCCGGGCGTACTCGTGGCTCCTGATGTTCGGACCGAGCGGCGTCATCAACCGGACCCTGATGCAACTCGGGCTCGTGAGCGGGCCCGTGTCGCTGTTCAACTTCGGCGTGCCGGCCATCGTCGTCGGCCTCACGCACGCGTACTTCCCGTACATGCTGCTGTCGCTGTACGCGAGCATGGAGGGACTCGACTTCTCGATGGTCGAAGCCTCCCGCGACCTGGGTGCGAGTCGGTTCGAGGCGCTCCGGGACATCATCCTGCCGCTGGTGTTGCCGGGCATGATAAGCGGCGGGCTGTTCGTGTTCGTCCCGAGCCTCGGGGCGTTCATCACCCCGCGCTTCCTCGGCCAGGGGAAGGTGTTGATGATCGGACAGCTCATCGAGAGCCGAATCACGGAACTCTACGCCATCGACTACGGCAGCGCCGCGTCGATGTTCATCGTCGTCTCCATCGTGGCAGCGTTCGCGCTCGCGTTCCGCTACGTCAGCATCGAAGACCTGGGAGGTGCCTGAGATGGCGACGGAGACCAAGCCCGCGACCGAACGCGAGGACGAAACGTCGAGGTCGACGTTCCTCGACCATCCGCGCAAGGAGTGGCTCCTCGGACGGGGGCTGTACACCGTCGTCGTCCTGCTGCTGGTGTTCCTCTGGATTCCGCTCCTGGCGATGGTGTTCCTGTCGTTCGCGGTCAACTCCAGCACCTTCTTCCCGTTCCAGGGATTCACGCTGGCCCACTACACGGCGACGTTCGCCGACTTCGGACTGATGGTGGCGCTGTGGAACAGCGTCCAGGTCGCCACGGCGTCGGCGAGCATCGCCACGCTGCTGGGCGTGCTCGCGAGCTTCGCGCTCGTCCGGTACGACTTCCCGCTGAAGGAGGTGTACCGCACGTTCGGCATCCTGCCGATGGTGATTCCGGGCGTCGTGATGGGCATCGCACTGCTCATCTACTTCCAGACCATCATCGGGATACCGACGGGTTACCTCACGCTCGTCCTGACCCACAGCGCGTACGGATTCCCGTTCGTGCTGCTGATGGTGACCGCCCGACTCTACACGTTCGACCCCTCGCTGGAGGAGGCGGCCCGTGACCTGGGTGCGGACCCGCTCACGACGTTCCGGGACGTGACGCTCCCGATAGTCGCGCCGGCCATCGGCGCGGGCTTCCTCTTCGCGTGGATTCGGTCGTTCGAGGACTTCATCCGCGCGCACTTCGTGAGCGGCACGTTCGAAGTGCTGACGGTCTCGATGTTCTCCATGATAAAGTACGGGACGGCACCCAAGATGAACGCCATCTCGTCGTTCATCGTGTTCGTCATCGCCGTCGTCCTCGCGGTGGCGATGAACCTGGGCAACGTCACCGGCTACGTCGCCGGAACGCAGGGCGAGGAGTAGCCTCGTTTCGGCGCTCTCTTTCGACTCCCACTCGTCCCGCCCCCAACCAAAGGTCTAAGGACGCTGGTTCCCTACCTGTAGCTACATGAGTACAGAAACCCAGGGCGAGGACGACGAACTGAAGGAGCGAGTCAGCAACTTCCTGCGCCGCAACTTCCCCCAGATTCAGATGCACGGCGGGAGCGCGGCCATCCAGGACCTCGACCGCGAGACCGGCGAGGTCACCATCATGCTCGGCGGCGCGTGCAGCGGTTGCGGCATCTCCCCGATGACCATCCAGGCCATCAAGAGCCGGATGGTCAAGGAGATCCCCGAGATAGAGAAGGTCAACGCGGACACCGGCATGGACGGCGGTGGCGGCCACGGCGGTGGCATGAGCCCGTCGTTCCCCGGCGAGACGACCGACGACGGCGGCGACGACGAGGGCCCCGAAGCCCCGTTCTGAGCGTCGACCGACGGTCGTCGTTTTCGCCGCCGTTTCCGGTTTCATTTCTGATTCCCCTCTTCGATAGCATTTCCGCCCGTGGCCAGGGCACATCACGATATTTATCCCACCGGGCGATGTAGGGAGCGACAGTATGACCCACGACGACGCCACGGCGCGTAACGTCGTATTCGTGGTCATGGACACGGTGCGCAAGAGTCACCTGTCCGTCTACGGATACGACCGCCCGACGACGCCGGGGCTCGAACGGTTTGCCGAGGAAGCAACCGTCTTCGAGCAGGCAGTTGCACCCGCCCCCTGGACGCTGCCGGTCCACGCCTCCTTGTTCACGGGGATGTACCCCAGCGAACACGGCGCGAGCCAGGAGAACCCGTATCTCGAAGGTGCGACGACGCTCGCCGAATCGCTCTCCGCGGCCGGTTTCGACACGGCCTGCTACTCTTCGAACGCCTGGATTACGCCGTACACCCACCTGACGGACGGCTTCGACGACCAGGACAACTTCTTCGAGGTGATGCCGGGCGAGTTCCTCTCCGGCCCGATGGCGAAGGCCTGGAAGATGATGAACGACAACGAGCGCCTCCGCGCCGTCGCCGACAAACTCGTCAGCCTCGGCAACGTCGCCCACGAGTACTTCGCCAGCGGCGAGGGCGCCGACTCGAAGACGCCGCAGGTCATCGACCGGACCATGGAGTTCATCGACGACTCCGACGGACCCTACTTCTCGTTCATCAACCTGATGGACGCCCACCTGCCGTACCACCCGCCCGAGGAGTACAAGGAGGAGTTCGCGCCGGGCGTCGACTCGACGGCGGTGTGCCAGAACTCCAAGGAGTACAACTGCGGCGCACGCGACATCGACGACGAGGAGTGGGACGCCATCGAGGGGCTGTACGACGCCGAAATTCGGCACATCGACGCCGAACTCCAGCGCCTGTTCTCGTGGCTCAAGGAGAACGACGAGTGGGACGACACCATGGTCGTCGTCTGCGCCGACCACGGCGAACTGTTCGGCGAGCACGACCTCTACGGCCACGAGTTCTGCATCTACGACCCGCTCGTCAACGTCCCGCTGATGGTCAAACACCCCGAGATGGACGACGGAACGTCCGACGAGCAGGTCGAACTCGTCGACCTCTACCACACCGTCCTCGACCACGCCGGCGTCGAGGCGGCCGGGTCGACCGTGCCGCTGGACCGTCGGCGCTCGCTGCTCGACGCCGACTACCGCGAGTTCGCCGAGGGCGAGGTCCCCGGCGACGGCGACTACGCGTTCGTCGAGTACTACCGACCCGTGGTCGAGCTGAAACAGCTCGAAGAGAAGGCCAAGGCGGCCAACATCGACCTCGACCGGAACTCGCGGTTCTACTCCCGGATGCGGGCCGCGCGCCGCCCCGACGCGAAGTACATCCGCAACGAGCGCATCGAGGACGAGTTCTACCACCTCGACGACGACCCCGACGAGCGCCGCGACGCCCTCGGCGAGGGGAGCGACGAGGAGGAGGCCGTCGAGGGCGTCCTCTCGGCGTTCGAGGAGAGCGTCGGCGGCGAGTGGAAGGACGTCGACGACGAGGATGTGCTCGACGACATGAGCGACAGCGCGAAGGACAGACTGCAGGACCTCGGATACATCGACTAACGTGACCGACGAGACGGAGTCCGACGGCGGGCAGGCGCTGTCAAGAGAGGAGTCGGGGTCGAACGGGGGCGAAGCGCTCTCGGCCGGCCTCGGCGAGCGATTCGGCAAGGGGAAGCTCCTGCTTGGCTTCCTCGTCGCCGGCGTACTCATCTACCTGCTCGTCGCGGTCGCGGGATGGGAGCGCGTCCTCGACGCCCTCCAGGGGGCCGACTACCGGTGGGTCTGGGTCGCCTGCGCTTCGACCATCGTCGGCCTCGCGCTCTGGGGGAAAGCCTGGCAGGTCGTGCTCGCGGTCCTCGACATCGAAGTCGAGTTTCGCCGCATCGTCGTCACCTACTTCGCGGCGACGTTCGCCAACTACGTGACGCCGCTCGGACAGGCCGGCGGCGAGCCGTTCATCGCCTACGTGCTCTCGCGGGACACGGAGGCCAGCTACGAGGACAGCCTCGCCAGCGTCGTCACCGCCGACCTGCTGAACCTGCTGCCGTTCTTCAACTTCGCTGCGGTGGGGCTGGCGTACCTCCTGCTGAACGCGTCGATGCCGGAGAACGCGGAGACGCTCGCGCAGGGACTCGTGGTCCTCGCGTTCGGCGTCCCCGCCATCGCGTACGTCGGCTGGCGACACCGCGACGGCGTCGAGGCGTTCGTGCTCCGGGTCGTCGGTCCGATCGCCGACCGGACCGACCGCATCACCGTCGAGGGCGTCCGCGGGCGCATCGACCGGTTCTACAACGCCCTCGAACGCATCGCCGACGAACCCCGCGAACTGCTGTACGCGCTCGTGTTCTCCTACACGGGCTGGATATTCTTCGCGCTCCCGCTGTACTTCTCGGGGGTCGCGCTCGACCTCCCCCTCACCCTGACGCTCGTCCTCTTCATCGTCCCGGCGAGCACGCTCGCAGGCATGACGCCGCTACCGGGCGGCCTCGCCGGGGTCGAGGCGGCGCTCGCCGTCCTCATCGTCGGGCTCGCGCCCATCTCCTGGAGCTCCGCGGTCGCGGCCGCCATCATCTACCGGTTCGCCAGTTACTGGATAGTCCTCCTCGTCGGCGGACTGGCCACCCTGTACGTCATCGCCCGCTCCTGACCGCGTCCCCGCACTCTCCCCCGCTCACTCTTCGCGGACGTTCTCGCGTTCCCAGGTCCGTATCAGCCTCGCCAGCGTGCGGTTCACGGGGACCGCGACCCCGTGCCCGCTCGCTCGCTCGACGACGTACCCGTTTATGGCGTCGACCTCGGTACGACGGCCGGCGTCCACGTCCTGGCGCATCGAGGACGCGTTGGCCGCCGTGGCGTCCGCGACCGTTTCGACCGCCGTGACCGCCTCGTCGTCCCCGAGGTCGACGCCCTCGACGCGGGCCACGCGGGCCGTCTCCCGGGCGGCGTCCGCGGCCACCTCGCGCGCCGCCCCCGACCGGAGCGCGCCGTTGTCCGTGCGGGCCAGCGCCGTCGTCGCGTTGATACCCGCGTTGACCGCAAGTTTCTCCCAGAGCCGACGGGGGGCGTCCTCGGCGACCGTCGTCTCCACCGCCGCGGCGCGGAAGGCGTCGCCCACGCGCTCGGCGACCGGCGAGCGGCCGCCCTCGCGCGCACCCAGGACGACCTCGCCGACGCCCGTACACTCCACGGTCCCGGGGGCGGAGCGCACCGCGCCGTAGGTCGCCGTCCCCGCGAGCACCGGGCAGTCGAGACGTCGGGCCAGCGTCTCCTCGTTGCCCATCCCGTTCTGGAGCGACAGCGCGGCGTCGAACTCGCCCGTCGCGAGGTCCCGCGCCGCCGCCTCGGTGTCGAACGCCTTCACCGTCACGACCGCGAGGTCGGCGCGCAGTCCGGTCCCGTCGGTGGTCGCATCGGGTGCAACGTCGAAGTCGAACGCTCCGCCGACGTGGAGTCCCGCCTCCCGGACCGCCGCGACGTGCGGGTCCCGTCCGACGAGCGTCACCGCGTGCTCGCGGGCGAGCAATCCGCCGACGAGCGTCCCCAGACTTCCCGCGCCGAACACGACGACGTCCATACTCGGCGCGAGGGGCCGGGGGTAGAAAAACTCAGTCCTCGGTCCAGTAGTAGATGTCTTCCTTCGGCGTGCCGCAGTTCGGACACTCGTCCGGCATGCCCTCGTCGATCTCGCCCATCTCGCCGCACTCGCTACAGCGCCACATCAGTTCCGCCTCGCCGAACTCGTGGCCGGAGCGGGCGTGTTCGACCGACATCGCCTCGTACCCGTCGCGCATCGTGACGTAGAACCCGCTGCTGTCGAAGCCCCGGACCTCGCCGAGCACGTTTCGGTTGCTGTCGTAGACCACGTCTCCGAGACCTATCTCGTCCACGTCGACGTCCTCGTCTGGTTTCTCTCCGGACTCGTCTACCATATCTTCCCCTTCGTGATTCACATTGATAAAGCCGACCGCCGAACCGCGGGCGCTCACTCCGTCGCTTTCGGAACCTCGACGGACGGTGCGTCGAACGACTCGGCGGCGTCCGGTAGCGCTTCCGGCAGGTAGACGACGTTCTCCGTCCCGACCCGGACGCGGACCACCTCGTCGCGCTCCTCCAGTCGGCCCAGCACCCGACTGGTCGTCGAGCGCGACCAACCGCTCGCCGAGAGGACCGTCTGCTGGCGCACCCGGCCGTCGCGTTCGCGGAGGAGCTTCAGCACGAACTGTTCGGGCGTGTAGCCGGTTTCCAGCACGAAGTCGGCCATCGACTTGCACTCGCACGCCCTCGCCCCCGCCGCGTCCCCGCGCGACCTCCCCCCTCCGTCGGACGCTTCCGCCCGTCCCATCGTCTCCCGGTCCGCCGTCGATTCGCTCTCGGCCGGTTCCCGCCGGTCCGCCGCGTCCGAGTCGGACGGCGTGCCGTCGCACGCCCACCGTCTCGCCAGACGCCGGACCCGGGCGAAGGTCCGTCGTATCTCGAGCGCGATTCCGTTCGCGTCGCTTCCGACGGGGGCCGCAGATCGCTTCATCAACGGTCGAATACTCTCTCAAAACTCATAAGTTTCGTGGCACGACGATGACGCTGGACGTCACTACTCATAAAGGCCCGGCAGTAGCAACCCCGACGCATTGAACGCTCCGGGAGCCAACCCCGGACGTGTTCGACCCATTCACCGTCGGCAAGAAGGCGAGCAAGTTCGGCTATCGGAAATTCGGAATCCCGGGCGCGGTCGTAATCGGCGCCGGCGCGGTCGCCGGCTACTTCGTCGCCCGGAAGAAGGTGAAGTCGGCGCTGAAGGGCAAGGCGTCCGACGCTGACGCCGAGGGCGCCGTCGACGAGGAGCCGGAACAGACCAGCGACTGAAGAACGCGCGTTCGAACTGCGGGTGTCGACTCGTCGGACTCGACCGGCGGCCGACCGACGTCGGACCGCCCCGCAGGTCGGCGACTCTTCTTTCCGTACCGCGAGCGCGTCAGCCGCGGCTTCGAGGCCCGTTTTCCGTTCCGAGGCCGTTCTCGTTCGCACACGCTACGCGGTGCTCACCGTTTTCGACGCCGGAGAATGGGATCGCCCGGATTCGAACCAGGGTTATCGGCACCCAAGGCCGAAAGGATACCAAGCTACCCCACGATCCCGTATCGTTCGATAGCGCGGATGTCGTGTAAAACGTTTCGTTTGTGCGGGGAGCGCGACTGGCCGAACTGACGGGCGTCGCCGACCGGTCTACGGCGTCAACGGCCAGAACAGCCAGATTCCGGCGGTCGTGGCGATGGCGAACACCAACTGCAGCGGCCCCCCGACGCGCAGGTAGTCGGTGAACCGGTAGCCGCCGGGACCGTAGACGAAGAGGTTCGTCTGGTAGCCGACGGGAGTCATGAACGCCGTGCTCGCCGCGAAGGTCACGGAGAGCACGAACGCGAACGGGTTCGCGCCGATCTGGAGCGCGGCCTCCACGGCGACCGGAATCATGAGGACGACGCTGGCGTTGTTGCTGATGACGTTCGTCAACAGCGCCGTCACGACGTAGAACAGGCCGAGCACCGCGACGGTCGGCAGGACATCGGCGCTCATCACCACGAGGTCGGCGAGCAGTGCCGCGCCGCCGGTCTGGTTGAGCGCGACGCCGAGGGGGATGACGCCCGCGAGCAGGAAGATGACGTCCCACTGGACGGCGTCGTAGAGTTCGGTCGGCTTGAGGACGCCGGTGGCGACCATCGCCAGCGCGCCCGCGAGCGCGGACACGAGGATTGGGAGTACGTCGAGTGCGGCGACGGCGACGACGGCGGCGACGATGCCGAGCGCGAGCGGTATCTTCGACTCGCGGAAGTCGGGACGCTCGACCTCCTGTGCGACGATGAAGTCCGGGTTGACGCCGAGGCGGTTGATGGTGTCCGTCGTCGCCTGGACGAGCAACGTGTCGCCGACCCGGAGTTCGGTGGCGTCCAGTCGCTCGCGGAGTACCTCCGGGCCGCGCCGGAGCGCGAGCACGGTGGCGTCGTAGCGCTCGCGGAAGCTGGCGGTCGCCAGCGTCTCGCCGACGAGGTCCGACCCGGGACTGATGACCACCTCGACGAGGTTCTCGCCCTCGCTCGCGGCCTCCAGTTCCGCCTCGTCGACCTGGACGTTCGGCACCAGGTCCAGTCCCTCGGTGTCCACCAGTTCGACCAGCGTGTCGCGGTCGGTCCGGAGCGCGAACACGTCGTCGGCCCGGACGGTCTTGCGGGCGAGCGGTTCGAGGAACACCTCCCCACCCCGGACGAGCTGGATGACGTCCACGTCGAGCGGCGTCTCGGCCAGCACCTCACCCAGAGTCCGGCCGACGAGGGGGGAGTCCTCGCGCACGACCACCTCGGTCAGGTAGTCGGCCATCTGGAACTCCTCGGTCAGGTCCTCGCGCGGTCGGATGCGCTCCGGGACGAGCCACCGCCCGACCGTCAGCAGGTACACCGTGCCGACCACGGAGACGAGGAGGCCGAGATGCGTGAACTCGAACATCGAGAACTCGTGGAGCCGGGTCGCTCCCTCCTGGGCCGCGGCGAGTTCGCCCGCGAGCTGGCTGGCCAGGATGTTCGTCGACGTGCCGATGAGCGTCAGCATGCCGCCGAACATCGAGGCGTACGAGAGCGGCAGCAGGAGTTTCGACGGCGACGTGTTGCCCTCGTGGGCGATGTCGGTCACCATCGGCAGGAGGATGGCGACCGCCGCGGTGTTGTTGATGAACCCCGAGATGGGTCCGACGACGCCGATGGTCGCGCCGAGCTGCTTCGTCTCGCTGTCGCCCGTAACCTGGGATATCTTCCGGCCGAGTATCTGGACGACTCCGGTGCGCTGGACGCCGTGACTCAGGATGAACATCGCCAGCACGGTGATGGTCGCGGTGCTGGCGAACCCCGAGATGCCAAGCTCCGGCGTGATACCGGTCCACGGTTCGAGGACCATCAGCGCGACCATCACGCCGATGGCGGTGACGTCGATGGGAACGGGTTCGGTGGCGAACAGGACGAGCGCCGCCACGATGATGCCGAAAACTATCAGCATCCCCGCCGTCGGTGCTGGCACGGCACAGGATGGTGACGAGCGCAACAAAAAGCAACCGAACCTGACCCGCTGCAGTCACGACCCCGCGAGGGACAGCGAAAGCGCGGAGTTCGGGCCGCTATCGGGTGTCGACTCTGACCGTACTGCCCGTGACCTCGGTGATGCGTTCCTGGCCGATTCGGTACTCGTCCTGGTTCTCGTGGCCCTCTCCGAACACCGACTTGATGCGGTCGGTGATGCTGTCGTGCGGCTCGACCAGGATGTCGTCCCCTTCGACGGCGTCGACCGTGCCGATGCGCTCGCCGTCCGAGTCGACGACGCGCTTGCCTTCGTCGTCGGGCGTCAGTTCGACGCGCTCCGTCGCGTCACGGCTCCCCTCGTCCATGGCCGTCGAGGTCGTCGTTCCGCCGGCGGTCGTACCCTCGTCGGTCCTCCCCCGACCTATCTCGGGCGTCGTGTCGACGATGCCGGTCATGTGCTCGTGGTCCGTCTCCGACGGGGTTTCGAGCGACTCCACGTCGATGGTCTCCTCCTCGACGAGTTCGCTCTCGGTCACTTCGCTCGTGACCACGTCGGTGTCGATGACCTCGGCGTCGCGGAGGTCGGCGGTGACGAGTTTCGTCTCGGTCACCTCGCTCTCGATTATCTTCCGCTGGACGGCCGACCTCTCGGTCGGTTCGCCCTCGATTCGTTCGCGGGTGACCGTCTCGGTCTCCATGGTCTCCCTGTCGGTGACCTCCTCCTCGACGTCGTCGCTGTCGACGAGTCGCTCGTCACCGCTCGTCGTGTGGGCCTCGGTGGTGTCGCTCTCGACGGTCTCTTCGGCCGTCGTGTCGGTGTCGACCACCTCGCTCTGGATGTACTCGCGCTCGAAGGCCTCGCTCCTGATGCGGTACGTCTCCAGGACCTCGTTCTCGACGAACGCGCCGATGGCCGTTTCACCTCCGACGGTGTCGGTGTCCATCGCGTCCCCGCCGGCGTCGGTGTCCATCGTGCCCCCGCCGGCGTCGGTGGCCGTCTCGTCCTCGACGAGGCGGCAGTCGACGAGTTCCCGCCCCACGAGTTCGGTGTCGAGGACGTTGCTACCGATTATCTCGCTGTCGACGACCTCGCTCTCGACGGTCTCTTTCTCGACGACCTCGGTCTCGACGACGCGCGTTCGAACGACCTCCGTCTCCACGGTCTCCCCCTGGACGATCTCGTCGTCGATCGAGGTTCGGTCGATGACCTCGGCGAACTCCACCTCGTCGTCGACGCTGTCGAACTCCTGGTACATGAACGCCAGTTGCTCGTCCTCGAACCGGTCGAAGAACTCGTCCCACGACACCTCCTCGTGTCCGGACCGGCCGGTTTCCGCGTCGTGAACGAGCCGGACGCTCGGTTCCTCCGTGCCGGCGGTCGTCCGCCGTACCGGCTCGAGGTTCCGTTCGTCGGCCCAGTTTCGAATCGTTTCGCGGTCTGTCGTTATCTTGCTCTCGACGGCATCTTCGTTCATAATCCCCCCACCGCATCAGAACCCACCAGCGCTGTAGTTAGTTATACTGGCCACCGCGTCTGGCCGGCGTACCGTGCCTTACTCCTCTTCGCCGTGGCGCTCGAGGTCCGCGACGATGTCGAACGGGTGGTGGTCCTTGCGGATGCCGTCGAGCATCTTGAACGCCTCGTCGGGCGCGAGGAAGTGCGTCGTCACCACGCGACCGAGGTCGGTCGGTTCGAAGCCGTCGATGAACTCGTACTCCAGCAGTTTGCCGAGCGCGTGCTTGGTCGGCACGTCGCCGATCATCCGGTCGTTCAGGCGCTTGGCCTGCTTTCCGGCGACGGTGACGTTCGCCAGCGTCTCCTCAACGGCGGCGCTCTCGTCGTAGAGGGTGCGCACGTCCTCCATCTCGCCTTTCAGCAGCTTGAACGCCACCTCGTCTTCGCTCATCTCCATGCTGTTGTGGTAGCTCCCGTCCGGTTCGACGAGGACGTACACCTTCCCGCGGTCGTGGTAGTCCGGACGACCCGCCCGCCCGAGCATCTGGTGGAACTCCTGGACGGTGAGCCACTCGATGCCCATCGCCAGCGAGTCGAAGATGACCTGCGACGCCGGGAAGTCGACGCCGGCCGCCAGCGCCGCCGTCGTGACGACCGCGGCGAGTTCCTGGTCGGCGAACATGCGCTCGACCTTCTTCCGGCGGCCGTAGTCCAGGCCGGCGTGGTACGGCGCGGAGCTGTACTCCAGCTTCCGGGATATCTCGTGGCAGCGTCGACGGGAGTTGGTGAAGATGATGGTCTGGCCGCGATACCCCTGCGAGGACTCGCGGTCGAACTCCCGGCGGACGAGCTTGTTCTCCACGTCGGGTTTCTCCTTCCCGTCGGCGAACGTGACGTGGCGTTCGAGGGGGACGGGCCGCTCCTCGAACTCGACGAGGTTCGCCCGGAGCGACTCCGCGAGGTCCGATGGGTTGCCGACGGTCGCCGAGAGGTACACCCACTGCGCACCGTCGTACTCCTGCCGGCGCTGCTCGCGCTGCTCGCAGTAGTGCTTGAGCCGCGAGATGAGGCCGTCGAGGCGGTGGCCGCGCTCGCCCTCCTGGAGGGTGTGGACCTCGTCGATGACGACGGTCCCGATGTCGCCGAGGTTCCGCCCTGTCCGGAGCGCGTGGTCGATGCCCTCGTAGGTGCCGACGATGACGTCCGCGTTCGGGTCGAACGCGTGCCCGTCGTCCCGGACCCGGCTCGCGCCGACCCGGATGGTCACGTCGACGAGGTCGCCGTACTCCTCCTCGAAGTCCTCGTGTTTCTGGTTCGCCAGCGCGACCAGCGGGACGAGAAAGAGCATCTTCCCCTTGCCGTTCAGCACGCGGTCGATGCCGGTCATCTCGCCGACCAGCGTCTTCCCCGTCGCCGTCGCGCTGACGACGAGCTGGTCCTCGCCGTCCAGCAGGCCGTTCTGGACCGCGAGGCTCTGGACCGGCAGCAGCTCCTCGAACCGCGGTTCGAGGAGGTTCTGGATGCCGGGATGCAGCGAGAGCGACTCGACGGGGACGGTGTCCACGTCCTCGACGTTCGCGCTGATCTCGTCGAACTTCGTCAGGTCCGGGTCGAGCTGTCCTTTCAACAGGTTCGTGATGCGTTCGAGGTCCTGGACCTCGACCAGGAGCTCCTCGAGGCGCTCTTTCGCCGAACTCGTCAGGTCGCCCTGGAACGCGAGTTCGCGCTCCAGTTCCTCTTTCGCGCAGTCCGGGCAGATGTACTCCTCGCCGGCGTCGATCGCCGTGTCGCTGTTGATGGGCGAGTAGCGTCCGGAGTTGGCACAGAACCGACACGTCCGCACCGCCTTCGCGTCGAGCTGGTAGCCCGACAGCAGCGCCTTCAGTTCGTCGCGCGCCTCGCTCGACGTCTGCTGGGAGATGCGGATGCGGCCGGCTCCCCGCGCCAGTTCGACGAACTCGTCCGGGCTGCGCGGCTCCTCGCTGGAGCCCTGCTTGACCCGGAACCGTCCGGGACGCGGCCCCGCGTCCGTCTCCTTCAGTTCGAGGACGGCCTGGAAGCGCCGCTCGCCGCCCTGCCGGACCACCACCTGGTAGCCCCGGTCCACCTCGTGAAGGAACAGCGTATCCACCTGCTGGGCCTGCTTCGACACGAATACCGGTACACGGTCGAGCTATTTCAGCGATTCGAATCGTTGGATTCGAGGTGCGTGTCGTCACCGCGCGGTCCGGGGTGGTGCGACGCAGAGCGCAGGGGTGGCGAACTGGGGCGGGCGAGGCGGTCGGAGCGACGCCAGCGGAGACGTACGAACGTGGACGGGTCCGGCGGACGACCACCGCCGGGACCACTATCAGGTTTTGCGAAACTTCTTACCTAATCGAGTGCCAAGGGTCACTGAATGGCCCGCGCGGAGAACACAGAACTCGTCGACCGGTTCGAGCAGTTCTACCGGCGCTACTACAGCGACGAGATCGGGGACCTCGCACAACAGTACCCCAACGAGCAGCGGTCACTGTACGTCGACTGGGACGACCTCTATCGCTACGACGCCGACCTGGCGGACGACTACCTCGCACAGCCACAACAACACCAGGAGTACGCCGAGGAGGCATTACGGCTCTACGACCTCCCGGTGGACGTGAGTCTCGGGCAGGCCCACGTCCGGATGCGCGGCCTGCCGGAAGTGACGGCCATCCGGGCCATCCGCGCCCGGCACGTCAACACGCTGGTCAGCGTGCAGGGTATCGTCCGCAAGGCGACGAGCGTCCGCCCGAAGATACAGGAGGCGGCGTTCGAGTGTCAGCGGTGCGGCACCCTGACCTACATTCCGCAGGAGGGCGGCGACTTCCAGGAGCCACACGAGTGCCAGGGATGCGAACGACAGGGTCCGTTCCGCATCAACTTCGACCAGTCCGAGTTCATCGACTCGCAGAAGCTCCGCATCCAGGAGAGTCCCGAGGGACTCCGGGGCGGCGAGACGCCCGAGAGCATCGACGTCCACATCGAGGACGACATCACCGGCGAGGTGACGCCCGGCGACCACGTCACCGTGACGGGCATCCTCCACCTCGAACAGCAGGGCAGCGGCCAGGACAAGTCCGCCGTCTTCGACGTGTACATGGACGGCGTGTCGGTCGAGATAGAGGACGAGGAGTTCGAGGACATGGAGATCACCGACGAGGACAAGCAGAAGATAGCGGAACTCTCCAACACCGACGGTATCTACGAGGAGATGGTCGACTCCATCGCGCCGTCCATCTACGGCTATCGTCAGGAGAAGCTGGCCATGATTCTCCAGCTCTTCTCCGGGGTGACCAAGCATCTCCCCGATGGCTCCCGGATTCGCGGCGACCTGCACATGCTCCTCATCGGTGACCCCGGGACGGGGAAGTCCGCGATGCTCCAGTACATCCGCAACATCGCACCGCGCTCCGTCTACACCTCCGGCAAGGGGTCGAGTTCGGCGGGGCTGACCGCGGCCGCCGTCCGCGACGACTTCGGCGACGGCCAGCAGTGGACGCTCGAAGCGGGCGCGCTCGTGCTCGCCGACAAGGGCATCGCGGCCGTGGACGAACTCGACAAGATGCGGCCGGAGGACCGGTCGGCCATGCACGAGGCCCTCGAACAGCAGTCCATCAGCGTGAGCAAGGCCGGCATCAACGCGACGCTGAAATCGCGCTGTTCGCTGCTCGGGGCGGCGAACCCGAAGTACGGCCGGTTCGACCAGTACGAGTCCATCGGGGAACAGATAGACCTCGAACCGGCGCTCATCTCGCGGTTCGACCTCATCTTCACGGTCACCGACCAGCCGGACGAACAGGAGGACCGCCAACTCGCCGAACACATCCTCCAGACGAACTTCGCGGGCGAGTTGAACACCCAGCGAACGGAGATGAACGCGCCGAACGTCTCCCAGGAGGCGGTCGACGAGCAGACCGACGAGGTCGCGCCGGCCATCGAGGCCGACCTGCTCCGGAAGTACATCGCCTACGCGAAGGCGAACGTCTTCCCGACGATGACCGACGAGGCGAAACAGGCCATCGAGGACTTCTACGTCGACCTGCGCTCGAAGGGGGCCGACGAGGACGCGCCGGTGCCGGTGACCGCCCGGAAGCTGGAGGCGCTCGTCCGCCTCGCGGAGGCGAGCGCCCGCGTCCGCCTCTCGGACACCGTCGAGCGCGAGGACGCCGACCGCGTCATCGAGATCGTCCGCTCGTGCCTGCAGGACATCGGCGTCGACCCGGAGACCGGGCAGTTCGACGCCGACGTGGTCGAGACGGGGACCTCCAAGAGCCAGCGCGACCGCATCAAGAACATCAAACAGGTCATCGCGGACATCGAGGAGGAGTACGACGAAGGTGCGCCGGTCGACGTGGTGCTCGACCGCGCGGACGAGGCCGGCATGGACCCCTCGAAGGCCGAACACGAAATCGAGAAGCTCAAGCAGAAAGGCGAGGTGTACGAGCCCTCGACCGACCACCTGAGGACGACGTAGGATGGACCGCATCTCCGCGCTCCGGAACGTCGAGGACGCGCTCGCGGACTTCGAGGCCGGCGAGTCGGACCTGCGGGAGACGGAAGAGCGAGTTCTGACGGTGTTGCGAACGTACGCGACCGAGTTCGAGGACCCGGACCTCTCGGCGTATCGAGCGACGGGAGCCGACCCCGCGGACGGCGTCGTCGTCGTGGCGGAGAGCGAAGCCGACGCCCGCGCTCGCGTCGCCGACCTGCTGGACGCCGAGCAACTGGAGTTCGACCTCGAAACGGTGTGAGTGCTGACAGTTCCATCGACATGGAAAAATAAATAAGCTTGCTCCCGGAAAGAGAAGACACGAAACTGCGCGTGCGAACGCACCAACGCCCGAAACCACACACCGGCCTCGACCGGGTTATAGGGTCCATAATAATGGCGGTAGCCCGATGAATTCCACACGATGGCACGGGACGGACCACGCGGCGAGCGGACACGCAGTTCCCGGGAGCATCCACGAATGACCGAACTCACCGAGCTGGACGGGGAATCGTCTATCCTGCTGCTCTCGCCGTCCATGCGCTCCGAGACCGACGACGTCTGCCTCGACCTGCTCTCGCAGGAGTCGCCGCAACGGGAGAACGTCCTCTGGGTCACGTTCACCCGGTCGCCGGACGGCTGCGTCCAGGACTGGCTCGGTCACGTCGGCGAACGTCCGGCGAACCTGCGATTCGTCAGCGTCGGCGAGACGGTCCGGTCGGCCGCCAGTTCGTCGCCGGTCCAGGAGACGCCGGCGGACGCCGTCATCGAGACGCTGTCGAACCCGGGCGACCTGACGGGACTCGGGATCAAGATAAGCGAGGTGCTCCAGCAGTGGCAGAACGACGGCAACCGGACCGTGGCCTGCTTCCACTCGCTGACCGCGCTACTCCAGTACGCCGACGTGCAGACGGTGTACAAGTTCCTCCACGTGCTGACGGGTCGGTTCGCCACGGCGGGCGTCACCGCCCACTTCCACCTCGACCCGGCGGCGCACGACGACCAGACGATAAACACGCTCAAGTCGCTGTTCGACGCCGTCGCCGAGTTCGACGACGGCGAGTGGTCCGTTCGAACGCGCTAGTTAATTTTAAATCTATCAGGTAAGAAGGAACTCGTGTGCTGCTGGTGATAACGCACTCCCAGCCGGCCCGCCAGACGCTCCGGAACGTCTGCAACGCCCACGAGGAGTCCGTCGTCCGGCGTCTCGGCCGCGCGGCGCTGCTGAAGCCGACGGAGTTCGGCGCGTTCCTCGCGCTCAGACTCCGCGCGAAACACGAGGGAGCGGTCCAGCTAGAGCGGACCGCGCCGCTCAACGAGTTTCGCGACGTGCCGGACGCGGTCAGGGAGGCGGCGTCGTCGTACGAGGACCGCGACCACGCGAGCACGCCGTACGCCCGGTTCGCGGCCGGAACGGGGCACCCGTCCCCCGAGTCGATGCGCGGCGAGGAGCTATGAACGTCCTCGTCGCGGGCGAGCGTCGCTCGGGGCGGGCCGTCGACCTCTCGGGGCACGACCTCGACCCGACCGACGTCGCCGCGGCGGTCCGTGCCGGGACCGGTGACCCGGCGGACGAGAGCGGTCCCGGACGAGACGACCTGGTGGTGCGCTGTCCCGACCCGGGACCGGTCCATGACCGTGTCGGCGTCGTCGCTCCGGACGCGACCTGCCGGGTGCGCCCCGCGCTGGCGGCCGCGGCGCGCTCTCGCGGCCTGACCGCGCCGCAGGCCGACGAGATAGCGCGCCTGGAGCGGCGCATCGCCGACCTCGACGTGCCCGCGGTGTCGCTCCGGGACGCCCGCCGTCGCGTCGCGGAGGCGGCCGGTTCGGAGACGGAACTGCGCGAGCGCGTCGCCGCGCTGCGCGGCCGGGTGCAGGCGCTGCGCGAGGCGGACGCCGACCCGACCGACGCGGAGGAGCGCCTCCTCGAAGCGACGCGTCGTCTCTCGGAGGCCGAGACGGAGCGCATCGCCGCCGAACAGGCGCTCGACCGCGCCCGCGAGCGGGCCGAGTCCGCCCGCGACGACCGGGAGAGACGACTCCGCCTCCGGGACCGGAAAGCGAACCTCGAACGCGAGGCGCGCGCCCACCTCGCCCGGCAGGTCCGCGACGAGTTCGCCGACGCGGTCGCGGCGGTGCGGGACGACGGTTCGACCGGGGCGGAACGGGACGACGACGTGGCCGAACGAGACTCGAACGAGCCCGTCGTCGGCGCGACTCCGGAGGGCGGCACGGCGGCCGCGATTCGGGACGGCGGCCCGTCCCCCCGTTCGCCGCCGGACGACGTGACGGCGGCGCTCGCGGTCGTCCGCGTCGCCGACCTCGACGCGCCGGTCGTGCTGGCCTGCGACCGCTTTCCGTCGGCGGCCGCGGCGGCCGACCGCCTCGACGCGCCCGTCCTCTACGTTTAAGAGTGAAGACGGGACCACGCCCGACCATGGTGACGCTTCGCTGGTCGACCGACGCGCGGACAGGCGCGCACGGAACGGTGACGCTCGTCGAACTGGTCGTCGAGAACCCGGCCGAGACCGCGACCCGGATCCGGGTCGGCAACCGCCTCGACGGACCGGTCTGGCCGCCGCGGCGCGAGGGCGTCCCCGAATCCGGCTGGGACGACGGCGGCTTCGAGAGCGTCGTCGCGGCCGACAGCAGTCGTTCGCTGGGGTACGCCAGCCCCGCCGCCCCGGAGGACCCGCCCGTCGAGGTCGTCTGGACCGAACGCGCCGGGACGCCGACCGACGATTCCGGGTCCGGTCCGGCCGGCGGTGCCGGCCTCGACGCCGCGGCCGTCGCCGTCGACGCGGAGGCGACCGTGGCGGGTGCGATTCGCTCGCTCGGCGACCCGCGACCGCCCGCGGACGCGGTCGCGCCCTCGCCCGACGGCGAGCGGTCGGCCGACGACGAGCGGTCGGACGCGGACGGCGACCTCCCGACTCCGGTCGCGGAGTGGCTGGCGGCGGTCGAGCGGCGGGTGGAGCGCCGGGAGGCGCTGGCGGACGCGCGGTCGCTCGGGGCGGCCGCCGACCGACTGGAATCGGCGGGCGGACTTGCGGGCGCGGAGGAACTCCTGGCCGCGACCCGCGAGGACCGCGCGGCGCTCCGGGCGCTCGAAACTCGCGCGGCCGACCTGCGCGAGCGCACCGCGGCCGACGTTCCGCTGTCCGCGTTCCGGAGGCTCGCGTGATAGTCGCGGTCGCTGGCGGAAAGGGCGGCGTCGGCAAGTCGACGGTCGCGCTGAACCTCGGCGCGGAACTCGACGGCGTCGTCGTCGACGCAGACCTCGCCATGGCCGACCTTCCGGCGGGTCGCGGGCCGGACCTCCACGACGTGCTCGCCGGACGCGCCGACCCCTGCGAGGCAGTCACGCGGGCCGGACCGGTCGCGTTGCTCCCCTGCGGACGGACGCTGGCCGGCGCGCGCGCCTGCGACCTGACCGGTTTCGCGTCGGCGATGGCGGACCTCGCCGCGGAGCGCGAGTGGGTCGTCGTCGACTGCCCGGCGGGGATGGCGGCGGACGCGGGCCTGCCGCTGGTCGCGGCGGACGCCTGCGCGCTCGTGACGACGCCCCGGCGGGCCGCGCTGGCCGACGCGGTCAGGACGCGGGCGCTCGCCCGTCGCTTCGACGCCGGCCTCGCCTGCGTCGCGCTGAACCGCGCCGGTCGGGACCCGCCGACCGACGACGTGGCGCACACGCTGGGCGCGCCCGCAACCGCGATTCCGGAGTCGGCGACGGTCGCACGGGCACAGCGGCAGGGTCGCCCGGTCGCGTCGCTCGCGCCGGAGAGCGTGGCGGCGGACCGCTTCGAGGCGCTGGGACGGGCGATTCGCCGGGCGTCGGTCGCCTCCCGTCGGGCGCGGGTCGAGTAACGTTCGGACCGACGACACGATTTATAATCCAGAGTCTTCTCATGGTCCGTAGATGAACGCGCGCCGTCGTCGCCGGATAACGGCCCGGGACGTCGCCGGATGGGACGACCTCGACGCCATCGCCGAGACGCTCGGCTATCGCGGCCTCGACGACGCGAGCGCGCAGGAACTGACCGACGACCAGCGGAACGCACTCACCGGCGCGGACGTCCGCTTTCTCGAACTGGCACCGGAGGCACTCGTCGGCGTCGTCGAGGCCGCCGAGGGACGGTCGCCGACGGACTACGAGGACGCCCTCGGCGGGCGGTTCGGTACCGCACTGGTCACCGACGACTACCGGCGGTTCACGTTCCTCACCCGCGAGCGGCCGTTTCGCCCGGGGGGACGCGTCTCGTACCGGCGGTTCGCCTTCGAGAAGCGTCATGTCGGCCCCAACGGCGGGCGGTTCTCCGTCCTCGACAGGCTGAACGGCGTCGAGGCCGGCGACCCGACCTCCGTCCGGAACCTCTACGACGCGAGCGACGTGGTCGAGGCGTTCCACCGGGCGTTCGCGTCACTTCGCGCCGACCTCACCGAGGCTGTGTCGGGCGTGACCGCGAGGAAGGCCGGCGACGCGAAGCGGCGGTACGTGCAGGTCCTCTTCGACCGTCTTCTCTTCCTGCAGTTCGTCCAGGCGAAGGGGTTGCTCGACGGGAACCGAAGCTACCTCCTCGACCGGCACGCCCTCGCCGAGTCGACGGCGGCCGGCGTCGCCGAGACCTTCTACGGGCCGCTGTTCGGCGTCCTCGCAGGGGCGGACGACGACGTCGACGCGTCGTTCGTCGAGGGCGACTCGCTGCCGTCCCTGGACTGCGGCCTCTTCGCACCGACTGCGGTCGAACGCGCCAACCCGGACGTCCGTCTCGGCGACGCCATCGAACGGGAGAACGCGCTCTACCGCCGCGTCCTGGAGTTCCTCGACGAGTGGCGCTGGCGCGTCGACGAACGAGCGGTCGTCGTCGAACCGAAGACCCTCTCGCCGTCGATTCTCGGCCACATCTTCGAACGGACGGTCGACCGGAAGGAGATGGGGGCGTACTACACGCCCGACGAGATGACGGAGTACATGGCCCAGGAGGCCATCTACCCGCGCCTCCTCGACGACCTCAACGAGCGAATCGACGGCCGCTCCTACGAGTCGCTAGACCGGGCGCTCGACGACGGCACGCACCTCGAAACGCTGTACGTCGACGTCGTTCGCGGGACGAAGGTCCTCGACCCCGCCGTCGGCAGCGGCGCGTTCCTGCTCGCCGCCCAGCGAGCGCTACTGGACGTCTCCCTCCAGTGCATCGACGGCCTCCGCGAGCGGTACTCGCGCCCGACGACCGGCGACCCCCCGGCGACCGTTCGGGCGGCGATAGAGCGCCCGCCAGACGAGGACGAACCGTTCGCGAGGCGGACCATCGTCCGGGAGAACCTGTACGGGGTCGACGTCGACGACGGTGCCGTCGAGATTTGCAAGCTCCGGCTGTGGCTCTCGACGCTCGCGGCGGTCCGGGACGACCCGGACGCGGTCGAACCGCTGCCGTCCCTCGACTCCAACCTCCGGACCGGCAACGCCCTCATCGGACTCGTCGACGCGGACGAGGACGCGCTCGGGGGACGCCTGCACGAGCGCGTCGCGGCGATCGCGGACCGTCTCGACGCGCGGGAGGCGGCGGCGGGCCGGGAGGCGGCGGCGCTCGGGGAACGGGCCGAGGCGCTGCTGGACGAGTGCCGGCGCGAACTGGACGAGCGGGTGCTGGCCGAGTTCCACGACGCGGGAGTGGACGCGGTCGACGTCGAGGCGGTCCGGGACCACGACCCGTTCCACTGGCCGGTCGAGTTCGCGCGGGCGTACCGCGACGGCTGGTTCGACGTCGTCGTCGGGAACCCGCCCTGGGACCGGATTCGTCCGACCCGCGACGACTTCTTCTCGCAGTACGACGAGTCGTTCCGGAGCCTGCCGCCGGCGGCGAAAGACGACCGGGTGACCGAGCTCCTGGAGCGACGCGAGGGTCTGCGAGCGGAGTACGAGCGGTTCGAACGCGAACACCACCGGCTGGCGGAGTACTTCCGCGGGAGCGACGACTACGAGTTACAGCAGCCGGCGATAGACGGTCGCACGCGCTCGACCGACGCCGACCTGTCGGCGCTCTTCCTCGAGCGCGTCTACCGGCTGGCGCGCGAGGACACGCGCGTCGCGCTGCTCCTGCCCGGCAACGTCTTCACCGGCCTCGCGACGAAGGACCTCCGGACCCGGCTACTCGACTGCAAGCGCGCCGAGTCAATCCTCGGCTTCGAGAACAAGGGAACGTTCGACGACCTGCACGACCAGTACAAGTTCGGCGTCGTCACGTTCGAGAACTCCGGCGAGACGGACGGTCTCAGAGGGGTCTTCGGCCAGACGGACCTCACCGTCCTGCGAGAGCTCCGGAACGGTCGCGCGGACCGACTGCCGGAGATTCCTCGGGCGGTGCTCGCCGACTACTCGCCCATCGCGGGGCTCTTCCCGATGGTCCGTTCCCAGGCGCAGGTCGACGTGCTGGACACCGTCGTCGACCACCCCCCGGTCTCGGAGCCGGACGGGGGAAGCTGGTACGCCGACCCCTACCGGGAACTCGACCGGACGCAGGACGCCGACCGGTTCGTCGAGACGGCGGACGACGGCGACTATCCGGTTCTCGGCGGCGCGAACGTCTACCGCTACGCCTACGACGACCGCGTCCACGACCTCGAACCACCGCGGTTCTGGTCGGTCGACGACGGCTCGGCCGCCAGCGCCAGACGGCGCGTCCGCGAGAAGGGTCGCCGAACGCTCAAGCGTGAACTGTACGAGTTCGCGACGGAGTCCGACGCCGTCCGGGAACGGTACGGCGTTCGGGCGACCGGGTCGATGCGGTCGACGGTCGACGACCTGCTCGAAGCGGCGCGGGGCGAACCGCTCCGCGCGGACGACGTTCGCCTCGACTGCACCGAGTATCGCATCGTCTACCGCGACGTCGCACAGCCGACGGACGAGCGGACGATGATCGCCGCGGTGATTCCGCCCGGTCCCGTGTGCCACAACAAGCTCCACACGGTGCGGCCGTTCGAGATAGCTCCCTCGGTCCTGGACCTGGCGGAGCGGCCGCTCCACGGCGTCTACGAGCGGGTGTTCACCGACGAGGAGCTGTTCGCTGCGCTCGGCCTGCTGAACAGCGTCCCGTTCGACTACCTGATGCGGACCAAGGTGGACAAGAGCGTCGTCATGTACAAGTTCCGGGAGTCGCAGGTCCCGCATCTCACCCGGGGTGACGACTACTTCGAGGCCGTCTGGCGGCCGGCCGCGCAGCTGAACTGCTACGGCGAGCCGTTCGCGGAGATGCGTCGGCGGCTCGGCGGCCTCGCGGCCGTCGACCCGGACGACGAGGAGACCCGTCGCGAGAAGCAGGCGCGCGTCGACGCGGCCGCGTTCCACGCGTACGGGTTCGACGGCGAGGAAGTCGAGTTCGTCCTCGCGGACTTCCACCGCGTCACGTCCCCGCGCGTCATGGACGAGGACTACTTCGCGGCGGTCGAGGACGCCTACTACCGTCTGCAGTAGGCGACCTACTCCGGGCCGACGGTCGTTCGACCGGAGTCCCGGAGCGTCGTGTACGTCGACCGGAGCGTCACCGGCGTCACGTCCGCGGCGTCGGCGGCCTCGCGCTGGGTGAGCGGGTGATTTCGCTCGCGTGCGGCGGTGTAGAGACACGCCGCGGCGACGCCGACGGGGTTCTTGCCCGCGACGAGGTCCAGGTCGTGGGCCGCCTCGACGAGTTCCCGTGCGCGCCGCTCGACCGGGTGCGGCAGGTCGAGACGGGTCGCGAACCGCGCCAGGTACTCGCCCGGGTCGATGGGGCCGGTCGGAAGTCCGAGGTCGCGGTTCAGCGCGTCGTAGGCGCATTTCAGCTCTTCGCGGTCGGCCCGGGCCGCGTCGTCGACCTCTTCGAGGCTCCGTGAGATGTCGCGGATACGGCAGACGGCGTACACGGTCGCGGTCGCGAACCCCTCGATGGAGCGACCGCAGAGGAGGTCCTCGTTCTGGGCGGACTCGAACAGCGTGCAGGCCTGCTCTCGGACGTAGTCGGGGAGCGAGAGCGCGCCGACGAGCCGGCGAATCTCGGTGAACGCGTACACCTTGTTCCGGTCGGACTTCGTCGGTATCCGGGCGCGGTTGTGCTGGCGTCGCATCCGGGCGACGCGCCGGCGCTTGCGACCGGTGAGGCGATTGCTTCGCTTGCCGTACCCGATTTCCGTGGTGAGCCCGCGGTCGTGGCGCGAGCGCGTCAGCGGCGCGCCGGTGCGCTTTCGGTTCGAGTCGCCGTCGCCCTCGAACGTCCGCCACTCCGGCCCGCGGTCGAGCTGGTCTTCGGCGACGACTAGCCCGCACTCGGTGCAGACGGTCTCTTCGCCGCTCGTTCGCAGTTGGCCGTGACACTCCGGACAGGCTTCGACTGGCGCGTGTGCTTTGCTCATCACGTTCGAATCTTCGTCCGAGATGGTATTTAAACGAGCGCCGGAGACGGCGAACGAAACCCGTTCGCGGCGCTCGAACCTACCGGTAACCGGTAGGTTCCGCCCGCGGGGGAGATATCACGACTGATACCTGTCTAGAAGTTTGAAGTGGGAGACGGACTGACCTCCGAACGTGACGCTCTCCGACATCGCTGCGGGGCTAGAGGTGACAGCCGAGCAGCGCGACCGCGGCGTCGCCGCAGTGGACGACACGGACGGCGACCTCCGGGAGCGTCTCGTCCCGTTTGCGGACGACCTGCCCTGCGACCCCACCTCGGCGGCGACGGTCGTCGAGTCGTTCACGGCGGGCGCGTCGGTCGGCGACGCCGGCCGGGACGCCGGGGTCGCGCCCGTCACCGCGGCGAAGACGCTCCACCTGCTCGGGCTCGACGGCGTCTCCCCCCTCGGCCCGACGGCCCGGGACGTGGTCGGCGACTGGCTGACGGCGGACCTCTCGCGGTCGGACGCGAAGGCGCTCACCGGCGCGAGCGAGACGGAGTTCGCGCTGGCGGCGTTCGTCGAGACCCACGACCCGCTGGACGGGGCCGTCGAGGCGGTCGAGGGCGCGCTCTCGCCCGCCGGCGACGCCACCGTCCGGAAGCGTGACGAACTGGGGGAGACGATGAGTGACGTCGGCGACCTGCTCTGACTCTCGTGTCAGAGTGGCGTCGTCGCGTGACGAGCGAGTGACGTCGGTGACCTGCTCCGAGTTCGTCTCGGAACGGCGTCGCACCGCGGTGGAGCGACGTCGGCAACCTGCCCCGACTTCGGACGACCGCGAACCGTCGCCTCCGCGGGGAGGTTTAAGGCGGTTCCGGCGCTACGTACGCCTATGAGAAGCTTCAGAATCGGGAGCGCCTTCGGCATCCCGATAAAGCTGGACCTGACGTTCCTGTTGATTCTGCCGGTGTTCGCGTGGATCATCGGGACGCAGATCGGTCAGTGGGTCGACATCCTGAACATGCTCTGGGGAGTGCAACTGACGGTCGAGCCGTTGACCGGCGGGTCGATGCCGTGGATTCTCGGCACGATAGCGGCGGTCGGCCTGTTCGCCGGGGTCGTCCTCCACGAACTCGGTCACTCGCTGGTGGCGATGCGCTTTGGCTTCCCCATCGACTCCATCACGCTGTGGATCTTCGGCGGCATCGCCAGCCTGACCGAACAGCCCGAAGACTGGCTCGAGGAACTTCTCATCGCCATCGCCGGTCCGGCGGTCAGCATCGCGCTCGGCGTGCTCTCCTACGCCGCGCTCTTTCTCGTCCCGGTCGACCTGCAGGCGGTGCGGTTCGTCGTCGGCTATCTCGCGCTGATGAACCTCGTGCTCGCCGCCTTCAACCTCCTGCCGGGATTCCCGATGGACGGCGGTCGCGTCCTGCGCGCACTGCTCGCGCGCACTCGACCGTTCGCGCAGGCGACCCAGACCGCCGCGGAGGTCGGCAAGTTGTTCGCCATCCTGCTCGGTCTCCTCGGCCTGCTGCAGATCAACATCGTCCTCATCGGCATCGCCTTCTTCATCTACATCGGCGCGACCAGCGAGGCCCAGCAGACGGTGTTCGCGGCCGCGTTCAGCGACGTCCGGGTTCGGGACGTGATGACGCCCGCGTCGGAACTGAAGACGGTGTCGCCGGACGACTCGGTCGCCGACCTGCTCGACCGGATGCTCCGAGAGCGCCACACCGGCTACCCCGTCGTCGAGAACGGCAATCTCGTCGGCATCGTGACGCTGGACGACGCCCGCGAGGTCGACCAGGTCGAGCGCGACGCGTACCGCGTCGACGACGTGATGTCGGGCGAAGTCCAGACGATATCGGCCGAAAGCGACGCGATAGACGCCCTCCGTGCGCTCCAGCAGCACGGTATCGGTCGGATGCCCGTCATCGACGCGAACGGCGACCTGGCGGGCATCATCTCACGAACCGACCTGATGACCGCCTTCAACATCATCCAGAGCAGCGGACGGTCGGAAGAAGACGTTTCCCAGCACGAACAGCCGCTGTAGCGGCGTACGGTCGCCACCCGCTCCGACTGCGGTCTCGCCCTTCGGTCGCTACTCGCGCAGCGACACCGACCGCCCGTCGAGGGTGAGCAACTGCGGGTTGTACTGCGAGAGTGGGTGCGGTTCGAACCCCGAACCCCGCGATGGCGAACGCGAGCCACGCTATCTTCCCCGAGATGGCGACGACGATACCGAACGCGGAGTAGATGCCGCCGCCTATCATCCCCCCGAGAGCCATCGCTACCGCTTCCTTCAATCCGAGCTGCTCTCCCATCGGGTGAAAATCGTTCTCCCAGCCACGGGAATCTGACGGCTGAATTTTCGATGTCGTTTAAGACGAGGGCGGTGACGCGGCGAACGACGTCGGTCGCGTCTCAATCAGCGTCGTCGCTCTCGGTCGTCTCCAGCGCGAGCGTGTTCTGTAGCAGGTTCGCGTGGGCGCGTCGCATGCGCTGGGAGACGGACTGGACGGTGATGCCGAACTCGTCGGCCAGGTCCTCCATCGTCGCGTCCCGCGGTACCTCGAAGTACCCCATTTCGAGCGCGGTCAACAGCGTGCCGCGCTGCTCGGCCGTCATCTCGAAGTCGCCGAACGTCGCCGTGTTCGACCGGTCGAACACCTGCTTCAGCGAGTAGTCGTACTCCTCGTCGCAGTGGTCGTCGAACGCCGAGAGCGCGTCCCGAGTGGGGAACACCATCCGGAGGTCCCACACCTCCCCGCCCGTCCTGGCGTGAGTGACGGTCGCTTCGGCCTCGTGAATCCCCCTCACGAGGTGGTCGACGTCCTCCGTCCAGTCGCCCCGGTAGAACCGCTCGTCGTCGACGCGTTCGAGCGTCCGGACGTTCGTCACGGTCTCGTCGTCGTCGACGTAGCGCTCGAACTCCTCGAGCGCGTCGCCGGCCACCTGGAAGTACGGCGTGAGACTCGACTCCGTCTGGACCACCCGTTCTATCCCCACGGTCACGTCCGGCCCGTTGCACACGGCGTGGGAGAGAACGAAGTCCTCCGGAGGCACTGCGAAGTCCGCGATGACGCTCATAGTCTCGCTTGGGGGCGTCGAACAGATATGTCTACTTGCCGCGCGAGACACGCCAGCCGGCCGTTCGAACATCTCTCCCGGGCCTTCGACTCGCGTCGACGCTCCGATTCGGGCTCCCGGCCGTCGGTCATTTTCGCGGCCGCTCGGCCGACCGCCGTGGGGAACGAGTTAGGAAGATTCTTCCCGCTCGCTCACGACTATCTTGGCATGAACACGTTTACTGTTCGCGGACGCTTCCAGGCCCGTAACGGCTGGGAGCAGTTCGAGACGACCATCGACGCAGAGAACGAGTCCGTCGCCGAGGAACACACGTACGCCAACTTCGGCAGCAAGCACGGCCTCAAGCGCACGCAGGTCGACGTCTCGGAGGTCGAAGCGCGATGATGGGTGGCGGCAACCAGGAGCTCCAGCAGCTCCAGCAGCAGTTGCAGGAACTCGACGAGCAGAAAGAACAGCTCGAAAACGAGGTCGAGTCGCTCCGGGACGAGAAGGACGAGGTCGACGAGGCCATCGAGGCCATCGAGACGCTGGAGACCGACTCCGTCGTGCAGGTGCCGCTGGGCGGCGGCGCGTACATCCGCACGACCGTCGACGACATCGACGAGGTCGTCGTCGAACTCGGCGGCGGCTACGCCGCGGAGCGCGACCAGAATGGCGCGGTCGACTCCCTCGAGACGCGCAAGGACACCCTCGACGAGCGCATCGACGAACTCGAAGCCGACATCAGCGACGTCGAGGAACAGAGCAGCGAACTCGAACAGAAGGCCCAGCAGATGCAACAGCAGCAGATGCAACAGCAGATGCAGCAGATGCAGCAGCAGGAAGACGACGAGAGCGAGTAATCGCCGATGTTCGACAGCCTGAAGGACAAGATCAGCGGGTTCCGCGAGGACGTCGAGGAGACGACCGAGGAGAAGGCCGAGGAGGCCGCCGACGAGGCCGAGGCGACCGAGGCCGAACCGGAACCTGCCGAAACGAACGCGACCGAAGCGAACTCCGCGGAATCGGACGCGACCGACGCGGAACCGGCGGAGTCGGACGCGACCGAAGACGAGGCGTCCGAGCCGTCGAACGGTGGCGGTTTCACCCAGAAGGCGAGGTCGTTCGCGCGCGGGGAAATCGTCATCGAGGAGCAGGACATCGAGGACCCGCTCTGGGAACTGGAGATGGCCCTGCTGGAGAGCGACGTGGAGATGAGCGTCGCCGAGGAGATCCTGGAGGGCATCCGCGAGGACCTCGTGGGCGCGACGCGGTCGTTCAACGCCGAGACGGCAGACGTGGTCGAGGAGGCGCTGCAGGACTCGCTGGAGTCGGTCATCAGCGTCGGTCAGTTCGACTTCGACCGTCGCGTCGCCGAGGCCGACAAACCGCTCACCATCATCTTCACCGGCGTCAACGGCGTCGGCAAGACGACGACCATCGCGAAGCTCTCCCGGTATCTCGAAGAGCGGGGATACTCGTCGGTGCTGGCGAACGGCGACACCTACCGCGCCGGGGCGAACGAACAGATTCGCGAGCACGCCGACAATCTGGACCGGAAGCTCATCGCCCACGACCAGGGCGGTGACCCGGCGGCCGTCATCTACGACGCCGTCGAGTACGCCGAGGCGCACGACGTCGACGTGGTGCTGGGCGACACGGCCGGTCGACTCCACACCAGCGAGGACCTGATGGACCAGCTGGAGAAGATAGAACGCGTCGTCTCCCCGGACATGACGCTGTTCGTCGACGAGGCCGTCGCCGGCCAGGACGCCGTCCAGCGCGCCAAGCAGTTCAACGACGCCGCGGAGATAGACGGGGCCGTCCTCACGAAGGCGGACGCCGACTCGCAGGGCGGTGCCGCCATCTCCATCGCGCACGTCACGGGCAAACCCATCCTCTTTCTCGGCACCGGTCAGGGGTACGACGACATCGAGACGTTCGACCCCGAGCGCCTCGTGAACCGGCTCGTCGGCGAGGACGAGGCGTAACGTCCGCCCCGTCTTTCCGCCGCGTTCGTCGACGAGGAGCGACGTCGCTCGCGACGGTTCGGCGGATGGGAGAATCCGGACTAGAAAAAGCATTTAAACGAGTACGGAGCCAAGAAGGGACAACGATGGTACTCGACAATCTCGGCAGTTCTCTTCGCGGGTCGCTCGACAAGTTGAGCGGCAAGTCGCGCGTCAGCGAGGAGGACGTCGAGGAGATCGTCAGGGAGATTCAGCGGTCGCTCCTGCAGGCCGACGTCGACACCAGCCTGGTGATGGACCTCTCGTCCTCTATCGAGGAGCGTGCGCTCGAGGAGGAACCGCCGGGCGGAACGACGGCCCGCGACCACGTGCTCAGCATCGTCTACGAGGAACTGGTCGACCTCGTCGGCGAGTCGACCGACCTGCCGCTGGAGAGCCAGACCATCCTGCTCGCCGGTCTCCAGGGGTCGGGGAAGACGACCACCGCCGCCAAGATGGCGTGGTGGTTCTCGAAGAAGGGGCTGCGGCCCGCAGTCGTCCAGACGGACACCTTCCGTCCCGGCGCGTACGACCAGGCGAAAGAGATGGCCTCCCGGGCCGAGGTGGAGTTCTACGGCGACCCGGACAACGACGACCCCGTCGACATCGCCCGGAAGG
Organism: Halomicrococcus pelagicus; assembly: GCF_051917725.1. GTDB lineage: Archaea > Halobacteriota > Halobacteria > Halobacteriales > Haladaptataceae > Halomicrococcus. The sequence goes on from NZ_JBQBLX010000002.1 coordinate 242,571, forward strand.
GACTTGAGGAGACCAGCGACGCCGACGTACACATCGTCGACACCGCGGGTCGCCACGCGCTCGAAGACGACCTCATCGACGAGATAGAGCAGATAGAGCGCGTCGTCGACCCGGACCGCAACCTGCTCGTGCTCGACGCCGCCATCGGTCAGGGCGCGAAACAGCAGGCCCAGCAGTTCGACGAGTCCATCGGCATCGACGGCGTCGCCATCACGAAACTCGACGGGACCGCGAAAGGTGGGGGCGCGCTGACCGCCGTCAACGAGACGGACTCGTCCATCGCCTTCCTCGGCACCGGGGAGACGGTCCAGGACGTCGAGCGCTTCGAGCCGAACGGCTTCATCTCCCGGCTGCTCGGGATGGGCGACCTGAAACAGCTCACCGAGCGCGTCGAGCGCGCGATGGAGGAGACCCAGGAGGAAGACGAGGACTGGGACCCCGAGGACATGCTCCAGGGCTCGTTCACCCTGAAGGACATGCGAAAGCAGATGAACGCGATGAACAAGATGGGGCCGCTCGACCAGGTGATGGACATGATTCCGGGCATGGGCGGCGGCATGATGGACGAACTCCCCGACGACGCCATGGACGTGACGAAAGACCGGATGCGGGACTTCGAGGTCGTCATGGACTCGATGACCGAGGCGGAACTGGAGAACCCGCGCGCCATCGGCGCGAGCCAGGTCGAACGCATCGCCCGCGGTAGCGGCAAGGGCGAGGAGCGCGTGCGCGAACTGCTCGAACAGCACAAGATGATGGCCCAGACGCTCAAGCAGTTCCAGGGCATGGGCCAGGGCGGCGACATGGAGCGGATGATGAAGAAGATGCAGGGCGGCGGTGGCGGCGGCGGTGGCGGCATGGGCGGAATGGGACCGTTCGGGTAAGACGTCCGCCTCCCGGCCCACAGAGCTATCGACACCGCCGTCGACCGGTCGTACCATGCCATCCGTCCAGTGTCACGGCGCAGACCTCTACTTCGAGGACGAGGGAACGGGACCGCCGATACTTTTCCTGCACGGGGTAATGGCGGGACTTCGCTTCTTCGAGCCGCAGCTGTCGACGCTCCCGGCCGACCACCGGACGGTCGCGCTCGACTACCGGGGCCACGGCCGCTCGGCGAAGACCGAGACCGGGCACACGGTGGCCCAGTACGCCCGCGACCTCGACGCGTTCCTCGAACGCCTCGACCTCGACGAGGTGGTGGTCGTCGGTTGGTCGATGGGCGCGCTCGTCGCGTGGGAGTACGTCGACCGGTTCGGTACCGACCGACTGCGCAGTCTCGTCGTCGTCGATATGTCGGCGTCGGCGTTCCAGTGGGACGACTACGACCACGGCACCACCGACCTGTCGCGGCTGACCGACACCCTCGAACTCGTCCAGACGGACCACGAGCGCCTGCTGGAGCAGCTAATCGCGGCGGCGTTCGAGCAGCCGGTCGACCGCGAGACGCACGCGCTGGCGTTCGACGAACTCTCCCGCACCCCGCCGCCGGTTACGAGCGCGATACTCTTCGACTACACGATGCGCGATTACCGCGACGTGCTCCCCGGCGTCGACGTTCCGGCGCTCGTCTGTGCCGGCGCGGACGAGACGTGGCGGTCCGTCGCGGCCGTCAGGGACGTCGCCGAACGGCTCCCGGACGCCGACTTCGAACTGTTCGAGGAGAGCGGCCACTGTCTCTCGCTCGAAGAACCGGACCGCTTCAGCCGGACCGTCGGGGAGTTCGCCGCGTCGACGTGACCGCGACGACGTTCGACCGTCGCCCGCGACGAACGTTTTTTTGTCCGGGGGCGGTGACACGGGAATAGATGAGCGTCCGCGACGTCGCCGTCGAGGCCTACCGCGAAGCCCTGCCTGCGCTGGGTGCGAGCGTGGTCGGCGGCCTGTTCGCGGGCGTGGTCCTCGGCGGGATGCGCGCGGAACTCCGGGCGGTGCCGGGCCTGCTGGTGCTGGTGCCCGCGCTGCTGGCGACGCGCGGCAACGTCTACGGCTCGCTCGGCGCGCGGCTCGCCTCCGGTCTCCACCAGGGGGTGGTCGACCCGGAGGTCGTCGCGAGCGACGAGCGCGTTCGGGCGGCCGTCGCGGCGGCGCTCGCGAACGGCGTTCTCGCCAGCCTGTTCGCGGCGGCCGTCGCGTTTCTCGTCCTGCAGGTGCTCGTACGGCCGGTCGCGCCGCTGCCGACGCTGCTCGCCATCGCGCTCGTCGCGGGCGTCCTGTCCGGCGTGGCGCTGACCGTCGCCGTCGTCGTGGTCGTGTTCGCCGGCTACCGGCGCGGCCAGAATCCGGACACCCTGGTCGGACCGCTCGTGACGACGACGGGCGACGTGTTCGGCATCGCCTTCCTGTTGCTCGCGGTGCGAATCGTGCTCGCGCTCGGGGGTGGGTGAGTGCCGACGTCCTGGACCGTTCGCGCCATCACGCGGGCGACGCTCCCGGTCCTGCTCGCGCTCACCGTCGTCGAAATCGGCAGCGGACTCGTCCTCGGGTCGTTCGAGAGCGAACTGCTCCGGTACCCCTCGTTGCTCGCGCTGGTCCCCGTCATCATCGGCACGGCGGGCAACCTCGGGAGCATCCTCGCGGCGCGACTCTCGACGGCGTTCCACCTCGGCACCCTCTCGTTCGAACGCGGCGACGAACTCCTGGCGGGCAACGCCGTCGCGACCGTCGCGCTGTCGGTGACCGTCTTCCCCGTCGTCGGCGCCGGCACGTGGGTGCTCACGCGAGCGACGGCCGGCACCCAACTCGAGTTCGCAACGGTCGTGGCCGTCGCGCTGGCCAGCGGCGTCGTGCTGGCGTTCGTCGCAATCGCGGTGACGCTCGTGGCGACGTACGCCGCCTACCGACTCGAACTCGACCCGGACGACGTGGTCATTCCGGTCGTGACCAACGTCTGCGACGTGCTCGGCGTGATCGTCCTGTTCGCCGTCGTCCAGATGCTGGTGTGAGTCCAGCTGTCTCTCCTCGACTCGAACCACACGGATTGAAACCATCACGGCGGAAACAGGGCAGCCAACGGACAACTTCGGCGGCTTCGATTCGAACCCATGCAACCCATCAAGGACAGCGTCCACGACCACGTCGAACTCCCGCCGGTCGCCGAGGACCTGCTCGACACGGACCCCCTCCAGCGACTCCGGCACGTCAAGCAGTTGAGCACCGTCCGCCTCGTCTACCCGTCGGCGAACCACACGCGCTTCGAGCACAGTCTCGGCGTCGCCCACCTCGCGGACCGCGCGCTGGACCACCTCGGAGTCGAGGGCCACCGCGCGAAGATGGTCCGCGCGGCCGCGCTCCTGCACGACGTGGGTCACGGTCCCTACGGCCACCAGACCGAGGGCGTCATCGAGCGCCGACTCGGCCGTCACCACGACGAGGTCGGCGACCTGCTGGCCAGCGGGGAGCTCGCGGCCGTGCTGGAGCGCCACGACCTCGACCCGCGCCGGGTGGCCGCGCTCGTCGCGGGCGAGGGGGAACTCGGGCAACTCGTCGCGGGCGAACTTGACGTCGACCGGATGGACTACCTCGTCCGGGACGCCCACCACACCGGCGTCCCCTACGGCACCATCGACCACGGTCGCCTGCTCCGGGCGCTGCGGTTCGCGGGTGGCGAACTCGTCCTCGCGGAGGGCAACGTCCGGACCGCCGAGAGCCTGCTCGTCGCCCGCGCGCTGATGAACGCGACCGTCTATCGCCACCACGTCTCCCGCATCGCGGGCACGATGCTCGAACGCGCCAGCGAGCGCCTGCTCGACGCGACCGACCTCTCCCCGGAGCGGTTCCGGCGGCTCACCGACGCCGAACTGCTCGCCGCGCTGCGCGACTGCGACGCGACCGCCGAGATGGCCGACCGGCTCAGGGGACGGAACCTCTACAAGCGCGCGACGTGGGCGGAGTGGGACGCGGTGTCCGAGGCCGTCGTCGCCAGCGACCACGAGGCGATTCGGCGCTACGAGCGCGAGATAGCGGCCGAGGCGGGCGTCCCGGAGGAGGAGGTCGTCCTGGACGCGCCCGGCGAACCGAGCATGCCCGAGTCGTCCACCCGCGTCGTCGTGAACGGCGAGATTCGACGGCTCGACGACCAGTCTCCGCTCGTCGAGGGGCTACAGGCCGCCCACCGAACCCAGTGGCGACTCGGCGTCTACGCGCCCGAAGCGGAGACGGCGGCCGTCGGTGAGGCGGCGGAGGCGGTACTTGGCCTCACTCTTTCAACGCACCCGCGGTCAGACCGCTGACGATGCGCTCCTGGGCGATGACGACCAGCACTGCGACGGGGAGGACGCCGACGATGCTCGCGGCCGCCATCAGGTTGTAGTACGCCTGGAACTGCCCCTGGTAGTTCAGGATACCCCAGACGATGGGGGCCCAGTGCTGGGCCTGGCCGTCGGTCATCAGGAACGAGAAGAAGAACTCGTTGTACACCGAGATGAAGGTGAGGACGCCGGCGGTGGCGACGCCGGGCGCGGACAGCGGCATGATGACCCGGAACAGTGCGCCGATGCGGGTCGCGCCCTCGACGCGCGCGGCGTCCTCCAGCCCGTCCGGTATCTGGCCGTAGAACGTCGTCAGGATGAATATCGTCAACGGCATGTACAGCCCCGAGAACGGCGTCACGAGCGCTCCCGGCGTGTTGAACCAGTTCGGGCTCGACACCCCCAGGACCGAGACGTTGCCGGTGAAGAAGTTGAACAGCGGCAGGATGAACGCCGCCGGGGGGAAGTACGAGATGGCCAGCAGGAGGAGCAACAGGCCGGTCCGGCCGCGGAACTCCAGGCGACCGAAGGCGTACCCGGCGAAGCTCCCGATGAAGAGGACGATGACGGTCGTCGCCAGCGCGATGGCGATGCTGTTGAACATGTACCGGTGGAACGGGATGAGCTGGAACATCTCGACGAACGACCCGGGGTTGAACCCCTTCGGCACCACTCCCATGTTGGAGATGCGAGCCAGCGGCGTCAGCGCCAGCACGAGCAGCCAGTAGAACGGGAACAGCGTCGTGACGATGAAGAAGATGGCGGCGACGTAGAACATCGCCCGGTACGCCTTCCGGGGGTTCTGGATGGTGCTCTGCACCCAGCGCGTGTACGGCCCGTCCTCGGGTTCCTGTTCGTACGACATGGTTAGCTCACGTCCGCGAACCACACGATGTACACCATCGCCACCGACCCCACGATGACCGCCGTGATGAACGCCACCGCCGCCGACGTTCCGTATCGTCCCGAGCTGAACGTATCGACGACGAGACACGTGAGGGTGGGGACGTTGCTACAGCTCGTTATCGTCTCGACGATTCCGAACACCCGCATCGCCTGAATCGTCCGGAACAGCATCGCCACCAGGAGCGTCGGCAGCACGAGCGGGAACGTTATCATCTTGAACATCTGCCACCTCGACGCGCCCGACACGCGACCGACCTTGTACAGCGTCCGGTCGACGCTCTGCAGGCCCGCGAGGATGAGCAGCGCCATGAACGCCGACGCCTTCCAGATGTCGGCGACGATGAGGATTATCATCGAGTCGACGCTGTTGATGAGCGGCGTCGACGAGAACACGCCGAGGTCCTGCATCAGGCTCGTGCCGAAGCCGATGCCCGGCTGGAACAGCAGGTAGAAGATCATCCCCTGGATGGCGATTGGCACCGCCCACGGGATGATGATGGCGACCCGGACCCAGCGCCGTCCCCGGAAGTCCTGGTCGAGCACGAGCGCCTGCCCGAAGCCGACGAGCGTCTCGAACGCCACGCTCACGACGGTGAAGATGAGCGTCACGACGATGGCGCTGGAGAACGGCTGGCTCAGACTGAAGAAGGGGTTCCCCAGGATGCTGTCGCGCTCGCCCGTCATGAGGGCGACGTAGTTTTCGATTCCGACGAACTCGTCGACGTAGCCCCCGCCGAAGAGGTTGTCCGCGTGGAGCGACAGCTCGAACGTCCGAACGAGCGGCCAGAACGCCATCGCACCGACCAGCAGGAACGCCGGAAGAACGAGCAGGTACGCGAACTGCTCCTCGTCCAGCCGCTCGGTCCAGCTGGCGGGGCGTTTGACCAGCGTTCGCACGGAGCTGCGCTCCGTACTCATCTGGTCAGACGCTCCCCTCGATGTCCTGTAGCGTGCTCTTCAGCGCCGACATCGCCTGCTCCGGCGCCTGCTGCTGGGCGAGCACGGCGTTGACGCGGTCGGCGATGGCCGTCGACTCGTCGGGCCAGACCACGGTGACGGGGCGCGGAATCGCCGTCTCGCCGGCGAGACGCAGGGTCTCGAGGTAGTCGCCCCAGACGTCCACCTGCTGTGCGCGGTCGGTCTCCAGGAAGGTGCTGTCGGGCGGGAAGTAGCCGAGCTCCTGGAACTCGAACTCCCGGAAGGGGACCTTGGCGACCGCGTTGAGCGCCTGCACCGCGGCCTGTTTGTTCTGGGAGTTCGGGTTGAGCGCGAGGTGCCAGCCGCCGAGCGCGGCGGCGGTGCCGCCGGTTCCGTCGTACTCCGCCTGGTCGGGCTGGACCCCGTACGGAATCGGCATGACGCCGAGCTGGTCGCCGAACTCTTGGGCCGCCTCGAAGAGACCCGAGGGCCACCAGCGCATCGCCACGGCGTTCTCGTTCATGAACGCCGACTGCGACGGCCCTTCGGTCCACTGGAGCACCGCCTCGGGGGATATCTGCTGGTAGCCGTCCAGCGAGAACTGGTCGTCCTGACCGTGGACGAAGGTTCGGCCCATCCGGAGCGCGTCGATGACGGGCTGTTCGTCGACCGTGACGGGTCGGTCGCCGACCGGTCCGAAGAGGTTGTCGCGGCCGCCGAAGTACGCGCCGCCCCACGTCGTCATCAGTTCGTTGAACGTACAGCAGGACAGGCCCTCGTAGGCGTTCGCCTGCCACGAGTAGCCGTACTGGGTGTTCTGCTGTTGCTGGGTCTGGCTGATGACCTGGGAGAAGCGCTCCCACGAGATGGGTTCGGTCGCCCAGTTCTCTCCCTCCGGGTCGAATCCGGCGTCGGTCACCCAGTCCTTGCGGTACTGTATCGTCGGCAGGTCGGTGAAGTACGGCACCCCGTAGAGGTCGCCGTTCGGTGCCGACGCGGTGTTGACGCTGGCCGTGAAGTTGTCCTCCTTGATGCGGTTCACGGTCTCCTGAGACAGTTCGTCGCTCAGGTTCGCTATCTGGTTCCGGGCGATGAACGGTATCGTCCACCCGCTGTCCATCCGGAGGATGTCGGGCTGGTTACGACCGGCCTGCAACCACTGGCGGTACTGCTGCTGGACGTCGTCGGTGATGTTCGAGGTGACGATGACCTCGATTTCGATGTCCTGGGACATTCCCGCGTCGCGTAACGCCTGGGTTATCGCGTCGACGTTCTGCTCGTCGACGGGATTGCCCGCCCACTGAATCGTGGTCGTTCCCTGTCTCGTCGCGGTCGCGAACCCGGAAACCCCCGTGAGCCCCCCGGCCGCCCCGACGGTCTTTACGAACTTCCGTCGCGTCGTGGCCTTTCGTGCCATTTGTTTCCGCTCCCCACCGGGATACCACAGACGTTCTCAAATGAGTTGCGTATCAGTCGTGACAAGTAGTAATATAATCACAATAACGCGGACGATTGGTTGAAACTGCCAGACAGTCGGGTAGGTGCACGAGGGCGGCGCTCGACGCACCGATTATACGTTCGATAAGTCGGTTAACACGTTCTGTAATCGAATCCAAGACATGGATACGCTCGCTTATGTGATGGATAGTAATCATACCGGGCGTCGTACTGCGAGCAAATGTCGAACTCGGAACTTCTCGGGATAGTCGCCGGCCAACTCCTGGCGGTGGCGGTGCAGGCGGTCCAGTTCGTCGGCTTCTGGACCTCCGTGTCGCTGCCGCTGCTGTACGTGCCGCTGCTCGCAGACGGCCTGGAGGCCGGAGCGGAGCTGTTCGCCGGACTGGTAGCGCTACACGTCGTCTCGCTGGTGCTCGGTCACGAGTACGGACGGGACGAGGTCACCGACGACGTCACCTGACGCCGACTGCGGGGTCATTCCCACTCGCCGCCCACCTCGTCGACGGCCTCGGCTTTCGCCCGGGAGCGCTCGACCACGTCCGGTCGCCCCTGGACCGCGAGCGACACCGTCTCCCCGCCGTAGTCGACGCCCTCGACGGTCGCGTGGTCGTACGCCCACGAGACGACTCCCATCGCGTCGTCGCAGTTCGGCATCGTCAGTTCGGCGCGCTCGGTCGGCAGTCGTTCCCGGACGGCGGCGACCAGCCGCTCGACGTTCGTCCCCGCCGTGACGCTGACCGGGACGACCGCGGGCGCGAGTTCCGCGGCGACGGCCCGCCGGCGTTCGCGCTCGTCGTCGTCGAGCAGGTCGACCTTGTTCAGCGCGGTCACGACGCGCTCGCGCTCGACGTCCTGTGCGTCGAGGACGTCGAGCGACACCGAGAGCTTCTCGCGGAGTTCCTCGACCGGATCGCTGGCGTCCGCGACCAGGACCACGGCGTCGGCCGCCGCCGCCTCCGACAGCGTCGCGCTGAACGACTCGACCAGCCAGTGGGGCAGGTCGTCGACGAATCCGACGGTGTCGGTCACCAGCGCCGGCCGCTCGGCGAGCGTCGCTCGGCGCGTCGTCGTCTCCAGCGTCTTGAACAGCCGGTCCTCGACGGCCGCCGTCGCGTCGCGGTCCGGATGGTCCGGCTCCGCGGCGAGGTCGAGGTCGTCGGCGAGTCGATGCAGCAGCGTCGACTTTCCGGCGTTCGTGTAGCCGGCGAGCGTCACGAGGTCGAATCCCTGCTCGCGGCGGCGTTCGCGGTACTGTTCGGCCGGCTCAGGCAGGTCGTCGAGCTTCGACTCCAGTTCGTCGATGCGGTCCCGGACGTCGTACAGCCGCGTCCCCTTCTCCGTTCGACGGTTGAGCATCCCCTCGTCGCTCTCCTCGCGAATGCGGGGTAGTTCGTACTTCAGTCGCGCGAGTTCGACCTGCAACTGCGCGCGACGCGTGCTCGCCTGCTCGCCGAATATCTCGAGGACGAGGCGGTAGCGATCGTAGACGCCGGTCCCGTCCGGGAGCGCATCTCCCAGCTGTTTGCTCTGGCCGGGCGACAGTTGGTCGTCGACGACGACGTGGTGCGCTCCGGTCGCTGCAGCGCGGTCGGCGAGTTCCTCGACCTTCCCCGCCCCGAGATACGTGCCGGGGTCCTTCGGACGGACCTGCGTGACCGCTCCGACGACCTCGTAGCCCGCGGCCGCGGCGAGCGCGCGAATCTCTTCTGTTTCGACTGGCTTCGCGTCGGCACGCCGCGCGACGAGCGCCGGCGTGCCGGTTCCCGAATCGTGTTGCATTGCTGTGTAATGACGTGGTATCGGCTAGCGAACGATACCGATCGGCCGGAGTCGAGCTGCGAGTCCGGCCGGCGAACGAAAGAGAACCGGGTAACCGCTACGCTTCCGACGTGGAGACTCCGGAAGCGGGGCGGACGACCCGGCTCAGTGGAAGGATAGGGTCTCCATGGGCCTCGACTCACCAGTCGCGCGACTATCATTAATAATTTTCCCCGCCGTCCGGCCCGACTCCGTTCGACGCCCCCTGGCCCACGGGTCGACGCCGCTCGCGGCCGAGCGTCGGAGTCCGTCGCTGACTCCGAACCGTCGCCGAGCGCACATTTGATATCGCACTATAGGATTTATGCCAACTGCCTTTAAATACGGTAGCGTCGTCCGCCATGGAGTCGTCCGTCGTTCGAGAAGTCCAGCGACGAATCGCGACGTCACGTGAATCGGATGGTCCGTTCGCGGCCGTCGATCACGGCCTCGGCCCCCATCGGCAGCGGAAGAACCGGCGCGGCGTGGCCGAAGTCGAGGTCGAACACCACCGGCAGGTCGTCGGCGTATTCGGCGACGGTGCCGGCGATGGCCTCGCGCTGCCGCCGCCGGAACTCCTCGCGGTCCTCCCGAGCACCGCCCGGCGTCTCGGGCTTTCCGACGAGTAGGGCCGCGAGGTCGCCGAGGACGCCCCGTTCACCGAGCGCGACGAAGAACCGCTCGACCTCGCTCGCCCCGGGCGTTTCGCCGGAGGTCTCGACCGCCAGCGCGCAGTCGTCGAGCGAGTCCAGATCGAAGTACGGCGCCCCGGCGATCAGGTGGGTACGGAGCATCGACAGACAGCCGCCGACCACGGGTGCGCGCACCCGTTCGTCGGGTCCGTGCCACTCCCAGCCGTCGGCGGGGAACCAGGTCCGGGGTTCCCGGTCGTCGAAGTCGTAGTACTCGTCGCTCCACCGGGGTGCGGGGCGGACCCGACCGAACGGCGTCTCCCCGAGCGCCCGTTCCACGTTCGCGCGCGTGTAGGGGTGGACGGCGGGGTCGGCGGCCAGGTCCGGGAAGAGCTGACCGCCGTAGAAGGAGACGAGGCCGGCGCTGTTGAGGAAGAGGTGGAGGTGGGTGTTGTCGCTGGACCCGAAGAACCGCTTGGGGTTCCGGGCGACGGCGTCGGCGTCGAGGTGGTCGAGCAACTGGACGGCGCGGTTACCACCCATCGCGGCGACGACGGCGTCCGTCTCGTCGTCCCGAAAGGCGTCCATCACGTCCTGCGCTCGGGCCTCGGGTCGGTTCCGAAGCCACGCCGTGTCTCGGGTCGCCGTATCGAAGAGCTTCGTCCGGACGCCGAACGACCGGAGACGGCGCAGACCCTCGTCGAACCCGTCGGGTGGGGCGTGGGAGGGCGCGACGACGGCGACGGTGTCGCCGGCCGTCACGGGCGGCGGATAGTCGCAGTCGAACATGCCAGCGAAAGGAATCGGGGTTCGGAGTTACGTGTTCCGGCCGGGGCACCCCGCATTCTTTAAATCTTGTATCGTATATCGCTATATAGAATCTCCTTTCGACCGCCTCGCTCTCCTCACTCTCTCCGGAGGTACGGAAACACGCCCGCCAGAAATCTAATAGCCGCTGGATGTCGAAGTACTACCTCGTCGTCGGGGTGCCCTATGACTGCTATGACTGAGATAACTTCATCTCGGGACGAGCGTCATCTGGTCGGAGAGGTGACTCGATGGTTTCTGCTCACCGGCAACCGCCTCCTCGTCTCGCTCGTCCCGCTCGCGATACTGGGGGCGTACATCCTTCACGTGGCGACCATCGCCCGACGAACGGCGGCGTTCGGCCCGTTCGTCCCCGAAACCGACCGTCGGTCGAGCGACGACGAGACGTAGGGTCCGGGGGTCGACGCGGACTTCGACGCGGGTGGACGCCCCGGTAGGGGGAACCTTCTCTCGGAAACGTCGCGCGTGAGGAGCGGTGCGGCCGGGTCGTTACCGGTACACCTCGCCGCGGGGTTCGTACTCCATCTCCTCGCGCACCTGCGTCGCCGTCTCCGCTCCGAACTCCCGTTCGACGAGGTGGAGCGCGAGGTCCAGTCCCGAGGTGACCCCGCCCGCGGTCAGCACGTCGCCGTCGTCGACGACCCGGGCGTCGACGACCTCGGCGTCCGTCGCCCGCAGGTCGTCGAGCGCGCTGGCGTGCGTCGTCGCCGGCCGTCCGTCGAGGAGGCCGGCGCGTGCGAGCAACATAGCGCCGGTACAGACCGACGCGACCGTCGTACCCGCGTCGTTCGCCGCGGCGACCGCGTCCGGAACCGCGCCGCGCTCGGCCTCCGTCCACGCGCCCGCCTCGCTACGGTCGTTCCAGCCGCCGCCCGGGACGACGAGCAGGTCGGGCGACAGGTCGTCCAGGCGGTCGTCGACCTCGACGCCGAGGCCGTGGCTCGCCGCGACCCGTTCGCGGCCGTCGAGCGTGCACAGCGACGTTCGACAGTCCGCGCCGACGTTCGCGGCGTTCTCCAGCACCTCGAAGGGGCCGATGGCGTCCAGTTCGTCGAAGCCCTCGTACAGCAGGATGGCGACCTTCATGCGACTGGACGACGGTGAACTCCCACCGGCAAAAGGGTTCGCACGGCCGGGCCGCGACGGCGACGGAGCCGACCTCACCGCGCTCTCGACGGGACCGGGCCAGCGTTCTCGTGGTATCGTCGACGCCCTCGGCGAAAATTCCTTTCCGAATACGGCACGAAGAGTTCGGCGTATGTCGCCCAGAGAGTGGGAGTACGAGACGATTCGTCCGCCGCGGGAGTCGACGAAGAAGGAAGCGGCCGACCCGAAGGAGAAGCTGAACGAACTCGGCGCGGAGGGGTGGGAACTGGTCGAGAGCATCGAGTACGTCGGCGGCGGAACGAAGCTCCTGGTGTTCAAACGGCCCGTCGCGGGCGAGGAGTCAGCGGATGTCTGAGAGCAACGGCGGGGACATCAGCACCGCGAACACGATGCGCGAACGGGCCGGAGAGAGCCATCTCAAACTCCGGCTTCTGCTAAGGAGCAATCGACTGGTGGTGACGGCCGTCCTGGCCGCGTCGGTGTTCGCTCTGTTCGTCCTCGCGGGCGTGTTCGTCTATCCGGACTTCGCTTCGCAACTGCGGGGTAGCGACACCCTCGAGACGATGTTCTCGACGATGATCAGCGTCGTCGTCACCGGGACCACCCTCGTCGTCACCATCAACCAGCTGGTGCTCTCCCAGGAGACGGGGCCGCTGGGCGACCAGCGCAAGCGGATGAGCGACTCGATGGACTTCCGCACGTACGCCAGTGAACTGATGGGGGAGACGACGCCCTCGGACCCGTCGGCGTTCCTCCGGGAGATAGTTGCCGTCAGCGAGACCCGCGCCAGACGATTGCGAGAAGCGGTCGCGGACAGCGAGAACGACGACCTGCGCGACGAGGTCGACGAGTTCGTCGACAGCGTCACGGGCAACGCCCAGACGGTCAAGGAGGAACTCGACGGAGCGTCGTTCGGTTCGTTCGACGTGCTGTTCGCCGCGCTCGACTTCAACTACTCCTACAAGATATTTCAGGTCGAGCGAATCAGCGACGAGTACGCGGACGACCTCACCGACGACCAGGCGGCTGCGTTCGACGACCTCCGGACCTCGCTGACGATGTTCGGGCCGGCGCGCGAGCACATCAAGACGCTGTACTTCCAGTGGGCGCTGGTCAATCTCTCGCAACTCATCCTCTACGCCGCGGTGCCGGCGCTCATCGTCGCCGGGAGCATGCTGGCGTTCGCCAGTTCGACGACGTTCCCCGGCACCACGTTCGGCGTCGCGAACGTCCTCTGGATGACGGGCGTCGCGTTCACGGTGACGCTCGTCCCCTTCCTGCTCTTCACGTCGTACGTGCTCCGCATCGCGACCGTCGCGAAGCGCACCCTCGCCATCGGCCCGCTCATCCTCCGGGACTCCCAGCGGTAGCGGAACGGGTCCACGGACGCCGACGCCGTCGACCGGGCCGTAGCGAACGAAGAAAACGAGCCGTTCCCTCTCAGGCGTTCTGGACCTGCTGGAGCACGTCCGGCGCGTCCTCCAGCGCCTCGTCCAGCTTGTCGGCGTCGGGGCCGCCGCCCTGCGCGAAGTCCGGCGGACCGCCGCCGCCGCCGCCGACCTTCGCCGCGAGTTCGCTGACGACGTCGCCGGCGTTGACGCCACTTCCCTCGGGGACGGCGACGACGAACGTCGCGCCGTCGGCTCCGCTGCCGATGACGGCTATCTTGCCCTCCTCGACGAGGGCGTTCGCGGTCGCGCGGAGTTCGTCCATGTCGGCGTCGATGCGCTGGACGACGGCCGTCGTGTCCCCGACCGTGACCTCCTCGCCGCCGCCACCGCCGCTGGCGCGGGCCTCGGCGAGTTGCTCTTTCAGGTCCTCGATGGTCTTGCCCCGCTCCTTCCACTCGCGGAAGAAGCGCTCGGCGGTCTCGGGCACCTCCTCCGTGGAGACGTCGAGCGTGTCGGCGGCCGCGCGGAGGTCGTCCTCGGCCTCCTGGGTGGCCTCGATGGCGGCGTCGCCCGCGGCGAACGTGAGGCGCTCGACGCCGTCCTGCACTCGCTCGGTGTTCAGAATCTTGATGGCGCCGACGTCGCCGGTCCGCCGGACGTGCGTGCCGCCGCAGGCCTGCACGTCCTCGGCGACGTGGATGAGCCGGATGTTCGTGCCGCCCGGGATGCCGCCCTGGTAGAGGTCGAAGCCGAACTCCTCTTCGGCCTCGTGGCGGTTCGGCCACTCCTGCTGGATGGTCGTGTTCTCCATCACGATGTCGTTGGCGAGGAGCTCTATCTCCTTGGCCGTCTCGCGGTCGATGCGCTCGTAGTGGCGGACGTCGATGCGCGAGCTGTCGGTCCCCTTCTGGGCCCCGGCCTGGCGGACGTGCTCGCCGAGCACCTCCCGGGCGGCGTGGATGACGATGTGGGTCGCCGTGTGGTGGCGCATCAGCCGGCGGCGACGCTCGACGTCGATCTGGCCGCGGACGATGTCGCCCTTGCCGACCTCCTCCTCGGTGCGGTGGAGGACGACGCCGTTCTCGATGGTCGTGTCCTCGACCTGGACCGTCTTCTCGTCGGTCGAGAGCGTCCCCCGGTCGCCGGGCTGGCCGCCGCCCTCGGGGTAGAACATCGTCTGGTCGAGCACCACGTCGTACCCCTCGTCGCGCTCGAACACGTCGAGCACCACCGCCTCGAAGTCGGTGCGGTACTGGTCCTCGTAGTAGAGGCGTTCGGTCTTCGGCAGGTCGGCCAGCCGGTCGTCCTCCTCGACCTCTTCCTCGAACGCCTGCCCGCTATCGTGGCGGTCGGCGACGATGCTGTAGAAGTCGTCGGGGACATCGACCGCGACGCCGAACTCGTCGGCGATCTCCTGGACCATGTCCGGCTGGAGGCCGTGGGAGTCGTACAGTTCGACGAGCTTCTCGGTCGGGATGGGCTTGCCCTCCTCGGCGTGTTCGCGGGCCAGGCGACGCACCCGGCGGCCGCCCTGGTCCAGCGTCTCGCGGTACTTCTCGACCTCGGTGCGGACGATGTCCCGGATGGTGTCGCGGTTCTTGTAGTCCAGGCGCTCGGCCTGCATGTCGACGAGTTCGTCGAGCGGAGCGTCGACGCCGACGTTGTCGCAGAGGCGCTTGGTGCGCCGGAGGACCATCCGTGCGAGGTAGCCCGTACCGACGTTGCTCGGGACGATGCCGTCGCCGAGCATGTAGGCGAGCGTGCGGCAGTGGTCGGCGATGGCGTAGATGTCCTCGAGCGGTTCCAGCAGGTCCTCGAGGCGCGTCGTGGAGACGTCTAGCTTCTCGGCGATGTTGTCCCGGGCGGCCTCCATGTCCTCGGCCTCGTCGATGTCCATGTGGCCGGCGAGCTTCGAGGCGCGGTGGACGAGTTCGGCCTCCTCGTCGGTGTGGTCGATGCCCGCGTTCTCCTTGAGGAACGATATCATCTCGGGGTAGACCGCCTCGTAGACGGTCGGAGTCCCCTGGGACATCCACGTCCACCGTTCGAGGCCGTACCCGGTGTCGACGATGTAGGTGTCCATCTTCGAGTAGCGGTTGCCGTCCTTCATCTCGTACTCGCCGTCGGGGTCCTGCTCCATCGACATGAAGACGAGCGTGGCGAGTTCGGCACCGCGGTAGATGACCTCGATTGCGGGCCCGGCGTTGCCGCCGCCGACCCACGGGTCCTCGATGTAGGTTATCTCCTCCAGGTTCGCGCCCATCGACTCGAAGAACTCGTCGCAGTACTGGACCGTCTCGTCCTTCCAGTACACCTCGCCGGAGTAGGCGTACTCGTCGCCGACCTCCTCGCGGGCGTTGAACGCGTGGTGGGCCATCATCTCGAAGGCCATCGTGTGCCGGCCGGTCTTGCCCACGTTGTCGATGTCCTGCATCCGGATGCAGGGCTGGCTGATGGTGAGGGGGTTCGCCGGCGGTGGCGTCTCGCCAGACGTGACCAGCGGCTGGAAGTCGTAGATGGACGCCTGGGTCAGCAGGACGTCGTCGCGCCAGCGGTTCGCGGCGACGGGGTAGGGGTCGATGCGCTCGTGGTCGTTTTCCTCGAAGAACGAGAGGAACGCCTCTCGCATCTCCGTGAGCGACAGTTCCTCGTCGAAGCCCGGATTGTCGATGAACGAGTACTCCTCGCAGGGAGGCTCACCACACGTCGTCCGGTCGTGGTCGCGCGTCCAGAAGTGGTCTCCACACTCCGAACACTCCTTTCGCACGAAGTCGTTGTCCTCGAAATATTCGAGGCGATACTCTTCCTCGAGTTCACTCATTCGTGGTTGTTCCTCGCCCGTCAGCGGGTAAAACAGTTCCGCAAGTACTACCTCCGGCGAATAGGGGCCTCGAGCGTGCGTTCGGCGAACGTCGCGCGAGCGTTGCGCGGCCGGTCGCCGACGGTCCTCGCTGAGGGGAAAACTCCCCTCCCGGTCACCTCGCTGCGTCTCCTCCCGGCGACGCTGCCGCCGACGCTGGCGGGCGAATCGCCGACCGCTCTCAGAGCGTGAACGTCTCGAACCGGCGGACGGCGTACCGGTAGGCGGCGGGCGGTGCGACGACGCCGAAGAGGACGGCGACCGCGCCGCCGGCCAGTCGGACGGTCTCGGCCCCGGGAGCCAGCGGGACGCCGGCGAGGTCCGCGAGGAAGGCGACGAGGCCGGCGACGACTTCGGGGGCACCCTCGACTGCGAACAGCGCCGCGCCGCCGAAGCCGAGGACGACGACGACGGAGTAGAGCGCGAACGCGGTCTTGCTCGGGACGACGACCCGCCGGCTCCGGGTCACCTTGACCTCGCTGAACCGCGGGAAGGTGGTGCCGACGCCGAGCGCGACGACGGTGCTGGCGACCGTGACGACCGCGCTCGCGGCGGCCAGCGCCAGCCAGCGTGCGGGGGCGAGCGGACTCAGGTAGCCCGTGAGCGCGGTCGCCGCGACGACGAGCGGGAGACCGACCAGCGTCGCCGCCAGCACGTGCCCGCGGACGAACCGGTCGCCGTCGACGGTCGAGGTGAGGGTGACGGGAAGCATCGCGCCCTCGTCGCCGAGGGGGTTGAGCGCCGACGCGCCGACCGCCCAGGTGCCGTAGAACGCGAGGAAGACGGGCAGCGACCGGGGGATGGAACCGATCTCGACGGCGCTGCGAAGCGGCGTGACGAGGAAGAAGAGGGGGTAGGCGACGTAGACGAGTCGCAGCGGCGAGCGCTTCGTCCGCCGCCAGACGTTCGCGGTGACGGTGCGCGTCTGACGGTGGGCGACGCCGGCGAGGAACCCGAGACTCGACTCGCCGGCGGCGTTCCGTTTCGTCCCCGACCCTCCCGTCCGGGACTCGCTCGACTCGGGGCGGACGCGGTCGGTGTACCAGAGCCGGGTCGCCGCGCACACGTCGACCGCGAGCAGGGCCGGAATCGCGACGGCGACGAGCGCGACCGCGCCGGCGACCCGGGTGAACGAGGGGTCGACGCCCGTCGTCCCGACCAGCAGCGCGTCGCCGAAGTACGCCATCGGGGCGTCCCGGAGGACGGTGCCGAGGCGTAACAGCACGTCGCCGAAGGCCTCCGACGTGATGGCGGCCATGTAGACGAGGAAGGCCGCGACGAACACGACGCTCCTGTAGCGTGCGAGCAGTTCGGACTGCGCGAACGCTATCTTGAGGGCGACGCCGACGACGTGGCCCGCGAGCAGGGCGGTCGCCAGCAGCGCCGCGGCGGTGACGGGGACCGCGACGACGGACACGGGCGTCCCGAACGCGACGCTCCAGGCGGCACTCGTCGCGAGCAGCGGGACGACGGCGATGGAGAACAGGCGACCGAACTCCGCGAGAACCAGTCCGCCGACCACGTCGCGGGCCGGTACGGTCGTCAGCATGCCGGCCTCCCGGTCGATGCGGCCCGTCTTTCCGATGGTGCGCGTCGCCGTAATCACGCCGACGCCGACCCAGGCGACGGCGGTCGCACCGCGTGCGGCGGCGAGCAGCGGCAGGTTCGCCGCGATTCGGTCGCCGAACCGGTAGATGCCGTACGCGCCGCCGACGGTCGGGACGCCGACGAACAACAGGAGGAAGACCCCGAAGCCGAGCATCTGGACGGTGTTGTCGGCGATGGCGCGGACGCTCCGGCGGTACTCGACGCGGGCGATGCGGAGGCTCCGGCGTGGCGTCGGCCAGTTCATCGCTCCACCGCGGCCGGTTCCTCGCTCGTCACGTCGAGGAACACCTCCTCCAGGCTCCGTTCGGCCTCCGCGCGGTGGGTGAGCCGTTCGGGGGAGTCCTCGGCGACGAGGTCCCCGTCGTACAGCACGCCCACCGTGTCGGCGAGTTCCTCGACGACGGGCAGGATGTGCGTCGAGAGGAAGACGGTCATCCCGCGGTCGGTGAGTTCGGAAATCAGGTCGCGCACGGTCCGGGCGGCGCGGGGGTCCAGCCCCGACGTCGGTTCGTCGAGGAAGACGACCGCGGGTTCGTGGAGGATGGCCTGGACGAGCGCCGCCTTCTGTTTCATCCCCTTCGAGTAGGTGCCGACGCGGTCGTCGGCGTCCGCCAGGAGGTCGAACCGGTCCAGCAGCGCGTCGATGCGCTCGTCGGCCGCCCGTTCGTCCATGTCGCGCAGGCCGGCGACGTACCGCAGCTGTTCCCGGCCGGTGAGTTCGTCGTACAGCGGCGGCTCCTCGGGGAGGTAGCCGACGTGGCCGACGACCGCCTCGCGGTCGGCGACGGAGTGGCCGGCGACGCGGGCGGTCCCGCTCGTCGGACGGATCAGCGTCGTCAGCATCCGCATGGTCGTCGTCTTGCCCGCACCGTTCGGGCCGAGGAACCCGTACACCGACTCGGCGGGAACGCTCAGTTCCAGGTCGTCGACGACGGTCGTCTCGTCGTACCGCTTGGTCAGCCCCTCGGTCACTATCGCCGGGTCGGCGGGCGAGCGACTCATCGCCCCACCTCCCGGCGGCGGCGACGTGACCGGAGGACCGGGGTAGCCCGAGAACCGTGGCAGGCGTACGTCATATCCCTACGAGCACGCTGGGGGGTGAAAAGACCATCTCTCGGGCGGAGGAGAGCGTTCTTCGCCGACCGGAACGCTCCCGTCGAACTGGAGGTCGACCGTCTCCGACGACGAACCGAAGCGGGGTCCGGACGACGGAGCGACGGGAAGCCCAGCGAGTCCGGAGGGCGTTCTCGGTCAGTCGTCGAGCGCGAGCGAGGCGAGCATCGCCTCCAGTTGGACGCGCTCGTTCGCGCCCTCCGTGATGCGGTAGTCGGCCTCACCGACGCGGTCGAGGATGCGCACGGCGTCGTCGTCGTCGAGGTCGAACTCCCAGACGGAGCGGTGAATCTGGTCGATGACGTCGCCGCCGGCCATGCCGCGCTCGGTGAGCAGTTCGTCGAGCGTCGAGCGCGCCTTGCTGAAATCGCCCGCGAGCGCCATGCTGACCATCTCCTCGATGTCGTCCGGGCGGGCGGTGCTGGTGATGGTGAAGACGGTGGACTCGTCGACCGTCTCGCCCATCACGGCGGCGGCCTGGAGCGCGTTGATGGCCTTGCGCATGTCGCCGTCGGCGGCGTAGACGAGCGCGTCGACGCCGCCCTCGGTCGTCTCGATGTCCTGGTCGACCGCTATCTCGCGGACGTACTCCGCGATGGCCTCGTCGGAGAGCGGGCCGAACCGGAAGACGGCGCACCGCGACTGGATGGGGTCGATTATCTTGCTGGAGTAGTTACACGAGAGGATGAACCTGGTGTTGTGCGAGAACTGCTCCATCGTCCGGCGGAGCGCCGACTGGGCGTCGTCCGTCAGCGAGTCCGCCTCGTCCAGGAAGATGATGCGGTAGTCGTACCCGCCGAACGACGAGCGGGCGAAGTTCTTGATGCGGTCCCGGACCACGTCGATGCCGCGCTGGTCGGAGGCGTTCAGTTCGAGGAAGTTGTCCCGCCAGTCGTCGCCGTACACCTCGCGAGCGATGGCGAGCGCGCTGGTCGTCTTGCCGACGCCGGCTGGCCCGGAGAAGAGGAGGTTCGGGAGGTCGTCCTGCCGGATGTAGCTCTGTAGCCGGTCGGTGATGTCGTCGTGGCCGGCGACGTCGGAGAGCTCCTGCGGGCGGTACTTCTCGACCCAGATGTCGCCGCGCCCGGCGGCGCTCTCCTCGTCGGCGTCCGTCGCCTCCTCGGCGGCTTCGGCCGCCTCGGCGTTCGTCCCGACCTCGTCCGCGTCAGCCTCGGTCATACTCCAGCAGAGGTACCTGTTACCCTTAAAGCCCGCGAGAACGGCCGCGCCGCGGAGCGATAGGTGGCGGTTGGATTCCGCCGTCCGGACCGGAAACATCCGTTTCGGGAGCTATAAGCACTCAATTACTATCCCGACGGTCGTCGTTTCCGGCCGACATGATGGAACGCTCGGTCGCCGTCCTCGCGGTCACCGTCGTCCTGGTCGCCGCGCTCGCCGCGGTTCCGGCGACGGTCGCGGCCCAGGAGACACGAACGGGCGGAACTGTCGTCGTCGAGCGCGGCGAAACCGTCGACGGCGACCTCACCGTCACCGCGGGGAGCCTCGTCGTTCGTGGAACCGTGAACGGCGACGTGACGGCGCTCTCGGGCAACGTCGACGTCCCGGGGACGGTGAACGGCGACCTCGTCGCGTTCGCCGGCAACGTCCGGGTGAGCGGCGACGTCGCCGGCTCGGTCAACGCCGCCAGCGGGACCACCATACTCGAACGAGGCGCACGGGTCGGTGCGGTGGAGTCCGCGAGCGGGTCCGTCGCCCTCAACGGGACGGTCCGCCGGGACGCCGTCGTCGGCGCGGGTTCGATATCCCTCGGCCCCAACGCGAGCATCGGCGGCGACCTGCGGTACAACGGCGAACTCGACCGTGCGGAGGGCGCGCAGGTTCAGGGGTCTATCATCCAGAGCGACGAACTGCGGGTCGGTCCGGCCCCGGTCGTGCCGAACTGGGTCGGCGCGGTGTACGGCTTCTTCGTGAACCTCCTGCTCGGCGTCGTCCTGTTGGCGGTGTTCCCCACGTTCTCCCAGAGCGTCGCCGGTCGAGCGCGCGCCACTCCGCTGCTCTCTGGAGGCGTCGGCCTCGCGCTGCTCATCCTCGTTCCCCTCGTGCTCGTCATCTTCGCCATCACCATCGTCGGCATCCCCATCGCGGTCCTCGGCGCGCTGCTGTTCGCCGTCGTCCTCTGGGCCGCCGCGGTGTACGGGGCGTACGTCGTCGGCGCGTGGTTGCTCTCGCTCGCGGACGAGCGCAACCGCTGGCTGGCACTCCTGCTCGGACTGCTCGTCGTCGCGGTGGTGACGAGCATCCCCATTCTCGGGGGACTGGTCCAGTTCTTCGTCCTCCTGCTGGGGCTGGGCGCGCTCTCGCTGACGCTGTGGGCGCGCTACCGGGGACGGCGCGAGGAACCGACGCGACCCTCACAGCGCGGGCGCGGGGGCGACGAGGGACCGACCACCTGAGACCGGGCGACGACACGCTAAAGGCGAGACGGGCGAAACGGGGAGTATGAACGTCACCGTCGAGGTGGTCGGCGAGGACACCCACGAGTTCGAGGTGGAGGAGGCCACGTACGCCGACCTGCTCGCGGAGGTCGGTCTCAGCCCGCACGAGGTGTCCGTGATGGTCGACGGTCGGCCGGTCCCCGAGGACCGGCAGGTGGACGCGGCGCACGTGAAGGTGCTCCGGCTCATCAAGGGCGGATGACCGTCCGCGTCGCCGACCCGGACGACCATCTCGCCGTCATGCGTCTCCTCGACGCCGCGATGCTGGAAGCCGACGCCGCCGCCGTCGAAGCGCGCATCGAGGCGGGCGACGTGCTGGTCGCGGTCGAGGAGGGCCGGGTGCTGGGCGCGGCGGTGCTCGAACCGCTCGACGACGGCGTCTTCCTCCGGTCCATCGCGGTCCGGCGCGCCCGCCGCGGGAACGGCATCGGAACCGCGCTCGTCGACCGGGCGACCCGGCGCCACGGACGGCTCACCGCCGAGTTCGACGAGCGCGTGCGACCCTTCTACGCCTCGATGGACTTCGAGATGGAACGCCTGAGCGACGACAGGCTCCGGGGGTCGACCGGGGACGACCCCTGAGCGTCCGCGTCTCGCTCCGCTGCCACACGACTCCCGCCCGCGACGGCATCCGAGTCGACCGTCCTCGGGCGACTGCGAACCCAAACACTGACGCGCGTCGCCGGCCAACCGTGACCATGGACGAGACGAAACGGCGTCGACTCGCGGGCATCTGGCTCGCGTTCGCCGTCCTGATGGCGTACATCACGCTCGCCGACGGGTTCGTGATGGGCGTCGGCGACCTCCTCGGACTGCTCGTCGCCCTGCTCGGCGTCGCGCTGGCGGTCGTCTACTACCTGAATCCGAGCGGCCTCCTCAGCCTCGACTCCACGTGACGGACCCAACGTTTATCACTACGACGGGAAACAGGTACAGGTGATGACACCCGACTGCGTGCGAGACGCGCCGACGCGCCGGCGCCGCGAGCGCTCCGCTCGCACACTGCGTACGCAGCGGGACGCGTCCGCCCCGAATAGTGCGCCTGCCACGTAGCAGGCGCTCCACAGACTCCCCCTCGTTTTCGCCCGGTTCGCCCGACGGCGAGCCACGGTATCGCGTGACGAACGACGCTACCCAACAACACGACTACGCAACGACACGACTCCATGACACACATCGTAGCTATCGGCGGCGGAGAGATCGCCGAACGAGAGACTGAACGAATCGACCGGCGCGTCGTCGCGGCGGCGGACGGCGCGTCACCGACGGCGCTGTTCGTCCCGACCGCGAGCGGCGACGCCGCGGGCTACTGCGAACGGTTCCACCGCTACTACGGCGACGAACTCGGCTGCGAGACGACGGTGCTCCGACTGGTCGACGACCCCGACGGCGACGACGCGGTCGAACGGAAGATCGCGGCGGCCGACCTCGTCTACGTCGGCGGCGGCGACACGGGTGCGCTGCTCGACCGGTGGCGCGAGCGCGGCGTCGCCGAACGACTCCGGACGGCGGCGCGGGACGGGACGCTCCTCGCGGGACTCAGCGCGGGCGCGCTCTGCTGGTTCGACGGCGGACTCGCCGACGCGGTTCCGGACGCCGAGTACGGACCGCTCGACGCGCTGGGCTGGGTCGACGGCCTGCGGTTCACGCCGCACGCCCACGCGGAGCGACGGCGTGCGTTCGCCGACGCGCTGTGCGGGACCGGCGCGACGGGGCTGGCGCTCACCGACCGCGCGGCGGTCGAGATACGGGACGACGAGTTCCGGATTCTGACCGACGGCGACGACGCGGCCGCGTACCTCCTCGTGGACGTCGGCGGGCGCGTCGTCACCGAGCGCGTCGAAGCGACGTCGTTCCGGCCGCTCGACGACCTGGGCTACCGGTTCGGTGCGGACTAGACCAGCGGCTCGACCAGGTCGCGACCCGCGTCCAGCAGTTCCGACACGCGGTCCTCGCTGTCCGCCTCGGCGTAGACGCGCATCTTCGGCTCCGTCCCGCTCGGCCGGACGAGCAGCCAGGAGCCGTCGTCGAGCAGTATCTTGAACCCGTCCGCGGTCACGACGTCCTCGACGTCCTGGCCGGCGACCGACTCCGGCAGTTCGGCTTCGAGGTCGTCGAGCACGCGCGCCTTCTCCTCGTCCGGGCAGTCGACGCTGATCTTGCCCTGGTGTATCTCGCCGAACTCCGAGAGGAGGGCGTCGACGCGGTCGTCGAAGCCGCGTTCGGCGGCCGCGGCGGCCGCGAGCAGCGCCACGAGGACGCCGTCCTTCTCGCGGACGTGGCCCCGCACGGAGAACCCGCCGCTCTCCTCGCCGCCGACGAGCGCGTCGTGGTCGGCCATCGCCTGCGCGACCCACTTGAAGCCGACCGGCGTCTCGAACACCTCCTCCCCGTGGGCGTCCGCGACGCGGTCGACGAGGAAGGTGGTGGAGACGGTCCGGATGGCGGGTCCCGAGTCGTCCTCCAGCAGGTAGTCGTACAGCGCGGCGAAAAAGAGGTTCTCGTCGAGGAAGCCCCGGTCGGGCGTGACCACCGCGAACCGGTCGGCGTCGCCGTCGTTGGCGATGCCGAGGTCGGCGTCGCGCTCGCGGACCGCGGCGGCGAGGTCGCCGAGATGCTCCTCGCTCGGTTCCGGCGGCGACCCGCCGAACTCGGGGTCGCGCTCGCAGCGCAGGCGCTCGACCTCCGCGCCCGCCTCCGCCAGCAGGCGGTCGGTCACGCCGCGACCGCTACCGTGCATGGCGTCGTAGACGACCGAGAGGTCCGAGAGGTCGAGAGGGACTTCGCCCCGGCTCCCGTCCGACCCGGCGCGCTCGGCGACGAGACCGAAGGCGTGGTCGGCGTAGGGCGCGACGAAGTCCTCCTCGCGGACCACACCGTGTTCGTCTTCGGGGAGCGGGTCGGGTTCCGCGAGTCGCGCCTCTATCTCGTCCGTCACCTCGGGGAGCGCAGGCGCGCCGTCCGACGGGATGAACTTCACGCCGTTGTACTCCGACGGATTGTGCGAGGCGGTCACCATTAGCCCGCCCGCCAGCTCGCGGTCCGCGATGGTCCACGCGAGCAGCGGCGTCGGCGTGTCCCGCTCGGGGATGAGCACGTCGAAGCCGTTCGCGGCCAGCACCCGGCTGAGGTCCTCCGCGAACCCGCGCGAGGTCTCCCGGGCGTCGTAGCTCACCGCGACGGTGCCGTCCTCGCGCCCCTCCACCTCCCGCAGGTAGTTCGCCACGGCCTGCCCCACGATACGAACGCGCGGAGCAGTGAACTCGTCCAGCGTCGCCCGCCAGCCGTCGGTTCCGAACGAAATCGGCGTCTCCATACTGCCCACGACATCGCGCCCCCCGAAAAAACCTCCGCGTAACGGGGTTCGTTCACAGGCGTCACGGCTCCGCGCCCCGCCGACGCCGGGCGATTCGAGGTCCGTCCGGACGGGCTCGCGGCCGGAATCTCCCCGGGGACGGACCGCGGCCACGGACCGCCGTCGACGCCGGTCGCGGTCGGAAGCGGCCGTGACGCGACGACGCGACGGAGCCGGGACGACAGCGGTCGTTTCGCACGCTTTTTGAGGCTCGACCGCAAAACGATGACAACGAATGATCTCGAAGGGCTGTGAACAGTGCGCCAAAGGGGGCAAGATGGTACTTTTCGTCTACGGTTACTGCGACCAGCGCGACTGCTTCTACTGCCCGCTCGGAGAGAACCGCAAGAACGTCACCGACGTGTACGCCAACGAGCGCCTCGTCGAGGACGACGAGGACGTCATCACCGAGGCGAAGCGGATGGACGCTCTCGGCACCTCCATCACGGGCGGCGAACCGCAGGAGGCGATGAACAAGACCTGCCGGTACCTCTCGATGCTCAAGGAGGAGTTCGGCGAGGACCACCACACGCACCTCTACACCGGCATCACGGGCGGCCGGGAGAACATGCGTCGCCTCTCGGAGGCCGGCCTCGACGAGATACGGTTCCACCCGCCCTACGAACTCTGGGGGGACCTCCACGGCACCGAGTGGGAGGAAATCCTCCATATCGCCCGCGAGGAGGGACTGACGCCCGCGTTCGAGATTCCGGGCATCCGACCCGAGGAGGAGTTCCTGGAGTTCCTCGACGAAGGTGCTGCCGAGTTCTGCAACGTCAACGAGTTCGAGATGTCCGACGGCAACTACCGCCGGATGCAGGAGGCCGGCTACGAACTCCAGGACGGGCACATGTCCGCCGTCGACGGGTCGAAAGAGCAGATTCTCGACGTGATGGGCGACCACGAGCGCGTCTACTTCTGTACCTCCGTGTTCAAGGACGCGGCCCAGCACCGCAATCGACTGAAGCGGATGGCCCGGAACATCCGCCGGGAGTTCGACGACGTCACCGACGACGGCACGCTCGTCTACGGCAAGACGTGGGAGACGAGAGAGCGTCTCGAAGAACTCGGCGTCCCGGAGGAGTTCTACACGGTCAAGTCCGACCACGTCGAACTCGCGTGGTGGCTGCTGGAGGAGATGGTCGAGGAGGGCGACGTCGAGCGCGGCGAGATCGTCGAACAGTATCCGACCTACGACGGACAGGTCGTCGAACGCACGCCGCTGGCCTGAGATGACCGGACAGTACCTCACCATCGGACTGCTCGCGCTGTGCTGTGCGACGTTCGGCGTCTCGCTGAGCATGATGGGTATGCTGACCGTCGGCCTCCCGTTCGTCCTGCTGTACGGCGGCAGCGGCGCGTACGTTCTCTGGAAGCGCGACGTCCGTTCCGCGTGAGCGAGGCCGACCGCCGGAACGTCGCGGTCCTGGGTGTCGCCGCTCGGCGCTTCTCGGACGGGAGACCACGGGCAGCGACGGCGGTGCGTGCCGGCGTCTCGGGCCGCAGAAAACGGCTGTCGGAAGTGTTTAGGCGGGGGGAACACAAGAGGTAGCCATGCCGGACTGTCCACTCGCCGACGACTGCCCGAGTTTCGAGGAGCGCATCGATGGAATGGGGTGTCACCACTACGGTGACCGCGGCGGGGCCGAGTGGTGCAACTACTACAACCAGCCGATTCGCGACCTGAAGACCGCCCCGGTCCAGCCCGGCGAGGAGGTCGTCGTCGACGTCGACGACATCCACGAGAGCGGTGCCGGCGTCGGCCGGACCGAGGACGGCTTCATCGTCATGGTCGACGGCGTCCTGCCGGAGGCCCGCGCCAAGGTCGAGATAATCAACGTCAAGAGCAATCACGCTCGCGCCGACCTCGTCGAACGTCTGCCGATGGACGAAGCGGACGAAACCGACGCGGACGAAGCGGACGCCGACGCCGACGAAGCGGACGACGAGGCGACCGCTGACGACGAGGAGACCGCCGAAGACGACGGCAGCGAGCGACCGCCCCAGCTCGGCAGCCGCGACAACTTCTGGGGCGGGTGAGGCCCGACGAGACGACCGTTTCGGGCGTGGACAGTCCTCGGTCTCTCTCGTCTCGCCGGAGTTCGCTCGCCGCGGACGGACCTTTTTTCGCTCCCGACTCCTATCGGTCGGTATGAGCCAGCACCCCGACGCCGACGAACTGCTCCGGCAAGCCGGGTTCGACGCCGACGAGAGCGTGCTCACGTATCGGCAGGCGGAGGTGCTCGCGCTCCGCGAGCGCGGGCTCTCCCAGGCCGCCATCGCCGACGCGCTCGGGACGTCGCGGGCCAACGTCTCCAGCGTCGAAGCCAGCGCCCGCGGGAACGTCCGGAAGGCGCGCGAGACGGTGGCGTTCGCGGCGGCCCTCGAAGCGCCGGTACGCATCGAGGTCGACGCCGGAACCGACCTCTACGACGTTCCCTCCCGGGTGTACGACGCCTGCGACGACGCCGGCGTGAAGGTCAGCCACGCCGCGCCGGAACTGATGAAGCTCATCAGCGACTCGGCGGGCGACGCCGTCGACGGTCGGGCGGTCCAGGAGCCGCTGCTCGTCGGCGTGACTCCCGACGGTGACGTGACGGTGCGCAAGCCGGGCCGACCGTCGCCGTAGTCCCGGGCGCTGGCGAACCGCGGACGCGAACCGGTGGGATTGATGAGCGTCGGAGCAAACGTGTCGAACAATGGGCATCCTCGAAAACAAGCGCCGCGCGAGGGTCTTCTACAAGTACCTCTCGAAGGTGTACGACACGGTCAACCCGTTCGTCTGGAACGAGGAGATGCGAGCGGAAGCGATATCGATGCTCGACATCGACCAGGACGACCGCGTGCTGGACGTCGGCTGCGGTACCGGCTTCGCCACCGAGGGGCTGCTCGAGCGGACCGAGAACGTCCACGGGCTGGACCAGAGCGTCCACCAGCTCGAGAAGGCGTGGGACAAGCTCGGCAAGCACGACCCCGTCAGCTTCTATCGCGGCGACGCCGAGCGTCTGCCGTTCCGCGACGACACCTTCGACGTGGTGTGGTCGTCGGGGTCCATCGAGTACTGGCCCGACCCGGTCGCGACGCTGCGGGACATGCGACGCGTGACGAAACCCGGCGGCCAGGTGCTCGTCGTCGGCCCGAACTACCCCAAGACGGGCGTCATGCAGAAGGTCGCTGACGCCATCATGCTGTTCTACGACCGCGAGGAGGCCGACCGAATGTTCCACGCGGCGGGCTACGACGACGTCCGCCATCGCGAGATGGGCCCCTCGTACGACCCCGACGTCGCCATAACGACGGTGGCGCGCGTGCCCGAGGAGTGACGAACCGCCGGACGAACGTCTTCTCTGCGAGCACCTCTCGGCGAACGCTCGATTCTCGACCGGGGCGTCGGACTCCCGGACTCGACGAACGGGAACTCAGCCAGCGGTCGTCGACACCTCCGCGACGAGTCGACCGTCGAGGCGGACGCGGACCAGGACGCGGTCGCCCGGGTCGAGGAGCGGGTCGTTCGTCCCGGCGAGTTCTATCGCCGCCCGTTCGCCGGAGGTCCAGGTCTCGTTCGTCGCGCTGTTGAACGGCCCCGTCGGGCCGGGCCGGAACCCCGTCGCGGCGAAGAACGGGACCGGCGGCTGGTGGTCGAGCGGCGTCCCGTCGATTCGGACGGCGACCGAGAGTCGCTCGACCGACAGCGGGTCGCCGCCTCGGTGGAGCAAGACGAGCCGGTCGGCTTCCGCGTCGGCCGAGACGGCGAGGGCGGCGTGGGTCGGCTCTCGCGGCACGGTCGTATCCAGCGCGAGCGTCCCGACCCCTCCGGCGAGGACGAGCGCCACGACCAGCAGGAGGACGGTGCCGACGGCGGGCGAGAGGGCGCGAGACGACACGCCCCGAGGTGGTCCCGTCTCCGTACTTCAAGTTTCGGACGGGCCGGACGTGGCGTTCTCGGCCTGGACGCCGTACGGACGGACGGTCACCGAGACGGTGTTCAGTCCGCGTCGAGCGGAGACGGTGAACTGCTCGCGCGGAGCGACGGTCATCAGGACCCCGTCCGCGCCGGTCGGTCCGAGTTCGGTTCCGGCGACCTCGACGGTGCCGTTGACCGGATTACCGTTCGCGTCGGTCAGGTTGACCCGGAGCGGACCCCCGGAGTACGTCCGGTTGACCGCCAGTTCGAGGTCCGTGGAGTTGTTCCGTACTGCCGGACCGTAGGGGACCCGAGACGGACCGGTGAGGTCCTTGTACTGGACCTCGCGGAAGACCTCCTTCGTGCTGCCGTCGAGGTACGCCTCGATGACTCCCTGGGGGTGGACGAAGTCGGTCTTCCAGATGCCGACCGAACTGTATCGCACGTCGGTACTCTTGTCCACGTTGACCGAGTTCGACTGCAGCCACGGATACTGCGAGACCGTGACGTTCTGGGCTTCCCGGTAGGACATCGTCCCCGTCGTCTTCGGTTTTCGGTAGTCGGCCCGGTACGCTTCGCGGACGTACTGCGAACCGCGAGTCGTCGCGAGGACGACCCCCGACTTCGTCGCCGCGACGGAGACGACGTTGGCGTCCGACTGGCCGCGAATCGTCCTGCCGATCGACTGCCTGACCGGCCCCTGTAGCGTGACGAGGTCGCCCCTGAGCGTCCAGACCTGCGGCGCGAACCGCGGGACGTCGTCCGCGTGCTCCGCCATCCAGCTTATCGACCGCTCGACGCCGGCCGCCTGCGCGTCGATGAGGGCGAGTCTGCGAGTGTACTGCCGCGTCGTGAGCGTTCCGTCGTTGTACTTCTGGCTGGCGGCGCGCTCCGCGTTCTGTAGCGTCGAGAGCCGGGACTTGATCGAGAACTGGTAGCGGAGCAGGATCTGATTTTTCTCCTGGCGACCGCTCGCCGACTGGAGGCGCTCCTCTAGCGCGTACATCTGGTGTCGGGTCTCGGTCCGTTCGGTGTTCATCGCCAGCGCCGTTCCGAGTCCGATAGACGGCGAGTGGACGTCGGTTCTGCCCGGTGTTCCGAGGCTCAGATGCGAAGACGTGTTGTTGAACCCGGGCGGCTGTACCGGATTCGATTCATTCTCGCTCGGTGGCCTCTCCGCCGCGGGCGCGTCGACGCCGACGGCGACCGCCGACGACGAAAGGAGAAGGAGCAACGACAGGATAAGGGGGAGGGCTCGACTCATAATCGTTGCTTAGGAACTTACTCGTTAAAATACGTGGGGGTCTCGGAGAGGAGAACTACGAACGACGCAGAGAGGCTGAAACGTTTTAAAAACAACGTTGATGTTTTATCGCATGGATGGAAAGTATTTTCTTGGCGGGTTGACCAGACATGGGTATGCGGTCGCACCCGTCCCTCCTCGTTGCCCTCCTTTTCCTCCTCGTTCTGGGGGTCGCCACCGGAACGAGCGGCGCACGCTGGGACGCCACTCGTCCCGGCGTGGCCGCGAGCGTCGACGCTCCCACCGACGTCGACGCAGCGGTCGCGAACCGGTCGGCACCGGCGAACGCCACGCGGTCGAACGGAACGACGATGTACGTCACGCCGCAATCCGACGGTGACGCCCACTGGAACGTCTCGACGAGGTTCGCGCTCGACGGTGCGAACGAGACGGCCGCGTTCGAGCGCCTCGGCAAGGAGTTCGAACGCGGACAGAACGACGTGGGCTACTCCGTCGAGTTGTTCCGGAAGGTCGCTCGTCTGGCCGCGGACGAAACGGGTCGGACGATGCGGATACGGCAGGTCGACCGGAGCTACCACGTCGGGAACGGGACGGGACGGCTGTCGCTGACGTTCACCTGGACGAACTTCTCCCGGACGCCGGGCGACCGCATCGTCGTCCGCGACGCCTTCCTCCTCGACGGGGGCAACTCGACGTGGCTCTGGGAACTGCGGGACGACCAGCGACTCGTCATCCAGAAACCGGAGGGGTACCACGTCAAGAGTTCGCCGAACAAGGGTCACGAGAACGGGACGCTTCGCTACGAGGGCCCGACGTCGTTCTTCCCCGGCGAGATAGCGGTGACGTACGAGAAAAACAGCGGCCAGGGGCCGTCCCAGGAGAGTTTCGACTGGCGCGGGCTACTGGGAATCGTCCTCCTGTTGTTCGTCGTCAGCACCGGCGGGGCGGGTCTGTACGTCCTGGCGCAGCGGCGTGACGAGGAGTCGTCCGACGACGCGCCGCCCGCCGAGGAGCAGACGTTCGACCGCGCCGGCAGCCTCGCTCCCGAACCGGACGCGTCGGACGGGGACACCGACCCCGAACTGCTCTCCGACGAGGAACGCGTCGAACACATGCTCCGCCGAAACGGTGGTCGGATGAAACAGGCCGACATCGTCACGGAGACGAACTGGTCGAACGCGAAGGTGTCGCAACTGCTGTCGTCGATGGCCGACGAGGGGCAGGTCGACAAGCTCCGCATCGGCCGCGAGAACCTCATCACGCTCCCCGACGAGGAAGTCGGCGACTTCGACGAGGAGTGACCTGCGGTTCGTCCGCTCGTCTTCGCTGCACGACGCTCGCCCCGTCAGTTCCTGCGGGAGCGCGAAAAGAGTCGGTTCAGGCTCCGCGGGGTTCGCTCCCCGGCGGAGTGGTAGTCTCGCGGGCCGTCTCGCGGCCGCCCATGGCGACGAACACCATCGCCAGACCGCTGGTCAGCAGCTTCACGCCGAAGAGCAGGCCGATGGCCCAGGCCGCGCTCGCCGGGAAGTTCACCCAGACGAGTCCGGCCAACACGAGCGCGAGCGCGCCGCTGACGACGAGTCCGCTCCAGTTCTTCTCCGGCCGTGCCCGGACGCCCATGACGATCTCGAAGACGCCGGCCGTGAACAGGAACGCGGTCACCAGCACGGTCAGCGTCGCGAGTCCGACGACCGGGTTCGCCATCAGCGAGATGCCGGCGACGGCGTAGAGGACCGCCAGCAGCCCCTGGACGACGAATCCCGTCCATCCCTTGCCGGAGAACGCCGCCGCGACGTGGACGAGGCTCCCCACGACGAGCGCCGCGCCGAGCAGGATGGACAGCGAGACGCCCGTGACGAACGGGAACAGTATCGCCAGGACGCCGAGGACCGCCACGACGATTCCGGCTCCCATCATTCCGCGCCACCCCTCGGCGGCGGTGTTCGATACCATTTCGGTGCCACTCTCGTACTCAGTGTTCATCGTAATTCCTCCTCATTATGTAGATACGCTAGAATACTATTTAAATAGAGTTGCCTGTTTGAAGCAGCTTCCGGCTTCTAGACCGTTCACCGGGCGTACTGCGGTCAGAATCGGCCGCGTCGCTCGAACGTCGCGGCACGAGCGACTGCGTCCCCGTCGTCAGGACCGACTACGAACACGTCGAGCGGCCGGCCGATTCGCCGGCCGTACCGTTCCACCGCAGTCCGGGCGTTCGGTCGCGGAGCCTCGAACGTCTGACGGGTCGCCGGCAGGACCCTCCCGAACGTCGCTCTCGTTCGTCCGGAACTCCGGTCACCACGTCTCGACGCGCCCGTCGCGGACGTCCTCGGCGCAACCCTCGCAGTCGGGATGGTCGGGGTCGAAGCAGGCCGGACGACCCTCGGGGTCGAGGCGGACCGCCCGGCGTTCGACGTACCGCCGACAGACTATCTTCGCCCGGCCGTGCTCGTCCTGTGGAAGGTCCGCGAGCGCGGTGTCCCGGGCGTTCCGGTAGGCCTCCTTCGCCTCGGAGATCTGGTCGCTGGTGGACCTGCGTCGCTCTTCGACCTTCTTGCCCGCCTTCCGGAGTTTCGAACGGAGGAAGCGTTCGAGGCGGTCGTCCATGCGTCGCGTTTGTGGGTAGAGGTAGATAGGTTAACTGGTGGTCTCGGCCTCGCGGTCGGCGGCCACGCGTCCGCTACGATTCGGAGGGAGGTTGCAGTCCCAGCATCACCTCGTCGGTTTCGGCGACCGACGGGAGCGACCGTATCTTCGGGTGGACGAGGTAGTAGCAACCGAGCACGACGAGCAGCCCCGAAAACAGGGACAGCACCGACCCGGGACCGAACGCTTCGCCCGCGGCTCCGCCGAGGAGGTTGCCGACGGGCATCATGGCTGCGGTGAGACTCGACACGACGGCGCTGACGCGGCCGAGGAGCGCGTCGTCGACCGACGATTGCAGCATCGACGAGAACATCACGTTGAACGCGCCGACGGGGGCGACGCTGGCGAACAGGAGCACGGTGGTGGCGAGCGGTCCGCGAACGGTCAGCGCCGCGAACAGGCAGCAGCCGGCCGACACGAACCCGACGACCGAGAAGTACCCGTACGACCGGTTCTCGACCAGCGACGCGGCGGCCGCACCGAGCAGGTTCCCGCCGGCGAGCGCCGCCATCAGCAGACCGTACGTCTCGGGGCCGCCCAGCGAGTCGGCGAACGCGGGCAGCACGGCCATCGCCGCGCCGGCGCCGAAGTTCGAGACCATCGCGCCCAGAACCATCGATACGACGACCGACCCGCGGAGGTAGTCGATGCCTTCCCGGAGGTCTTCGAGGTAGCGTTCGTCCGCCGCGTCGTCCTCGTCGCTCGCGTCGTCCACCGCCGGAACGGTCAGGCCGACGAACAGGAGGGTCGCGGCCGCGAACGTGACCGAGTCGACGACGAACAGCGTCGTCGCGCCGACGACCGCGAGCACCGCACCGCCCGCCGCGTTGAACACCACCTCGGTTCCCTAGTAGGCGGTCGAGAACAGCGAGTTCGCGCGGACGAGCTGCTCTTCGTCGACGATTCGAGGGAGCGCCGCGGTCTGGGCCGGGTACACCATCTGGTTGACGAGCGAGAGCACCGGCATGACGGCCAGGACGACCCAGACCGAGAGATGCCCGGTCGCGGCGGCGAGGGGGACGACGAGGACGAAGACGCCCTGGACGAGCTGCGTCCCCACGAGGACGCGTCGGAGCCGCCAGCGGTCCACGAGCGGGCCGAAGAGGAACTGAACGCTGGTCGGTAGCTGGACGAGGAATCCGGCGATTCCGGTGTAGAGCGACGACCCGGTCAGGTGGTAGACCAGCCACATCGCGCCGACGAAGTAGAGGCTGTCGCCGGCGTTCGTGACGAGTCGACCGAGGAACAGCCGGACGAACGCGACGTTCGAACGGAGCTTCGACATGAACGGAGGCAGTACCGCCCCGCCGTTAACTGTTAGTAGAAATACATTTCTGTGAGCGTCGTTGCAGAAACGAGTTTCTATTACGAATCTGTCACTTTTGCCGGTCGTCGACCACGTCGAGGTCCGCGTCGAAGGTGAACACGCGGGTCTCGTCGTCGACCGTGACCGGAACCTCGACGCGAAGCGGGTCCTCGTCGACGACCGTCGCGGCCCCTGCTCGCAGCCAGTCCAGTTCCCACATCGGCGTCTTCCGCACGTCGACGCCGTGCTCGTGGTGGAAACCGGCGACGGCCGGATGCGCGACGACGACGGCCGGAATCAACGAGTCCCACCGCTGACTGCACCGACCGCAGTCGTACCTGACCCGGACGTCGAACTGCTCGCCGTCGACCCAGTCCGGGGCGACGTCGTCGTCCGGCAGGTACACCGTCTCCTCGACGGGGCCGTCGCAGCAGTCGCAGAACCCGTAGGTCATCGCGTGCATCAGCTGCTTGCTCCACCGGTCGACGACCGCCGGGGCGTCCTCCCGTGACCGGTCTTCGAGGATGCCCGGCGGGACGTCCGGATTCGCGAACGTCATGTCACAGTCGTCGCAACCGACGGTGATGCCGTCCTCGCGGAATCGCGTCTCCATCGGCGCGCCGCAGTTCAGGCACGGGACGTCCATGGGGACCGGGTCGCCCTCCAGCACGCTGGTGTACCCGCCGGACAGCACTGCACCGACGACTCGACGTCCGGCGGCAGTGAGCCGATACCCCTCGTCGTCCTCGCGGACGAACCGCCCGACGAGTTTCCCGAGGTGGTAGTTGAACTGTCCCGGGTCCTCGACGCCGACCCGCTTTCGCACCTCGCTGAACGCGAGCGGGTCGTCGACCTCGTCCAGCGCGCGGAGGATGCGGAACCGGGTCTCGTGAGCCATCAGTTCGAAGGCCTCGTCGGGGGACAGGCGCTCGACGACGACGTCGCTCATGCCCGTCGTTCTGTCGGCGATGGACAAGGAATTTCGGGTCGGCACCGGTCCCGCGCTTGTTCTAACCCGGACCACCCTCCGGACGAACCGGAGAGGGCTCTCGAACCGCCCGAAAACGCTAGCTTCAAACCACCCATATACGCATCCTCGGCGCTGCTCGCTCGGATTTACACTTTCACTCCGGCTACGTAACCTTTTATGCCATCGCGCACCAACCCCGATACGTCTCCCGTGGAAACCAAAGCGGAGACGTGGAGCAAACCATGACCGATGTGCGACAGCATGCGGAAGAGATTCAGGAACAGTTCTCCGACCACCTGGACGTGACGGTAGACGACGTAGCGTCGCGTCTCGACAGCCTGGTCAACGAGTACAGAGTGCCGATGGAGGAGGCTCGACGCAGCGTCGTCAGCCACTACCTCGACGAGGCGGGCCTCGAACGCGACGAGATTCGCAGCGGCGGCGGCACCGAGGAAGCCGAACTCGCCGACATCGACACCGACGAGCAGTGGCTGAACGTCACCGCCAAGGTAGTGGACCTCTGGGAGCCCCGGAGCGACGCCGTCGGGCAGGTCGGCCTGCTCGGCGACGAGAGCGGCACCATCAAGTTCACGAAGTGGGCCAAGTCCGACCTCCCGGAACTGGAGGAGGGCAAGGTCTACCGACTCGGCAACGTCGTCACCGACGAGTACCAGGGCGACTACTCCGTGAAGCTCAACCGGACGACCACCATCGAGGAACTCGACCGCGAGATGGAGGTCGGCGACGACAGCGAGGAGATCGAGGGCGCGCTGGTGGACATCCAGTCCGGCAGCGGCCTCATCAAGCGCTGTCCCCACGACGACTGCACTCGCGTCCTCCAGAACGGTCGCTGCTCGGAACACGGCGAGGTCGAGGGCGAGTTCGACCTGCGCATCAAGGGCGTTCTGGACGACGGCGTCGACGTGCACGAAGTCATCTTCGACGAGGGAGCGACGGAGGAACTGACCGGCATCTCGCTCGACGAGGCGAAACAGATGGCGATGGACGCGCTCGACACGACGGTCGTCGCCGACGAGATGCGCGAAGAGACGCTCGGACACTACTACCGCGTCTCCGGGCCGACGATGGGTCGATACCTGCTCGTCGACGAGATGGAGACGCTGACCGGGCCAGTGGATGCCGAGGAAGCGCTCATCAAAGCGAGGTCGATCTGACATGAGTGGTGCACCAACGCGAGAAGTCGCGCGGCGTGCGTTCGCCGCGGAGTTCAACGACGCGAGCTACACGTTCAAGGAGTCGGAGGACGAACGCGCACCGGTCTACCTGCTCCTCCCCACGGGCGAGCGGGCGAACCGCGTGTTCGTCGTCGGAACGCTGACCGAGAAGGAGGACGTCGGCGAAGACAGCGAGTACTGGCGCGGCCGGGTCGTCGACCCGACCGGGACGTTCTTCGTCTACGCCGGCCAGTACCAGCCCGACGCCGCGGGGATGCTCCGCGAACTCGAACCGCCGGCGTACGTCGCCATCGCGGGCAAACCGCGCACGTTCGAGACGGACGACGGGACGGTCAACGTCTCGGTGCGTCCCGAGTCCATCACGGTCGTCGACGATTCGACGCGCGACCGCTGGGTCGTCGAGACGGCACAGCGCACCATCGAACGCGTCGCGGCGTTCGACGACGACGCGAACGAGTACGCCGCGATGGCGCGCGAGCAGTACGACCTTCCGGTCGAACAGTACCGCGAGGCGGCCATCGACGCGCTGGAGGGCCTCGACGAGGACGCCGACGCCGGCGACGCTGGCGAGTCCGGCGAGTCGGAGCCTCCTGCGCAGTAGCGGACGCGGTCGACTCGACGGCCGCGGTCCACCGCGTTCGAGAACATTTCTGGGGGGGTGACGACGAACCGTCGAACGAAGACGGAGCCGCGAGTAGTCGTACGAGCGCGATGGGCGGGAGAACAGCGCGACGAACGACGCCTGGCGTCGTGAAACGGTCGGGGTGTCACCAGCACCCCGACGCCGGGCGTGCCTCTGCCAGCAAGCCCAATGCACACCCATACGAGACGGTTACAAGAAATCACCGTTCCCGAACCGATAACCGGGCCGCACGAGGGACTCGACGCGGACGGACGCCTCGACCACCAGTACTGGCGCTGTGAGCGCTGCGGCCTCGAAAGCACCGACTCCCGCATGCGAGCGGGCTGCTTCCGCTGCGGTGCGGGAGGCGACGATGGTTGACGAGCGGTCCTCGCCCAGCACCGGCTGGGAGGAGGTGTACGACGCGATGGACGCCGACACCGACGCCGAGGGGCCGGCCCGCCCGTGTCCGGACTGCGACGCGGAGTCCGAACGCGTCTTCGACCGGGTGTTCCGCTGTCCGGACCACGGGTTCTGGGCGCTCGGCCGCGACGGAGACGTGCGGTCGGGCAACCGGACCGGGACGGAAGCGTAGTCGCGCTCCGGCCGACTTCGGACCGTTACTCCAGCGACTCGTCGAGGTCGTCCTCGACGCGCGCTTCGAGCAGGCCGGACCGGACCAGCGTCGCTGCGGTCGCGATGTCCTCGTGGATAGGTCGGTCCTCGACGAGCGGCGGCACGACCTCCCGAACCGCGTCGTAGGCCGCGCCCGTCCCGACCCCGTGCGCGAGGTCGTCGTCCTCGCCGTCGTGGTCGGCGCTACCTGTCGCGTCCGCCGCCGCCAGCGCCTCGCGGTCCACGAACTCCGCGGCCTGGGCGGCACAGAGGAGTTCGACCCCGACGACGGTCAGCGCGTTCTCGACCGCGCTCCGGGCGTCGAAGGCGCTCTGGGCGCTCATGCTCACGTGGTCCTCCTGGTTGCCGCTGACGGGCGTGTTGTCCATCGACGGCCGGCCGGTCGCGCGGTTCTCGTTGACGAGCGCGGCGGCGGTGTACTGGGCGAGCATGTACCCCGAGCGCAGGCCGGGCCGTTCGGTGAGGAAGGGCGGCAGGTGCGGTTCCTGCACGTTCGGGTTCAACATCCTGTCCACCCGTCGCTCGGCGATGGCGGCGAGTTCCGTGACGGCGTTCGTCAGGTAGTCGAGCGGGAGCGCGAGCGGGTCGCCGTGGAAGTTGCCGCCGGAGAGGACGGCGGCGTCGCCGGTCCCGCTGGCGCGCTCGTCGACCGCGTCGGCCGGGAAGATGAGCGGGTTGTCGGTCGCGCTGTTGAGTTCCGTCTCCACGGCATCCCGGAGGTGGGCGACGGCGTCCCGGACCGCGCCGTGGACCTGGGGAAGACAGCGAATCGAGTAGGCGTCCTGCACGCGGTCGCAGTTGCGGTGGGACTCGACTATCTCGGAGTCGACGGTGAGTCGCTTGACGTTCCGGGCGCTCGCGGCGTGGCCGGCGTGGGGACGCACGTCGGCGATGGCCCGGTCGCAGGAGGCGGTCGTGGACATCGTCACCTCGGTCGTGAGCGCGCCGGCCACGTCCGCGGCCCGTATCGCGCGCTCGGCGTCCTGGACCGCGAGCGCGGCGAGGCCGACCGTCAACTGGGTGCCGTTGATGAGCGCCAGCCCCTCCTTCGCCTGCAACGTCAGGGGTTCGAGGTCGGCGGTCGCGAGCGCCGCGTCGCCGTCGAGTCGTTCGCCGTCCGCTCGGCGGTCGCTCTCCTCCTCGCTCGCCCCGTCCGTCGAGCGTCGCTCGACGCGGGCCTCTCCCTCGCCGACGAGCACCAGCGCGAGATGCGCGAGGGGGGCGAGGTCACCGCTCGCACCGAGGCTTCCCCGGGAGTTGACGACCGGGTGAATTCCCTCGTTCAGCATCGTCGCGAGGTGGTCGACGACGACCTCGCGCACGCCGGAGTAGCCCTTCACGAGCGCGTTGACGCGTCCGACCATCATCGCCCGGACCTCCTCGCGGGTCAACTCGCGGCCCGCGCCGGCCGCGTGGCTCCGGACGAGGTTGGTCTGCAGGGTCTCTATCTCCTCGGCGGGGATGCGCTCGTCGACGAGTTCGCCGAACCCGGTGTTGACGCCGTACACCGCGTCGCCGCTCTCGACGACCGCGTCGACGCGCTCGCGGGCCGCCCGGACGCGCTCGCGGGCGTCGTCGGTGACGGTGACTGGCGCGTCGTCGCGGGCGACGCGCTCGACGTCCTCCGGCGTCAGGCTCTCGCCGTCGAGGCGTACCTCGGTCATGCTCGCACCTCCTGAACGCTCAGGGTCGCCCGTCGCCGCCGGTGAACGACACCCTCCCGTCCGCCTCGGCGACGTAGCGGTCGCCGAACCGACCGTTCTCCGATAGGACCTCGCGAATCACGACGTGCATCTCCTCGGGCGTCGAGTCGGGCCGCTCGACCAGGAACTGGAGACTGAGCGACCCGACACCGACCGGGCCGACGTCCGGTATCTCCAGTATCGTCGCGCCCGCGTCGGGGTCGTCGCGGAAGCGAATCTCCGGGTCTGGGCTGCCGTCGAAGGTGTCGAGGTACACGTCCGGCGGTACGCTCACGCACGGTCGACCACCTCCCTGCTCTCGACCACGTCGCCACCGTCCGCGACCACCTCGCCGCCCTTCACCACGGTTTCGACGGCGTTCACGCCGAAGTTGTAGGGAACGTGAACGTAGGTCGGCGCGTCGAGCACCGCGAGGTCGCCGGGCGTCCCCTCCAGCAGGGTCCCGGTGCCGTCCTCGACGTCGACGGCCCTGGCCGCGTTCTTCGTCGCGGCGACCAGCGCCTCGGCCGGCGTCATCCCCATCTCGACGCAGGCGAGCGACGCGGCGAACCCCATGCTCTGGGAGTAGCAGTTCGGGTTGAAGTCCGTCGCGGTGGCGACGGGCGCGCCGGCGTCGAGGAACGTCCGGGCGTCGGCGTAGTCCGCGCCGAGACCGAACGCCGTTCCGGGGAGGAGGACGGGCGAGACGCCTGCCTCGACGAGCGCGTCGACGTCCTCCTCGGTCGAGTGCAGCAGGTGGTCGGCGCTGGCCGCGCCGACGTCGGCGGCGAGTTGCGTCCCGCCGATGTGGGCCAGTTCCTCGGCGTGCACCTTCGGCGTCATCCCCTGCTCCGCCGCGGTCACGAGCACGCGCCGCGACTGGGGAACGTCGAAGACGCCCTCCTCGCAGAACACGTCGCAGAACTCCGCGACGCCCTGGTCGGCGACGGCGGGGATCTGCTCCTCGACGACTTCGGTGACGTACTCCTCCGTCTCTCTCCCCTCGGGCACCGCGTGAGCGCCCATGAACGTCGGCACCACGTCGACGGGATGGCGGTCGTCGGCGCGGTCGACGACGTCGAGCATCCGAAGCTCCGTCTCGGTGTCGAGGCCGTACCCCGACTTCACCTCGACCGTCGTCGTGCCGTGCGCGAGCATCGTGTCGAGGTGGTCGAGCAGGTTCGAGAGCAGTTCGTCGTCGCCAGCGTTCCGCGTGGCCCGCACCGTCCGGAGGATACCGCCGCCCTCCGCCAGTATCTCCTGGTAGGTCTTCCCCCGCAACTTCGCCTCGAACTCGTCGGAGCGGTCGCCCGCGAACAGCGCGTGCGTGTGGGGGTCGACGAACCCCGGAATCACGGCCTTCCCGTCCGCGTCGACCGCGTTCGCGGCGTTCTCCGGCGGGAACTCGCGGGTGACCGGGCCCGAGGAGCCGATTCGCGCCACCTCGCCGTCGACCACGGCGACCGCCGCGTCCTCGTAGACGCCGAGCTCGCCGTTCTCCTCGACCGTGACGACCTCGTTCGCGTCGTACACCACGGCGTCGACGTCGCTCATCGTCCACCTCCCGCGGCCGCGGCGAGGAAGTGCGCGACGGCTCGCGCCCCGGCCTGCGCCGTGCGGTCGCCGGACTCCAGCGGCGGCGCACACTCGACCACCTCGAACCCCGCGACGCGGTCGCGAGGTCCGCCGGCGTCCGCCGTGGCGCGTCGTGCCCCGCTGGCGACGAGGCGGAGCGAGCGGAACAGCTCCCGGGTCGAGAGGCCGCCGGGCGTCGGCGCGCTCACGCCGGGCGCCGCGGCCGCGTCGAGCACGTCGAGGTCGACGCTGACGTACACCGAATCGACGTCCGCCATCGCGTCCAGCGCGGTGTCGACCGCCTCGACCGGGTCGTCGCCGACCTCCTCCGCGGTGACGACCTCGCCCCGCTCGCGGACGTAGTCGGCGTACGCCGTCGAGTTCTCGAAGTGGCGCGCACCGACCACGGCGTAGGCGTCCAGCCCCGCCTCGTGCAACTGGCGGTACGGCGTCCCGCTGGACGGCTGGCCGTCGACCGCCCGGCAGTCGAAGTGGGCGTCGAAGTTGACGACGCCGACCGACTCGTCGAGCAGTGGCGCGACGTTCGGCACCGTCAGCGAGTTGTCGCCCCCGAGAAACACCGGTAGCGCGTCGGTGTCGTGGACCGCCGCGGTCGTCTCACCTATCGCGTCCTGAACGTCGGCGACGCTCTCGCCCGTCGGTACGTCCACGTCGCCGAGGTCCGCCACGCCGCCGACGGGACCGGCGTCCAGGTGGTGAGTCTTCGTTCCCGCGAGCGCGCTCCGGACGGCGGCCGGTCCCTCGCGGGCACCCGGACGGCCGATGACCGCGCCGTCGTAGGGTTCGCCGACGATGACGGCGTCGTACCGGTCGGCGTCCGCGAGCGCGGCCTGCTCGACGACGTGGCCGAACTGCTCGTCGTTCGGGTCCGCCGAGGTCCCCGTCCACTCGAAGGCGTGCGTGAGTCCCGTCATTCTCGGTCACGCATCGGGACGGCGACGTTCGACTTCTCCGACTCCTCCAGCGCGAGGTCGTAGCCAGCGTCGGCGTGCCGGACGACGCCCATGCCGGGGTCGGTGGTGAAGACCCGCCGGGCCTTCTCGGCGGCGAGGTCGGAGCCGTCGAGCACGACGTGGTTGTTCGCGTGGAGGGCGTTGCCGATGCCGACGCCCCCGCCGTCGTGGACGCTCACGATGTCCGCGCCCGCCGCGCAGTTCAGGAGGGCGTTCAGGATGGGCCAGTCCGCGACCGCGTCCGAGCCGTCCTGCATCGCCTCCGTCTCGCGGTTCGGCGAGGCGACGCTGCCCGCGTCGAGGTGGTCGCGGGTCACGACGACGGGCGCTTCTATCTCGCCGTCGGCGACGAGGTCGTTGATGCGGAGCGCGAACCGCGCCCGCTCGGTGAGTCCCTCGTCGTCCGTCTCGTACCCCAGCCAGCAGACCCGCGAGGGGAGGCCCTGGAACTCCACCTGCTCCTGGGCGAGGTCTATCCAGCGGTGCAACTGCTCTTTCTCCGGGAACAGTTCCTTGACCGCCTCGTCGGTGCGGTGGATGTCCTCGGGGTTCCCCGAGAGCGCCGCCCAGCGGAACGGCCCCTTCCCCTGGCAGAACAGCGGGCGCACGTAGGCCGGGACGAAGCCCGGATAGTCGAACGCGTCCTCCATCTCCCGGTGCTCTTTCACCTGCCCGCGGATGTTGTTGCCGTACTCGAAGGCGACGGCCCCCGCGTCCTGCATGTCGAGGATGCCCTGGACGTGCCGGGCCATCGTGTCGAGGCTCTCCTCGACGTACGTCTCGGGGTCTCGCTCGCGCAGTTCGTCGGCCTCCGCGACGGTGTAGCCGGAGGGGTAGTACCCCTCAAGTTCGTCGTGGGCGCTCGTCTGGTCGGTGACCACGTCGGGGACGAACCCTCGCTCCAGCATCGCCTCCAGCATGTCCGCGGCGTTGACGTGGACCCCGATCGAGTAGGATTCGCCCGCCTCGGCGGCCGCCTGGGCCTTCTCGATGGCCTCGTCCAGGTCGTCGGTCTTCTCCTGGCAGTAGCCGGTCTCGATGCGGCGGTCGATGCGGTCTTCGTCCACCTCGGCGGCGATGCAGACGCCCTCGTTCATCGTGACGGCGAGCGGCTGTGCGCCGCCCATTCCGCCGAGACCGCCCGTGACGACTATCTTCCCGCGAAGCCCGTCGTTCTCCGGGTAGTGTTCCTCCGCGAGCGCGGCCAGCGTCTCGTACGTGCCCTGGATGATGCCCTGCGTGCCGATGTACGCCCACGAACCGGCGGTCATCTGGCCGTACATTATCAGCCCCTTCGCCTCGAGTTCGTGGAAGTGCTCCCAGTCGTCCCAGTGGCCGACGAGGTTGGAGTTGGCGATGAGGACGCGCGGGGCCATCTCGTGGGTCCTGAAGCGACCGACGGGCTTGCCGGACTGGACGAGCAGGGTCTCGTCGTCGTCCAGTTCGCGCAACTCGTCGACGATGGCGTCGTAGGCGTCCCAGCTCCGGGCCGCCCGTCCGGTGCCGCCGTAGACGACCAGTTCCTCGGGCTTCTCGGCCACCTCGGGGTCGAGGTTGTTGTTCAGCATCCTGAGGGCGGCCTCCTGCCGCCAGCCCTCGCACTCGATGTCGGTGCCAGTGGGCGCACCCCGGTACTCGCGCCACTGCTCGCTCGGTTCGCCGACGTCGTGGTCGACCTCGACTTGTTCACTCATCTCTACCACGTGTTTGGTTCCCAGAGTGCAAATATCTCGGCCCCCGCAAGCGGAGGGGCATTTAAGTACTATCGGTGAGACGGAGCGTCCATGCACGAGGCGGTGTTGCGCGTCGGACAACCGGGCGTGTACGCGGCGGCGACGGACGGCACCGACACCACGCTCGAACTGTGGTGCAACGACCACTGTGACCTCCTGCACGTCAGCGGTCCCGGCGGTCGGGCGGTGCTGGACCACGTCGAGTCGCTGGTCGGCGTCCGCGAGTGGCTGGTCGAGGGCGACGAGCGCCTGCTCATCACCGAGTCCTGTCTGAAAGACCACGAGAACGACCGCATCGAACCCGTGCTCGCCCGCCACAACTGTCTGCTCGTCCCGCCGCTGCGGTACGCGGACGGCGAGAAGTGGTGTCGCGTGCTCGCGCTCGACCCGGCGAACCTCACCGCCCTCTACCGCGAACTCGCCGAGTCGTTCCCGGTGACCGTCGAGTCCAAGCGCGAGGTCGCCTCCGTAACCACCGACCGTCCGCTGCTCACTCCGGAGACGGCGCTGCCAGACCTCTCCGAACGCCAGCGGGAGGCGCTGCTCGCGGCCCACGAGGCGGGCTACTACCGGATTCCGCGCGAGACCACGACGGCCGAGTTGGCCGACGCGATGGACGTCGAACGCCGGACGTTCGAGGAACACCTCCGACGTGCGGAGAACAAACTCGTCGCCGGGCTGACCGAGTTCTACTGAAGCAGCCCGAGCGCGGCCACGAGGTGCGTCATCGCGGCGACGAGCGGGACGAGGATGACGGTTCGCATCGCGAACAGCAACAGGAGGTCACGGAACCGGATGGGGACGTCGCTGAACATGTCCATTATCATCGGACCGACGCTGGAGAAGAAGATGAGTTGCGACACCGCGAGGACGGCGACGAAGAACCTCGCCATCGGAGCGGCGTTCTTGGCGATGAGGACCGGCACGTACATCTCCGTGATGCCGACGATGGTCGCCGGCGCGACGGTTTCCGCGCTCGGGATGCCGAGCGCCGCGACGACCGGAACGAGCGGCGTTCCCAGGACGTCGAACGTCGGCGTG
Source organism: Halomicrococcus pelagicus (assembly GCF_051917725.1). Taxonomy (GTDB): domain Archaea; phylum Halobacteriota; class Halobacteria; order Halobacteriales; family Haladaptataceae; genus Halomicrococcus. The sequence continues at coordinate 286,799 of NZ_JBQBLX010000002.1, forward strand.
TACGCGGACAGGAGCACCGCCGCCAGTCCGACGGCGAGGATTGTTCCGAGGATGAGGCTGGTGAGCCGCAGTCCGTCCACGAACCCTCGTCTCGCCGCCTCGAAGAACGTCTCTCCCTCCTCTGCCTTGCCGACCGCTTCGCTGACGGCGAACCGGAAGTAGTCGAGTCCGGACCCCTGGAACGGGACTTCGGGGTCGGGTTCCGCGACGTACTCCCGGGGAATCGAACTGATGGGTGGAATCCGGACGAGAATCGCGCCGCAGACGACGACGCAGACGAAGTACGCCGCGAAGATGATCGGGAAGAGCGCGAGCATGTCGAGCGTGACGGCGACGACGCCGACGAACCCGATGCTGACCGTCGAGAAACAGGTGGCGATGGTGAACACTTCGCGTTTGTCGTAGCCGCCGCGTTCGAACACGTTCCGGGTGACGTACAGTCCGACGCTGTAGGACCCGACCCACGAGGCGAGACTGTCGAGTGCGGCCCGGCCAGGGAGCTTGAACAGCGGTTTCATCAGTGGACGGGCGAGCGTCCCGACGAACTCCAGCCCCCCGAGTTCGACGAATATCGTGATGAACACCGCGCCTATCGGGATGATGACGCCGACGCTGTACACCAGCGTTCCCCACATGAACCCGCCGGTGCCGTTCGAGTGGAGCCACTCCGGCCCCAGCTTGAAGAACATGACCGGTGCGAGAATCGTCCCGACGACGCGCAGGAACCAGAATCCGACGGAGATCTCGTAGTACGAGAGGTCGACGTCGAACCAGCCACGCCTGACGTCGAGTTCGGCGAGCGTCGTGAGTACGCCGCCAGCGACGATGATAGCGAGCGAATAGACCCCGACGGCGTCCGGGAAGTTGTCGGTGACGTAGCTCACCGCGATGTCGAACGGGACGGTTATCTGGCCCTCCCACGGAATCGGCAACAGGAAGAAGAACGCGCCGACGGCGAACGCGACGACGAACTTCGCCACGGGTCGCGTGCTGTACTCGTTCAGGTCGATATCCTCGATGCTCCGAACCGACGGCTCAGTGTCGACGGTCCACGTGTTTTCGGTAGACATTGACACCCACGAATCGACGGCCGCGTGATATATACCCCACACCGCCACACGCGGAGGAATTTATAAGCTCTCTCGCTCTCACCGGTCAGCGACGGTCGATTCGCCAGCCGTGTCGATACGCCGTTGCTAAGGCCGCCGCCCGACGCCGGGCGCGGAGAAACGGCTCGTTACGACGGATTCAAGCGGCCCGTAACGGCGGAGCGAAACGGTATCGCCAGGATACTGTCGAGAAAGCGGCTCATAACAAAGCCGGTCGCACCGTTACGCCAGGCCACAGGCGCGAGAGTTGTTATGAGTGGCACGCACGAGACGAGTACGCACGAGGAACAGTTGCCCCAGCGGTTCGACGAACGGGTGGAACTAGAGATCGAAGACGGCGCAGAGCGCGAACGACCGCTGGTCAGGATGCGCGACGCGACCGACGACGGGGCGTGGGTAGCGGCGAACATCGACGCCGTCGTCTCCCTCTCCGAACACCGCTAGGCGTCTTCGACGAGTTCTATCTCGTCGTCGCCGTTCGGGACGGCGCAGATGAACGCGCCCGCCTTCTCGGCCTCGTTGCGGTACCAGTGGACGGTCCCGGCGGGGATGAACAGCGAGTCGCCCGCGCTCACCTCGTACTCTTCGTCCCCGATGCCGACGACGTACTCGCCCTCCAGCACGTACTGCTCGTGTTCGACCTCGTTGGTGTGTTTCGGGACCTCCGCGCCGGCCTCGAGCGTGAACCGCCGGACGGCGAAGTTGGGGGCGTTCTGGTCCTCGCCGACGAGCACGCCCTTCGACAGGCCGTCGGCGGCGTCGACGCTCTCGTACTCGATATCGTCCGACCGGCGAACGACTGGGTCTGGCATACCCGGTCGTAGGCGCTCCGCCGGCTAAGTCTTTGGCACTTCCGACAGTTCCGCGTTCGGAACGAAGTCGCCGTCCGGCGTCACCCGACCCGAGGACAGCGCGCAGTACGCCGCGCCGACGCCGGGCGAGGAGAGCGGCCCGCGGCGAACGCACCGGAACGCGACGTTCTTCGCCGCGTTGTAGTCGTCGTTGGCCTCGTTGCCACATTTCAGGCACTCGAAGTGGTTGCGGTCGAGGTCGCGGTTCTGGGGATGGGTGAACCCGCAGGCGGTGCAGCGCTGGCCGGTGTACTCGGGGTTGACCTGCACCACGGTGATGCCGCGTTCGGCGGCCCGGTAGGAGACGAACTCGTACAGTCGCTCGAACGCCCACTCGTGGAACTCCCCGGCGTCCTGCAGTCGGTCGTGGGCGTCGCCGAGTTCGCCGAACGCGACGACTTCGCAGCGGTGTCGCTCGGCCTCGTCGACGATGCCGCCGGCGACCCGGTGGAGGTAGTCGCGGGCGTGCCGGTCCGTTCGGTCGCCCGTCCTGCGCAGCGTGCGGCGGGCGCTCCGGGTGTCGGTCGCCCGGAGGCCCGCCCGGCGGTCGACGAACTCGCGGTGGCGGTGCGCGAGTTCACCCCCCGGGAAGAACTCCGCCGTGCTGGTCACCGCGAGGTTCTCCACGCCGAGGTCGACGCCGAGGACGGTCGCGTCCTCGCCCGGCGGGTCCACGGCGGGCCGGGACGCGCGAAAGCCGAGGTGGAGGTCGAACTCGCCGTCGCGGTAGTGGAGGGCGCTCTTGGCGGGTTCCCAGCGGTCGTCGTCGAGGTAGCGCGACTGGTACCCGTCTTCGGCGGTGACGAGGTCGCAGCGGACGCGCTCGTCGGTCGTCGTGAGGCTGACGGTGCGGTCGTCGAAGACCGTCATCGTCCGGGTGTCGTAGACGACCGTCGGTGCGGTGAACTCGGGCTTTGCGCCCGGGTCGTCGGCCTGCCCCCGGTCGATCGCACCCTTGACCGCTTCGGCGGCGCGGTGGGTGGCGAGGACGGCGTGCTGGCTCCCCAGGTCGGTGCGCTCGCGAAGCTCGTCGTACGCGAGCTGCTGGACCTCGTTTCGCGTGTGACAGCGTCCCCAGGCGCTGTTGACCGCTATCTGACACCCCCGCTTCCACTCCCGGACCATCGCCAGCAGTCGCTCCCGGTCCCGCGGCTCCACCGCGAGGCGGGTGACCGCCGTCCGCTTGCAGTAGTCGGACTCCGTCACGCTCTTTTCTCGCGGGAGTGGCGCCTTGAATACTTCGGGATGGTACGCCCGCGCGGTCGTGGCGGAACCGGGCTTGTCGTCCCGCGCGCTGAATCGGGCGTTCACCGTCTTCAGGAGAGCGAGTCCGGCACGTACTCGTCGGGAACGTACTCCTCGCGGGCGGCGTTCAGCACGCCCTCCGTCGGGAACTCGACCTCCAGTTCGGCCGCGACGAGCGCTTCCGCGGCGCGGGCGACGGCGGGCGAGAACTCGGCGTCCAGGTCCGGTGCGCTCGCCGGGGCGGCGTCCCCGTTCGCCGGCACCACCGCGTCCGCGGCGTCGACCGGCTGGTCGTCGTCCGTCGCGCGGGTGGCGACGACGGTCTCCGCCGTCACCCCGACGTCGGCCAGTCGACCGCGGGCGCGCTGGACGGCGTCCGCGCCGCGCTCGGTGGCGGGTGCGACGAGCGCGACGCGCTCGACGGCGTTCGCGGCCGCGACGGCCTGGTTCGCCGCGACCGGCGGCGTGTCCACCAGCACGTGGTCGAACTCGCGGGCGGCCTCGGTAATCAGGTCCTCGAAGCGTTCGGCCGCCTCGGCAGTCTTCGCGCGAGCCAGCCGCTCGAAGGGAGCGTAGGCCGGACAGAGCGCGAGTCGCCCGGCGAGGTCGGCGGGGTGGTCGACGAGCGCGTCAGAGAGGTCTACGTCGGTGTCGGTCAGCAGCGCGGTCGCGTCTGGGTCGATGCGTCCGGGCGCGTGGCGGGCCAGTCCCTGGGTGGCGAAGGCCGCGTCGAGAACGGCGACGTCTCGTCCGGCGTGCGCGAGCAGGGCCGCGACCTCGACGCAGAGCCGGGTCGTCCCGGCCCCGCCGGTCGCGCCGACGAGTGCGACGGTTCGTTTCACGTTTCTGACCGAAACTGCTTCGGTGTCCTACAAAAACCTACGGGTCAGCGGGCGGAAGAAGGTCAGTGACCGCTCTCGATGTCCGCGGCGATCTCGTCCAGTTCCTCCTCGGAGAGGTCGGGGCGCCGGCCCGCGACCGCGTGGATGGGATTACCGCCGTCGTCGTGGAACCGGGGTATGACGTGGGCGTGGACGTGCGGCACTTCCTGGCCCGCGGCCTCGCCGTTGTTGAACGCGACGTTGCTCCCGTCGGCGTCGACCGCGTGCTCGACGGCGGGCGTGAGCCGGTGGAGGACGCCGAAGAGGTGGGCGGCGGCGTCCTCCGGCACGTCGTCGAGCGTCTCGTGGTGGCGCTTCGGAATCACGAGGGTGTGGCCGGGCGCGAGGGGATTCGCGTCGAGGAACGCCATGGAGACGTCGTCCTCGAAGACGGTTCGACTCGGAATCTCGCCGTCGACTATCTGGCAGAAGATGCAGTCGTCTTGGCTCATGACGTCGGTGATTTCGAGCGCGTGGCGTATCAAGGTTGAGGCTCCGCTTCGGCCCCGTCCGCGACCGACGCTCCGTCGGGACGGCCCGAATCGACCTCCGACGGGTACTACAGGCCCAACTGTACAACCGAACTCGATTTAACGTCGGGGAAGCACAGAACCAGTATGAGCAGCTTCGAGGACAGCGAGGAACAGAACTCGTCGAACCGCCGAACGCGGTTCGGCGAAGTCGACGACCAGTACGAGCCGGACGCGGTGGAGGACCGCGTGTTCGAGTACTGGGACGAGGTGGACGCCTACGAGAAGGCCACGGAACACCGCGAGGGAGAGGAGCCGTTCTTCTTCGTCGACGGCCCGCCGTACACGTCCGGGGCGGCCCACATGGGAACGACGTGGAACAAGACGCTGAAAGACGCCTACATCCGCTACCTCCGGATGCAGGGCTACGACGTGACCGACCGCCCGGGCTACGACATGCACGGGCTGCCCATCGAGACGAAGGTCGAGGAGCGGATGGGCTTCGAGAACAAGAAGGACATCGAGGAGTACGGGATGGAGAACTTCATCGAGGAGTGCAAGGAGTTCGCCGACGAGCAACTCGACGGCCTCCAGAGCGACTTCCAGTCCTTCGGCGTCTGGATGGACTGGGACGACCCCTACAAGACGGTCACCCCCGAGTACATGGAGGGCGCGTGGTGGGGGTTCCAGCAGGCCCACGAGCGTGGCCTCGTCGAGCAGGGCAAACGCTCCATCAGCCAGTGTCCGCGCTGCGAGACCGCCATCGCCAACAACGAGGTCGAGTACGAGGACGTCGAAGACCCCTCCGTCTACGTGAAGTTCCCGCTGCGGGACGGCGGAGCCGGGAACCGCGAGGGCCACCTCGTCGTCTGGACGACGACGCCGTGGACCATCCCGGCGAACACCTTCGTCGCGGTCGGCGAGGACGTGACCTACGTCGGCGTCGACGCGGAACGGGAGGGCGACACCGAGCGCCTCTACGTCGCCGAGGACGTCGTCGACGACGTCCTCAAGCAGGGACGGTACGAGGACTACGAGGTCGTCGAGGAACTGACCGGCGAGGAGATGGTCGGCTGGGAGTACGAGCACCCGCTCGCCGAGGAAGTTCCGGACCACCCCGACGGCGAGGATGCGCTGCAGGTGTACACCGCGGACTACGTCGAGGTCGACCGGACGGGGCTGGTCCACTCCGCGCCCGGCCACGGTGAGGAGGACTTCGAGCGCGGCCGCGAACTCGGTCTCGACATCTTCTGTCCGGTCGGCGGCGACGGCGTCTACACGGAGCAGGCGGGCGAGTACGCCGGCCAGTACGTCAAGGACGCCGACGACGACATCGTCGCCGACCTGGAGGAGAAGGGGCTGATGCTCTCGTCGGACACGACGACGCACAGCTACGGTCACTGCTGGCGCTGTGACACGGGCATCGTCCAGATAGTCACCGACCAGTGGTTCATCACGGTGACCGACATCAAGGACGAACTGCTCGCCAACATCGAGGACAGCGAGTGGCATCCCCCGGAGGCCCGCGACGAGCGCTTCCGCAACTTCGTCGAGGACTCGCCCGACTGGAACGTCTCCCGGCAGCGCTACTGGGGCATCCCCATCCCCATCTGGACGCCCGAAGCGGACGGGGACTCGTCCGCCGACGACTGGAACGGCGACATGGACGACGCCATCGTCGTCGGTACGCGCGAGGAACTCGCCGAACTGGTCGACCAGGACGTCGACCCCGAGAGCGTCGACCTCCACCGGCCGACGGTCGACGACCTGACCATCACGAGAGACGGCACCACCTACACGCGCGTCCCCGACGTGTTCGACGTGTGGCTGGACTCCTCGGTGGCGTCGTGGGGAACGCTCGACTACCCGAGCGAGCAGGACGACTTCGAGGACCTGTGGCCTGCAGACCTCATCATCGAGGCCCACGACCAGACCCGTGGTTGGTTCTGGTCACAGCTCGGCATGGGTACCGCCGCACTCGACGAGATTCCCTACGAGGAGGTGCTGATGCACGGGTACGCCAACATGCCCGACGGACGCGGGATGTCCAAGTCGAAAGGCATCACCATCGAACCCGACGAGGTCATCGACGAGTACGGCGCCGACCCGATGCGGCTGTTCTTGCTGTCGGTGACCCCGCAGGGCGAGGACATGAGCTTCTCGTGGGACGAGACCGAGAACATGCAGCGGGACCTCAACATCCTCTGGAACGTGTTCCGGTTCCCGCTGCCGTACATGCGCCTCGACGACTTCCGTCCCGACGACGTCGACCTCGACGAGGTCGACCTCGAACTCGTCGACGAGTGGGTGCTGTCGCGGCTCCAGACCGTCACCGCCGAGATGACCGAGCACTGGGAGGAGTTCCGCCAGGACAAGGCGCTGCACACCTTCCTCGAGTTCGTCGTCGAGGACGTCTCCCGGTTCTACATCCAGGTCGTCCGCGAGCGCATGTGGGAGGAGGAAGACAGCGCGAGCAAGCGGGCCGCCTACGCGACGTTCTACCACCTCCTCACGGACCTGGTCGCCCTGCTCGCGCCGTACGCGCCCTTCGTCAGCGAGGAGATCTACCAGAAGCTCACCGGGGACGCGGGCTACGACACCGTCCACATGCTCGACTGGCCGGACCCCAGCGGCTATCTCCAGGACCCGCAGCTGGAGACCGACGTGACGATGCTGCGCGCCATCGAGGAGGCGGGGTCGAACGCCCGCCAGCAGGCCGAGCGCAAGCTCCGCTGGCCGGTCCAGCGCGTCGTCGTCGACGCCACCGACGAACGAGCGGTCGAGGCGGTCGAGCGCCACCGCGACCTGCTGGCCGACCGCCTGAACGCCCGGAACGTCGAACTCGTCGCACCCGACGAGCAGTGGGGCGAACTCCAGTACAGCGCCGAGGCCGACATGTCACTGCTCGGTCCCGCGTTCGGCGACGACGCCGGCCGGGTGATGAACGCGCTCAACGAGGCCCGCGTGACGGACCCGACCGTCGCCGCCGTCGAGGGCGCGGTCGAGGAAGCGCTGGACGAGGACGTTGCCCTCGACGAGGAGATGGTCTCCTTCGTCACCGAGACGCCCGACGACGTCACCGGTGCGTCGTTCGGCGTCGACGGCGAGGAGGTCGGCGTCGTCTACGTCGACACCGCGCTCACCGAGGACATCGAGAGCGAAGGGTACGCTCGCGAGGTCATCCGCCGCGTCCAGGAGATGCGCAAGGCCCTCGACCTCGACATCGAGGAGCGCATCCGTCTCGAACTCGACGTCCGGGACGACCGCGTCGCCGACCTGGTCGACCAGCGCCTCGACCTCGTGACGTCCGAGGTCCGCGCCGACGACGTCGGCCCCGTGGAGGACGGCCACCGCAAGGAGTGGGACGTCGAGGGCGTCGCGATGGAGATCGCCATCGCGCCGCTGGCGGAGGCGCAGGCGTAACCCGACGGCCGTTTTCTTTTCCGCCGGCACAATCGCTGTTTTTATACCGTGTCGTCGTACGGTGCCCGTCGAAGTCGGCGACGAACTCCACTGGAGCGACGAGATAACGGCCGACGAGATAGCCGACCTGCTCGACTGACTACAGCGCGTCCGCGACGGTCGGCGCGACCGACACCGCGCTCACCGCGCCCTCGACGGTGTCGGTGCCGTACACGGCCTCCACTCCCGCGCGCGCCAGCTTCGTCCGGGCGTTGCTCGCCAGCACGGGATGGACGCAGGTGACGTACACGTCGCCCACGTCGCGCTCGCCGAGGAGGGAGACGGCCTCGCTCATCGTCGAGCCGGTGGCGATGATGTCGTCGGTGACGACCACGTCGCGGCCGGCGACGTCGGTGTCGCTCGGGCGCATCTCCACCTCGGTGTCCGAGAGGCGCGTCTTCTCGAAGTAGTCGGTGGTTCCCGTACCGTAGGCGTCCCGGACCGTCTCGGCGATGTCGAGCGCGCCGTCGTCCGGCGAGAGGAAGACGGGGTCGACGAGCTCGCCGGGCAGCGGTTCGGCGAGGCGACCGGCGGCGTCGACCGGTTCGGCGGGTACGTCGAAGAAGTCACAGACCGCGTCCTCGTGGGGATTGACGGTGAGCACGCGGTCGGTGCCGGTGCTGACCGCGCGAGCGACGGCGCGGGCGGAGATGGGGTAGCCCGGCGTCGGTCCCTCGTCCGCCTTCCCGGGCGCGAGCGGCCTGTCCTGGCGGGCGTAGCCCATGTACGGAAGGACTGTGACGACCTCCTCGGCACCCCACTCGCGCGCGGCGTCCTGCAACTGGAGCAGTTCGACGTGGGCGTCGCTGGAGACGGTAGAGGCGACGATGACGGCTCGGTCGTCCTGGAAGCCGGGCGCGCTGGCGAGCAGTTCGCCGTCCGGGAACTTGCGGTACGCCACGGACGCGAGCGGTTCGTCCAGTTCGTCGGCGAGGGCCGCCGCGAGCGACTGGGAGGCGGACCCGCTGAGTATCATAGAAGAAGGCTGGACGGCCCCGGTTAAACTCGTTTTCACTCCCCGTTACGGGCCCAACAGCATCGCGGCGGCTTCCGACTCGCGTCGCCTCTCGTCCGCTTCGTGGTCCTCTGACTCTTGGGACGTTTCTTCTTCTGATTCCATCGTTGTTTACAACTATCACGCTCTACAACTAAAGCGTGTTGGCGCGTTGACGACGTGGCGGAGACGACTCCCTCCGGATATATTTTATGTAGTAAAATAATAATATTTTATTTATCCGGCGGGGTATTAGTGTCGGCGCGATGGTTTCGGTAATTCGGCTCGACAGCGATGCCGCGGGGCTCGTCGACGAAGAGAATCTGACACCGGCAGAGACGGGCGTCGTCAACCTGCTGGTGAAGGACCGGTGTACTCCCGCGTACGTCGCCGATCAACTGGCCATCGAGCCGGGCACGGCCGGGGCGCTACTGAGCGACCTGTGCGAGCGCGACGTCGCCAGGAAGGTGTACCGCGGCCTGTACGAACTCGCGGACGGGACGCCGGACCCGCATCGCCGACCGACCGAACGGTTGCTCGTCGACGTCCCGTACGACGAGACGCAGTTCTCGCCCACGGAACGCGGAATCCTGAACCTACTCGGGGAGGGACGAGCCATCCCGGCCTATCTCGCACAGGAACTCGACGTGACCCAGGGTTGGGCGAAGGCGCGACTCCGCGACCTGTCGCAACCCGGCCCCGTGAGACGCGTCCATCGGGGCCTGTACGAACTCGATGCGCGACGATGACCGCGAGCAACGCTAGTGGGTGACGCCAGCCTGCGCGACTGCGAGCCTGTGCGACCGTCGGGTCACGCGACCGCGAGGCCGTTGACGTCGCGGAGGCCGATTCCCCGGTGTCGCCAGCCGTCACCGACCGTCACCAGGAACGTGCCGTCCGCGGCGACGACGTAGGTCCCCTCGCCGTAGTCGACGTCGGCGACGGGTCCGTCGACGGGGAGCGACTCCTCGCGCCACTCGTCGCCTCGCCGGGCGAACAGGGCGTCGTCGGTCGCGGCGTGGGCGCGCCCGGCGTCGGCACCGACGACGCGGAAGTCGCCGTCGAGCAGGTCACGCCAGCCGTTGCCGAGTCCGTAGAGACCGGTGCCGGTCGCGGCAAGCGGCGGTTCGGCGGCCGCCACGTCGCTTGCGTCGTCGAGACCGACGTGCTGGACGCCGTCGTCGAGCGCCCGGTAGACGCCGTCGGCGGTCGCCACGAGGTCGCCGTCGATGGAACGCACGTCGCCGACCGCACCGAGTTCTCGCCACCCGTCGTCGCCGTCCAGGCGTTCGACCGTTCCGTCCGGCGACGCCGCCAGGAGGGCGTCGCCGTCGAACCCGACCGCGACCGCCGGGCCGAACCCGAGGGGTTCGAACGCCCCGTCGAGCACCGCCTCGTCCGTGGCGACGGCGACCGCCGGTCGACCGTCCCGTCGCGCGTCGTCCGCGGTTCGGTCCCTGGCCGCCACGTCGCGAGCGGAACAGCGGTGTGCGACGCCGAACTCGCCGACGATGTCGTCCGACACCGACACGGTCACGACGCCGATGTCGGCGGCGACGAGGACCGTCGTCGCCTCGCCCCGGTCGTCGTACACGCGCTTCTCGTCGATGCTGACCATGTCCGGAACTCGAACCCGGGGATGCGAAAACGTTCGGATTCGGGTACTGGCTGCGGTCGCCGTCACCGTGCCGTCCCGCATTCGGGCGACGACGGTGCTCCCGACTGCGGAGGTGGTCGACCGCTCCCGACGTAGTATTCTCGTCGGCTGTTTTCGGGACTATTCGGAATCTCTTTGAATGCAGGGGCCTCACCTGGCGCATATGAAGGTGTTCGGGTCGAGCGGGACTCGCGGAGTCGTCAACGAGGAGCTGACTCCGGAGTTCGTGCTGAAGATCGCCAAGGCAGCCGGTACTGTCTGGCGGTCGGACCGGGTCGCGCTCGCGCGGGACACGCGAGCGACCGGGGACATGCTCGCGGACGCGGCCGCGAGCGGTCTCGCCAGCGTCGGTGCCGACGTCGACCGTCTCGGGATGGTGCCGACGCCCGCCGCGCAGGCGTACGCCGAGCGCGAGGGCGTGCCGGCGCTGGTGATCACCGCCAGTCACAACCCGCCGGAGTACAACGGCGTGAAACTGGTCGGGGACGACGGCATCGAACTCTCGGTCGACCACCTCGAACGCGTCGAGGAGAAGTTCCTCACGGAGGCGTTCGAGTCGGTTCGCTGGAACGAGACGGGCCACACCCACCGCGTCGAGGACGTACGCGACCGCTACGTCGACCAGTTGCTCGACGCCGTCGACCGCGAGGCCATCGCGGACGCCGACCTGACCGTCGCGCTCGACCCCGGTCACGGCGCGGGAGCGCTCACCTCCCCCGAGTTCTTCCGCCGACTCGGCTGCGACGTCGTCACCGCGAACAGCCAGCCCGACGGTCACTTCCCCGGCCGCGACCCCGAACCCGTCCCGAAGAACTTAGACGACCTCGGCCGCCTCGTCGAGGTCACCGACGCGGACGTCGGCATCGCCCACGACGGCGACGCCGACCGCGCCATCTTCTACGACGAGACCGGCGAGTACGTCGAGGGCGACGCCACCCTCGCCGCGCTCGCCGCCGCGGAACTCGACGCGGGCGACGCGGTCGTCTCGGCGGTCAACGTCTCCCAGCGCCTCGTTGACGTGGCCCGCGACGCCGACGCTCGACTCGAACTCACGCCCATCGGGAGTACGAACATCATCACCCGCATCCGCGAACTCCGCCGGGCGGACGTGTCCGTCCCCGTCGCCGGCGAGGGCAACGGCGGCATCTTCTTCCCGAACTACCGCCTCACGCGGGACGGCGCGTACACCGCCGCCAAGTTCCTCGAACTGCTGGTCGACGGTCGCGCCAGCGAGGTCGTCGCCGACTACGACGGCTACCACAACGTCCGCGTCAACGTCTCCTACGCCGGCGACGCCGAGCGCGACGCCCTGCTCGCGGCCGCCGAGCGCGCCGCGTCGGAGGCCGACGTCGAGGTGAACGCCCGCGACGGCTACCGCCTGGACCACGGCGACGCCTGGGTGCTCGCCCGCCCCAGCGGTACCGAGCCGATGGTCCGCATCTACGCCGAGGCGCGCGAGAGAGAGCGCGCCGAGGAACTCGCCGAGGAGATGGCCGAGACGCTGCGCGTCGCGAAAGCGAGCGTCTGAACGCCCGCCGTCGACCGCGGTCCGCACGCTACCCGGAACCGACTGTCCGACGAGCAGTCGGACGGTCGACCCGCGTGGCCCCTCGAAACCCCGGGCCGCTCGTCGGGGATTTCGGCCGCGAGACGCGTCGGTCGGCGGAACTCACGCCTCCTCGCTCCGTTCTTCTCCGTGCGCCACACAGAGGATGTCGCCGGTTTCCGTGTCGAAGAAGAACGCGTCGCCGGGTCCGATTCGCTTTCCGTCCTCGCCGCACCCGTCCGCGTGCTGCAGGAAGTACTTCCCCTCCTCGCGTCCGGTCTCCAGCCGCCCTGCCTGTGCGGCGAACCGGACGATTCCCTCCCCGATCTGCGTTCGCTCGGTCGAATCCGCCATCTCGAAACGAATGAGTGGCACGTGAATCCCCCGGCGACCTACGGGGACCGGGGGAATAAATCCGCGGACCGGCGCTTGCCATACGGTAACAATCACTATTGCGCTCGCCGACTACGGTGCGCCCATGGAGGATGCCACGTCGATCTTCGAGGAGTTCGGTGACGAACGGTTACCGCCGGGCCAGCGCCGCACGAAACGGTTTCCCGTCCTCTCGAAGAGCGGAGTTCCGAAGCGGGACGTGGACGCGTGGGAGTTCACGGTCACCGGAGCGGTCGAGGACGAACTCGCGTTCTCGTGGGACGAGTTCACCGACCTCCCGGCCGAGACCCAGCGCCAGGACTTCCACTGCGTGACGGGATGGAGCCGGTTCGACAACGAGTTCACCGGCGTGCCGTTTCCGACCATCGCCGAGCGCGCGGGCGTGCGCGACGACGCCGTCCACGTCATGTTCTCCGCGCTCGACGGCTACACGACCAACCTTCCGCTGGACGAGTGCATGCGCGAGGAGGTCCTGTTCACCTGGGAACTCGACGGTCAACCGCTCCCGTCCGACCACGGGGGTCCGCTCCGGGTCGTGACGCCGCACAAGTACGCGTACAAGGGTGCGAAGTGGGTCGACGGCGTCGAGTTCCTCACCGAACCGGAGCGCGGCTACTGGGAGAAGCGCGGCTACTCGAACACCGCGAACCCGTGGGAGCAAGAGCGGTACAGTTCGTGGTGAGCGCTACGACGCGCCGGAGCGTCCGCGAGGAGGCCCGCGAGCGGACTACTTCCGCGGAGAGTCGAGTTCCATATCGAGGTCCTCCAGGAGCTCCTCGGCCTCCTCGCGTTTCTCCTGGTGCTCTTCGAGGAACTGCTCCATCAGCTCGGCGGCCTGTTCCTTGCAGCCGCCACAGAGGCGCTCGCCGCCGACGCACTCGTCGTACACCTCCTTGGCGAACTCGTCGTCGTCGCCCGCGAGCAGGTAGGCGTACAGTTCGTACACGGGGCATTCGTCCGCTTGCCCGCCGAGTTCGCGCTGCTTCTCGGCCGTCTCGCGGCCGCCGGTGGTCGCGGCCTTCACCTTGTCGTACCCCTCCTCGGGGTCGTCGAGCAGGCTGATGTGGCTCGCCGGCACGGACGAGGACATCTTCCCGCCCGTCAGCCCGGTCATGAACCGGTGGTAGATGGACGATGGCGGGACGAAGCCGTAGCCGCCGTGGTCGACCTCGACCTCCCGGGACAGCTCCTCGGCTTCCTCCCGCGAGAGGTCGAAGGAGTCGACGTGCTCCTCGAAGACGCGCTTCTCGCCGTCGACGGCCTCGACGAGCGCCTCGAACGCCTCGTCGGTGGCGTTGCGGTCGAGGAACCGGACGCGCGGCCGCAGGGGCTCCATGCCGGCGTTGTCGAGCTTGTCGATGGTTCCGGCGACGACGGGGTCGGTCGCGTCCCTGACGTCGGCCAGCCACTCGGCGGCCTCCTCGCAGCGCGGTCGCTCGGGCTCCTCGGCGTACGATTCGCGGTTCTGATACGCTGCGGCGACGTGGATGCGCTCGGCGTCGGTCAGCTCGAAGCTCGCGTACGCCTCCGTCACGCCGAAGTAGCGCATCCGCGCGGCGAGGTCCCGGGCGAGTCGGACGTGGGGGTCCTGGTCGGGACCGACCGGGATGACGGTCGGCTTCGGCTCGTCCAGTTGCGGGTAGCAGATGTCGGCCATCTGCGTGACGACCGACTGCATGTGGGCGACGTCCGTCTCGCCGGAGAAGCCGTAGATGTTCTCGAGTTCGGAGAAGTTCGCCTTGCTCCCGAGTTCGAACGCGAGGTCCTGCAACTCGCGGTTCTCGGACTGCCGGTAGAGCGTCCCCTCCTCGGGGTCGAAGCCGAGCGCCACGAGCGAGAGGAGGTAGTCGCGGGCGTGTTCGTCGATTTCGTCCCACGAGAGCCCGCGAGCGCTGTGGGCCTCCAGGTCTGCGATGAGACCGTAGGTGTCCCCGCCCTGCTGCTGGTGCCAGATGAGTTCGTCGAAGACGAGCTTGTGCCCGATGTGGGGGTCGCCGGTCGGCATGAACCCCGAGAGCGCGGCGAACGGCTCGTCGTTCCGCATCGCCTCGGCGACCCGGCGGTAGTCCCGATGGCCGAAGATGACGCCCCGGCGCATCAGGTAGTGCGGGTCGGGCACCTCCTCGAGCAACTCGTCGAACTCCTCGATGCCGAACTCCTCGAACAGTTTCCGGTAGTCGGCGACGGTCGCCGACCCCCAGGGGTCGAGCGCGACCTGGTCGTCTCCCGCCGCCGTTCCGCCGTCGGGGAGCTTCTCCTCGCGTTCGCTATCGATGTCTCGTGTCATGGTGTGAGTCGGCCGACCGAGAGCCGCGTCGTTGTGCCCTGAATCGGGTCGGTTCGCGCAAAAACTATTCGGTCTCGGCGGGCGCGACGGCGCTCGACACCCGTCGGCGGGAACCGTCCGCGCTCTCCTACGGCGTCAGCCGATTCACGCCCACCCACGACACCGACTCGCCGTCGGTCAGGGCGAACACCATCCGCTTGCGGACGCCGTGGGCCAGTCGCACGTCGAGCGCCAGGTCGCGCGGGGAGAACACGTAGTCCGCGGGCAGCACGCGCACCAGGTTCTCGGAGTGGCCGAGGTTCTCGACCGACTCCACGTCGGCGTACGTCCGGAAGTCGGCTCCGAACTTGAACCCCGTCTTCGGAACGACGTCCTCCTCCCGCAACGTCCGGTAGACGGCCAGTCGGCGGTCGAACCGCTCGCCCTCGACGGTTCGGCCACGCTCGACGATGGCGTCGTACCCCCCGTCGACGGAGAGGACGCCCTCGGCGGCGAGGTGGGCAGCCTCCAGCAGCGACAGCTGGAGGACGTCGACGGCGCCGCGGTCGCCCAGCGGCTGGCCGTAGAAGGCGTCCTCGTGGACCGCGGCGGGCGGGTCCCACAGCAACACGTTGTCGGCCAGCAGCGCGCCCTCCAGACGCGCGGGCAGGTGCTCCTCGGTGTCGCCGGTCGGGTCCGGACGCTCGGTCTCGAAGTACGTTATCTCGCTCTCCTCGTCGACGACCGCCAGGACCACGTCGCCGAGTTCCGTCGCCGGCAGCGACTCGCGTTCGGAGACGACCCGGACCCGGTACAGCAGGTCGTCGCCCCACGGCCCGTCTCCGCGCGGGTAGACGACGAAGTCCGACCCCGGAAGGGGGTCGGGAACCCACCCCTTCCGGTCGGGCGAGAGGTAGAAGCCGCGCTCGCGGAGGTCGGCGTAGACGAGAAAGCGCGCCCCGAACCCGTCGCCCGTCGAGTTCTGGAGGAACTCGCGAAACCCCGCGCCGTCGACGGAGTCGAGGTCGCCGCGAAAGAGGAGGTGGGCGGCCTCGACCCGCGAGAGCGCCACGTCGTCGCCCCCGAGCGGTCGTCCGTACCCTCGCGAGTCGTAGTAGCGCTGGCGGGCGTCGCCGCTCACGACCACTTCGTCGTCGCGCAAACGTCCGTCCATACGCGCTCTTCCGGCGCGCGGCGTCATAGGTACTGCGACTCGGGCGCCGACGCCGTCCGCCGCTCGCCCGCCCTCCGGAATCGCTCCCACACTTCCCCCGTCCGCACCTTTAAATTGCAGAACGGGACCAGGGCGGCCCATGCCCGAGACGATACGCGTCTTCGCCGGCGACTGCACGATAACGTTCGGAGACGACGACCGCCGCCGACAGCGCGGGGAGGTCGTCGTCCTGCTGAAACCGGACGACACCCTGCTCGTCCACGACGTCGACGGGTACCAGCCCGTCGCGTGGCTCACCCGCGCCGATACCGCCCGCGCCGAGGTCGAGGACGGCACGTTCACGCTCGTCGCGGCGACGAACGACCGCCGGGTCCGCGTGGAGTGTCACACCTGCTACGGCATCTCCCGGTACCCCGGCTCCGAAGCCGGCATCCCGGTCGGCGACTGCCCGGACTGCGACGGGCCGCTCGTCCGCGCCGACGGGAGCGTCGCCTGCCTCGGCTGTTCGGTGGACCACGCCATCCCCCGCCGGGCAACCGTCCGCCAGGAGACCTGCGAATGCGGCCTCCCGACGATGCGCGTCGAGCGCGGCGACGCCTTCGACGTGTGCGTCGACCGCGACTGCGAACCGCTCGTCGCGGCGGTCCGCGAGCGGTTCGACCGCGAGTGGGACTGTCCGTACTGCGGGGCCGACCTCCGCATCCTGGAGCGCGGCGGCCTCATCGCGGGCTGTGAGGAGTATCCCGACTGCGACACCGGGTTCGGAGTTCCCGACGGAGCGGTCGTCGGCGACTGCGACTGCGGTCTCCCGGTGTTCGAGACCCGAACCGGTCGGCGCTGTCTCGACACCGACTGCGACGCGGAAGTCCCCCGCCAGCGCGACCAGCCACAGTCGAACCGCTCATAAGTACCATGAATGTGAAACTCGTATCCTTAACGATTCGAACGCCGTTAACGAAATATGACTAGCTCCGGCCCAGATGAGGAGCCAGCGTCTGCTGGCGAAGCGTGGGACGTCGACGTTCGTCGACACCACGACTGGGACAGCGAGGACCACGTCGGAACTGCGATCATCGCTGCCCTGGCGGAAGCCCTCGACGTTCCACCGCCCGAACTCACGCCGACGCTGTACGACACCGTCGACCCCTCGGCCATCGACGCGCTGTTCGCGCCGTGCGACGACGGAACCGAACGGTCGACGACGGGCCACGTCTCCTTTCGATACGAGGAGCGTCGCGTGGTCGTCGCGAGCGACGGAACCATCGAGGTCAAGAAACGGTGACGCCCGGTCGGTAGGCGTTCACCGTCGACGGGCGACGGTGGCGAGCGACGGACGTCCGACAGCGACAGTCCTACGATGCCGGGCCGCGTTGGAACGCCCGTGCCTACATTCGATGCAGTACTGTTCGACATGGACGGAGTCATCGTCGACTCGGAAGATTACTGGGTCGACATCGAAGAGCAGACGATCTTCCCCGAGGTCCTCGAAACCACGGTGTCCGCCGACGAGATAACCGGGATGAACTACCGGGAGATCTACGACTATCTCGACGAGCATTACGAGACGACCGTCGAGAAGTCGGAGTTCGTCGACATCTACGACGAGGCCGCCGAGGACGTGTACGGCGAACACGCCGCGCTGATGGACGGCTTCCGGGACATCGTCGCGGACCTGCGCGCCGACGGGGTCGACGTCGCGCTCGTCTCCTCTGCACCCCACGCCTGGATCGACGTGGTGCTCGAGCGATTCGACCTCGACTTCGACGCGGTCGTCAGCGCCGAGGACGTGGACGCGCCGGGGAAACCCGGGCCGGCCATCTACGAACACGCCGCCGAGCGGCTGGGCCACCGGCCGTCGGCGTGCGTCGCGGTCGAGGACTCCGAGAACGGCGTCGAGGCGGCGGTCCGGGCCGGTGCGGACTGCGTCGGCTACCGGAACGGTGCGAAGAAACTCGACCTCTCGGCGGCCGACGCGGTGGTCTCGACCCCCGAGGCGCTGCGCGAGCAGTTGTTCACTCGACCCTGACCGTCCGCGAGTCGGTGACCGGCACGAGCGGCAGGTCGGGGAACGCGACGCGGACGACGAACTCCATCTCCTCGGCGCTACCGCCGAACACGCCGACCGGGACCGATTCGGGGCCGTCGAGGTACGTCGTCCGGTCGGTCATCTCGACGCCGTTGACGGTCACGTCGATGGCGGCCTGCGCGCCGCCGCCCCGGTTGCGGACGGTCACTTCCTGCATCGCGTTCTCGCCGCGCGCGATGTCGTCGGGGAACGCGCCCCACTCGATATCGACAGCGGGCAGTTCTCGCACGCTTTCGACGACCTGCTCGGCGACGCCCTCGGAGAGCCCCGCCCGGACGAGGCCGTCCACGCCCGCTTCGCGCACGTCGGCCGGCGTCTCCAGGCCCTCGGCGGCGAGTTTGCTCGCCCGGCCCGAGCCGACCCCGTCGACGGCGGTCAGCCCGACGGCGGTCGACGAGACGCCGTTCTCGACGCGCGCCTCGACGCGGCGGGTGCGGTTGGCGGCCACGGGGCGGTCGAACCGCTCGAAGAAGGCCCGCAACGCGGAGAGGAGGCGGACGGCGTTCTGGCGGATGACCCACGCGTCGCTCCGGAGGTCGGCGGGGGTCGACCCGGTCATGCTCGACCGGAGGATGGCGAGTACCTTCCGACCGCCGGCCTCCAGGTCACCCGAGTCCTGCCCGACCAGCACGGAGTCGACGGCCTCGCGCTCCGACTGGCGCGCGCTGACGCTGTCGAACTCGCCGGCCCCGGCGACCGTCGCCAGGATGGCGTCGTCGTCGACCGTGGGCAGGTTGGCGAGGTCGGCGAAGCGCTCGGCGGTGTCGAGGCGGAGGTAGAACTTCGAGGCGAGCATGCCGAGCGGGGTGGCGGCGACGCCGAGGTCGTCGCCCGTCTCGACGAAGCCGCGGTCGACGAGGCGTTCGAGCGTGGCCCGGACGCGGTCGCGCAGGTTCTCGAAGTCGTACTGCTCGGGGTCGTTTTTCGCGCGGACGTAGTAGAACGTCGTCCGGAGCCAGTCCATCACGTCGTCGAGGTCGGCGATGGTTCCCATCGCTATCTCGGCGTTGAGGTGGGCGTCCAAATCCTCCGCGAGTCGGGACTCTATCTCCTTGCCCTCGCGCAGCAGTTTCCGGTACTTGTCGGCCTCGGCGTGGTCGCAGACGACCCAGCCGTAGCCGACGTCGTCGTACCCGGGTCGGCCCGCGCGTCCGAGCATCTGGAGCACGTCGAGCGGACTCATGTCCACCTCGCCCTCCAGGGGGTCGTGGAGCTTCGTGTCCCGGAGGACGACGCAGCGCGCGGGGAGGTTGACGCCCCACGCCAGCGTCGAGGTGGAAAAGAGGAGCTGTATCTTCCCCTCTCGGAACCACTCCTCGACGAGGTCCTTGTCGTTCTTGGAGAGGCCGGCGTGGTGGAACGCGACCCCGTCGAGGACGGACTTCCGGAGCGTCTCGTTCTCCAGTTCCTGGGTCTCGGTGTGGAAGTCGTAGTCGCCGCGCGCGCCGACGGAGAGGTCGCGTTCCGCTATCTCGTCGCGGGCCTTCTTGGCGGCCTGCACGGTGTCCTGCCGCGAGGAGACGAACACGAGCGCCTGGCCGCCCTCCTCGATGTGGGGCTCCGCGAGGTCGAGCGCGCGGTACAGCCGGCGGTACTTGTCGGCGAAGGAGTTGTCCCCGTGGGTGTAGGTCTTCACGTCCGCGTGGAGGTCGACGGGACGGTACTCGTCGCCGAACTCGAAGGTGGTCTCGGGCGGCGCGTCCAGCCACTCGGCGACGTCGTCGACGTTCGGCATCGTCGCAGAGAGCGCGACGATGCGGGGGTCACAGAGCCGTCGGAGGCGCGAGACGGTCACTTCGAGGACGCTCCCGCGCTTCTCCGAGTCGAGCAGGTGGACCTCGTCGATGACGCAGACGTCCACGTCGGTGATGAACGAGTAGCGCCGCGAGTCGTGCTTCCGGGTCGCCGAGTCGGCCTTCTCGGGCGTCATCACGAGGATGTCCGCGCGCTCCGCTCGCCGGGGATTGAGGTCGCGCTCGCCCGTGACGACGTAGACGGAGTGGCCGAGGTCCTCGAACCGCTCCCACTCGCTCTCCTTCTCGTTCGTGAGCGCGCGCATCGGCGCGACGAAGAGCGCGGTGCCGCCGTCCCGGAGCGCCTTGCAGATGGCCAGTTCCGCGAGCGCGGTCTTCCCGCTGGCGGTCGGCGCGCTGGCGACGACGTTGTCGTCGCTGTCGAGCAGGGCCGGCAGCATCTCCCGTTGCATGTCGTTGAACTCCTCGAACGGGAACGCCTCCGCGAACTCGGGGACCACCTCGGAGACCTGCATCGTTACGAAGGCAGGACGGGGGGTAGAAAGGCGTTTCTTTACTCGACTGTGGTTCGATTCGACAGGTCGGAACCCGGTCGTGACTAGCGCTGGGCACTTCGCACGAGTCGTCGAGGATTGGCAGGAGAATCCGCAGCCCGCCGAAGTAGGTCGACATCGAACTACCGACGCTACTCTTCCGGCCGGCGTGCTTCCGTCGGTTTGGTGGGTCGGTCCCGGCCGTATCGTACGCCCGCTCCGATAGCGAAGGCCGTCGTCCCGACGGCGACGGTGTACAACCCTGCCGAAAGGAGCAGTGCGTTAATCGCGCTGACTATCGTCGGCTCCTGGCCGAGTGGCGCGTCCGTGAGCGCGAACGAGAACGCGAACGGAAGTATTCCCGATGCGGCGAGGAACCAGCTCGTCAGCAATCCGCCGTTGACGTAGGCGCTTACTGCCGCACAGCCGAACGTGACGACGGAGAGTAGTTGGAAGTAGTGCGTGCTCGAAAGTCCCCGTCCAGCAGGCGTGTACAGAAGGACCGCGAACGAACTCGCGACGACCATTCCAACGCCGAAGAAACGAACCGACGTGCGACGATTCCGGCCGAGTAGGAAGGCGTGCATACGACCTGCGTCCATAACGATTATCCCCAATCGTAGCGGTAATAAGCCTTCTTCGCCCCCGACGGAGCGTACGACGTCGCCGAATCGCCAAGACGCACCGTCAGTGTGCAGATACGAACGCGAGAGGAAGCGTCAGTTGACGGCAGAAGCACACCTGTCGCCTCCGATTCCAAACCATAAAGAGACGCGAGAACCACCGACGGACCATGATAGAACTCGGGGACGTACTGGAGGCCCGAGAGCGAGTCGCCGAGACCTCTCGGCACACGCCGCTCGACTACTCGCACACGTTTTCGGACATGACGGGTGCGGCGGTCCACCCGAAACTGGAGACGTTCCAGCGCACGGGCTCGTTCAAGATTCGCGGTGCGACCAACCGCATCAAGACCCTCTCCGAGGCGGAGAAGGAGGCGGGCGTCGTCACCGCCAGCGCGGGCAACCACGCCCAGGGCGTCGCGCTCGCGGCGACGCGCAGCGGCGTCGACTCGAAGATAGTCATGCCGGAGAACGCGCCCATCTCGAAGATAAAGGCGACCCGGGACTACGGCGCGGCGGTCGTCCTCTACGGCGAGGACTACAACGAGGCCCAGGAGCGCGCCCACGAACTCGAAGACGAGGAGGGTCGCACCTACGTCCACGCGTTCGACGACGAGAAGGTGATGGCGGGCCAGGGCACCATCGGCCTGGAGATAGTGGACGACCTGCCGGACGTCGACACCGTGGTCGTCCCCATCGGCGGCGGCGGACTCGTCAGCGGCGTCGCCACGGCGGTGAAGGGTCAGATCCCCGACGCGCGCGTCGTCGGCGTTCAGGCCGAGGGCGCCTCCAGCGTCGCCCAGTCGCTCCAGAAGGGCGAACGCCACCGACTCGACAGCGTCGACACCGTCGCGGACGGCATCGCCACGCGGAGCGCCGGCGAGAAGCCGTTCGAGGTCATCCGGGAACGCGTCGACGAGGTCGTCACCGTCTCCGACTCCGAGATCGCGGTCGCGCTGACCTACCTCCTCGAACGCAGCAAGACGCTCGTCGAGGGGGCCGGTGCGGTGGCACTCGCCGCGACGCTGGGCGAGAAGTTCGACTACGTCGACGACGAGGTCATCGCCCCCGTCCTCTCCGGCGGCAACATCGACATGAACACCCTCACGACGGTCATCATGCGCGGACTCGTCGAGACGGGCCGGTACGTGAAACTCCGAACCGTGCTGAAAGACCGCCCGGGGTCGCTCCGCGAACTGCTGGACGTGGTGGCCGACGCGCGGGCGAACATCTACGCCATCCAGCACGACCGCACCTCCCGCGACATCGGGATGAACGCGACCGAGGTGGAACTCGACCTCGAAACGCGCGGTCCGGAGCACGTCGACGACCTGCTCGCGTCGTTGCGCGACAGCGGGTTCGACGTCGAAGTGCTCGTCTAGACGATGGCTTTCGCTCCGTTTTGACGTAGGTTTAAGTCCTGGCGAGCGAACTGTCTGTCATGAAGCGAGTTATCAGCACGCAGGACGCGCCGGAAGCGGTCGGAGCGTACAGCCAGGCGACGACTAACGGCGACATCGTGTTCACGGCCGGACAGATACCGATGACCCCGGATGGCGACCTGCTGGACGACGAGGACATCGCCGTCCAGACCCGCCAGAGCCTGGAGAACGTGAAGGGCATCCTCGAGGAGGAGGGGCTGACGATGCAGGACGTGCTGAAGGTCACCGTCTTCATGGACGACATCGAGGACTTCGACGCGATGAACGAGTCCTACCAGGAGTACTTCCAGGACAACCCGCCGGCCCGGAGCGCGGTCGAGGTGGCGAACCTCCCGAAGGGCGTCGGAATCGAGATAGAGGCCATCGCCGCCGCCGAGTGACCTCGCCGTGGACCCCCGCGTCAAGCACAGTCTGCTGTGGGGCGTCATCGGTATGCTCGCCTTCCTCGTGCTCCTGCAAGGGTACGAACTGTTCAGCGGCTACCGGTACGACGTCGCCGTGAAGGTCGGCGTGGCGCTCCTCGTCGCCGTCGGGGCGTCGACGCTCACCTACGTCGCCGACGGCGTCCTGTCGTAAAGGGAAGCCTTTAAACGCGACTCTCGGTTACCAACTGTTGGGCCGGGATGGCCGAATGGCAAAGCGCACGCCTGGAAAGCGTGTCCCCGTTAGGGGTTCTGGGTTCAAATCCCAGTCCCGGCGTCTTCTTGCGATTTCCGACCGCAAGCGCCGCGTCTCGTCGAGATGACACCTTCGAACTACGCTAGCGACGTGCCGACGCCCGCCGGTAGCGACTCCGTGGCGAACTCGACGGCGAACGCGGCGAGCAACTCGCCGCCGACGTACAGTATCGCGCCCGCCGCGAGCCCGAGCGCGAGCAGGACGAACAGCAGTATCCACCAGAACGGAACCGATTCTTCGGCCATCTCCCGAACACTACGTGTCGAAGAAACAACTTGTTTCCGGCGTCAGCGGAACAGCGACCCGATGCGGCCGAAGATGCCCGCTTCGTCCTCGTCCGCTTCGTCGTCCTCGTTCGCCATCGCGCCGAGTTCCGTCTGGCCAGGTTCGCCCTCCTCGAACGGGACGGCCTCCGGTTCGTCGTCCGCGTCGCTCGCCTGCCACGGCGCTTTCGCCGTATCGCCGGCCGATTCGGGCGCGTCCTCGGGCACCGCCGCGGCGTCGTCAGATGCATCGTCGGGCGCGTCGCCGGACTCGGCCTCGTCCGTCGCCGGCCGGTCGCTCGCCTTCGTCTCGTCGGGCGTCGGTGCCGAGGAATCGGGCGCGACGTCTCCCACCTTCGCTTCGGTCGCGGCGTCGTCCATCTCGTCGGTCACCCGGACGCGCTTCCCGTCCGTCGCGTCGGTCCGGTCGTCGAGCGGGTCTTCGGAGGCCGGGTCGTCGGTGCTGGCCTCGTCGTCCGCCTCGTCGGAACCGGTGGCGTCGACCGCCGTAGAGCCGTCGTCGCGGGACGTCGCTCCGGAGTCGTCCGGGTCGCCGCTCGCGTCCTTCTCGTCCGCCGGCCCGGACGGAGTCTCGTCGGCGGCGTCGCTCGCGTCCTCGTCCGGAGCGGAGGGCTCGGGGGCGTCGGCCGCCTCGACGATGCGCTCGTCGATGAGGTCGTGAACCGGGTCGGCGTCGAACGAGTCGGCGTCGCCCAGTTCCGCCTCCGCGTCGGCGAGCGCCGGCGCGGCGTCGTCGCCCGGTTCGGGGTCGTCGTCCGCCGCGTCCCGGAACCCGTCTCCGTCCTCGTCCGTCTTTGCCTCCCGGCGCTCCGTTTCGTTCGACCCGGCCAGCACTCCGGCGAGGTCGCGGTACGCGGCCGCCGCGTCGCCGTTCGGCGCGAACGCGGCGAGCGGTCGTCCGGCGTCGATGCTCATCGGGACGGTCTCGTCCGTCGGGACGACCGCCAGGATGTCGGTCTCCAGCGTTCCCTCCACGTCGTCGGCGTTCAGGATGTCGTCGCCGCGCTGGGTGAGCACCGCGCCGCGGACCGTGCCGCCGACGTGCGCGGTGAGTTCGCCCGTCTTGGCCGTGTCGCGCACCGAGGCGACGTCCGGCGTCGTGACGAGCAGGACGGCGTCGGCCAGCGAGAGGGGAAGCATCGTGTCGTAGCTGATGCCGGCCCCGGTGTCGAGCAGGACGAAGTCGTACTCCTCGCGGAGTGCCGCGACGACCTCCGGGAGGTTCTCCGTCTCTGACTTGGCGAACGCCTGGATGTCGGTGCTGCTCGGAAGGACGTCGACGTCGCCGGGGGCCTCGTAGACGGCGGCGGCGACGTTCGCCTCGCCAGCCAGCACGTCGTGGAGCGTCGCCCCGTCCATCTCGAAGTCGAGGAACCCGGCGATGTTCGCCATCCCCAGGTCCGTGTCGACGACGACCACGTCGGCCCCCGCCTCGGCGAGCATCGCCCCGAGGTTTATCGCGGTGGTCGTCTTCCCCACACCGCCCTTCCCGCTCGCGACGGTGTACACGTGTCCGGTCATATCTGTTACTTCGAACCCAACGAAGACATGTATATAAAGTTAGCCCGTCGAGAGGCGGCGTCCGACGCGTCTCGGACCGGACCTACCGCGAGTACTCCACGCCGCCCAGGTGCGCCAGCAGCGCCTTCTGGACGTGCAGGCGGTTCTCGGCCTGCCGCCAGGCGAGCGAGCGCTCGCTCTCCAGCACGTCGCCGGTGATCTCCTCGCCGCGGTGGGCGGGCAGGCAGTGCATCACCGCCGCGTCCGGGGCGCGTGCGAGCAGGTCGGCGTTCACCTGGAACCCCTCGAAGGCGGTCAGTTTCTCCTCGCGCTCGCCCTCGTCGCCCATGCTCACCCAGACGTCGGTGTAGACGGCGTCGGCGCCCTCGACGGCGGACTCGGGGTCGTGGACGACCTCGGGCGCGGGACCGCGCGCCGCCGCGCGTTCGAGCACGTCCGCGGGGAGTTCGTAGCCCTGCGGCGTCGCCACCGTCACGTCGACGCCCATCGTCGCGGCGGCGACGACGAACGACGCGGCGACGTTGTTCCCGTCGCCGACCCAGGTGACCGACAGGTCAGCGAGCGAGCCGAACTGCTGACGGAGCGCGAGCAGGTCGGCCAGCGCCTGGCAGGGATGAGCGAAGTCGGAGAGCGCGTTGACGACCGGGACGGTGGCGTGCTCGGCCATCGTCTCCAGGGTCCCGTGGTCGAACACGCGCGCCACGACGAACTCGCCGTAGCGCGACAGCACCCGCGCCGTGTCCGAGACGGGTTCGCCGCGGTCGAGCTGAGTGTCGTCCGGGCCGAGGAAGACGGCGTGACCGCCGAGGTGGGTCATCCCCGTCTCGAAGGAGACCCGGGTCCGGGTGCTGGGCTTCTCGAACAGCATCGTCGCCGTCGCGCCCGGCAGCACGGCGTGGGGTTCGCCGTCGGCTCGCGCCCGCTCGAACGCTCGCGCCGAATCGACGACGGCTCGGAGGTCGGCTTCGCTCAGGTCGTCGACGGTCAGGAAGTGCGCCGGGTCGGCGTCGACGTTCGGACTGCTGTTCGACGGCTGCTGTGTCGGGGTCGTCCCGTGGTCGTTCGGCGTCATTGGTTCGTGCTTCGGCGTCATTCGTGGCTCTCCAGGCGGTTCTCCGCGACCCGTCCGAGCACCGCGACGGCGCGGTCGAACTCCGCGAGGTCGAGGCGTTCGTCGGGCGCGTGGTCGAACGTCGAGTCGCCGGGGCCGTAGGTGGCGACCGGGCAGTCCCAGGCCGCGGCGTAGAGGTTCGCGTCGCTGGTCCCGGTCTTGCGGAGCAGACCGGGGTCGCCGCCCTCCGCGCGGACGGCGACCCGGAACGCTCGCGCGAGGTCGGTCCGGGGGCTGGACAGCGTCGGCGGGATTGGCTCGCCCCAGGAGACGCTGCCGGCGTCGAGTTCGCTCTCGGCCGTCTCGCGTATCTCCGCGGCGGTCGTCCCGGGCGGAATCCGGAACTGCACGTCGACGGTGGCCGCGGTCGCGAGGCCGTCGTCGTCGAGGCCGCCGTCGAACTCGACCGGTTTCACGGTCACCGACTCGAAGACGGGGTCGTCGGTGGCGAACTCGGCCTTCACGCGCGAGAGCCAGCCCGTCGCGTGCTCGACGGCGTTCGGGTCGGGGCGCGAGGAGTGGACGGAGTCGACGGCGACCGAGTAGGTGCCGGCGAGGAAGCCGCGGTAGCCGAGCGTCAGGTCGTCCCAGCCGCTGGGTTCGCCGTTGACGACCGCGGCGGGTTCCGCGCGCTCGTCGACGAGGTGGCGCGCGCCCCTGGAGTCGGTCTCCTCGCCGACGACGCCGACGAAGCTCGCGCCCGTCTCGACGGCCGCGACCGCCATCGCGGCCAGCGGCCCCTTGGCGTCGACGCTGCCGCGTCCCCAGAGGACATCGCCCTCGTCTGTCTCCTCGACTTCCACCGGAATCTCGCCCGGAACGGTGTCGATGTGGGAGGTCAGCAGGACGCCGTCGTCGCCGGGCGCGCGGACGTTGCCGACCTCGTCCAGCCGCGCCTCGCGGTCGTGGCGCTCGAAGAACGCGGCGAGGCGCTCGGCGCACTCGCGCTCGTCGCCCGTCACGGACGGCGTCTCGACGAGGTCGACGAGCAGGTCGCGGGCCGCCGCCTCGGACACCTCGTGCGTGACGACGTCGGCCGCCCCGTCGCTCGCGCTCATCCGTCACCTCCGAGCGCGTCGGCGAGCGCGTCCACCACGCGGTCGACGTGCGAGCGCTCGACGGTCAGCGGTGGGAGCAACCGGAGGACGGTCCGGCCCGCGGGGAGCGCGAGCACGCCGTGGTCGAGCGCGAGTTCCTTCAGGAGGCGGTTCGCGCCGCGTTTCACCTCGACGCCGACCAGCAGGCCCTCGCCCCGGACGTCGCGCACCGGCAGGTCCGCGGCGTGCAACTCCTCGCGGAGGTACGCGCCCGTCTCGGCGGCGCGGGCGGGGAGGTCCTCCTCGACGATGACCGACAGCGTCGCCTCGGCGGCGGCGCTGACGACCGGGCCGCCGGAGAACGTCGACCCGTGCGAGCCAGCGTCCTCCGCTATCCAGTCGGCACACAGCGTCGCGCCCATCGGCAGGCCGCTGGCCAGTCCCTTCGCGGTCGTCAGCACGTCCGGGACGACGCCCGCGGACTCGCAGGCCCACAGCGTCCCCGTCCGGCCGAGGCCGGTCTGTATCTCGTCGAAGACGAGGGCGGCCCCCGCCTCGTCGGTCAGTTCGCGGGCCGCCTGCAGGTACCCCTCCGGCGCGGGGTTGACGCCGCCCTCGCCCTGGACCGGTTCGAGGACGACCGCAGCCGTCTCGTCGTCCACGGCGTCGGCGAGGTCGTCCTCGTCACCGTAGTCGACGAACTCCACGTCGGCGAGGAGCGGTTCGAACGGCTCGCGGTGCTTCGACTTCCAGGTGGCCGACAGCGCGCCCATCGTGCGGCCGTGGAACCCCTGCTTCGCGGCGACTATCTTGGAGTTCCCGGTGGCGCTCCGGGCGAACTTCAGCGCCGCCTCGTTGGCCTCCGTCCCGGAGTTGCAGAGCCAGACGTTCCCGACGTCGCCCGGTGCTATCGCGGCGAGCCGCTCGTAGAGGACGTCGCGCGCGCCGTTGCCGTAGGACGCCTGGACGTACAGCAGTTCGGCGGCCTGTTCCTGCACCGCCTCGACCACCTCGGGGTGGCAGTGGCCGACCGGCGTGACGGCGTAGCTCGCGCCGAAGTCGAGGTACTCCGTGCCGGCGTCGTCGTAGAGGTACGGCCCCTCGCCGCGCTCGATGCTGATGGGCTTCTCGGAGAAGACGAACCCGCTCACGCGTCCTCACCGAGCGCGGTCGGCTCGAAGTGGGTTCCGTGACCGTTGCGCGCCGCCGTCACCGGGTCGCGGTTGTTCGCGTCCGCGACGACGACCGATGCGGCGCCGCCCGACAGCGCCTCCGTCGCGGCCATCACCTTCTTCGTCATGAACCCTTCCGCGGCGTCCTCGACGGTCGCCATCTCGGCGGGCGTCGTCACCTCCTCGACGAGCGTCGACTCGTCGTCGGGGTCTTCGAGGACGCCGGGCACGTCGGTCAGCACGACGAGCTGGCCGCCGAGCGCGCCCGCGACGGCGGCCGCCGCGCGGTCCGCGTCGGCGTTGACGGGCGTCAGCGTGGCGTCGCCATCGCCGTTCTCCTCGGCGAGCATCGGCACCGTCACGACCGGCGTGTAGCCCGCGCCGAGCAGGAGTTCGAGCAGGTCCGCGTTCACGTCCTCTATCTTTCCGGAGTGGTCGCCGCGGCGGATCTTCTTCCGGCCGTCCTCGACGACCTTCACCGCGGACTTGCGCGGCCCCGTCAGGAGCGCGCCGTCCACGCCCGAGAGGCCGACGGCGCGCACGCCCTCCGTCTGGAGGCCTGCCACGAGGTCGGTGTTGACCTCGCCGGGCAGCACGCGCTCGAAGGCGGCCATCGTCGTCTCGTCGGTGAACCGACCGACGACGCCGTCCGGCGTCTCGACGTACTCCGGTTCCTCGCCGAGCGCCTCCAGGTGGTCGTCCACCGCGGTCGAACCGCCGTGGACGACGACGACGTCCTCGCCCGTCGCGGTGAGGTGGGCCACGTCGGCCAGCGCGCCCGCCGGGTCCACGGCGCGCGCGCCGCCGACCTTCACGACGACGGGCGGGGTCTCGTCCGCGACCGTCCCGTCGTCGAACCGACCGTCCGACGAGACTCGCGAACCGCTCGTCCGCTCGCCGCCGTCCGTCCGCACGCGGTCCTCGCCGGCGTCGTTGTCGACGAGTTGCTCGTGGGCCGCGAGCAGTTGCTCGCGGGTGTAGCCGTCCCCGGTCATGGCGACCCCACCGGGTGAAGGCCCGAGAACTCCAGTCCGGCCGTCTCCTCGAACCCGAGCGCGACGTTCGCGGCGTGGACCGCCTGGCCGGCCGACCCCTTCATCAGGTTGTCGATGGCGCTGAACGCGACGACGCGCTCGTTGCCGGGGTCGAGTTCGAAGCCGACCTCGGCGTGGTTCGTGCCGGCGACCGCCTTCGGTTCGGGGTAGCGGTAGACGCCGCTCCCGCCCGCGACGAGGCGGACGAACGGTTCGTCCTCGTAGGCGTCGCGGTACGCGGTCCAGAGGTCGCCCTTCGAGACGGGGTGGTCGGGGAAGACGTGGCTCGTCGCCGACGCCCCGCGAACCATGTCCACGGCGTGGGCCGTGAAGGAGACGCTCGTCCCGAGCATGGCCTCTATCTCGGCCTCGTGACGGTGGCCGGTCGGCGCGTACGGGCGGACGACGCCCGAGCGCTCGGCGTGGCTCGACGCCTTCCCGCCGCCGGCGCCGCCCTCCGAGGAACCGACCTTCACGTCCACGACGACCTGCTCGTCCCCGTCGAGGACGCCCGCGTCGAACAGCGGCTTGAGTCCCAGCAGGGTCGCCGTCGCGTTGCAACCGCCCGCAGCGATGAGGTCCGCGCCGGGGAGTTCCTCGCGGGTGAACTCCGGCAGGGCGTACACCGCCTCGTCGAGGTACTCCGGGCAGACGTGGCCGTCGTACCACTCGTCGTACTCGGCCTCGGTGTCGAGGCGGAAGTCCGCGCTCAGGTCGACGACGGTGTCGGCGGCGTCCTCGAACGCGTCTATCTGCTGCATCGAGACGCCGTGGGGCGTCGCGGCGAACAGCGCGTCGACCGAATCGAGGTCGCCGGGGTCGGAGAAGCGCAGGTCGGCCCCCCGGAGGTTCGGGTGGACCGACCCCACCGTCTTGTTCGCGTACTCGCGGCTGGTGGCCTGTTCGACCTCGAAGTTCGGGTGGCCGACGAGCAGGCGGAGCAGTTCCCCGCCCGTGAAGCCGCTCGCGCCGACGACGCTCGCCGTGAGCGTCTCTGCGCTCTCGTCGCCCCGCCGGTCGGTCGCGGTCGCCATCAGACGACCACCTCCTGGGGGACCTTCGTCTCCAGCCAGTCCACGACTGCGGCGGGCACGTCCACGTCCACCGCGTCGTTCAGCGCCTTGAACTCGACCGTGTGGTTGATTTCGTGGACGGTGTACCCCTCTTCCAGTTCCATCAGGTCGACGCCGAGCAGGCCGCCGCCGACCGCGTCGCTGGCCGTCTCGACCAGCGCCTCGGCCTCGTCGTCGAGTTCGAACGACGCCGTCTCCGCGCCCTTCGCGGCGTTCGTCAGCCAGTGGTCGGAACTGCGGGCCATCGCGGCGACGGGTTCGCCGTCCGCGGCCAGCACGCGCAGGTCGCGACCGGGCTTCTCGACGAACTCCTGGACGTAGAACACCTTGTGCTCGTAGTGGCCCAGCGTCGCCTTGTGCTCCAGGATGGCCTCGGCGGCGCTGCGCGACTCTATCTTCGCCACGAGGCGACCCCAGGACCCGACGACGGGCTTGAGAACGCAGGGGTAGCCGAAGGACTCGATGGCCTCCAGCGCGGCCTCCTCGGTGAACGCCACCTTCGTCTCGGGCGTGGGGACGCCCGCGCCGGCGAGCGCGATGCTCGTCTTGGCCTTGTCCGCGCACGTCTCGGCCGTGTCGGGCGCGTTGACGACGGGAATCCCGTACGCCTCGCAGAACCGCGTGGCGTAGAGGCTCCGACTCGTCGCCAGACAGCGGTCGAGCACGAGGTCGACGCCCTCGAACGCCTCGGGGGCCTCGTCGAGCCCGAAC
The DNA here is from genome assembly GCF_051917725.1 of Halomicrococcus pelagicus. Lineage (GTDB taxonomy): Archaea > Halobacteriota > Halobacteria > Halobacteriales > Haladaptataceae > Halomicrococcus. The sequence goes on from NZ_JBQBLX010000002.1 coordinate 317,906, forward strand.
GTCTGGTCGCGTACGTCTATCTTCGTCACTTCGTGCCCGCGGTCGCGCAGTTCGGCGAGCAGGAGCTTCTCGTCTTTCCGAATCCGGGAGTAGAGCAGTCCAACGTGCAACTTACTCCCCCCAGTCCTCTTGGAGCTCCGGGGCTCGGTCGAGGACTGGCGGGTTCACGTCGACGACTTCCAGTTCGACACCGCAGGTGGGGCAGTCGATAATCTCTCCGGCTTCGGGATCGTCGTGCAGGGTTACGTCCGCCCCGCACTCGACGCATTCTGTCATCGTACTCTCCTCTATCGCCCTATCGGACTTAAATCCATCGTTATTAATTATGAAAGAAAATGCCGGACTACCGTCTCACCGCGCGAAAGCGGACGCCGCGATTCCGGTTCAGCGACAAGTAGGGACCCCACGAGGGGGTCGCGGTGGTTCAGACATAGTCGGTCACCTCCGAGTGGAGCGCGTCGTCCGCGGCCGCGAGCGCGTCGCGCGCCGCCGCGACCGTCGATTCGTCGTCCGTCAGCTCCGCCTCGGCCGTCGCGAGCTGTTCCGCCACCGCGTCGGGCGCGGGGCCGCCGGGCGAGTCGCGGCCGGCGACGCTCTCGGCGGGGTCCAGCGCCGCCTCGACGGCCTCGCGGTCGACGTACGCTTCGAGGGGGTCGCCGAGCACGTCCTCGGCCGCCGCGTCGAGCGCCGCGTACTCCGGTGCGGCGTCGGCCTCCGACTCGGCGGCGGCCGCGGCGACCGTCTCGTGGGCGGTGCGGAACGGCACGCCGTGGCTCGCCAGCAGGTCCGCGACGCCCGTCGCCGTCGAGAACCCCTCGCTCGCGGCGTCGGCGAGCGCGCCCTCGTTCCACGTCGCGGTCGCCACCGCGCCGCCGGCCACGTCGACCGCGTCGGTCACGGCGTCGACCGCGTCCCAGGCGTGGGGCGTCGCGCGCTGGAGGTCCCGGTTGTACGCCCGGGGGAGTCCCTTCAGCGTCGTCAGCAGTCCCGACAGGCCGGCGTGGGCGTCGCCCGCCGTCGCGCGCGCCAGTTCCAGCGTGTCGGGGTTCTTCTTCTGGGGCATGATGGACGAGGTGGACGCGTAGTCGTCGTCGAGTTCGACGAACCCGCGGTTCGAGTAGACGACCAGGTCCTCGGCGATGCCGGAGACGGTCGTCGCCAGCGCAGCCAGCGCCGCGACCGACTCCAGCAGGAAGTCGCGGGCCGACACCGCGTCGGTGGCGTTGTCGACCGTGCCGTCGAACCCGAGCAGGTCCGCGGTGCGCTCGCGGTCGACGTCGAAGGGCGTGCCCGCGAACGCCGCCGCGCCGAGCGGCGACTCGTTCACGCGACCGTAGGCGTCGAGCAGGCGCGCCGCGTCGCGGGCGAGCGCGCGCTCGTACGACAGCAGGAAGTGGCCGACCGTCGTCGGCTGGGCCGGCTGGAGGTGGGTGTACCCCGGCGCGAGCGTCTCGGCGTGCTCGTCGGCGCGGGCGAGCAGGGCCTCGCGGAGCGCCAGCGTCGCCTCCAGCGCGGAGAGCAGGTCCTCGCGCAGGCGGTAGCGGATGCAGGTCGCCACCTCGTCGTTGCGGCTCCGGGCGGTGTGCATCCGACCGCCCTCGGGACCGACCGCCTCGACGACCGCCGTTTCGATGGCGGCGTGAACGTCCTCGCCGTCGGGGAGCGCGTCGTGGCCGTCCGACTCGACCGTATCGAGCGCGGCCAGTATCTCACCCGCCGTCTCCTCGTCGACGATGCCCTGCTCGGCGAGCATCACGACGTGGGCGCGGTCCACCGCGAGGTCGGCGGCGAAGATGCGCTCGTCGGCGGAGAGCGACGAGAGGAACCCCCGGGCCGGTCCGCCGGCGAAGCGTTCGCCGCGGACGACGTCCTCCTCACTCATCCGTTTCGCCGCCGTCGGTGGCGACGGCCTGCTTCTCCTCGGCCGCCTTCTCGGCCTCGTTCGCCAGGCGCGCCTGGAACCCGTGGTACTTCGCCACGCCCGTCGCGTCGGCCTGTTCGATGCCCTGGACGGTCTCGGTGTTGAACGACGCGGCGGCCTCCGAGTACACCGCGTAGTCGCTCTCGCGGGCCACCGGACGCGCCTGTCCGCCGTCGAACTTCACCGTCACCGTCCCCGTCACTTTCTCCTGCGTCTCGTCGACGAACCCCTCCAGGGCGTCCATCAGCGGATGGGCGAGCAGCCCCTCGTAGGCCTTCTCGGCCCACTGCTGTTCGACCTGCTGTTTGAAGCTGCGCTCCTCTTTCGTCAGGACGAGACCTTCGAGACCCTCGTGGGCCGCGAGGAGGGTCGTGGCGGCGGGGTGTTCGTAGTTCTCGCGCACCTTCAGGCCGAGCATGCGGTCCTCCATCATGTCCGTGCGGCCGACGCCGTGCGCCCCCGCCAGTTCGTTCAGTTCCTCGATCAGTTCGACGGCGTCTTTCTCCTCGCCGTCGAGCGCGACCGGGTAACCCTCCTCGAACTCGATCTCGACCAGTTCCGTCTCCGCGCCGGGGGCGTCGGTCCACTCGTAGATGTCCTCCGGCGGGACGTACCCCGGGTCCTCCAGGTTGCCGCCCTCGATGGAGCGACTCCAGAGGTTCGTGTCGATGCTCCAGACGCCCTCGTTGCCGCCCTCGACGGGCAGGTCGTGGTCGTCGGCGTACTCCATCTCCCACTCGCGGGTCAGTCCGAGTTCGCGCACCGGCGCGACCACGTCGAGGTCGGAGCTACGCCAGACGGCCTCGAAGCGCAACTGGTCGTTGCCCTTGCCCGTACAGCCGTGGGCGAGCGCGTCGCAGTCGTGTTCCTCCGCCACGTCGAGGATGGCCTCGGCGATTATCGGACGTGCGAGCGCGGTTCCGAGGGGGTAGCCCTGGTAGGTGGCGTTCGCTTTCACCGAGTCGAGACACTGCTCGGCGAACGCTTCCGTGGCGTCGACGACGTAGTGTTCGAGGCCCAGCGCTTCGGCCGTCTCCTCGGCCTCGTCGAACTCCGCTTCCGGTTGGCCGACGTCGACCGTGACGCCGATGACTTCGTCGTAGTCGTACTCCTCTTCGAGGAGTGGGACGCATACCGTGGTGTCGAGTCCGCCCGAGAAGGCGAGTGCAGCGCGTTTCATCGTACACCACCCCACGAGCTACAGCCCCTTAAATTCTTCTCAGAAAAATTAGAAATAAAGTCGTAGAGTAGACTAACGACGAGTTAGTGTCGAATGAGTCCGTACGAAACGAACGTCGGGTCGCGGTGGAATTGGAATTAGTGGGGCAGGGAGAGCCCCGGTCGTCGCGGAGAGAAGGAGACGGACGCGCCGCTGGTCGCGAGGGCGACCCCGAACTGGCGCGTCCGCGTCATTGCTACCCTCTTCCGCCGCGCTCCGGATAAAGGCTTTCGGACAGGCAACGTTTGCAGTCGGAGTGCCGACAGTTCCAGCGAGCCGACCCTACACGCCTACGCGACCGCTCCCCGTATCTCGAAGCGTGCACCGCCGGACTCGCTCTCCGTGACGGAGACGGTCCAGTCGTGGGCGTCCGCGATGTGCCGGACGATGGTGAGACCGAGTCCGGTCCCGCCCCCGGTCGAGTAGCCGTGGTCGTACACAGCCTCGCGCTCTCCCTCTGGGATGCCGGGGCCGTCGTCCGCCACGTAGAACCCGCTCCCGTCGTCGAGCGTGCCGACCTCGACGGTCGCGGCGCGGCCGGCGTGTTCGACCGCGTTCCGGAACAGGTTCTCCAGCAACTGCTGGAGGCGCTCGCCGTCCGCTTCGACCGTCGGGTCGTCCGCCGTCCGGAGGGTCGCGTCGGCCGTCTCCGTGGTCCGCCACGCGTCGGCGATGGTCTCGGACAGGTCCTGGGGGGTCTTCCGGGCCCGCGCCTCGCCCTCCTGTGCCAGCGTCAGCAGCTTCTCTATCAGTTCCTCGATGCGTTCGTGTGCGTCCCGGACCTGCTCGAAGTCCTGGGCGTCGCCGCTCCTCTCGGCCGCGTTCAGGTACATCTCCGCGATGCTCAGGGGATTGCGCAAGTCGTGTGAGAGCACGCTTGCGAAGTCTTCGAGGCGGTCGTTCTGCCGTCGGAGCACCTCGGCGTCGGCGCGCCGTTCCAGTTCGTACTGCAACCACTGCGAGACGAGTTCGACGTACGCCGACTCGCTGTCGGTGAACGACCGCTGGCGCGGCGGCCCGTCGGCGAAACAGAGCGTCCCGTACAGCTCCCCGTCCACGCGAACCTCCGTCCCGATGTAACAGCCGAGTCCGTACGTCTCGTACGCGGGGTCGTCGGACCATCCTTCGGACGCGGCGTCCCGGACGGTCAACGACTCCTCGCTGTCGAGCGTCTTCCGGCAGTACGTCTCCGAGAGGGGAGCCGTCCGGCCCGACTGGAGCAGTTCGTGGGACCCGACCGCGTCGACGATCTCGAACCTGTCGCCATCGATGCGAGAGACGAATCCGACGTCGACGCCGAGTCGTTCCCTCCCCAGCGTCAGCAGCCGACGTCGCTTCTCCTCGAGCGTCAGTTCGGCGTCCGACGCGGTCCGGTACAGCTTCTGCAGGTACGAGTCGTTCCCCCTGCGCTCGGCCGGGTCGCCGTCGTCGCTCGCGACCGCGTTCTCGACCCGGACCGCCAGGAGACCGAGCGGTTCGTCGTCGCTCCGGCAGTCGAGGTACTCCGTCGCTCCGCGTGCGAGCGCCGCCTCGGCGTCGGCGTCGTCCTCTCGCGCCACGAGGACGTACGGGAGGTCGGGTCGGCGCTCCCGAACGGTCGATAGCAGGTCGAGACCGTCGTCCGCGTCGCCGACGACGCAGTCGAACGACTCGTCGTCGAGCAGCGAGAGACCGCGCTCCCGGCGCTCGACCGTCGTCACCGCGAACTCCCCCGAGTCGTCGAGGGGGTCCACGAACCCCTCCCCGTCCGGCCGATTTCGAAGACACAGTATCCGAACGGAATCGCCGGATGACTCCATTGACCTATTCGTTTCTCCCGTCGAAGGCTGTTAAAAGTAGTTGCCAGTCTGATTCCCCCTCCCTTTATTCAGCACCGGCCCGGGCGACCGCTTCGAGACACCGCTCGCGTTCGGCGTCGCCGCGGCGGTGGTCGCGGCTGCTCGCGCGGACGACCGGCACCCTCTTGTAGCGCGGTGGTCGACCTCCCGGCAGTGTACAGCCTCAACGTTCCGGTTCCCGGCGCGGTCGAACGCCGCGCCGAGGAGCTTCGCCCCGCGCTGCTCCCGTTCGACGCTGTCCGGGAGCGCCGCACGCTCGTCTGCAAGCGACTCGGGGAATCGCCGGTCGGCGGCGGCCACGCGAGCGAGGCGGAGCGACGTGACGGCGTCGCGCGCCTGCGAGAGCGGGTCCGGTCCGCGCTCGCCGGCGAACCCGCGTTCGAGGCCCGCGTCGCGAACGTCGACTACTTCGAGCGCCCCGCGAGCGGTGACGCCCCCGTCGTCTACCTCGCCGTCGAAAGTCCCGGCCTCCGGAAGCTGCACCGTCGGCTGTGTTCGACGTTCGACCCCGTCCCCGGCATCGAGGGCGACGACTACGTTCCCCACGTCACGCTGGCCCGGGGCGGCCCCGTCGAGGCCGCCCGTCGACTGGCCGAACGGGAGGTCGAGCCAGTGACCTGGACCGTCGACCGGCTCAGCCTGTGGAACGCGACGTACGACGAGGCGGTCGACGAGTTCCGGCTTCCCGCCTGAACTACGGCGTCGGCGGGTCGCCGGTCCACGCGTCCCGGTCGGTGTAGAAGTTCAGCATGGCGAACTTCAGTTTCTCCGGCGCGACGTCGACCATCTCCTCGCGCTCCTCCGGTGGGAACGTCTCGCGGACGCTGTACTTGCCCATCTCGGAGACGCTCGCGGCGGTGTAGCGCTCGTCGAGCAGCACGCGGACGCCGAACTCCTCGGGCGACCGGATGACGCGGCCGAGCGCCTGCCGGGTCTTCCGTATCGTCGGAATCTCGACGGCGTACTCCCAGCCGGAGTCGTGGGCCGAGCGGTCGGCGAACGCGCGGTCGTAGGCGTCCTGGACGGCCTTCGACCTGTCGTCGAGGTGCGGATACGGGACGCCGACCACGACCACCGTGCGGGCGTCGTCGCCGTCGAAGCTCACGCCCTCCGCGAGGGTCCCCCAGAGCGAGGTGAAGAGGACGGCGTCGTCGTCCGCGGTGAACGACTGGCGCAGGTCGTCGGCCGAGATGCCGGCCTCGTCGAAGTACAGCGTCGCGTCGATGTCGGACTCGACGCGGTCGCGGTAGCGCTCCGCCTCCGAGTAACTCGGGAAGAAGACGAGCGTGTTCCCCGCGGTGAACTCGACGGCGTCCCGCAGCGCGTCGGCGATGACCGCCTGCGTCTCCGGGTCCGAGCGTTCGCTGGCGAACAGCGCGGGCGTCCCGACGGAGAACGTCCGGCGGTTCTCCTCGGGGAACTGGAGACCGTAGGCGAGGGTGATGGGGTCTTCGAGACCGAGCACGTCCCCGAGCACGTCGAACGGTCGCAGCGTCGCGCTCATCAGGACGGTCGCGTACACCTCCGAGAAGAGCTCCTCCGTCACCTCGCGGGGGATGCAGGTGTACAGTTCGGCCCGGCCGTACACCTCGTCGGTCCCCTCGTCGCGGCGCACCGACACCACGGGGTACTGGCCGAGTTCGCCCCCCTCGTCGACGAACGACTTGACGAACCGCGCCGCCTGCAGCGTCTGGCACTCCTTGCGCGTCGTCGCGTCGCCGTTGCGGTACGCCTCCTCGTACTCCTCGTCGAGGTCACGACCGAGCGCGAGCGCGTCGTCGAGTTCCGAGTCGAAGCCGGGCCCGGTGTACTCCTGCAGGAAGTTCAGGGTGAGGTCGTCGCGCCTGTCCTCGTTGGCGATGGACACGTCCTCCCAGTTCTCGCCGACCTGCTCGCGCTCGCCGAACGAGAACGAGTCCTCGTAGGTCGTCCGGAGCGCGCGCTGGAACGCGGCGAGGACGTTGAACCCCGCGTCGCTCCGGTGGTCGTCGCTCTCCTGTAACTCGTCGAGCGCGCTGTCGACGGTGTTCTCGGTCAGCGTCCGGGTGGCGTGCTCGCGCGCGACGCCCTCGACGTTGTGCGCCTCGTCGAAGATGGTGACGACGTCCTCGGGGTCCCGGCCGAGCCACCGGAAGAACTGCTCGCGGATGGTCGGGTCGAGCAGGTGGTGGTAGTTGCAGACGACGAGGTCGACGCCCTCCATCCCGTCTTTCAGGAGTTCGTAGCCGCAGAGCTGGCGCTGTTCGGCGTAGTCGTACACGTCGTCGGGGGTGCGAACGTCGTCGTACAGCCACTGGTAGAACTCCTCGTTGTCCCCCGTGAGGTTGTTGTAGTAGTGCTCGCAGACGTTCGCGTCCTGCAGGTCCTCCAGTTCCTCCTCGACCGCCTCGAGTTCGTCCATGACGGCGCTGCGGGCCTCGGCGGCCTCGTCGTCGCCCTCCTGGGCCCGTTCGAGCAGCTCCGCCTGGCGCTGTTCGAGTTCGCGCACGTCGCGCTCCGAATCGACCACCTCGTAGGTGTTGTCCCGGAGCACCTGACACTCCTGGTAGTCGACGTCAACGTGGCACATCGACCCCTTGCCGCGGAACACGACAGCGCGCAGGGGTTCCTGGTCGTTGACGGCTCGTGCCTCCCGGACGAACTGGCGCATCTGCTGGTGGACGTTGGTCGTGATGACGACCGTCTTGTCCTCCTCGCGTGCGTACTCCAGCGCCGGCACGAGCGACGACAGCGTCTTCCCCGTTCCACACGCCCCTTCGAAGACCACGTCCTGACCGCGAGACAGACCGTTGTAGATGCGGTCCATCGCCTCCCGCTGATTATCGTAGGGGTCGGCGTACGGGAAAAACCGCATGTACTCGCTGGTGGTCGACACGATACCGGGTATTCGCGCCTTAGTTCAAAAATCCTTGCCTATCCGAGAAGTGTCGTCTCGGCGGACGAACTGCGAACGACGACCGCGGCCCGGTCAACTGGCCGACTTCGACGTCGTCTCCTGAACCTCGGGCTCGATGTAGACCTTCTTGACGTGCTCGTTGGTGGTCCTCATCTCGTCCTCGATGTCGGAGATGCGGTCGTCGATATCACCGGTGTCGAGCGTCGAGTCGAACGCCACGTCGGCGGTGACGATGAGTCGCTTCGGCCCGAAGTAGACGGTCCGGAAGCCGACGACGTCGACGACGCCGTCCCACTCCGCGAGCAGTTCCCGGAGCGGCCGTTCTTCCTCTTTCGGCAGGCTCTCACCGAGCAGGAGGCGCTTGTTCTCCCACGCCAGCGCGACGGCGAAGCCCATCAGCATCAGGCCGATGAGGAACGCGGACGCCGCGTCGTACATCGGGTTCCCGGTCGTTCGCGAGAGGTAGATGCCGAGGAGCGCGATGCCGGCGCCGCTCAGCGCGATGGCGTCCTCGGTGAGCGCGGTCAGCGTCGTCACGTTGCTGGTCTTGCGGAACGCCTCGCGGAAGCCGCTCCAGTTCCGGCGCTCTATCTCTCCTTTCATCGCGCGGTACGCCTTCATGAACGCGTAGGTCTCGAACAGTATCGCGGCGACGAGCACGGCGTAGTTGACGTAGACGGGAGCGAACGTGACCCCGAGCAGCGTCACGGGGTCGAGCTGTTCCGCGTGGGGGTGCATCAGCGCGTTGTACCCGTGTTTCGCGCTCTCCCAGCCGGCGATGGCGAAGAGGAGAACGCTCACGAGGAAGCTGTAGAAGAACTGCGCCTTGCCGTACCCGAACGGATGCCCGCGGGTGGCCTCGCGCTTGCCGTACCGGATGCCGATGAGGAGGAAAATCTGGTTGCCGGTGTCGGAGATGGAGTGATACGTCTCCGAGAGCATCGCAGCGCTTCCGGTCAGCAGGAATCCGATGAACTTCAGCACCGCTATCGCCCCGTTGGCGAACAGGGCGGCGATGACGACCGATTTGCTCTCTGCCATTACTCGAATCCCTCCCGGAGAGAGTAAAGAAGTTGTGACGGAAAAACACTCGACCGTGCAGTGCGTACGGTCGCCCGTGATTACAGTCGTCTCCGACACCCACAGCACGTCCGGCCACGAACTGTCCGGGCGACCCCTCGACGCGGTCAGGGAGGCCGACCTCGTCGTCCACGCGGGCGACTTCACGACCGAGGCCGCGCTCGACGCGTTCGACGCCGCGAGCGAGCGACTAATCGCCGTTCACGGCAACAACGCGACGGCGGGCGTCCGCGAGCGACTGCCGTCGGCGCAGTCGTTCGAGGTGGACGGCGTCCGGTTCGCGCTCACCCACCGCGAGGAGGGCGGTAGCGTGGGGTTAGAGCTGTTCGGTCGTCAGCGCGGTGCGGACGTCGTCGTGTTCGGTCACTCGCACCGTCACGCCGTTCGAGACACTGGAGAGGTGACGCTTCTCAATCCGGGCAGTCACGCCCGGCCGCGGGGAAACCTCCCGACGCACGCCGAACTTCGACCCGACGGCGAGGCGCTGGCGGGGCAGATTCGGACCCGGGACGGGTCGCTCGTCGAGGAGTTCCGCGTCGAAAGGTAAGGAAAGCCAATGGTGGTGTTTTCGACGGAGGGCCGAAGCGGGGCGGCCACACTCTCCCCTACGATGGGCTGTATCAAGTAGTCTCGGTAAGCTCAAAAACGCGCTTTAGTTACCGGTTGCGCAGGTACCACCAGGTGGCGCCGAGCGCGAGAACGAGCGCGCCCCCGGCGAAAAAGAGCAGTCCCGGCGGAAGCGTGGTCGCCGCGGTCTCGGCGGTCTGCTGTGCGGCGTCCTGCGACGTCGCTTCCATCGTCCCCATCGTCCCGGCCCCTCCGCCGCTCTCCGCGGTCCTCTCCGCAGGCTCCGGTCCGAGTCCGAACAGGTGCTCCTGGAACGCGTACTGCACGGCGGCGCTGACCGCGCCCAGCGCGACCACGATTCCGAGAACGCGCGAGAGAGCGTCTTTCAGTCCGGTCGTCTGCTCTTCCCGTCCGGCGAAGAGGACGAGCGGCTGGTCGGTCGGGGCGTACACCTTCATCTCGCGGCCCTTCTCCGAGTAGATGGTGTCGACCGACTCGATGAGGTCGGCCTCTTCCAAGTTGCCGAGGTGGTACTGGGCGTTCTGGAGCGACGTATCGACTCGCTCGGAGAGTTCCGACGCCGTGGCGGGGTCGTCGTGGAGTTCCGACAGGAGGGCCCGGGCCGTGTCGGACGAGAGCGCACCGAGCAGGTCGTCGGCGTCGTCGCTGTCGACACCGAGGACGCGCGGATCACCGCCCTGTGTCGGTTCGGCGTCCGAACTGGAGGGCAAGAGGTCTGCCATAGACGGGTCTATACGACCGCCAACCAATCAACTTTGTCACTATCCACCGGAAAAACGTTGTGGCGGGAACGGCGAACCCCTGCCGGGACGCGTGAGTACCCGAAACGACTTTGGTCCGCCGACTGATACTCCGACGTATGACCCCCCTCGGACTCTTCGGCGACCTCCTCCAGGACCCGGTGTTCGTCGGCCTCCTGGTCGCCCTGCTGGCGTTCGTCTTCTTCATCTACCTGTTCGTTCGCCGCACCATCACCGGATTCCAGGAAGGCATCAACAAGGGCCAGCGCTGAGGGTACTCGTCCCACCCGATTCGTCGGTTCGGACCCCGACGGATTCACCGGGGTAGTACCGATCGAGCCCTCGTTCGTCCTAGAGCGCGTCCCGTATCCGCTCGGCGGCCGCCTCGACGTCTTCGCGGTCGACGTCCCAGTGCGTACAGAAGCGGGCGACGTGCGCGTCGAACTGCGTCCCGAGCACGCCGGCGTCCTCGCAGTCGTCGAGGAACGCGTCGGCGCTCCGGCCCGCGCTCTCGGTGCTGACGAGGACGATGTTCGTCTCCGGTGGCTGGACGGCCAGACCGTCCACGTCGGCGAGTTCCTCGGCGAGCACCTGGGCGTTGTCGTGGTCCTCGGCGAGGCGGTCGACGTTGTCCAGCGCGAGCAGGCCCGGCGCGGCGACCATCCCGGCCTGACGCATCCCGCCGCCGAACAGCTTCCGGGTCCGGCGCGCCCGGGCGACGAACTCCTCGGTCCCGGCGAGCATCGACCCGACCGGCGCGCCCAGTCCCTTCGAGAGACAGAACATCACTGAGTCGACCTGCTCGGTGAACCGGGAGACGGGAACGTCGCGAGCGACCGCGGCGTTGCAGACGCGCGCACCGTCGAGGTGGACCGGGACGCCGAGGTCGTGGGCCGCCTCGGCGGCGGCGTCGATCTTCTCCGGCGCGATGGCGACGCCGCCCTTGCTGTTGTGGGTGTTCTCCAGCGTCAGCAGACCGGTCCCGGGACGGTGGGCGTCCTCCTCGACGTACCCCTCGCGGACCTGTTCGGGCGTCGGCACGCCGCGGCTTCCGCCGTCGAGCGTGCGCACCTGGAGGGCGGCGTGCTGGGCGAGCCCGCCGAGTTCCCACTTGTAGACGTGGCTCTCGCGCTCGACCAGGACCTCCTGGCCGCGCTCGGTGTGGACGCGCGCGGCGACCTGGTTGCCCATCGTCCCGGTCGGCACGTAGAGGGCGTCTTCAGTGCCGACGAGGTCGGCCGCCCGCGCTTCGAGTTCGTTCACCGACGGGTCCTCGCCGTACACGTCGTCGCCGACGTCGGCGTCGCGGGCCGCGTCGCGCATCGCCTCGCTCGGCGTCGTCACCGTGTCGCTCCGGAGGTCTATCATGTATCGCTCTCTAGCGCGCCTGGTCAAATAACCGTGGGACGACGCCGAACCGAACGCGGAATCTCGGAGACCGACATCGAAAGCGGTTTTCGTGGGGTGGCAATATCTGCCACTATGGACGAACGCGTTCGGGAACATGCCGAAATAATCGTCAATCACTCGCTGGACGTCGAATCCGGCGACGCCGTCGTCGTTCGCGCACCCTCGGTCGCGGACGAACTGGCGGTCACGGTCAGCGAACTGCTGGGCGAGCTCGGAGCCTACCCCCTCGTGATGTCCGGTCGCCGCGACGCGAAGCAGGCGGCGTTCCTCGCGGCCGCCGACCCCGCCGACCTCGACACGCCCGACCACGAGCAGGCGCTGTTCGACGCCGCCGACGCCGTGCTCCACGTCCGGGCGCACGCGAACGCCTCCGAGATGAGCGACGTGGACGCGGACACCCACGCGGCGTACAACCAGGCCTACCAGCCCATCCAGCAGGAGATTCTCTCGAAGCGCTGGTGTCTCACCCAGCATCCTTCACCCGGGAGCGCGCAACTCGCCGAGATGAGTTCGCGCTCGTACGCCGACTTCGTCTACGGCGCGATGAACAAGGACTGGGAGGAACAGCGCGAGCACCAGGAGCAGATGGTCGAGATACTCGACCCCGCCGAGGAGGTCCGCATCGTCTCCGGGGACACCACCGACCTCCGGATGAGTGTCGCGGACATGAAGACCATCAACGACCACGGGAAGAACAACCTGCCGGGCGGCGAGGTGTTCACCGCACCCGTCCCCGACTCCGTCGAGGGCGAGGTCCTGTTCGACAAACCGCTCGTCCACCAGGGACAGATCGTCGAGGACGTTCGCCTGGAGTTCGAGGGCGGCGAGGTCGTCGACCACGAGGCCGGGAAGAACGAGGACGTGCTCACCGGCGTGCTCGAGACGGACGAGGGCGCGCGCCGCCTCGGCGAACTCGGCATCGGGATGAACCGCGACATCGACCGGTTCACCTACAACATGCTGTTCGACGAGAAGATGGGCGACACCGTCCACCTCGCCGTCGGGATGGCGTACGACATCTGCGTGCCGGACGACCGCGAACCGAACGACAGCGCGGTCCACGTCGACATGATCGTCGACATGAGCGAGGACTCGTTCATCGAGGTCGACGGCGAGGTCGTCCAGCGCGACGGTACCTTCCGGTTCGAGGAGTAACGTCCCGAACTGGCCGTGAGCGATACGAGTCGCTCGAAGAGCGTCTCGGAACACGCGAACGGCATCGCCGTGAGCGAAGTGAGGAAGACGTTCGTACGCAGGCCGTCCAGCGCGGGGCACGGTCGGACCTCCCTATAAAAGACCTTCTCGGACGTGCCCATTCGGATGATATAAGCTGGAATTAGCCACTGCTATCTTAAACGCAATCGCGCGCCAGGACAGGGTATTATATAATACTTGTGGCCCCCGTGATTTAAGTGGGTGCGATTGTATAGCTGGAAATGTGTCGAAGGTAGCCTGTCCACAGTGCAGTCGTAATATCGCGCTCCACGAACTGGAAACCAAGACGGTCGCGCAGTCCAGCGGGTTCTCGACGAACTACCGCTGTCCGTTCTGCCGGACCGACATCCAGAACGTCGCGGAGCAGCTGTAGGTTCGCGACCGGTCGGTCCTCGCCGGCGACGACGAGATGACCGCGCGCCCGTCAGCGAAGGTGCGCTAATGTCCTCGCGAGAAACCGGGACAGGAGCCGGGCGCGAAGTCGTTCACCGTCGACTCGCATCGGGCGGCAGTCGCCGAGCCGCGAGTGTTCCTCGCGAGCCCAGTCGAGCGTCGCGACGCTGTACCGCGCTTCCGGAATCGACCGCCGAGTCATGCGTCCAGGGAGCAACGGCTCGTTGAAAAGGATTCCCGTCCGCGTCGCCGCACGGTAATCCGGCGTTACGGCTCGTCGAGCGACGACGCTACTCCTTCGGTCGCCACACGGGCCTGTGGCTGGCGGGGTTCGAGTCCGTCGAGAACGTTCGCTACGCCTCGCTGTAGTTCGGCGAGCGCACGGGCACGATGGGATTTGAACCCACGACCGTCGGATTAGAAGTCCGACGCTCTATCCGGACTGAGCTACGTGCCCTCGTCGTCCCATTCACGACGATTCGTCATAAGGAATGGGATTCCCGCTATCCGTCGAATCGGTACAGAGACGTGACGTACGGGAGCCGATTGAACATCCAGTACGCGACCGGAAGCCCGACGATGGTCACCGCGAGGACGGCGGCGACGTTCGCCCAGAGCCAGCTCAGCCACCAGCCGACGAGGACGAAGTACACCGCCCGGACGACCAGGGACCGCTGGCCCCGTCCCGACCCGGGTTCGAGGCGGGAGCGAGGCTCCTTCAGCGTGAGCACGGTCGGCACCAGGTTGATGAGCTTGATGCCCACCGGCAGCAGGAGTACGGTGGCGTTCAGCGCCCACGCGACGTTGACGAGAATCGGGGTCGCCCACCAGCCGACGAGGAGGAACCAGGCGGCCCGGACGAACAGCGAACGTTGACCCATGTCGTCCCCCAAGGCGGCGACGGAACGAAAACCCGTCGCTACTGGCGGCGCTCCGGACCGCTCCAGTGTACCATAGCACAGCGCTTAAGCAGGGTTCGCGTGAACGAAACAACGATGAGAGTCATCGGGACCGTCGGCTTGCCGGGAAGCGGCAAGGGAGAAGCCGCGGCCGTCGCCGAGGAGCAGGACGTCCCCGTCGTCACGATGGGGGACGTCATCCGGGAAGCGTGCCGCGAGCGCGGCCTCGACCCGGCGGAACACCACGGCGCAATCGCCAAAAAGCTCCGCGAAGAAGACGGACCGGACGCCATCGCCCAGCGGTCGCTACCGCGCATCGAGGACGCGCTGGAGGAGTCCGGGACGGTGCTCGTCGACGGCATCCGCTCCGGCGTCGAGGTCGAACGCTTCGAACAGGCGTTCGGGGACGCGTTCTCGCTCGTCAGCATCGAAGCGCCGTTCGAGTTGCGGGCCGAGCGCCTCGGCGAACGCGGCCGCGACACCAGCGACGCGGACGTCGAGCGTCTCCGGGAGCGCGACGAGCGCGAACTCGGGTTCGGCCTCGACCGCGCGATGGAGCGGGCCGACGCGACCATCGACAACAGCGGGTCGCTCGAAGCGTTCCGCGAACAGGTCCGGGCGCTGTTCGACGACGGCGTCGCGGGACTCGAACGCGTCCAGGCGGCAGAACAAGCATGATTTACAGCATCGACGTCCAGATCACGGCCCCGGTGTGCGACACCGAGGTCCCCGACCGCATCGCCGACGCCATCACGAACGTCTTCCCCGACGCCGACGTGGAGGAGGGCCACGGCGAGATAGTCGCCGAGACCCACAGCGTCGAGCACTTCTCGGAACTGCTCCACCGCCAGGAGATACTCGACACCGCCCGTGGGGAGTTCTTCTCGGACCGCCGCGGCGACACTATCTCGTTCTCGCTGAAGAAGCAGGCCGCCTTCCAGGAGGTCGTCAACTTCGCGGTCGGCAACCCCGACGAACTCGGCGACATCCACGTCCGGATTCGGGTGACGGAGCCGACCGTCGAGGAGTTCGTCGACCACGTCGCACCGCCGACGGAGGACGGCAAGCCCGTCACCGACGACTCCTGACGAACCATGCCGACAGCCCACAACGGAGACGTCGAACTCTACTACGAGACCGAGGGACCGTCCGACCGCGAGACGGTCGCGTTCGTCGAGGACGTCGGCTACGGCGCGTGGCAGTGGGGCTGGCAGCACGCCGCCGTCGCCGGGCCGTTCGAGTCGCTGGTCTGGGACAACCGCGGTACCGGACGCTCGGACGCGCCGCCGAGCGCCTCCCGGCGAGCCGAATCCGGTTCGGAGGCGCCGGGACCGTACGACGTCGAGACGATGGCGGCCGACCTCGAAGCCGTGCTGTCGTCCCACGGCGTGCGGAAAGCGCACGTCGTCGGCGCGGGTCTGGGCGGGATGGTCGCGCTCCAGTACGCCCTCGACCACTCCCGTGCGCGGACGCTGACCCTGCTCGGCACGTCGCCCGGCGGTCCGCGAGCGCGACCGACGCCGACGGACGTGCGCGAGCAACTGTTAATTTCGGAGAAGTCTCGCGACGAACTCCGCGAGTCGCTGCGCCCTGCGATGAGCGAGGCGTTCTTCGCCGCCGACCCCGAGGAGGTCGTGGAGTGGCGACTGGCGGAGGACGCCGGTCCGGCCGCCCAGCGAGCGCAGTTCGCGGCGATGGACGCCTTCGACGCCAGCGACCGCCTGTACGAGATTACCGTTCCGGCGCTGGTGCTCCACGGCACCGCCGACCGCGTCGTCCCGGTGGAGAACGGGCGCTCGCTCGCGGAGGACCTTCCGCGGGGCGAACTCCGGGAGTTCGAGGACGGCTCGCACCTCTTCTTCCTCGAACGGTCGAAGGACGTCAACGACGAACTGCTCGGCTTCCTCGACGAACACGCCGAGCAGGACCTGGAGTGACCGCGCCGTCCCGCGGTCGACGCGCGGTTTCGCGGACGAACGTCCGGTCGGGCGAGCGGCGCGACGATACCGTAACGATGCCTTTAAACGCCGCGGAAGGGAAATCAGTCCTATGACGACGCTCTACGACGTTCCGGCGGATGCGCTCATCGACGCGCTCGCCGAGGACTTCGAGGATCGACTCGACCAGCCCGACTGGGCGCAGTTCGTGAAGACGGGCGAACAGCGAGAACTCCCGCCCGAGCAGGAAGACTTCTGGGCGCGGCGCGCCGCCAGCCTCCTGCGGAAGGTCGCGACCAACGAACCCATCGGCGTCGAGCGCCTGGCGACCGAGTACGGCGGCAAGAAGGGCGGTTCGACCCGCTACCGCGTCGCCCCCGAACACCGCACCGACGGCAGTCGGAAGGTCATCCGGACCATCCTGCAGCAGCTCGAGGACGAGGACCTCATCCAGGTCAGCGACGGCGAAGGTCGCCGGGTCACCGCCGAGGGTCGCAGCCTCCTCGACGACACGGCGGGCGAGGTCATGGAGGACCTCGACCGTCCGGAACTCGAACGCTACGCCTGAGCCTCCGTCGACGAGCCGTTCTCGCTCCGGGGATCTCACGCTGCGATACCCCCGCTCCGTAATAGTTTTTGCCAGTGGACAGTAAGTAACACGTAGAGCTATGAGTGGCAGTCCTGACGACGAACGACTCGAAGAACTCCGCAAACAGAAGATGGAGGAGCTGAAAGAGCAGGAGGGTCAGGAGGAGGCCCAGCAGCAGGCCCAACAGCAGGCCGACGCCCAGAAGCAGGCGATGCTTCGCAAGCACCTCACCGACGGTGCGCGCAAGCGACTCAACTCCGTCCGGATGAGCAAGCCGCAGTTCGCCGAGCAGGTCGAGCGCCAGGTCGTCGCGCTCGCCCAGAGCGGTCGCATCAACGGCAAGATAGACGAGGACAAGATGAAAGAGATCCTCCGCGAACTGAAACCCGACTCCAAGAGCTTCAACATCCGTCGCCGCTGAGATGGACCTCGGACTCCTCTACAGCGGGGGCAAGGATTCGACGCTCGCCGCCCTCCTGCTCGACGACTTCTACGACGTGACGCTCGTCACCGCTCACCTCGGCGTCACCGACGACTGGCGACACGCCCGGGAGACGGCCGAGACCACCGGGTTCGCCTTCGAGACGGTGGAACTCGACGACGACGACGCCACGGAGGCGGTCGAACAGATGGTCGAGGACGGCTACCCCCGGAACGGCATCCAGCAGGTTCACCAGCGCGCGCTCGAAGCCGTGGCGGAGATGGACTTCGACGCCATTGCCGACGGGACCCGACGTGACGACCGCGTTCCGACCGTCTCCCGCGCGCAGGCCCAGAGCCTGGAGGACCGCCACGGCGTCGACTACATCGTTCCGCTGGCGGGGTTCGGTCGCGGTGCGGTCGACCGCCTCGTCGAGGCGAACCTCTCGGTCGAGTCCGGACCGAGCGAGGAGGTCCGGAAGGCCGACTACGAGGCGGAACTCCGGGCGCTGCTGGCCCGCGAGCACGGCGAGAACGCCGTCGAGGACGTGTTCCCGGACCACGAACAGACGTACGTCACCGGACTGGTCGCCGACCGCTGAGCTCCGGCGTGCCGTCTCACTCGGTCGGCGGCGTAACGTCCGTCTCCTTCGCGGCGTCTCGCCAGGAGTGGACCGGACGCCAGTCGAGCGTCGACTGCGCCTTGGCCGTCGAGAGCGCCGAGTCGTCGCCGGAGACGGCACACTCCTCCGGCACCTGGTCGAACGTCTTCCGGAGCGCCTGCTCGATGGGTCGGTCGAGGTAGTTGTCCGCCGCCGCCACGAGGTACGGTTCGTGGCCGTCGAAGTCGCCCGCCAGCGACCGTTCGACGGCGCTGGCCAGGTCCCGGACGTCGACGTACGACCAGCAGTTGCCCGCGCCCGCCGCGAGGTCGCCGCGAACGTCCCGGCAGTCGTAGTCGCCGGGGTACTGCACCCAGGAGGAACGCAGCGAGGCGACGGGGACGTCGTGGCGACGGGCGACCATCCCGGCTATCTCCTCGCCGACCACCTTCGCGGTGCCGTGCGGGTCCTCGGGCCGCCGCGGATGCTCCTCGTCGACCGGGAGGTACTCCGGGGGCGTCCGCCCGGCGGAACACGAGAGCCCGTAGGCGCTCTCGCTCGACGCCCACGCGATGCGAGCGTCGTTGCGTCCGGCCGCGGTGAGGACGTTGTACGCGCTCGTCACCTCGTTCTCGAACACGCGCATGCCGGCGTGGCGCTCCGGCGACGGGAGCGCCGTCCAGTGGACGACCGCGTCGGGGTCGACGCTCCGCACGAGCTCCGCCGTCTCCGACTGGTCGGTCAGGTCGGCGGCCCGGAACGCCACGCGGTCCCGGGCGTCGACGCCGTCCGGACACGAGAGGTCCACGCAGGTAACGTCCCACCCGCCTACGTCGAGATGTCCCGTGAGCCACCGCACCGCGCGGTCGCTCCCCCCGGTCACGAGAACGGAATCAGCCATACTGGAACCTCGACGTTTGAGTCTTGGCCATGTGGACAGGCAAGTCCGGTTCTTCAGTAAACATTCTGGCTCTGCGCCGTCATCTTTCCGTAACAGGTGACGCAAATAACGCCGGTCCGGGAAACTTCCGGGCAGTCACGCCGTTCCGGCCGGCGGAACCGCACCACCGACTCCGGCGTTCTCGCGCGAAGTTCGGACCCGGCGGCGAACCGACCGCCGCCGAGCAACGAATCTTTAAACGGTCTCAATCCCTAGACGAGCGTATGAAATGGAAGGCAGACTGGGGGCTTCGGGCCCGGATGGGCCTGACGATGTTCCTGCTGTTCGCGCTGTACGTCGTCTTCGTCGGCGTGCTGTGGGCGTACACCTCGGGGAACCTGTTGTTCATCGTGTTGCTCATGGGGAGCTTCTCGCTCGGCCAGTTCTTCTTCAGCGACAAACTGACGCTGTGGAGCATGGGCGCGAAGGAGGTGAGCGAGAACGAGTACCCCGAACTGCACGGGATGGTCGGTCGGCTCTCCCAGCAGGCCGACTTGCCGAAGCCGAAGGTCGCCGTCGTCGACAGTCGCGTGCCGAACGCCTTCGCGACCGGCCGTTCGCAGAAGAACGCCGCGGTCTGCGTGACGACGGGGCTGCTGAACGCGCTGGACCGCGACGAACTCGAGGGCGTGCTCGCCCACGAACTCGCCCACGTGAAGAACCGCGACATGATGGTGATGACCATCGCGTCGTTCCTCTCGACCATCGCGTTCCTGGTCGTGCGCTGGGGCTGGTGGTTCGGCGGTGGCGACCGGCGCAACCAGGCGCCCATCTGGGTCGCCATCCTGGCGTCGCTGGTCGTCTGGATAGTGAGCTACTTCCTCATCCGCGCGCTGTCGCGGTACCGGGAGTTCGCGGCCGACCGCGGCGGCGCGACCATCACCGGCAAACCGTCGGCGCTGGCGTCCGCGCTGCTGACCATCGACGGTCGGATGGACCGCGTGCCCCAGGACGACCTCCGCGAGGAGTCGGAGATGAACGCGTTCTTCATCATCCCCGTCAAGAGCGGCTTCGTCGGGAAACTGTTCAGCACGCACCCGAGCACCGAGCGCCGCGTCGAGAAACTGCGCGAACTCGAACGCCAGATGGAGTCGGCCTAATTTAACCGCGGCGTCGCGCGCACCCGACCCGCAGACACATTTCCTCGCGGCACCAGTGTACGGTGGGGTTTCCATGTCAGAGGAGAGCGACAAGTACCCGGAGGAGTCCGGACGTCGACGGTTCGTCAAGGGCGTCGTCGGCAGCGCGGCGCTCGCCAGCGTCGGCGTCGGCAGCGCCACCCTCCTGAACGTATCGACCGAACCGTCCGGTAGCGGCGGGGGCATCACGCAGTACTTCGGCATCGAGATCGTCGACGGTCCGGCACCGAGGGGGATGCCACAGATCCCCATCGAGATAGACGACGAGGGGTTCCTGCAGGGCGTGTTCCCGGAAGCCCAGACCGTCGAACGACAGGGCCGGGAGGTCCAGGTCGCCCAGACGCAACTCGGCGGCATCACCTACTCCGCGGAGTGGTTCCAGTACTGCGGCGTCCAGACGTACCCCGGGGTCCGTCCCGACTCCGACCAGGACAACTACTTCCGGTACGCGGAAAGCTCGGAGTACGATTGGCAGACAGAGGAGGTGTCGGCCGGCGACCGCGTGAACGTGTCCGACTTCGAGGACTACGAGACGTGGGGGAACGACATCGGCGTGGCGGGGCTGGGCAAGCCGGCGATGGCGACGTGGCGCTCCCAGGACGTGCCGCCGTCGGGGACGCTGCCCGTGCAGGTGCTTCGCGTCTCGCCGGACCAGTTCGAGCGGATGCAGGAGAACGTCGACGCCGGCCAGTGGCTGGAGGCGAGCATGCAGGAGAACTTCGTGGCGTGGCTCAACAAGTGCACGCACTTCTGTTGCGTTCCGGCGTTCAAGGGGACGCCCCAGAGCGCCAAGTTCGGGGCCGCCAACGACGTCTACTGTCCCTGCCACCAGTCGGTGTACAACCCGTTCAATCCGGCGGAGTACACGTTCGTCGCGCTGCCGCGGCCCGAGGACGAGTGAGTCAGGGCGTCTTGACGTAGGCGTACCCCTCCGACTGGAGTTTCGTGAGCTCGCCGACGCCGGCGGGGACCGTCTCGACGCCCTCCAGCAGGTCGTCGTTCGAGTAGTCGAACGCCTCCATGCTGTTGGCGCACGCCTTGAACGCGACGCCGTTCTCGGCGAGCGACCGCACTTTCTCCGGAACGGTCGAGTCCGTCGTGAGGAGTTTGACGCCGGCGCCGTTGGCGACGAGCGCGACCCGCTCGACGTCCGTGGTGCCGTCGTCGAGGAGGTTCTTCGCGTTCGCGGTGGCGTGTTTCTGGTGCTCTTCGCCGCTGCTGAAGTGGAAGACCGTGCTCATGGTTGTCGTTTCGGTTGTCGTCGTTTCGGTGTCCGTTTCGGTGGTCGCGGTCGATTCCGTCCCGGTTTCGGCGTCGGTCGGCGTCGTTCCGGCGTCGGTGCCCGTGCCGGAACAGCCCGCGAGCGCGACCGCGGTGCCGGCACCCGCCAGTTCGAGGAACCGACGGCGAGAGTGGGTTCCCATCGGTCGCACGGAGGGGGCGAATCGTCTTTGTTAACTGGCACATAAAATCGCGGGCGTCGGGTCGAACCCCCGAGTCGTCGCCTCCGGCCGCCTACTCGAACTTCTCGAGTAGCCGACCGTAGAAGCCGTCTTCTCCCCCATCTGCCAGCTTCTCGACGATGAGTTCCGGCGTCGAGCGCGCGAGGTGGTCCTTGACGGGCGATCGCTCGACCACGAGTTCGCCGTCGACCAGGCCCTTCGCCTCGATGCCGTCGACCGCCACCGGGTAGTCGGCGACGTCGCGTATCTCGTCGGCGAGGTGCGAGACGAACACGCCGGTCACGTCGCGTTCGCGGAGTTCTTCGAGGATGCCCGCGATGATCTTCGCGCTCGCGCCGGGTTCCGTGATGGACTCCAGTTCGTCCACGAGCACGAGTCGATTCCGCGCGCCGTCCGCGAGCGCTCCGAACTCGCGCAGCGTGGCCTCGAACGCGCCAGCGTCGAGGGTTCCCTGCGTCTTGGCGTGGTAGTGTAACTGCTCGAACCGCTGGAGGCGCACCGACTCGGCGGGAACCGGCAGGCCCATCTGGGCGAGGACGACGACGAGCGCGACGAGGTCCAGCGTCGAGGTCTTTCCGCCGCTGTTGACGCCCGAGAGCAGCGCGACGCCGGAGACGCCGTAGTCCACCGGTTCGACGGCCTCGAAGGGGACGTCGAGCAGCGGGGAACGACCGCCCGCTATCTCGAACCCCCGACCGCCGAACTCGGGCATCGTGCAGTCGAAGTCCTCGGCGAATCGCGCGACGGCGAGTTCCACGTCGAGTTCCAGCGCGGCCTCGACCAGCCGTTCGGCCGGCTCGCGCCGGTCGGCCAGCGTCCCGGCGAGTTCGCGCTTCCGGCGCTCGGCCCGCCGCGACTTCGCCGTCTGCAACTCCTCGCGCAACCGCGAGACGACGCTCTCGTCGCGCTCGACCGGGAACGTGGGTTCGTCGGGGAACGCCCGCCGAGCGACCTCGGCCTCGCCGGCGTCGAGGGCGAGCGCGTCGACCAGGTGGTCGCGGGCCGCCGCGACGGCCCCGTCGTACTCGTCGGCGAGCTCTCGGGAGAGCAACGAGTCGACGCCGGCACCCTGTTCGACCAGCGAGAGGAGGTCGGCCCCCTCGATGGTGACGTCGCGCTCCCGGATGGCCTCGCGCATCCGGTCGTTGGCGACGCTCTCGGCGGCGGAGACGGCGGCGTCGAGGTCGGCCAGTGCGGTCGTCAGCCGGTCGAGTTCCTCGTCGCCCGCCACCTCGCCGTCGGCGTCCACCCGGGCCAGTGCGGCTTCGAGTTCGTCCAGGTCCAGCGGCGCGTCCAGGTCGGCGGCGCGATGGACCTCGGCGGCGGCGAGCAGGCGGTCCCTGTTCGCCGCGAAGAAGGCGAGCGGACGCTCGGGTACGACCTCGGCGGGGTCCTCCGTGGCGTCCGGTTCGACGCGCACGTCGCCCTCGACGGCGACGCCGGCGAACTCCTCGTCGAGCGCGACGACCGTCGAGTACCCCCGCGCGAGTTCGGCGAGTTCGCGCGCGTCGTCGACCACCTCCACAGGGAGTTCCGGAACGGCCTCACGGGCGGCGGCGTACCGCTCGGCGTCGGCCGTCGCCAGACAGCGGTCCCGTACGGTCACGTCCGGGGGCGACGAGAGCGGTTCGACGCCGGCGAGCGCGTCGAGCACCTCGGGCGCGGGGTCGCGTTCCATCGCCCTCGCGGCGAACTCCCGCACCTCCTCGATGCGGGACTCGGCGGCGCTGGGATAGAACGTTTCGAGGCGCTTCTCGGCGTAGGTCGTCACCGTTCGCTCCTGCAACAGCGAGAGCGCGTCGCGGTACAGTTCGCGCGCCCTGTCGGTCGCGAGGAACCCACCGGGGTCGTCGTGCTCGGTCCGGATGGCGGCGCGCGCGATGGACGCCGCCCGGCCCTCGGTGACGCCGGGTGCGCGCGTCAGCGCCGCCACGTCGCCGGTTCTCAGCGCGCGCTCCGGGTCGTCGAGTTCCGCCAGCGCGTCGGCCGTCTTCGTCCCGACGCCCGGTATCGCCTCGAACTCCATCGAGCGCGACTTTTCGCGTCACCGTTAAAAAACGTTCCCGACCCGGCGTCGCCCGGGTCGGAGTCGGCGCGACGCGCCGGGGCCGACGCGAGGGGCTTTTGCCCGTCCGGACGCAACGACGGTGCATGTCGACTGTCGAGGAGAAACTGTCTGCCGTGCGCGAAGACCTCGCCGAACGGGACGGGGTGCTCGTCGCGTTCAGCGGTGGGGTCGACTCCAGCGTCGTCGCCGCCATCGCTCACGACGCGCTGGGGGACGACGCGGTCGCCTGCACCGCCAGGAGCGAGACGCTCCCCGAGGCGGAACTCGCGGACGCGAAGCGCGTCGCCGACGAGATCGGCGTCCGTCACGAACTCGTCACGTTCAGCGAACTCGACGACCCCTCGTTCGTCGCGAACGACGACGACCGCTGCTATCACTGTCGGACGATGCGCCTCGGGAAGATGTTCGAGGCGGCCGAGCGCCTCGACATCGAGGTCGTCTGCGACGGGACGAACGCCAGCGACGTGGACGGCGACCACCGCCCCGGCCTGCGCGCGGTCGAGGAACTCGACGCCTACTCGCCGCTGCTCCAGCACGGCGTCACGAAAGCGGAGGTCCGGGAACTCGCCGACCGGTACGACCTCTCGGTGGCGGACAAGCCCTCCATGGCCTGCCTCTCCTCGCGCATTCCTACCGGACTCGATGTGACCGAGACGCGACTCACGCGCATCGAACGGGCCGAGGCCCTGCTCCGGCAGTGGGGCTTCGAGCAGTTCCGCGTCCGCGACCACGACGGTCTCGCACGCATCGAGGTCGGCGGCGACGAACTGCCGCGGGCGCTCGACGAGGAGTTCGTCACGGCCGCTCGCGACCACCTCACCGACCTCGGATTCGACCACGTCACGCTCGACCTGCACGGCTACCGGACGGGGAGCGTGAGTCCGGACGAGACGACGGACGCCGCGAGCGCCGGCGACGGGAGCGCGACGGACGAACCGCTCGTCGAGGACGTGTTCGCGGCCGACTATCCGAGCGACGGCGAGTAGAAATCGAAGTGCGTTCGCACCCAAAGGGTGGCAGTTTGCTGGCACGCGAACTGCGGATAGCTGCTGGCACGCGAGCTAGGGCAGGCGCGAACGCTACCGGTCACTTGGAGTTCCATCCCCTTAGTTATCCGCAGGTTACGACGAAGGAAAGCGACCATTGTGACGTCGCCCGGCGAGCGTGCGTCACGGGGTCGTCCGTCGGTCGCGGGCTACCTGCCCGTCCACTTGAGTAACAGCAGTGTTCCCTCGAACAGGAGGACCATGGTGAGCGCCACCATGAACGGAGCCATCCCGGTCGGGTCGGGGCTGAACAGGAAGGCGAAGCCAAGGAAGCCGCCCCAGAAGTACAGCCGGCGGTTGGCGAGCCACTGGCGGGTCGTCAGCCCCATCATGATGGCGAGCATCATGAGCAGCGGAATCTGGAAGACGACGGCGAGCACGCCCATCATCATCAGGATGAGGTTGAACGTCTTCGTCAGCCCGAAGGCGATGGCGATGTCGGCGCTCTTGGTGTAGCTGAGGAAGTACGTGAAGATGGCGGGCAGGACGAGGAAGTAGGCGAACGATATGCCGACGAACGCCAGCACGAGGCTCGTCGGTACCGCTGCGAGGTAGTACCGGCGCTCGTGAGGATACAGACCGGGACGCATGAACAGGTACGTCTGGTACACCATCACCGGCAGCGCGACGACGAGTCCGGCGAGGCTGGCGACCTTCAGCTCCGTCAGCACCAGCGCCAGGGGGTGAAAGAGCCGGGGTCGCGCCTCGTCGACCGGGAGGATGGAGTTCCAGAGGAAGTTGATGACCGTGTCCGCGACGGGGAAGACGAAGACGCTCACCGTGCCGGCGACGACGAGGACGACCGCCAGCCGCTTTATCATCTCCTCGATGTGGGCCGCGAGCGGCATCTCCTCGTCCTGGAGTGGCTCGCTCGGCTGGTCGTTGACGGCCGGCTCGGGGTCCTCCGGCGCGTACATCTCGGAGTCGTCCGGTGGCTGAGGGGTCTCCTCGGACGACGGCGACTTCGAGATGTTGCTGCCCGGTGAGGCCTCCGACTCTTCGCCCATTCACCCGAAGCGTAACGCCCCAGTTCTTATAGGCTTTCTTCATCTTGGGAGACGAGAAGATTGATAACTGGCACGCGGCTACCGTTCCGAAAGCATGTCCACCTCGGGGAGCAGCGTCATCGACGAGGATACCGCCCAGACGGTCGCCAGCGGTCGCGAAACCATCGGCACGATGCTCTCGGCGGCACAGACCCATCTCCAGAAGGTGTTCATCGTCTTCGTCGTCGGATTCCTGGGCACGTTCTACGCGATGTCGATGGCGGTCTGGCCGTTCCTCAAGCGGGTCACCACGTCGGAGATGCCGCGGGACATCATGAACCAGGTCGAGATAATCGCGGTGACGCCGTTCGACGTCATCCTGCTG
Organism: Halomicrococcus pelagicus; assembly: GCF_051917725.1. GTDB lineage: Archaea > Halobacteriota > Halobacteria > Halobacteriales > Haladaptataceae > Halomicrococcus. Next base: position 343,680 of record NZ_JBQBLX010000002.1, read on the forward strand.
CAGGCGAAGATATCGATGGTCGCCGGCGTCGTCTTCGCCATCCCCGCGCTGCTCTACCTCGCCCGCGACTCGCTGCGTCGTCAGCAGTGGTATCCCGACGTCTCTATCTCCTACTGGAAGATAGCCGCCTTCCTCGTGCTCGCCGCCGGCCTGTTCGTCGGCGGTCTCTTCTACGGCTACTCGCTCTTCTTCCCCCTGATGTTCCAGTTCCTCGCGGAGAACGCGGTCAACGCCGGCTTCAGCCCGAAGTACGGCATCGTCGAGTGGACCCAGTTCGTCATCATCCTCTCGGTGTCGTTCGGTCTGGCCGCCGAGATGCCGCTCATCATGAGCGGACTCGGCTACACCGGTATCGTCCCCTACGAGACGTTCCGCGACAAGTGGCGGTACGCCGTTCTCGGCATCTTCGCCTTCGGCGCGATGTTCTCCCCGCCGGACCCGTTCACCCAGCTGATGTGGGCTGCGCCGCTGGTCATCCTCTACGGCTTCAGCCTCTACCTGACGAAGACGGTCGTGACTATCAAACGAGGGAGCGGCGACGTGAGCCTGGGCGGGACGCTCCGGCGGAAGTGGAACAACGTCCTGGGTCTCACGCTGTTCGCGGCCGTCGGGACGTACCTCTTCGTCACCCAGGGCGGCGGCGTCTACGTCCAGGAACGACTGTTGCCGATGCTTCCGGCGAAGTACAGCCCGGCGACGGTGCCCACCGTCCAGCAACTGTTCGGCCTCCCGCGGGAGACGGCCGTCCTGGCGGCCACCGCCGTCGTGGCGCTGGCCGTGCTGGTCGTGGCGGTGCTGTACTACCTCTTCACCGGCATCCAGGAGACGGCCGCCCCGGGCCAGGGCGAGGCGTCGGTCAGGCCGACCGGCGGTCCGGCCGACCTCGACGTGTCCACCCTCGACGCCTCGGGCGTTCGCGCGGCCCCGCCGGAACTGTTCGCCGAGATGAGCGAGGCCGAATCGCTCCAGCACGCCCAGTCGGCGATGGACGACGACGACCCCGAGAAGGCCCAGGCCATCCTCGACCGCTTCGACGCGGTCACCGAGTCCGGGGACGCCGACGCGGCGGGCGACGAGACCGGAACCGCGGACGCGACGACCGAAGCGGCCGCTGCGGCGAGCGAGGACGACGAAGACGGCGCGCCGCTCGCGGAGGAGGTCGCGCGCCAGCCGAGCGAAAGCGGCGGTGGCGGCGGGAACGTCTTCCAGAGCACGGCCGCCGGGATGGCGGACGCGTTCACCGAGGAGGATACCACCGAGGACGACATCGGCGGCTACTACTACGACCTCGCGTTCATCTTCCAGAGCCTCACCTCGAAGATGTTCCGCATCGTCGCGGTGTTCATGCTGGTGCTCGCGTCGGTGTTCGTCGCGCTCTACCGGGGCGGCATGAGCGCGATAAACGAGGACTTCACGTCGCGGGTCCCCCAGCACGTCATCGCCGAGGTGGTCCAGGACGGCGGCACCCTGCTCCCCATCGTCACCCTCCACCCCGTCGAGGCGCTCGTGTTCGAGGTGAAGATAAGCACCCTGCTGGGCGCGCTGACCGTCCTCCCGATGGTGCTGTACTACGCGTGGCCGGCCATCGAGGAGCGCGGCCTCGTTCGCGGCGGGGGCGACCGTCGCATCTTCTTCGTCTGGGGCGGCGCGCTGCTCGGCGGCCTCCTCCTCGGAAGCGCCATCGGGTACGGGTTCGTCGCGCCGAGCATCATCTCGTGGCTCGTCGTGGACGCGAACCAGGCCAACATGGAGATCGCCTACCGGGTGAAGAACTTCTTCTGGCTGGTGTTCGCGACCACCGTCGGCATCGGTTTCCTCGTCGACGTGCCGGTGACCATGCTGCTGTTCGAGCGGGGCGGCATCGTCTCCTACGACACCTTCCGCGAGCGCTGGCGGGTGTTCGTCATCGGCGTGTTCGCGGTCGCGGGACTGGTGACGCCGGACAGCCTCTACACGATGTTCCTCGTCGCCGTTCCCACCTCGCTCGCCTACGGCCTCGGACTCGCGCTGCTCTGGGTCGTCACCCTCGGCGGCCGGCGCGGCTGACCCCGGCCCGCCGTTCTGCGCGAGTACGGCTCGACGACGCCCTGCGGTGGAGCGTGACTTCTGACGGAGCGTTTAAGTTTCGGACCGATAATATCCGGATATGACCAAGATAAGCGTCGAAGTGCCCGACGAGCTTCTCTCGGACCTGGACGACCACGTCGGCGAGGACGGCAAGTTCGTCAACCGCAGCGAGGCCATCCGGGCGTCGGTCCGGAAGATGCTCGACATCCTCGACGAGATCGACGAACGCCACGGGAGACTGGAGGATGACTGAGGCAGGACGGCGAGGAGACGCGATCGGAACGGGCCAGTTGGCCATCGTCGGACTGTTCGTCACGGCGCTGGTGACTGCCCAGTTGACCGCGGCGAAGGTGTTGCAGTTCGGCCTGCCGTTCTCGCTGCCCGTGACGGGGGACGTGCTCGTCCTGCCGGGGGCGGCGCTCGCCTACGCCCTGACGTTCTTCGGGTCGGACTGCTACGCCGAACTGTACGGCAAGCGGCCGGCCCAGCGGCTGGTCAACGTCGGGTTCGTGATGAACTTCGTGATGCTGGCGCTGGTCTACTCGACCATCGCGGCACCGGCGGCCCGGTCCAGCGTCGACCCCCAGCAGTTCAGAACCGTGCTCGGTGCGAGCACCAACATCGTCGTCGGAAGCCTGCTGGCGTATCTCGTGAGCCAGAACTGGGACGTGATCGCCTTCCACAAGATTCGGGAGTGGACGGACGGCGACCACCTCTGGGCGCGGAACGTCGGTTCGACGGCGAGCAGCCAGGCCATCGACACCGTCATCTTCGTCTCGGTGGCGTTCGCCGTCCTGCCGGAACTGGGCGTCAACCCCGAACTGGGCCTGCCGACGGGGGTCCTGCTGTCGCTGATGGTCGGCCAGTACGTCTTCAAACTGCTCGTCGCGGTGTTCGACACGCCGTTCGTCTACGCCGTCGTCGGCTACCTGCGGTCGCGCGGGCACGTCTCGTCCCGCCCGCGAACGGCGGACTGACGCCGGGTCAGTCGACGCGTTCTGCGAACCCGAACCGCGGCTTCACCTGGTCGACGCGTATCTCGACCGTCTCGCCCTCCTCCGTGCCGGGAACGAACAGCGTGTAGTTCTCCACCTTGGCGACGCCGTCGCCCTCGCTGCCGACGTCCTCGATGGTGACTTCCAGCCTGTCACCCTCGCGAACCGGCGCGGTGAGCCGACCCCGGGCGACCAGGTACACCTCCGAGGACTCGTCCCGGGAGGCGTCCGGACTCATCGTTCGGACGTACTGGAACTCGTCCTCGACGTCCGCCCGGAAGTCGTCCAGGTCCGGCCCCTGGAACACCTTCACGACGAAGTCCCCGCCCGACTCGAGCAGTTCCGTGGCCGTCTCGAACGCCTGGCGAGCGAGGTGGACCGAGCGCGCGTGGTCGACGGTGTACTCGCCGGTCATGTTCGGGGCCATGTCCGACATCACCACGTCCGCCTCGCCGACGGTCTCGACGACGTCCTCGCGGGTCTCCTCGTCGGTCATGTCGCCCCTGACGGTCTCGACGCCGTCCAGCGGGTCGATGCGCTGGAGGTCGACGCCGACGACCGTCCCCGACTCGCCGACGCGCTGGGCCGCGACCTGGAGCCAGCCGCCGGGGGCCGCGCCGAGGTCGACCACCGTCGCGCCCTCGTGGAGGAGGTCGGCCTCGTCGTCTATCTGCTGGAGCTTGTACGCCGACCGGGAGCGATACCCCTCCTGTTTGGACTTGTTGTAGTAGTGGTCCTTCGTCATTTACTTGCTGTCACGTTACCGACGCTGGCGTTTACGCGCTTCGCTCTCCCGCCCGGACCATCTCGCCGGCCATCCCAAGTCCGCCCGCGAAGGGTATCGCCATCGTCTCCGCCTCCGGCACCGTCTCGGCCCACCGCTCGTACTCCGCCATCGACGCGAAGGCGTTCACGTAGGTGCAGATCTGCCCGTACGCGACTTCCGGGTCGAAGCCGTCCGTCGCGGCGTCGCCCGCGCCGAGCGACAGCACCGCGTCCGACGGCGCGAACGTCATGCTCTCGCGCCCGACCTCCGCGACGACGGTCTCCGCGTCGACCGGCGTCTCGGAGCGGATGCGAACCGTGCCGTCGGTCAGGAACGGGACGAGGAGTGCGTCGAGGTCACAGTGGAAGTACCTCGTCTCGCCGTCGACGGTGGCCTCGTGGCGCGAGTCGTCGGTAAGACAGAGGTCCTCGACGGCCGGCGGCCAGTCGGTGGCCGTCCGGGCGCGACGCCGGAACTGCTCGACCCACTCGCCGAGCGTTTCCGGTCGATCCGAGAGGTCGAACGCCCGTGCGAACCGCGCGCCGAGTTCCGGGGGGACCGCTCGGTTTCGGTACGACGACTCTTCGAACGACACCGTCTTTTCTGGGCTGTCGTGCGTCATGCGACTACACTTTGGAACCCGAAGCTATTAAGATACGGAGTCCAAAGCATAGGAGTAGATTCGGAGGCTCGAAGCTATGACCGAGAGCGACTGTCCGACCGGAGATCCGACTTGCTACTGTCCGCTCACCGACGTGATAGACGTCCTGGGAAGAAAGTACGCCATCCCGGTCGTCTGCGCTGTCGACGCGCACGGACGACTCCGGTTCGGCGACCTCGAAACCCACTTCCCGGACGCCAGCACGTCGACGCTGTCGGCGCGGCTGGACGACCTGCAGTCGGCGGGGCTGGTCGACCGGACGCAGTACGACGAGATTCCGCCGCGGGTCGAGTACGAACTCACCGACGACGGGTGCGAACTCGCCGACCGGCTCGAACCGCTGGTCGAGTGGGTCGCCGGCCGGGAGTGAGAAGCGAGGAGGATGGAGGGCGGACGAGCCTGGGCGAACGAGGACGGACGGGCGAGGAGGACGGCGGGAAAGGTGGGGTCGAGCGAGGACCGGCGGACGGGAGAGAGACAGGCGGACGGGAGCGCCTCTCGCGCCCACGCGCGCGAACGGGTGACTTTTTATGGCGGGGTTTCGTAGCCTCCGCCAACATGTTCAAGGCTATCGTGAGTGCCGACACGCTCCGGACTACTATCGACTCCGTGGGCGTGCTGGTGGACGAGTGCAAGATCCACCTCGAAGAGGATGGCCTCTCTATCAAGGCGGTCGACCCGGCGAACGTCGGGATGGTGGACCTGCAGCTCGACGCCGAGGCGTTCGAATCCTACGAGGCCGACGGTGGCGTCATCGGCGTCAACCTCGACCGACTGGACAGCATCGCCGGCATGGCGAACTCCGACCAGCTCGTCGAGATGGAACTCGACGAGGAGACGCGAAAGCTCCACATCCAGATCGACGGCCTGGAGTACACGCTCGCGCTCATCGACCCGGACTCCATCCGTCAGGAGCCGGACATCCCGGACCTCGACCTCTCGGCGAACGTCGTCATCGAGGGCACGGACATCGACCGCGCCGTCACCGCCGCCGACATGGTGAGCGACCACATCGCGCTCGGCGTCGACGAGGACGACGAACTCTTCTACGTCGACGCGGAGGGCGACACCGACGACGTCCACCTCGAACTCACCCGCGAGGACCTCATCGACCTCACCGTCGGCCCGGCGCACTCGCTGTTCTCTCTCGACTATCTCAAGGACATGAACAAGGCAATCCCGAAGAACGGCGAGGTCTCCGTCGAACTCGGCGAGGAGTTCCCCGTCAAGATGCACTTCGAGATAGCGGAGGGGCTGGGGCAGGTCTCCTACATGCTCGCGCCGCGCATCCAGAGCAACTGAGCGTTCTACGTCTCCTTCGGCCTACAGACTCCGGTCGATGACCGACTTCGCGGCCTCCGCCTTTTCCTTCCAGCCGTAGCCCGTCTCGTAGACGTGGCGCTTCTCGTCGACCAGTTCTCCGGGCGAGGACTCCTCGAAGCCGCCCCGGTCCCACGTCCCGCTGTCCCGCAGCCACTCGACCACGTTCTCGCGGGTCTCCTCCCAGGAGAGACCGACCATCTCGTACCAGGCGACCATGGCGAAGACGGCGTTGTCGTGACAACCCGGGACGCTGCCCTTCTCGTAGATGGTGCGCATCGGCTCGATGGTCGGTTCCGAGACGGTCTCGCGGAACTCCTCGGCCGACAGCAGGCGGAGCGCGCCGTCCGTCTCGACGACGCGCTGTTCGTGGCGCAGGCGGTCGAGCGCCGCCTCGTGGAGCGCGTCCCAACTGCCGTGGGCGGCGTCGCGCAGTTCGCGTTCGGTACGGGCCTCGGCCGAGAGGACGGCCACCACGTCGACGTAGGCCTTCTCGATGTCGGCCCAGGGCTCCCCGTCGAACCGGCAGTCCGGGCCGTGGAGGTTCGTCGTGGTCCGGCAGTCCGGACAGGGGTACTCGAAACGTGGCACGCACCGGCGTTCGAACGCCGCGGTAATAACCCGTTGGGTTCGCTCCGGCGCGCGTAACGGCGCGTTTCCTTCCGGCGTCGAACCGGCGCGGCGGGGTAATCGCTCGTTACCGCCGGACCGTCGCGTTTATCGGGGACCGGTTCGGAACGGGATAGCATGAACGCGCTCCACGCCCGGTACCCGTTCCTGTCGGCGGCCCGCGACGCGGTCCGCGAGGCGGACGTGGAGATCGCCGCCGTCGTCTCCAGCGACGGCGACCGCCATCCCGCCGTCGAGCGCGGCGTCGAACGCGTGCGCCGGGCGCTGATGGACGGCACGGTCCGACCGCCCGAAGACGGCCGGCGCTGGAACACGAGCGCGGAACTGCTCTCCTACCCCGTCGCGCGCCTGCTCGTCTCGCTGCTGGACGCGCCCGGGGCCGTGGACAAGTACGCCAGCGCGGAGGCGGACACCGCCTACGAGACGTTCACGTACGACTTCGAACACCAGGACGACCGGACGCGCGAGACCATCGACCTCGACGCGCTGCTCGCGGACTTCGACCTCGCGGACGCGGTGGAGCGACGTCGGGAGGGGTTCGGCGTCGCGGTCGGCACCTACCTCTCGCTCGCGGCCGACCTGCGCGGGGACCGGTGGCGACTCGCCGGACGACGACTCGGCGACGGGTGGGTCGCCGTTACGGCGGCCGAACTCCACGAACTCCTCCGGGAGTCGGTGAAAGCCCGCGTGGCGGCCGACCTCCCGCTGGACGTGCCCGAGGAACTCGCGGCTGGTCTCGCCGACGAGGTGTCGGAACTGGAGTCGTCGTTCACGGACGCCGACTTCTCCCACGACATCGACACGCTCGCACCGCCGCTCTTCCCGCCGTGTATGAAGGCGCTGGTCGAGCGTGCGCGGAGCGACGACGCGCTGGACGACCACTCGTGGTTCTCGCTGGTCGCGTTCCTCACCGGCATCGGTCTCGACGCCGACGAGGTACTGTCGTTCTGTGCGGTCGAGTCCGGGTCGCAGGCCGACAGGGTACGCTACCGGGTCGAACGCGTCGCCGACGACGGCGACGGCCAGTACGCGCCGCCGAGCTGTGCGACGATGCAGGCGTACGGCGACTGCGTCGACCCGGACGAGCGCTGCGAGTCCATCACGCACCCCATGGCGTACTACGAGGACGCGCTGGCCGACGGCGGCGAGGTAACGGACTGGCGCGAACGAGAAGCGTAGTTCTAGTGCTGGTTGGCCAGCCAGTAGCCGATACCGCTCATCAGGACGACGAAGGCGACGATGATACCGACGATGGCGAGCGCTCCCTGCTCCGTCAGACCGCCGCTGTCGAACCGCATACCGACGACCATGGTCGCGACGATGAAGAACCCGACCGCAGCGACGGAGATGACGATATCGCGGAGCGTTTCGCGCTCGACGTTCATGGGCGTCCGTTCCCGCGGTGGTTTCAAAAACACTGCGTTTCGAAGTCGCTCCGACCGCGTCGAACGCGCAGCGGTCCGACTGCTCTCGCACCCGCCTCGCTCTCCTCGCTCTCCCCGCTCGTCGGCCCCTGGCCCTCCCTCGTCGACCCTTCGTCGGCCGGTCGAATCGACTACGCCTCCCGGTCGCCGAAGCGGGGGTAGTTCAAGCCGCCGTTACCGCCGAATCTAGCCGCGAGAGGCGTGTGAGATTGCAGAAACAGGTGAAACTCTTACCAGCGTCCAGCCCCTACGATTAGATACGCGGACCCGACGGACGGCGCGACGAGAACGCCGGACAGCGCCGAGACAGCAGCCACGGTAGCCGTGTCGAGACGGACCGCACAGGAGGAAGCAACTATGCCAAACACAGCCGCTTCCAGGAAAGCATCGCTAGCACCGCTCCGCGAGACGGGCGAGGAGGACGCTCGCTCCCAGCGCGCCCGTGCGGAGCGGATGGCCGTCGCGCCGCTCGGCGGCGGTCTCTACGAAGTCGAAAGCCAGAGCGACGAGACGTACTTCGTCGACCTCCCCGGCGGCCGGTGTACCTGCCCGGACCACATGTTCCGCGGCGTCCGGTGCAAGCACGTTCGCCGGGTCGCCATCGAGATCAACGAGGGGCGCGTCCCCCCGCCGGGCGAGAAGGCCGCGGAGTGTACGTCCTGCGGAACGACGGTGTTCGTCGACGAGAACGCCGACGGCGTCCACCTCTGCGAGCACTGCGACCTGCCGACGGGAACGCCGGTCGTCGACCGGGAGTCGGGCGACCTGCTGGTCGTCGTCGAGGTGACCGACCGGCGCGCCGACGAGGTCGAGGTGCCGGACCGCGACTGCACCGTCGCGGAGTACCCGAACAACGTCGACTATCCGGACGACGACCCGGTGGTCGAACTGCTCTACCCGCTTCCGAACGACCTCGGCCCGGGAGAGATCCAGCCGCGCCACCTGCGGCGCTACTCGTTCCCGCTCTCGCGACTCGAACGGCGCGAACAGCGGGACGACGAGCAGACGGCACTGACGGACTTCCCCGCCGCGACGCAGGAGGAGTAGACGGTTACTCGGTGCCGTTCAGCTGGATGTAACGAACTTCTATCATGCGCTCGTCGGCTTCCAGGGCTTCTTTCGCCTCGTCGGTGAGTGCGTCGTCCAGATTGTAGACGGAGAGCGCCTCGCCGCCGATGGTGCCGCGAGCGTTGAACATCCCCGCGATGTTGACGCCGTGCTCGCCGAGGACGGTGCCGACGAACCCGATGACGCCGGGTTCGTCGCGGTTGCGCGCGACGACCATGTGCCCGTGCGGGATGGCGTCGACGCGGTAGCCGTCGATGCGGACGATGCGCGGGTCGTCGCCCGCGAACAGCGTCCCTTCGACGGTTATCTCCTCGTCCTTGCCGGCGACGGTGACCGCGACCAGGCTCTGGAAGTCCTCGGCCTGGCGGGTCTTGCTCTCGGTGACCTCGACGCCGCGCTCCTCCGCTATCTGGGGCGCGTTGACGGCGTTGACCTGCCACTCCAGCGGTTCGAAGACGCCCTTCTGGGCGCTCGCCGTGACGAGTTCCACGTCCTCCTCGGCGATGTCGCCCTCGTAACTCACCTCGACGCGCTCGATGCGCTCGTCCAGCAGTTGCGTGGCTATCTTGCCGGCGGTCTCGCCGATGGCGATGTACGGCTCGACGCGCGGGAACGCGCTCTTCTCGATGGACGGGGCGTTCAGCGCGTTCATCACCGGTTCCTCGTCGAAGGCGGCGAGCACCTGGTCGGCGGTGCTGGTGGCGACGTTCTCCTGGGCGGCCTCGGTACTCGCGCCGAGGTGCGGCGTGACGACCACGTCGTCGACGTCGAGCAGCGGGTTGTCCGGGGAGACGGGTTCGTCGGCGAACACGTCCACCGCAGCGCCCGCGAGGACGCCGTCTTCGACGGCGTCGGCGAGCGCCTGCTCGTCGACGACGCCGCCGCGCGCGCAGTTGACGACGTACCCGCCCTCGAGCTGCGCGAGCTCCTCGTCGCCGATGAGTCCCTCCGTCTCGGGGGTCAGCGGCGTGTGGACGGTGAGGAAGTCGGCGCGAGCGAGGCAGCCGTCGAGGTCGACGAGTTCCGCGCCGAGCTGGGCGGCGCGCTCCTCGCTGATGTAGGGGTCGTAGGCGACGAGGTCCATCCCGAGGCCGTCGAGCTTGCGTGCGACCTCCTGGCCGACCCGACCGAGGCCGAGGATGCCGAGCGTCTTGCCGTTCAGTTCGGTGCCGAGGTAGTCGCCTTTCGCCCACTCGCCGTTCCGGAGGCGGGCGTGGGCCTGCGGGATGGAGCGCGCGACCGCGAACGCCATGGCGACGGTGTGCTCGGCGGCGGCGCGGACGTTGCCCTGGGGCGCGTTGGCGACGATGACGCCGTGTTCGGTGGCGGCGTCGATGTCGATGTTGTCGACGCCGATGCCGGCGCGGCCGACGATGACGAGGTCGGACGCGGCTTCGAACACCTCGCGTGAGACGTCGGTCCCGGAGCGGACGACGAGCGCGTTCGCGTCCGAGACGGCGTTCAGGAGCGCGTCACCCTCGACGTCGTAGGCGGTCTCCACGTCGTGGCCCGCATCGCGGAACCGCTCGAGGCCCGCGTCGGCGATAGGGTCCGTTACGAGTACCTTCATAGCAAGATAGGACGTTCTCATCGGGATAACCCTTTCTCTGCCTGCGAACCTTGCCAATATATTTCTACAATTCTAACGAGAAAATTTTCCGGGCGGAGCTGTCGGACGTTCGTGCGGGCGAGAAGAGCGGGGTCCGAACTCCACCCCGCGCCAGCCAGCGGCGGTGCGCGGATGGACCCGGCGAACCGGGAGGGCGGCGACCGCGAGCGTTCGACGTTACGCCTCGGGGGCGAAGTTCCGCACGACGTAGACGGCACCGGCCGAGAGGACGGCGACCACGACGCCGACGAGGGCGGCGTTGAGCAGCAGATTGCTCACGGCGAGCTTCGTCCCGCCGACGAGGATGGCCGATGGGATTCCCTCGACGGCACCCATGCCGGCGCTGGTGGTCATCTGCGCTTCGGTGCTGAGCTGCTGGGCCTGGCTGGAGAGCTCGGGGGTGGGGACGGGCTCTATCTGGGTCGAGGCGAGGAAGCCCACCAGCGTCACCAGCACGAACGAGCCGACGGCGGAACTCGCGGCGGCGTTGACGTACGCCTCGCGGTCCGCGACGTCGAGGGTGGTGCCGACGTACGTGCCGGTGAGGACGCCGAGCAGGGCCGCGAGCAGCGGCGCACCGTTGATAGCCTGCGACGCCAGCCGGTTCATGTGCATCTGGCTAAGTATCGCGCCGAGGTTCTCGACGTTGTCCTCCAGCACGTTCGACACCGTCCCGCTGAGGTCGGGCTGGAGCACCGCACCGCCGAGGAGGCCGACGGCGACGAGACTCAGCCCGACGGCGAGTCCGACGATGGCGTACATTCCGGTGAAGAACTTCAGGTACTCCTTCGTGCGCGGCTTCGTCAACAGTTGCCCGAGCGACTCCTGCTGCGGATGTGCGCCGGGTTGCGGTTGTGGTTGCGCCGGGGTCTGTCCCTGCGTCTGTACGTTCGCTTGTTGGCCGCTGTCTGACTGTCCTGACATCAGGAACCAAATATGAACGATAGGTTTTATAATTTTGCTTACTGGCAGGGTGGCGGATAGCTTTCCGTTTCTTTACCGCCAGAGAGGATTAAATTCCAAGGTGGGAGAATCCCGTTCCGACCGAACGGACGACTATCTGCCGGGAACACCCTCTTTTAACCCGGCCGACGACGAACGCGGGAGTGAATGAAGGTAGTCGCGTTCGACTTCGACGGCACGCTCTCGGACTCGGAGATGACGGTCCTGCTCGGCGAGCGCCAGGGGACCGTCGAGCGACGGTCGACGGACGGCCGCGCGGAGAGCGTCGACGTCGCCGAGGAGATGGCCGCCATCACCGCGCGGGCGATGAACGACGAGATCAGCTACGCGCGGAGTCTGCGGGACCGCGCCGCCCTGCTGGAGGGGCTCTCGCTGGAGGCGGCCGAGGAAGCCTACGGCGACGTGACCCTGCGGCCGGGCGCGGCCGACCTGCTCGACGCGCTCGCGGAGAAGGGAACGTACGTCGCCATCCTCACCGGTGGCTTCGAGGACGGCGTCCGCGCGGCCCTCGAACGCGAGGGCGTCGCCGTCGACGAGATAGTCGCAAACCGCCTGCCGGACGACGGCGAGGCGCTGACCGGCGAGGTGGAGGGGTCGCTCATCGAGGGAACGAAGGACGAGGCGCTGGAGCGACTCGCCGCGGAGAACGACGCCGACATGGTGAACACCGTGGCGGTCGGTGACGGTGCGAACGACCTGCCGATGCTCGAGGTCGCCGGTCTGGCGGTCGGCTTCGAACCCAAGCCGGCGGTCGAACCGGCCTGCGACGTGGTCGTCTCGGACATGGCGGAACTGCGCGAGGTGCTGGAACGAAAGAACGCTATCTGACGGCGATTCCCGGAAGAGGGGCTGTCGACCGTGATATCACGATTCTAGCTATCTTTATCTACTCTCGGAACGTCTGAATTATCGGTGAATTTCGATGGAACGTTACACCCCCTTCGAGGAGATGGACCGGATGTTCGACCAGATGCGCTCGCAGATGTGGCTGCTGAGCGGCGCGGACGTGCGCGGGCACGGCGACGCCGGCGGACGGACCCCGGGCGAACCGGAGGCGCGACGTTCCGGCGACGTGACCGTCGAGACGACCGACGAGGCGGACGTCGAGCGTCGTGACGGGTCGACTGCTCCCGCGACCCGCGAGTACGATAGCGCCGCGACCGGCAGCGAGCAGTGGGGCACTCGCCTCGTCGAGCGCGACGGCGAGTTCGTCCTGGTCGCGGACCTCCCCGGCTTCGAGACGGACGACATCGAACTGACGTTCGCGGACGGCACCCTCGCCGTCGCGGCGAGTCACGAAGACGGCGAGGAGTCGTTCGCCCGTTCGCGCGAGGCGTCCGAGCGCGTCTCGATTCCGAAGGACGTCGACGCCGACGCCATCACCGCCAGCTACCGCAACGGCGTGCTGGAGGTCCGTCTTCCCCTCCTCGCCGACGAGGACGCCGTCCGCCGCATCGAGATAGACGGCTGAACGCTCCGTTCGGTCGCGAGCGCGTGACGCCTCGGGCCGGACGACGCGACCCGGAGCGGTCGCGTCACTGGTCCGGCGGCGAACGTCTTCCGAGCGTCACCCGGACCTGCTGGCGCTCGCCGTTCCGGACGACGGTCATCGTCACCGTCTCGCCGGGCCGCGACTCCGCGAGGACGCTGGAGAGGTCCTCGGCGGACTGGACCGGCTGACCGTCGACGCGGACGATGACGTCACCGCCGACCGGGACCTCCACGCCCTCGACGGTTCGGGTGCGCTGGCTACCCTGCAGGACGCCGCTAGCGGGGCTGTTCGCCAGTACGTCGACGACGAGCACGCCCTGCGCACGTTCGAGGCCGTTCGCCTCCGCGACGACCGGCGACAGCTCCGTCGAACTGATGCCGAGGAACGCGTGACTGTAGCTCCCGTTCTCGACGAGCGAGGGGACCACCCGGCGTATCACCTCTGCTGGGATGGCGAACCCGAGGTTCTCGCTGGCCTGGATGCCGGCGGTGTTGACGCCGACGACTTCGCCGCCACAGTTGACCAGCGGCCCGCCGCTGTTACCGGGGTTGATCGGTGCGTCGGTCTGGATGACGTCCGGGATGGCGAACCCCTGCTGGCTGGGAATCGTCCGGTTGAGTCCGCTGACGATGCCCCGGGTGATGGTTCCCTGGAGGCCGAGCGGGCTCCCGAGCGCGGCGACCGGTGCGCCGGGTTCGGCCTGGCCGTCCGCCACCGGCAGCGGCGCGGCGTACCCCGGAACGTTCCGGACGCGCAGTACTGCGAGGTCGCTGTACGGGTCGGTGCCGACGACGGTCGCCGTCCGCCACTCGCCGCGGTCGAACTGTAGCTCCACGTTCGTCGCGTTGGCGACGACGTGCTGGTTCGTGACGACCAGGTTGTCGTCGTAGAGGAACCCCGACCCCAGGCCGGCCTGGCCGTCCTCGGTGGTGACCCGTACCGAGACGACCGAGTCGATGGCCCGGTCGTACAGTTGCGTGAAGTTACACTGTCGGCCCTGCTGCTGTTCCTGCTGGCCCGACGCTCGGTCGTCCTGCTGGCCGACGGACGCCGTCGCTGCCACCCCTCCCGCGCTCGCGGTCACCAGCGCGACCACGAGTATCGTGATGAGTCGATTTTGCATCCCGGACCTCCCACGACGCCGCGAGCAATGAAAGCCGCGGCCCACGAGTTGGGTATCGGCGAGCGGCGTGCCGCGACGCCGCGGTCTCCGGCCGCCCGCTTCGCCCGCTACTCCTGGAGCGACTCGATGGCGTCGCGGACGTACTCGGCCATCCGCTCGGCGCGGTGCTCAGCCTCCTCGCCCGTGACGTTCCCCTGCAGGAACAGCGACCGGATGTACGACACAGTGTTGACGAGTCGGTAGACGTCGCCCCGCTCGTCGAAGCCGTCCGGAAGCGGCCGCACCGACTCGTAGCCGGCGCGGAACGCCGACTCGGCGCGCTCGCCCTCGTTACTGCGGAGCGGAATCGCCGTCCGCCAGTAGTCGTGCTCGCCGGGACCGGCGAGCGCGTGCTCGAAGTCGATGACGCAGGTCACGTCCCCGCCGTCGGTCCCGACGTGGTCCGGCAGGTAGTTGCCGTGACAGAGGACGGGGTCGCCCGCCCCGGCGAGCAGTCCGGGACGGTCCCGGACGAACGCCAGCGCGTCGGCCGCCACGTCCGCGTACTCCCGTCCCCGGTCGTGGGTCGCCAGGAACGCCTGCCGGTCGGACAGGAACGCACAGACCGCCTCGTGCCACGTCTCGCGGGCGTCGAGAGCGAGTTCGCCGTCCGCCGCCTCGAAGAAGCCGGGGGCGTCGACGGCGGTCTCCTCGTGGAGCGTCGCCAGTCCCGCGCCCATCGTCCGGGCGCGCGCCTCGTCGACCACCCCGGCCTCCTGCGGTGCGTCGTCGCACCACGCCGCGACGAAGTGGTCGACGCCCGCGGCGAGGACCCGGGGGACGGAAATCGACGTCTCCCGTCCGACGTGCCGCAGGATTTCGGCTTCGGTCGCCGGGTCGCCCTCGTCGCTCGTCGCTAGCTTGCAGACGGCGCGCCGCCCGTCGAGCGTGACCTCGTAGGTGACGTGGGGCGGTACCTCGTGGAGGGGGCCGCGAACCTCGTACTCGTCGGCGTGCGATGCCAGTCGCTCGCGTACGTCTCGTTCCCGTACGTCTCGTTCGTCTTCGTACATGGTTGGTTCGCCGCGTGACGGGCGGCGACCGGCCGGAGCGCACCGACCGTCGAGCGCGGGTGCTGCGGCTCCGGCCGAGAAGATGGACGGCTCACTCTTCTCCGCTTTCCGTCATAAACCTTCGGTCGCGGGTGAGCCCCGGAAAAGACGCTGTTCGTACGCCGCGATGCCGGTCGCTGACCGCGATTACCGCGCCATCGTGACCGGACTACTCGTAGGCGGCAATCCCGGTCGCTGCCCGCGATTACCGCGCCATCGTGACCGGACTACTCGTAGGCGGCAATCCCGGTCAGATCCTCCCCCAGCACCAGGGTGTGGATGTCGTGGGTGCCCTCGTAGGTGTAGACGGTCTCCATGTTGGCCATGTGGCGCATCGGGGGGTAGTCGGTGGTGATGCCGTTACCGCCGAGCATCTCGCGGGCGACGCGGGCCTGGTCGCGGGCCATCCGGACGTTGTTGCGCTTGGCCATCGAGACGTGCTGGGGGCGCATGTCGCCGCGCTCTTTCAGTTCCGCGAGCCGGTGGGCGAGCAACTGGGCGGTCGTTATCTGGGTGGCCATCTCCGCGAGCTTCTCCTGCTGGAGCTGGAACCGCGCGATGGGGCCGCCGAACTGCTCGCGGTCGGTGGCGTAGTCGCGGGCCGTCTCGAAGCAGTCCCGGGCCGCGCCGACTGCGCCCCACGCGATACCGTAGCGGGCCTGCGTGAGACACGACAGCGGTCCCTTCATCCCCTCGACGTCCGGCAGGACGTTCTCCTTCGGAATCCGGACGTTCTGGAGGCCGATTTCGCCCGTGACGGAGGCCCGCAGCGAGAGCTTCTCCCCTATCTCGTTGGTCGTCACGCCGTCGCGGTCGGTCTCGACGAGGAAGCCCCGGACGGGGTCGTCCTCGGCGGAGTGGTCGCGCGCCCAGACGACCGCCACGTCCGAGATGGGCGAGTTGGTGATCCACGTCTTCGAGCCGTTCAGCACGTACTCGTCGCCCTCCCTCTCGGCGCGAGTCTCCATCCCCGAGGGGTTCGAACCGTGTTCGGGTTCGGTCAGGCCGAAACAGCCCACCGCCTCGCCCGTGCCGAGGTCCGGCAGCCAGCGCTCTTTCTGCTCCTCGGAGCCGTAGGCGTAGATGGGGTACATCACGAGCGCGCCCTGCACGCTGGCCATCGAACGCAGACCGGAGTCGCACGCCTCCAGTTCCTGCATCAGCAGGCCGTACGCTTTCTCGCTGACCCCTGGTAGGCCGTACCCCTCCAGGTTCGGCGCGTAGAAGCCGAGTTCGCCCATCTCGGGGATGACCTCGGTCGGGAAGGTGCCCTCCTCGAAGTGTTCGCCGACGTCCGGCTTGACGTTCTCCTCGACGAACTCCCGGGCGGTGTCCCGTATCATCCGCTCCTCCTGGTCGAGGTCGGCCTCCAGTGAGACGTAGTCCAGCATGGTTGTCCCTGTGGGACCGGTCGTGAAAAACACTCCTACTCGGTGGCCGAACCGCCGCCCCGATACGTTCCGGTTCCGGCGACCGTCGCCGGTTTGTACCTCGGTCGGGCACCGAAAGGGGACGTGGGCCTCACCTCCCTCCGGGCCACGTTCGTCTCGCTCGCCGCGGGAATCGTCGTCGGTGGCGCGCTCGCGGCCCTCGACCTTCTGAATCCGGCCTCGGCCTTCCGAGTCTGGCCCCGGCCCCCGGTCGGCGTCGTCGCCGGCGCGACGGCGCTGCTCGGCACGTTCGTCGGTCACTGGGTCGTGACGTCGGGACCGCTCCGACCCGTCTCCCGTCGCTCCCGCTCGCTCGACGGCCGCCAGCACCGCGGATAGTCGGTCAGGTTCTCGTACCCCGGTTCGGTGACGACGACGAGGTCCTCGATGCGTACCCCGCCACGGTCGGGGTCGTAGACGCCGGGTTCGACCGTCACCACGTTGCCCGCTTCGAGTTCGGCGTCGCTCGACAGCGAGGGCGCTTCGTGCAGCGAGCGGCCGACGCCGTGGCCCGTGCCGTGGTACATGCCGACCTCGACAGCGCCGGAGTCGAAGCCGTGGTCGCCGAGCACCTCGGTCGCGCGCTCGTGGACGGCGCTCGCCCGTGTGCCGGCACCGCCGTCGAGCACGGCGAACGCGGCGTCCTGGGCGTCACAGACCGCGTCGTAGGCCGCCTGCTCCCACTCGCCGAGCGGACCGACGACGAACGTCCGCGTGCAGTCGCCGTAGTAGCCCGCCGGGCCGCGCGGCGAGAGGTCGAGGAGGACGGTCTCGCCCGGCCGTATCTCGGCGTCCCCGGTGAAGTGGAGGTCGGCGCAGGTCGGCCCCGCGCCGACGACGGTGTTCCCCGCGCTCCGGACGCCACTGCCGGCGAGGACGGCGTTCACCTCGCGCCGGAGTCGCTCGGTCGTCAGCGGTTCGCCGTCCCGGAACACCGCTTCGGTACCCGGCGTCGCGTCGGCGAGCACCGCCTCGGCGCGGGCCATCCCGCGCCGGGCCGCCGCCTGGACTGCCGCGATGCGGTCGCGCTCGGCCTCGGTCTTTCGCGCCCGCCCGAAGTCGGCGTCCGTGGTGGCGACGGCGAACGTCTCGGCGAGCGTCGAGACGGCGTCGTACGGGGCGCTCCCGGGGACGAGCAGTCGCTCCACGCCGTCGAACTCCTGCAGGGTCTCGGTCGCTCGCTCGGCGGCGGTCGTGCCGTCCTGGCCCGCGGCGGTCCGTACGTCGCCCGGGAACTCCCGGCGCGCCTGCTCGGCGAAGAGGCGCGGCGCACAGAGCACCGCCCGGCCGTCGGCGTAGACGACGGCGTAGTCGCGGTCGGGGCCGGAGAATCGCGTGAGATGCCGGAGCAGGTCGTCGAACCGGTCGCCGACGTGGACGAAGGCGTCTGCCGCCCGGGCGTCGAGTCGGGTTTCGACGGCGCTGCGGACTCGCTCGAACGCCGCGTCGGAGTCGCTCGTGCCGGACGCGTCCGCTCGGAACGAGCGGCGTCGGTCGTCGCTCATGGCGTCACCACTCGTCGGTCGGTGATGAGCGTTCGCATACCGGGAGAACGCTCCGGAAAAACATCGGCGTCGGACGAGCGGCGGTCTCCGGTCAGTCCTCGAACGACACGGCGTCGTCCCGCGTTATCGCGATGTCGAGGTAGGCCTCGGCCTGCTCGGCGTGAACGCCCTGGTCGACGAGGTCGCGGTCGTCGTCGTACTGGACGAGACCCGCCATCGCGAGCTTCGGCAACTGGGTGTGCCGCAGGGACGTGCGGACGTTCTGGAGGTGCTCGTTCGAGACGAGGTCGATAGCCTTGTCGGTCTCCCACGCCGCGACCGACTCGACGAGTTCGGCGACCGTCACCGGCGTCTCGTTGCGGCGAAGGTAGTGGAGAACGTATCGACTACGTCGGGACGCGAGTGCATCGAAGAGGGCGTCCTGCGAGAGTGACGGCACGTCGGAGTCCGGTCCTGCCGGAGCCGACGTGCCCTGTGTCAAGCTTTCCTCCCTGTCCGTCGACTGGTTTTCCATAGCAATAGGGAAAGTCGCGTTCAAGGGTGACTTTGGTGGCTAACTATTCATGCCGTTTATATCTTCGACGAGAACTGAACCGACCAAACCGCAGTACTGCGGAGGGGCACCGTTCGTGCCGGGGAAGACGGTGGAGATTCGACGAAAGTGGACCGACGCCACGAGCGAACGGCGGGCGAGGCGGGAACCGACCCCGGGCGGCGAGCCGAACGCTCGGTCGCTCTCACGCCGGAACCTCTCGCACGTCCCGGACGTAGTCGAGGAAGTTCTCGAAGACGAGTTTCGCCTCGCAAGCCGCGTCGTGGTTCTCGTCGGTGATGCCGTCGAGGACGCGCCGGATGCGGTCGTCCGGCAGGTCCTTGCCCCGGGTGACCTCCTCGGCGGTGGCCGTGTCGTACTCGGGGTGGAACTGGACGCCGAAGACGTCGCCCTTCCGGAAGCCGTGGTTGCCGTACTCGTTCTCGGCGATGGACTCCGCGTCGGGCGGCAGTTCGGCCACCTCGTCGGAGTGGGTCGTGAACGCGACGAAGCGCTCGTCGACGCCCTCGAACAGGGGCGAGTCGCCCGAGTGCCGTATCTCGCGGTAGCCGATTTCGTACTCGCCCATGTCCCGGACTTCGCCCCCGAGCACGTCCGCGAGCAACTGGTGGCCGTAACAGACGCCCAGCATCGGCATTCCGGTCTCGATGGCCCGCTCGACCCACTCCTTCACCTGCGATATCCACGGCTCGTCCCAGTAGACCGACGAGCGCGACCCGGAGACGACCGCACCGTCGAACTCGAAGTCGCCGGGGAGATGGCCGGACGTCACGTCGAACTCGACGAGGTCGGCGTCGAGTTCTCGACGGAAGTTCCGTCGCGTGTTCTCGCCCTCGTGAGCGGCGTTCAGGAACGCTATTCGGAGACGGCTCATCGTAGGAAAAGACTCAGTCCGGAGACAAGTGGGTTTCGCTCCCGGGAATCCTGCCGCTACTCCTCGTCGGTCTCGAACTGCCGCCGCAGTTTCGCCCGGTCGAGTTCCCCGGTCGGACGCCGCGGGAGCGCCCCGACCACCTCGACGGCCCGGGGCACCTCGTGGGACGCCAGTCGCTCCTCGGCGAACTCCCGGAGCGCGCCGGGGGCCACGTCGCCGACGACGACCGCCTTCGGCGCGGGACCCCCGGTCTCGTCCGCGGACTCGACGACGCCCGCCGCGACGACGCCCGGCGCGGTTTCGAGCACGGCCTCGACTATCCGCGGGTGGACGTGCTCGCCCGCGTGCTCGAACCGCTCGCCGACGCGCCCGACGAGCGCGTACGCGCCGTCCTCGCGCCGGAACAGGTCGCCCGTCGGCACCCACCCGTCGGACGACGCGCCGTCGAGGCCCCCCCGGGCCGTCGTCGGTCCCCGGACTTCGAGTTCGCCAACGGTCGCGTCGCCCGTCTCGGCCCGCTCCTCGACCTCGGTCTCCGCGAGTCGCAGTTCGACGCCGGGAAACGGTCGACTCGCGGCGTCGGGGTCCTCGGCGGTACCCCGGAGAACGTTGACGCCGACTTCGGGTCGGCCGTAGGCGCGCACGAGCGGGAGCGGGAACGCCTCGCGAACGTCCGCCGGAACCCGGGCCCGAGTCGCCAGCCAGTCCACCGACGACCAGTCCGTCCCCGCCGCCCCCTCGTCGGCCAGTTCGCGGAACTCCGTCGGCCCCCCGGTGGCGCAGGTGACGCCGTGGCGCTCGACGGCCACCGCCACGTCCTCGGGGTCGAACGCTCGCTGGACGACGACGCATCCCCCGACCGTGAGCAGGGGGAGCACGAACCTGAGCAGGCCGTCGGCGTCCGAGAGCGGCAGCAGCGTCGCGGTGCAGTCGCGCCGGCCCAGACCCCACCCTGCCGTCGCCGCCGCGCAGTTCGCCACGACGGCGCGCGCCGGGAGGTCGACGACGCGGCCGCCCTCCTCGTCGCCGACGTGCAGGTAGAGCAGCGAGTCGTCGGGAGCGGGCGGGGTCGCTTCGCGGGGGTCCGGGTCGACGTGGCGGAGTTCCTCGAACGAGCGCGTCCGGTCGAACCCCCGAACGAGGTCGCGCTGCGCCGACTCGTGGACGACGACCGCGGGGTCGATTCGCTCGACCGGTGCCGTCACCGTCGCGGGGGTCAGCCGGTGCGGCACGGGCGCGAACGCCGCACCGAGGCGGCGGGCCGCGAACAGCAGCGTGAGAACCTCGACGCGGTTGCGCGAGACGACCGCGACGGCGTCGCCCGCCTCGACGCCGAGCGCCGCGAGTCGCCCCGCGGTCTCCTCGGCGCGGGCGGCCAGTTCGGCGTACGACGCGTACTCGTCGTCGACGACCGCCGTCCTGTCCCCCCAGAGGTCGCCCAGTCGTGCGATTGACAGCGACATACTCGACCTGGGACGGGAGAACGGTTAGTAGTTCCGCGGGGTGCGGGCGGTACTCCGTACCCGGGCCGGACGCCCCGTCTACAGTCGCCGCTCGATGTAGTCGACGAGGATTCGGTACTGGCGGATGCGTCGCTCGGTGTCGGTGGAGCCGTGACCCTCCTCACCGAGTTCGTGGTACTCGAAGTCGCCGTCCTCGCCCTCCGTCCACCCCATGTCCTCCAGGGCGTCCCGGAAGAGACGGGCCTGGGAGACGGGACAGCGCGGGTCGTTGACCCCGTGGAGGATGCCGATGGGGCGCTCCATGTTCTCGACGTGGGTGACGGGCGAGCGCTCGCGGTAGAAGTCGGCGTTCGCCTCCGGGTCGCCCAGATGCTGTTCCAGCGTGGTCTTGAAGTGGGGCATCGACTCCTCGTAGAGCCGACGGAGGTCGGTCATGCCGACGATGGCGACGCCGGTCGCCCACAGCTCCGGGTACGTCGTGAGCTGGCAGTAGGTCGAGTAGCCGCCGTACGAGCCGCCGAAGACGGCCACGCGGTCGTCGTCGACCCAGTCGCGGCCTTTCAGCCAGCGGCCGGCTTCGGCGACGTCGCCCTGCTCGTCGCCGCCCCAGTCGCCGTGGACCGCGTTCTTGAACTCTCGGCCCTTGCCCGTCGAGCCGCGGTAGTTCGGCGCGAAGACGGAGTACCCCTGCGCGACGAGATACTGGACGAACGGATTGAACCGACGGAGCGTCTGGGCGTGCGGTCCGCCGTGGACCATCACGAGCGCGGGCGAGGGACGCTCGCCGGAGTCGTACAGCAGTCCGTCTATCTCCATCGAGTCGTGCGACTCGTAGGTGACGTACTCGGCGTCCGCGAACGTAGCGGGGTCGAAGTCGCCGTACTCGGCCTCGACGAGGGGGTCGTGGTCGCCGCTCGCGAGGTCGTAGGCGACGAGTCGCTGGCGGTCGGCGGCGGTGCCGAAGGAGGTCACCACGCGCCCGTCGTCGGTGACGACCCGGGAGGTGCCGGTGCCGACCGGCGCGGCGACGCCCTCGGGGAGGTCGAACTCCTCGCCGTCGCCGTCGGGGTCGTCGTAGCGGACGGGCAGTATCGCACACTCGCGGGTCCGCATCGCCAGCACGTCGCCGTCCGGCGTGAACCGGACCGCGTACTCCTCGTGGTCGCCGGGGCCGTACCACGTGACCTCGTCGGTACCGAGGTCGTACACCCCGACGCGCCCGAGGTCAGCGCTGTTGTCGTCGACCAGCAGACGGTCGCCGCGCCAGTCGCTCATCCCGGCTTCTGCGCCGGTCTCGCCGACGTTCAGGTTCCGCGGGTTCGAGCCGTCGGCGTCCGCGACGTAGACGTCCCGGTTCTCCAGGTCGTCGGCCTCGTTCGTCCGGTAGGCGATTCGCTCGCCGTCGGGACCGTAGATGGCGTCCCAGACGGGCCGGTCGTAGTCGGTCAGTTGCTCGCTCTCGTCGCGTTCGAGGTCGTAGCGGTAGAGGTTCTTCTGCTCGCCGGCGGTACTGGTGAACAGCAGGTAGCGGCCGTCCGGGTCGACGTCCTCCAGCACGCACTGGCCCTCGTGGATGACCAGCGGTTCGCGGTCGCCGTCGAGCGTCATCGCGTGAATATCGTTCTGTTCGTCGCCGTCGTCGTCCTCGTGGAAGAAGATACGCTCTCCGTCCCGGCTCCAGGCCAGCGGGTAGCGCGCGTCGCGCGGGACGTTGCCGTCGCTTATCCGCTCGCGCTCGCCGGTCCGCAGGTCCTGGACGTACAGTTCCACGCGGCCGGTCTCGTCGTAGTAGAAGGCGATGCGCTCGCCGTCGGGCGAGACGACGGGATTGTAGTAGTCGGGCAGTCGGATGAGGTCTTCGAGCGGGAACGGCGCGCCCGCTCGCGCGTCGTCGTTCGGAGCGCCCTGCGAACGGTCGGCGTCTCCCGTCCGTCGGTCGCGGGAGTCGTCCGTCGGGGATTCGGTGGAGCCGTCCGTCGAACCGTCTCGTGGTGTTTCGTCTGTCATGGTGAGGTGTCGTCCTGTCGAGTGGTCTGATGGCGATACGCCGTCGTCCTCGGCACGCCCACGCCCCGCGGGACCGACCGTCGAGTGCTCTCGGCTCGGGTCCCGAGGTCACGTCGTCCGTCGTCGTCCGTCGCGCATCGCCGTCGGTCCGGGTGCGAGTCGTCCGTAGAGCGCCCGGACTTCGCCAGCGACGGAGCAGTAGTTATGCGGAACTGATAGAAAAATACACCGATTTTATTTCAGACTATTCTTCGGCTCAATATTCGAGGGGCTGGATAATAAAGACTTCGGTGGATGCGGCCTGCCGGTCCGCCGGCCAGGGGACCCGCGGACGACGCCTACTGGTATCGTCCGCGTCCCTCGACCTCGCGGAGTCGGTCGAGCACCGACCCGTCGCCCGCGTCGCGGTAGGCGTCCTCGAACGCCGTCTGCAACGCCGCCGCGTCGTCCGCGGTCCCGGCCAGGCTCTGTCCGAACACGTGCAGGTCCATCGCGTAGTCCTCCACGTCGTCGGTGTAGTAGCCGAGGCCGAAGTCGATGAAGAAGGTCCGCTCCGCGCCGACGCGGACGTTCCGGGTCGTCGGGTCGCCGTGGACCAGTCCGGCACCGTGTATCGCCGCGAGGTGACGACCCACGTCGCGCACCCGCGAGGGGGTCAGCGTCTCGCGGAGGTCGGCGTCGCCCACGCGCTCGAACTCCAGGACGGCCTCCCGGCGGTCCACGTCGTAGACGATCGGCGTCGGCACACCCGCGCGGCGCGCGTCGCTCGTCAGGCGCGCTTCGAGCACCGTCCGCTCGCGTCGGAGGCGTTCGTCCAGTTCGGGATGCCGATAGGACTTCGGCAGGCGACGCTTCACGACGCGGTCCTCGCCGATTTCGACGGTCGCCTCCGCGCCGCGAACCTCGCCCTCCTCGTCTATCCGCGGTACCGCGGACTCCGCGTCGTCTCGCCAGGTAACGTCGACCTCGTCCGGCCGGAAGTTCGGGTTCACGCCCGACTCCTCGACCGCGAGCGTGTCGCCCGCCGCCAGCATCTCCGCGCCCAGCACCGCTATCATCCCGGCGTTGTCCCGGAGGAAGCGCGGTTCCGGCGCGAAGAAGTCCGCACCGCGCTGCTCGCACATCTCCTCGAGCATCTCGCGGAGGCGGGCGTTCTGCCCGACGCCACCGCCGAGCACGAGTTCGTCCCGGCCGGTCAGCGACAGGGCTCGCTCTGCGACCTCGGTGAGCATGGCGAAGACGTTCTCCTGGAGCGAGAAGCAGACGTCCTCGACGGGCGCGCCGTCGTCGTAGGCGTCCTTGGCGGCGCTCATGATGCCCGAGAAGGAGAAGTCCATCCCCTTGACGACGTACGGCAACTCGACGTACTCGCCGTCGCTCGCCGCTGCCTCCACCTTCGGCCCGCCGGGATGGGTCCAGCCGACGTGCCGGGTGAACTTGTCGATGGCGTTGCCCACCCCGGTGTCCATCGTCTCCCCGAGCACGCGATAGCGGCCGTTGCGGTAGCCGAGCACGTGCGCGTTCGCGCCGCTGGCGTTCAGGCAGACGGGGGATTCGAACCCCGAGCGCTGACGGCCGATCTCCAGATGGGCGACCATGTGGTTGACGCCGACGAGCGGCACGTCGAGCGTCTGCGCCAGTGCTCGAGCCGCCGTCCCGACGATGCGCAGGCAGGGGCCGAGGCCGGGGCCGCGCGAGAACGCCACCGCCTCGATGGGTTCGTCGGCCCGGTCCAGCGCCGTCTCGACGACCCGGGGGATGGCGTCGCCCATGTGCTCCGCGGCCTCGCGCGGATGGATGCCGCCGCTGTCCGGTTGGTAGGCGTCGGTCTCGATAGAAACCGCGTTCGTTTCACGCGTGAAGACGGCCGCGCTGGCCGCCCACGCCGTCCCTTCGATGCCGAGTATGGCCATCCCGCGTCGCTACTTCCACTCGGTGTAGCTGCACTTGCCGCAGTGGAGACGGTCGCCGTGGTCCGCGAGGAAGGTGTCGCCACAGCGCGGGCACTGCTGGCTCTCCGTCGAACCGTCGTCGCCGTAGAGCTCGTGGCGCGCCATTATTCGGCCTCCTCCGCTTCGGTCTCGCCCTCGGCGTCGGCGTCGGCGTCGGCGGTGATTTTGTTGCGTTCGAGCATGTGGTCCTGCTCGACGTCACGGGCGTGTTCGGGACTGTCGTACACTTTCGCGTAGCCGACCGTCTTGCGCATCCCGAACTTCGTGTTCATCTCGTGAACGACGACCTCGTCGGCGTCCTTGTCGAGTTTCGCCGCGAGGCTGTCGCGAACCGACAGCCGTGACGGGGTCGCGTCGTCGTGAACGATCTGGAACCGCACTTCGGACCGGTGGAGCATGGGATTTTGCTCCTCCGAGAGGATTTCGACTTCCATGTGTAACACTCAGTTGTACACTGTTTCTCCCCGAAGCGTGTAAAAGGATTTCGAAGTGAGCGATTATGACGGTGAGACGCGCGAACGCCCGCGCTTCTCGCCGGTCCGGCCGCGGCGGGAATTTTACAGCTGGAAGTAACGGAAACTATACGGGCAACCACGGCGACGTCAGGTCCCGCCCCGTGAAGTGCCACCGTTCCTGGCCGCCGTCGGCGGCCCGGTACTCGATGACGGCGTCGAACAGCGACGCGAACGCCTCGACCGTCTCGTGGTCGCGCTCGTAGGGGAGGACGAAGTGGCCCATCCCGTTCGCGCCCCGGACCTGGCCGGTCACGATGCCGAGAAACTGGCGGACGACCCTGCGGTCGTACCGGTCCATCAGTGCCGAAAGCGAGTCGAGACAGACGCGCAGTTCGCCCGGTTCCAGTCCGCCGCTCTCGGTGTCGAACGACGTTACCGCCTCCGAGATGGCCGACCCGAGTTCGGCGAGTCCGTCGTCGACGTGGCATCCGGGAATCTCCGGGTCGACGCCTCGCGGTTCGGCGCCGTACGTGACGAACCGGACGGTATCCACCGCGTCGGCGGTCGGCAGGCGACCGCCGGACGAGCGGGCCGCCCCGGCGAGCACCAACAGTCGGTAGCGGCGCTCGCTCGCGTCTCCCAGTAGCTTCCGGCTGGCCGCCGTCAGCACGGAGTCGGGAACGGTTCCGACGAGCAACAGGTTACAGCCCCGGCGCTTGAGGCGCTGGAGGGTCCGCGTGAACTCCGCCTCGACGCTCGGGTCGTCGCCCATCGTCGCATGCTGACCTCTCTTGAGCTATAAATTTTTCTAGTCTTCGACAGCGGATTTACTCGGCATCGTATTCTATCGGCCGTTCGGTGACAATCTCTCGAATCCTCGTCCCCGGCGGAGGGCCTGGCGGGTGCGCGCCCACGAGTCGGGGGCCGACGCCAGCGAGCGAAGCGTTCCGCGAGCGAAAAGCCGGGACTGAAAAGCTGCGAGTGAAAATCGAACGTTCTCAGGACGGACTCGAGTACTCCGCGCACGGGTCGAGTTCGAACTGCGTCGTCAGTCGGCGAGTACGTCGAAGAGTCGGTCGGGGTCGCCGTCCATCCGCGACAGTATGTCCCGCACCGCCGCGCGTGCGTCCTCGTCCACGCGAACGTGGACCATCCCCTCGTCCGGTTGGCCGTAGACGACGCTCGCCCCCTCGGGCGCGGCCAGCACCGCGGGGAGCGCGGCGAGGTCCTCCTCGCCCGAGACGGCGATTACTGTCTTCTCCGGCGCGTCGACGGCGGCGACGAGCGCGTCGAGCAGGTCCGCGGTGAGCGTCCCGGCCGGGTTCGTAACCGTGACCCGGCGGGCGTCGTCGCTGACCGCCGCTTCGACTTCGGGAGCGACCGTCTCGCGCTTCGTCAGGCCGTCGACGAGCGCCACGTCCGGCGTGACGCCGGCGCGTTCGAGGTGGTAGGTGACCACGTCGCCGACTGCGACGAGCGGGTCGCCCGCGTCCGCGAGCAGTCGCTCGGCGTCCGTGACGACGGGGCCCAGCGGCTCCTTCAGTTCGGTGCGCATCGCCTCGGGGAGCGAGACGACGACGTCGCTTCCGGCGCCGTCGCTCCCGTCGGCGGACCGTGGTTCGTCGGTCACGTTACCGGACCTTCAGCGCGTAGCTGCCCGCTTCCGTGACCTCCATCTCCTCGGCGATCTCGCTCTCCTCGGGGTGCGCGATGACGACGTACCCGCTCCAGTCCTCGGTGAGACTGCTCGACCCGCAGATGGGACACAGCTCCTCGTCGGGTTCGACGACGGCGTGACATTCCCGGCAGGCGAGTCGGTCGCTGGCCATCGTCACTCACCTTCCGTGGTCGCCTGACGTTTCTGGCGGTCCTCTTCCAGCCAGCCGTGCTTGCCGAGTCCGACCTGCTTCGCGGTGAGACCGATCTTGCTCTCGCGCGGATTGCGCTCGTCGATGCTCTTGGTGACGATGCGCGCCCGGACGCTGTCGCCGACGCCGAGCGTGCGGTTCGACTCCCGGGAGGCGAGCTGCTGGTTCTCCTCGTCGAACGCCAGGTACTCGTCGGAGATCTGGGAGACGTGCAACAGGCCGTCGACGGGGCCGATGCCGACGAACGCCCCGAAGTTGACGACCTCGACGACCTCGCCGTCGACGACTTCCTGCATCTGTGGGTCGAACGTGACCGCGTCGAACTCGGCCTCGTAGTAGACGCCGGGCCGGTTCGGCAGCACCGCGCCTTGCCCGATGTCGTGGACCTTGGTGACGCTGACGACGCTCCCCACGTCCTCGTCCATCCTGCCTTCGAGTTTGTCCTGCAGTAGCCGCTGCACCAGTTCCGGCGACACGTCCGCGAGGAACTGGGGGGGCACCTCGACCGTATCTTTCAATCTAACCCGTTTGTACATGCTAAGGTTTGCTAACTGCGAGTTTGTTCTGGGCCCTTATATGAATTACCGGAACGCCGGCGTCGAGCAGGCGTTCCCGCAAGGGCGCGTCGTTCGTGACGACGTAGTCGAACCGTGGACCGAGTTCGACCAGCGCGTCGTCGGCGTACGATACCTCGTGGTCGACGGTTCGACACCGCGTCGCCAGGTCCGCGCCCACGCTCGCCGCGGTGGCCTCCTCGCCGCCGCCCTGCGAGAGCGAGTCGAGTTCCTCGACCACGGCGCGGGGGACGACGCAGTCGTAGTCGCCCACCACGCGGTCGAGTTCGTCGAACAGCCTGACGCCGGCTTCGACCGGCATCATGAGGGCGCTGGTGTCCATGGCGACGACCGTCATCTAGTCTTTGAGGGTACCGATGCCGATGAGCCGCCATCGAGCGCCGATGCGGCGGTTGATGGCGATCTTCGCTCCCTCGGGCGCACAGACGGGGCGCTTGAGCGCGACCTCGCACTCGCCCTCGCGCGCGCTGGTGACCGACCCGACGGTCGTCGCGGTGCCGACGGTCAGCATCAGCGGTTCGCCGGTCGATATCTCGTCGACGTCCTCGTCGTCGAGACCGACGAGGCGGTCGAGGAGGTCTACCTCCATCGTGAACTGCCGCCACGTCGGCGGCAGCGTCCCGGGCGGGCCGGCGACCTGGCCGGCCAGCGCGTCGCCCTTCGTGAGGCTCGGGTCCAGTCCGGTCCCGACGCCGAGCAGACCGCCCGGCGTCACCTCGTCGACGGTCTCGCCGCCCGCCTGGAGCGAGCGCACCTCGGTCTGGATGGGTTCCCAGTCCGTCTGGCCGCCCTCCTCGACCTCGCGGCCGGGGCGCAGTTCGAGTTCGTCGCCCGACTGTAAGTTCCCCTGGAAGAGGCTCCCCCCGAGAACGCCGCCCATCAGGCCGTCCCAGGTGGTGCCGGGACGGTTGATGTCGAAGCTCCGGGCCACGTACATCTGCGGGTCGGCGTCCGGGTCGCGGTCCGGCGTCGGAATCTCCTCCTCGACCGCCTGCATCAGGAGGTCGACGTTGACCTCCTGCTGGGCGCTGATGGGGACGATGGGGGCGTCTTCGGCGACGGTCCCCTCGACGAACTCCTGAATCTGTTCGTAGTTCTGGCGGGCCTGGTCGCGGTTGACCAAGTCTATCTTGTTCTGGGCGATGACGATGTTGTCGATGCCGATGATGTCGAGCGCCATCAGGTGCTCTTCGGTCTGGGCCTGCGGGACGGGTTCGCTGGCGCTCACGACGAGCACCGCGCCGTCCATGATGGCCGCTCCCGACAGCATCGTCGCCATTAGCGTCTCGTGACCGGGCGCGTCGACGAACGAGACGGTGCGAATCGGCTCGCTCTGGGAGCCGTCCGGGCACGTCTCGTCGACGGTGTAGCAGTCCGGTTCGTCCAGGTCGGGACAGCGTCGGAACGTGGCGTCGGCGTATCCGAGGCGGATAGAGATCCCCCGCTTCATCTCCTCGGAGTGTTGGTCGGTCCATTCGCCAGAGAGCGCCTGAACCAGCGTCGTCTTTCCGTGGTCGACGTGGCCGACGAGTCCGATGTTCACCTCCGGTTGGTTGTGGTTTTCAGTCAACGTTTACCTCCTGAGAGTAATTTGGTGTAGATTCGCCCCGAACGACTGATAAACCTGCTGTTCTAGAACGGACGCTGCAACGTGACAGATTGGTAACCAAAACGAAATACACGGAAGGTTTTAGCCGCCCCTCGTAGAGAGTTGACATATGAGCAGCGAAACCGGCGAATCGAGCTTTCAGGACTGCGAGGACTGCCTGGCTCCGGCGGAGGCGTTCTCCGTCATCGCCAACGAGACTCGGCTCTCCATCCTCGAAGCCCTCTGGCAGTCGCCCGAGCGGCCGGTCAGTTTCTCGGAGCTTCGCAAGGAGGTCGAGATGCGCGACAGCGCGCAGTTCAACTACCACCTCCAGCAGCTGACCGACCACTTCGTCGTCCAGACCGACGCGGGCTACGACTTCCGGCAGGCCGGCAAGAAGGTCGTCCGGGCCGTCCTCGCCGGGTCGTTCAACGAGCGCCCCCAGGTGAAACCCATCGAGTTGAGCGAGACGTGCGTCGACTGCGGAGCACCGCTCCGGGCCGACTACCGCGACGAGATGCTCGGCATCGAATGTCCCGACTGCGGGAAGCCCCACGGGCGCTATCCGTTCCCGCCGGGCGGCCTGAACGACCGCACCGACGACGAGGTGATGGACGCGTTCAACCAGCGCGTGCGCCACCTCCACTGCCTCGCGGCCGACGGCGTCTGCCCCGAGTGCAACGGAAAGATGGGAACGACGATAACCCTCGACACCGAGGACCTGCTCGGACTCGAAGTCCGCGTCGACCACCGCTGCCAGCAGTGTCACCACCAGCTGTACTCCGCGGTCGGACTCTCCCTGCTGGACCA
Organism: Halomicrococcus pelagicus; assembly: GCF_051917725.1. GTDB lineage: Archaea > Halobacteriota > Halobacteria > Halobacteriales > Haladaptataceae > Halomicrococcus. The sequence goes on from NZ_JBQBLX010000002.1 coordinate 373,969, forward strand.
GTCCGAGGTCGTCACCTTCCACCGCGACCACGGCATCGACCTCTGTACGAAACCGTACTGGGACCTCGCGTGGTGCGTCAGCGACGAGTACACGACCGTACTCTCGACCGACCCCTGGAAGATACGGGTGACGATTCCGCTGGACGACGAGGAACTGCAGGTCACCCTCGACGGCGACCTCGCAGTGCTCAGCACGGAGCGCGTCGACGCGACGACCGCGCCGGACGCGAAACAGCCGGTTTCGTAGCTCGGTCGCTTCTCCGGGCCCCACCCCGGACGCTCGCGTTCCTGCTGAACGCGCTCCCGCTCGTCGGCGGCGTCGTGCTCGTCGGGGTCGGTCCGACGTCTCACCGCACTCGTGTCGATGGATGCCATCGCCGTGCTCGTCGCCTGGGTGACGAGCATCGCCGCCGCTGCGCTTCCGTTCGTCGTCCGGGCCGCGGTCCCACTCTCGAACGGTTCCAGTAGCGAGCGCCACGGTCCGGCGAAAACGCTTATCGAACTCCGCGCCGCTCTGTACTGTTGGGGGATACCATGTGTCATCCTCGGGACCACCGAAGTGAGGAGTACGAATCGACCAGCGAAACGGAGCGCGACCCGATTCCCGACTGGAAGCGCGAACGGTTCCCGGACGACGACCGGCGCGAGGACGAGGAGTGGGAGCGGCGGAAGCGGCGGAAGCGCGACGGACTGATTGCGCGGGTGACTACCAGGGTCGCCTCGCTGTTCTAGGACGGAATCACGCCGAAATCGGGGAGGGGCCCGGGCCGATCACCGACGGACGCCGCCCTTCCTCGAACTCGCCGACAGCGAACGGCTTTTCTCGCGCGCGTTCGTGGTGGCAGTCGTGCGAGAGTACCCGTTCGAACTGGCGCTGTGCGCCCACCTCGAGGCGACGACCGACCGGGTCGTCGCCCGGCAGATCGGTGCGGGCGTCCACGCGCCCGGCAATCGGGTGCTCGACGTGGTCTGCGTCGAACCGGGACCGGAGTTCGAGGAGCGCGCGGCGCTGACGAGCGAGACCATCCCGCCCCTGGCCGTCGAGAGCGAGGCGGGCGTCGGCCGGGCGCGCCCCTGGCGCGACGCTGTCGACGCCTCCGCCGACCACGCCCGGCGCGTCGTCGACCGGGCGGTCGAGGTCGGGTTCTTCGAGCGCGAGCGCCGGGGCGGCCGCGAGTACGTCCGGCAGGTCGCGCGGTACCCCGACTGGGTCGGTCGCCTCGTCGGCGTCGAGAACAAGCCAGACCTCGGCGACCCCGGCGACCTCGAAACCCAGCTCCGGAAGGACGTGAGCCTCGCGCTCGTCGACGAGATCGTGCTGGCGACCGAGAGCTACGTCACCCGCGCGCACCGCAACCGCCTCCCCGACGAGGTCGGTATCTGGCGCTTCGACCCGGAGACGGGCGAGCGCGAGGTCGTCCGCGAGGCCGAACCGCTCGCGACCGACGAGGCGGGCGTCGAACTGCTCGACGTCCACCCCGGCCGCACGGACGTGCGCGTCGCCGGCGCCGACGCGAAGGCGAGACGACGCCGGCGGATGGCCGAGCGCGCCTACGGCAAGGGCTGGCGACCCGACGCACTCCCCGCGTGCGCCGAGGCCGCGGTACGCGACGGCGGCCTTCCGCACTGTCGCTGGAAGGGGACGGTCGTCGACCCCCGCGAGTGCGGCCCGGCGTGTCCGGGCCACGACCCGGCCGACCCGCCCGAGTTCGACGCCGACGCCGAGCGCGACGACCGCTCGCCCTGGGTCGCCGACCCGGAGGGCCGCGCCCGGCGGCAGGCCGGCCTCGACCGGTTCGGGTAGCGCCGGCCGCCGCTACGAAGGGAACCGAAGGAATCTTGAAGTGTATTGCGCGGCCATTAAGATATGACAATGGCAGACGCCCGCACGAGAGGGGGGAGAGACGAACTGGCGACCGTCATCGGTCTGTACGCCCTCGGGGAGTTGACGCTGGGAGAGGCGGCGGACCGTCTAGACGTCTCCCGGTACAAGATGCGGGACATTCTCCGCGAGTCGGGCGTCCAAGTGCGGCTTGGACCTGAATCTGCCGAAGATGCCCGAGACGACGCATCGAACGCCCTGGATATCGAATAGATGTCGTCGCAGCGAGCAACTCTGGTGGTTCTCGACGCCACCGTTCTATCAAACTTCTCTCATATAGACGAGATAGATTTCCTCGCGTCGACGTTCAACAACCCTGTAACCGTGGCGCAGGTCGCCGAAGAACTCCGCGCCGGTGTCGATGACGGCTACACGTTTCTCACACGAGCACTCGACGCTATACCGGAGAACAACGAATCCAACGTCAGTTCGCGTGACGAGCAAACAGACCCTCATATCAGAGTCGCCCTCGTCATGAAGGAAGTTGTCGAGAATATTTTAAGCGACCACAGGCTCGATGCAGGCGAGGCGCACGCATTGGCGTTGGCCGTATCCAACAACACATCGGGTAGGACAATCCTCGACTGGGGCTATAGCGAGGTGGTGTTCGCCAGCGACGACCAGGACGCCCGACGCGAGGCACGCGACCGGAACGTCACCGTTATCGGGACCGTCGGTATCCTCGCCCGCGGCGTCGATCGCGGCGCGTTCTCGCTAGAACAGGCAGATGCCTGGTTAGACACATTGGTCGAAGACACGGGCTACTATTCGCCCGTCGAGAGTATCGCGGAGGTCCTGCCGGACGACGTGGAGTGACTGCCAGTCAGTGTAGCGTAACGCACGAACGTTCACTCAGGCCGACGGTGTATCCGACAACCCTTTTATCCGCAGTGCGAACCGTCGCCTATGGAGCAGTATCTCGGACTCGTCGAGCGCATACTCCGGGACGGGACCTACAAGCCCAACCGGACCGGCGTCGACACCGTCTCGTCGTTCAGCCAGCACTACGAGGTGGACCTCCAGGGGGGCTTCCCCCTCCTGACGACGAAGCGGATGGACGGGTTCCGCTGGGACTCGATGATTCACGAACTGCTGTGGTATCTCTCCGGCGAGGAACACGTCCGGAACCTCCGCGAGAAGACCGGCATCTGGGACGAGTGGGCGGACGAGGAGGGCCATCTCGACACGGCCTACGGGCGCTTCTGGCGGCGCTTCCCCGTCCCCGAGGAGGGGCTGCCCGGCGAGTCGTGGCCCGACAACGACCACCGCTGGCGGAACGACGACGGCACCTTCGACCAGATTCGGTACGCCATCGACCAGTTGCGGGAGAACCCCCGCTCGCGGCGCATCGTCGTCAACGCCTGGCACCCCGCGAACGCGGCGGTCAGCACCCTGCCGCCCTGCCACTACACCTTCGTCTTCAACGTCCAGGGCGACCGGCTGAACCTCCACCTCACCCAGCGCTCGGGCGACGTGGCGCTCGGCATCCCGTTCAACGTCGCCGCGTACGCCCTCCTCGCCACCGTCGTCGCGCGCCAGACCGGCTTCGAGGTCGGGTCGTTCGCCCACACCGTCGTCGACGCGCACGCCTACTGCGGCGAGGGCGAGCGCGGCGAGTGGTACCGCGACAACCTGCCCGAACTCCAGGAGCGCATCGCTGGCGTCGAGTCCCGCGAGGAGTTCTCCGACGTGCGCGACTGGCTCGACGCCGAAGCGCCGGGCGACAACGACGACCGGATGGACCACGTGCCCGGCCTGCTCACCCAGCTCTCCCGCGAGCCGAAGTCCCGCCCCGCCATCGAGGTGGACGCCGACTCGCTCGCCGACCTGGAGTACGAGGACGTTCGCCTCCGCGACTACGACGCCCACCCCGGCATCTCCTTCGGGGTCGCGGAGTGATGGACCTCGTCCTCGTCGCCGCCGTCGCCGAGAACGGCGTCATCGGCCGCGACGGCGGGATGCCCTGGCACTATCCCGCCGACCTCGAACACTTCAAGGAGACGACCACGGGCCACCCCGTCGTCATGGGTCGGACGACGTACGAGAGCATCGCCGCCGACCTCGGCGGCCCGCTCCCCGACCGGACGAACGTCGTCCTCTCGCGGAGCGACCCCGACCTGCCCGACGACGTGGTGGTCGTCGAGAGCGTCGACGCGGCCGTCGAGGCCGCCGAGCGCGCGGCCGAGGCGCGTGTCGTCGACGTCGCGTACGTCGTCGGCGGCGCGTCGGTGTACGAGCAGTTCATCCCGCGCGCCGACGCGATGGTTCTCACCGAGATTCACGACGCCTACGAGGGCGACACCCGCCTCCCCGGCTGGAGCGAGGACGACGGCTGGAACGCCGAGGGCTGGACGGAGGTCGAGCGCGACGACCGCGAGGAGCTGTCGTTCGTCCGGTACGAGCGCCCCTAGTTGGCGGCCTCGCGTCCTCCTCCTACGTTTCGCCACGCCGCGACCGCGCCGATAGCGAGCGCGACGGTGCCCGCGGCGAGCGCTATCGGCAACGCCGTCGTTCCCCTCGCGGGGTCGACGTCGAGCGCGGACGAGAGCAGGAGCACCACTATCCAGCTGACGATGCTGAACACCCACACCTGCCGGTAGGAGACCGGCAGCCGGCCGGTGGCGACGAGCGTACCGACGACGAGTCCGGGAAGCGTCCACAGCAGGACGACCTGCGGCGCAGGGTCGCCGACGAGGAGGGACGAGAACGCGCTGGTCGGCAGAGCGAGGAGGAGGACGCTCCCGACCACGATTCCGACCCGTTCGAGGCTATCGGGGGAGACCATGCTCGATTCGACGCCGGCCGGTGGCATACGCTTTCTCCTCGGGTCGTGCCCCGGCGTGCCCGCACCGACCGCCAAACTACAAGCCTCGGGGCACCCAACCGACGAGCATGCGACTGTTCGTCAGCATCGACCTCGACGCCGACCTGGCCGAGAGCGTCGCGGGCGTTCAGGAACGGTTCGCGGACGCCTCGGGGCTGAGCTTCACCGACCCGGAACAGGCGCACGTCACGCTGAAGTTCCTCGGCGACACCGACCCGGACCGCGTCCCCGAGATAGTCGAAGCTATCGAGACCGCCGTCGACGACGTGGATTTCGGTCCGTTCGAGGCGGAGTTCGGCGGACTGGGCGTCTTTCCGAGCCTGGAGTACATCAGCGTGCTCTGGCTCGGCGTCCGCGACGGTAGCGAGGAGATGACGCTGCTCCACGAGACCGTCGAACCGCGGCTGTACGACCTCGGGTTCGACCCCGAGGAACACGACTTCACCCCGCACGTCACCCTCGCGCGCATGGAACACGCCGGCGGCAAGGAACTCGTCCAGGAGAACGTCCGCGAACTCGACCCGACCGTCGGCAGGCAGCGCGTCGAGACGGTTCGGCTGACCGAGAGCGAACTCACCGCAGACGGGCCGGCGTATTCGACCGTCGAGGCGTTCGACCTGTAGCGCGCTCTAAAAGGAACAAGATTTTATGCGACGGCGGGGAAGACCCTACCACTATGGGTAAGAAATCGAAGGCCAAGAAGAAACGACTGTCCAAGCTGGACCGTCAGAACAGCCGCGTTCCCGCGTGGGTCATCATGAAGACCGACCGCGACGTGATGCGAAACCCCAAGCGCCGTAGCTGGCGGCGCAGCAACACGGACGAATAATGAGCGCGAGCGACTTCGAGGAGCGCGTCGTGACGGTGCCGCTCCGGGACGCCAAGGCCGAAGCGAAGCACAAGCGCGCCGACAAGGCGATGACCATCGTGCGCGAGCACCTCGCTCAGCACTTCAAGGTCGACGAGGACGACGTGCGCCTCGACCCCTCGATCAACGAGGCCATCTGGTCGCAGGGTCGCAAGAACCCGCCGAGCAAGCTTCGCGTGCACGCGGCCCGCTTCGAGGAAGAGGGCGAAGCGGTCGTCGAAGCCGAATACGAAGAGTAGAGCGTTGCTTCGCGCCGCCTTCATCGGTTCGTCGTACGTCGGCGTCTTCGCTCGCAGCACTGACGAGTATCTCCTGATTCGTCCCGACCTCGACGACGACCTCGTCGCCGACGTGACCGACGAACTCGGCGTCGACGCCATCGAGACGACGGTCGGCGGTTCATCGACCGTCGGCGCGCTCGCCACCGGCAACGAGAACGGCCTGCTGGTCAGCAGTCGGGTCACCGACCGCGAGCGCGACCGCATCGAGAACGTGGTGGACGTGCCGGTCACCGAACTGCCGGGGCGCATCAACGCCGCCGGCAACGTCGTGCTGGCCAACGACAGCGGCGCGTACGTTCACCCGGACCTCTCCCGAGAGGCGGTCCAGACGGTCTCGGACGCACTCGACGTGTCCGTCGAACGGGGCGAACTCGCGAGCGTCCGGACCGTCGGCACCGCGGCCGTCGCGACGAACTCGGGCGTGCTCTGTCACCCGAAGACGACCGACGACGAACTCGACGCGCTGGAAGCCGCCCTCGACGTGCCGGCCGACATCGGCACCATCAACTACGGCGCGCCGCTGGTCGGCTCCGGCCTCCTGGCCAACGCCCACGGCTACGTCGTCGGCCAGGACACCACGGGCCCGGAACTCGGCCGTATCGAGGACGCGCTCGGTTACATCGACTGACCCTTTCTCCGTCTCGACGACGAGCGCCGTCGCGAGCGAACTACTCGTCCCCACCCTCGTCGCGTAGCGCCCGCGGCGTCTCGTCGGACTCGCGTTCGAGCACGACTACGTGCCGCGTCAGCGACCGGTGGACGCGGCGCTCGAACGCGTCGGTGACGGTCCAGCCGGCGTCGCGGGCCGCGTCCGCCCACGGTCGGTCCCCGACGACCACCGCGCGCGGCGCGACCCGGCGGGCTTCCGCGAGCGCGCCCGCCACGAGGTCGTCCAGTTCGAGGTTGGCTATCTTCGACTGGCGGCCGTAGGGGGCGTCGAAGACGACGCCGTCGACCGCGTCGTCGGGGAACGGGAGGTGGGTCGCGTCGCCCCGAACCGTGGCCCAGTCGGCGTCCGGGGCGTAGCGAGCGAGGTTCTCGGCCGCGCCGCGGGCCATCTTGCGCTGGGCGTCCACCCCGAGCGCTCCCGCGCCGACGAGCGCGGCCTCGACGAGCACGCCGCCGGTGCCGCACATCGGGTCGAGAACCGTCGCTCCGGGGCGCGCGCCTGCAACGTTCGCCAGCGCCCGGGCGAGCAGCGGGTCCATGCTCCCCGGCTGGAAGAACGGGCGGTCGGTCGGCTTCCGGGTGCCGAAATCGCGACGGCTCTCGGCGACGAGCCAGCCGAGCAGGCAGGTGTCGTCACTGAACAGCGCGCGGAGTTCGTGGTCGGGGTCGTCGAGGTCGACGGCGAACTCGCGGTCGACGAGCACCTGACCGAGTTCGCGCTCGACGCGCTGGGTGTCGATGCCAGCGCTGTTGCGAACGTCGCGGGCGCGCACGGCGACCGTCCCCGTCCGGTCTATCGACGCGGCCTCCAGCAGCGCGCGAGCGCTCGCCGGGTCGGCGTCGGTCTCGCCGACCAGTTCGCTGGCCCGGTGGGTGTACGCCAGGTCCTGGACGCGGTCGGTGAGCGCCGTCGCTCGCGCGAGACCCGGTGCGACCACCGCCACGTCTGTCGCGGCGCTTTCGGCCTCGCGAGCTGCGAACGCGTCGTCTTCGCCGCCGAGTTCGAGTGCGTACATCTTTGGTGGGTCTCCGACCGTCTCTTCGACGACGCGTCTCAGTTCCCCGTCGCACCGAGCTCGGCGAGCATGTGCGAGACGTGGATGCGGCCGCTGGTGCCCTCGGTGAGGTCCATGTCGACCTCGCCCGCGAGACGGTACGCCTCGGCGAGTCGGTCGCCGGTGTAGCGGTTCGACCGCGAGATGACCTCGAGCATCTCTTCGAGCACCTCCTGGCCGCTGTACCCCTCGTCGATGAGCAGTTCGTCGAGCGTCTTGCGCGCGTCGGTGAACTCGCCGGCCTCGGCGTCTTCGAGCATCTCCTCGACGCGTCCGCGAACGCCGAACTCCCGGAGCACCTCGTAGGCGTCGGTCGTGACGGCGCCCTCCTGTTCGTACAGCAGTTGCGCGCCCAGGATGGCCTTCCGGAGGTCGCCCCGGGCGTAGCCCGCGACGAACTGCAGGCCCATGTCGTCGTACTCGACGCCCTCCTCCACCAGTATCGGTTCGAGCACGGAGACTATCTCGTCCTCGGTCGGCGCGCGCACGGCGACCGGGAAACAGCGCGACTTGATGGGCGGGATGAGCTTCGTCGGCTGGCGCGTCGTGACGACGAACTGCGTCGTCTCGTGGTACTGCTCCATCACGCGACGCAGCGCCTGCTGGAAGTCCTCGCGAATCGCCTCGGCGTTGTCGAGCACGACGGTCTTGTACGACCCCGAGACGGGCTGGTAGCTCGCCGACTCCTTGAGTACGTGGTTGATGAGGTCGGCCTTCGAGGAGTTGCGCCGTCGCTTGCTGTCGATGAAGGACGCGAATCGGGGGTCCTCGCTGATCTCCTTTTTCGTCATCCCGAAGAAGTCCGCGACGTTGATCTCCACGAGGTCGTTGTCCGGGTCGTCGTGCGCTTCGCGCGCCAGCGCCCGCACGGCGGCCGTCTTCCCGCTCCCGCTCGGGCCGTAGAGCACGAGGTTGAGCGGCTCCTCGACCGCCCGCTGGAGGTAGTCGCGCACCTCCGGCTGGGGCAACTCGGAGAGGTCCGGCGCGTGCGTCTCGGTCCACAGCGGCGCTTCCATTCTGCCCTGCTCTAGGCAGCGGCCGGGTATGAATCGGTCGATTGCTGGCCGTCCGGACCTCCCCGGTCCGGACCTCCCGTGCGGTCGGCAGCGACTTCACGGCCGCTCGCCGACGGCACTGGTAGTCGGTTCGTCGTCGGTCGATGGACGAAAGAAGCAGAAATCGATGGTCGCCGGTTCGATGCCGAACTGCCCGGACGTGGCGTCTCAGGCTTCGGCGGTCGTCGTTTCCTCCGCGACCGTCTCGTTGGCGACGGCCGTCGTCGTCTCTTCTGCGACCGGCGTGGTCGTCTCCGCCTCAACTGGCGTCGTCGTTTCTTCTTCGATTGGCGTCGTGGTCTCCGCTTCGACCGGCGTCGTCGTTTCCTCTTCGACCGGCGTGGTCGTCTCTTCCTCGACCGGCGTGGTGGTTTCCGCTTCGGCCGGCGTCGTCGTCTCTTCCGCGGGCGTCGTGGTCGTCTCTTCGGCCGGCGTGGTGGTTTCGGCCGTCTGCAGCGTGATGGCTGCTATTTCGCCGAAGTTGCGCGTGTAGACGCCGTGCGTGTACGTACCGGGCGCGACGTCGCTGGTGTCGACCTCGTACGTTATCGACGCGTTCTCGCCCGGACCGAGCGTGACGTTCTTGCGCTGGACCACGTCACCGTCGAGCCGGAAGTCGACCGCCTGGGTGAGCTCCTGGTCGGTCGGGTTGGTGACGGTCACGTTGACCATCAGCGTCTCGCCGACCGTGGCGTTCAGCGGCGCTTCGAGATTCATCACGTCGAGCGACGGCCCGAGGTCCGTCACGTCCTCGACGCCCTCGGCGGGCGTCGTGGTCTCCTCTTCCTCGGCAGGAGTCGTGGTCTCTTCTTCAGCCGGCGTGGTGGTCTCTTCCTCGACCGGCGTCGTGGTTTCTTCTTCAGCCGGCGTGGTCGTCTCCTCTTCTTCGACCGTCGTCGTCTCCTCTTCTTCGACCGGCGTGGTGGTCTCTTCCTCGACCGGCGTGGTCGTCTCCTCTTCGACCGGCGTAGTGGTTTCCTCTTCGGCCGGCGTGGTCGTCTCGGCACCCTCGACGCTCACCAGCGCGGGGTCGATGACGACCTGGTTGTCGACGACGTACGGGATGTCCTTCTGGCCGTCCGATTTCGAGAAGTCGTACACCTGGTTGCCGTTGGTGTCCAGGTGCGGCATGGCGATGAGGACCTGGCTCCGTTCTATCGGCTCCTCCAGTCTCACCGTCACGTCCTCGTGGGTGCCGGGTTCGAGGTACTGGGACGTCCCGACGACGCTCCCGACCGCGTTCCCGTCGAGCAGGCTCCGGTCGTGGATGGCGACGAAGCCGCCCTCGGACATGCTCACGGAGTCGACGGTGACGGTCTCACCGGCCGTGGTCTGGTTCTCGAACGTGACGTTCGCCGACAGCCGCGAGACGTCCTGCGGCTGTTCGGGTGCGCCCGGCATCGCCGGCATCTGGACGTCTCGGGGCATCTCGAAGGTGAAGGTCACGTTCTCGACGGTGACGTCGGACAGCACGACGCGGACCGTCTCGATGTCGCTCGGTGCGTCGGTGTCAGCGTCCTCGGCCTGTTCTTGAGCGTCCTCGGCTTGCTCCTGGGCGTCCTCGGCGGCCGCCTCTATCTCCTCCTGGTCGGTCCCGCTGACCGACTCCTCGACGGTACCGCCCATGAGGAGTTCGGTGAGGTTCACGTCGACCTGCTGGTCGCGCAGCGTCACGTCGCTGACCCGCACGGTGCGGTCTGGCTCGGTGCTGTCACCGATGACGAACGACCACTCGTCGATGTTCATCTCCTCGACCTGGAACACCAGCTCTTCGGTCGGCTGGGCTTCCTCGGTCGGGGCACCGACGGTGACGTCGGCCTGGTCGATCACCACTTCGCCGGCCGACGTGTACGGACCGTCGACGTCGCCCCCGCCGATGACGAAGTCGTACACCTGGTTGTCGTTGGTGTCCAGGTGCGGCATGGCGATGAGCGGCTGGCTCTCGTTGATGGGTTCGGCGAGCGTGACGGTGACGTTCTCGTGCGTGCCCGGTTCGAGATACACCGAGTTGCCGCGCACGCTGTCGACGACTTCGCCTTCGAGCAGGGTCTGGTCGTGGATGGCGACGAAGCCGCCCTCGGACATCGTCACCGACTCGATGACGATCTGCTCGCCGTCACTCCTCTGTTCGTTGATAGTAATGCTCGCTTCCGTCTCCTCTTCCTGTGTGTTCGATAACTCTGTGCCTGTTGCCGCGTTGGTCGACGTCGCTGCCGCCAGCGATACAGCTGCTCCACTGGCGAACACGACGAGGACGACCATGACGGCGACGCTAACAGTTCTCGGGTCGCGTGTCATATCTCCCTCCTGAGCCGCACGATACCGAACGACGAGTCCCCGGATAAACGCGCCAGACCGTTCACGGGGACCCCCTTCGACGCCGACAGTTAGGCCGAACCTGCAAGCGGTCGCCCGTCCTCTAATCGCATCGTTAAGTTCGCGTTTCGACCGCGGTCCTCGTTCGCCGGAGCAGTCACGGTTTCGAAGCCGGTTTAGCAGTCCAGCCCCCAACGTCGAACGACTGATGTCGATGCGCGTCACCTTCCTCGGAACCAGCGGGGCAGTGCCGACCACGAGGCGAAACCCGAGCGCCGTCTTCGTCAACCGCGAGGGCGACCGCCTGCTGTTCGACGCCGGGGAGGGAACCCAGCGCCAGATGATGCGCTTCGGCACCGGGTTCGCCGTCTCGGACGTCTTCGTCTCCCACCTCCACGGCGACCACGTCCTCGGGATTCCCGGTCTCGTCCAGACGATGGACTTCAACGAGCGCGAGGACCCCCTGACCATCCACGTTCCTCGCGGCACCGGCGACGACGTGAACGACCTGGTTCACGCCGCCGGCAACCGCCCGTCGTTCCCCGTCCGCGTCTCGGAGGTCGCGCCGGGCGAGACGGTCGTCCGCCGCGAGGAGTACGAGGTCCGGACGTTCCGAACCGACCACGACGCCAACGCCGTCGGCTACGCGCTGGTCGAGGACGACCGCAAGGGCCGATTCGACCGCGAGAGGGCCGAGGAACTCGGCGTTCCGGTCGGTCCGAAGTTCTCGAAGCTCCACGAGGGCGAGCCGGTCGAACTCGACGACGGCACGGTCGTCCGTCCCGAGCAGGTCGTCGGCGACCCCCGTCCCGGACGACGGTTCGTCTACACCGGCGACACCCGGCCCAGCGAGCAGGTCGTCGCCGCGGCGGAGGACGCCGACCTCCTCGTCCACGACGCCACGTTCGCTAGCGACCGCGCCGACCGCGCCGCCGACACCGCCCACTCCACCGCGGCACATGCCGGCGAAATCGCCCAGCGCGCCGGCGCGGTCCGGCTCGCGCTCACCCACATCTCCTCCCGGTACGCCGGGGACGTCTCCGCACATCTGACGGAGGCCAGCGAGACCTTCGACGGCGAGGTGTTCGTCCCCGAGGACGGCGAGACGCGCGAGATTCCGTATCCTGACGGTTGAGTCTGACCGGTCGTCCTCCGGACTCCTCGACCCGTGCTGAAGATTTTTGACGGTCGAGCGAGAGTCGATGGTATGCGTCCCCACTTCGCGCTCCTCGTCGCCGCCCTCTCCGGAGCGGTCGGTCTCGGCTACGCCGTCGGCGGCGTCGACGGCGCCGCCACCGCCGGCGTCGCCGTCGCGCTCGGCGTCGGCATCGTCGTCGGCTTCCTGCTCGTCGCCAGCGCCCTCGGCGCGACGGTCGACGACTCCGCGCCGTGGCCCGCCGTCCCGGTCGCGGCGGTCCTCCTCGCCGCACTCGCCGCGCCCGAGTACCTCCCCGCGGCGGACGCGCTGGCGTCGTTCGAACGCTTCGCGGCCGCGTTTCTCGCCGGCGGTCTCCTGCTGGGGGTCGCCGGCGGCGACGCGCGTCGGGGCCTGTGGTTCGGCATCGTCGCCGGCGGGGCGGCGGGCGTGGGGTACGTCTTCGTCGCGGTCCACCAGTCGTTCGCGACGCGGCCCGAACTCTGGCTGTTCGTCCTCGTCGCGAGCGTCGTCGCGCCCGCCGTCGGTAGCGCGCTCGCCGGTGCCGGCGGCGCGCTGGGTGGGGCGCTCTGTAACGCGTTCGACCGCGCCGACGGCGTCGCCGACCGCTGACTCGCGCTCGCCGCCGAGTTCGTCGAACTCGACGACGGCACGGTGCGCGTGCGCTTCGACGCGGCCGAACTGAAGCGACTCTCCGGTGCTGCCGGCCGGATTCAGCTCTATGGGAAGTACGACACGACCGCCTCCGAGCGCGTCTACTTCGACCACTCGGTCCTGAACGCGAACCTCGCGGCGAGCGACTTCGGCGAGAAGCGGGGCCGGGACGACGAACCCACCTGCGAGGAGCGGTCGAACGCCACCGCGACCGCGTCCGTCGCCGGTCCGACCCGTCGCCGCCTGAGCGGTCCGGCTTCCGGGACGTCGGGACTGCCGCTTCTCTCAGTCGCCGATTCGCGGCGACCGCTCCGTCACCGATTCGACGGCGGGGACCCGCCTCGAACGTCGAAGTGGATGGCTTTTTCACCGGGGATACCGCCGGTTCGAGCATGCGCGTAGACCTCGGCAACGCCTTGGACGACGTCGCCTCGCCCGGTGTCGCCCGCGCGGAGTTGGAAACGCTCGACGAACGGGTCGCGGACGCCCACGAGCGCATCGCGGACGGCCGGGCGAACGACGAGCACGGCTACGCCGCGCTGAACCTTCCCGGGACGACCGACGCGGACGAGATACGGTCGGCGGTCGAACCGTTCGCGGACGCCGACGCCGTCCTGACGGTCGGCATCGGCGGGAGCGCGCTCGGCGCGGCCACGCTCGCCGACGCGCTCGACTCGGACGTCGACGCCTACTTCCTCGACAACGTCGACCCCGAGCACGTCGCGGGGCTCCTCGACGACCTCCCCCTGTCCGACACCGCGGTCAACGTCGTCTCGCGTTCCGGAACGACCGCGGAGACGCTGGCGAACTTCCTCGTCGTCCGTGACGCGATGGACGCCGCGGGCGTGGACTGGACCGACCGGACCTTCGTCACGACCGGCGAGTCGGGCAACCTCCGGGACCTCGCCGACCGCCACGACCTGCCCGCGCTCGACGTGCCCGAGGGCGTGCCGGGACGCTTCTCGGCGCTGTCGACCGTCGGGCTGGCCTGCGCCGCCATCCAGGGACACGACTTAGACGCCATCCTCGCGGGAGCGGGCGACGCGGCCGACGGCCTCTCCGGGTCGCTGTTCGAGTCGCCGGCGTACGCCTACGGCGCGGCCTGCTACGCGCTCGACGAGCGCGGGGCGAGCGTCAACGCGATGATGCCGTACGCCGAGTCGCTGGAGACGTTCGCGGAGTGGTTCGCCCAGCTCTGGGCCGAGAGCCTCGGCAAGGACGGCGTCGGCCAGACGCCGGCCCGCGCCCTCGGCGCGACCGACCAGCACTCCCAGCTGCAGCTCTACCGCGCCGGCCCGCGCGACAAGATGGTGTCGTTCGTCCGCCCGACCGAGCGCGAGGACCGCGAGATTCCCGAGACGGACCTGCCCGGCCTGGAGTACCTCGGGGGGTCGTCGCTCGGCGAACTGCTGGACGCGGAGTTCGAGGCGACGGAGGCGAGCCTCGCGGCGGCCGGCCGGCCGAACGTCCGCGTCGAGATAGAGCGCGTCGACGAGCGCGGCCTCGGCGAACTGCTGTACAACATGGAGGCGGCCTGCGTCCTCGCGGGCGAACTGTACGGCGTCGAGACGTTCGTCCAGCCGGCGGTCGAGTGGGGCAAGCGCGCGGCCCGCGGCCTGCTCGGCGGCGGCGACTTCGAGGAAGCCGCGGCCGTCGACGAGAAGACGACGCTGACCGTCGAGTAGGACGCGGGCGGGGACCCGACTACTTCCGCTCGTCGGGGAAGAAGGCGAGGTCGTGGAGGCGGTCGTCGTCGGTGAGTTCCGGGTGGAAGGAGAGGCCGACGACGGGGCCGTCCCGGACGGCGACCGGGTGGTCGTCCCACGACGCCAGCACGTCCGCCTCGCCCACGTCGGCGATGCGCGGCGCGCGGATGAACACCGCCGGGAACGGGTCGTCGAGTCCGTCCACCGCGAGCGGCGCTTCGAAGCTGTCCTTCTGGCGGCCGAACGCGTTGCGCTCGACGGTCGCGTCGACGAGGTCGAGCGTCTCGACGCGCTCGTCGCCGGCGTCCGTCGCGGCGACGATGAGGCCGGCGCAGGTCGCGAGCACCGGCTTTCCGTCGGCGACGTGGTCGCGTATCTCGGGCGCGATACCCTCGGAGTGGAGGAGTCGCGAGATGGTCGTCGACTCGCCGCCCGGGAGCGACAGGAGGTCGCAGTCGGGGACGACGCCGGACTGACGTATCTCGACGACCGTCACGTCGCGGCCGCGGGCGTCGGCGGCCCGACGGATGGCGTCGGCGTGTTCGCTGACGTCGCCCTGGACCGCGACGACGCCGGCTGTGAGACTCATGGGCGCGTTACGAAGCGCGCGGAAAAAAGGGCCTCGCTACAGCGCGAGGAAGTTCAGGACGATGATCAGGACGCCGAAGAAGACGCCGAACGCGACGATCGACTTGGGGTCGATGCGGATGGCGTTTCGGTCTTCGGCGTCGAAATATCGGACGAGTCCGGCGCTGGACATCAGTCCGCCGGAGTTCTGGCCACTGCTCATACATCGGGGTCCGTCTCCGTCAGGTGTAAAGGTTTCGCCACGACCGCGACGGCGACGACCGGCGACGGTTCGCCGTCCGGCCACCCGGTGTCTTTTTTCTCGCCGGATTCGGGTCGACGAATCGGTTCGCGGGCAGCGCGCGGTTCCGGTCGCGGCAAGCCACGGGGAGTGGGAAACCCTTATGCGCGGGACAGACTAACGTCCGGGAAGAGAGCATGACTGTGAGGCTACTGGACTTCTACGCGGACTGGTGTGGCCCGTGCAAGACGCAGGACCCCATCCTGGAGGACTTGGAAGAGGACTGGGGCGACCGCGTCGAGTTCGAGAAGGTCGACGTGGACGAGCATCAGGACGTGGCGAACGAGTATCAGGTTCGCTCGATTCCGACCATCGTCATCGAGGACGACGACGGCGTCGTCGAGCGCTTCGTCGGCGTCACCCAGCGCGAGGACCTCGAAGGCGTCCTCGAAGAGGCCGGCGCGTAACTCGACCGCCGACTCGCCGGGCCGAGAGCCGGACCACCGACGGCAGTTCACCGTTTTCTGCGAGAGAATCCGTTGCGACACCGGAGAGCGACCCGCTCGCCCGGGTCGTCAACACCGCGACGAATCGACTCAGCGCGTGACGCGTCCGACGACGAGGGGGTACGCCAGGATACCGCCCT
The DNA here is from genome assembly GCF_051917725.1 of Halomicrococcus pelagicus. Classification (GTDB taxonomy): domain Archaea; phylum Halobacteriota; class Halobacteria; order Halobacteriales; family Haladaptataceae; genus Halomicrococcus. Next base: position 389,889 of record NZ_JBQBLX010000002.1, read on the forward strand.
GGGCGACGCCGTTGATGACGAACACCGCGGCGAGCGGGAGCGGCCACCGGAGACCGACGTACGACAGCGCGCCGAGGACGGCCAGACCGACGACGGCGGCGACGTACCCGACGTTCCCTTCCGGGCGGCCGTCGAGCGCGTGCCACGCCGCCAGCGCGCCGACGGCACCTCCGAACGCCGCGACCGAATCGATACTCGGCGCGGCGACGGTGCCGGGGTCGCCGCCGAGGCTCGTGACGACGACGGCCGAGGCGGCGACGACGGACGCGACCGCGAACATCGGCAGCGGCCGCCAGTCGACGACTTCGACGACGAAGGCGAGGTAGACGAGGCCGACGACGAGGCCGACGACGACGTCGACCGCGAAGTGGACGCCGATGGCGAGTCGGGAGAACCCCACGAGCGCGACGACGACCGTCGCGACGGCGACGCGTATGCGGTGGCGCGCCCGCTCGATGGAGAGCGCCAGCAGCCCCCAGACGACCGTCGACCCGATGGCGTGACCGCTCGGGAAGCCGTAGCCCGACGCGTGGGCGAACCTGAGCGCCTCGTCCGGTCGCGGGCGAGCGAACACTCCTTTCAGCGTCAGCGTCAGCGCGAGCGCGCCGACCGTCGCCCCGATGACGAACCCCCAGCGTCTGCGTCGGTCGCCGAACCAGTACAGCACCGCGAGGACGACGAAGAAGAACCACGCGTCGCCGAGTTGCGTCAGCACCGAGAACGCCTCGCGGACGACGGTCGGTAGCAGTTCGCTGAGCCATTCCGTAACCCCCCATTCGCGGCTCATGGTTACGAACGCCAGTCCCGGACGCGGCCGACGACCCGTCCCGGGACGCCGAGTGCGTTCACGCCGAAGCCGACCAGCAGCATCAGCGCGTACAGTCCGAGCGTCGACAGCCAGACGACGACCATTCCCGCGATGGCCCAGCCGCCGTCGAGCCAGCGGAACGCGCCGAGCGTCATCAGCGTCCCGTACAGCAACACGAGATACGGCCCCCATCCGCGGGCGTGGCCGCGGCGCATCCGGCTACGGACGTACTGTTTGAGCTCCGATTCTAGCTGTGGCTTCTCGACCGTTCTCTCGTCGACGTCGCGCTCGAAATCCTCGAGTTCCGACTGGACCTGTCGCAGGTCGTCGCGCAGTTGGAGGATGTCCGGCGCTGACTGATCAGTATCGTCGGTCATGTGGTCCCCTCGGTCTTCCTGCTGTCTTTTCTTGGCGTCCGCCGCGTCTTTAGTTTTCCTGAACGACTTACGCCTCGCGAGGACGACGTTCACCACCACGCCGAGCAACAGGAGGATGCCGCCGAAGTACAGGAGCGTCACGAGCAACAGCGCGCCGCCGAGCACGCCGTAGACCGCGAACCGCCCCGCCTGCTCGAAGTACGCCTGGAAGCCGGCCTGGAGGACGGTCCAGCCTACCGTCGCCACCAGCGCGCCGGGCAGCGCCTCCCGGAGCGAGACGCCGGCGTCGGGGAAGACGTAGTACAGCGGAAGGAAGACGGGCAGGAGCGAGAACAGGAGCACGACCGACGCCACGAGGCCGGCGAACGGTACCCACGCGAACGTCGACAGCAGCGCCTCGACGGCGACTATCGCGCCGACGGCGGCGCCGATTATCGCCAGCACGGTCACCGCGTCGACGACGGTCTCGACGAAACTGCCGTCGTCGTGAGTGTCGTAGACCCGCGAGAACGCCTCGTCCAGGCCCCGGAACACCTTCAGCGTGCTCCACAGGAGGACGGTCGACCCGACGACCGTCGCGCCGCCTCGCCCCGACCGGTCGCGAATCACGTCTCCGACGATCTCCGCGGCAGCGGGACTGAGAGACCCCTGGAGTGCCGCCTGGACCTCGGCGGCGAGCGCCTCGCCGCCGAAGAAGGAGGCGGCAGCGACCGCCAGCAGCAGTGCCGGGATGATGGAGACGAACGCGTAGTAGGCGATACTGGCCGCGAGAAACGTTATCTGCTGGGCGCGCGCCTCGTCGACGATGTCGCGCACCGTAGTCGTAAATCCGCCATATGCCGTCGTCACGGTCTTCGTTTCGTCGGACCCTACAAAAACTCCGCCACTGTTGGGACCGAACCGCGGACACCGTCCCGTTTTTGGTCGTGCAGCGCCGACGCTCTGGCATGGGAACGCCGCTGCCGACCGAGGAGTCCGGCGAGTCGGGGAACCGCGTCCGCGCGGCGAAAGCCGTGGCGCCGTTCCTCGCGCTGGGACTGTTCGACCTCCTGTTGCTCATGGGCTGGGGAGTGGACCCGCTGTGGGGGTTCGCCATCCTCCCGCCAATCCTGTTCATCAGCGTGCTGGCGTGGATCGGGTTCAAGTCCGGGTTCATCACCGACCACAACGACCACGGCGACTGACCGGGGGCCCGGACTCCCCGGTGTCTCGACGCCGCGTCGAGTCACGGTCGACTCGTCGGCTTCGCTCTCCCGAATCGCTAAGGCACGCCGGACCGTTCCGGCGAACGTGCTCGACCGCTATCCCGACCTCGACCCCGACGCGGACGAGGTGCTGACCGAGGAACTGGCCGTGAGCGACGACGTGCTCGTGAAGGCGTTCGCGCTGGGTCCCGGCGCGGAACTCGACCCCCACGAACACGGCGACAGCACGAACGTCTTCCACGTGCTGGACGGCGAGGTCGTCGTCGTTCAGGGCGACGCGGAGGCGGTCGTCGACGCGCCCGGCGTCGTCGTCCACGAGCGCGGCGAGGTCCACGGCGCGCGAAACGAGTCCGACGACGTGGCGGTCTTCACCGCGAGTCTCTGCCCGCTCCCCTGACCGGGTCCCCGGTCGCGACTCCTTTCGGAACGAATTTGAAAGCGGCACGCATGGCGGCACGCATGAACCGCATCATCGGGGAGCGCGACCTGTCGGAGACGCCGTTCTCCGCGGAGGAGGCGCGCGAGACCTTTCGACAGATGGTCCGGGCGCGGCAGTTCGACGAGCGCGCGCTGGCGCTCCAGCGCCGCGGCTGGATGAGTAGCTGGCCGCCGTACCGCGGCCAGGAGGGGTCGCAGGTCGGCGCGGCGCTGGCGATGGCCGCCGACGACTGGCTCTTCCCCACCTATCGGTCGAACGCGATGCAGATAGCTCGCGACGTCCCGATGAGCGACGTACTGCTCTTCCGTCGGGGCCGTCCCGAGTTCGCGTCGGACCACGACGTGCCCAACTTCCCGCAGGCGGTGCCCATCGCCACCCAGATTCCCCACGCGACCGGCGCGGGGATGGCGATGAACCACCGCGGCGACGACGGAGCGGTGCTGTGTTACTTCGGCGACGGCGCGACCAGCGAGGGCGACTTCCACGAGGGGCTGAACTTCGCCGGCGTCTTCGACGCGCCCGTCGTCTTCTTCTGCGAGAACAACAACTGGGCGATCAGCCTGCCGCGCCACCAGCAGACCGCGAGCGACAGCATCGCGGAGAAGGCCCGGGCGTACGGCTTCGGCGGCGTGCAGGTGGACGGCAACGACCCGCTCGCGGTGCGGGAGACGGTCGCCGAGGCGCTCCGGTCGGCCCGCGACGGCGAACCGGTGCTCGTCGAGAGCCTGACCTACCGCCAGGGGGCGCACACGACCAGCGACGACCCGAGCAAGTACGAGGACGCCGAGCAGGAGCTTCCGGAGTGGCGGAGAGCCGACCCGCTCGACCGCTACGAGGAGTACCTCCGGGAGCAGGGCGTCGTCGACGACTCGTTCGTCGAGAGCGTCGAGGAGGAAGCGGGGACGGCGCTGGACGAGGCGGTCGAGACCGCCGAGTCGGCTCCGGAGCCGGACCCCCACGACGTGTTCGACCGGGTGTACGAGGAGGTGCCGCCGCGCCTGCGCGACCAGCGCGGATGGCTCGACTCGTTCCGCGAGGACAACGACGTGTACGAACTCGACCACTGAGCAATCGGTTCGCTCCGCAGGTCGTACGAACTCGACGTTCCGCAGGTCAGTCGATCGCCATGTAGGTCTTGGTGTCGACGACGCCGTCCAGTTTCTGCACGTCCGACGAGGCGGTCTGGAGCACGTCGTACACCTCGTCGGCGTCGACCTCGACGACGATGTCGTAGTCGCCGGCGACGATGTGGGCCTCCTGAACGACGTCGAACCCCCGAACCGCGTCGAGCAGGTCCTGTGACTTCCCGGCAGCGGTGTTGACCATGATAAACGCGTGCACCATGTCGCTGTGTCATACTCTACCACGCGAGAAAAACCTTCCCCCGGAGAAAAGTTATTCAACCCGTCTGCCGTACCGTTTCGCATGCGATTCGTTATCACTGGTGCAGGGCGCGTCGGCTTGCGGACTGCCCGCGTGCTCCGGGAGGAGGGCCACGACGTCGTGCTGGTCGAGCGCGACTCGAACAAGGCGGACCGGGCGCGCAACGACGGGTTCGAGGTCGTCGATGGCGACGCCTCCAAAGAGGAGGTGCTCGAGGAGGCCGACCTCGAATCGGCGGACGCGGTCGGCGGACTGACGGGCGACCTGAACGTCAACTTCGCGGCCTGCATGGTCGGCAAACACCACGGCTGCCGGACCGTCCTGCGCATCGACGAGGACTACCGCGAGGACATCTACCGGAAGTTCGCTAGCGACGTGGACGAGGTCGTCTACCCCGAGCGTCTCGGTGCCATCGGCGCGAAGAACGCCCTGCTGGGCGGTAACGTCCGCGCCATCGCCGACATCGCCCAGAACCTCCAGGTGGTCGAGTTGACGATAACCGACGAGTCGCCGATGCGGGGCTACTCCATCAGCGAACTCGAACTGCCCGCCAACTCCCGGCTGCTCGCCTTCGGCAAGCAGGACGAGCCGATGCGAATCCCGTTCCCGGACGACTCGCTGGAGTTGGGCGACCGCATCGCCGTGCTCGCCGACTTCGCCGTGCTGGAGGACGTGCGCCAGATTCTCGTCGGTAACGCCAGTCGCGCCACCGCGGGAGGTGTCTGAGATGGTTCCCGCCTACATCATGGTCAAGGCGAACACGAGCGAGGCCGACCGCCTCAAAGACTCCATCCGCGACCTCGACGGCGTGGAGGACGCTCACATCGTCGCCGGAGACGTCGATCTCATCGTGAAGGTCACGGTCGACAGTCCCGCCGAGGTGAAAGAGATCGCCGCCACCGGCATCCAGGGTATCAGCGGCGTCGAGGACACCCAGACCTACATCGCGATGGACTAGCCGTTCTCGTTCACCGGCGCTCTCGCGTCCCCTCCTCCCCCTCGTCGTAGTTCTGTCGCGCCCGATCGATCAGCCCCGCCGCCGGTTCGCGGTAGTCGTAGCCCGGAACGATGCCCTGTACCCAGGTTCCCTCCGCGTACTCCACGACGGCCAGCGCGTCCTCGGGGGCCGGCGTCGTCGAGAACGAGACGGTGAGAACCACCTCGGCCCCCTCACGTCCTATCTCCGGGGGCGTAGCGTCGTCGGCCTGCGCGACGGTGTGGACGTCGTCGAGGCGACGCTCCAGCGTCTCGTACCAGCCGTCTTCGACGACCTCCGCGACCGTCTCGCCGGCGACGACGGCGTCCAGCGTCGGCAGCCGAACGGTCACCGCGGCGTCGCCGTCCGTCTCGCCGTCGCTCTCCTCGTCCGCCGTGCGCACCGTCGCGTCGAACGGCGTCGTCGTCGCGACGAACTCGCCCGTCTCCCGTCGCTCGAAGGCGTCGTGGGTCTCGAACGACCGCCGTGCTCGCGTCTCGTCGGTCATCGGTCGCGCTACGGACGCGGCAGTGAAGGGCGTTACGAGAGGTCGGCGGCCACCGCGGTGGTCGCCCGGCCGTCGTCGTCCTTGCGGTCGCCCGGCCGTCGTCGCCCCCGCGGTCGCCCGGCCGGTTCAGAGGTCGAACCACTCGGTCGTGTGGCCGGTCGTCCGGAGGTGCCACCGCTGTTGCGCCCCGGCGTCGCGGGCGCGCAGTTCGACGATGGCGTCGAACTTGCTCGCGATGGCACGCACGGGCCGCGAGCCGTACTCCACCGGCAGGACGTAGTGGGCCATCCCGGAGACGTCCTCGACCGCCCGGCAGATGGGTCCGAGGAACGCGTCGACCTCGTCCTCGGCGTTGTCTTCGACGACCGGCCGGAGCGAGTCGAAGCAGAGCCGGAGTTCGGCCGGGTCGAACTCGCGCTCGTCGTCCAGTCGCTCGATGGTGTCGACGACGGTCTCGCGGAGGTCGTCGGCGTCGCCCGTGACCGGTTCGACGGTCGGTTCGACTGGTCGCGAGTCGGCGTCGGCGGCCGAGCGCGCACCGGTGTGGTAGTTTATGACGTGGGCGTCTTCGCCCGAGGAGTCCGCCATCGAGAGCCGGTTGCTGGCCGTCGAGACGCCGCGGTCGTGGAGCGCGAACACCCGGGTCCGGCCGCAGGCGGTCTCGCCGAGCAGGAACGTGCTCGCGGCGTCGAAGACGGTGTCGGGGACCGCCCCCACGACGAGGAGGTTACCGCCGCGCTCCTTGATTCGCGCGAGGCCGGGCTGGACGGTCACGGTGCCGTCGCCGTCGACGGTGACGTGGTGTCCGTACAGGGAGAACGAGAGGCGGCCACCCCTGCGCGGGGTTCCGTCGTCTCGCGGTTCGAAGAGCTTGTCGAGCGCCTCGGGGTCGATGACGTCGTACAACTGTTCGGGGATGTCGGACGGTTCGACGCCTGCCGCGTCGGCGACCGCGACCGTTATGGTCGTGCTCAGCGCCTGGTCGCTGTCCAGGTCGTGGTGCACGCGGTGGACTTCGCTCTCGTCGGGGGACCGGTCCCCGTCGATACCGTCCATGTGTTTCCTGACACTCCGGAGTCCAGAGGGAAAAACTCATCGTCACGAGAATGACAGCAACTCGCAAAATTCGGCGATGGCTCCGGACTCCGGCGGCTCGGCCGCTCCCGTCGTCGCGGTAGCGTGTCGCAAACGTCGAGAGGTTCACAATTATCGACGGTGCAGGTATGCCGTCGCGGGAGCCGCGCGGGCGAGCCGAACGGCTCGCGCTTCCGATAGGGAGCGAGAGCGGAGCGAACGCCGAGTGGCCGGTAAGACGGTACCGAGGTCAACGGACGGGGCCGAAGCGACGCAGTAACCGTCGGAAGGCGGTCGTGAAGACCAGGTATCGGACGACGCGAAAGCGGCGTTCGAGAAATGAGGTGAGACCAGCCACGGTCGACGGGTCGTGGAAAACGTCTCCCGTTCGGGTCCTAATCGCGCTCTCGCGTCCTTCTCACTACCGATTTGGACCGGCAGCGACGCGTTTCCAAACCGTTTATACCCGAGGATGCGCAATCCCGCGGTATGGCAAAAGAGCAGAAGGAAGTGCGTGACCTTCAGGAAGGAAACTACGTGATGGTCGAGGACGCTCCCTGTAAGATAAACTCCTACAGCACGGCCAAGCCCGGCAAACACGGCAGCGCCAAGGCCCGCATCGAGGCCGAAGGCGTCTTCGACGGCAAGAAGCGCAGCCTCAGCCAGCCGGTCGACGCGAAGATCTGGGTCCCCATCATCGAGCGCAAGCAGGGTCAGGTCGTCAGCATCGAGAGCGCCACCGTCGCGCAGGTGATGGACCTCGAGACGTACGAGACCATCTCCATCCAGACGCCCGAGGACGTCGACCTCTCGCCCGACGACCAGATCGAGTACCTCGAGATGGAAGAGCAGCGCAAGATCCTCGAATAGATGTTCCCTGGAGCGGTCGCCGACCGTGAGACGGCCAACTTCGTCGTCGTCGGTGCGCCGCTCGACGTTTCTACCACGTTCCAGCCCGGCACCCGGTTCGGCCCCGACCGCGTCAGGAGGTTCGCCCGGACGTTCGACGACTTCGACCACCGGACCGGCCGGCACTTCTCCGACCTCGCCGTCCACGACCACGGCGACGTCCGCGCGTGGGACGACGCCGCCGAGTATCTGGAGTATCTCGAGGGCGTCCTCACCGACGTTCGCTGGGACGACGCCGTCCCCCTTCTGCTCGGCGGCGAACACACCGTCACCGTCGCGGGCGTTCGCGCGACCGACCCGGACGTCTTCGTCTGTCTCGACGCCCACCTCGACCTTCGCGAGGCCTACGACGGCAATCCGTTGAGCCACGCGACCGTCACCCGACACGCCCTCGACGTGGCCGACGAGGCCGTCGTCCTCGGCGCGCGGACCGGCGACGAAGGCGAGTGGGAACGCGCCACCGAGGACGACGTGACCGTCGTCCCGCCCGAGGACGTGGCCGACTGGACGCCCGGCGTCGACGGCCCGGCGCTCGACGGCGACGTCTACCTGAGTGTCGACGTCGACGCCGCCGACCCGGGCTTCGCCCCCGGGACCGGCACGATGGAGCCGTTCGGCCTCTCGCCCCGCGAGATGCGCGATGCGGTTCGGGCCGTCGCGGACGACGTGGCCTCGACCGACGACGCCGCGGTCGTCGGCTTCGACGCCGTCGAGGTCAACGACCGCGACGACGGCCAGGCCGCCGCCCTCGCCGGGAAACTCCTCCGCGAGTTCGTCTTCGTCGTCGCCGAGTGAGGCGGTGGACCGCCGTCGCGCGTCGCAGGCCACCGAGATTTAATACGTCTCGCTCGTCTGCCGGGATATGGGCACGATGGAGGGTCTCGAAGTGACGGAGTGTACGCGCTGTCCGGCGCTGGTCGAGTGTCGGAGTCAGATAGTCAACGGCGTCGGCCCCGGGGACGCCGACCTGCTGTTCGTTGGCGAGGGTCCCGGCAAGCAGGAAGACCAGCAGGGCGAACCGTTCGTCGGGCGCAGCGGGAGCGTCCTCGACGACAAACTGGAGGAGTTCGGCATCGAGCGCGAGGACGTGCGCATCACCAACTGCGTGCGCTGTCGCCCGCCGGAGAACCGCGACCCGACGAAGGAGGAACTGAACAACTGCCGCGAGTACCTCGAATCCGAGATCGACCAGGTCGACCCCGACGTGGTCGTCACGCTCGGGAAGGTCCCGAGCGAGCACCTCCTCGACCGGGACGTCGCCGTGACGAAGGAGGCCGGGTCGGTCGAGACGGTCGAACTCGGCGGCCAGCGCCGTGACGTCCTGATATGCGTCCACCCGGCGGCGACCCTCTACGACGGCAGCCAGGAGTCGACGCTGGAGAACACGCTCGACACCGCGGCGACGATGGCCGGCGTCGAGACGGACGGCGGCCAGTCGCGCCTCGGCGAGTTCTGACTCAGTCCTGGCCGGTCTCGACGTCCACGCCCTCGAAGGTGACCGACACCGACTCGGCGTACCGGTCGCCGTTCGTCTCGTCGTGGCGCATGAACGCCGGCGCGTCGATTTCGACGTGGACGTCGTAGGAGCCGTCTCCGGGCACCTCGACGTTCTTGCCGTAGTGGTGGAGTCCGGGGTGCCAGACGAACGGCACCTCGAACGGCCCAACCTCCTCGCCGTCCTCGGACTCCAGGGTGGCGCGAACCGCCAGCTCCGGGACGAACCGGTGGTCGACCGCGTCGGCGACCGCCACCTCGATGTGGCAGTTCTCCTCGTCCGGTTCGACCCACTCCAGGCCGTCGTCCGTCGGGTGGTACATCCCCTCGGCCTCCTCCTGGGCGATGCCGACGAGGAAGTCGCCCGCCTCCCGCGTGTCGCCAGTGTGAGCGACCTCCGTCGCCATGTACTGCAGCGCCTCGTGGTAGGCGTCGCCCTCCTCGCGGGCCAGTTCGAGTTGCTTCTCGTCCACCTCGTCGCTCGGCCGTTTCTGGTTCCCCATGGCGTCTTCCCTTCCGCCCGCGAGTCGGATGAGTGTCGTGGCCGGGGTCGCCGCTCGGCCACGAACTTATAACCGAGCGCGAGACAACCAGCAGAGTGATGGCAACGGTGAGCGCCGAGAATCCGTACGTCGAGGACCCGTCGACCGACTTCGCCCCCGTCGAGCAGCTGAGCGAGGAGGCGGCGCGCGAGCAGGTCGAGCAGCTGCGGGAGGCCATCCGCTACCACGACTACCGCTACTACGTCGAGAACGACCCGCTCGTCGCCGACCGCACCTACGACGCCCTCTTCTCGCGCCTGCAGGACCTCGAATCGGCGTTCGACCTCCGGACGCAGGACAGTCCCACGCGACGGGTCGGCGGCGAACCGGTCGAGGAACTCGGCACCGTCGAGCACGTCGCGCCGATGCTCTCCATCGACTCCAGCGGCGACCCCGACGACGTCCGCGCGTTCGACGAGCGAGTGCGCCGCGAGGTCGACGGCGTGGACTACGTCTGCGAGCCGAAGTTCGACGGTCTCTCCCTGGAGGTCGTCTACGAGGACGGCGAGTTCGTCCGCGCCGCGACCCGGGGCGACGGGGAGACGGGCGAGGACGTCACCGAGAACGTCCGCACCATCGCCAGCGTTCCCCACCGACTGCGCGGCGACTACCCCGATTTCCTCGCCGTCCGGGGCGAGGCGTACATGCCCCGGGACGCCTTCCGGGCGTTCAACCGCGAGCGCGTCGAGCGCGGCGAGGAGCCGTTCGCCAACCCCCGGAACGCGGCGGCGGGCTCGCTGCGCCAGCTCGACCCCTCCGTGACCGCAGAGCGCCCCCTCGACTGCTTCTTCTACGACGTGCTGGCCGTCCGGTCGAACGACGACGGCGTCTCCGAGGAGTACGACTCGAACTGGGCGGAACGGCAGGCCCTGCCGGAGTACGGCCTCCCGGCCACCGACCGCACGGAGCGCGTCGACACCATCGAGGACGCCATCGACTACCGCGACGACCTCGCGGCCGACCGCGAGGACCTGAACTACGAGATCGACGGCGTCGTCATCAAGGTCGACGACCTGGAGCAGTGCGAACGGCTGGGGACGACCGCCCGCCACTACCGCTGGGCGTACGCGTACAAGTTCCCGCCGCGCTCCGAGGAGACGCCCATCACGGACGTGACGGTGCAGGTCGGCCGCACCGGCCGGCTCACCCCCGTCGCGCTGCTCGAACCGGTCGACGTCGGCGGCGTCACCGTCTCGCGCGCCAGCCTCCACAACCCCGAGGAGATAGCGGAGAAGAACGTCAACGTCGGCGACGTGGTGCGGGTCGAGCGCGCGGGCGACGTCATCCCGTACGTCGACGAAGTGGTCGAGAAACGGAGCGAGGGCCACTACGAGATGCCCGACCACTGCCCGGTCTGCGACAGCGCCGTCGAGCGCGACGGCCCCATCGCTTACTGCACCGGTGGACTGGCCTGCGACGCGCAGTTGCGCCGCGCCGTCGAGTACTACGCCAGCGACGACGGCCTCGACGTCGAGGGGCTGGGCGAGGAGCGCGTCGACCAGTTGCTCGACGCCGGCCTCGTCGAGGACAGCCTCGCCGACCTCTACCGCCTCGAGAAGGCGGACCTGGTCGAACTGGCTGGCTGGGGTGAGACGAGCGCGGAGAACCTGCTCGCGGAACTCGAAGCGTCGAAGCGGCCGTCGCTCGCCGCCTTCCTGTCGGCCATCGGCATCCCGAAGGTCGGGCCGGCGACGGCCCGGGAACTCGCCCGAGAGTTCGGCGACGTCGAGCGCGTGCGGTCGGCGTCCCGCGAGGAACTGACGTCGGTGCCCGACGTCGGACCGAAGGTCGCCGACCAGATTCGGGAGTTCTTCGACTCCGAGCGGAACGCGGCCGCGCTCGACGACCTGCTGGAGTACGTCGACCCACGGCCCCCCGAGACAGAGGGCGGCGACGAACTGGCGGGCCTCACCTTCGTCTTCACGGGGTCGCTGGACCGGCCACGAGACGAACTCGAGGAACTAATCGAGACGCACGGCGCGAACGCGACGGGCAGCGTCTCCGGCAACACGGACTACCTCGTCGTCGGGGAGAATCCGGGGACGACCAAGCGCCGGGACGCCGACGACGAGGGCGTGCCCGAGCTCTCGGGCGAGGAGTTCCGCGACCTGCTCGCGGAGCGGGGCGTGGACGTCGGATAGAACGCGGGAAGTCTCCGCCGGGTCGACGTCGGAGCGGTCGAGGCGGCGGCGCGATTGGCGGACGGTCGAGGACGCTGCTCAGAGCTCGGCGTCCCTGAACACGAGGTAGCCGACCGCTACCGGAACGAACAGCCAGGCGAGCATGTAGGCGGCGACGAATATGTCGCCGTAGTAGACGGGCAGCGGCTTGCCGATGGCGTTGGCGGCGGGCTGCCGGGTGAAGAAGCTGAACGTGGTGATGCGGGCGTTGAACTGGCTGCCGAGGAGCGCCGTGTCCAGCAGCGTCTTGTACGCCGCGGTCGGGTTCAGCAGTTTGATGAACAGCACGGTCTTCAACTGACCGGCGGTGCCCACGTCGAGCCCCTTGTTCAGCAGTTCGGCGACCTGGTTGGCGAAGGCGTTCCAGAGGACGACCATGAAGATGTAGACGCCGGTCGAGACCACCATCGCGCGGCGGCTCGTGCTCGCGACGGCGGAGACGCCCGTCGCGAACCCGACGAACACCAGACCGAGCAGGAGCGTCAGGAGCACGAACACCAGGTAGTTGACTATCTTGAACTGGAGTCCGACGACCACCAGCGCGACGGCGGTGACGACGACGCCGACGAGGATGGAGAGGCCGACGACGGCGCTTCGCCCGAGCACCTTGCCGAACACCACGTCGTCGCGGGAGTGCGGCAGCGAGAGCAGCAGCTTCAGCGTCCCCGACTCGCGCTCGCGGGTGATGGAGGCGTACGCGACGACGATGGAGATGAGCGGCACGAGGATGGACGTCCCCTGCTTCATCAGGAAGAGGTAGGCGTCGCTGCTGCCGGACCCCTGCCTGGGCGCGTTGCCGAGTCCCCCGCCGAAGATGAGGAGCGCGGGCGCGGCGAACACGACGACGAACAGCGCGGTCAGCACCCACAGCCAGCGCGAGCGCACGGCGTCCTGGAAGTCCTTGCGCGCGACGGCCTGCCAGCTCATGCCGGCACCTCCCGGTTCTCGGTGTAGGCCACGAACAGGTCTTCGAGCGACGCCTCGCGCGTGTCGAAGTCCCGCACGTCGACGCCAGCGTTCTCCAGCGCCGCGATGACGGCCGTCTTCGCGCTGGCCTCGCAGTCGACGAGGAGCACGTCGGCCTCGCGGGTGACGCCGGAGACGCCGTCGATGGCACGGATATCATCGATAGCGCCGGCGGGGTCCGACGCCGTCTCGACGCGGAGCGTGGTGCCGGTGCCGACGGCCTCGCGGAGCCCCGCGATGGAGTCTTCGGCGACCAGTTCGCCCTCGCGGAGGATGCCCACGCGGTCACAGACCGCCTCCACCTGCCCGAGGACGTGACTGGAGAAGAACACCGTCGTGCCGCCGTCGGCCTCCTCGCGGACTATCTCGCGCATCTCTCGCGCGCCGTTGGGGTCGAGTCCGGTCGAGGGTTCGTCGAGGATGAGCAGGTCGGGGTCGCCGACCAGCGCCATCCCGAGCGCGAGGCGCTGGGCCATCCCCTTCGAGTAGCCGCCGGCCTTCCTGTCGGCGGCGTCGCTGATGCCCACGCGGCGCAGGATAGCGTCGACGTCGTCGTCGACCTCCTTCGACTCGACGGCGAACTCCACGTGCTGGCGGCCCGTCAGTCGGTCGTAGACGGAGAAGCCCTCGGGGAGCACGCCGGTCCGTCGACGGATGGCGACGCTGTCTTCCTCGGCGTCGTAGCCGAGTACGCGCACGTCGCCCTCCGTCGGGCGGATGAAGTCGAGAAGCAGGTTGATGGTGGTGGATTTACCGGCCCCGTTGGGACCGAGGAACCCGAACACCTCTCCCTCCTCGACGGTCAGAGAGAGGTCCCGGACGGCGGTGACGTCGCCGAACCGTTTCGTCACCCCGTTCAGTTCGATTGCAGCCATGGTTGGCGGTTACGCCAACTCACATAAAGTCTTACTGTTCCATGCTAAACGGTAACTATCGGGGGGTAGAGTGCCTCACTGTCGGTCTCGGAGATTTCACCGGCGGTCGGACGACGTCCCCGACGGTCCCGTCAGACGGTGGCGTCGGGGTCGTGCTTCTCGGCCATCCGGGAGGCTTCGGCGGCGTAGCGTTCCCTCTCCTCGTCGTCGTCGACGCGCGTGAGGCGGTCGGGTGCGACGTCGATGGCCGCAGTTGCGTCGCCGCCCAGGTGGCCCGACCGCTCCTTCCGCAGGTAGCGCTCGCCGTCCGGCGTGGCGTACACCAGCGTGATGAGGTCGCGCTGCGTGTACGTCCGCTCGACGAGCCAGAGTCGTTCGTCGTCCATGCCCGTCCGTTCCGGGCCGCCGGATTTGTATCTGGTGGGCCGCCACCGGCGGTACGTGCGGTGCCGCCCCCGGATTCGGGCGCTCACCCGGTTCTCCGTCGTCGAGTCGGCCCGCCGGTGTCCGTCGAGTCACGCCCGCCGGCCGAAGGGTCGTCGTTTCGACGGCGAAAATCTATAGCGAGAGATAGGTTCGGGCGTCGAGCGTCGGTGGCCCGAGAAACGGGAGCCGCAATCTTATTTATGTCTGTGAGTGCATCGATAAACGATGCACGAGTCCCCGCTGTCCCAGACGACTGACGACCGTCTGGCGGATATCCTGTTCGCGGGCGAGGAGATAGAAGAGGAGATCACGGTCGACGACGCCCGGATAGCGGTGACGAGCCACCGCGTCCTGGCGTTCATGCCGGGTGGCGGGGACCGCCAGTTCGACCACGCCGACAGGCCGAACGTCGTGGACGCGAGCGTCCAGACCACGGGACGGCGGCGGTATCTCTCCTGGGCCGTCCGGAGCGTCGTCTACGGGGCCATCCTCGTCGGCGGCGGCTACCTCCTGCACAGCAGCGGCGTCCTCTCGACGCTCGACGGGACCTCCGTGCCGAACAACCAGGCCGTCGGCGACGTGGGCCAGATGATAGGGACCTTCTCGAGCCTCTTCGGCGTGCTCACGGACGTCCTCGTGCTGGTCGGCGTCGTCCTGCTCGCCGTCGCGGCCGCGCTCGCCGGCCTCTACTACGCCAGCCGGTCCGAGGAACTCGTCATCGAGCGCGCCGGTCGGGAGCCGATTCGGGTCCCGGTCGGCGGCGAACAGGCCGAGGCGGCGGCCAGCCGGATTCGTTCGCTGGTTGGGACAAGTTCAAAGCCACGGAACGACTAGACGGCGCCGATGGACGGGGTGACGGTCAGGGAGCGCGCAGGAGAGTTGCCGCGCGAACCGGGAGTGTACCAGTTCCTCCAGGGAGAGACCGTTCTGTACGTCGGCAAGGCGGTCGACCTCCGCTCGCGCGTTCGTTCGTACGCGGACCCGCGGAGCGACCGCATCGCGCGGATGGTCGACCGCGCCGACGGCGTCGACTTCGCTGTCACGGACACCGAGACGCAGGCGCTGTTGCTCGAGGCGAACCTCATCAAGCGTTACCAGCCCCGGTACAACGTTCGGCTGAAAGACGACAAGTCCTACCCGCTCGTCCAGCTGACCGGCCACGAGTTCCCGCGCATCGAGGTGACCCGCGACCCCGACCGGGACGGGGCGACCGTCTTCGGCCCGTTCACGAACAAATCGACCGTCGAGACGGTGGTGAAGGCGCTCCGGGAGACGTACGGCGTCCGCGGGTGTTCGGACTACAAGTTCAGCAACCGCGACCGTCCCTGTCTCGACTACGAGATGGGCCTCTGTACCGCCCCCTGCACGGGCGAAATCGGCCGCGAGTCGTACCTCGCGGACGCCGAGAGCGTCGAGCGCTTCCTCGGCGGCGAGGCGGACGTGCTGGCGGACCCCCTCCGCCGAGAGATGGAGCGGGCCGCCCAGGAGCAGGAGTTCGAGCGCGCGGCGAACCTCCGGGACAAGCTCGACGCCGTCGAGCGGTTCCACGGCGGCGACGCCGACGCCATCGCGTCCCAGGGCGACGAACGTCGCGTCGACGTGCTCGCGGCGGTCGTCGAGGGCGAGACGGCGACCGTCGCCCGCATGCACAGCGAGGGCGGCCAGCTCGTCGACCGGGACCGCCACGCGCTCTCCGTGCCCGAGGGCGGGAACGAGGAGGGCGACGTCGCGGCGGTGCTCGGAGCCTTCGTCACGCAGTTCTACGCCGAGCGCGAACTGCCGGACGCGCTGTTGTTCTCCGAACGTCCCGACGACGAGGACGTGACCGACTGGCTCGAACGCGAGGGCGTCGCGGTTCGCGTTCCGGGCGCGGGCCGGGAGGCGACGCTGGTCGACCTCGCGCTGAAGAACGCCCGGCGGGGGGCGAGCGACCCCGACGAACTCCGGGCGCTCGCCGACGCCCTCGACCTCGATTCCGTCGAGCGCATCGAGGGCGTCGACGTGAGCCACGCCCAGGGGTCGGCGGTCGTCGGGAGCGACGTGGTCTTCGTCGACGGCTCGCCGGAGAAGTCCGACTACCGCCGGAAGAAACTCGACGAGCGCAACGACGACTACGGGAACATGCGGTCGCTCGTTCGCTGGCGCGCGAAGCGGGCGGTCGAGGGCCGCGACGACCGCCCCGACCCCGACCTGCTGCTCGTCGACGGCGGCGAAGGGCAACTCGACGCCGCGCGCGAGGCGCTGCGCGAGGTGGGGTGGGACGTTCCCGCCGTCGCGCTCGCGAAGGCCGAAGAGCGGGTCGTCACCCCCCACGGAACCCGCAACTGGCCGAGCGACGCGCCGCACCTCCACGTGCTCCAGCGGGTCCGGGACGAGGCCCACCGCTTCGCGGTCCAGTACCACCAGACGCTGCGCGACGAGGTGTCCACCGAACTGGACCGCGTCTCCGGCGTCGGCCCCGAGACCCGTCGGAAGCTGCTCCGGCGGTTCGGCAGCGTCGACGGCGTCCGGACGGCGTCGGACGACGAGTTACGCGAAATCTCCGGCGTCGGCGAGAAGACGGCCGAGGCGCTCCGGCGACTCTGACGACGTCGGTCGCGTCGCGGACCGTCGCCGACGCTACCCGGGAGCGATGGCCGAAAGAAGTTCAACCGCCAGTACCGCGAACGGTCGCTACTTGCCGTGGCCCTTCTTCTTGCCGCGGTCCTTCCCGTCTTTCTCGTCCTTGTCGTCCTTCTCGTCTTTATCGTCCTTTCCGTCCTTATCGTCCTTCTCGTCGCCGCCTTGCTTCGCGTGCTCGGGCGGACCGCGGTCACCGCCTTCCTTCGCGTGGTCGCTCTTCTTGTCCGCGCCGGGGTTGTTCTCGGTCACCCACTCCGAGATGGCCTGACCCGGGTGGTCGACGCTGCTGTCGTTGAGGACGTCGTCGACGTACGCCGAGACGCGCTGACCGAACGGCCCGTCTTCTTCCTCGTCGCTCTCGCTCACGGTCAGCGTGGCCGTCGTCGTCGCGCTCAGGTTGCCGTGCTCGGCGACGACCTCGACGGTCACGTTCTCGGCGGGCGCGGGGAGGCTCACGGTCCCGTTGGCGTCGGTCGTCGCCGTCCCTTCGCCCGCGTACGAGGAGTTGTTCAGCGCCGTGACCGTGACCGAGGCGTTCTCGACGGCGGTCCCGTTCTCCGTGACGGTGAGAGTCACGTCATCTGACTGTTCGACCCCGACCGACAGTCCCTCGGAGCCGCTCGTGCCCGCGAGCGCGGGCGCAGCGACCGAGACGAGGAGGACTGCTGCGAGCGACACTGCGATTACATTTCGTTTCGTCGTCATGCACGCTACCCGACAGACCGGGGAAAGATAAAGCCGTGTCGCCGTTTGGAATCGTTCGCTTCGTACACGAACGGAACAGAAGCCCCGAGAACGTTTAAAGCCGCTTCTCATCGTTCAATTTCGAACTCATGTAGGACGAGTTACGGATACTGTCTAGCGTAAGTATAATTTGACGTAGGGTGAGGGAGAGTTCACTCGGTAGCTCGCTCTACGGCGGCTTCTGCACGCTCTTCGGCTCGCTTCCGAACAGAACCCTCGTCGAGAGTGAGTATCTCTCTATCGCGCATGAGGATGGTACCATCACATATCGTATGTCTCACGTCGCTGCCGCGCGCGGCGTACGCGAGGTGGCTCACGAGGTCGTGGTGGGGGGTGAGGTGGGCCGCCGAGAGGTCGACGACCGCGAGGTCGGCGTTCGCGCCCGGTTCGATGCGGCCGCCGTCGAAGCCGAGCGCGGCGGCGCTGCCCGCGGTCGCCATCTCGACGACGGACGCCGCGTCGACCGCGCTGGCGTCGTCGGCCGCCAGCTTCCCGAGCATCGCGGCGTCGCGCATCTCGTCGAACATGTCGAGGTCGTTGTTCGAGGCCGCGCCGTCCGTTCCCAGGCCGACGGAGACGCCCGCATCGAGCATCGCCTCCACGGGGGCCATCCCGCTGGCGAGTTTCATGTTCGACGCCGGACAGTGGACGACGCTCGTGTCGCTGTCGGCGAGCAACTCGATTTCGGTTTCGTCGACGTGGACGCCGTGGGCGACGAAGTCGTTCGCCGCCGTCATGCCGAGGTCGCGAGCGCGTTCGAGCGGGCGCTCGTCTTCCGCCTCGACGATGGGCGCGACCTCGTCTTCGGTCTCGTTCGCGTGGTAGTGGAGCGGAACGCCGGCCTCGCGCGCCTTCGGGACGTACTCCCGGAGGTACTCGTCGCCGACGGTGGTGAGGCTGTGGGGTGCGACGAACGTCGAGACGCGACCGTCGGCGGCCCCGTCGTACTCGCGAGCGAAGTCGAGGCTAGTCTCGAAGTCCTCGCGGGCCGCGGCGTCGTCCTTGCCGACCGTGACGACGCCGTGGCCGAGTCGCGCCCGCAGGCCGGCCGCCTCGACCGCCGCCACCACCTCGGGTTCGTGGAAGTACATGTCCGCGAACCCGGTCGTGCCGGAGCGAATCATCTCCGCGAGCGCGAGTTCCGTCCCGGCGCGGACGTCCTCGGCGGTCAACGCGCCCTCGACCGGCCAGATGTCCTCCCGGAGCCACGCGTCGAGCGGCTTGTCGTCGGCGTACCCCCGGAGCAGCGTCATCGCGGCGTGCGTGTGGGCGTTCACGAGGCCGGGCATCACCAGACAGTCCTTGGCGTCCAGCCGCTCGTCGCCCTCCGGCGTGTCGCCGACCGCGAGGACGTCGCCGTCGTCCCGGTCGACCAGCACGTCGCCGCGTTCGACGGTCGCGTCCGGAAGCAGTACCTTCCCGCCGGCGATTCGGAGCGTGGTCATGAGTACGGGTTGTGACGGCGTCGGTGTTAATCCACCGAGTCTCCCCCGACACGGCGGGGCGTGCCTCGGCGTGACAGTCGTCGCCGGGAAAGGAAGAATAATCCGTCTGGCGCGTCGAGAACCAGTCGATGCGTATTGCTGTCCCCAACAAGGGCAGGCTGCACGACCCGTCGATGGAACTGCTGGAACACGCCGGACTGCACGTCGTCGACGGTGCTGACCGCAAGCTCTACGCGAACACGGTCGACCCGGAGGTGACGCTGCTGTTCGCTCGCGCGTCCGACATCCCCGAGTACGTCAGCGACGGCGCGGCGGACGTCGGCATCACCGGTCTCGACCAGGTGCGTGAAGCCGACCCCGACAACGTCTCCGACCTGCTGGACCTGGAGTTCGGTCAATGTCGTCTCGTCCTCGCCGCGCCGGAGGACGGCGACATCACCGACGTCGGCGACCTCGCGGGCAAGACCGTCGCCACGGAGTTCCCCCACATCGCCGAACGGTACTTCGCCGACACCGGCGTCGACCCGGACATCGTCGAAGTGAGCGGTGCGACGGAGCTAACGCCCCACGTCGACATGGCCGACGCCATCATCGACATCACGAGTACGGGGACGACGCTGCAGGTGAACCGCCTCGCCATCGTCGACGAGGTGCTGGAGAGTTCGGTCTACCTCTTCGGTCGCGACGACGTCCTCGACGACCCGAAGGTCGAACAGGTCGTGATGGCGCTCCGGTCGGTGCTGTCCGCCGACGGCAAGCGCTACCTGATGATGAACGCCCCGGAGGACCGTCTCGACGAGATACGCGACGTGATGCCCGGTCTCGGCGGCCCGACGGTGATGGACATCGCCGGCGGCGACAAGGTCGCCGTCCACACCGTCGTCGACGAGCGCGACGTGTTCGAGACCATCAACGAGGTCAAGGAACTCGGCGCGAGCGGCATCCTCGTCACGGAGATCGAGCGACTCGTCGACTGAGCCACCTGCTCTTCTTTCGTCGGCTTCGCCCTTCGCCGACGAGCACGCGACCGGGACGCGGTGGTCCGGCGTCACGGGCGCGCACAGAGAGAAGTCGTGGAGGCCACCTGACCCGCCCGACTCAGAACGAGACCTGGCCGGGACCGGCGGTGCCGAGCGTCGTGGGGTCGCGGTCGCTGTAGTGGCGGCGACCGACAGCCTTGCTCGAGAGCGCGCAGTACATCGCCTCGCGAGCCTCGCGCGGTGAGTCGTACGTCTCCTGGCCGACGCGCTCGAACACGGCCCCGAGCGTCTCGGAGCCGTTGGGGAGGTCGAGTTCGTGGTCGCCGTGGTCGGCGACGAGTCGTTCGGTGTCGGTCGGATACTGGTGGTCGTCGAGCAACCGGGTCGCTTGCTGTAGCGTCATCACCACAAACAGGGCTAAAGATAATTATAAACTTTGTCGCCTAGGAATACGGTCGAATATAATGCCCTAGACCGTGTTTAATGCACACCGCAAACGCCTTGCCGCGACGCGAACGAGATAGCGCATGAGCGTCTTCGCGGACCTCCACGTTCACACGACCAACTCCGACGGGGCGATGGACCTCGACGCGGTGCCGGCGGCCGCCCGCGAGGCCGACGTGTCGGTCGTCGCCGTCACGGACCACGACAGGCTCCACCCCGACCTCCAGACGCCCGTCACCGTCCTCGACGGCGTGACGGTCGTCCACGGTATCGAACTCAAGGTGGAAGCCCCGCACGGCGAGCACGTCGACCTGCTCGCGTACGGCGTCTACCCCACGCCGGACCTCGCCGCGGAACTGGAACGCCTCCAGGAAGACCGGGTCGAACGCGGCCGGGCCATCATCGAGTGCGTCGAGGACCGCCTCGGCGTCGACCTCGACCTCGAAGCGCGCGAGGGCATCGGTCGGCCTCACGTCGCCCGGGCCGTCGACGCCCATCCGGACACCGACCACGACTACGAGGGCGCGTTCGAACACCTCATCGGCGACGACGGCCCCTGCTACGTCGCCCGCGACGTGACGGCGTTCGAGCGCGGCGTCGAGCTGCTCTCGGACGCCAGCGGGCTGGTCGGCCTCGCACACCCGCTTCGCTACGACGACCCGGGCGCGGCGCTGGAACTGACGAGCGAACTCGACGCCGTCGAGCGCTACTACCCCTACGGTCGCGAGGTCGACGCCCGGCCGGTCGAACGGGCGATCGCGGAACACGACCTCGTTCCGACCGGCGGTAGCGACGCCCACGACGACGACCTGGGGAAGGCCGGCCTGTCGAAGGCCGAGTACCGCCACTTCCGGTCCGCGGTGTCGGTGAACGGGTGAGGACCCGGCGTCCCGACGAACGGGACGGATGACCCTCCGGCGGACGACGAGGGCGTAGCGTTAAGGTGGGTCGAGCACCTACGTGTTCCCATGCAGTGTCACTACTGCGACAGGGACGCGACGTTCGCCCCGGAGAGCGACGGTATCCGGGTCGGACTCTGTGACGAGCACTTCCGCGAGCAGTTCGAAGAGCTAGCGGAGACGGAGGCGATGGAGTCCCTCCGCGAGCAGTTCGACGTCGACCGCCTCGAATAATCTGAACCCTACCGTTTCTCGGTCACACTGAACGCGACGCCCTCGTAGACGTAGACGCGCCCGGACTGCGGCGGGGCGTCGGCGTCCCTCGTCGGGTCGAGGTACGCGCTGGCGAGCACCGTCTGTGCGTACGTGCTGCTGCTCGTTTCGACCCGCACTTCGGTCACGTCCTCGGAGAGGAGGTAGGGCAGTCCGTTCCGGAGCGCGTACGACTGGACGACCTGCTCGGTGACGAGCGTCGCCGGACGGGCGGGGTTCGTCGTCCGCTCTACGACGAGCGTCTCCGGGTCGTCGGTCTCCTTCGCGCGACCCGTCGTCACCGTCAGCACGTCGCCGTCGCGCTTCGTGGCGGCGACGTCGGTCGGTTCCAGCGCGAGGGGGTCGCCGGTCACCTCGAACAGGACGAGCGTGCCGGCGTGCGCGAACGCGTAGACGCCCGGGCCGAGATGCTGGATTCTGGCGGTGCTCCCCATCTCCTCCTCCTCGGCGTTCGCGTCCCCGATGCCGAACCACCACGTGAACCGCTGGCCCGGTCGAATCTTGGTGTACGGCTGCGGCACGGCGTGGGGTGCGACGTGCGCCCATCCGTCGTCGAGACGCTTCGCGACGGTCCACGCGAAGGGGTTCATCCCCACCGACTCGTCGCTCCCGTTGTACAGCGTGAACCGCGTCGAGTCGGACGGTCGCTCCAGTACCTCGCGTTCGGGGACGACGTACGCAGTCTCGTGAACGCCGGATTCGAGCGAGTGGTAGCAGACGGTGTCGTCGAAGAATCCGGGGCAGGGTTCGCCCTCGAACCGCGAGTCGCGGACGGCGAGCGGTTCGCCCTCGGACGACCTCCCGGTCGTCTCGGTTCCGTCGCCGGTCGAGGTTCTGTCGGTCGTCGTCCGGTCCGTCCCGGTGGGGGAAGCGGTCGTTCCGCCGGGACTCCCGGGCGAGCGGTCGCCGAGACAGCCGGCGAGCGCGCCCGACCCGAGGAGTGCGAGGAGTTTACGGCGTCGCATACCGATAGCTCTTTCCGGCGAGATAAAGGCTTTCAGTAGACTCAAACGGTCGTTTGACCAATCGGGTTGCGGCGACCGGCGAAGCGAAAAGTAGAGCGAATCAGACGCGGCCGGCGTCCACGTCGATGGCGTCCACCGGACAGACGTCGACGCAGAGCATGCAGTCGATACACTGGGCCTCGTTGGCCGGGTCGGCCTTCTTCTCGCTCTCGGGATGGTCGGGGGTGTCCACCCACTCGAACACGTCGACGGGACAGTCCTCCAGACACGCACCGTCGGCGATACAGAGGTCGAAGTCGACGGCGACGTGGGTGCCGTGGATGCCCAGCTCCTCGGGCTCGTCGACCGGACCCCAGACGTCGTGTCCCTCGTGTTCGTCTACCTTCTCGCGATTTTCGGTGAACTGCGGATCTATAGCCATCGTTGACCACCTGTGCGTACCAAGGTGGAAGCGATACTTAAACCTCCCGACCAAACTTAAATGCATCGCCCCCGGGTGAGGTTTAGGCAAGGCTAAAAACGGGGGCGAGAGGAGCGCGCTCGCGGATTCTCGCTCTCGCCCCGATGAAGGATTTAAATAGGACTATCGTCCCGGGTCGCGCCGACGTTGCCGGCCGGTCGACGGGCCCGGCCGCGACCGGGACGGCACCGCCGTCCGGTCGGCGAGACGGGTCGCCCGGGCGACGACGACACGGTCGACGGGTGGTTTTTTCGCGCCGCGCTCGGTATCACGGAGCATGGAGAAGGTTCGCATCGACGACGTGTCGTCGTACGTGGGGCCAGCGGACGTGAAGCGACCGCTGACCGACGCGCTCGGCGCGGAAGACGTCGCGGTCAACTACTACGAACTCGCGCCGGGCGACAGCTTCGCCTTCGGCTACCACGCCCACGAGGACCAGGAGGAGGTGTTCTACGTCCAGTCCGGCACGGTCACGTTCGAGACGGAGGCGGGCGACGTGGCGGTGGCCGGCGGCGAGGCCGTGCGGTTCGGCGCCGGCGAGTTCCAGCGCGGCGTGAACGAGACCGACGAGCGCGTCGTCGCGCTGGCGCTCGGCGCGCCGCGCGACTCCGAACTGACCGAACTGCGCCGACGCTGCGGGGAGTGCGGCGAGCGCACGCCGAACGAGATAGAGGCGACGGACGACCGCGATGCGCTCCTGACTCGCTGTCTCGACTGCGGGTCGGTGACGGGACGCTTCGACTGACCGTCGCCGGGTCCCGAAGCGTTCCACTGGGGGCGACGCCGTGCCCGGACCGTGCGCGGGACGGGGACCGCTCGGCGGTTCCCGCGGGTCACCACCGTCCCGCTACGTCAGCGCGAGGTACGGGCCGAGCGCGACGAGGACGACCGCCAGCGCCCGCTTGAGCCGACGGGGGTCGCTGGCCTGCGCGAGTCGCCAGCCCGCGACGACGCCGACGAGCTGGGGAACCCCGATGGCGACGGCCAGGGGGAACGAGACCGTCCCGCGGACGAGATAGCCCGCGGTCGCGAACCCGGCGACGAACACCGACTGGACCTGCGCGACCGCCACGGCGACGAGCATCGGAACGCCCGCGGCGACCAGCAGCGGGACCGCGACGACCGGGCCGCCGACGCCGAGCAGTCCGCTCGGGACGCCGACCGCGAACCCGATGGCGGTCACGACCGTACGTCCGCGGACGCCGGCGAGGTCGAACCCGTTCGCCGTCCCCCCATCGGTGCGGGTGCGGTACCAGACGAGCACGCCGGTGAGCGCGAGGAAGGCACCGAGGAGCAGTCCGAACAGTCGCTCCGACACCAGCGCGTTGAGGCGAACGCCGACCAGCGCGCCGACGAGGCCGGCGACGCTGAGCAGGAGCGCGGCGACGCGCTCGGGGCCGGCGGCGAGTTCGCCCGACCGCAGGTAGGCCGCGCTCCCGAGCAGTCCCGTGGCGACGAACGTCGCGCTGGCCGTGCCGGCGACGGTTCCCGGCGAGGCGGCCGTCAGCGCGTACAGCGCTGCGGTGACGAAGACGCCGCCGGGACCGACGGCCGTGATGCCGACGCCGGCGAACAGCGAGACGGCGACCAGCGCGACGAGCGTCGGCGTGGCGAGTCCGGCGACCATGTCGTGCTACAGTCCCCCGCTCAGGATGGCGTCGATGACCGTCCGCCCGGCGGTGACGGCCGAGTAGACTGCCAGCAGGATGAGCGCGCTGTTGAGGGCGTTGAGCTTCCAGCCGTTCGTGTGCCCGCCCATCACGTCGTCGTCGTTGACCGCCCAGAACAGCAGCAGGATGGTGATCGGGAGTCCGACGACGCCGTTGTACGCCGGGAAGAGCAGGATCATGTCGATGACGCTCAGGCCGAGGTACTGGTGGACCAGCGGGGAGAGGCTTCCGAGCGCGACGCCGACGACGTAGATGACGACGAACGCCCGGCGGCTGTCGGCGTACCGCTCTCCCAGCGCCTCGCGGAGCATGTAGCCCGGGGCCCACATGATGGGGATGATGCTGTTGAACGCGGCTGTGAGCGTTCCGACGAGGAAGACGGCCATCGCCCACTCGCCGAGCACGTTCGCCAGCGCCCGCCCGGGCGTGAGGAACGTCCGCAGTTGCGTGTAGCCCGCGGGGCGCAGGACGGCGGCCGCGGTAACGACGATGGCGATGGTGGTGAGACCGCCGACCGCGTAGCCGATGCCGAGGTCGCGGCGCATCGTCGACACGGCCGAGACGTCCGTCCATCCCTTCTCCTCGACGAGTTCCGATTCGAGGAAGAAGTTGGGCCAGAGGGCGGTCGTCCCGAGGATGCTCACCGCGAGCGCCATCCCGCCGACGTCGCCGGCGACGGGGACGAACCCTCGCGCGACGGCGACGAGATCGGGGCCGCTCGCGCCCGCGACGACGACGTAGGCGACCAGCAGCCCGAACATCATCAGCGTCATGATGCGCTCGACCCAGTCGTACCCCAGGATGCCGACGACCATGGCCGCCAGGCCCGTGAGGTAGGCGAACGGCTGCCAGCCGACGCTCTGGAGGCCGAGGAGGACGACGATACCCTTGCCGACAGCGGCGGTGAGTTCGAGCGTCCACGCGACGCAACCGACCGAGAGCGCGAGCATGAGGACGGTCGCGCCGGTCCGCCCGAGCTTCTCGCGGGCGAAGCCGGCGAGCGAATCGCCGAAGATGCCAAGGCGCGCGCTCATGTCCTGCCCGAGGTAGCCGAGCACGACCGCGCCGACGACTGCCCACAGCAGGGCGTAGCCGTATCGGACGCCCGCGGAACTGGCGATGAACACCGAACCGGAACCGAAGTAGCTGGCGACCATCACGAACGCCAGGCCGTACTTGCCGAAGAAGTCGGTAATCGTCGAATCGACGCCGAAGACCGAACGGAGATCGTAATCTCGTTGGAATATGTCCATAGTGAGATGGCGAATCAGTGCAAGCGACTGACGAGCGGCGACCGTCGAGCGGCAGCAGTGGCTGTCGCGTTCCGACCGGAGAACGCCCCGGCTTCGTCGCTCGAACGGCAACTCTCTGCCGGAATAACCGAGGTAAATGAGTGTAATCACGGACGTAACTTATGCGCTGTGGCTACTCCCGTTCGCGGCGGGCGTCCGCCTCGCGTCGCCGTCGTCGACCGCTTCGAACGAGCGCGGTGGGTGCTCCTCGTGGTATCCGCGACGGACCCGGAATCGACGCTCTCGCCCCACGCGAAACCCTGCCGCCGCCGAACCGTCTGCGCCGTCTCCACTCGAAACGGAGGGGTGGGTCAACGAATCCCAAACTCGCCGGCGGTTGGCGAAAAATGTCCGAAAAACGAACCGTTAGAACGGCCAACTGCTACCCGAAGCAGGCGGAGTGTGAACGACTCACGCACCCCTCCGTTTCGACTGGAACGAAAACGCGAGCGAGGACGACGCGTCGGCCGGGAGCGCACGTCCGTCGACGCCGGAACCGTACCGCCGACGCCGCAGGGGCCCGACGTCGCTCCTACTCCCCGCGCCGTCCCACCGGGACGAGAAGGACGGGGGTCGGACTCGCCCGGACGACCTTCTCCGAGACGCTACCGAGCAGGAGTTTGTCCACGCCGCGCCGGCCGTGCGTGCCGATCACGACGAGGTCGGCGTCCTCCGCGGCCGCCAGTATCTCGCGATAGGGCTTGCCGTGGACGACCTCGCCGTCGGCGTCTATGCCGCGCTCCTCGGCGGTCGCCACCCCCGCTTCGACGGTGTCCTCCGCCGCCGCTTCCAGGCGGTCGAAGAGGATGTCCTCGGTCACGTCCCGGGCCATCATCTTCTCGTCGACGACGGAGAGCAGGTGAACGCGCGCGTCGGCGGCCTCGGCGAGGTCGAGCGCGTGGTCGAGCACCGCGTCGGACTCCTCGCTGTCGTCCAGCGGCACGAGAATGCGTTCGTACATCACACCGTCTCTCGGCCGCGACCGTCAAAGACGTGTCGGCGGTCGCGGTCCTCGGCGGTCGGTTCGCCGGGCGGGCGACCGCCGGAAGGGAACGCCCGCGGTCGCCCGCGACGCCGAGAACCGCCGTTTCGCGACGCTACCGCAGTCGTTCGCGGGCGCTGGCCATCCCCGCCTCGACGTCGACGTTCTCGCCGGCTTCGAGCATGGCCTCGCCGACGGTCCGGACGCCGCGGAGAATCTGCTCGTCGGAGAGGTTGCCCATGTTGCTCACGCGGAATATCTCGCCGCCCAGGTGTGCCTGTCCGCCGCTGATGCTCACGCCGCGCTCCTCGACGGCGTCGAAGAAGGCGTCGGGGTTCTCGCGGACGGTCTGGGGGAGCGAAATCGCGGTGAGGGTGTTCGAGAACTCCGAGACGTCGTTGCGCTCCGGGAACGGCGAGAGACCCATCGCGGTGAACGCAGAGCGGAAGGCCGCCGACTGGCGGCGGTGCCGCGAGATGCGCTCCGGCATCCCCTCGTCGACGATGTGCTCGACGGCGACCGCCAGCCCACGGAACAGCGGGACTGCGCTCGTGAACGGCGTCTGGTGGCTGTCGGCCTTCCGGAGATGCCAGTCCAGGTCCTCGTAGAACGGCGCGTCGTCGCCGTCGAAGGCGTCCCGGGCCTGCGGCGTCGCGTAGAGGGCGCTCAGGCCGGGCGGCGCGGCGAGACACTTCTGGGCGTCCGTAATCGCGACGTCGACGTTCCACTCGTCGACGAGGAACTCGTCGCCGCCGATGGAGGTGACGCCGTCGACGACGAAGCGGGCGTCGTGCTCAGCGGCGATCTCGCCCACCTCCGGGACGGGGTTCAACAGCCCCGTGCTCGTCTCGTTGTGAACTATCGTCACCACGGCGGTGTCGTCGGAGACGGCGTCGGCGACCGCGTCGGGGTCGACGGACTGGCCCCAGTCGAACTCGACCGGCGTCACGTCGGCGTGGCGGTCGGCGATGCGCTTGAACCGCCGGCCGAACTTCCCGTTGACGACCGCGACGACCTCGTCGTCCTCGCCCGCGAGGTTGGCGACCGCGGCTTCCATCGCCATCGTCGCCGTCCCGTTGAGTATCAGGCTGGTGCCGCCCTCGGTCGTGGCGGTGCCGTCGAGCGACGACCGCTCGAAGACGGCGTCGAGCGCGTCCTGGGCGCGCTCGTACACCGCCTCGAACTCGGCCGAACGGTGCGACACCATCGGCTCGCTCATCACCTGACGGACGTCTTGCCGGAGGGGAACCGGACCCGGATTGAGCAGGAGGAAGTCCTCTCGCATACGCTCCGGTTACACGGCGGGGCAGATAAACGTCGCCCGTGGCGCAATTTCCGCCACTACCGGTCGCGGTGCTCCCGTCGGCTACGCCGAGCCGTTCCCGGCCCCGTTCGACGGCAGGTTCGGGATGAGCCACGCCAGGAACGCGTCCGGGCTCCGGGACTGCGTCCAGATGTTGCCCGGTCCCTCGAACTCGCAGACCAGCCCTTCGCCGCTGAACAGCGTCGACTTCAGCCCGCCGACTCGCTCGACGGAGAAGTCGACGGTGTCCTCGAACGCGACGACGTGGCCCGTGTCGACGACGTGGCGCTCGCCGGGGTCGAGGCTCACGACCGAGATGGCTCCGTAGCTGGAGAGGAAGGTCAGTCCCCGCCCGCTCAGTTCGAGCAGGAACAGTCCCTCGCCGCCGAAGAACGACCGGCTTCCGCCGAACTTCGTGTCGAGGTCGACGCCCGTCTCGGCGGCGAGGAAGGAACTCGACTGGACGAACAGCGACTCGTCGCGGAGTTCGTACTGGACGATGTCTCCCGGCAGTGCTGGTGCGAGCGTCAGCGTTCCCGGACGCTCGGCCTCGAACGTGTTGACGAAGAACGACTCCCCGCCCAGAACCGACCGCTTCAGCGACGACAGCAGCCCCCCCTCGGCCCTCGTCTCGACGGTCACGCCGTCCGAGTGGCTGACCATCGACCCCGCTTCGGTCCGGACCTCGTCTCCCTCGTCGAGCGTGAGTTCCAGTTCCGTGAACGACGGCCGGTGGTGTCTCTCGTAATCCATGTCGTCGTCTCACGGCATCGACGCGGATATAGTTGGCCGTCACCGTGCCAGAATCTCCCACAGCTTAAGCGCGTCGGGGGCGTAGCGGGACAGTCATGGAGGTGAACTGCGAGGGCTGTGCGGGCTGTTGCATCGACTGGCGCGCGCTCGCGTCCGAGCGGTCGGACCACGAGCGCCGCGGCCCCCGGACGCCGCTCGACGACGCGTACAATCTCGTCCCGCTCACGCGCGGCGACGCTCGCGACTTCCTCGACGCGGGGTTGGCGGACGCGCTGACGCCCCGGCTCTGGCGCGACGAGAGCGGCGTGACGGTGGACGGCGTCGAACTGGCCGCCATCGACGGCAAGCCGGTCTTCTTCCTCGGGCTTCGGAAACCGCCGAAGCCGGTCGCGCCGTTCGACGCCGACTCGCGCTGGCTCCCCACCTGCGTCTTCCTCGACCCGGCGACGCTGCAGTGTCGCATCCACGACCGCCCGGAGTATCCGACCGAGTGCGCGGAGTATCCCGGCCACAACCTCGAACTCGGGTCGACGACGGAGTGCGAACGCGTCGAGGCCACGTTCGGCGGCGACCGACTGCTGGACGACGACCCGCCGGACGACCTCTCCGGCCTCTTGCTCGGTCCGCAGGCGGTCGGCGAGAAGGTGTTCGTCTACCCCGACCCGGACGACCTGGCGGGCGTCCCCGCCCGACTGCTCGCCGACGACCTGACCCGCGAGGACCGTGCGCGGTTCGTCGCCGCCGCGGTCGCGGGCCGCCCCGGTACGACGAGCACCGACAGCGAGCGGTTCGCCGCGGCGTTCGCCGACGCGAAGGCCGCAGACTCGTGGGCCGGCCGCGCCGTCGCCGAGTGGGAGTCGCTGGAGGACGGCGGCGACGCTCCCCGACCGGACGCGGCCGAGCGCGTCGAGGACGACCGCGGCGCACCGCCGACGCCTGGCTGGTAGCGGCGTCGAACCGCGAGCCATCCGCTCGCGACGACGACGGCGAGAAAACCCGAAACGTCCGCTCGCTTCCACGGGCGACTGCGGAACTGCGTTACTCGGACTTGATGTCTTCGAACTGCTCGAGGAGATCCTCGGTCGAGTCGCCGGAGTCGTACTCTACAGTCCCGTGGTAGTTCGACCGGTCGTCGTCGAAGCTCGCGTCCACGGAGCTGTTTTTCCGTTCACGGCGCTCGTGTTCGTCTTCGTCATAGGCACCCATTGACATGACAACCACACCCATACTTGGCGGTAACCGACTATCAATGTAACGGATAATCACATCATTCGGACTGCCTGTAAAATCGTCAGACACGGGAGACGCCGGCGGGATTCGAACGGTGCGGTGAGCACAAGGCGTAAACATCTCCGACCGCTAGTACGACGCGTGGCAAGCCCGCTCCGCTTTCGCCGCTCCACGGAGCGGTGGGACGACGACCGCATCGACCGAGAGGTGTACGCCGACCTCGACGAGAATCTCGGTGCAGCCTCGCCGACGCCTCATTACTCGGGACCGAACGGCTACCGGACCCGCCGATTCGAGATGGACAACGGCGACTTCGCCCTGTTCGCGTGGAACGACGAGGAGGCGTTCTGGCTCGGCAACACCGAGACGCCCTCGGCGCTGTGGCGCACGACGAAGTACACGTTCGACGAGGTTCCGTATCCGATAGCGCGCTGGGCGCAGCGCGAACTGCTGGCCGACCTCGCGGTCGAGTCGCCGTGGCTCGCCGAGTACGACTACGTCTCCTGGTTCTTCCTGCCCGTGTTCCTCTCGAAGGACGGCCGGGAGAGCACCCGGACCTTCTTCCGGGACCACGCCGCCGGCTTTCCGGACGCGACCCGCGACGAGGGGCTGGAGTTCTACGAGCGGTTCCTCCGGACCGGCGCGCTGGACGACTACCGGTACACGATGGCGTCGAAGCTCGGGACGAGCCAGCACGTCGACCCCAGTCGGATGAGTTCCGCGATGAGCGAGTTCACCGTCGCGAAGCTGCTGACCGACGCGGGGTACGACGTGACGCCCGAGATAGAGGTGACGACCGGTCACTCGCTGGACTTCCGGGCCGACCCGGCCGCGGGGACGTCCGGCGGCTCCGTGCTCGTGGAAGTGACGCGTCCGCGCCCGCCGCGCCGTCGCGGGGCCGACAACCCCGTGACCGCGCTCCGGGAGACGGCGGAGACGAAGACGAACGGTCAGCTCAGCGAGCACGGCGGCGGTGCGGTCCTGTTCGTCGACTGCTCGGGGTTCCGGGACGACGACTGGACCGCCATCGCCGGCGAGAAACCCGAAGTCCGCCACCGACCCGCGGTGGTGTTCCGCGCGCGCCCCGACGGCCGCGTCGAGGGGTACGCGAAGGGGTCGGTGCCGCTCTCGCTCGACGGCGCGCTGACCTGGGTGTGAGAAACGCCCGACGACGCGACCGACCGCAGCGGCCGCTGGCGGTGGCGACGCCGCGTCGACCGTTCGACCGTCACTCCCCGCCGCGGACGACGTGACCGTACTTCAGGACAGCGACGAATATCACGCCACCGACCGCGTTACCGACCGTCGCGAGCGCGAGGAAGGCGAGATAGTCGACCGCGCCGATCGCCGGGGAGACGAGCGTCGCCGCCAGCACCTCGATGTTGCCGGCGATGGAGTGGGGGAGATGGGCGAGTCCGATACTGGTGGTGACCAGCCAGACGACGATGATGCGAGCAGTGCTCCCCTTCGCGGCCGTGAGCAGCCACGAGAGCAGTCCCATCAGCCAGCCGGCCGTTACACCCCCGGCGAGTATCAGCCACCAGACGTGGTCGACGAGGTCCCGTCCGATTTCGACGAACGCCGACTGGTCGGCGATGCCGTAGGCCGGGGCGAAGTAGACCATCGAGACGGCGAACAGCAGGCCGCCGATGATGTTCCCGCCGTAGACCAGCGCCCACAGCCGACCGACCTGACCGACGGACGCCCGGCCGTCGATCGCCGGCAGCGCCGCTCGCGTCGTGTGTTCGGTGAACAGTTCGGACCGCCCCCCGATCACGAAGATGAAGCCGACCGCGTACGCGTTCGCTACGACGATGCGCGTTAACGGGTCGCCCCACGTTCCGCCGACGAGCGTGAGTATCACCGCCATGAGCAGCGGACCGAAGCCGAGGTCGAGGCCGGCCGACAGCCCCGAGAGGAACAGACCGCTGCCCGGACGCTCCAGTTCCCGAAGTCCCTCCTGTATCTCCTCGGCGAGTATCTCCTGTTTCGACTTCTGAGTCAGTTCGGGCGACTCGTCGGCGATGCGCTCGTCGAGCTCCTCTTTTGCCACAACTAATGTGGTCGGACTTGCCGCCGAAAAGCGACGTGGCCATGCCGCCTCTCGCCCGTCGGACGCAGGCGTTAAAACGGTGGAATGGCGAGGTATCGGTATGTCGAACGCCAAGGGGGATCGCCGGGAGCGCGAACTCGTCAATCGGCTCGACGAGGCCGGGTTCGCGGTCATGCGCGCGCCGGCGAGCGGGAGCGCCACGGAACGGGAACTCCCGGACGTGCTCGCCGGCAACGGCGACGTCTTCTACGCTATCGAGGCGAAATCGAGCGCGGGCGACCCCATCTATCTCACCGGCGAGGAGGTCGAGGCGCTCGTCTACTTCTCGCAGAACTTCGGAGCGAAACCGAAGATCGGCGTCCGGTTCGACCGCGAGGACTGGTACTTCTTCCACCCCGCCGACCTGTACGTCACCGACGGGGGCAACTACCGCGTGAAGAAGGAGACGGCGCTCGCGGACGGCACGGACTTCCCCGAACTCACCGGTCGGTCGACGAAGACGACGCTGGACGAGGTCGACGAGGACGGCGGGGACGACGAAGACGAGGCGGACGCCGGCGACGACCGCGTCCTCGACGTGCTGACCGCGGTCGAGCAGGGCGTGCTCTCGCCCGACGAGGCGGCGTCGATGCTCGACTGAGGAGGTCGCTCGCTACCTCGCGACCGCGGCGACTCCGACGGTCGATTCACCGTTGCGACTCCCGACGGCCGCTCGGCTCGTCCGGACGGCCCCGCCGTCGCGAACCTTTTGAACGAGGACGGGACCAGACCCGGTGCGACGCCGGCAGCGGACCGCCCGCTCCGCGGTCCGACTGCCGATGCGCCATCGGTGGTGATACGACGCCCCTCGAACGGTCCCGATACGCCCACGTCCCGCCGGGAGAGCACCACTCAAGTAGCCGCCCGTCCATCGTCCGACTCGTGTCGAACGGCGACCCGAGTGACGAGCGTCCGACGAGCGACGTCGGAGACGCAGGCGCGGCCGAACGCGCCGCGAACGGCGGCGCTGCGGTCGAGAGCGACGATGCGAACGCCGACCACCCCGGTAGCGGCGGCGAACGCCTGTTGACGGGCTACTCGGGCCGACTCCTGCTGACGGTGTCGCTCGGCTGGACCGCCATCCAGACCGGCCGGCTCGTCCTCTCGCCGATGCTCCCCGCCATCATGGACCGGCTGACCATCTCGGAGTTCGAGGCGGGGCTGGCGCTCACCTTGCTGTGGGGGCTGTACGCGCTCGGCCAGTACCCCAGCGGCCGGCTCTCGGACCGCCTCTCCCGGAAGACGCTGCTCGCCGGCGGCCTCACCCTTCTCGTCGTCGGTTTCGCGGCGCTGGCGAACGCCCCGGGCTACCCCGCCTTCCTGGTCGGCGCGGCGCTCGTGGGGACCGGCGCCGGCCTCTACCCGACGCCGGCCCGCGCGCTCGTCTCCGACCTGTTCGTCGACCGCCGCGGGCAGGCGTTCGGCCTGCACACCGCCTCGGGGGACGTCGGCGGCGCGATAGCGGCGGGACTCGCGGTCGTCGTCCTCGCAGTTGCGACGTGGCGGGCCGCGTTCGTGCCGGTCGTCGCGGTGCTCGCGCTCGTGCTGGTCCTGCTCCACCGGTGGAACCGGGAGCCGTACACGCCGCCCGCGGTGGACCGGGCTGCGCTCTCCACGGTGCGCGCCGACCTGGCCGCGACCGCGGAGCGGTTCGGCGACCGCCGGACGGCGGCGCTGCTCGTCGCCTACTCGCTGTACGCGTTCGTCTGGCAGGGCGTGACCGGCTTCCTGCCGACCTTCCTCCAGAACGCGAAGGGGTTCGGTGCTGCGCTCGCCGGCGGGGGATTCGCCGCGCTGTTCGTCGTGGGCGCGGTGGTGAAGCCGGTCGCCGGCTCGCTCGGCGACCGCGTCTCCCGGCCGGTGGTCGCGGCCGGCGCGCTCGCGGTGGCGGCCGTCTCGCTGGCGGGCATCCTCGCCGCCGCGTCCACCGTGCTGGTCGGCGCGGGCGTCGTCGCGTTCGCCGCGGGGCTGATGGCCTACCCGCCGGTGATGCAGGCCCACCTGATGGACGCGTTCCCGGACGGGAGCATGGGCGGCGACCTCGGGGCGACCCGGTCGGTGTACATCGGTATCGGCAGCCTCGGCACGACCTACGTCGGCTTCGTCGCCGGGCGCGCCGGCTACACGACGGCGTTCGCCGGACTGCTCGCCTGCCTGCTCGTCAGCGCGACGCTCGTGCTCGGCCTGGCGCGGACCCGTTAATCGCGGCGGGCGTCGGACGGCCGCTCCTCGGCCGGCGGCAGCGGTCCGAACTCCGAGAGCGCACTCCGGAGCGCGTCGGGGTCGTCGCGGCCGGGGAGCGGTTCCGCGGCGGTTCGGCACGGCGCGTCCACGCCCAACCGCTCGCAGACGTGGTCGGCGACGCTCTCCGCCATCAGGCGGTACGTCGTCAGCTTGCCGCCCACGATGGTCGTGAACCCCGACACGCCGTCGCGCTCGCCGTGGTCGAGCAGCGTGTAGCCGCGGGTCACCGAGCGGCCCGCCTCGAACTCGCTCGTCTCGCCGCCGAACAGCGGCCGCACTCCCCAGTACGACCGGACGACCGGGGCCGTCTGCAGGTCGGGGACCATCTTCCCGGCCGTCTCGACCAGTAGGTCGACCTCCCACTCCTCTTTCGGGTACTCGTCCGGGTCGTCGACCGCCTCGCTGGTCGTGCCGAGGACGGCGGTCGAATCGTGGGGCACGACGATGTCGCCGTCCGTCGCCGGGCGCGCCCGGTTGACGACGGCGTCGACCGGCGGGTAGTCGACGACGACCATGGCTCCCTTCGAGGGCCGCATCGGAATCTCGACGTCGGCCAGCGACCCCACCTCGCCCGCCCACGCGCCGGTGGCGTTGACGACGTGGTCGGCGCGTACGGTCTCCGTCCCGGTCGCGCCGGGGCGGCGAATCTCCGCGCCGGTCACCTCGCCGCCGTCGACGAGGAGGTCGACGACCTCGGCATCGGTGTGTACCGCGCCGCCGTGTTCCCGCACGTCGACGGCGTTCGCGACCGCGAGCGGGAACGGGTGGACGACGGCGTCCGGGACCCGGAGGAGCCGCTCCGTCTCCGGCGAGAGGTACGGTCGGTCGCGCCGCACCGACTCGACGTCGACCGGCTCCGTGTCGATGCCGCAGTCCCGGCAGCGGTTGCGCAGTCGCTCGAAGTAGCCGTCGTCGTCCTCGGGCAACTGGGCGAAGAATCCGCCGGTCGGGTCGATGCAGTGCGGGGCGACCTCCCGCAGGACCTCGTTCTCGGCGATGCACTCTCTCGCGCTCTCGGGGTCCGACGTCGCGTAGCGCGCGCCGCTGTGCAGGACCCCGTGCGTGTTTCCGGTCGCGCCGCCGGTGAGTCCGTTCCGTTCGACGACCACCGTCTCGACGCCGCGCAGACCGAGGTCGCGCGCGACGCCGACGCCGGTCGCTCCGCCCCCGACGACGAGAACGTCCGTCTCTCGATTCACGTGCTCGGTTCGGGAGCCAGTCGTTTCACGGTGTCGCCGCGTTCCCCGTCGAGCGCCGGTCGACCGTCGGCGGCGACGCGGGCTGGACTCCCGACGGTCGCGTGCGGTCGTCAGGAGAGGTGGTCGAGCACGCCCGCCGTGTCGGCCGGGACGGGTTCGGGGTCGGCACCGGCGGCGGCCGCGGCGTCCGGGTCTTTCAGCAGGTGACCGGTCGTCAGGCAGACGACGCGCTCGTCGCTCCCGACGACGCCCGCGTCGCGGAGCTTCCGCAGGCCGGCGACGGAGGCGGCGCTGGCCGGTTCGACGCCGACGCCGTCGCGTGCGAGCGCGCGCTGGGCGTCCGTTATCTCGTCGTCGGAGACGGCGACGGCGGTGCCGCCCGTCTCCCGAATCGCGGGCAGCGCCTTCGGGGCGTTGACGGGGTTGCCGATGCGGATGGCGGTCGCCCGGGTCTCCACGTCCGCCCAGCGCTGGACCGTCTCGCGGTCCTCCTCGACCGCCTCGACCATCGGCGCGGCCCCCTCGGCCTGGACGCCGGTCAGCGTCGGCACCTCGTCGACCGCGAGTTCGCCGGCGGCGACGAGTTCGCGGAACGCCTTGTACAGCGCGGCGGTGTTGCCGGCGTTGCCCACCGGCAGGACGATGCGGTCCGGCAGGTCGCCGGTCTGGTCGCGGAACCCTTCGAGCATCTCCAGGCCGATGGTCTTCTGGCCCTCCAGCCTGAAGGGGTTCAGCGAGTTCAGGAGGTACGCCTCCCCGCGGTCGGCGAGGTCGGCGACGACGTCGAGGCAGTCGTCGAAGTTGCCGTCGACTTCGAGAATCCTGGCCCCGTGGAGGCTGGCCTGCGCGACCTTGCCGGCGGCGACCTTCCCAGCGGGCAGCAGGACGAGCACCTGGGTGCCGGCCCGCGCGCCGTAGCACGCGAGGGCGGCGCTCGTGTTGCCCGTGCTCGCGCAGGCGAGGCGGTCG
This sequence comes from Halomicrococcus pelagicus, assembly GCF_051917725.1. Taxonomy (GTDB): domain Archaea; phylum Halobacteriota; class Halobacteria; order Halobacteriales; family Haladaptataceae; genus Halomicrococcus. Next base: position 426,617 of record NZ_JBQBLX010000002.1, read on the forward strand.
ACGCCGAGTCGCTCGGCGACGCGAACGCCGACGGTCATCCCGCGGTCCTTGAAGCTCCCCGTCGGGTTCATCCCCTCGTGTTTCACCCGGAGTTCGGCGACGCCGACCTCCTCCTCGATGGTCGGCACCTCGTACAGCGGCGTGGCGCCCTCCTCGATGCTCACGCCGGAGTCGACCGGGAGCGCGTCGGCGTACCGCCAGACGCCGTGGCCCGAGTCGGCGTCGAACTCGGCGAGCGTGGGGTGGTCGTCGTACCGGACTTCGAGCAGGCTCTCGCAGTCCGGACAGCGGTAGCGAATCTCGTCGAACGGCGCGCCCGTCCACTCGCAGTCGATGCAGGCGAGCCAGACCCCGTCGTCGGCGCAGTCGGGCGTCGGCGCGGTGGGGTTCGAGAGGGAGAGGTCCATCGGGCGGGTGGAGGCGTTCCGTGCTGAAAAAGCCGCTGGACGGTGGCAACTTCGACCGGCCGTCCCGCCGGCGCTCGGTCTCCGGTCGCCGGGAGGGCCGCAGCGCTCCGGGAACGGGTCGCTCGTGCCCTCGCCGCCGCGAGAGCGGTCCCTCAGATGAGGCTCATGTAGTAGTCCCAGTCCCAGTACCGACCGGGGTCGGTGTGGTCGTTGTAGCCGCAGTCGGTCTCGGGAACCTGGTGGTGGCCCATGATGCCGCTCTCGCCGTTGCAGTCCGCGACGCCGGAGACGCGGCTCTTCGGGACGTTGTACTCCTCGCAGAGCCAGCGGACGAGTTCGGCCGAACTCCGGTACTGCGCGTCCGGGAAGCCGCTGCTCACGTAGCCGCCGTGCTCGATGCCGATGGTGGCGTCGTTGTACCACGCGACGCCGCCGGCGTGCCACGCCTCGTTGATGTCGCTGACGGACTGGTACTTGTACCCGTCGTCCCGGATGGTGTAGTGTGCGCTCACGTTGGCGTCGGGGTCCTGGAACCAGTTGACCGTGCTCTCGGCCGACCCCTGGGCGACGTGGATGACGATGGCGTCTATCTCCGCCGCGCCGCGGTTCGCGCTCGTGTAGTTGGTGTAGTGGGCGTCCTCCCAGTCGACCGCGGGCTTCGCCGCCGCGGTGCTGGACGAGAGCGCGGTCGCTCCGATACCGACGGTGCTCGCTGCGCCGATCTTCTTCAGTAGGTTTCGTCTCGTCGTCATGGTCCGAATACCACATCGAAACGTATTCAATTAATATTTTCTAAAGATAACTAAAATTAATTTACGCGCCGATACTGGAGAAACTTCGGTGGCGTCCGCGGAGAACGCCGGTCGCCACTCCTCGTATCGGCGCAGCGTTCGCCGACGCGCCGACGCCACCGTCCGGCTACGGTTCCAGCACGAGCTCTTCGCCCTCGCGCTCGAACTCGGTCCCCATCGCCGCCGACAGTCGGCGCATCCGTCGCCGGCTCCAGTCGGCCGCGGCCGACCCCGCCTCGTGCACCGCGTAGTCGTATATCTCGGTGGGGAAGAGCCGAAGCTCGTCGATTTCGCCGTCCTCGACGGACACCTCGAAGAGGAAACTCCGGTCGTTGTGCAGGTCGGAGTCGACCGCGTAGTCGTCGACGAAGTCGCCGGTGTCGTACAGCACGACCGTTCCGTCGACCACCTCGACGCCGTGGAAGACGTGGGCGCTGTGGCCGTGGACCAGGTCGACGCCTTCGTCGGCCAGCCAGCGTGCGAACGACCGGAACTCCGGCGGCGGCTCCTCCCGCATGTTCGGTCCCCAGTGCAGCGAGGCGACGAGCAGGTCGGGGTCGGCGTCGCGGGCGCGGGAGAGCGCGTCGCCGACCGCGCGCCGCGTCTCCCGGTCGTCGGCGTCGAACTCGACGCGCGCGGTTCCCGGCTTCTCGGGGCCGGCGGCGTACTCCGGCGTGTTGTCGGTGAACGCGACGACGGCGACGGTACGGTCCTCGACCGCGACGACCGCCGGCTCGCGCGCCGCGCTCTCGTCCTCGCCGGCGCCGGCGTGGGCGATTCCGGCGTCGTCGAGGGACGCGAGCGTGTCGAACAGGGCGGGCCGACCGTAGTCCAGCACGTGGTTGTTGGCGAGGCTCGCGTAGTCGACGCCCGCCGCCTCCAGCGCCGGGACGGCCCAGTCCGGGTCCGCCCGGAAGTGGAACGCCCGGTTGGTCTCGGTCCACGGCGTCCCGCGCGTCGAGAGACAGCACTCGAGGTTGACGAACAGGCCGTCGAGCGCGCGCAGGCGGTCGACGACGTCGCCCCAGACGGCGTCTTCCGGTCGTCGGCGCTGGTGCTCGTCGACGAGCCTGCCGAGCATCACGTCCCCCGTGAACCCCAGTCGAACCATCCCACCGGAACTCGGTCGAGAGCGAGAAAAGGATGGGGGTTCGGTCGCTCGCCGGCACCCCGCCACCGCCGCACTTATGCGCGTTCCGACCCCCCTCGCCACCATGTGCGGTCGCCTCTCGCTGTTCGCCGCCGAGTCGGTCGTCACCGACCGGTTCGACGCCACCCCGACCCGCCCGCTCCGGCGGCGATACAACGTCGCGCCGGGCCAGGACCACGCCGTCGTCCGCGACGACGCCCCCGACGAGATTCGGTTCCCGACGTGGGGGCTGGTGCCCCGGTGGGCCGACGAGTTCGGCGGCGGCCACGTCAACGCCCGGGCGGAGACGCTGACCGAGAAACCCAGCTTCCGGGACGCCTACGACGAGCGGCGCTGTCTCGTGCTCGCCGACGGCTTCTACGACTGGCAGGAGTCCGACCTGGGCACACAGCCCTACCGGTTCACGCTGGACCGCGACGAGCCGTTCGCCCTGGCGGGGCTGTGGGAGCGATGGGAGGGCGACGGCGACGAGCGGACCAGCTTCACCGTCGTCACGACGGAGCCGAACGACGCGGTCGCCGACGTACACCACCGGATGCCCGTCGTCCTCGACCCGGACGAGGAGGACCGGTGGCTCCACGGCGACCGGCGCGAGCGCGAGGCGCTGCTCGACCCCTACCCCGCCGCGGCGATGTGCGCCTACCCGGTGTCGACGGACCTCGGCAGTCCGGCCAACGACTCGCCGGAACTGGTCGAGGAGGTCGTACCGGAGTCGGAGGCCCAGACCGGCCTCGGCGACTTCGGCTAGCGTCGTCCCCCGCTCACGCGAACGCCGAGAGGCTGAGTTCCTCGTGCTCCGAGAGGTAGCGTTCGATTCGGTCGGCCCGCCAGCCGAGCGGCGACAGGACGCTCGCCGCCGCCCGGACCAGCGACTCCCGGTAGAAGGCGACGTCGTACTCGGTCGGCTCCTCGACCGCCAACCGCACCCGGTCTCGGGACCGCGCGTCGTCGTCGACGACGACGTACGAGACGTCCTGGCCGGGGCGACGGGTGAGGCCGAGGTCGGCCGCCCGTTCGAGCGCCGCCACGCTCCGCGTCGTCCGCGCGTACGCCTCGCGCGGCTTCGACACGCGCTCCGTGACGACGAGTTCATCGGGGGCGACCGAGCCCCGCCGGAGTCGGTCGAGTTGCGACCGCAACTCCGCACAGACCGGCTCCGGGTCGCGGTGGTCGTCGACCGCTTCGACGAGCGCTCGCTGGGCGTCCGCGACGAACGCGGGCGTGCTCCGCTGGCGACACTCGACGCCGCGATACTTGTACTCGTCCGCGTCCGCCACCGCCCCGAAGTACTTCGTCAGCGCACCCGCCTCCGAGTCCCGCAACGGCACGAACGCGATCCAGTCGTAGCGGGCCTCGTGTTCGAGCGGGACGTCGACGCGCTCGGAGATGCGCTCTGTCATCGTCGCCAGCGGCGTTGGCTCGACGCCGTCCCGGGGGGTCACCCAGACGCTGTCGACGATGCCGTGGACGACCCGCCAGCCGTTGTCCTCCAGCATCGCCTTCGCTTCCAGCAGAATCTCGCGCGCGAACGCGTTGATGGCCTCGTGACACTCGACGCGGCCGAACTTCGCGTTCGAGAACCCCTGGTAGCCGAAACAGGAGACGAGAATCCACTTGATTGCGTTCGACCGCCCCTCCAGTTCGGCGCGACGGTCGGGGTCGTCCGTCTCGCGCAGTTCGGCCTTGATGGCGTCGCGGTCCTCGACGAGCGGTTCGAGCACGTCCACGAGATATCCACGTTCGTCGCAGATGCCGTACCCGAGGCCGGGGACGTCCTCGCGGTCGGCGTGACAGTCGCAGCGAGTCGTCTCCGGACTCACGTTCCGCGTGACGATGACGTTCGGATACAGCGACGAGAAGTCGAGTTCGTGGACGTCCTCGTGCAGACCGACGTCCGGGGCGAACGTGAACCCGCCGCGGTCGGCGTCGTGCAACTGGCGCATCGTCTTGAACTGCTCGCGCCGCCACGAGTGCCACGGCACCAGCACGTTCCGCCGACGCGCTTCCCGGACCTGTATCGCCGTCAGGATGCTCCCGATGGACGACCACGACAGCTCCTGGAGCGGCTTCCAGGAGCGCTCGACGAGGTCGAGGCAGCCGTCGAGGTCGGTCCGGTTCCACATGAACGTGTTCGACTCGTCGATTATCACGCGACCGGAGACGTCGTACCGGGCGGGCGAGTGCCCGACCCGACCGTAGCTCGCGTACGTCGACTCGCCGGCGAGCTGCTGCCAGCCGGGGAGCCGACCGAGCTGGAACGCCACGCCGAGCCGGTCGGCCTGCCGGTAGAGTGCGGGCACCGCGTCCGCGGTGTTCACCACGAGCACGTCGGGGTCGGCCGCGTCGACCCGTTCGTCGAGCGCTTCGAGCACGGCCGCGCCGCCCCCCGAGAGCGGTTCGCCGTCGACCCGACACTCGGTGACGACGTCGCCCGCGAGTTCCGTCTCGGGCACCGTCAGCCGGAGGCGGTCGAGGTCGTGCTCGGGGACCGGCGAGCAGCCCGTTTCGAGGCAGTAGCGGAACTCCCGCGTCAGGTCGACGTTGTAGCAGCGGAACGTCCCCGGTCGTCCCCAGCGGCCGACCGCGCGGGCGACGGTCGTGACCGCGTCCAGGTCGACGACGTCGACCCGCAGCACCGGCCCGGGGTCGTGGCGGAACGAGAGGCGCTGGTCGACGACCGCCGTGCGGTCGACGGCGGGATGGTCCCGGAGCGCCGACCGAACGTCGGCGAGCGTCCCGTCGTCGTGCGCTGACACGTACAGCGTCGGCGCGTAGCCGTCGTCGACCGCGTACTCGGCACCGTCGCCGGTGAGCGACCACCGAAGCACGTCGCCGTCCCGATAGTCCACCTTGTACACCATCGGTTCACGGGTCGTCCGGGACGATACCGTCGGAACCGGCTTCGTCCGGAGTCGTCCCGTCCGTCTCTTCCGAGGTCGTCTCGTCCGTCCCTTTCGAGGTCGTCCCGTCCATCTCTTCCGGGACCGTCCCGTTCGCCTCCTCCGGGGTCGTCTCCCCGGTCGCACCGAGGTCGGCGTTCAGGTCGGCTTCGAGGTGGTCGAGGCGGTCCTCGAGGTCGTCGATGCGCTTCTGCTGTTCGAGGACGACGGAGACGAGGACCGTCACCTCGACGCGCTGGTGGTTCTGCAGTCCGCCCGCGTCGGCGTGTGCGCGAGCGTGCTCGAAGAGACGGTCGAACGCCGCCTGGTCCTCGCGGCGCAGCGCCCGCCGGTAGTCGGACCACCGCGACTCCATGGCGCGCAGCAGGTCGCGGTACGTCGCGTTAGTTCGCCCCACGCGTCGTCACCTCCGTCGGCGTCGCCTCCACCGCGACCGCCGGATGGCGGGCGGCGAGCACCCGTCGCCAGTACGCGAGCGTCGTCTGCACGGTCCCGTCGCCGAGCGGGTAGACGAGCGTCTCGAAGTCCTCGCCCGCGAACCGCGGTCCGAACGCCGTCTGTTCGCAGCGGACCACCGCGTCCGCCGCCTCGTCGAGCGGAGCCGCGAAGCGGTCGTCGGCCGTCCGCGTCAGGACGACCGGCACCCCTTCTCGCTCGGCCACCTCCGCGACGAGGTCGACGCCCGCGGCGAGCATGCGTTCGCCCTGCGCGTCGGTGACGTCGTCGGACCGGTAGAACCAGTCGAACGCCGGCAGGACGACGAGCGGCGTCTCCTCGTCGAGTTCGCCGCGGAGGTCCCGGAGGATGCTCTGGTGCTGCCACGGCGTGAACCCGCGGGCGATTGCGACTCGTTCCAGGACGCGCGTGTTCGGGGCGATTCTCGCGAGCGGCTGGGTGGACCCCTCGTCGCGCGCGTCGACCCAGACGGCCGTCCCGTCGTCGACGAGCAACCGGTCGAGCACGAGCGAGTGTAACGCGCCCGTCGTTCGTTCGTCCGTCTCGAGGAGCGTGATTCCTGGGTCGAGCGTCGGCAGGTCCGGACTCTGCTGTTGGTCCATCATGACGGATAGACGTACTCCCCTCGGCCACATAGGCAAGACCGGGTCGTTTCCGGAGCTTCCGAAACCCGACGCGCGCGGCTCACCGCGCCCGGTACGTGCGTGCCCGGTTCTTCCCGTCGGCGACGACGAGGCGGTAGTGGTCCATCTTCGAGAGGTAGTTCCGGACGGTGCGTTTCGTCTTCGGGTCGTCGACGCGCTCGGCGTACCGGTCGTACAGTTCCCCGGGGTCGAGTTCGCCCTCGTCCCGCAGGATATCGTAGAGGGCGCGCTGGTGCGGGTTCAGCTGTTCGACGGTCTTCTGGCGGACCTCGTCGCGGCCTTCCGGGACGGCCTCGCGGACGACGTCGGCGGTTATCTCGGCGCGGCCGTCCTGGTCCGCCAGCCTGGCGGCGTTCCTGAGGACGCTGATGGCGACCCGCGCGTCGCCCGCCGCGGCGTCGGCGATGAGGGCGAGTTCCTGCTTTCCGATTGCGCCTTCCGAAAGCCCCCACCGCGCTCGCGCCTGGAGAATCGAGACGAGTTCGTCGAGCGGGTACTTGTCGAACGAGATTCGGACGCAAGTCTGCAGGCGACTCGTGAGGCGGTCGTCGAGCTGCGAGAACAGCTCCTGTTCGCGGTTGGCGATGAGAATCATCGAGATGCGTGGCATCCGGTAGAGGTCGTAGAGCACGCTCTTGTCCTCCAGCTGGTCGACCTCGTCGAGGACGACGACGAACTGCGGCCCGTCGTACTCCCGGAGGCGGTCCAGCAGTTCGTCCTTCGGCGTCGAGCGGCGGTGGACGTCGACGGTGCGGTCGATGCAGTCGAGGATGCGGTAGAGCACCTGGAAGCGCGTGTAGTCCTGCCAGCAGTTGACGTACCGGGTGTTGATGTCGAGGACGTTCTCGCGGAGCCGTTCGACGGTGTACTTCGCGATACAGGTCTTGCCCGCGCCGGACGGCCCCACCAGCAGCGAGGTCTCGCCCGGCTGACCGTCCATTATCGGCTTGAGCGTGTCGGACAGCCGATTCACCTCGGGGTTACGATGCTCGACCTCGTCGGGGATGAACTGGGGCTGGAGCACGCGAGCATCGCGAATCATCGTCTACCTGTCGTCTTCTGTGTCAGACCCCATAAACGGAAGCGTGTGCGTTCCGATTGTTCCGATAGCGACCGTCGCCCCGGCTGTCGCGGCAGAGCGCCGTTCACGCCGGCTTCCGCGGAAAACACCGCTGGCGGGGAGTCGCTCGGCAGTCGTTCGCGACCGGCGTCAAGGCAACACCGGTCGCTCGCGGTGGAACTTCGGAAGAAGGTCCAGGTGCGAGAATTGAACCCGCGTCCCAGCCTCCACAAGGCTGGAGGATAGTCCACTACCCCAACCCGGACACGCAATTTCCGATTGACCGGTGAGATTGAAATACGTTTCGGAAGCGAGCGTACCTGTGACCGGTTCGCGTGGGTGCCTGGACGGTATCGGGCCCGCGGGACTCGCTCACGGGCGTAACCGTCCGGCGACGCGAGCCAGGAGCCCGGGACCGTCGGCGTCGACGGAGTTCCAGAGCGCGAACGCTCGGCTCACGTCGGCGTTCGTGCTGGCGACGATTGCCTCGTCGTCGGGCGCGACGACGACGAGGTTGACCTCGTACCGTCCGTAGTAGCCGTACTTCAGCAGCGTCCGGTCGCGGAAGCCGTCGACGAACTCGCGGACCGCGTCCGGAAGCGACGGTGCGACGAGCGCGAACGTGAACTCGGTGCCGTAGTGTCTCTCGCTGGGTTCGATCCACTCCTCGGCGAGGTCGTGGCCCAGGTCAACGAGCGACCGGAGGTCGGCGACGCCCACCGCGTCGACGCGCCGGACGAACAGGTGCTCTTCGGCGCTGTGGTTCGCGTAGTTGAGCGCCCGGTGGAGGAACTGCTTCTGGTTCTCCATCACCAGTCGACCGTACAGGTCGAACGACTCGCCCCGGACCCGGACGTCCTTCTCGAGGTCGTAGTTCGTCAGCAGTCGGTCGCTCACCCGGTCCACGTACTCGTCGTCCCAGTCCGGCACGTCGGTCGGGTCGTCCCGCTCGGGAACGTCGACCGGGCCGGACCGCTCGGCCTCCCCCTCGACGCGCGTCCGGTCCGGGCCGTCGGTCGCGCCAGTCATGGGTCCCCCGGTCGTCGTTCGGCGCGGCGCGGCGCGAGCGATGCCCGGCCTCCCTGCGGCGAGATGACGGAACACATGCTCGACAGGTGGTCGGGGCGCGATAAATAATCGTCGCCGACGCCTGGGGTCGGTGTCGGACCGGCCGAACCCGGAGGGTACGCTTCGAGGCCTCTCAGACGAGGTCGGCCATCTCGTCCAGGTGGTCGTCGTACACGTCGAGCGCGCGCTGGATGGGTTCGGGCGAGGACATGTCGACGCCGGCGGTCTCCAGCAGTTCGAGGGGGTACTCGCGGGACCCGCTGCGGAGGAACTCCAGATAGCGCTCGGCGGCGGGTTCGCCCTCCTCGATTATCTGGTCGGCGAGCGCCACGGCGGCGCTGATGCCGGTGCTGTACTGGTAGACGTAGTACGCGCGGTAGAAGTGGGGGATGCGCATCCACTCGCGCTCGATGCGGTCGTCGACGACCGCGGGTTCGTAGAACTCCCGCTTGAGGTCCCCGTAGATGTCGTCCAGTCGGTCGGGCGTCAGCGCCTCGTTGTCCTCGACGACGCGGTGGGCCCGGTGTTCGAAGTCGGCGAAGAGGGTCTGGCGGTACAGCGTCGAGCGGAACCGTTCGAGGTACTCGTTGAGCACGTGGCGGCGGAACTCGGGGTCGTCGACGGTCTCGAGCAGGTGGTGGGTGAGCAGCGCCTCGTTGACCGTGCTGGCGACCTCGGCGACGAATATCTCGTAGCTACTGTAGGCGTACGGCTGGGTCTCGCTGGTGAGCTGGGAGTGCAGCGAGTGGCCGAGTTCGTGGGCCAGCGTGTACATCGAGGCGATGTCGTCCTGGTAGTTCATCAGGATGAACGGCTGCGTGTCGTAGGCGCCGCCGCTGTACGCGCCCGACTGCTTGTCCTGGGTCTCGTACACGTCGATCCAGCGCGACTCGATGCCCTCCGCGACCCGGGACTGGTAGTCGTCGCCCAGCGCGGCGACCGCCTCGGTGACGTACTCCGCGGCCTGGTCGTACTCCAGGTCGGGACTCTCGGATTCGGTCATCGGCATGTAGAGGTCCCACATCCGGAGTTCGTCGACGCCGAGCGACTCGCGCTTGAGTTCGGCGTGGCGGTGGAGTTTGTCGAGGTTGTCCCGGACGGTGTCGAGCAGGTTGTCGTACACCTCCACGGGGACGTTCGGGCCGTCCATCGCCGCCTCGCGGGCGGTGTCGTAGTTCCGGGCGCGGGCGAGTTTCACGTCGGCCTTGACGCTGTTCTTGTACGCCGCGCCGACGGAGTTGCGGACCTCGCTCCACTCGTCGAAGTACCCCTCGTACACGTCGCGGCGGAACTCCCGGTCCGGTCGCTTGAGCAGGTTCGTGAAGTTGCTCTGGGTTATCTCGACCGCCTCGCCGTCGGGGTCCTCGACGGTCGGGAACTCCATGTCGGCGTTCGACAGCAGGTTGTAGATTTCGCCGGACGCGCCGGTCACCTCGCCGAGTTCCGCGAGCAGGTTCTCGACCTCCGCGGAGCGGGTGTGCTCTTTCATCCGCATCACGTCGTCGAGGTAGTGCTCGTACTGCTCCAGCCCCTCCGTCTCGGCGACGATCCGGTCGAGTTCGTCGCGGTCCAGCGATTGGATCTCGGGCTCGACGAAGCTCGTCGCGCTCTGGGCGCGGGAGGCGAGCGACTGGGCGCGGGAGGCGAGCGCCTGGTACTCCTGGTCGGAGGTGTCCTCGTCGCTGCGCATGCGGGCGTAGGAGACGACCTGCTCGACCTCTCGACCGAGTTCGTCCGAGAGTTGCAGGACTTCCAGCAGCGTCTCGCCGTCTTCGGTCGCTCGTCCCTCGTACGCCTCGACGTCTTCTAGCTGGTCCTCGACGGCCTCGTAGGCGTCCTCCCAGTCGTCGTCGGTCGCGTAGATGCTCTCCAGGTCCCACTTGTACTGCGATTCGACGTCGCTCCGTTCGGGGACAGAACTCATACCACGACCGTAAGCACAGCCACGCCGTAAGCGTTGGTATTTCGGAAGCTTCTCGCGGCCCGCCAGCACCGCTCGACGGCGTCAGCGCTTCGGTCGGTCGTCGGTCTCGCCCTCCTCGATGGCCGACCGGTTTTCCTCCCGACCGCCGACCGGCCTTCCCTCCCCGCTGACCGGAACGAAGGTATTATGCCGTGGTATTGCAGTTCGTTATAAATTCTTTGCGTAATGCTTATATGTCTATCTCACTGTGAGTGGTATGATAACGATGTTCGCGGAATTCTCGAGCGGCTACTACCTCGGACGGCTGTACGTCGAGCCACACGATGGCGAGCGTGCGGTCATGCGTCGCAACCAGCACGAACGCGTCAACCGGGAACTGTACAACAGCGGCGAAGGAATCGAGCGTCTCGACTCCCCGCTCGTGATGAAACTCGGTCGGAAACATCTCTCCGTCCACGGCGACGACGGTATCCCCGAGGGGACCCTGGCGATTCCCGACGACCTGCTCGAGGGGACGTCCGTCGAGAACCCCCCGGAGCTGACCGAGGTCCTGCTGGCGAAGGCCGACCGTGCCGCACAGATACTACAGTATCAGGACGAACTCCCGGGCTTCGAGACCGGCGACCGGGACCGAAGAACTCCCTTCTAGAATCAGTGGGCGTAGCGGAGGACGCCCGAGAGACCGTCGTCGCCGTCCTCCATCTTGTCGAGAGCGTCCTCGAAGTCGGCGCGTCTCACCTCGGTCCGGCCGTCGCGGATGGCGAACATGCCGGCCTCGGTCGTCAGGCTCTCTATCTCCGCGCCGCTGAATCCGTCGACCTCGTGGGCGAGCTGGGCGTAGTCCACGTCGTCGGCGACGTTCATGTCGCGGGTGTGGATTTCGAGGATGCGCTCGCGGCCCTCCAGGTCCGGATTCGGCACTTCGATGAGGCGGTCGAAGCGGCCGGGGCGGAGGATGGCGCGGTCGAGCATGTCGAAGCGGTTGGTGGCGGCGATGATGCGGATTTCGCCGCGGTCCTCGAAGCCGTCCATCTCGCTGAGCAGTTGCATCATCGTGCGCTGGACCTCCGCGTCGCCCGACGTCTTCGAGTCGGTCCGCTTGGAGGCGACGGCGTCGATCTCGTCGATGAAGATGACCGCGGGCTCGCGCTCGGCGGCGAGTTCGAACAGGTCGCGCACCAGCCGCGCCCCCTCGCCGATGAACTTCTGGACGAGTTCGGAGCCGGCCATCTTGATGAAGGTAGCGTCGGTCTGGTTGGCGACGGCCTTCGCTAACATCGTCTTGCCCGTGCCGGGCGGCCCGTACAGCAGCACGCCGCTCGGCGGTTCGACGCCGGTCTTCTCGAACTGTTCGGGGTTCACGAGCGGCTGTTCGACCGCCTCGCGAACCTCCCGAATCTGCTCGTCGATACCGCCGATGTCCTCGTAGGTCACCGCGGGCGAGGCGTCGACCTCCATCGCCTGCGCGCGCGCGTCGGTTTCCGCGTCCAGGATGGTCTCGATGGTGAACGAGTCGTTGACCGCGACGCGGTCGCCTGCGTCGAGTTTCTCGCGGAACTGGGCCGAGACCTCCGTCAGCACCTCCTGGTTGTTACCGTGCTGTTTGATGACGACGCCGTCGTCGGTGATGTCCTCGACGGTGGCGACGTACAGCGAGGTGGTCTTCAGCGTCTCGTTCTCCCGTTCGAGTCGGTCGACCTGTTCGGCGAGGTCCTCTCGACGTTCGGCCGCAGCGTCGACGCGCTCGCTCAGTTTCTCGTTGACCTGGACGATGTCCGCGTAGTGCTCGCGGAGCGCGGCCAGCCGCTCCGCATCGGACATCTCCGGGTCTATCTCCAGTGTCGGCCGGTCGGGAACCGATGGGCTACGCGACATTTCTTGTTCATTCGTATGTCGCCACATTAAAAGTGCCTTTGGGTCGCGGCGGACGTGTCGGCTGTCGCAACCGGTCGACGATTTCGCCGATGTCGGCCGATTCGGGGCATCGACGGTGGTATTTTCGACCTCCAGTCGAGTGAATTTGTCCGTCGACTGGTGGTGAGTCGGTGCCCTCGCCGCCTTTTACCTGTCGGCCTGCGTCGGGAGTGCGTGACGATTCGACGCCGGCTGTCTCGACTCCCGTCGACCGACGAGTCGTGAACGGCGGTCCGTCGAGAACGGCGTCGCCGGTTCAGCTCTCGTCGTCGCCGAGGACGTCGGTCGTCACGGTCTTCTCGTAGTTGAGCGCGTCGAGCGCTATCTTCTGGGTGTGCCCGCGGTACTCGACGACGACGTAGTACGACACCTTCATCTGGCTACGCTCGCCGCGCCGGATGTGGGTCTTCCACCACTCGCCGAGTTGCGAGTTGTCGAGGGTCATCTCGTCGGCGACGGTGCGGGTGGAGTACGGTGCGACCGCGACGGACTTGACCTTCGACTCGTCGGCGAGGACGACGCCGTTCATCGTCACGCGGTAGCCGACCTCGGTGATGTGGATGGGCTCACCGCGCTCGTTCTCGATGGTCGCGGCGGTGTCGATGGGCGTCTCCGGCATCGTCGCCTCGCCCCACTCGGCGCTCATGTCCGAGACGCGTCCGACGCGTCGCCCCTCGATGGCGAGCGTCTGGGCCGACGTGTTGTCGACCGGACCGAGCATGTCGGTGGTGAAGCGACCGCGCTCCGCGGGCCGGTCGAGCGGGAGTCGGGCGAACCCGGTGTCGATGGTCACGTCGCGGTCGACGACGCGCCGGCTCTCCTCGCCGTTGTTGACGTGGCTGACCCACCACGACTGCACCTCGCGGTCGGTGATGGCCGCGGAGAACGCGAGTTCGTTCCGACCGGGCGCGACGTGCCGAGACACCGTCTCGTTCGCCAGGGACACGTCGTTCATCAGCACGGAGTAGCGGGTTCCGAACGAGAGGTCGTCGGCGAACGCGGCGTCGGCACCGTTGGGGTTCTCGACGACCGCGGTGGTCCGGACGCGGGTGTCGCCCTGGTCGGGGACGACCCACTCGCTGTCGACCTCGCCGACCGACGGCGCCTCGAACGCCGCCTCGCCGGGGCGCTCGACGGTCTTCGTCGTCGACTCCCCGTCGCCGAGCATGTCGGTCGTGAAGACGACGCGCTCGCTCAGGAAGGACAGCGGGACGCGTTCGGTCTCGCCGTCTTCCTCCATCAGCGCGTAGAACTGCACGTCCATCGTCGTCTTCTCGTCGTTCCGGACGTGGCTGGTCCACCACTGCGGGAGCTTCGAGTTGTCCATCGCGGAGTCGATGTCGATGGTCGTCGTCTCGCCCGCGCCGATGCGGACCTCGCCGTCCGTCGTCCCCCGGGCGACCTCCACGTCGTTCATCGTGATGCTGTAGCCGAGCTTCGAGAACACGACCGTGCCGTTACCGGGATTCTGCACCGTCGCGGCGAACCGGATGGGCGTCTCCTCCGTCGTCGCCTCGCCCCACGAGGCGTCCGTCTTCGTCGCCTTCAGCACGGTCCGGTTGTCGACCGTCAGCGCTCGCGTCTCGTCCTCGTCGAACGCCGAGAGGATGTCGGTGCTGAACGTGCGCTTCTCGGCGGGCAGCGACTCGGAGAAGAACGGGACGCCGACGCTCGGCGTCACCGTCATCGTCGTCTGCTCGCCGCCGTTGACGTGCGTCGCCCACCAGTTCGGTATCTTCTCGTTGTCTATCTTCGCCGACAGCGAGACGGTCGAGCGCCCCGTTCCGAGGCCGACTCCGCTCTCTTCGCCCTCACCGACGGTCACGCCGTTCATGCCTATCTCGTACCCCATGTCGACCACGGGCGGGACGCCGACCGGGTTCGGGTTGTTCACGACGACGTTCGTCCGTATCTCGGTCGACTCCTCGTTCACGGTCCCCCACTCGCTGCTGGTCGATTCGACCGTCGGCTGGGCGACCGAGACGAGCCCCGACGTAAGGGCCACGCCGAGCCCCCCGGCGGTGACGACGAGCACCGACAGGACGGCGACCGCGACCTTGCCGAGCAAGCTATTCGGCCGCACGGATAACCACCTCTACTGACAGATACGAAATACGGTAGTTCATGCGTGGGCCCTTACGAAGCCGACGGTAAGAATCTTTACCTGGAGTGTTCCATCAGCTATCTGATGGCATGCGTTCGCCCGTCCCGGAACGCGACCCCGACCTCGTCGCCGACGGCCAGCGAATCGCCGGCCGCGACGGTCGGGTCGTTCCCGTCCGGCGTCGGGCGTTCGCGGGACGCGACCGCTCCGTCGGCGTACGCGTCGAACCGACGCCCGCCGACCGAGAGCGCGACCCGTCGACGGCCGTCCTCGGGGAACACGCGTTCGACCCGGGCGCGGAAGTCGGGGTCGGACGGGTCGAGTTCCACGTACTCGGGTCGGACCGCGAGGTGCTCCCCGTCGGCCGTGACCGGCGTTCCGGGGAGCCTGCCGTCCTCCAGTTCGAGGCAGTTCGCCCCCGTGAACCGTGCGACGAACGGGCTCGCCGGCCGTTCGAAGATGGCGTCCGGCGAGTCGACCTGGACGATGTCGCCGTCGTCGATGACCGCGATGCGGTCGGCGAGCATCCGGGCCGTCGTCCGGTCGTGCGTGACGTACACCGCGGTCTCGTCGGCGAGCACGTCCGCGAGGTCCTCGCGCAGCGACTGGCGGGTCGGCACGTCCAGCGCCGAGAGGGGTTCGTCCAGCAGGAACGCGTCCGGCCGGACGAGCAGCGCGCGCGCCAGCGCGACCCGCTGGCGCTCGCCCCCGGAGAGGGTCGGCGGGTAGCGGTCCGCGAGGTCCGCGACGCCGAGCGCGTCGAGCAGGCCCGCCGGGTCCCGGGTGTCGTCGTGGTACCGCCGTCCGAAGGCGACGTTCTCGCGCACGGTGAGGTGGGGGAACAGCGCGTAGTCCTGGAAGACGAACCCGAGGTCGCGCTCCTCCGGGGCCAGCCCCGACAGCTCCCGGCCGGCCAGCCTCACCGTCCCGTCGTGGTCGTGGAACCCCGCCACCGTCTCCAGCAGGAGCGTCTTCCCGCTCCCGCTCGGTCCCAGGACGGCGAGCGTCTCGCCCGCCGGCACCCGGAGGTCGGCGCGCACGTCGAACCGCTCGGCCCCCTCGGCGGTGAACGTCGCCGACACCTCGACGTCGAGGCTCACGGCCACCCCCCGTCGTCGTAGGCCAGCGAGCGGACGACCAGGAAGATGGCGACCGAGAGCGCGAGCAGCAGCGTCGCCACCGCGCCGCTCTCGTCGAGTCCGCCGGTGGTGTACTCCCTGAAGATGAACACGGGCGCGTGCTGGGTCTCCGCCCTCTCCCCGAACAGCGGCGGGTAGACCACGTCGACGTTGTACGCGACGATGGCGACCGCGCCGAACTCCGAGACGGCCCGCGCCCACGCCAGCACGCCGCCGGTGAGTACGCCCCGGACCGACAGCGGTGCGGTCACGCGCCGGAACGTCTCCCACCGGTTCGCGCCGAGGGTCCGAGCCGCGTACTGGAGTCGCGAGTCGACGGCCTCGAACCCCTCGCGGGCGGCGTTGACCGCGAACGGCGCGCTCACGAACGTCATCGCCAGCACCATCCCGGTCATCGTCCCGAGCACCGAGAAGTCGTAGTGAAAGCCGTCGAACAGCGGCACGTCGAAGAGGAGACCGAACGCGGCGAACTCGCCGGGAATCGACACCGCGAGCCAGTCGAACGCGCCGTCGCCGCTGTACGCGAAGAGGACGGCGAGTCCGGCGACGCTGTGCGGGACGACCAGCGGCAGGTCGACGAGGGTCTCGACGAGCGCCTGCCCGTGGAAGCCACGCGCGAGCACCAGTGCCAGCGGCACGCCGAGCGCGACCGACAGCAGCGCCGCGAGCATCGGCGCGTACACGGAGACGTACAGCGCGCGGTGCACCGCGGGGTCGGTCGCCTTCTCGACGACGAGACCCGGGTCCTGACTCGCGACCAGCATCAGCAGCGGGAGCGCGAGTAACACGAGCAGGACGCTGCCGAGCGTGGCCGCGGCGACGCCGAACGCCCCGCGGTCGCGGTAGTGGGCGACCGCCCCGGTGCTCACCACGGCGAAGAGCGCGTACGCGCCCGGACGGTCGACGCCGAAGGCGAACGCGAACGCGAGCAGTTGCACCGTGACGAACGCGAGCACCGTCGTCCCCGTTCCGAGCGCGACGGCGGGACTGCCGCGGGTCGTCTCTGTACTCACGGCTTAGACCTTCATCGGACCGAGCGAGGACTTTTCTTTCGCGTGGTTCGCCACGCGCTCCGGCACCGCGTCGGTCGCCGCCGTCACCGCCGGTTCGACGGGCTGGAGTCCCTTACTCTTCAGTATCTTCCGACCGGGCTCGGTTATCATGTACTCGACCCACTTCGCGCCGAGGTCGGGCGCTTCCGCGTTGCCCGGGACGGTGACGCCGTAGGCGATGGGCGCGCCCGTGAACGTCTCCCCGTCGGTCGTCACCTCCGCCTTCGCGTAGTGCTTCGCGTACCTCTCTGTCGCCCTGGAGAGGTCGACCTCCGGCTGGAGTTCGACGTAGGGGAGGTCGGCGGAGGTGCTGATCGACCGGTAGTAGAAGGCGTAGTCGAGCGCGCCGGCCTCCAGTTGGCCCTTGAGGTTCGTCTCGGTTCCGGTCGGCACCGTCGAGTTGTCCCGGAGCTTCCGGTAGGTCGACTCGTCGTAGAGGCGGTTCCCGTCGAACTCCTCCGCGCCGAGTTGCATCGTCATCACCGCCCGATAGCCGCCGGGGTCGATGGCGGGGTCGCTGTGCCCGACGGTGACGTCGTCGCGCGACAGGACCTCCCACCAGTTGTCCGTCGAGATGTCGTCGGCGCCGGGCGAGTCCTCGCGATACTGGATGGACATCGCGTTCGTCGCAAAGATGGCGTACCAGTCGCCGTGCTTCGGAAGGAGGCGGTCCCGGACGAGCCGGAAGTCGGAGACGCCGAGCACGTCGGCGCTCCGCCCCTGTTCGGTTATCTTCTTCGTCGAGGCGACCGACCCCTTCGCCTCGCGGCTCACCGAGACGCCGTACTTCTCCTCGAACTTCGGCTCGGCGGCGCCGAACGGCGGTTCGAGGCTGCCCGCGTGGAAGGCGGTCATCGAGTCCGCGCCCGACGACCCTCCATCCGTCGTGTCGGTTCCGCCGTCCGTCGTGTCGCCCCCGCCGCCGTCCTGACTGCTGACGCAGCCGGCGAGACCGACCGCTCCCAGCGAGCCGACGCCCGCAAGGAACCGTCGGCGAGTGCGTTGTTCCCTCATCGATACAACGGCGTTCTCCCGCACGGGACATAACGGTTTTGCCGACGCGGGTTCGAGACGGTGGCATGGACGCCGGGTTCGACGCGCACCTCCGCGCCGACGGAGTGGCGTTCGACGCCGACGACGCGGCCCTCCTCTCGGCGGTCGCCGAGTCCGGGTCGCTCAACCGCGCCGCCGAGTCGCTCGGTCGGTCGTACTCCCGGGCGCACGCCCGCCTCACCGACCTCGAAGACGCCTTCGGTCCGCTCGTCGAGCGCCAGCGCGGCGGCTCCGGGGGCGGCGGCAGCGAACTGACCGACCGCGCCGAGGAACTGCTCGCGCGCTTCGACCGTCTGCGCGCGGAGTTCACGGGGACGGCGGAGGTCGAAGAGACGGTCCTGACCGGTCGCGTCGTCGGTCGCGAGGGGGAACTCGCCACCGTCGAGACGCCGGCCGGTCGCGTCCGCGCGCTCGCCGGCGACGCCGCCGTCCCGGAGGCCGACGCCGTGCAGGTGAGCGTCCGCGCCGACGCCGTGACGCTGCACGACCCCGCCGACGCCCCGGCGACCGACGCGACCAGCGCCCGCAACCGGTTCGCCGGCGAGGTCGCGAGCGTCGAGCGCGGCGAGGCCGTCGCGCGCGTGGTCGTCGACGTGGACGCGGACGCTCCGCTGGCGGCGCTGGTGACGATGGACAGCGTCGAGAAACTGGCCCTGCGGCCCGGCGTGGGGGTGGTCGCGTCGTTCAAGGCGACCGCGACGCGCGCGACGCCGGAGTAGACCGCGGGGCTACACTCGCGCGCTCTCGACCAGTTCGGCCAGTTCCTCGCGCACGTCGTCGTCGACCGGTCGGTGCGGTTTCCGCGCGTAGCCCGCCGGCGCTCCCCGCTCGCGCATCGCCGCCTTCGCACCGGGAACGCCGTACCTCGACGTGATGGCGTGGTTCAACTCGACCAGTCGGGCGTTCAACTGGCGCGCCTCGTCGTCCTGGCCCGCGCGCCGGAGCCGGAATATCTCGTCGGCGCGCTCGGGCGCGACGTTCGCCAGCGCGAGCACGCCGCCGTCGGCCCCCGCGTCGAGGCCGGCGGCGTAGACGCTCCCGCTGCCGACGAGCAGGTCGAAGTCGACGCTCGCCGTGCGAGCGCGCTCGCGCTGGAGCCGTTCGAGGTTGCCGCTGGAGTCTTTCATCCCCGCGACGTTGTCGTGGTCCGCGAGGTCGGCGACCGTCGCGGCGTCGAGCGCGACCCCGGTGAACGCCGGGACGCTGTAGAGGTACACCGGCACCGGACTCTCGTCGGCCACCTCGCGGTAGTAGTCGACGAGCGCGTCCCGAGCGTGGTCGTAGTAGAACGGCGTCACCACGAGCGCCGCGTCCGCCCCCGCGTCGGCCGCGCGCTCGGTCGCCCGGAGCGTCTCCCGCAGGCCGGGGTGGCCCGTCCCGGCGAGCACCGGCACGTCCGCCGTCTCGGCGACGATTTCGACGACTCGGGCGCGCTCGTCGGCGCTCATCAGTTCGGCCTCGCTGTTCGACCCGCAGGGGACGAGGAAGTCGACGCCGCGCTCCTCGACCCACGCCACCAGTTCGCGCAGTTTCGCCTCCGCCAGGTCGCCGTCCTCGTCGAACGGCGTCACCAGCGGTACGCCGGTTCCGTCCATGTCCGAACCCACACGCGGCGGCGCCTTGAATCGAAGGGATGGGGCAGACGGCTCTCGCCGCGAGAGAGAAGGTATTTGACGCCCGGACCAGTACGCGACGATGATGTACGATTTCCTCGTCGTCGGGGCGGGACCGGCCGGTTCGCGGTTCGCGCGCCGGGCCGCCGATGCCGGTCACGACGTGCTCGTGCTGGAACGGGGCGAGGTCGGCGAGCCGCTGGCCTGCTCGGGCCACGTCAGCACCGACGTCTGGGAGTTCACGCCGCCGGGTGCTCGCGAGGAACTGCTCCAGAACGAGGTGTACGGCGCGCGGTTCCACGTCGGCGGTCCCGGGAGCGACGACCATCCGTTCTACAAGGACGAGGTCGTCTCGAACGTCATCGACCGCGTGGGCCTGGACCGCACGCTTGCCGACGCGGCCCGCGACGCCGGGGCCGACCTCCGGGAGAACCACAGCGTCTCCACCGTCGACGAGCACGGCGACCGCGTGGACGTGACGGCGTCCACGCCGGACGGCACCGAGGAGTTCAGCGCGAAGATGGTCGCGGGCTGTGACGGTCCCGTCTCGCGGGTCCGGCGCGAACTGGGACTGCCGGAACCGGGCGAGAAGCTCCAGGGCGTGCTGGGGTTCGCCGAAGAGGCGGACCCGGGCGACTTCGTGGACGTGCACCTCACCGCACCGCGGTTCTTCGCGTGGCGCATCCCGCGCGGCGACGCCGGCGTGGAGTACGGCCTGGCCGCACCGCCGGGGAGCGACCCCTCCGCCCGCGAACTGTTCGAGCGGTTCACCGCCGAGTACGACGTGGAGACGAGCGACTTCTGCGCCGGCATGATTCCCATCGGACCGCCGCGGTCGGTGACCGCCCACCGCGGGTTCCTGCTCGGCGACGCCGCCGCGCAGACGAAGCCGTTCACCGGCGGCGGCATCCTCTACGGCATGACGGCCGCGGACCACGCGGTCCGGACCGTCGACCCCGACGACCCCGCCACGCTGGCCGACTACGAGGACGCGTGGCGGTCGGACCTGAAGAGCGAGATTCGCCTGGGACACCTGGTCCGGCGGGCGTACTCGCTGCCGGAACCGGTCCAGACCACGGGACTGCGGGCGCTCTCGGGCGAAATCGCGGTCCACATGGACCGACCGACGTCGTTCTTCTCGCCCGAGCACCTCAAGACGCTGCTCTCGCGGACGTGAGCGCCCGGCGGAACGCCCGTCGTCGGGAGTCCAGGCGGCGCGTCGAACGGAGAGAGCTATGCAGGTAAGGCTAAAACCCGGGGTGACATAGGGACGGATATGAAGGCCAAGCGGGAGTATCGACGCCGCGCGGACGTCGAGGTCGAGATCCTCGACGCCCTCGTCGACCGGAGCGAGGAGGGGATGACGGTCTTCGAACTCCGGTCGCACGTCGAGGTCGACATCGACGAGATAGAGGGCGCGCTGGGCAACCTGAAGGAGGACGACCTCATCTGCGCCGAGATGAAGGACGGCCGCACCCTCATCAAGCCCGACGAGCGCGTCGTCCCTGACCCGGAGGAGGAAACCGGGGAGGAGCCGTCCATCGTCGACCGCATCATCGACCGGCTGCCGCTGTAGCGACCCGTCCGCGAACCGCCGCTCCGACGAACCCCTGCCGTCGCCGCGTCCCACCGAGGGCGGCGTCCGAAGGGGGCCCTCCACGTCCTCGTTCCTCTTCGTCCCGTCCTCGGCCGTCTCCGCGACGTCCGAGCGCCCCGCCCGCCGCGCGGTCGGTCCGTCGCGCCGTAGAATCACGCTTTTACCCCCGCGGACCCGAGTACGACCGTGACTCTGCTCGAAGACATCCACGCCGACCACGGGGCCGAGTTCGACTCGGTCGGCGGGCGGCGGATTCCGCGCGACTACGGTCGACCCGAACGCACCCACCGCGCGGTCCGGAACGGCGTCGGCCTCACGGAGATGCCGTACGGCGTCGTGGTCGTCGCGGGCGACGACCGCATCGAGTACGTGAACAACGTCGTTTCGAACGAGGTTCCCAGGGAGGACGGCGAGGGCCGGTACGCGCTGTTGCTCGACCCGCAGGGCCGCGTCGAGACGGACATGTACGTCTACTGTGCGGGCGACCGCCTCCTGCTCTTCGTCCCGCCCGGGGAGGCCACCTCGCTCGCGGAGACGTGGCGCGAGAAGGTGTTCATCCAGGACGTCGACATCTCGGTCGCGACCGACGATTTCGGCGTCTTCGGCGTCCACGGACCGAAGGCGACGGAGAAGGTGGCGAGCGTGCTCAACTCCGCCAGCACGCCCGACGAACACCTCTCCTTCGTTCGCGGGAAGATAGCGGACGTGGGCGTCACCGTCGTCCGTACCGACGCCCCGACCGGCGAGGAGGGGTACGAGGTCGTCTGTACGACGGGCGAGACGGAGGACGAGACCGAGACGTCGCGGTCGAACGTCCGGCTCGTCTTCGACACGCTCCTCACGCGCGGACTGAACGCCGTCCCGTTCGGCCGCCGGACGTGGGAGTCGCTGACCCTGGAAGCGGGGACGCCGCTGTTCGAGTTCGAACTCGCCGACGAGCTGCCGAACGACCTCGGCCTCCGCAACGCCCTGGACTTCGAGAAGGGCTGTTACGTCGGCCAGGAGGTCGTCTCCCGCATCGAGAACCGCGGTCAGCCGAGCCAGCGACTCGCCGGCCTCCTGCCGGAGGCGGTGCCGGACCGCGGTGCGGCCGTCTTCGCCGGCGACGAGGCCGTCGGCGAGGTGACCCGCGCGGTCGAGAGTCCGATGCGCGACGAGCCCGTCGCCCTGGCGCTCGTGGACTTCGACGTGACTCCCGGAACGGACGTGACCGTTCGCGTCGACGGCGAGGAACGGCCCGCCGAGGTCGCCGCCCTCCCGTTCGTCGAGGGGAGCGACCGCTCGGGGCGCGTGCCGCGCTACGAGTAACCGTCGAAAACGCGCCGGGCGACCGGCCGGCGCGTCACGACGGCGCGTACGACGGGGCAGGAGAACCGCGAGAGAAAGAGAGCGCCGAAAGACCTGTCGACCGCGTCGGTCAGAACTTCTCGAGGTACTTCTCCTTCTCCCACGGGGAGACGTGGGTGCGGTAGTCGGCCCAGTCGGCGCGCTTGGCCTTCACGAACTTCTCGGTGACGTGCTCGCCGAGGCCCTCGCGGACGACCTCGTCCTCTTCGAGCGCGTCGACGGCGTGACCGAGGCTGTCCGGCAGGGTGGTGATGCCGTAGTCGTCGAGTTTGGCCTCGTCGAACTCGTAGATGTCCTCGCGGACGGGGTCGCCGGGGTCGATCTCGTTCTCCATGCCGTCAAGGCCGGCCTGGATGATGGCCGCCAGCGCGAGGTAGGGGTTACACGAGGGGTCGGGGCTGCGAATCTCGAAGCGCGAACTCGTGCCCGCGGCGTCGGGGACACGGATGAGCGCCGAGCGGTTCACGTCGCTCCACGCGACGTACACCGGCGCTTCGTAGCCGGGGACGAGGCGCTTGTAGGAGTTGACGGTCGGGTTCGTGACCGCGGTGAACGCCTGGGCGTGTTCGAGGATGCCGCCCATGAAGTGGTACGCCGTCTCGCTGAGGTTGAACTCGTCGTCGTCGTCGGCGAAGGCGTTGCCCTCGTCGTCGAAGAGGCTTATGTGGCTGTGCATGCCCGAACCGTTGATGTCGCTGATGGGTTTGGGCATGAAGGTCGCGTGGATGTCGTTCTGTTCGGCGACGGCGCGGACGACGGCGCGGAACGTGGCGATGTTGTCGGCGGCCGAGAGCGCGTCGTCGTACTTGAAGTTGATCTCGTGCTGGCCGTCGGCGACCTCGTGGTGGCTGGCCTCTATCTCGAAGCCCATCTCTTCGAGCGTGAAGATGATCTCGCGGCGCACGTCCGACGCGAGGTCCTTCGGCGCGAGGTCGAAGTAGCCGCCCGTGTCGTGGGGGTCGGTCGTCGCGTTCCCCTCCTCGTCCTTCTCGAAGAGGAAGAACTCTGGTTCGGGGCCGATGCTGACGGTGTACCCCATCTCCTCGACGTCGGCGAGGACGCTCTTCAACACCTGGCGCGGGCCGCCCGCGAACGGCGTCCCGTCGGTGTTGACCACGTCGCAGATGAGACGCGCGCTCGCGGTGTCGCCGTCCGAGCGCCACGGGAGGACGGTGAACGTGGACGGGTCGGGTTCGAGACGCATGTCGCTCTCCTGGATGCGGACGAAGCCCTCGATGCTGGACCCGTCGAACCAGATGCCCTCGTCGAACGCCTTCTCGACCTGGTGGGCTGGGACGCTGACGTTCTTCACGGTCCCCGTGATGTCGGTGAACTGGAGGCGGACGAAATCGACGTTTTCCCTCTCTATCTCGTCGAGCACTTCCTGTTCTTCCTTCGATAGCCCCTCTTCTTTGGTAGTGGCAATATTTCCGTCTGTCATCCTTATCTACAGCCAACGCAAATACATCCACCATTAAAACGGTACCGGTTGGGCAATTGTGCAATAAGGGACTAGAATTGGATATTCGTTAAATTCTAAAGGGTGGAGTGGATTGGTGAGTGTAATGACGTACGAAAATCTCGATGCGAAACTGGTCAACGAACTGCTCGGCGACGGACGCGCGAGCCTGCGAAGCCTCGCGGAGGAACTCGACGTCTCGGTGACGACCGTCTCGAACCACCTGAACGACCTCGAAGAGGAGGGAGTCATCCAGGGGTACACGCCGAAGGTCGACTACGACGAACTCGGATACGACGTGACCGCTGTCGTCCAGCTGAAGGTCGAGGGGAACGCGCTCCCCGAGGTGACCGACCGGCTCCGCGACCACGACCAGATGATAAGCGTCTACGAGGTGACGGGCGACTACGACATCATCGCCATCGGGAAGTTCACCGACACGGACGGGATGAACGAACAGATCAAGCAGCTGCTCGTCGACCCCGACGTGAAAGAGAGCAACACCAGCGTCGTCCTGAACGCCGCCAGCGAGCACGAGCAGTTCGACCTGAAACTCGAAGAGTAGACCGCTCGCGGTTTCGCGCGGAGGTCGCGGGGCATCTATTCCGCCTCAAACGACTGTAAAAGTTCTTTACCAACTAGTTAAACTTAAGACATTCGGGACTGAACCCGGAATCGAGTGGACCGCCGCGCGCTCGCGCCACCATCCGAGTTCCGGTCGGTCTGCCAGCACACACATGCCAGAGAACTCCGAACCCGTCGGGACGCCGGTACCGTCCGTCCTCTTCTCGACGCTGGCCAGTCCTCGTCGACGGCACGTCCTCAGACAGTTACTGGAGCGCGACGCTTCCGTCTCGCTGACGCGACTCGCCCGGAACGTCGCCGCCAGCGAAGACGACGTCGAACGCGTGTACGTGGAACTGCACCACAGACACGTCCCGAAACTGGTCGACGCGGGCCTCGTCACCCGCGAGCGAGGTGGCGACGCGGTCACCCTCACCGACGGCGGGGGCGTCGTCGAACCGTACCTCGAACTCGCGACACGACTGGCGAACGTTCCGGAGGCGTAGTTCGGTCCGGATTCGACGCGTCGCTGTGGTCGAAGAAAAAATCGAGAATCCGTCGTAGTGCATCTGCGTCGTGAGACGGAGAGCGGTTCGTCGGGGCCGGGCGGGCTTCGTCGAGCGAAGGCCGACGGTCGACGCGAGTCGGCTTTCGGTCGAACTTACGCAGCCCTGGCCGAGAGAACCTCGGCCGCGCGATGAAATTCCTCTTACGCCGGAATTTACATCGCGCCGCCCATGCCACCCATACCGCCCATGCCGCCCATGCCGCCGCCCATACCGCCGGGGCCGCCGGCACCGGGACCGCCGGGGCCGCCGCCCATGTCGTCGTCGTCCGAGTCGACCTGACCGCCTTTCAGGTCGCCGGCAGCGATGACGTCGTCGATGCGCAGCAGCATGACCGCGGCCTCGGTCGCGCTCTCGACGGCCTGGGTCTTCACGCGAAGCGGCTCGACGACGCCGTCGTCCTCCATGTCGACGATTTCACCGGTGTAGGCGTCGAGACCGGCGCGGTCGTCGCCGCCGTCGTGCTGGCTCCGCAGGTCGACCAGCGAGTCGATGGGGTCGAGACCGGCGTTCTCGGCGAGCGTGCGCGGGATGACCTCGAGGGTGTCCGCGAACGCTTCGACGGCCAGTTGCTCGCGGCCGCCGACGCTGTCGGCGTAGTCGCGGAGTGCGAGTGCGAGCTCCGTCTCGGGCGCGCCGCCGCCGGGCAGGACCTTGCCGTCCTCCAGCGTGACGCGCACGACGCCGAGCGAGTCCTCGATGGCGCGCTCGACTTCGTCGACGACGTGTTCGGTGCCGCCGCGGAGGATGAGGCTGACGGACTTGGCCTCCTCGACGTCCTCGACGAAGATGCGCTGGTCGCCGCCGACGTCCTTCTGGGCGACGGAGCCGGCGAAGCCGAGGTCGTCCTCCTCGATGTCGCTGACGTTGCTGACGAGGGTCGCGCCGGTCGAACGGGCCAGCTTCTCCATGTCGTCGGACTTCGCGCGACGGACCGCGATGATGCCCTTCTCGGCGAGGAAGTGCTGGGCCATGTCGTCGATGCCGCCGTCCACGAAGACGGCGTCGGCACCGGCCTCGTCCAGCGCGTCGACCATCTCGCGGAGCTGCTCTTCTTCCTGGTCGAGGAAGCTCTGGAGCTGGTCGGGGTCGGTGACGTTGACCTCGGCGTCGATCTCGGTCTCCTGAATCTCGAGCGCGTCGTCGAGGAGAGCGACGTTGGCGTCCTCGGCGAAGTACGGCATGTTGTCGTGGACGCGCTCCTTGTCGACGATGACGCCCTCGACGAGCTCGGACTCGTCGATGGTGCCGCCGACGACCTTCTCGACCTTGATGTTGTCCGTGTCGACGTCACCGTCGTCGGCGACGCTCTGGACGGCACGGACGACGAGCTCCGAGAGGTGGCCCTTGGAGTTCTCCGCGCCCTTGCCGGTCATCGCCGTGGAGGCGATCTTCTCGAGCTGCTCGGTGTCCTCGGGCTGTACGTCGATGGCGGCGTCCTCGAGGACCTCTTTGGCCTTCTCCGCGGCCTGGCGGTACCCCTGCGCGAGCGTGGTCGCGTGGATGTCCTGTTCGAGGAGGTCCTCGGCCTTCTGGAGGAGCTCGCCAGCGACGACGACGGCGCTCGTGGTGCCGTCGCCGACCTCGTTCTCCTGGGTCTCGGCGACCTCGACGACCATGTTGGCCGCCGGATGCTCGATGTCCATCTCCTTGAGGATGGTCACGCCGTCGTTCGTGACGACGACGTCGCCCGTCGAGTCGACGAGCATCTTGTCCATTCCCTTCGGGCCAAGCGTGGTGCGTACGGACTCGGCGACCGCCTTTCCGGCGGTGATGTTCATCGACTGGGCGTCGCGTCCGGAGGTTCGCTGGCTGTCCTCCGAGAGCACGATCAGCGGCTGGTTACCCATTGGCTGCTGTGACATAGTCATCTCAAGGATTGATTGTGATTCTATATAAAGCTTTTCTTGGGCGCATGCGGACACGGAGCAAACCTGTGGAAGACCGTCTTGGCACAGAGTAACAGGGTGGGGTTTATACGCTGGTATCGCCGCTCGCCCCGTCTCGGAGGCCCTTCGCTACCGTCCGAGACGCGCGGTCGCGGTCCGACCCGAGCGACCGGTGTTCAACCTTTTTCGGGCTCGCTCGCGTCCTCTCGGTCATGGCAGACCAGCCGAGCGAGGACGTGCGAGCCGTTCTCGCCGCGATAGAGTCGATGAACTTGCCGGACGTCAGCGACCTCGCCCCCGAGGAGGCACGAGCGCTGATGTCGGAGGCGTTCACGACCGAGGAGCCCGTCGAGGCGGTCGGCGCGGTCGAGGACCGTACGATACCCGGGCCGGCCGGTGAGATTCCGGTGCGCATCTACACGCCCGAGGGCGACGGTCCGCACCCCGTCGTCGTCTTCTTCCACGGCGGCGGGTTCGTCCTCGGCGACCTCGACGGCCACGACGCGCCCTGCCGCATCCTCACGAACGCCGTCGACGCCGTCGTCGTGTCCGTCGACTACCGTCTCGCGCCCGAACACCCGTTCCCCGCACCGGTCGAGGACGCGTACGCCGCGACCGAGTGGGTCGCCGAGCACGCAGCCGAGGTCGACGGCGATTCCGACCGCCTCGCCGTCGCCGGGGACTCCGCGGGCGGAACGCTCGCCACAGTCGTCGCGCTCGCCGCCCGCGACCGCGACGGCCCGGACCTGGCCTACCAGGCGCTCCTGTACCCCGCCGTCGACTTCCGCGGCGACGACTACCCCTCGCGAGCGGAGAACGCCGAAGGCTACTTCCTCACCGCCGACGAGATGGCGTACTTCGGCGACCACTACGTTCCCTCGTGGGTGCACACGGCCAACCCCTACCTCGGTCCCATCGAGGCCGAGAGCCACGCCGACCTCCCGCCCGCCACGGTCGTCACCTGCGGTTTCGACCCGCTCCGCGACGAGGGCCGCGCGTACGCCGACGCCCTCGACGCCGACGGCACTCCCGTCACCCGCAGGCACTACGACGACCTCATTCACGGCGTCGTCAACATGGTCGAGGAGCCGATGGACGTCGCCGGCGGTCACGAAGTCCTCGACGACGTCGCCGGTGACCTCCGCGACGCTCTGCACTGATTCGCCGGGAGTCGCCATCTACCGGAGATTCGCAGAAGGCCGGGTCGAAAAAGGAGTCGTTGCCGGTGCGACCGTCAGCCGGGGAACTGGTGGAACTCCATCCCCTGGCGTTTCATCTCGTTGCGCTTGCGTTCGAGGAACGAGTACACCGCGCCGTGGGGCGCACCGTCGAGTATCATCTCGGCGGCGCTTCGGACTGCGTCGACCTGCTTGGGGTTGCCGATGACGCCGAGCGTCGTGCCGTAGATGACGACGTCCGCGCCGGTCAGTTCCTCCATCAGTTCGCGAGTACGACCGTTCTCACCGATGAGCCGCCCCTTGTGACGCTGGAGGTCGTTCTTGTTCCGGGCGACAGCGTCGATGTCGACGACGTCGAACATCATCATCTCGTCCTCCAGGAGGGTGAGCGCCACGTCGGGCGCGAATCCGCGCCCGATGGCCTTCACTATCTCGGGCGCTTTCAGCCCGAGAACCGGGTCCCCGGTCTGGTCGATTCGAACCGAACCGTCGTCGGAGTCGATGTCGAGGCGCACCTCCGCCTGGCTCTCGATCTCTCGCATCGTCTCACCACCCTCCCCGATGAGAACGCCGATACGGTCCTGCGGAATCGTCACGTGTTTCATGCGACGACCTAAAACCCACGGCGGTTTAAGCGCTTCCCCCTCCGTCGTTCACCGCGCACGCCGCCCCAGCGGCGTTTCGCGTTCGCAGACGATGCCGACGCTCGACCCGAACCGTCGGAATCCTTTTACGCCGCACACGCCTATCCGCAGACAGTATGAGCATGGGTTCGGACATGTATCGGCAGCAGATTCTCGACCACTACAAGAATCCGCGCAACTATGGAGAACTGGACGAGCCGACTTTCTCCCACCTCGGTCACAACCCCTCCTGTGGCGACGAACTGGAGTTCGACGTGACCCTCGCGGACGACGACGAGACCATCGAACGCGTCGCGTTCCGCGGCGACGGTTGCGCCATCAGCCAGGCCAGCGCCAGCATGCTCTCCGAGCGACTCCCCGGAAAGACCCTGGCGGAGGTCGAGGAGATGGACCGCGACGACGTCATCGACATGCTCGGCGTCGACATCAGCCCGATGCGGATAAAGTGCGCCGTGCTCGCCGAGAAGATCGTCCAGGACGGCGCGGAGATCTACGAGGGCGAGAAGGACCTCGACCAGACGACGACCGAGGACTGACGCTCTCTCTCTCTCTCCTCTCTTATTTTTCCTGCGCGCCCGCGCTCTCCCCGAGACTTCGGACCATCGCGAGGACGACGCCTATCCCCCGCTTCACCTCCGGGTCGCCCATCGCGCGAACGAGACCGGCGGGGCCGACGGGTTCCGGCGAGTCGTCGCGCCGGCCGACCTCGCCGACCGCGTCGAGCAGCGTCTCCGCCCCCCGGGCCGTCTCCGGTTCGCCGGCCGCGTCCGCGACCTCGCCCAGTCGACCGCCGGTCCGGGCGAGCGACGCCACCATCTCGTCGTCCAGTGCACCGGAGAGCAGCGGGAGCACGTCCGCCACCGCGGCGAGTTCGTCGAGTGCCCCGGACCGCTCGAGTTCTACGACGGTCTCCAGCGCGCTCGCGAGGTCGTCGCCGTTCTCGCCGACGGCCGCGGATAGTTGCGCTGTCTCGCGGGTCGCGAGCCCGTCGGCGGCTTCCGCGAGCGACGCCGACGTGGCGGCGACGCCGCTGACCATCTCGTCGTCGGCCGCGGCGACGGCGAGTTCGGTCGCGTCCAGCAGTTCGTTCACGAGGTCGAGCCGACGGACGAAGTCGGCGACCGCCTCGGGGTTCTCCGCGACCGCGTCCTCGAGCGTCTCGGGGGTCTCGCCCGTGGTTTCCGACATCGAGACCACCTCAGAGTATCCCCTTGGCCGTCAGCCAGTACGACTCGTTGTACGAGAGCTTGGCCCAGTGGATGAACCGCGACGGGTCGGGCAGGGCGGGCTGTTCGCCGTACGAGAACTCGACGAAGGTCGCCTCGTCCATCCCCGTCTCGATGAAACAGACGGTCTTGCCGTCGTAGCGCGCGGTCGGCGTCCGTCCGCGCACCCGGCTGGCGAGCCGGTCCGCGACCACGCCGGCCTCGAAGTGAGCGACGCTCCCGGCCTTGCTCGTCGGCACCTCGGCCGCGTCGCCGATGACGTACACGTCCTCGGCGCTCGCCGCTTCCAGCGTCTCGTTGTCAACGTCCACCCACCCGTCCTCGGTCAGTCCGGCGTCGACGGCGAGGTCGTCCGCGCGGTGGGGCGGGATGGCGACCAGTAGGTCGTACGACAGTTCCGTTCCCTCGACCGTCGAGACGACCCGCTCCTCGGGGTCGACTTCGGTCGCGTTGAAGAACGTCTCTATCGCGATGTCGCGCTCCTCCAGCCGCGGCGTCGCCCAGTCGGCGATGGCTTCGAGGCCGTGCGCCCGTCCGATGGGGTACGTGTAGGTGATGTCGACGTCCGCCCGGCGACCCCGTTCGCGCAACCAGTCGTCGACCATGAACACGAACTCCAGCGGCGCGGCGGGGCACATGTGCGGCGTTCCGACGACGCTGAGGACGAGGTGACCCTCCTCGAAGTCGGCCAGTTCGTCCCGCAGCGCCTCGGCACCCTCGGCACCGTAGAAGTGGTGTCCGCCCTCCTTCAGTCCCGGTGTCTCCTCGGGCACGACCTTCGCGCCGGTCGCGAGCACGAGGTGGTCGTACGGGAGCACCTTGCCGTCCGCCCGTTCGACGTGCTTCTCGTCGGTGTCGACGTCGACGACGCGGTCGACCTTCAGGTCGACGCGGTCGTCGAGCAGTTCGTCCACCGGTCGACGGGCCTGCTCCGGTTCGCGCTTGCCGAACGCGACGTAGAGGAACAGCGGTTTGTACGTGTGTTTCGGGTCGTCGGTGACGAGCGTCACCGTCACGTCGCCCGCCGCTATCTCCGGGTCCAGCTTCTCGGCGAGACGGTTGGCGACGATGGTGCCGCCGGTTCCACCCCCGACGACCACGATGCGGGTCATGCTTTCCTCACGTAGATGCTCCAGCAGTCGCCGCGGTCGACGACGTCGAGCAGTTCGTGGTTCGCCGTCTCGGTCCACTCCGGTACGTCCGTCGTCGACCCCTCCTCCGTCCGGAGTTCGAGCACCGTACCGGGGTCGACGGACTTCACCTTGCCGATGAGGTCCATCATCGGTCCGGGGCAGATCGCCCCGCGGGAGTCTATCGTTACGTCGGCAGTCACGTTGTCGCTCATCGTACTTCCCTCGGTCGAACGTTCGGCACCGACGCCTATAGTATTGTGTGCGAATTCCAAATCCATGAGAATTGTACGACGCAGCGGCGGGGACCGCGCGCCGCTCGTCGCGGTCGTCTCGTCGATAGAAGTAGTGAGAAACTGCTCGTGCCCCTCGGTCACCGTCGGGGGTGTCCGTCGAAATAGTCGTCCGCCGGACGAGGGCGCTTACTCCGGCTTCAGGCCTTCGTCCTGGACGCGCATGACCGCCTCTCCGTCGGCGAGGTTCGGCGCGTCCACGAGACGGACGATACGCTTGTCGCCCTTGGACTTCCGGAGGTACATCCGGAAGGTGGACTTGTGCCCGAGGATGTTCCCGCCGATGGGTTGCGTCGGGTCGCCGAAGAACGAGTCGGGGTTCGAGGCGACCTGGTTCGTGACGAGGACGGCGGCGTTGTACAGGTTGCCGACCTTGTCGAGGTCGTGGAGGTGGCGGTTGAGCTTCTGCTGGCGCTCGGCGAGTTCGCCACGGCCGACGTACTCGGCGCGGAAGTGAGCGGTGAGGCTGTCCACGCAGAGCAGCCGGATGGGCCACTCGCTCTCTTCGTGTTCGTTGGCGAGTTCCTGGGCCTTCTCGGCCAGCAGCATCTGGTGGTTGGAGTTGAACGCCTTCGCGACGTGAATCTTGTCGAGGAAGTCCTGGACGAGTTCCTCCATCGCCTCGTCGTCGTCCGGGCTACCCTCGATTTCTCGGTCGTCCATCGCGGCCTGGAGCGCCTCGTCGGGGAGTCCCCGGACCATGTCGTCGATGCGCTCGGGGCGGAACGTGTCCTCGCTGTCGATGAACATCGCGCTACCGCCGAGACCGCCCTGCTCGGGCGGGAGCTGGACGTTCACGACGAGCTGGTGGGTGACCTGGGACTTGCCGGCCCCGAACTCGCCGTACACCTCGGTGATGGACTGGGTCTCGACGCCGCCGCCGAGCATCTCGTCCACCTCGTCGATCTTCCACTTGAGCTTCCCGATGCGCTCGCGGCGTTCGAGCACCTGCGAGCCGGTTTCGAAGCCGCCGATGTCGGCCTGCTCTCGCGCACCCTGGATGATGTCGGAGGCGGTGCTGTCGCCGACGTCCGCGGTGTTGCTGAGTTCGCCCGGGCTCGCGACTGCGAGGCTCTGGAAGGATTCGAATCCTGCGTCTCGGAGTTTCTCGGCCGTCGCCGGGCCGACGCCCGGCAGTTCTTCGAGGTCTACGTCTGCCATCGTATCCTCACCTTGTGCCCTCCGTCATATAAACCCCCGTTAACACCAATGTGAAAGTGAAAATGCCAGACGAAACGGGGGCGGTCTGAACGAGATGGCAAACTTTAGAGGGGAAGAGCGTCGATAGTGCGAACTACTCCCAGGGATGGGTACCGGCGCGGTCGGGCCAGAGCGGGTACCAGTACTCCTTGTCCTGCTCCAGTTCGAGTTCACCGTCCAGATTGCTCTCCAGTTTGAACTCCGCCGCCTCGTCGCGTTCGTTGCCGGCTTGAGGGGCGAAGGGGTAGTACGCGCCGCGACGGAACGAGTAAATCCAGTAGACGTAGTCGCCGTCCTTTCGACGACCCTGCGAACCGCCGCGCTTCCGGAACGCGAACAGCACCGCGAGCAGGCGCGAGCCGTACCCCTCCTCAACGAAGGTGTCGGCGGCGAAGTGGAGGCTGGTGACGAGGTCCTCGAAGTCGTCGTCCTCCAGCACGACCCACGAGTAGCCGTGGCTGTCCTGGTGGGTGTGGGTTTTCGTCCCCGTCTCCTCCTCGCCCGCTTCGAGGATGGCGTGGACCTCTTCGACCGCGTCCTGGAAGCCCGTGCTGTCGACTTCGGAGAAACAGAGCGCGGCCTCCCCGACCGGTTCGTAGCCCAGGTCGGCCTCCATCGTCACGTACGCGGTACTCATCCCGAACAGGTCCTCGGGGTCGGCGTCCCGTCCCGCGTCGGCCTCGGCGCGCATCCCGAGCACCTCGCGGAGTCCGTCGAGCAGTCCCATGGCCGGGTGTACGCACGCCGCGACAAAAAGGGGGACGGAGAACCGCCTCGATCAGGCGACTCGCCGGGGCGTATTCACGTCCCGTGCTGCCAGCTGTCCATGTACTCGGCCTGCTCGTCGGTCAGTTCGTCGAACTCGACGCCCTCGGCGTCCAGCTTTATCTCGGCTATCTCGCGGTCGAGGTCGTCGGGCACGTCGTGGACGCCCGCGTCGTACGCCTCGCCGTTCTCGACCATCTCGCGGACGCAGGCGGCCTGCACGCCGAAGCTCTGGTCCATCACCTCGACGGGGTGGCCGAGCGCGACGGGTGCGGCGAGGTTGACGAGCCGACCCTCGGCGATGACGTTGAGCCGCCGTCCGTCCGACATCTCGTACTCGCGGACGCCCTCCCGGGCCTCGCGCTCGGCGACGGCGAGGTCCGAGAGCTGGTCGAGGTTGACCTCCACGTCGAAGTGGCCGGCGTTGGCGAGCAGGACGCCGTCGTCCATCTTCTCGAAGTGCTCGCGCGTGATGACGTCGCGGTTGCCGGTCGTCGTGAGGAACACGTCGCCCTCCTCGGCCGCCTCGGCCATCGGCTTGACGTCGTAGCCCTCCATGTGGGCTTCGAGCGCGCGCCGGGGTTCGACCTCGGTGACGACGACGTTGGCGTTCTGGCCGGCCGCCTTCTTGGCGACGCCCTTGCCGCAGTAGCCGTAGCCTGCGACGACGACGGTCTTGCCGGCCCACGAGAGGTTCGTCGTCATGGCGATGGACGCCAGCGAGGACTCGCCCGTGCCGTGGACGTTGTCGAACAGGCGCTTCATCGGCGTGTCGTTGACGGCGAAGACGGGGTATTTCAGCGCGCCGTCCTCGTCCATGGCGCGCAGGCGGTGGACGCCCGTCGTCGTCTCCTCGCAGCCGCCGACGATGGAGTCGATGAGTTCGGGGTAGTCCTCGTGGATGGCGGCGACGAGGTCCATCCCGTCGTCGACGGTGACGGTCGGTTCGAGGTCGATGACCGCCTCGATGGCGGCGTAGTACTCCTCGTCGTCCACGCCGCGCTTGGCGTAGGAGGTGATGTTCGGGTGTTCGTCCAGCGCGGCGCTCACGTCGTCGTGCGTCGAGAGCGGGTTGCAGCCGGTGACCGCCACTTCCGCGCCGCCGTCCGCGAGCGTCTCGACGAGCACGGCCGTCTTCGCCTCGACGTGCATCGCCATCCCGATGCGCTGGCCGTCGAGGGGCTGGTCGTCCTCGAACTCCTCGCCGACGGCGGTCAGTATCGGCATGTGCTCGCGCGCCCAGTCCATCTTCCGGTGGCCCTCGGTGCGAGCGCTCTCCACGTCGTCGAGTTGCTCGCTGATGGGCGGATACTCCGTCATACCTCCGCGATGGACGACCGCGCCCAAAACCCTACCGAAGTCGGTCATCGACCGAGGTTCCGCCGGAACGCGGAAAACGTTAAGCGACTGGTGAATCTTGGTACGAGCATGGAGCACCCCTTCTACGTCCTGGGCAAGCTCTCCCGGGGCGTGAGCGCGGGGAAGGCCCTCCTCGTCCTGACGCTGGCGGTCCTCTTCGTCCTCGCCCTCCCGTTCCTCGACGCCGTGACGATGGTGGGCCTGCTCGCGCTCGCGGTCGTCGCCGCGGCGGTGAACAGCGCGGTCGAGATCGTCGACGCGACGGAGAAGCGCGCGCTGACGGTGTTCGGCGAGTACCGGAAACTGCTCGGCCCCGGCCTCCACTTCGTCCCGCCGTTCGTCAGCAGCACGCACACGTTCGACATGCGAACGCGGACGCTGGACGTGCCGCGCCAGGAGGCCATCACGCGCGACAACTCGCCGGTCACCGCCGACGCCGTCCTCTACGTCCGGGTGATGGACGCGAAGAAGGCGTATCTCGAGGTCGAGGACCACGAGCGCGCCGTCGCCAACCTCGGCCAGACGACGCTGCGCGCCGTCATCGGCGACATGGACCTGGACGCGACGCTGAGCCGCCGCGAGGAGATAAACGCCCGCATCCGCGAGGAGATAGACCGGCCGACCGACGACTGGGGCGTCCGCGTCGAGAGCGTCGAGGTCCAGGAGGTGATGCCCAGCGCGGGCGTCGTCGACGCGATGGAGGAACAGACCTCCGCCGAGCGCCGACGCCGCGCGATGATCCTGGAAGCGCAGGGCGAACGCCGCAGTGCGGTCGAGCGCGCCGAGGGAGAGAAGCAGTCCAACATCATCCGCGCGCAGGGCGAGAAGCAGAGCCAGATCCTGGAGGCGCAGGGCGACGCGGTGTCGACGGTCCTGCGCGCGAAGTCCGCCGAGTCGATGGGCGAGCGTGCAGTCATCGACAAGGGGATGGAGACGCTGGAGTCCATCGGTCAGGGCGAGTCGACGACGTTCGTCCTCCCCCAGGAACTGTCCTCGATGCTCGGCCGCTACGGCAAACACCTCACGGGCAGCGACGTCGAGACCGACGGCGACCAGCTCGACAGCCTGGAGTTCGACGAGGAGACCGGCAAACTGCTCGGCCTCGACGACATCGAGGCGACGCTGGCGGAGATGGACGAGGGCGGTGCCGTGCTCTCGGAACTGGAGGACGTCGAGGGCGGGGCGTCGGACCGCGAACTCGAACTCGAACTCGACGAGTCGGAGTGACTCCGTCGGCCGACCGCACTCGCGGTCGGCCCGCGCTCAGCCCCGTTCGCCGAGCCTGTCGCGCCAGCCCGGACCCCAGACCGCTTCGGGGTCGACGCCCTCGAACAGCCGTTCGTAGTCGGTCGTGAGGTGCGACAGCACGTCGTCGCTCTTCCGCGACGTAACGGCGTCCAGCAGGACGGCCACGACGGCCTGGGCGTGGCGGCGCGCCGTCTCGCGCTCGGCGACGTCGGTGACCATCTCGCGTTCGAGGACGCGCGCGACGAACTCGTCGAAGCCGAACGACGTCGAGCCGTCGGCGGCGGTGAGGTACTCGCCGACCTCGTGGGGTAGCTGCTCGGCGAGGTTCCGCGCCGTCTCGTCCGGGACGCGCTCGCTCAGCGTGACCAGCGTCGCACCGATGGCGTCGTCCGCTTCCTCGGCCGTCGACAGGTCGGTGCGCTCTTCGACCTCTCGCACGAACGTCTGGTACTCCATGGCCGGCGGTGAGGACGACGGCCAGCACCTTAACCGGGACGGCACACGCGGTTCCGATTCCGGGTCGTTCGACTCCGAGGGGAGACTCCACGAACTTTTACGCGCGCGGCGTTTATCCCCGCGCATGACCGAAACCACCGAACGCGTCGCGGCGGCCTGTCCCTCCTGTTCGCCCGACGTCGAGACCGTCCACGAAGTGCTCAAACCCGGCGGCCAGACGACGGTTCGATGCACGGAGTGCGGCCACGTCCACAAGACGCGAATCGAGGAGCCCGAAACGACGGACACCGGCGTCGTCGTCTCCCAGGACGGCGAATCGTTCTCCGCGAGGGAAGAGGTGCCCGTCGGCGAGGAACTCGCGGTCGGCGAGGAGTTCGTCCTGGAGACGGAGGAGGCCATCATGGTCGTCCGCATCACCAGCCTCGAACTCGACGGCGACCGCCGCGTGGAGGAGGCGACCGCCGAGGACGTCGAGACCATCTGGACCCGCGCGGTCGACAACGTCACCGTGAACGTCACGCTCCACCCGAAGGAGGGGAGCTACGACGACTCCCGCTCGATCAAGGTCGACGTGCCCGGCGACTACCAGTTCGTCGTCGGCGAGACCGCGGAACTGGGCGACGAGGAGTTCGCGGTCGACGGCATCCTCGTCGCGGACGACGCCGTGGCGTACGACATCGACAAGCTGGACCGCGACGGCGACGACCTCGTCGCCAAGGACGTGAAACGAGTGTACGGCACCGACAAGAGTTCCTCCGCCTGGTCGGCGTGGTGACGGTGACGGACTTCGAGCAACGCCGCCGCGACCTCGTCGACGCCCTCGCGCGCCAGGGCCGGGTCGAGCGCGAGTCCACGCGTGCCGCGCTCGAAGCCGTCCCGCGCCACGAGTTCGTGCCGGAGAGCAGCCGCGAGGACGCGTACGCCGACCGCCCGCTCCCCATCGACGAGGGCCAGACCATCAGCGCACCGCACATGGTCGCGGCGATGGTCGACCTGCTCGCGCTGGAGTCCGGCGACCGGGTGCTCGAAATCGGAACCGGCTGTGGCTACCACGCCGCCGTCACCGCCGAGGTCGTCGGCGCGGAGAACGTCTACAGCGTCGAGTACCACGACCGACTCGCCGAGCAGGCCCGGCGGCGATTCGAGCGACTAGGTTACGGCGACGTGTCCGTCCGCGTCGGCGACGGGCACGACGGCTGGCCCGAGCACGCGCCGTACGACGCCGCCTACCTCACCTGCGCCGCCTCCGAGCTGCCGACCGCCGTGGTCGAGCAGGTCCGCCCGGGCGGCCGACTGCTCGCCCCCGTCGGCGACGCGACGCAGCGACTCGTGCTCGCCCGCCGGCGCGCCGACGGCAGCCTCGACCGCGAGGAGCACGGCCGCGTGCGCTTCGTGACGATGCAGGAGTAGCCGCTTTCGAGCGTCGGAGCCGGGAGTCGACCGGGGGAGTCGATTGGGGGAGAATCGACCGGGGAGTTGACCGGGGGACACAGTTGGAAGGCTCGATTCGTGGGGGAGCGTCCCGGGGGACGGACCGGCGGCCAAGTGGCAGCTTTAAGTCTCACCCGTCCCGAAACCGGGGCATGTTCGACAAACTCGGCGCGAAAGGGCTGGTCGGTCTGCTCGCGCTCGTCGCCGGCATCGCCGTCATCGCACTGGAAAGTCTCCTCATCGCGGCCGGTATCACCCTCGTGGTCGCCGGCGTCGTGCTGGTCGCGTGGGGTCTCGTCTCGGGCCTGATGGAGAGTTTCGGGATGGGCGCGATGATGGGCGGCGGCTTCGAGTAGCGCCGTTCGCGTTCACCTTCCGTCCAGTTCGGTGAGCGAGACGTCCGCGACGACCGGGAGGTGGTCGGAGGCGTATCGTCCGTTCGCGTAGGCGTCGCTCTGGACTCCGTGGAGGACGACCTCCACGTCGCTGGTGACGAAGATGTGGTCTATCTTCTT
Source organism: Halomicrococcus pelagicus (assembly GCF_051917725.1). Taxonomy (GTDB): domain Archaea; phylum Halobacteriota; class Halobacteria; order Halobacteriales; family Haladaptataceae; genus Halomicrococcus. The sequence goes on from NZ_JBQBLX010000002.1 coordinate 464,759, forward strand.
GTCGGGAATCAGGTTGCGGAAGTCCGTCATCGACGTTTCCGGACCGTGGTGGCCGTACTTCGAGAAGCGGTGGGTGTCGCGCAGGGTGCGGCCCGGACTCACCCTGGTCCGACTGGTCAACCGCTCGTACGGCGGCGACCCCGCCCGGCAGTTGAAGTCGCCGGTGACGACGACCGGTTCGTCGGGGACCAGTCCGTCGATGCGCTGCAACAGCAGTTTCGCGCCGTTCAGTCGCGACTCCTCGCCCGCGTGGTCGAAGTGCGTGTTGAAGTGGTAGAAGGTCACGTCGGTGCGCTGCTCGCGGAGTTCGACGTGGTGGACGAGTCGCGGCAGGTCGGCGTCCCACCCGACGCTCCCCGGTTCGTCGGGGGTTTCGGACAGCCAGAACGTGTCCTCGCTTTCCAGATTGAACCGGTCGCGGTCGTAGCCGATGGCGGCGTACTCCCCGGCGCTCTCGACGTTCTCGCGCCCGGCGGGGAGCCACTCGTACGTGGGTAGCTGTTCGCTCAGATCCCGTAGCTGGGCGTGCAGCGCCTCCTGGAGTCCCACCACGTCCGGCCTGTGGAACCGGATGGAACTCGCCACCCGGTCCCGTCGCTCGCGCCACACGTCGTCGCCGTCGTTGGGGTTGTCGTACCTGACGTTGTACGACATCACGCGGAGTTCGACCGTCATGAGGCTACGAATATACTTCGCCGGCGATTCTCCCCCCGTGTTCGTCGACCAGCGTCCCGATCTCGGCGATGTCGTCGGGCGAGATGTTCGGGTTTCCGGTCGAACACCCGCGGATGAGCGTGAGCCACCCCGTCAGGTATCCCCGCACCCACATCCCGCCGTTGTCGGTGAGGGTGTTCCTGTCCTCGATTATCTCCTCGGTCCCGAACCCCTCCCGCAGTTCGTTGGCTATGCTTGCAGAGTGGTGAGCGAGCGTGTCCTCCAGGAACTTTCGCTCGTGGTCCTTCATACTCCGTCCGACCACGGCGGTTCCAATGCCGTTACCGGCCGCTACCGACCACCGCGTCTGAACGAAGAGTGGTGACTCCCTCGGCGGTCAGTCCTCGGCTTCGAGTTCGGCGAGCTTCCGCCGTCCGGGTTCGATGAGCTCGTCGAGGTACGTCGCCAGCGCCCCCTTCGCGTCCGCGGGGTGGAGTTCGCCGCTCTCGAGGTCGTCGGCCAGCGACTCGTAGTCGTCGTACTCCAGGTTACCGCCGTACTCCTCGGGGCGCTCGACGACGACCGTCTCGAAGCGCGGGAAGACGTGGTACTGGAAGATTTCGAGGACGGGGTTCTCCTTGTCGCCCTCGGGGTCGCGCGTCGGCGGACAGAACGCCGACTCGACCTTCTCTTCTATCTCCTCGGTGCCGTCCTCCATCGAGATGGTGACGCCGGCACTGGAGGACATCTTCCCCTCTCCGGTCGTCAGGTCCGCGATGATGGGCGTGTGGATGCAGGGCCGGGCGTCGTAGCCCAGCGACGGCAGTTCCTCGCGCATCAGCATGTGGACCTTCCGCTGGTCGAGACCGCCGATGGCGAGGTCGAGGTCGAGGTACTCGATGTCAAGCGCCTGCATCAGGGGGTAGACGACGTGGGAGACCTTCGCCGTCTCGCCGCTCTGTATCTCGGCCATCGCGCGCTGGGCGCGGTTGAGCGTCGTCTCCAGTTCGAGTTCGTGGAGGTCGAGCGCGTAGTCGTCGTCGAGCTGGTAGTCCGACCCGAGCACGAACTCCGTCCTGTCCTCGTCGAGTCCGTACGCGAGGAACTGCTCTTTCATCCGCTCGGCCGTCTCCCGGATCTCCTCGAACGTCCCCTTGTCGTTGAGGTAGGCGTGCACGTCCGCGAGCAGGACGACCACCTCGAAGCCGGTCTCCTGCAGGTCGATGAGCTTGTTCGCGGCGAGCATGTGCCCGATGTGGAGCACACCGGAGGGCTCGTAGCCGACGTAGGCCCGCCGTCCCTCGGGCGACTCGGCGAGTTCCCGCACTTCCTCCTCGGTCACCAGTTCCTCAGCGTTCCGAGCGATTAACTCGTAGGCGTCCATGCGGAGAAACAGACCCCTCTCGGGCTTTAGGGTTACGTCATGCTCGCCCGTCGGCGTTCGTGTACGGCGCGTCGACGCGGCCGTGGGCCGCGACGGCGTGCGACGACTCGCTCGTCGACCCGGCGAACGCGCGACCGTACCCTTTTTCGCCCCTCGACCCAAACCCTCGGGTATGTCAGCGCTGCGTGACGCGATGCGAGAGCTTCCGGACACCGTCTTCGCCGACCTGCTGGAGAGCGACGACGCCTACCTCCTCGCGATAGACATGCCGGGCGTGACCGAGGAGACGGTGGACATCGACGTCGACGATGGCCGCCTCCTCGTGGAAGCGCGGCGCGAGAAGGACGTTCCCACGGAGTTCGACTACCTCCGCGAGGACCGGTCGCTGTTCCTCGACGCCGAACTTCCGCTGCCGCCGGACGCGACCGGTTCCGGCGGGGAGGCCACCATCGACCGCGGCGTGCTCGAAATCACCCTGCCGAAGCGCTCGGCCGCACCCGAGCAGTCCATTCCGGTCCAGCGTCGGTAATCGCGGGTGGTCACTCTGGTCAACCTCCGCGCCTACCGGCGCTTTTTCGTCGTCGCCTGGCACTTCCTTCCGCTGCTGTTCAGCTACGCCCGCGACCGGCACCGGTTCCTCCTGTTCGGCGGGTCGCGCCGCGTCGACAGCGAGACGCGCGTCCAGCGGGCGAACACCCTGCTCGAATCGCTGCTGACGCTCGGGCCGACGTTCATCAAACTCGGGCAACTGCTGTCGACCCGGCCGGACATCCTCCCGCCGGAGTACGTCGACGTGCTGTCGAAGCTCCAGGACGAGGTGCCGCCCGCCGACTGGAGCGAGGCCGAGAAGGTGGTCGAGGCAGAACTCGGCCCGGTCGCCCGGGAGTTCGACTCGTTCGACACCGACGCCATCAGCGGCGCGAGCCTCGGACAAGTGTACGCCGCCGAGGTCGACGACCGGAGCGTCGCGGTGAAGGTGCGCCGTCCCGGCATCGAGGACCTCGTGGAGGCCGACCTCCGGGTCATCCGGTGGTCGGTCCCCGTCCTGATGCGCTTCATCGGACAGGCGCGGGCGTTCTCGCTCGAGACCCTCGCGGACGAGTTCGCCCGGACCATCCGCCAGGAGATGGATTACGACCGCGAGGCGACGATGCTGACGGAGATTCGCGAGAACTTCGCCGACGACGATGACGTCGCCATCCCGGCCGTCGTCGAGAGCCACTCGGGCCCGCGCGTGTTGACGATGGAGTACCTCGGGGGGACGAAGATAAACGACGTGGCGACGCTGGACGAGAAGGGCATCGACCGCACCGACCTCGCGGAGACGCTCCAGCGCGCCTACCTCCAGATGATAATCGAGGACGGCGTCTTCCACGCCGACCCCCATCCCGGAAACCTCGCCGTGCGGGACGACGGCACCGTCGTGTTCTACGACTTCGGGATGAGCGGCCGGGTGGACGCGTTCATCCAGGAGAAGATCGTCGACTTCTACGTCGCGGTGGCGAACCAGGACATCGACGCCATCCTCGACGCGCTCATCGAGATGGGCACCCTGTCGCCGGAGGCCGACCGCGCGACGATGGGCGAGGTGATGGAACTCGCCATCCAGGACGCCCGCGGCGAGGACATCGAGACCTACCGCGTCCAGCAGATAGTCTCGCAGGTCGAGGACACCATCTACGAGTTCCCCCTGCGACTTCCGTCGAACCTCGCGCTCGTCCTCCGGGTCGCCACGGTCGTCGAGGGCGTCTGCGTGACGCTGGACCCCGAGTTCGACTTCATCGCCGTCGCGACGGACTACCTCACCGAACAGGGCTATCGCGAGGAGTCCATCAAGCAGTTCCTCGAACAGGCGGGCGACGAGGTGCAGGCCTCGGCGCAGTCGCTGGTGCGGGTCCCGCCGAAACTCGAGCGCACGCTGGACCGCACCGACCGCGACGACCTCTACGTCCGCGTCAACGTCGAGGACGACGACGACGTGTTCGACCTGTTCGCGAAGCGACTCGTCTACGGGATGTTGCTCTCCTTCAGCCTGCTCACGACCGGCATCCTCTACACCTTCTCGACGCTCCGCGCCGCCATCGTGGCGGGCGCGTTCACCCTCGTCGTCGCCGGTCTGCTCTACCGGTCGTTCCGCGAGCGCCGCGGCATCCGCGCGACCCCGCAGTTCACCCGCCAGAACCTCCGCCAGCGCGAGGAGCGGGAGTGAGGCGTCGCGTTCCACTTCCGGTAGCTTAACGCGTTCGCCCGACGACCCCCGACTATGGAAATCGCGCCCTTCGGACTCGAACGCTGGTTCGGGAAGTACGAACACGAGGCCGACATCATGCTCGCCGAGAGCGGCATCCGGAGCCTCGACGCCTCGCGGTTCGACCTCGACCCCGGGAAACTCGGGTACGTCATCCCGACCGACGGCGACCCCGAGTTCCGCGCGGCGGTCGCCGACCGCTACGACCGTGGTCGCGACGAGGTGGCGTTCACCTGCGGTACCCAGGAGGCGAACTTCCTCGCGTTCTGCTCGCTCATGGGGGGCGAAGATGCGAACGGGGCCGGCGGCCAGACCGCCTCCTCGTCTCGTGGCTCGGGGAGCCACGCGGTCGGCGGTAGCACCGCCTCCTCGTCCCGTGACTCTTCGAGCCACGCGGTCGTCGTGACTCCGACCTACCAGGCGCTCCACGCGGTCCCGGACGCGATGGGCGAGGTGAGCCGCGTCTGGCTCGAACCGCCGGAGTGGGAACTCGACGTCGACGCCGTCGCGGACGCCATCCGCCCGGAGACCGGCGTCGTCGTGCTGAACAACCCCAACAACCCCACGGGGCGCTACCACCCCGAGGAGACGGTCCAGGCGCTGTACGACCTCGCCGAGGACGCGGACGCACACCTGCTCTGTGACGAAGTGTACCGCCTGCTGGCCGACGACCCCATTCCTCCGGTGGCGAGCATGGGCGAGCGCGGCATCAGCACGACCAGCCTGACCAAGGCCTACGGGCTTGCGGGCCTGCGGTTCGGCTGGATAGCCGGCCCCGAGGACGTGGTCGAGCGCGCGGTCCGGTGGAAGGACTACACCACCATCTCGCCGCCCATCTTCGGCCAGCACGTCGCGCGCCAGGCGCTCGGCGAACAGGAGGACGCCATCCTCGAGGAGAACCGCGAACTGGCGGCCGACCACCGCGACCGCGTCCGGGCGTTCGTCGCCGACCACGACCTCGACTGGTACGACCCCGTCGGCGTGAACGGCTTCGTCTCGATTCCGGACGGGTTCGACGACGCCCGGGAGTTCTGCCGCGGCGTCGTCGAGGAGGAGAGCGTCGTCCTCGCGCCCGGCGACCTGTTCGGCTACGAGAACTACTTCCGCATCGGCTTCGGCCTGCCGACTGCGGAACTGGAGGAGGGGCTGGAGCGCGTGTCGTCGTTCGTCGACCGACGCGCCGAGTGACGGCGGAACCTTCAGACGTCCTCGAGACGCCGGTCGACTCGTCGTGGACCGACGGCGGGATGTGACAGGAGACGTTCAGCGAGAGCTTCGCCGTCGAGACGCGGTCGAAAGCCGTTCGACGGCCGTTAGAGGTCCTCGTCGTCGTTCCGTAGCTCCTCGGTGAGAACCACCGACGCGTCGAGAACGAACCGCTGCGCGAGCAGATGCCCGGGCATGCGTGTGGGCTGGTACCGAATAACGAAAACCTTCTCCCGACGGCGACGATTCGGCTATCGCAAAGGAGCGCTTTTATACGGCCGGGGCCACCACCTTCGGGCGAGAAACGCTCATGAGTGTCGAGTCAGCGGGGTCGGGACCGGGACTGCTCGTCATCGTCGCGACAGTTATCGGTCTCGGCGTCGTCGCACAGATACTTGCGGACCGCTTTCAGGTGCCGAGCGTGCTCTTTCTCATCGTCTCGGGCATCGTGGTCGGCCCCGTCGGAATCGGTCTGCTGAACCCCGCCTCGTTCGGGGGTGCACTGTCGGCCATCGTCGGCCTGAGCGTCGCCATCATCGTCTTCGAGGGGGCGTTCCACCTGAAGCTGAGCAAGCTACGCGAAGCGCCGTCGGCGCAGATAAAGCTGGTGACGGTCGGTGCCGTCGTCTCGCTGATCGGCACCGCGGTTACGGTCCGGTACGCCCTCGGGACGGAGTGGGACCTCGCGTTCCTCATCGGTGCGCTACTGATCGCGACCGGCCCGACGGTCATCACGCCGATCCTCTCGGTCGTCGCGGTCCGGGACCGCGTCGAGGCCGCGCTGGAGACCGAGGGTATCGTCAACGACGTGACGGCGGCCATCCTCGCCGTGGTGATGTTCGAGGTCGTCGTGCTGACCGAGGGCTCGGCGTTCGAGTTCAACGAGTTCCTGAGCGAGTTCATCACCAAACTCGGGACCGGACTGTTCGTCGGCATGCTCGTCGCCGGCGTGGTCTGGTACGTGCTCCGGCACATCGACCTCTCGCGAGGCAACGCGCCCCAGAACGCCCGCCTGCTCGTGCTGGTCGGCGCGCTCGTGGCCTACGCGGGTGCCGACTTCTTCGCCAAGGAGGCCGGCATCGCGGCGGTCGCGACGGCGGGCATGCTGCTCGGCAACGCCGACCTGCCGTACGAGGAGAAGATAGAGGAGTTCAAGGGCGACATCACCCTCGTCGTCCTCTCGTTCGTCTTCATCATCCTCGCGGCGCTGCTACAGCCCGCCGACCTCTTCTCGCTGGGACTCGGCGGCGTCGCGGTCGTGGTGGTCGTCGCGCTCATCGTCCGTCCACTGGGCGTCATGCTCTCGACGACCGGCGACCGGTTCGACTGGGGCGAACGGCTGTTCATGAGCTTCGTCGGTCCGCGCGGCATCATTCCCGCGTCGGTCGCCACGCTGTTCGCGTTCCAGCTCCAGAGCCGCGGACTGAACCAGGCGGCGACGACGCTGGTCGGGACCGTCTTCCTCGTCATCGTCGTCACCGTCGTGCTGGAGGGCGGATTCGCCCGTCACATCGCCGAATACCTCAACGTGATTCCCATGCGTGTCATCATCGTCGGAGGCGGGAAGGTGGGCCGTGCGCTCGCCGAACGCCTCGAAGACCGGGGAGAGAACGTCGTCATCGTCGAGAACGACGAAACGATAATCGAGACCGCTCGCGACGCCGGCTTCACCGTCCACAGGGGCGACGGCACGGACACGGAGGTGCTCCGTGCCGCCGGCGCGGACAACGCCCGCATCGCCGTGGCCGCGACCGGCGACGACGACGCGAACCTGCTCGTCGCTCAGCTCGCCGACTCGAAGTTCGACGTCGAGACCGTCATCGCCCGGGCGAACAATCCGGACAACGTCGACGCCTTCGAGGACCTCGGCGTTCGAACCATCTCCTCGTCGATGGCGACGGCGTGGGCCATCGACAACGTCATCGAACGCCCGGCGCTGTCGAACTGGATGACCGAACTCGGCCGGGCCGGCGACGTCCAGGAGATAGAGGTCACCTCCGAGAATCACATCGGCAAGACCATCGAGGAACTCGACGACGAACTACCGAGCGGCTGTCTCATCGCGCTGGTGGGACGCGACGGCGATACGCAGGTCCCCAACGAGAATTTCACGCTGCAGAAGGGCGACCACATCACGTTCCTCGGACGCAAGGACGCCGTCAGGGAGGCCATCGACCTCTGCCACCCGCCCGCGTGAGCTCGACCCGGCGATCCAGCCCGAGGTTGATGGCCGACAGCGCGGCGAACGCCCCGAGAACGAGAGCGGCGTACCCCAGCACGGGGATGGCCGTGAACGGGTACATGCCGAGTAACCGGCAGCCGACGACGACGCCGCTGACGAGCGCGAGCGCCAGGTAGTAGCGACTCCAGTTCGCGCCGTCCGGTGCGGGCGAGAGGTAGTCGTCGAGTTCGTCTGCGCCGTCTGCGAGCGCGACGGTGCCGCGGTGGCGGTCGTAGTCGACGACACCCGCGTCGGCCATCTTCGGCAGGTGCGTCTGGTACAGCGACGTGTACACCGACTTCCGCTCTTTCGATGATATCAGGTCGACGGTCGTGTCCCGTTCGTGGGCGGCGATGACCTCCGCGAGTTCGCCGATGGAGGTCGGGCCGGACTGGGTCCGGAGGTACGCCATCGCGTAGCGGCGACGCGCGTTCGTCAGTATCTCGAACGCCGTGTCGCGCGACATGGTTTCCGCGTCGGCCGAGGTGCTCTCCGCACCGCTGTCTCCGCTCATGGGCGGCGACGGCGGTGGTCGCCTTTCGCTTCCGGTCTCCCCGGCACAGTGTCCGAATTTCGGGGAGCCGCTGGAAAAAGATATCCGTCCATTTAGGCACCAACGTGGCGGAAATAAGGGGTTCCGGCGGACGGCCGTCGTCCGCGACGCGAGACGGTCACTCGCCCGACCTGTTTCGAACGCCGATGTTTATTGTACCGAAGCTCCAACTCTCGAACATGCTTCACGCTGAAGGCCCGCTACTGACCGTCGACGTGGGCGAGCGCGAGACGACGACGACCGACGTCGACGACGTGCTCGCCTCGTTCGTGGGCGGTCGGGGCGTCGCCACGAAACTGGCGCACGACCGGATTCCGTTCGACGCCGACCCGTTCGGCCCGGAGAACAGCCTCTTCTTCACGACCGGACCGCTCCAGATGTCGACGATGAGCTTCACCGGGCGGATGAACTGCACCGGCCTCTCGCCGCTGACGGGTGGCCTGCTCTCCTCGAACGCGGGCGGATTCCTCTCGCGGAACTTCACCGGGACGGGGTACGCCGCGGTCGAGATAACGGGCGAGAGCGACGACCTCGTCGCGGTCCACGTCACCGACGACGGAGTCGAGTTCGAGGACGTGCCGGAACTCGCCGACGCGACCGTCGGCGAGACGGGGGAGTACGCGGCCGACGAACACGGCTTCGGCGACGACCAGCTCGCCGTCGCCGGGCCGGCGGGCGAGAACCGGGTTCGGTTCGCGGCCATCATGACCACGGAACACCGCGCGTTCGGTCGCGGCGGCCTCGGCGCGGTCCTGGGCGACAAGAACGTCAAGTACGTCGCGTTCGCTGGCGACAGCGCGCCCGATATCGACGTCGACCCCGTGGCGATGGACGTCCACCGCGAGGCCGCGACCGCGGACGACCACCCGATGAAGGAGGCCGGCACGACCAGCGTCACGGAGTACGCCAACCACGTCGGCGCGCTGCCGTCCTACTACTTCTCGGAACTGGAGTTCGACGGCGCGGCCGACATCGGCGGTGAGGCGGTCTCCGAGAAGAAGTACAAGAAAGGCACCTGCTCGCAGTGTGCGTTCGCGTGCAAGCTCCCCACGCGCGACGAGGAAACCGGACTCGAAACCGAGGGGCCGGAGTACGAGACGGTGATGGCGTTCGGCAGCAACTCCGGCGTCGACGACGTGGTCTCGGTGATGAAGTCCAACGACCTCTGTGACGAACTCGGCATGGACACCATCTCCTGTGGCGACGCCGTCGCCGCCTACCTCGCGGCGAACGACGAGTTCGGCAACAGCGACCTGATTCACGACCTCGTCGAGAAGATAGCCTACCGCGAGGGCGACGGGGACCTGCTCGCGGAGGGCGTCCACCGCTTCGCGGACGACCTCGACGTCGAGGACTGGACGGTGAAGGGCCTGGAGTTCGCGGCCCACGACGGCCGCACGCTGAACGGACAGGGCCTCGCCTTCGCCACCTCGAACCGCGGCGCGGACCACATGTACGCCGAGTTCTACTCGAAGGAGTACCCCCTCGTGGACAAGGACGAGGCGGTCGACCCGGAGGGGCTGGACGGCAAACCGCCGCTAATCGTCGAGAAGGAGAACCACAACGCGGTGCTGGACAGCGGCGTCGTCTGCAAGTTCTCGCGGGACTTCATGACCGAGGAACGCCTCGAAGCACTGCTCGACGCCGACTACGACGACCTGCAGGCGATGGGTGCTCGCGTCGTCGAACTGGAGCGCCACTTCAACAACCGGCGGGGCTTCGACCGGGCGGACGACGCGCTGCCGTACGACTTGCCGGGCTTCGAGGACGCCCTCTCGGAGTACTACGAGGTCCGGGGCTGGAACGACGACGGGACGGTGCCAGACGGCCGGATTTCGGGCGCGGCCAGCGCGGACGACTGACCCGCGCCCCGGTCCGGTGCGCTCGCGGCGCAACCGCCGCCGAACGCGTTCGGGGGAACGGTGACGGTGCCGGTGTGACTACGTCCCGACGAGATGGCGACGAAGCGAACGCTGGCCGACCTCGACGGCGACCCGACGGCGGTCGTCTTCCCGGGAGCGGAACCGAAGACGGTCAGACTCACGCTCGACGAGGGCGAACGCGTGGCTCCTCACAGACATCCGGACCGGCAGGTCGTGCTCGCGGTCCTCGACGGTCGCCTGACGCTCGACGTCGACGACGAGACGCACACGGTCGAGGCGGGCGAGACCGTCCGCTTCGACGGCCGGCAGGAGGTGTCGCCGTTCGCCGAGACCGACGCCACCGCGCTGCTCGTCCTCGCTCGTCGCGTCACGGCGGACTGAGCGACTCGACCGGACGAACACGTTCGGGACTCGGCTTTCCTCCGGCAGCGACCAACGAACGACCGTCATGTCCGACTCCACCCCCGAACCGGTGACGGACCACGTCCACGAAAGTTCGTGGTCGGCGAACCTCGAACTGCCGCGCCACGCCGACGACCGCGCCCTCACCGTCGAGCAGGCGCTCGACGCCGTCCGGAAGACGGCGTCGGGCTACCACGTCAACCTCGTCACGCACGGGAACCACGGCCACCCGGAGACGTATCTCTTCGACGAACTCCGGGACGCGTTCGACGACGCGGAGTACCGATTCGTCGAACGGTGTGGCTGCGGCGGGTACGTCACGCGCGTCCACGTCGAGTGATTCGGGTCCGTTCGTCGTTCTTCCGGCGTTCTGACGCTCCCGGCGCGGACCGTCCCCGGTGGAGCAGTCGCCCGCCACGCTCTCCTCGACCGCGAACGTGTTCGAGAGAATCGCTTCTCGTCCCTACAGGCTAGGGAGGATGCGAACACGCACCGACCCGTTCTTCGTCGCGGCTGGACTGTACCTGACCGTCGGACTCCTGAGGGTCGTCGGCGCCGTCGACGAGCGGGACGGCGACCTTCCCGCTGCGGTCGCGGCGAGTTCCCACGCGCTCTCCTGGGCGGGCGTGGCGAGCGTGAACCTCGGCGTGCTCGCGTTCTGGGCGACGGCGGTGCCGGCGCTCTCGAACGTCGCGGGCGCGCTCACGACCGCCGGCTTCGCGCTCCTCGCGCCCCCTGGGCCGCGCTGCTCGTCGCGCTCTGGACGCGACTCGCCTAGAGCGACCGCGGGGGAGCGTCGCCGCCCACCCACACCGTGTCGCAGGATTGATTGGTCGCTCTGGAGAACCACCGACCGATGTCCGACCCTGCCCCCGACCCCGCGGACCTGGAGCGGCGACTCGACGACGTGCAGCGCACGGTGAACCGCCTTCGTGCGGTGGTCGCCGTCCTCGTCGTTATCGTCCTCCTGCCCCTGCTGGCCGCGGTCGACGACGGTCTCGGAAACGTTTCCCTCGTCGTCCCCGCCGCGCTCGCTGTCGGTGCCGTGGCACTCGCGTACGCGCTCACGTCGCTGACTGCGTAAAAACCTCTCCGCTGACTGCAGAGGTGAATCGTGTCGTAACCGCTGGTTATAAATCGTTTCGAGAATATGCTCGTAGCACATGACCGACGACGAGGACCGGTCGCGCGACGGCGGCCGACGGGGGGACCAGGCTAGCGAGCGGCCGCGATTCGGGACGCGAAGCGTCCACGCGGGCCAGCAGTCCGACCCCGCGACCGGAGCGGTCGCGCCGCCGCTCTACCAGACCACGTCCTACGAGTTCGCGGACGCCGACCACGCCGCCGACCTGTACGCCCTGGAGCGCGACGGCCACATCTACTCGCGGCTGAGCAACCCGACGGTCGAGACGCTCGAAGACCGCATCGCGGCGCTCGAAGGCGGTGCCGGCGCCGTCGCCACCGCCAGCGGGATGGCCGCGCTCGACTCGCTCACCTTCGTCCTCGCCGAGGCGGGCGACAACGTCGTCGTCTCCACCGACACCTACGGCGGGACGACGACGTACTTCAGCCACGTCGCCTCGCGGAGGGACGTCGAGGCGCGGTTCGTCGACACGCTGGACTACGACGCCTACGCGGACGCCGTCGACGACGACACCGCGTTCGTCCACGTCGAGACCGTCGGCAACCCCTCGCTCGTCACGCCCGACTTCGAACGCCTCGCCGAGGTGGCCCACGAGCGCGACGTTCCGCTCGTCGTGGACAACACCTTCGCCACGCCCGCGCTCTGTCGCCCCCTGGAGCACGGCGCGGACGTCGTCTGGGAGTCGACGACGAAGTGGCTCCACGGCAGCGGGACGACCGTGGGCGGCGTGCTCGTCGACGGCGGCGACTTCGACTGGGCGGCCGGCGGCTACTCCGAACTCGCCGGGACGAACCGCGCGTACCACGACGTCGACTTCTCGCGCGACTTCGACGCGCCGCTCGCGGCCGCCGCGCGCTACCGCGCCGTCCGGAGCCTCGGCAACCAGCAGTCGCCGTTCGACGCGTGGCAGACCCTCCAGGGCGTCGAGACGCTGTCGCTGCGGATGGAGCGCCACTGCGATAACGCGGCCGTCGTCGCGGAGTACTTGGACGACCACGACGACGTGGCGTGGGTCGCGTACCCCGGACTGGCGGCCCACGAGACCCACGAGAACGCGACCCGGTACCTCGACGGCGGGTACGGCGGGATGGTCGCGTTCGGTCTGGAGGAGGGCTTCGAGGCCGGCAAGGCGTTCTGCGAGGCGACCGACCTCGCTACCTTCCTCGCCAACGTCGGCGACGCGAAGACGCTCGTCATCCACCCGGCGAGCACGACCCACGCCCAGCTCTCCCCGGACGAGCAGCGCGAGGCCGGCGTCACCCCCGACCTCGTTCGCCTCTCCGTCGGCATCGAGGACCCCGCAGACCTGCTCGCCGACCTCGACCGGGCAATCGAACGCGCGACGCGGGAGGCGACATGACCGACGCGAACGACGCCGCAGGCGCGTGCGAAGCGCCGGACGGACGCGAATCGGACCACGTACACGACATGCCGGGCGAGCGCGTCTCGCTGGGGCCGTTCGAGTTCGAGCGCGGCGGGTCGGTTCCCGACCTCCGGGTCGCCTACGAGACGTACGGCGACCCCGCGAACGACGCGGTCCTGCTCTGTCACGCCCTGACGGGCAGCCACCGGGTGACGACCGCGGGCGACGAGACGGTCGACGCCGACCAGGCGAGGGCCTGGTGGGACGACGTGGTCGGCCCGGGCGCTCCCATCGACACGACCGAGCAGTTCGTCGTCTGCGCGAACGTCCCCGGCTCCTGCTACGGGACGACGGGACCGGCGAGCGAGGACCCCGCGACCGGCGAACCGTACGGCTCCGACTTCCCCGCCGTGACGGTCGGCGACTGGGTGCGCGCCCAGCGGCGCCTGCTCGACCACCTCGGCATCGACACGCTCCAGGCGGTCGTCGGGGGAAGCGTCGGCGGCATGAACGCCGTCGAGTGGGCCAAGCGCTACCCCGACCGCGTCGAGCGCGTCGTCCCCATCGCCGCCGGCGCGCGCCTCGACTCCCAGCTGCTCGCGCTGTCGGCCATCGCCCGCCGGGCCATCGCGAGCGACCCGGCGTGGCAGGGCGGCGACTACTACCCCGACCACCCCGACGACGGGCTGGCGCTGGCCCGCCAGCTCGCGCACGTCACCTACCGCTCGAAGGAGTCCATGGACGACCAGTTCGGCCGCCGGACCGCCGACTGTCCGCCGCGCGAACTGGCACCGGACGCCCTGGGCGACGCGACCGACGACGACTACCGCGAGGTCGAGAGCTACCTCGACTACAACGCCCGGTCGTTCGTCGAGCGCTTCGACGCCAACAGCTACCTTCGGCTGACGCGGGCGATGGAGGACTACGACCTCGCTGCGGGCTGTGCGTCCGACGCCGACGCGCTCGCCGAGTTCGACGGCGAGGCGCTCGTCGTCTCCATCACCGGCGACTGGCACTTCACGACAGACCAGGGCGAGGCGCTCGCCGCCGCGTTCCGCGACGCCGGTGCGGAGACGACCCACCGCGTCGTCGAGAGCGACTACGGTCACGACGCCTTCCTCGCCTGCCCGGAACTGATAGGGCCGTCGCTGCGCCGCTTTCTAGGTCGTCGTCGCAATCGCGGCTCGTTCGCGCCGGTCCACGCCAGCCTCTTCGCGAACTGAACCGGTTCCGGGACGGGATTTTTGTCGCCGGGACGCTCACTCCACGCCATGACGGCGAACCGCTCGGAAGCACTCGGCGCGATGTGGCGGGACGACTATCCCTGGACCTTCCTGACGCGGTTGACGGAGATAGAGAACCGGCTGGGCGGCCATCCGGGCGAGCGCGAGGCGGCGAACCTGGTCGCGGAGGGGTTCGAACGCGCCGGCGCGCGCGAGGTCACGACCGACTCGTTCGACATCGCGCGCTGGGACCGCGGCCGGGCCGACCTCGCCGTGACCGACCCGGTCCGGCGCTCGTTCGAGGCGGTCGCGCTCCCGTACTCGCCCGGGGGCGAGGTCCGCGGCGAACTGGTCGACGTCGGTCACGGGACGCCCGAGGAGATAGACGAACGGGACGTGCAGGGGGCCATCGCCGTCGCGAGCACGACGACGCCGCCCGGCAGCCGGTTCGTCCACCGGATGGAGAAGTTCGGCTACGCGGCCGCCGCCGGCGCGGAGGCGTTCGTCTTCCACAACCACGTCCCGGGACAGCTACCGCCCACGGGGTCGCTGACGTTCGGCGACGTGGCGACGCTGCCCGGCGTCGGCGTGAGCGAGGAGACGGGCGCGTGGCTCACGGACTACGCCGACCGCGGCGCGACCGCGACGCTCTCCGTCGACGCCGGCACGGAACCGGGGACGAGCCACAACGTCCACGCGCAACTCGGGCCGGACACCGACGAGGAGGTCGTCGTCGTCGCGCACCACGACGCCCACGACGTCGCGGAGGGCGCGCTCGACAACGGCTGCGGCATCACGGTCGTCGTCGCGGCGGCGCACCTGCTCGCCGACCTCGACCTCGAAACCCGGGTCCGGGTCGCTGGCGTCGGCTGCGAGGAGACCGGCCTGCTCGGCAGCGAGGACCTCGCGGAGCGCCTCGACACCGACCGGGTCCGGGCGGTCGTCAACGTCGACGGCGCGGGGCGGTTCCGCGACCTGCGGGCGTTCACCCACGACTCCGAGGCGATGGCGGACGTGGTCGAGGCCGTCGCCGACGAGGCGAACCAGCCCGTCGAACTGGAGGAGGACGTCCACCCCTTCAGCGACCACTGGCCGTTCCTCCGGCGGGGCGTCCCCGCGCTCCAGTTGCACAGCGAGCAGGACGCGAGCGTGCCGGGCGAGCGCGGCCGCGGCTGGGGGCACACCCACGCGGACACCCGGGACAAGGTCGACGACCGCAACCTACGCGAACACGCCATGCTCGCCGCCCTGCTCGTCCAGGAACTCGCCCGGCGCGAGGACGTTCCCCGGCGGGACCCCGACGACGTCGCCGAGAACCTCCGCGAGAACGACTACGAGGAGGGGATGCGTGCCGCCGACATCTGGCCCGACGAGTGGCAGTGAGTCACCACTCGCTCGTGGCTCTCGCGTCGAGGAGCGCCTCGCCGAGGACGGCGAGACCCTTCAGGACGCTGAACGCGCCGCCGACCAGCGAGACGAGGTAGAACAGTCCGAACACCGCGAAACCGATGCGTCCGAACGGGGGGCCGAGCGACGCACCGACCCATCGACCGGTCACGACGATGAGAACTCCGAGGACGACCCAGAACGTCGACTCCCACAGCCGCGCGCTGTCGACCGTGCGCGTGCCGCTCAGGAAGGTGTTCGCGCTCATGGTCACGAATGA
Organism: Halomicrococcus pelagicus; assembly: GCF_051917725.1. Classification (GTDB taxonomy): domain Archaea; phylum Halobacteriota; class Halobacteria; order Halobacteriales; family Haladaptataceae; genus Halomicrococcus. Next base: position 480,706 of record NZ_JBQBLX010000002.1, read on the forward strand.
CAGCGACGGGACAAAAAGCTATCCCGCCCGGAAGCGACGGTCGAGCGCGCGGTCGCCGCGCCCCGCCGACTACTCCTCGAATATCTCCTCCTTGTCGACGGCCCAGAGCAGCGTCGCCAGTCCACGCAGGCCGAGGTAGACGCCGACGAACAGGGCGGCGACCCAGACGGCGGCGGCGACGAGGAAACCGAGGATGCCGCCGCCGAAGACGACGCTGACGCCGCCGGCGGCGGCCCCGCCGAACCCCAGTGCGAGCAGACCGAGCACGACCCATCGGGTCGCGTGCCAGAGCCACGAACTGTCGACGACCTCCAGGTCGTCCGGATCGGTTGCGACCATACTTCGCTTCCGACTCGACACGTCAAAAATCTATGTGGTGGCGCTACCGGAGACGGTCGTCTATCTCGCCGGCGACCCGCGCCCCCGCCTCGCGCTCGACGCGGAGGTCGGCGAACACCTCGCGGGCGCTCGCGGCCGCCTCGTCGTTCACCGCGAAGTCGAGGTCGTAGCCCACGTCCGTGAGCACGAGGGGGTGGGCGGGCGCGGGCGCGACGCCCTCGGGGCCGTCCAGCGGTTCCGGCGAGAGCACGCGGTCGACCTTCGCGACCGGTGCCTCGCCGGTGGCGACCGCACGGACCAGCGCGACGACCCGGCGGACGAGGTTGCGCGCGAACCCGCCCGCCCGGAGCGTGACGACGAGGTAGTCGCCGTCGCGGAGCACGTCGGTCCGGAGGTCGCGGACGGTGCCCTCCTCGTCGGGCGTCAGGTTGTGAAAGTCGTGCTCGCCGGAGAGGCGGTCGAGGGCGTCCTTCGCCAGCGCGAGGTTCGCCCGCGGCGCGTAGCAGTGGTAGGTGTACTCCCGGAAGAGGGCGTCGTGGGTGGCGTGGAACTCGGGGCCGGCGTCGGCGCTCGCCCACGCCCGGACCGACGCCGGCAGTTCGCTGTTCAGCGCAGCGGGCGTGAGCCAGTCGGGAGCCGCGAACGCGACGGTCTGGGCGACCGCGGAGACGCCGGCGTCGGTGCGACCCGCGGCGGCGTACCCCTCGGGGGCGTCGTCGGCCACGCCGAGCGCCCGGCAGGCGTCCAACAGCGCGTCCTCGACCGTCGACACGTCTGGCTGGCGCTGGAACCCGTGAAACGGACGACCGTCGTAGGCGACCCTGAAGGCGCGCATCGCCAGTCGCTACTGGCGGCCCGCGCTTAGTTCGTGTGGTCCGTTCGCACCCACAGGACCCGGTTGACGGCGCGAACGCGACCGCTACGGGCGCGTTGACGCTGTCTGGCGAACGGAACGCGGCCAGTATCGGCGTTCAATCGCGGGATACCGCGGCCGACGTCGGCCGACAGACTTCCCCTGCGACCGGACCCCCGACCGTTCGAGCGGCGAGGTGCCCGCGACGGGCCGTCGGGCGTCACGTGCGAGGCCGGGCGACGCCCGCGGAGACGCGTTCGGCGACGACGCCGCGAACGCGTGTCCGATTCGACAGTGAACGTAAACATACAAGAACCACCGTTCGATAGAGGGTCGTATGCGACCGCCCTCTCGACGGCAACTCTTCGCCGCCGTCGCCGCCGTTCTCTGCGTGCTCTCGCTGCCGGCCGTCCCGCTGGCCGCCGGCGGCGCGAACGGAGACGCCCGACTCAATCCCTGCGTCGGAACGATGACCAGTCCCGCGAACGGAACGACGGTAATCGCCGTCCAGGGGTTCACCTGGCACGAGGGCGACGCCGGCAAGAAGCCCGCGAAGCTCGTCGGCGTCGGCCCGCGCGGTCAGGTGCAGTGGGTCCACCACGCCGCCGACCACGGCACCGTCTGGCAGTACGACGTCGACCCGATGGCGAACGGCAACGTCTTCGTCACCGCGACGAAGAACAAGCGGACGTACGTCTACGAGTTCGACCCCCGGACGCAGGAGCACGTCTGGCAGGAGGAACTGCCCATCGAGGACACACACGACGTCGACCTCATCAACGGCGGAACCCAGTTGCTCGTCGCGAACATGAAGAACTACGACGAGGACAGCGGGAAGAACGACGACAGCATCTTCGTCTACGACCTGCAGAAAGACGAGATCGTCTGGCGCTGGTACTTCCGCGACCACTACCCGAAGGACACGGCAGAGAACTACACCGACGACTGGACGCACGTCAACGACGTGGACAAGATAGCCGACGGGAAGTATCTCGCATCGCCGCGCAACTTCGACCAGGCCATCGTCGTCGACCGCTCGACGAACGAGGTGACCATGCGACTGGGGAGCGACGACGACTACGACGTCCTCGACGAGCAGCACAACCCCGACTACCTCGAGAGCGAGAACGGGAGCGCGACGTTCCTCGTCGCCGACTCCAACAACGGCCGCATCGTCGAGTACGCCCGCCGCGACGACGGGTGGGAACGCACGTGGAAGCTGGGCAAGGGCGACGACCTCTCGTGGCCCCGGGACGCGGACCGCCTGCCGAACGGCAACACGCTCGTCGGCGACTCCCGGAACCACCGCGTGCTGGAGGTCGCCCCGAACGGAACGGTCGTCTGGGAGTTCTCCTCGCCGTATCTCGTCTACGACGCCGCGCGCATGCAAGCAGGCGAGCACGGCGGGCCGACCATCGCCGACATGAACGCCACCGGGGCCTACGGCCTACAGGGTGACGCCGCCCGCCACGAGAACTGGAGCAACCTCGTCGGCTGTCACTCCTACCTCCAGTCGGTCGACGGCTGGGCCGCGGGCCAGAAGCCGTCGACCACCGGCGCGACGACCGAGGAGTCGGGCGTGAACGATGACGACGTGCGCAATGCCCTCGTTACGACCACGACCGACGACGACACGGCGACGTCGCTGCCGGGCTTCGGCGTCGTCGTCGCCGCGGGCGCGCTGCTGGCGGTCGCCGCGCTGCTGGTTCGGCGACGCGAGTAACTCGGCGGTTCGTTCCCGGTGCTCTCGGTTCCGGCGCTTCTCGGGGTCGAAGGGGGTTGGCCGTTCGGGACGAGGACCGAACGACTTCGTTTCGGACAACCTACAAGTGTCTGGGTCCTGTACGGCGGGCATGGTTTCGACTCCGCGAAACCGGGGGATGGCGGTCGTGGTGGCAGTGGTTTGCTGTCTGGGGGTGGTCGCGCCGGTCTCCGTCGCCCAGCCGCGAGACGTCGGGAACCCCTGCGTCGGGACGGTCGAGCGGCCGGCGAACGGCACGACGGTCGTCAGCGTCCAGGGGTACAACCAGAGCGGGAAACAGCCGGCGATGCTCGTCGGCGTCGGCCCGCGGGGGGCGATTCGCTGGGTCCACCACAGCGCCGCCGAACACGACGCCGTCTGGTCCTACGACGTCGACCCGATGGCGAACGGCAACGTGTTCGTGACGGCGGCGGTCCGGGGCGGGAAGACCCTCGTCTACGAGTTCGACCCGACGACCCAGGAGACCGTCTGGAGCGTCGAGTTCGACATCCGGGACACCCACGACGCCGACCTCATCGACGGCGGGTCCGCGATCGTCGTCGCCAACATGCGCAACGCCGACCCGGCGAACGGCACGAACGACGACCGCATCTTCGTCTACAACCGCACGAGAGGCGAGATAACGTGGGAGTGGCGCTTCGCCGACCACTACCCGCCGGCGGTCGGCGGTAACTTCAGCAAGGACTGGACGCACGTCAACGACGTGGACGCCATCGGCAACGGGACCTTCCTCGTCTCGCCGCGCAACTTCGACCAGGTCATCGCCGTCGACCGCGCGACCGGCGAGATAACGACGAAACTCGGCGAGGACGGGAACCACGACGTCCTCCGCAAGCAACACAACCCCGACTACCTCGAGAGCGAGAACGGGACCGCGACGATACTCGTCGCGGACAGCGAGAACGACCGCGTCGTCGAGTACGCCAGACGGGGCGACGGCTGGACCCGCACCTGGACGGTCGGCTCCCCGGAGACGCTCCACTGGCCGCGGGACGCCGACCGGCTGGACGACGGCAACACGCTCGTTTCGGACACGAAGAACCAGCGCGTCGTCGAGGTGACGCCGACGGGCGAGGTCGTCTGGGAGTTCTACGCCCCGTGGCTGGTGTACGACGCCGCGCGCCTGCGGACGGGCGAGCACGGCGGGCCGACCGCCGCCGACCTGAACGCCACCGGCACCCACGAGATAACGGGGAGCGCCGGATTCCACGGCGACACCGACCGCCTCGCGGCGTGTCACGCGCGGCTGATGGCGGTCGACGGACTGACCGAGGCGGGTCGGGACGCGCTCGGCGGGAACGCGAGCGCGGGGCGAACCTAGAGGGAGAACCGCTCGCCGTCGACCGCCAGCGGCTCCTCGAACGCCTCGTCGGCGGGGTAGAAGTGCGAGACGTGGACGAGTCGGGTCTCGGCGGCGCCGAGTTCCTCTGCCAGCGCCAGCGCCCCCTCGCGGGTCATGTGTTTCGTGCCGAACGTGCGGGCCACGCCGTCGTCGTCCCGGTGGTCGCCGCCGACCGGGTGGCTGTCGGCGAGCGACGCCGGAACGATGGCGTCCGCGAGCAGCAGGTCGGCGTCGGCGAGCGCGTTCCGGGAGTCGTCCGGAATCGCGTAGCTCGTGTCGCCCGTGAGCGCGAGCTTCGTCCCGTCGCGCTCGACGACGACGCCGTAACAGAGCATCGGCGGGTGGTCGACGGGGACGAGCGTCACGTCGAACCCGCAGGTCGAGAACGTCTCGAAGGGGGCGCGGTCGTGGACCGTCAGCGGCCTGAGGTAGTCGTACTGGCTCCGGACGGAGTCGGCGACGCTCTCGCCCGTCACGGGGTCGACCTCGTCGGCGGCGTGAACGGCGAGGGAATCGAGCAGTCGGTGGGCGTTGCCGAGGCCGTGGAGGTGGTCGAAGTGGACGTGCGTGACGACGGCGGCGTCCGGGAGGGCGACGTCCTGCGTGAGAAACTGGTGGCGGAAGTCGGGGCTCAGGTCGACGAGCAGCGACTCGTCGGTGGCTTCGTTGCGAACGTGCACCGAGAAGCGCGTGCGCTCGACGCCCCGCTCTCGGGCCGCCGCGCACGTCCCGCAGTCACAGCGAGGCGTCGGCGTGCCGGTCGTGTCGCCGGTTCCGAGGAGCGTGACCTGCATCCCGTAGGGGTTGCCGTTTCTGGTACAAATGTCTCCCGCTGGCGGCATCGAGGATTACGCCGCCGCCGACCGCTCCGCCGGCGAGTCGACGAGCCACGTCACGCCCGCGCCGACGAGGAACACGACGCCGAGTCCCGCGACGGCGGCCGTCTCGGTCACCGCGTCGGCGGCGACGCCCGCCGCGATCACCATCGGGACGCGCAGGAGTCGCCACAGCATGGAGAACGCGCTCAGCGTCGTCGCGCGCCCCGCCGAACCGACGTGGTCGTTCAGGTGGCCGTTCACCATCGGCAGCAGGAGCGCCTTCGACCCTCGAATCGCGACGAACATCGGCAGGGCAGCGGCCACCGCGACGCGGGGGAGGACGAGCAGGACAGCCGTCGCCACGGGGACGACGAGGAGCGCCCCCCAGAGGCCGAACGCCTCCTCGACGTCGCCGGCGAAGTAGCTGGCGACGGCCGAGACGACGGTGAACCCCGCGTAGAGGAGACCGAGGACGACGCCCAGCGGCAGGGCGTGACCGGCGACCGTCGCGGATTCGAGCGTCGCCTGGAACAGTTCGCGGGTCACCGGCTGGATGTAGGAGTTCGCTGCGCTGACGACCGCGAAGAACAGGCCGACGTACACCACGAACGGCCGGAGTGGACGCGAGGTGAACTGCCTCCGGACGAGCGGCAGGGCGTCGAGGACGGTGATGCGGTCGTCCGCGAGGGAGTCCTCGTCCGCGTCGTCGCCGTACCGGCGGCTCCCGGGGAGCGTGAACAGGACGGCGAGGCCGAGGCCGTTCAGCGCGACCGACGCCACGAAGGGGTATCGCGGGTCGACGGCGTACAGCGCGCCGCCGGCCACCATCGTGACGACCGAGGTCCACCGCATCACCGACGCGCCCCGACCGCGGATTCGCGTGAAGTCGTCGGCGTCGAACCGCTCTTCGAGGACCTCGTAGAGCCAGGCGTCGGCGCTGCCGGACGCGAACGTCAGCGCGAGCGCCCAGAGCGCGTAGAAGAGGACGTACGGCCAGAACGACTGCGCGACGACGAATCCGAGGAGCGAGAGCACCGTGAACACGACCGAGAGCGCGAGGCTCGTCCGGCGGCCGTATCGGTCGCCGACGTACCCCGTCGGGACCTCGCCGAGCACGACGAGCGTCGACGACAGCGCGCTCAGGGCTCCGTACTGCGTGAACGAGACGTCGCGGAGGACGAACAGGGTGAAGATGGGCGAGATGAACCCGACAGAACGGGTCGCCTGAAAGAGATAGTACTTCCCGATCAACCGGCTCGACATGGCGTAGGCGTCGCGGACGACCGGAAAAAGGGTTTCCTGAACTGCGCCTTTGTAGTATTTCTTACAGCTACGTCAGTGGTCGTGGGAGTGCCCGTCGTCCTCGCCGCTCGCGCCGCTGATGTCCCCGCCAGCGACGAGTGCGTCGTGGTCGCCCTCGATCATGTCGAGGTCCTTCAGGTTGTCCCGCTCCTCGAAGTCCTGGATGGCGCGCAGCAGGTCGTCCTGCTTGAGGTCGGTGCGATTCTCCATCAGCGCGTCGAGGACGGCCTCGCGCAGCACCATCCGCAGGTCGCTGCCGGTGAGTCCCTCCGTGCGCTCGGCGAGCGCGGGCGGGTCGAAGTCCTCGATGTGCATCTCTCGGGTGATGACCCGGAGGATGTCCGCCCGCATCTGGTCGTCGGGCTTGGGGAAGTTGATGATCTCGTCGAAGCGCCGCCACGCCGCGGCGTCGAGCTGGTCCGGGTGGTTCGTCGCGCCGATGAGGAGCACGTCGTCCTGGATGAGCGAGATGTTGTCGATGCTCTTCAGGAGCGTGTTCACCGCGCGCTTGATGGCGGCGTGTTCGTCGCTCCGGCGCGTCTTGGCGACGAAGTCGAACTCGTCCATGAAGAGGATACACGGCGACAGGCGCTTCGCCACCTCGAACACCTTCTCGACGTTCTTCGCGGTCTCGCCGAGGTACTGGCTGGTTATCATCGACAGCTTCACCTCGACGAACGGGAGGTCGAGGTCGTACCCCAGCGCCCGCGCCGTGGAGGTCTTGCCGGTCCCCGGCGGGCCGACGAACAGGAGCTTCCCGATCTCGCGCAGGCCGATGCGGGAGAGGTACTCGCGGTGCTCGATGGCCTTCACTATCTTTTTTATCTCGTCCTCCTGGTTCTCCGTGAGGACGAGGTCGTCCAGCGTCAGTTCGACCTCCTCCGGCGCGTGGATGTCCACGAGGTCGAGCATGTTCTCGCCGTCTTCCTCCTCCTCGTCGCTGAAGTGCTCGGCGAGCAGGCTGTCGATCCACGCGCGGTCGGCCTGCACCGGCCGGTTCTCGTCGCGGGCGGTCTCGTAGTCCACGTCGACGCCGTCGCGGTCCTCGAAGGCGTACGCCAGCGTCGGGTTCGCCGCCACGCGGTCGGCCGCGCGGTCGAGGTACCACTTCTCGGCCATCTCCGGTTGCGTGAGTTCGAGCGTCCCGGAGAACTCGTCGCGGTCAGTGAACATCAGGTCCGAGATGGCTTCCCACGGTCGGTCGAGGTCGGCCGCCTCCCGGGCGTTCTCGACCGTCGCCCGGAGCGGTCGCTCGATCGACCCCTCGTGCCAGAACACCTGCCTGATCTGCGGCGGCAGGTCGTTTTCGTCTAGGTTCTGGTGTTCGTCGTAGAGGTGCGTCGTGAGCAAGAACTCGATTACGTCCAGCGCCCCGCTGCTCATTCTTCCGTGGCTTGACGCTACAGAAGGATAAGCGCGTCGAACGCGGACGAGTCCGGTCGCCGACGGCCGATTCGAGCGGTTCGGCGGCGTCTCAGCCGAACGTGCCGGGTTTCGGCGCGTCCGCCGGCAGCGCGTCCTGGTCCACGAAGATGACGACGCTGCTGACGGTACAGCCACTGTCGTACCCGAACCGCTGGACGTCGTAGCGGACGTATCCCTTCATGTAGCGGTCGACGTCGTCGGCGACGTCCTCCTCGCTGTTGCAGGTCGACGCGTCGCCGAGCGCGACGACGATGGGCGGTTTCTCGCCGACCAGGTCGCTGGGGTCTCTCGTGCTCGTCACTTCGGCGTCGGCGGCCTCGAAGTACCACTCCAGCGGGAGGCGGGCGAACCAGCCGCCGGTGGCGGGCGGCACGTCGTGGCCCGCCTCGTTGCCCGCGTAGAACTTCTCGCCGTAGTAGAGCACGTCCGTCCCCTCGTTCTCCCGGGCGACGTCCTGGAGGTCGGAGAGCAGGGCGTCCATCTCCGTCGAGGACTGGGCGTACTGGACGAGTTCGTTGTCCGGGCTCTGGGGATTCTGGTAGGTGGTGGAGTACGCGGCCGTCCCGACCTGCGCACCGACGAGCAACAGCAGCAGTACGGCGGCGACGACGCTGAGGTCGTCGTCGCGCTGGTACCCGTCCCACCCCCAGCGGAAGACGAGCGCGAGCGCCACGGCGGCCGGAATCGCGAGCGGGACGACGGCGTGGACGACCGCCCACGCGGCCTTGATGTCCATCACGAGGGGGTAGCCGAGCACGCTGGCGAAGCCCCAGTAGAAGCCGAAGGAGACGAGGTCGCTCGGACGCTCGCCGGAGTAGCGGTCGACGAGGAAGCCGACGACGGCGAGGACGACGAGCGCGAGCGCGCCGACCTCGATGACGCCGAGGTGGTGTTCGAGGAAGGGGAGGTACGGATGGCTCTGGTGACCGCCGGCCCAGCTCCCCATGAACTTCCGCCACGTGCCGAAGATGGCCTCGTCGACGACCGCGAGGAACATCCAGGCGTCACCGCGTCCGAGGGCCTTCCAGAGGCCGGGGCCGGCCTGCCCCTGCGAGCGCGGGGCGTAGAAGAAGACGATGATGGTGAAGAACTCGAGGATGCCGAGCAGGCCGACGCCGAGGTAGACGAGGGGTCTGCGGAGCACGGAGCGGTCGCCGTCGCGGAGTCGGGACGCGCCGCGGCGCGACCAGTCGGGGAACGCGGCGGCGACGCCGTCGTTGCCGACGCGCCGGAGGAACAGCCGGTGGTCGTACAGCAGCACGGCCGCGCCGCCCCAGCAGGCGGCGTACAGCAGGGCGTTCTCCTTCATCGTGAACCCGAGCGCGAAGCAGGCGACGCCGACGAAGAAGTAGCCGGCGCGGCGCGTCCCGCCGGTGTCGTACGCCCGGACGAAGAAGCCGAGCGCGAACAGCATCGCGGCCGCGAGTAACACGTCGTTGCGCATGAACCGCGAGTAGTACAGCAGGATGGGGTTCGTGGCGAGCAACAGTGCGAGCGCGACCGTCTCCGAGTCGCGCAGCCGCCGGCGGAAGAGGACCGCGGAGAGGGGGAGCAGACCGCCCGCGAGCGCGACGATAAGCCGCATGGTGAAGTCGCTCGCGCCGAACAGCGAGAAGAGGACGGAGTTGACGTGGACGAGGAAGGGACCGTGGACGATGGGGCGGTACGACCAGATTCCCGTCTCGACGTAGCGGGCTATCCAGTAGGCGACTCGCGCCTCGTCCTGGTGGGCGACGCGCGTTCCGAGGCCGACGAGGCGGAGCGCGAGCGCGAACACCGTGACGAGGCCGACGAGGGGCACGGGGTGGGTGAACCGTTCGAGCATCCCGGTCGCGTCGCTGGCGGCGAACGACCCGGAACGGGATTGCGTGGCGTCGGAGCCTGACATTGGAGGGGGTTACAGACGCTATGGACCTCCGCGCGACAAATAGTTTCTGAACGCATCCTGTATATGAACTTTCAAATCGTTTCTCGTTTACTCGCGTTCAACCGCCACTTAAGAGCCACGAGCTACTAGGGGCTTGCATGGCAAGTGAGACCGTTCCAGTCATCGCGAAGGCAGTGCGAACGCCGCAAGGTAAGGAAGACGGCGTTTTCGCCGACACGCGTAGCGAAGACCTCTCGATTCCACTCGTGAACACCATCCTCCGGGAGACGGGGCTGACGAGCGACCACGTCGACGACCTGATGTGGGGGGTCGCCCAGCAGCGCGGCGAACAGGACAACAACGTCGCGCGGGTCATCGCGCTGCTCTCCGACCTCGGCGAGGAGGTGCCCGCGGCGAGCATCAACCGCTGGTGTGCGTCCTCGATGCAGGCCATCATCAGCGCGAGCGACGCCATCCGTGCCGGCCAGCGCGACGCCGTCGTCGCGGGCGGCGTCGAGAACATGTCCCGCGTCTCGATGAGCCAGAGCTACGGCAGCGTCCACCCGCGGCTCTCCGAACACTACAACGTCGGCGAACTCCAGATGGGGATGACCGCCGAGAAGGTCGCCGAGGAGTACGACGTCTCCCGCGAGGCCCAGGACGAGTACGCGCTCCAGAGCCACCGGCGCGCGGCCGAGGCGACCGAGTCCGGCCGTTTCGACGACCAGATCGTCCCCATCGAGACCGACGACGGACTCGTGGAGAAGGACGAGGGCATCCGCCCGGACACGAGCATGGAAGCTCTCTCCCAGCTTCCGACGGTGTTCAAGAGCGACGGGACCGTCACGCCGGGCAACTCCTCGCAGATATCCGACGGCGCGTCGGCCACGCTCGTCACCAGTGAGGCGTTCGCCGAGGACCACGGTCTGGACGTCATGGCCTACGTCGGCGACAACAACGTCGCGGGCGTCGACCCGACCGTGATGGGCATCGGACCGGTGCCGGCGACGCGCGGCCTGCTGGAGCGCACGGGCGAGGACATCGACGACTTCGACCTCGTGGAGCTGAACGAGGCGTTCGCCAGCCAGACGGTGTACGCCCGGAACCAGCTCGGCGTTCCCGAGGACAGGTTCAACGTCAACGGCGGGGCCATCGCCCTCGGTCACCCGCTGGGCGCCTCCGGCGCGCGCCTGCCCGTGACGCTCGTCCACGAGATGGAGAAGCGCGACGCCGAGAAGGGCCTGGCGACGCTCTGCGTCGGCTTCGGCCAGGGCGCGGCGATAACGTTCGAGCGCCGGTAATCGAACGCGCCGCCTCCGAACCCCCTCGCGGAAGCCGTCTCGACGCCCGAGACGGTCCGCTCGCCCCTCGTCACGCCACCCCCGCCATGACGACCGCGACGTAGATTCCCTGCGCTATCAGCGCCCCGCCCGCGAGCACGAGGACCGCGAGCACCACTCGCTTCGCGGTCCCCGACAGCCCCTGGTTCAGTAGCGCGCCGTAGACGCCGTTGACGCCGTGGAACGTCGCCGCGACGAGGAACAGCAGCATCGTTGCGAGATAGCCCCACTGGCTCATCCGGGCTCGCGTCCCCGCGAATGTAATCTCGGAGGGATGGTGGACGAAGTGGAGCAGGAAGAAGTGGAACGCCAGCACGGCGACGAGGAACGCCGCCGTCACGCGCTGGAGCAGCCACGCGAGGCTTCCGCTCCGGAACGAGGAGTAGCGTTCGGCCATCAGAACGCCCCCTCCATGAACGTCGGCACGCTCGCCAGGACGACGACCGCGGTCACGACGAGCGAGGCGTAGAAACTCCTGTCTTGTGCCTCCAGACCCACGCCGAGGTCGACGAACAACAGTCGGACGCCGTTCAGGACGTGAAAGACGGCGACGGCCAGCAGCCCGACCTCCAGCACCCTGACGACGAGGATGGTCTCGAGACCCTGGAGCCTGCTCGTGTACGCTTCGGGGCCCGACAGCGCCGCGCTCAACACCGGGACGTGCATGAAGAGATAGCCGACGAGTATCCACCCGCTGAACTTGTGGAGAATCCACGCCCACATGCCGGCGGTGAACTCCGTCCACCGGTCGAACTCCTCGACCGTACCGCGGTCGTGATTCCGTGTCATGCGCTCGATTCGGGGCTTCGCCCGGCGGGTGGATAGCCGTTGAGCCGAAAATCTCCGCGGGGTTCATAAGCCGGTCGCGGTCGAAGCAATCCTTTTCAGCGATCCGATAGAAATCCGAGCCATGAAGCGCGTTCGGATAACCATCAGGCCGCCGGACGTCTACCTGCCGCCGGTGTACGAACTCGTCACGCGCGGGGCGGAGTATCTCGACCGGACGCGTATCGTGAACTGGAACGTCTCCAGTCCGCCCGCGGGGTTTCTGCTCCGGATTCGAGGGGAGTACCGTCGCCTCGAAGACGCCCTCGCCGACGGCGCTAACCTCCGCGAGTTCGAGATCTTCCCGATCACGGACGAGGAGTGTCACTGCTTCCTGACGGCCGAAGCTCCGACCGTCGCGAGGGCGCTGTTCGACAACTTCACCCGGGGGAGCCTGATGACGGTTCCGCCCATCGAGTGTCACGAGGACGGGAGCAGCACGTTCACCATGATCGGAACGGAGGCCGACATCCAGGCCGCCGTCGACGGCGTCCCCGAGGGCGTCGGCGTCGACGTCGAGGCGGTCGGCGGGGAGACGGTCGCACCCGGTGGCGTCGTCGGTCGGTTGTCCGTCCGTCAGCGGGAAGCGATAGAGACCGCTCTGGCGGTCGGCTACTACGACGTTCCGCGCGACGCGACGAGCGACGACGTCGCCCGCGAGATGGACTGTGCGACCGCGACCGCGTCGGAACACCTCCAGAAGGCCGAGTCGAAACTGGTCGCTGCGCTCTTCGACGAGTGAGTGCCGTTCGGCGACACGTTTCGGGGCCGCGACGCCTCTCGGGAGTGCGACGCGACCGTTCATCCGTTCGGTGTGACGCCGACCCGCGGCCGGCGACCGCGACTCCCGACGACGCCCCGGGAACGACGCGTTGCCGCCGTCCGTTCTACCGCTACGCCGACCTTTTTGCGCCCGCTGGTCCTGTCACGAACCATGCCAGCGATTCCGAGTCCCGGCCTGGGAACGTCGGGCAACGACGGCGAGCAGTGCGCCGAGACGGTGGCGACCGCCCTGGAGATGGGCTACCGGCACGTCGATACCGCGCAGATGTACGACAACGAGGCGGCGGTCGGCGAGGGCATCGAGCGCTCGACGGTCGACCGCGAGGACGTCTTCCTCGCGACGAAGGTCCACCCGGAGAACCTCGCGCCCGACGACGTGCGCGAGACGACCGAGGCGAGTCTCGACCGACTCGGCGTCGACGCCGTCGACCTGCTGTACGTCCACTGGCCGATGGACGCCTACGACCCCGAGACGACCCTGCCGGCGTTCGACGACCTCCGCGAGGCGGGGGCGACGCGTCACGTCGCCGTGAGTAACTTCACACCAGCGTTGCTGGACGAGGCGCGCGAGACGCTGGACGCGCCCGTCGTCGCCAACCAGGTCGAGCTCCATCCGCTCTTCCAGCAGGACGACCTCCGCGCGTACGCCCGCGAGCACGACCTCACCCTGGTCGCGTACGCACCGTTGATGCGGGGCGAGGCGGGCGACGTGCCGGAACTGCGCGAGGTGGCCGCCGAATACGACGCCACGCCGACGCAGGTCAGCCTCGCGTGGCTCCAGTCGAAGGAGACGGTCGTCCCCATCCCGAAGGCGACGGGCGAGGAACACCTCCGGGCGAACCTCGACGTCCCCGACCTCGACGCGGAGGACGTGGCGACGATAGACGCCATCGACCGCGAGGAGCGACTCGTCGACCCCGACGCGGCCCCCTGGAACTAGGCGAGCGAGTCAGGCCACCCACCGGACGGTCCAGCGGCCGGTTCCGTCGCCCTCTCGCCACTGGACGACGAGGTCGCTCACCGAGCGGTCGGCCGGAACCTCGTACGCTATCCAGCCGCTCGCGGTCCCGCCCGGTTCGAGGCCCTCGGAGCCGGACGTCGTCGTGGTCGTCGTTCCGGAGTCGTCGAGCGGCGGCGGGTATCGGCCGCTCTCCCTGGGGATGCCGGCCGGCGACAGCTCCGACCGCCCGTCGGACGACGCCGTGAGAATCGAGACGCCGCTGCGAGACGGCGGCCGCTGGGCGTAGTCGGCCCTGTTCTCCGCGGCGACGTAGACGAACGCCCACTGCGAACCGGAGCCGGCCGGCACCTCGGTCGTGCTCCCGTTCGAGCGCTCGTACCGGTAGCTGTCGGTCAGCGACACGTCGCGGACGGTGAACGCGAAGCCCGTCGGGGCGACGTGTGTCCCGCCGAACGAGAGGGTCTTCGGACTGACGTCGACGGAGAACGCCCGCTGGAGCTTCGGTATCCGGAAGTTCGCGGTGCCGCTGTACGGGTGGGTGTACTCGGTCGACCAGGTCGCTCGCTTCCCCGGTTCGATGACCTCCGTCTGAATCGTGGCCGCCGTGTGCCAGCCGCCGCCGCTGCCGGACAACCGAATCGGGGAACTGAACGCCGCCGGACGGTCCCCGGTGTTCTCGATGACCACCTTCAGCGGGAGCGGTTGGCCCATGGCGGCCTCCTTCGGGGCCTCGAACGATGCGAGGCCGAACGAGACCTCGGGACGGCTCGTCTCCGTGGACTCGGTCGACTCGCTCGTCCGGTCGTCGGTTCCACCTCCCCCTTCGGTCGTCGCGCTCGTCGTCCCCTGCTCCCCACCGTCGCCCGGTTCGGAGCCCGAACAGCCCGCCAGGGCCACCCCCGCGAGGGTAGTTCCGGTCGCCGCCAGAAATCTTCTACGGAACATGGGTAATTTATATACTATCCTCTAAATAAAGCCTATGTAAGCGATTTTAGTACAGTCGTCCCTGTAGAAGAGTTCCGACGTGCCGGCGCGGAATGCACCCTGCTACCTCGGAAAGTAGGCGGACCCTAACTCGTTTCCGGACGGCAGACGAACGTCTCCTGTGACCCGACCGCTCATCGTCTACGACGACGACTGTGGCTTCTGCACGTGGGCGGCCGAGTACGCGGACGAGCACGGCGAGTTCGACCTCGTCGGATTCTCGGCGCTCGACGACGACCAGCGCGCCCGCTTGCCGCCGGAGTACGACCGCTGCGTCCACCTGCTGGTCGACGACCGCGTCTACTCCTGCGGCGAGGCCACCGAAGAGATACTCGCGCGCACCGATTCCGTCGGCGGGGACGCCGCCGACCTGTTCCGACTGCTCCCGTCGAGCGCGCGCGAGCGCGTCCGCGAACCACTGTACCGCTGGGTGGCCGACCACCGCTCGTGGTTCGGGCGCGTGCTCCGCCGGTAGGTCGGAGCGACCCGACCGGGTCGCCCGTGCGAACCTCGCCGGACTCCGGGACGACCCGAATCGCCTCGACCTCGCCAGTGCCGTCCATGCACGTCGGTCGGTGGCTCCCGAGACAAAACCGTCGCGGGCGTGTTACGTCCGACGATGCGCGGAGAGTCCGTCGGCGAGTCGACCGGGGTCGCGGCCGCGGCAACCGGCGTCAGAACTCGACGTCCGGTTCGGGCACGCCACCCTCGTCGCCGACGTCGACGTCGAGGTCGAACTCCTCGCGCAGTTCCCGGATGCGGTCGCGGATGTCGGCGGCGAGTTCGAACTCCAGGTTGTTCGCGGCCTCGTCCATGCGCTCTTCGAGTTCCGCGACGCGGCGCTCGGCCTCGTCCTCGGTCTCCGGTTCGCCGCCGGCGACTCCGGACGTGTCGGTCTTGCTCCCCGGCAGGTTCGCATCCGACACCTCCTTGTCGATGGTCTGGGGTTCGAAGCCGTGCTCCTCGTTGTACTCCCGCTGGATGCGACGGCGGCGGCGCGTCTCCTCGATGGCGTCCGCCATCGCGTCGGTCGTCTCGTCGGCGTACAGTACGACCTCGCCCTCGACGTTCCGGGCCGCCCGGCCCATCGTCTGGACGAGCGACGTCTCCGAGCGCAGGAACCCCTCCTGGTCGGCGTCGAGGATGGCGACGAGGGAGACCTCGGGGATGTCCAGTCCCTCCCGGAGGAGGTTGATGCCGACGAGCACGTCGAACTCGCCGAGGCGGAGCCCCCGGACGAGTTCGTGTCGCTCCAGGGTGTCGGTCTCGTCGTGCATGTACTCGACCGCGACGCCGGCCTCCTCTAGGTACTCCGTGAGGTCCTCGGCCATGCGCTTCGTCAGGGTGGTGACGAGCACGCGCTCGTCGTTCTCGACGCGGCGGTCGATGCGGTCCATCAGGTCGTCTATCTGGCCGGAGGCGTCCGTCACCGTCACCGCGGGGTCGACGAGGTGCGTGGGACGCACGATCTGTTCGACCACCTGCTCGCTCTCCTCGCGCTCGTAGTCGCTCGGCGTGGCGGAGACGTACAGCGTCCGGTCGGTCTTCTCCTCGAACTCCTCGAACGTGAGCGGGCGGTTGTCGTACGCGGTCGGCAGGCGGAAGCCGTTCTCGACCAGCGAGTCCTTCCGGGACTTGTCGCCCGCGAACTGGCCCTTTATCTGCGGGACGGTCTGGTGGGACTCGTCGATGACCGTGAGGAAGTCGTCGGGGAAGTAGTCGAGCAGCGTGAACGGCGCGTCGCCGACCTCGCGGTCGCTGAGGTAGACAGAGTAGTTCTCGATGCCGGAGCAGTAGCCCGCCTCCCGCATCATCTCCAGGTCGAACGTGGTGCGCTCCTCGATGCGCTGGGCGGCGACCAGGTCGCCGTTGCGCTCGAAGTAGCCGATGCGGTCCTCGAGGTCCTCCTCTATCTCCGCGATGGCCTGCTCCATCGTCTGCTCGGGGATGGAGTAGTGTTCCGCCGGGTGGACGAGCACCGCGGGTTCCTGGGACTTGACCTCGCCTTCGAGGGGGTCTATCTTCACCATCCGGTCTATCTCGTCGCCCCAGAGTTCGATGCGGACGGCGTACCGGCCGTACATCGGGAATATCTCGACGGTGTCGCCCCGGACGCGGAACGTGCCCTGCGTGAAGTCCACGTCGTTGCGCTCGTAGTTCAGGTCGACGAGGCGCGCGAGCAGTTCGTCGCGCCCCACCTCGTCGCCCACTTCGAGGCGGAGGCTCATGTCCTCGTAGTTGCGCGGGTCGCCGAGACCGTAGATGGCCGACACCGAGGCGACGACGATGACGTCGTCGCGGGTCAGAAGCGAGCGCGTCGCGGAGTGGCGCAGACGGTCTATCTCCTCGTTGATGGAGGCGTCCTTCTCGATGTACTTGTCGGTCTGCTCGACGTACGCCTCGGGCTGGTAGTAGTCGTAGTAAGAGACGAAGTACTCGACGGCGTTGTCCGGGAACAGGTTCCGGAACTCCTCGTACAGCTGGGCGGCGAGCGTCTTGTTGTGCGCGATGACCAGCGTCGGCATCTCGATCTCCTCGACGAGCCACGAGACGGTGTTGGTCTTCCCCGACCCCGTGACGCCGAGCAGCGTCTGTTTGTCCATCCCCTGCCGGAACCCCTCGGCGAGTTGCTCGATGGCCTCCGGCTGGTCGCCCGCCGGGTCGAACGGCGCGTCCACCCGGAAGTCCGACTCCGCTTCGGGTCGGTCGGGCGACAGCGGACCGGAGTCTGCGTCACTCATGCTGTTCTCGCTTGGAGTCCGACGCACTTGACGCCCTCGGAACGCCGACCGACGCGCTCCCGTGGCACCCCGTCCCGGGACCGGGCACCGAGCGCGTCGTCGTCGTCGCGGGTGGCGGTCCCGGGCCCGGGAGGCGTTCTGGCCCGGTTCACTCCTCCAGGCGCGACAGCACGGCTTCGGGGTCGTACCGCAGCGAGAGGGTGCGCGAGCGGCCGCGTCCGTCGACGTTCGTGTAGGTCGCGTCGATGACGCCGAGCTGGTCCAGTTTGTTGATTATCTCGGAGTAGCGCGTGTAGCCGAGCTCCGTCTGGTCGTGGAACGCGTCGTACACGTCGCCGGCCTGCTCGCCGTCGTGCTCCGCGATGACCCGGACCAGCGCCTCCTCGTTGTCGCTCAGCGCGTGCAGGCTGTGGCTGAGGTGGACGAACTTCGACTTCTCGTAGGCCTCCTCTACGTCCTCGACGCTGACGGTGCGGCTGGCGCGCATCTCGGCGTTCAGGCCCGCCCGGCGCAGCAGGTCGATGCCGACCCGCAGGTCGCCGCTCTCGGCGGTGAGTTCGGCGACCTCGTCCAGCACCTCGGTGGAGATGACGCCGTCGTGGAAGCCGCGTTCGACGCGCTCGTCGAGGATGTCGACGATTTCGCTCGGGTCGTACACCGGGAAGTAGACGTCCTCCGGGCGGAAGACGCTCTGGACCCGACCGTCCAGTTCCTCGATGACGTCGAGGTTGAGGTCCGAGGAGACGACGATGACGCCTATCTTCGCGCCGCTGTGGGCCTCGTGGGCGCGCAGCAGCGAGTAGAGGGTGTCCGAGGCCTCGTTCTCGTAGAAGAGGTAGTTCACGTCGTCGAGCGCGACCACGAGCACCTCGTCGTCCTCGACCAGCTTGTCCGTTATCTGGCGGAACAGCTTCTTGAACGAGATGCCGGAGGAGGGCGGCTCGTACTCGAAGATGCCCTCGAAGATGCGGGAGAACACGGAGTAGCGCGTCGAGTCGACCTGACAGTTGACGCGCACCGTCCGGACGTCGGTCTGGGTCGACAGTTCGTCGAACAGCTTCTGGACGGCGGTGGTCTTGCCGGTTCCGGGCGGTCCGTGCGCCATCACGTTCAGCGGTCGGGACCCCCGGACGGCAGGCCTGAGCGCGTACTGCAGGCTCTGCATCTGGGACTCGCGGTGTTCGAACGTCTCCGGGACGTAGTCTATCTCGAAGACGTGTTCGTCCCGGAACACCGTCTCGTCCCAGGACAACATCCCCTCCTCCGGGTCGTCTGCCATCACTTTCACCACGCTCCCGGAGCTACTTAATCCTTCGCCAGCCAGACAAAAGAATCCGCGGGTCAGGCCTGCTGTATCCCGTTCTGGACGTCGTTACGGTCCATGGACATCCCGTGCTTGTCGCGGGCGTGCTCCTGGACCATGTCGATTACCTCGTTCTCGTCGTTCGCTCGTACCATGAAGTCGCAGTCCATCTGCGTGCATTCGAACTGGTGTGCCATATGTGTGTCCTCCACCCCTCCTGGGGCGAACTGGACGACGACCCCAGGCGGCGTAACGCTTCTGGCCTCCGTTCGCCGGACAACCGGCGGCCGTCGGCGTCCGAGTGGCGGTTCGGCGCGACGCCGCGTCCCCGGGACATTTGAGGGTCGGTCCCGAATCGCGAGACATGGACCTGCAACTGGACGGCAACGCGGCGCTCGTGACGGCGAGTTCGAGCGGACTCGGCCTCGCGAGCGCGAAGGCGCTGGCGCGCGAGGGAGCGAACGTGACCATCTGCGCTCGCGGCGAGGAGGCGCTCGCCGACGCCGAGACGGCGGTCGACGAGATGGGTGACGGCGACGTGCTGGCGATACCGGCTGACATCACGGACCCGGACGAGATAGAGGCGCTGGTCGACGAGACGGTCGAGACGTTCGGCGGCCTCGACCACCTCGTCACGTCCGCCGGCGGACCGCCGAGCGGCCGGTTCCTCGACACCACCGAACGCGAGTGGTACGAGGCCTTCGACCTGCTGGTGATGAGCGTCGTCTGGGCGACCGACCGGGCCCACCCGCACCTCGTCGAGAGCGACGCCGGCTCCGTCACGTGCATCACGTCGACGAGCGTCCGGGAGGCCATCGACGGCCTCGTCCTCTCGAACGCCGTCCGGCGGAGCGTCATCGGACTGGTGAAGACCCAGGCGCGCGAGTTCGCGCCGGACGTGCGCGTCAACGCCGTCCTCCCGGGCGCACACGAGACGCCGCGCATCCAGGAACTCGTGGAGGCCGCCCTCGACCGCGGCGAGTACGACTCCTACGAGGCCGGCCTCGACGACTGGGCCAGCGACATCCCGCTGGACCGCGTCGGCGACCCGATGGAACTCGGCGACGCCGTCTCCTTCCTCGCCAGCGACCGCGCGAGCTTCGTCAACGGCGCCGCCGTGCCCGTCGACGGCGGTCGCCTGCGCAGCTGACGGCGAACGGCGCTCGCCGACCGTTCCACGAGGGCGTCCGTGTCCGTACCCCAGGGCGCATCGCCGAGCGACGCCCGGGCGCGTCAGTCGTTTATCTTGTCGACTATCTCCTTCGCCTGGTCGCGGGCCTTGTCCTCGCCGACGCTCTTCTTTATCAGCACGCTCTGGACCTCCCACTCGTCGCTGTCCTCCTCCTGCCCGGTCCTGACCTCGGCCCCCTCCGAGACGTCCTGGGCCGGGTTCTTCGCCCAGTCCGGCGTCCGGATGGTGTCGAACTCGTCCGGGTCGCGGAACCGGACGTGGATGTACTCGTCTTCCGTCTCCACCGCTTCGACGTCTGGTACGTCTCCCATGTGAGGCCGTCCGCCGTTCATGGGAAGAAAGCTGACGGCCAGTGACGGTCAGAACCGGTCGTCCTCGCGGAGCCTCGCCACGACCTCGCGCACGCGCTGGGCCTCCTCCTTCGGCACGACGAGCACGCGGTCGTCGTACGCCGCAACGACGAGGTCGGAGACGCCGACGAGGCTGACGTGGTGGTCCCCCGCGACGACGTTCCCCTCGGCGTCGACCGTCAGCGCGTCGCCGAGGACGACGTTCTCTCCGTCCGAGTCGCGCACTCGCTCCAGCGCGTCCCAGGAGCCGAGGTCGTCCCACTCGAACCCCGCGGGCACCACGTACACGTCGTCGGCCCGCTCCAGCACCGCGTAGTCGACGCTCACCGGGTCGACCGCGGCGAACCCCGCGTCCGGCTCGCCGGCGTCCAGGCGCTCGACGAGCGGCGCGAGCGGCGAGTCGCGCGCCTCCCGGAGGAACGCGGACGGCGTCCACGCGAACAGCCCCGCGTTCCAGTAGCAGCCGCGCTCGACCAGCCGCTCGGCGGTCTCCGCGTCGGGTTTCTCCCTGAACCGCGCGACCTCGAAGTGGTCGCCGCGGTCGGCTCCCGGCTCGACGTACCCGTAACCGGTCGCCGGTCGGGTCGGTTCGACGCCGACCGTGACCAGCCCCGCCGTGTCGACGGCGACTTCGGCGGCGCGGCGAGCGGTCGGCGCGAACTCGCCCGCGACGTGGTGGTCGCTCGGCAGGCAGACGAGCGCGCAGTCGCCGACCTGCTCGCGAATCCGGTGGGCGGCGTAGACGAGCGCCGGCCCGGTGTCCTTCGGTTCGGGTTCGACCAGCACGCCGGCAGTCGGCGCGTGCTCGCGGACGCGGTCCTCGTGTTCCGGCGCGGTGCAGACGAACGTCTCGTCGGCGAACCCCGCCCTGGAGACGGTGTCGGCGAGGAGGGAGGCGTCGCCGTCGCCGAGCGGGAGGAACTGCTTCGGGCGGTCGCTCCGGCTGGCCGGGTAGAGCCGCGTCCCCGTGCCGCCGGCCATCACGAGCGCAACGAGCGGGCGGTCCATGGCCGGTCCGACGGCGCGAGTCCCCAAAACCGCCACGGGTCGTCTCCGCGGTGCCGTTCTTCAGCTTTAAAAGCGAGAACGCCCTAGGCCCGTCAATGAGCGAGTCTGGCGAATTCTGCCCGAACTGCGGGGACCCCATCGAGGTCGACCGTTCGACCCGGGCGTACCCCGGGGCCGCCACCCGGCGCGAGCGAAAGCTCTGTGACTCCTGTTACTTCGACCGCTTCGACCTGGTAGACGCCCCCGAGCGCATCGAGGTACGGGTCTGCGCGCAGTGTGGCGCGGTCCACCGCGGCAACCGCTGGGTGGACGTCGGCGCGCGCGACTACACCGACGTCGCCATCGAGGAGGTCAGCGACGCGCTCGGCGTCCACGTCGACGCCGACGACGTCTCCTGGCAGGTCGACCCCGAGCAGGTCGACCAGAACACCATCCGGATGCACTCGTACTTCTCCGGCGTCGTCCGGGGCACCGTCGTCGAGGAGGACGTCACCGTGCCGGTCAAGATATCCCGCCAGACCTGTACCCGCTGTGGTCGCATCGCCGGCGACTACTACGCCAGTACGGTCCAGGTCCGGGCGGTCGGGCGCACGCCGACCGCCGAGGAGACGGAGCGCGCTCGCGAGATAGCGACCGAGATAGTCGAGGAGATGGAGGCCACGGGTGACCGCGACGCCTTCGTCACCGACGTGAGCGAGACCGAGGACGGTCTCGACCTGAAGGTGTCGACGACGAACATCGGCAAGAAGATAGCGAGCAAGCTGATCGAGGAGTTCGGCGGTGACTTCTCCGATTCGGAAACCCTGGTGACCGAGGACGAGGACGGCAACGAGGTGTACCGGGTCACGTACGCCGTCCGGCTCCCCCCGTTCACGCCGGGCGACGTCATCGACCCCCGGGACGAGGGGGGTCCCGTCCTGGTCAGGAGCGTCCGGAGCAACCTCAAGGGCCGACGGCTCACGACGGGCGAACCGTTCGAACTGCGCTTCGACGACGACGACGCGCCCGAACCGCGGAAACTCGGCCGCGTCGAGGACGCCGAGGAGACGACGCTGGTCGCGACCGAGGACGAACACGCCGTCCAGGTGCTCGACCCCGAGACCTACCGGACGAAGACGGTCGCGCGCCCCGACTACCTCGACGTGGACGCCGACAGCGTCCCGGTGCTGAAGAGTCGCGCGGGACTGCACGTCCTCCCCGACGAGTCCAGGGAGAGCGGATGACCGACGGCGTCGACCGCGACGCCTCCGACCGGGACGGTGGCGACGCCGCCGAGGACGACCCGGCGCTCGCCGCCGTCGTCGAGAAGCCCCGCGCCGAGGACGCCATCGCCGCACTCGACGCGGAGGGCGTCTACGACGACTCGCGGAAGGTGCGCGAGCGCGACGCCGAGACGGTCGAACTTCCGGTCGTCGAGCGCCCGACGGAGACCGCGGTCCGCGACGTGGTCGAGCAGGTCGCTCCCGAACCTCGTCTGCCGGACCTCGAAGCGCGTCTCCGGGCGCGCGGCTGGTCCGAGGACGAGGTGGCGCGCGCGCCGGGGTCGTGGGCGGTCGTCGGCACCGTGATACTCGTGGAGTTCGGTGACTGCCAGCGCCGCGAGGCGGTCGGCGAGGCGCTGCTCGAACTCCACGGCGAGGCCGATACCGTCCTCGCGCGCGGCGGCATCTCCGGCGAACACCGCGAACCCGACGTGACCGTCGTCGCGGGCGAGGGCGACACCGAGACGGTCCACGTCGAACACGGCACGGAGTACGCCCTCGACTTCGCGGAGGTGATGTTCTCGCCCGGCAACAAGCGCGAACGCGCCCGGATGGGCGAGGTCGTCGCCGACGGCGAGCGCGTCCTCGACATGTTCGCCGGCATCGGCTACTTCACGCTCCCGATGGCCCGCGCCGGGGCCGAGGTGACGGCGGTCGAGCGCAACCCGGCGGCGTTCCGGTTCCTCGTCGAGAACGCCGTCCTGAACGGGGTCCAGGACCGCGTCGACGCCTACCGGGCGGACTGCCGGGACGTGGCGGCCAGCGCCGAGCGCGTCGTCATGGGCTACTACGGCGTCGCCGAACCGCGTTCGGAGGGACACGGGAGACGGTCCCGCGAGGCGCACGAGTACCTCGACGCCGCGCTCGCCGCGCTGGAGCCCGGGGGCGTCGTTCACTTCCACGCGGCGACGCCCGAGGACCGCCTCTGGGACCGTCCGGTCGGGCGACTCCGCGAGGCCGCGAGCGAGCGCGGGCGCGAAGTCGAGGTGCTCGACCGTCGGCGCGTCAAGAGCCACAGCGAGGGCGTCTGGCACGTCGTCGTCGACGCACGGGTCGCGTAGGCTCCGTCTCGCTTCCGGGAATCCGTCGCCGTCCGACGGCGGTCGCTGGGCGGCGCCTTCTTTTTCGTCCGGCGCGTAGCGGACTGTATGACGACCGACCCGTGCGACGGCTGTGGGACGGAGGTGTCCATCGCGGGAGGAATCGCCAATCTCTGGTCGTTCGGGGGACAGACGACCGACGGGATGACCCTGGAGTTCGAGGACGGCAGCGAGCATTTCCTCTGTTACGCCTGTATCGAGCGACTGCCGGACTATCCGACGAGCGAGGACGTGGCGGCCCTCCCGGAGCGGACGGAGTGAGGGGAGCGCTACTCCCGGGGAACGGGGGTCGCTCTCGACGGCGTCGGGGGACGGGGAGAACCATCGTCCTACGGGTCGCCGAGGGAAACCAGGACGGCGAGGGAGGGGTTCGAGGCAGGAGTCGTCCATGGCAGCGACCCTCGCCATCCGGACGTACCTTCGCCTTCGGCATATGCTTTCTGTCATGTCGGCGGTCGTGAACCCGGACCGGCAGGTTTTACGCCCCGGCTTTCGTCGGGTGAATCGTGAACCCCGAGCGGATTTTCGAGGAGTTTCCCGCGCCCTCCTACCGGGGCAACCAGCGCGACGCCCTCGCCGACGTGCGGGACGCGTTCGAGGCCGGCAACGACGTGGTGCTGGTGCGAGCGCCGACCGGGAGCGGCAAGTCGCTGCTCGCGCGGGCCATCGCGGGGTGCGCTCGCCGGCCGGACGACGCCGCGCCGAGCGACGCGACGGGAGCGTACTACACCACGCCGCAGGTCTCCCAGCTGGACGACGTGGCGGCCGACGCCCTGCTCGACGACCTGAAGATAATCCGGGGCAAGCGCAACTACTCCTGCATCCTGCCGGGCGAGAAAGACACCCCCGTGGACCGCGCACCCTGCGCCCGCGAGAAGGGGTACGACTGCTCGGTGAAGCATCGCTGCCCGTACTTCTCCGACCGCGCCATCGCCAGCAACCGCGAGATAGCGGCGATGACGCTGGCGTACTTCATGCGCACCGCGGGGTCGGAGGTGTTCCGCAAGCGCGACGTCGTCGTGGTCGACGAGGCGCACGGCCTCGCGGAGTGGGCGGAGATGTACGCCGCCATCGAACTGAACCCCCGAACCGTCCCCATCTGGGACGACGTCGACGTGCCCGCGGTCGAGAGCATCGACCGCGCGGTGCGGTACGCCGAGCGCCTCTCGAACGTCTGCGAGCGCGAGAAGGACGACCTGCTGGCGAAGCAGGAGCTCTCCCCCGCGGAGGCCGCCCGCCGGGACCGCCTGCAGGAACTCATCTCGGAACTCGACTGGTTCGTCTCCGACTACCGCGACCCCGACAGCGCGACCGAGTGGGTCGTCGACCAGTCCGACGGAACGGGCGGCCCGCTCACCATCAAGCCGATGAACCCCGAGCGCTACCTCGCCCACACCGTCTGGGACCGCGGGAACCGGTTCGCGCTCCTCTCGGCGACCATCCTGAACAAGGCGGCGTTCTGCCGGCAGGTCGGCCTCGACCCCGAGGACGTCGGGCTCGTCGACGTCGGCCACACGTTCCCCGTCGAGAACCGGCCGCTGTACGACGTGACCCAGGGGAAGATGACCTACGAGCACCGCGACGACACTCTGCCGGCCATCGCCCGGACGCTCGTCCGCATCATGCAGGCCCATCCGGACGAGAAGGGCATCGTCCACGCCCACTCCTACGCCATCCAGGAGCGACTCGCCGACAGCCTCGCCGAGTTCGGCGTCGGCGACCGGGTGCGCGCGCACGACCGGGAGAGCCGCGACGCCGACCTCGAAGCGTGGAAGGCGACCGACGACCCGGACGTGTTCCTCTCGGTGAAGATGGAGGAGGCGCTGGACCTGCACGGCGACCTCGCGCGCTGGCAGGTGCTCTGCAAAGCGCCGTTCGCCAACACCGGCGACTCGCGGGTCGCCCATCGCCTCGAACAGGGCCAGTGGGCGTGGTACTACCGCTCCGCGCTCCGGACCGTCATCCAGGCCTGCGGTCGCGTCGTGCGCTCGCCCGACGACTTCGGCGCGACCTACCTCGCCGACTCCAGCCTGCTCCAGTTGTTCGACCGGGCGCGCTCGGACATGCCCGACTGGTTCGCCGACCAGGTCGACTGCATGGAGCGCCCGGGCCTGCCCGCGTTCGACCCCGCCGACGCCGGCGACGGAGCGAGCGGGCACGCGGGACGGTCGCGGCGAGGTCGGTCCCGCGGCGGGTCGGCGGGGACGGACGACTCCGGCGGCTCACGGGACCGCGAGAACAGCCCGATGGCGGACGTGTGGGACGTCGAGTAGTCAGAACAGGGTCACGGCGTACGCGAGCCCCGACCCGACCATCAGCAGGACGAAGAACAGCGAGATCAGTTTCTGTCGAACGTTCTCCATGTCCGCCCTCGGACGGCGACCGGCATAACTGTTCGGGTCGAGAGAGGGCCGGCGTCACAGCGTCGCGGCCAGTTCGCGCAGTCGGTCGCTGCCGTCGCGGACGAACGGGACGCCGTGGCCCATCGCGGCGACCGCGAACGACGGGGCGCGCTCCGCGAGCGACCGGACGCTGTCTCGCACCGCGGCGGTGTCGTAGCTCATCAGCCACGGCGAGGCCGCGAGTTCCCCGCCGTCCTCCCGGACGAGGTCGCCGAGCAACGCCGCGTCGAGGGCCTCGCTGACGTAGACGACGTGACCCGGCGAGTGCCCCGGGGTGTGGTAGGCGGTGAAGCTCCCGACTGCGTCGCCGTCCTCGACCGTTCGCACGGGGAGGTCGGGCGCGGACAGCAGCGGTCGGGTGACTCGCTGGAGCGCGCCCTTGTGGTTGTGCCAGTCCGGGCGTCGGTCGCCCGACAGCAGCGGCGCGTCCGCCGCGCCGACGTACACCGGCGCGTCGAGGTCGACGAGGCGGGCGAGCGCGCCGACGTGGTCGAAATCGTAGTGGGTGACCAGCACGCGGTCGACGTCGGCGACGTCGTAGCCCGCGTCGCGGACGCCGGTCGCGATTCTCCCGTAGTCGAACGGCGTGCCGGCGTCGACGAGCGTCAGCGACCCGTCGTCGTCCGCGAGATAGCAGTTCACGTTCCCGAGGTCGAGCCACCAGCAACCGTCCGCGAGTTCCGTGGCCATACCCGTCTCGTGGACGGCCAGTCACTTCAGCGTGAGCGGGCGCGGCGGGTCGCCGTCGGCCCAGGGCGCGTCTGACGTCCGTCAGCCGTGCCCGGAACGAACAAGTTCCCCGGCGCGAAAAGGTGGGGACATGAACGCGACGCGCGCCGGCCTCTGGCTGGTGGTGGTCGGCCTGTTGCTGTTCGTCGGCGCGGCGGCGACGGTCCCGTCGGGTGGCTGTGCGACCGTCGAGTCGGCGAGCGACGTGGCGACCTGCGCGACGGAACCCGGATACGGGCTGGTGTACGGCGGCCTCGGGGTCGCCATCGTCGGGGTGGTCGTCTGGGCCGCCGGGACGACGCTGACGCTCGTGCGGAGCATCACGACGTAGCTCTCCGCTCTCGGCGCGTTCCCGGTCAGGTGCTCGAACTGCCGCGGTCGTACTGGCGGTCGGCGCGGTGCTCGCTGATGAGGCGGTCGAGCTGTTCGGACTTCTGCTCTATCCGGCGCTGTTCGGCGCGGTCGTGCCAGTCGTCGACGACCGCTTCCACCTCGCTCTCGCGGGCGACGGCGAGTTCGTCGACCTCCTGCATCGTCACGTCGTCGGCCGGCCCGACCGGAATCCCGTGGTCGAAGAGGACGTCGTCGGCCACGTCGGAGATGCCGCCCTCCTTCAGCACGACGCGGGGGTTCACCTCCGCGAGTCGTTCGGCGGTCGAGCGCCCCGCGCCGCTGGCGTCCCGCAGGTAGACCACGTCGTCCTCCGCCAGCCCGTAGTTCTCGTGGGCCTCCCGGATGGCGTCCTTCGTGAACTTCCGGACCGGCTTGACGGGAACGAGGTCCTTCTTCTCGGCGGCGACGTCGCTGAAGTTCGAGTGGTCGAGCTTCCAGAGCTGTTTGAGCCGGGCGAACTTGTCCTCCAGTTCCTCGATGCGCTCGTCGCGCTCGTCGAGTTCGCGCTCCAGGCGGTCGGTCTCGCGTTCGAGTCGCGACACCTGACGGCGTTCGCGGGCGTCCCGGCGTTCTTCGCGGCGCGCCTCCGTGAGTTCGTCCTCCAGTTCGGCGATGCGGTCGTCCTTCTCGGAGACCGTCGCCTCGAGGTCCGAGACGTGCGACTTGAGTCGTTCGACCTGCGACTCCAGTTGCTTGATGCGTTTCTCCTCCTCGGAGAGTTCGCGGACCGTGTGCTCGGTCGTCTCCTCCTCCTCGTCGCCGTCGTCCTCGGTCAGGTCGGTCAGGACCGTCTCGACGCTCTCCTCGCCGGCGACCACGCGCGCGATGACCTCGCCGCGGGAGACGCCCGCGGGCACCTTCTCGGTGATGCGGTCGAACTGGTCCTCGCGGTCGTCGAAGGCGAACAGCGCGGCCGCCATCGCGTCGCGCTCGTGGTCGTTGTCGTAGCTCTGCTCGCGCGTCCGGTGCTGCTTCTCGTCGACCGGGAGGTCCTTCCCGGGCGTCCATCCGGCGGCGTCGAAGCTCCGCCGTATCTTCTCGACCGTCTCCGGCATCGGCGTCACGTCCGCCGCGACGACGACGGGTCGCCCCCGCTCGATTATCCACTCGATGACCTCGGCGGTGTCGGCCGTCCGCGTGCTCAACACGTCGAGCAGCGCACCGTCGAGGTCCGCGAGCGCCACCGCCGTCGTCGTCCCGGGGTCGATGCCGACGACGACGTGGTCGCGGCGCTTGACGAGCGGTTCGAACTCGATGCCGTCGCGTCGCAGGCGCTCTATCTCGACCCGGACGTCGCCGTTACGCCGGGCGGAGACGGGGATGTCCTCCGGGCGCGCCTCGACTTCGAACACCGCGTTGGCGAAGCCGCCGTACTTCTCGGTCACGTCGCGCTCGTAGTCGAGGCCGGCGCCGTCGAGTTCGGACTCGACGTCCCGCGTCGTCTCCTTGACGGAGCCGTGTATGCGGCGCGTGTAGCGGTCCTCGCTCCAGCCGCCCTTGCCAGTCGAGCGTCCGCGGGCGACCTTCACCTCGGTCGTGTCGGTGAACGCCGACACCTCCTGGCCGACGTTCATCGCGGCCAGCCGCGCCGCCGCCTCGGCCTCCTCCATCGGGTCCTTGCCGTAGGGGACGCCGTGCCGCGAGGCGACCCGCGAGAGCGGTTCCGGACGCTCGTCGCCGGTCACCTGCACGAGCCGCGTGCCGTCCGGTAGCTCGCGGAGGAAGTGGACGAGGGCGTCCTTGTCCGACGCCAGCTCGTACATGTTGTCCGTGGCCACGAGCGCCGGCTGCTCGTCCCCGATGAGCCGCCGGAGCTTCCGGTAGGAGACCACGTCGCGGTCGAGTCGTTCCCCGTCGTAGACGACGAGCGCGTAGGAAGGAGCGTCACCCCGCACGTCCCCGCTCTGTACGTCGACGCCGAACACCAGCGCGTCCAGCGCACTCGTTCGCTCGCTCACGTATCGGAGTACGGTCCTCCGAAATATAAATCCGGCGCGGGGGTCGGGTCGCCGGAGTCGACCGCTGCTAGTCGTCCTGGCTCACCAGTTCGAACCGCCTGACCTTCCCGCTCGTCGTCCGGGGGAGCCGCCGAACGAACTCGACTTCGCGGGGGTGCTTGTAGGGGGCCGCGTTCTCCAGACAGTGGTCCCGTATCTCGGCCGCGTCGGGGTCCGCGCCGTCGGCCGTGACGACGAACGCTTTCACCGTCTCGCCCCGTCGCTCGTCCGGGACGCCGACGACGCTGGCGTCCTCGACGGCCGGATGGTCGTGCAGCACCTCCTCGACCTCCCGCGGATAGACGTTGTACCCGGCGGTGAGGATGACGTCGGACTTGCGGCCGAGCACCTCGTAGTAGTTGTCCTCGTCCCGGCGGACCACGTCGCCGGTCCGGAAGTAGCCGTCGTCGGTGAACGCGGCCGCGGTCTCCTCGGGGCGCTCGTGGTAGCCCGCCATGACGTGCGGACCGCGGACGAGCAGTTCGCCGGACTCGCCCGGCGGCACCTCCTCGCCGTCCTCGTCGACGACCTTGCAATCGGTCGCCCGGAACGGCTGGCCGATGGTCCCCGGGCGCGGGCCGAACGTCGCGTTGATGCCGGCGTGGGTGCCGCCGCCGGTCTCGGTGAGGCCGTACGCCTCGAACAGGTCGACCCCGGCCTCCGCCTCGAAGCGCTCCTGGACCGCGCCCGGCATGTCCGTACCGCCCTCCATCACCTCCTGCAGGCTCGACAGGTCGTACTCGCCGAACTCGTCGTGGTTGATGATGTCGACGTACATCGCGGCGACGGCGCCGAACTTCGTGACGGACTCGGACTCGATGGTCGCCATGGCGGCTCCGGGGTCCCACTCCTCCGGGTCCTGGAGGTACACCGAGGCCCCGCGGACCAGCGGCTGCCACGTCCGGTTGACGAAGCCCGCGATGTGCGACAGCGGGAGCACGGAGAGGAACCGCTCCTCCTCGGCGTCGAGCGCCGTGCGCTCGAACCCGACGAACGACTGCGCTCGCAGGTTCCGGTGGGTGAGCAGGACGCCCTTCGGTTCGCCGGTCGTGCCGCTGGTGTACGGCTGCATGGCGACGTCGTCGTCTGTCCGGTCGACGACCGTGGGGTCGCCGTCCACGTCCGCGAAGCGCACCGCGTCGTCGAACGGCGTCGCCCCGTCGGCGCTCCCGCGGACGACGACCGCGGGGTCGGTCTCGACGGCGTCGATGGCGGTCTCGGCCGTCCCGAGCAGCGACTCGTGGACGACCAGCGCGGCGGCGTCGGCGTCCCCGACGCGGTAGGCGACCTCCCGCGGACTGAACTGCGGGTTCAGCGGCGTGAACGGCGTCCCGGCCTTGACCGCGCCGAGCGCGGCGACGACGAACTCCGGACTGTTCGGCAGCAGTATCCCGACGCGGTCGCCCGGTCGCAGGCCGAGGTCGCGAAGCCCGCCGGCGAACCCCGCCGAGCGGTCGCGCAGTTCCGCGTGCGAGTACGCGACGCCGTCCATCTCCAGCGCGAGCCGCCCGGGATGGGTTCCGGCCGTCTCGTCGTACAACCGCCCGACGTTGCCCGACCGGGCCCTCGCCGAGAACGCGGTGGATTCCATACCCGCCACGCCGACGTGCGCGCGAAAAAAGCGCGGTAACAGTTCACGGTCGTAGAACGCCCGTAACGGGGGCTCCCGGTCGGCAGTCGACCGCTATCGCCCGACTCGAAGGGTCAGGACCGCCCTTCGAAGCGTAACGTGGACCTGAGCGCTCGCCGTCGCGGGTCCACGGCGAGCGTATCGCGTCGCAGGAGGACCCCAACGCCGGGGTTGGCGGTCGTTGACCGACGTTAACCGGGTTGCGCCGTCCGTGACTCACCGAACGGTCGCGCCGCTTTAATCGGTGCGTCGGCGAACTCGCGACGATGGCTGACCGAACGACCCGGGAGCGCTCCCGGACGGCGGACGACGCGTACACGATTCGCCAGTACGACCCCGACGACCGCGAGGGCGTGCTCTCGCTGTACGAGACGGTGTTCGGAGACGCCCGGGGCGGGGAGGCGTGGTTCGACTGGAAGTTCGCCGACAACCCCTACCTCCCGTCGGTCCCGATCTGGGTCGCCGAACGCGAGGGACGTATCGTCGGCGCGCGACCGAGCCTGCCGGTCCCGCTCTCGGTCGCCGGCCAGCGGGAACTGGCGCTCGTGCAGGTCGACCCGATGGTCCACCCCGACCACCGCCGGCAGGGGCTGTTCACCCGGCTGGCGGCCGACGTCTACGACCACTACCGCTCCCGGGACCCCTCGGTCGTCGTCGGGTTCCCGAACGAGGCGGTGAAACGCGGGCTGGAGAAGCTCGCCGACGAACTCTCGCTCGACGAGGGCGTCGTCGCACCGTTCACCGAGTACTACCGGATCCAGGACCCGACCGCGCTGGTCGACGCAGACGGGTCGACACCGCTGGGACGCGTCGCGGGGCGGGCCGCCGGCGCGCTCCGGCCGGGCGTCCGGCGCTACCTCGCGGCCCGCGACCACTTCGCCGGCGCGACGACCGAGGGTCGCGTGGAGCGCCACTCCGGCGCGCCGCCGGCGCTGCTCGCGTCGGTCGCGTCGCGTCGGACGGCTCCCGACGTGACCGCCGTCCGGGACGAACCGTTCTTCAGCTGGCGGTTCCGGAATCCGCGGTACGACTACTCGACGTACGTCCTGCGGCGAAACGGCGCGCCCGTCGCCGCCCTCGTCGTCGGCGAACAGCGCGACGTCCCGGCCGACGTCGTCCACGTCTCCGACGCGCTACCGCCGGTCGGCGACGACCGCCGGGACGAGCGCCTGTCGGCCCTGCTCGGGCGCGTCCTCGCGGACCGCGCGGACGTGGACCTCGTCGCCGCCGCCGGCACGACGCTCCCGCGGTCCGTGCTCGCCTCGCACGGCTTCGTCGCGACCGACCGGTTCCCGCTCTCGCGGCTCGCCGCGACCTACTGGTTCAGCGCGCGTCCGCTGACCGACCGCGACGTCGACGACTGGGTCGTGAACGGCCACCGGCTCTCGGACCCCGACGGCTGGAACCTCTCCTTCTGCGAACTCGAAGTCGGGTAGCGAGCGGAGCACCCTCGATGCGCGGGCGGGACAGCGGATTTAAAGGTGTGCCTGCACAATCGTGAACCATGAGCGACAACAGCGGACGCAAGAACCTTCGCATGCCGGAGGACGACGAGGTGTTTGCAACTGTAACGAACATGCTCGGCGCGAACCGCGTCAAAGTGCGCTGTGCCGACGGTCAGGAACGTACCGCCCGGATTCCCGGCAAGATGCAGAAGCGCATCTGGATTCGCGAGGACGACGTGGTGCTCGTGGAGCCGTGGGACTGGCAGGACGAGAAGGCCGACATCAAGTGGCGCTACGACAAGCAGGAAGCCGACCAGCTTCGCGAAGAGGGCCACATCCAGTAACGCCGTTTCGTCGCTCCGTCACCGTTCGTCCGGGAGCGGGTCTCCTCGCCCCGAACCTTCACGACGCTTCTCTCGACTATCCGATATTAGCGGGCGGTTAGCAGACCCCAATCGGAGAGTTCGGCCGTTTCCGAGTCCCCGTTATCCCTCCGACACCTTCGTTCGGACACGATGTCTCAGCAGATACCCACCGGCGAGTCCGACGTGGCGCACGACGCCGAGTTCCCCGACGCCATCGAGGCGCTGCGGACGCGTCGTTCGGGACACGACTTCGACCCCGACGCCGAACTGGACGACGAGACGCTGGAATCGCTGATTCGCGACGCCGCGCTCGCGCCGTCGTCGTACAACCTCCAGCCGTGGGAGTTCGTCGTCGTGCAGGACGACGACCGCCTCGACGAGGTCGTCGACCTCGCGTACGGCCAGGAGCACGTCCGGGAGGCTGGCACCGCCATCCTCGTCGTCGGTCACACCGAGGCGAAGACCGCCGACCGCGTCTTCGACGAGTGGGAGGAAGCCGGCCGGATGGACGAGGCGGCCGCCGAGCAGACGAAGGCGCAGTCGGTCGAGATGTACGAGGACGAGCGGATGGGCCGCGACTACGCCATCCGCAACGCCAGCCTCGCCGCCCAGAACCTCCTGCTGTCCGCCCACGCCCGGGGACTGAAGGCGACGCCCATGATCGGCTTCGACCAGGAGGGCATCGCGGAGTTCCTCGGCCTTCCCGACGACGAGATTCCGGTCGTCCTGCTCTCCGTCGGACCGAGCGGCGGCGAGGAACCGGAGCGACTGCCGCGCCGCGGCGTCGAGGAGATCCTCCACCGCGAATCACGCTGACCGCGCGTCGCCGAACGAGACGACGCCATTCGCGGCGACGGACCATCCTTTTACGGCTCCCTCGCATAGCCCGTGCTAGATGAGTGAGGAGTACGGCCTGCTCGACCAGGAGAACGCGGACGCCCCCGGCGACGAGTGGGAGGAGATAGACGTCACCGACACGGAGGCCGACCGCATCGCCCGGCAGCGCGACCGCGAGTTCTCCGAGTTCCGCGAGCGCATCAAGGACACCGAGCAGTTCAAAGTCGAGCAGTCGGTCTTCGACGACGCCACGCTCGCCGCCCTCTACAAGCTCGTCCAGGACGGCTACGTCCGGGCGTTCGGCGGCCCCATCTCCTCCGGCAAGGAAGCGACCGTCTACAACGCGCTCGCCGACGACGAACGCGAGGAGGTCGCGGTGAAGATATACCGCATCAACGCCAGCGACTTCCAGGACATGCGCGAGTACCTCGTCGGCGACCCACGGTTCGAAGAGCTGTCGGGCAACAAGAAGCGCGTCGTGCTCGCGTGGGTCCGCAAGGAGTTCGCCAACCTCAAGCGCGCGGCGAGGGCGGGCGTCCGCGTCCCCGAACCCATCGCCGTCCAGCGCAACGTGCTCGTCATGGAGTTTCTCGGCGACGACGGCGAGCGCGCGCCGACCCTGGACGACGCCCACCTGGAGAACCCCGAGACGGCCTACGGGGTCGTCCGCGAGTACATGCGTCGCCTCTACGACGCCGGCCTCGTCCACGGCGACCTGAGCGAGTACAACATCATCGTCCACGACGGCGAACTCTGCATCATCGACCTCGGACAGGCGGTGACGCTCCACCACCCCAACAGCGGCGACTTCCTCACGCGCGACTGCGCCAACGTCGCCGCGTTCTTCCAGCGCCAGGGCATGGACGTGACCGGCGACGAACTCGAAGCCTGGGTGCGCGAGCACGCCGACCCGAACATCTGACCCCGCGGCCTCAGGCGTCGCCCGCGACCTCGCGCTCGAACCGTTCGACGAACTCCGCGACGTACGCCCGGCGGTCCTCGGCCATCTCGCGGCCCGCGTCCGTGTACATCCGCTCGTGCAGCGACAGCACCTTCTTCTGCACGTGGTTTAGCTGGGTCGCGCCCGCCTCGGTGTCGTCCGTCTCCACGGGAAGGTCGGGGTCGTGTAGCGGTTCGCCGCGTTCGCCGCCGTAGCAGAAACAGCGCGCGATTCCGACCGCGCCGAGCGCGTCGAGGTTGTCGGCGTCACAGAGCAGTTCGGCCTCCGGCGTCTCCGGTTCCACGTCGTTCGAGTAGCGGTGCGCCCGGACGCAGTGTTTCGCCGCCGAGACGGCGTCGGGGTCGGCCCCGAGGTCCGCGAGGACGCGCTCGGCTTCCCGCGCACCCCACTCGGCGTGGTCCGCAATCTCGCCGCGGTCCTCCCTCGCGCGACCCACGTCGTGGAGCCACGCCGCCGCGAGGAGGACGCGCTCGTCGACCTCGCGGTCGGTCTTCCCGGCCAGCGTCTCCGCCAGGC
This sequence comes from Halomicrococcus pelagicus, assembly GCF_051917725.1. Classification (GTDB taxonomy): domain Archaea; phylum Halobacteriota; class Halobacteria; order Halobacteriales; family Haladaptataceae; genus Halomicrococcus. The sequence goes on from NZ_JBQBLX010000002.1 coordinate 515,538, forward strand.
GCGCGACGCGCCGGACGTGGTGCCAGTCGTGGGCCGGCGCGACGTCGCCGAAGTACGACTCGGCGCGCTCGCGGACCTGCGCGGCGGTCCACTCCCGTTCCGTCTCCGCTCCCGTCGTCCGCTCGTCCGTCATCGTGGTCCAGCGACTCGTCTCGCCTCGAAAAACGTTCGGATTTCGGTCACGTTTCGGCGCCGCCGGGACCCCGCGAACGACCGCGACGTAGCGAGCGACGACCGGTTCGGCGGTCGCGCGCGAAATCGCCAGACGGTCCGACGAGACGGAACGGTCTCCGTCCGCGAGTAGCATATTTTAACTCCTCTGGGCGTCCCCTTTCGACAATGACAGCGACCCAGAGTGACCTGGCGAGCCTCTCGCGGTACATCTTCAGTGCGCCGCGGTGGTACGCCAGCGTCACGTTCGCGCTGCTCATCGCCGCCGTCACCGGCGTCGGGGCGTTCGACTCGAACTACGTCCTCCAGGACGCGTGGGAGGGGGTCTTCTTCATCGGCGTGCCGACCGTCGTGGCGAGCGTCCTCACGACGCCCGTCGACCGCCGCCTCGGTGGGCAGTTGACCTACAACCGGGCGTCGCTGCTCGCGCTCACCTGCGAGGTGGTCGTGGTCGCCGTGCTCAGCGTCGCGGGGATGATTTCCGCGCTCACCCCTCTCGGCCAGCAGTTCGTCTTCGACGCGCTCATCGTCGGCCTCTCGTCCGTGTTCGCACTGCGCCTGCTGGTCGTCATGGCCGTCTCCCGGACGTCGTTCCTCGTCTCGACGATACCGGCGGGCATCCAGACCGGGACGGCCGCCGTGCTCTTCTTCGTCTACAGCGAGACGATTCGCCTGCTCGAAATCGGCGGTCCGCTCGTCCAGAACGCGCTCTCGCGTCCGCTCGTCCAGGACGTGCTCTCCCGGCCCGACCACGCACCCCCGGAAATCTCGTCGGTCGTCCGCCCGCGGGACTTCCTCGTGCTCGCGGTCGTCAGCGGCCTCTACGCGCTCGGTGTGTACGCCTTCCTCGTCGTCCTCGACCGGCCGTGGCGGCGGAGCCTCGGCGTCAGCGTCCTCGACTTCCTCCGCGGGTTCATCGGCCACGTCGCCGAGGGAACCCGGGAACTGGAGGACTTCTTCGAACAGATCGGCGAGCAGGCCGTCGTCCCGGTGACGGACCTCTCCTTTCGCCGCCCGGACGGGACCGAGAAGGCACGGTTCGTCCTGCCGATGATTCACCCCGGGCCGATGGGCGAGATCGGCGGCGGCAACTTGCCCCACCGCGTGGCGACCGAGGCCGAGGGACTCGCCTTCGTCCCGCACGCCACCGCGGGCCACGACTTCAACCTCGTCACCGAGCGCGAGGTGGACACCATCCTCGACACCGCCGCCGCGGCCCACGACCGAATCGAGTACACCGACACGGCGACGGCGAGCGTCCGCACCCAGTCCGGCGACGCGAAGATGCTCGGCCAGGCGTTCGGCGACGACGCCCTGCTCGTCGCCACCTACTCGCCGAAGTGCGCCGACGACGTGGAGTACGCAGTCGGCCTCTCGGCGGCCGCGGAGGCGCGCTCGAACGGCCTCGACGACGTGATGCTCGTCGACGCGCACAACTGCAACGACGGCCTCGAGGGCGAGGACCTCGGCCACGTCTATCCCGGTAGCGAGCGCTCGTTCGACATGCTACAGGCCGCAGGTGAGGCCGCCACGCGACTCGACGACGCCGCGTCGGGCACGCTGGAACTCGGCGTCGCGTGGGACGCGACCGAGTGGGAACCGCTCGACGGCATCGGACCGCTCGGCGTTCGCGTGGCCGTGCTGGACGTGGCCGACCAGCGGACCGTCTACGTGCTCGTGGACGGGAACAACATGGAACCCGGCCTCCGCGAGCGCATCGTGGACGCGCTCCGGGCGAGCGTCGACGTGGACGCGGTCGAGGTGATGACGACCGACACCCACGTCGTCAACCAGGTGGAGGCGTCGAACCAGGTCGGCGAGGCCATCGACCAGGACGACCTCGTCGCGCTCGTCGAGCGCCTCGTCGACGAGGCCGAAGCCGACCTCGAACCGGTCGAAGCCGGCATGGAGAGCGAGCGCGCCGAGGTGACGGTGTTCGGCAACGACCGCACCGAGACGCTGGCCAGCCACGCCAACGCCGTCATGGCCATGGGCGGCGCGCTCGCCGGCGCGGTCATCCTCGCCGTCACCGCCATCAGCGTCCTCGTCTTCCTCCTCGCCCACTCCGGATAGGTCCGGGAGAACGATTATCGTCGCGCCCGGCGTAACCCGCCTCGGTGGGGGAAATGGAATCAGCACTCTCCGAACCGGTAGTGGCGGGACTGGCGACCGACCTCGCGGGCGACCTCGTCACGCCCGACGACGACGCCTACGACCAGGCGCGTCGCGTGTGGAACGGGATGGTCAACCGCTGGCCGGCGATGGTCGCGCGCTGTGCGGGCGTCGCGGACGTGCGGCGGGCGGTCGCGTTCGCGCGCGAGCACGACCTGCCGATTGCGGTCCGGGGCGGCGGACACGGTGTCGCCGGCGCCGCGACGGTCGACGGCGGCCTCGTCGTCGACCTGTCGCCGATGGACTGGGTGCGCGTGGACCCCGACGACCGGCGCGTCCAGGTCGGTGCGGGGGCGACGTGGGGGGACGTCGACCGCGAGACGCAGGCGTTCGGCCTCGCGGTGCCCGGCGGCGTCGTCTCCGACACGGGCGTCGCGGGGCTGACCCTCGGCGGCGGGATGGGTCATCTCCGCCGGAAGCACGGCCTGAGCTGTGACAACCTCGTCTCGGCGGACGTGGTGACCGCCGATGGCGCGTTCGTCCGGGCGAGCGCCGACGAGAACGAGGACCTGTTCTGGGCGCTCCGCGGCGGCGGCGCCGAACTCGGCGTCGTCACGAGCTTCGAGTTCGACTGCCACCCGGTCGGTCCCGAGGTGGCCACCTGCTTCGTCTGGCACCGCGGCGAGCGGGCCGAGGAGGCCCTGGCGTTCTTCCGGGAGTTCGCCGCCGACACGCCGCGAGCGGTGAGCGTCCTCCCGTTCTACGCCTGGGTGCCCGAGATGGAGGAGTTGCCCGAGTCGTCGTGGGGCGACCCGGCGGTCGTCTTCTTCGGCTGTTACGCGGACGACCCCGAGGAGGGAACGGAGGTGCTCCGACCGCTCCGGGAGTTCGCGGACCCCATCGCGGACTTCAGCGGGACGATGCCGTACCTCGAACTCCAGTCGATGCTCGACGAGGACTATCCGCACGGCCGGTTCTACTACTGGAAGTCGCTGTACCTGCGCGACCTGGACGACGACGCCATCGCCGGTATCGTCGAGACGGCCGAAGCCTGTCCCGCCCTGCTGTCGACGGTCGACCTCTGGCACCTCGGCGGCGCGATAGCGGACGTCGGCGAGACCGAGACGGCGTACACCGACCGCGACGCGCCGTACCTCCTCAACTTCGAGGCGAACTGGGACGACCCGCGGAAGACGGCGGCCGCCGTGGAGTGGGTGCGCGACAGCGTCGCCGCGATGCGCGACCGCTCCGCCGCCAGCGGCCTGTACGTCAACTTCCCCGGGTTCGGCGAGGACTCGGAGCAGGTCGCCTACGGCGAGAACGCCGAGCGCCTGCGGGCGGTCGCCGACGAGTACGACCCGGAGGACCTGTTCGGCCGCGCCGGCGCGGAGACGTAGGTCGGACTCCGGGTCCGCCGTCTCCTCGACGAACCCGCGGCTGGCGAACGGTGACGTGCGTGAGAACGTGGACTCGCGCGACGGTCCGCGCCGACCGCCCGACGCGCGGTGGAGATTACGCCTCTTCGTCCGCGAAGAGGTCGTCCACCGCGGCGCGGGCCGCCAGCGCAGCGTCGTCGGCGACCGTCGCCTCGTCCGCGTCGGCCTCCGGCGCGTTGACGTACACGTCCACGTCGAGGACGCCGTCCTCGAAGGTGACCGTCACGTCGAAGTCGGTGACGTCCGACTGCCTGTAGCGCGAAAATATGACGCCTTCGGCTGCTTCGGCTGCTGTCTGGACGACTGTCTCGTCGTCGACCATCGCTTACGCGCCGCCAGCGCCGCCCGGACCGCCCGGGCCGCCAGCGCCGCCCGGACCGCCAGCGCCGCCGAGCATGTTCTGGAGCTCGCTCTGGAGCGACTCGAACTGCTCCTGGACGCGCTCTTCCTGCTTCTCCAGCGTCTCGACGCGAATCTCCAGGCTGTCGACCTTCTCGTCGAGGTTCTCCTGGGCCTCGTCGTAGTCGGTCTTGACGAACAGTTCGCCGACCTCGCGGTACATCGTCGTGTCCTCGTCGATGTCGTCGAGTTCGTCCAGCGCGGTCTGGGCCTCGTTCAGCTGGGTCTCGGCCTGGTTCTTCTGGACGGCGACCTGCTGTGCGGTGTCCTGCAGATCCTGCAGTTCTTCGAGCTTCTCCTGGGCTTCCGGCGGAAGATTACCCTGCATACCTCCAATCTCGTGGCCCGGACAGAAAAAGCCCCGCTTTTAGTCGTGGCCGGTGGTCCAGTGGGCGACCGGCGACGGGAGAATCGACCGGCGGCGGACGTCTCGCGGCGACGCTCCGACGGGGCCGCGGAGATTCGCTCTCCCCGTGTCGATGGCCGCGGCCGGGCGCTTCGCGCTCGACGCTCCGTCCCTTAAGAACCGGCCGGAGCACTGCGGCAGAAGCGGTACGTTCGACCGGTGTCAACGCCCGCACATGGTGGTCGAGACGCGGCGCGCGAACGGAACGCTGGCCGACGACGGCGACGGGTACGCATGCCGCGGCGCGTGACGCTCGCGGGCGTCGTCGCCGTTCACCTCCTCGCCAACCTCGCTCACGGCGCGGTCCACGCCGCGGTGCCGGTCGCCCTCTCGCCCGGCCAGTGGGCGTTCGTCGCGCTGGTGGTCGTGCTCGCTCCGGTGGTCGGGTTCGCGTTCGCCCGTCGGGGTGACGACGCGGCGGGCGCGGCCGTGGTCGCGCTGTCGCTGGCGGCGTCGCTGGCGTTCGGTCTCTTCTTCCACTTCGCCGTCCCCAATCCCGACCACGTCCGCGCGGTCGGGGGCGCGTGGTCGGAGTCGTTCTCCGCGACGGCGGCGCTGATAGCGGCGGTCGACGGGGTTGGCGCGCTGGTCTGCGGGTGGGTCGCCCTGTCGGAGGCGGGTCAGTAGCCGGCGCGGCGCGCCGCGTCGCCGAGTTCGATGCACTCCTCGGCGACGCCGACCAGCGTCTGCCAGGTGTTCAGCGCGGCGCGGAGAGCGACCAGGTCGTCGGCCTCGACGCGGACGACGACGGTGGCGTCGTCTCGCGAGATGGTGGTCCGCGAACGGTCGCCGTCTATCTCACCGATTTCGCGCTCGACGCTGCGGAGAACAGTGGTCGCGTGAGCGTCGGCGTCGTAATCGAACTCGAGGACGGCGTCGTGCACGCTACCGGACGTTGACTTCCTTGATGTCGCGACTGCGCTCTTTCAGCAGGACGCGGTGACCGCAGTACGGACAGCGAACTCCCCCGTACTCGTCCAGTTCCACGTCGCGCTTGCAACGGGAACACTTGTAGCTCATTCTTCCTCGGCGAGGGCGGCGCGGATGGAGCGTTTGACGGTCCGACCGGCGGGCGTCTCCGGGCGGTACGTGCCGCCGGCGTACTTGTAGCCGCACTTGCCGCACTGCCAGATGCCGGTCCCCTGCCGGTCGACGGTATCGTTACCGCAGTCCGGACAGGTGTGGTCGTCGTGCATGTCCGACTCTATCTCGGCGACGCGCTTGCGCGCGACGCGACCGTATCGCGCCCCGAACCGTCCGGCGCTGCCGGTTCGGCTCTTCCTGTTCTGGGCCATAGTACCGAAGAATTGCTCCAGAGGACAGATAAACCCTTTGAGTTCACGTCACTCGTCGGTCGGCGCGTTCACGAGCTCGTAGCCGATGACCAGAAGCGACGCCACGAGTCCCGCTATCGCCAGCGGTAGCTGTGTGAACTGTCCGGCGACGAAACCACCCCCGGAGAGGGCGGGAATCGCTGCCAGGGCGGCGTCGTAGTGGGTGACCATGGGTGTAATTATATCTAATTACAGCGCCGCCCAAGAAGGTTGGGGCTTCAGGTGCAGGGGACGTCGGCGTCGTCGGGCGGTTCGGCGGTCACTGGAACCCGGCTTCGGCGAGCGCCTCGTTCAGGTCCTCGCGGACGCGCTCGCCGCGCTCGCGGTCCATCGCGGTGGTGACGACGCGGTTCTCCTGGACGCTGGAGCCGTCCCGCAGCAGCATGCGGACGTTGCCGTTCTCGTCGGCGCGGGTGGCCTTCGCCCGGAGGCCGGAGGGCGAACTCGACCCGCCCGCGCTGATCGGACCGGGGATGATCTTCTTGACGTGGGGATGCTGGGCGGCGGCCTGCACCGCCGACATCCCGTCGCGGTCGCCGATTAACGTCGAGTGTGACCCCCCGAGTTTCTCCAGCGGGTTGGTCTCGACCACCTCCAGCGCGCGGTCGCCGCGGCGCGACAACACCTCCTCCACGGCGCCGTCGTCGCCGACGCGGTAGAACTGGTGGTGCAACTGCGCGCGCGTCTCCCGGAGCGGCGCGCGAGCGCCGGCCGCGTACACCGTCTCGGGGCGCTTGCGCCGTATCTCGTCGGCCACGCGGCCGGCGAAGTTGCGCAACTGGACGGTGCCGGTCTCCTCGCCGGACTCCGGGACGGTCGTCACGGTCGTCTCGCCGACCACCTCGTCGTCGTCCAGCATCGTCAGCGTCGCCCGGTCGTCGTCGAACACCGCGACGACGGCGTCGCAGTTGGCGGTGTCGCAGGCCAGGCAGTAGTCGCCCGGGCGTTCGACGTCCGTGCCACACCGCCGACAGTCCATGTCGGAACGTCGTCGCGCCGGCGGATAAGTTCGTCCGTTCGTGCCGACGCGGTCCTCCGCGGCGGTCGTCCTCGCCTCGGCGTCGTCCGGACGCGCCGTCCGTCGTGGTCGCGCAGGACGACGAGGTCGCTCGCACCCCGACTCGTCTCCCCGCCAGCGACCGCGAACTGTAAGCGTTATACACTGTCGCCGGAAAGCGGGGAGTATGAGCGACGAGGAAGGCCGGGCGTTCGTGCCAGGACACGTCACCGGCTTCTTCAGCAGTCACGAGGCAGACGACCCAGCGCGGGCCGGCTCTCGCGGAGCGGGACTGACGCTGTCGGAGGGCGTGACGGTGACCGTCGAACCGGCGTCGGAGGCGCGCGTCGAACTCGACGGCGGGCAGTCCGTCGAGGCCGGTCGGCGCGTGCTGGACGAACTGGACGTGACGGCGCGCGTCGCGGCGACGACCGACCTCCCGGTCGGTGCCGGCTTCGGCGTCTCCGGAGCGGTCGCGCTCGGAACCGCGCTCGCGGCCAACGAGGCGTTCGACTGCGGGCGCTCGGAGAACGAACTCGTCACCGTCGCCCACGTGGCGGAGATAGAGGCCGGCACGGGACTCGGCGACGTGGTTGCGCAGGCCCGGGGCGGCGTGCCCGTTCGGCTCGAACCGGGCGCGCCGGAGTACAACCGTCTCGACGGCGTGTCGGCCCGGCGGCGCGTGGAGTACCTCTCGCTGGGCGACCGGTCGACCGCCGAGGTACTCTCGGGCAACACCGCTCGCCTCTCCGAGGCCGGCGTGGACGCGCTCGTCGAACTCGTCAACGAACCGACGCTGGCGTCGTTCGCGCGCCTCTCCCGCGAGTTCGCCGAGCGCGCCGGCCTCCTCAGCGACGAAGTGCGGGCGGTCATCGAGGACGTGGAGGCGGAGGGTGGCCAGGCGTCGATGGCGATGCTCGGCGAGACGGTGTTCGCGCTCGACACGGGGCTGACGGACGCGGGCTACGACGCCGCGGTCAGCGACGTCGACCACTGCGGCGCGACGCTCGTCGACTAGCCCGCCGTCCCGAACCGACCCAATTTTAGACGCCACGCCACCGAGCAACGCGCATGACCGAGATTCCGGACGACCACCCTCGCGCCGCGTCGCTGCGGACGCGCCACCGCATCGAGGACGGCGTCGAGAAGGGCATCACGAGCAAACAGGGTCTCATCGCGGAGGGCCGGGGCGAGGCGTTCGACTACCTGCTCGGCGAACGCACCCTGCCGAGCGCCGACGACGCCGAGCGGGCGGCGGCCGCCCAGTTGCTGCTGGCCGACCACGCCGTCCTCTCGGTCAACGGCAACGTCGCGGCGCTCGTACCGGGAGAGATGGTCGAACTCGCCGAGGCCACGGGTGCCGACGTCGAGGTCAACCTGTTCAACCGGACCGACGAGCGCATGGACGCCATCGCCGACCACCTCCGCGACCACGGCGCGGACGAGGTGAAGGGCCTCGCGGCGGACGCCCGGATTCCGGGCCTCGACCACGAGCGCGCGAAGGTGGACGCGGACGGCATCGGCGACGCCGACGTGGTGCTCGTCCCGCTGGAGGACGGCGACCGGGCCGCCGCGCTCGCCGAGATGGGGAAGACCGAGATCGTCGTCGACCTCAACCCCATGTCGCGGTCGCCCCGGGCGGCGGCGATTCCCGTCATCGACAACGTCGTGCGCGCGATACCGCGGATGACCGAGCACGCCCGGGACCTCGCGGGCGCGTCGGACGACGAACTGGAGCGCATCGTCGCCGAGTTCGACGCCGAGGAGGCGCTGGCCGCCGCGGAACGGGCGATTCGCACCGGCGGCGACGAGTAGCGTCCGGCGTCGGCTGTACCGTATCGTGTAGATTCTCGGAAACGACTCGGCGAACGTCCACGACGGCGGACAGCCGACAGTACTCTCCAGCAGCGACGCGTGACCACCGATTATTTCCGTCGCGAGCCGAAACAATCAGATATGCGCCACTTCGGTCTGAAAGCTCGCATGGCGATTACGGGGTCGGTACTGTTCGCGTTCTACGCCGTCGCCGCCGTCGTCGTGATGGGCGTGTTCGGCTGGCCCCTCCCGCTCGTACTGCTCGGTAGCGTCGCCTTCGTCGGCGTCCAGTACAAGGTCGGCAAGTGGGCCGCGCTCCGCAGCGTCGGTGCCGAGGAGTTGCCGGAGGACCGGTACTCCGACGTTCACCGCCGCGTCGAGTCGCTGGCCGACGACATGGGCATCGACAAGCCGCGACTGATGGTCGCCCGGATGGGCGTCCCGAACGCCTTCGCCGTCGGCCGCAAGGGTGCCGGCACCGTCGTCGTGAGCGAGGAACTGCTCCGGTTGCTCGACCCGGACGAACTGGAGGGCGTCCTCGCACACGAACTCGCCCACGTCCGCAATCGGGACGTGGTGATGATGGTGCTCGGACAGGGCGTCGCCTCCATCGTCGCCATCGTCGCCCAGTGGGCCGTGCTGCTGACCGGCGACAACGACCTCGCGGACTTCTTCCTCGCCATGGTCGTCGGCCAGGTGACCCAGATGCTCGTGATGGTGTTCGTGTTCGCCATCTCGCGCTACCGCGAGTACGTCGCCGACAGCGACGCCGCCGACGAGATAGGCGGCGGCGAACCGCTGGCGAGCGCGCTGGAGAAGATAAGCAGCGGCAGCCAGCGCGCCCGCGAGAGCGAGGTGGACGCGCAGGTGAACGCGCTGTGCATCTTCGGCGAGGGGAGCGGTCTCGCCCGCCTGTTCGCGTCTCACCCGCCGGTCGAGAAGCGCATCGAACGCCTCCGCAACTGATGGACCTCCGTACCCTCCTCGCCGGCGTCCTCGGCGTCGGCCTCGGTCTCGTCCTCGTCGCGTACCCCGAGGCCGTCGTTCGCGCACAGACCGCCGGCCGACGCCCTCACGACGGTCGAGGGGAGTACGGGACCGCGTCGCCGGTGTCGGAGCGCTGGCGACGACTGGTCCAGTTGCTGGGCGTGATTTCGCTGGCGTTCGGTCTCTACTTCGCGGCGAGCGTCCTCGCGTAGCGCGGTCACGGCGACCGACGGAGTCCCAGCGGCCCGTGGACGCGTTCGCCCGCCGGCGGGCCCCGGTTCCCGACGTTACTTCCCGAGGCGTTCCCTGGCGAACCGCGCCAGCAGCGGGACGTCCTGGAGATGCAGAAGCTTCAGAAGCGGCCGTACGCTCCCGGAGTTGGCGTCGCTCAGCGCGCCGTCCGGAAGCCGGTCGAGGTCGCGCATCAGCGTGTCGTACCGTTCGTTCGGCGCGAGATACAGCAACTGGGTCATCAGCAGTCGCTTTCGCATCTGCGGCGCGACGCGCTCGTGCCAGAGGTCGTCGTAGATGGACAGCGACTCGGCCGACGTGTCGCGGTCGCTGGACATGAAGCACCGGTCGGCGGTCACCGCCGCCGCTCGCCCCGACTTCATGCAGGTGTGGATGCCCTCGCCCCAGAGCGGGTCGATGGTCGGGACGGTGTCACCGATTGCCATGAAGTTGTCGGTGCTGAACCCGCTCGGCATCTGGACGTGGGCGGACCCGCGGTGTTGCTTGCCCGCGATGCGCTCCGCGTTCTCGAACCGGGGGTCGGTGTCAAGCCAGTGCTGGAGGTAGTCGTCGATTCCCATCCCGTCCCTGGCGTAGTCGCGGTGTGCCTCGTTCTGGATGTAACAGAGGCCGACCTTCGCGGTGTCGTCGCCGGTGTGGAATATCCACGAGTACCCACCCGGCGCGAGCTCGTGGTCGAGTCGGAGCATCATCGCGTCGGTGAGGTCGGCGTACCCGTCGGCGTCGATGTCGATGCCCTCCAGTTCGTACTCGACGCCGATGGCCTGGTTCTCGCGCTGGAGGTCGGTCACGCCGAGCTTCTTCGCGAGCGGTGCGGCCGGTCCGGTGGCGTCGACGACGACGTCGGCGTACACCTCCTGCTGACCGCCGTACTGCACGCCGACTATCTCGCCGTCCTCCGTGACGGGGTTGGAGACGCGAGCGTCGAACCAGTACTCCGCACCCTCCTCGCGGCCGTCCCGCACCAGGTAGCGCTTGAAGTCGGCGAACTCCAGAACGGCACCCGGTTGACTCCGGGTGAAGTGTTCGTTCGGCGATTCGAGGACGACGTCGTCGGTGTAGTTCATCACCACGTCGTCGGGAATCCCGAACGACCCCATCATCGACGGGAAGGTCCCGGCCGTCGACTTGTTGCTCTGGCGCGGGAACTCGTCCTCGGACTCGGCTTCGAGGACGACGACGTCGTAGCCCCGCTGGGCCAGGTCTCGCGCGCACTGGGCGCCGGCCGGGCCGGCACCGGCGACGACGACGTCGAAGCGGTCAGTCATCGCGCGTCGCCCCGGCGTCGTCGGTGCGGCTGAACGTCGATACGTCTTCCTCGACCGGGCGGTCCCGGTCGAGCGTCTCCCCTGGCGTCATCCGTGCGGCGACGTCGTCCGCGCTGCCGACCGTCGCCGCCTCGAACGGTTCGGCAGTTCCCTCGCCCCCGGCGACGATGTCGCGTGTTTCCGCAGTCATCTCTACACGGTGTTACCGGCCATATCATAAAAAACAGACGCAAACGCTCCGAGCGTAGGATTTAGTCGGGATGCGTTGGTCGAAAAACCCGGCCCGTAGCGGCCGACCGCCGCATCGCGGTTCGACGACGAACGTCGCCCGAAACGTATCGGAAGGCCGTCAGATGGTCGCCGTCCCGCAGGGTCGAACCGGAGCGCAGTTCGACGTGGCGGCGCGGTCGGCACGCTCCCGGCGCTCGGCGGCTGGTGAGCGAAGAATGCGAAGCGAAAACCGGCTACGACGAGGGGTCAGTAGAACTCGCGGACGAGGTCCGTCGCGTCCTCGGGCGCGCCGTCCGGGATGTCGGCCATGTTGCCCTCGATACCGTGGAGTTCCGAGTAGGGGACGCTGTCCTCGTCCTGGTAGATGACGCCCTGGTACTCCTTGTCGGCGGCGAGAATCTTGTCCTTCGCCGCCTCGTAGTCGCTCGGGTCGTGGTCCTCGTCTTCGAGGTCGACGATGGCGTCGCGCCAGTAGTCGTAGGTGTCGACGTCGTTGAAGGTGACGCACGGCGAGAACACGTTCACGAAGCCGAAGCCGTCGTGCTCGATGGCCTTCTGGACGATCTCGGCGTGACGCTGGGCGTCCGTCGAGAACGACTGGGCGATGAACGTGCCGCCGGCCGACAGCGCGAGCGCGAGCGGGTTGACCGGCGGCTGTTTGGGACCTTCGGGGGTCGTGCTCGTCTCGAAGTCCTCGCGCGAGGTCGGCGAGGCCTGCCCCTTGGTCAGCCCGTAGATGCGGTTGTCCATGACGATGTAGCTCATGTCCACGTTCCGGCGGACGGCGTGGACGAAGTGGCCCGCACCGATGGAGTACCCGTCGCCGTCGCCGCCCGCGACCATCACTTCGAGGTCGGGGTTGGCGAGTTTGACGCCCGTGCCCACCGGCAGCGCCCGACCGTGGACGCCGTGGAGCGCGTAGGAGTGCATGAACGTCCCGATCTTGCCGGAACATCCGATGCCCGCGACCACGAACGTGTTGTCCGGGTCGTTGCCCGTCTGGGCGAGCGCTTTCATCATACCGTTCATCGTCCCGAAGTCACCGCATCCGGGACACCAGGTCGGCTGCTTGTCCGACTTGAAGTCGGTGAATCGTACCTCGGAGCTCATGTCGTAACCTCCTCCTGCTGGAGCGTCTGCTTGATTTCGTTCGCCAGTTCGTCGGCCTTGAACCGGACGCCGGTGTACTTGTTCACGCGCTTGAGACGCGTAAGGGCGTCGTGTTCGAGCAGGTCGGCGAACTGTCCGCTCTCGTTACACTCGACGACGATGGCCTCGTCCGCCGCCTCTATCTCGTCGCTCAGGTCCGGCCGCGGGAAGATGTACGGGACCGAGATGAACCGCACGTCGACGCCGTCCTCCTCGAGGAAGTCGAGGGCCTCGCGCATCGCGCCCTCGTTCGACCCCCACGAGATGACGAGGTTATCGGCGTCCTCGTCGCCGAACTCGCGGTAGTCCCAGTCCTCGTTCTCGCGAGCGGTCTCGACCTTCCGGTTGCGCTTGTCGACCTGCTCGACGCGAACCTCGGTGTCCTCGGTCCGGCGACCGAGCGCGTTGTGTTCGAGGCCCGTCGACATGTGCGCGCCGTCGGTCGTGCCGGGGAGCGCCCGGGGACTGACGCCGTCGGCGGTCGGGAAGTGCGGCTGGAACCGACCCTGTTCGTCGGTCCACGCCTCGACCTCGTCCTCGTCGACGATTTTGCCGCGCTCTATCTCGACCTCGTCCATGTCGAACTCCTCGGGCGAGAACGTCTGCTCGGTGACCGCCATCGCGAGGTCCGAGACCAGGAAGACGGGCGTCTGGTACTTCTCGGCGAGGTTGAACGCTTCGACCGTCTTGTGGAAACACTCGCTGATGGTGGTCGGCGCGACGACGAACCGCGGTATCTCGCCGTGACCGCCGTACAGCGTCATGTTCAGGTCGCCCTGCTCCTGCTTGGTCGGCATCCCCGTCGAGGGGCCGGAGCGCATCACGTCGCAGATGACCAGCGGCGTCTCGCTCTGCGCGACGAGACCGAACGTCTCGGTCATCAGGTCGATGCCCGGCCCGGACGTGGCCGTCATCGCGCGCGCGCCAGAGCGGGCCGCCCCGAGCGCCATGTTGATGGCGGACAGTTCGTCCTCGGCCTGCATCACGGTGCCGCCGTAGTTCTCGATGCGTCCCGTGAGATACTCCATCACGTCGGTCGCGGGCGTGATGGGATATCCCGAGTAGAACCGACAGCCAGCGGCGAGGGCGCCCATGCCGATGGCCTGGTCGCCGTTCAGCAGGACGTAGTCGTTGTCGGTCGTTTCGACGTCGTAGTCGAAGTCGTGGTCGTACTCCTCCTGGACGTACTCCTGGCCCTTGCGGGCGGCCTCCTTGTTGTTCTCGACGATGGACTCGCCTTTCGCGCCGAACTTCTTGTCGAGTGCGCTGTCCAGATTCTCGATGGGGAAGTTCGACACCTCGCAGGCTGCGCCCAGCGCGACGGTGTTCTGCATGATAGCGCCGCCGGCCTCCTCGGCGAGGCGCTTCAGCGGCACCGAGAGGCCGATCATGCCTTCGGGGACCTCGAGGTCCTGCATCTCGGTGCGTTCACCGTCGTAGATGATGACGCTCCCCTCGTGGAGCTCGTCCATGTTCTCGTCGATGGTGCGCTCGGTGAGCGCCACGAGGATGTCCAGTCGGTCGACGACGCTGTCGACTCGGTCCGTGGCGGACCGAATCTTGTACGCAGTGTATCCTCCACGGATGCGGGACGCGAAGTCCTTGGAGGTGAAGACGTGTCGACCCGCGCGCGAGAGAGCCTGCGCGAAGATTTTGCCGGTCGAATCGATTCCATCGCCGGCTTCGCCGCCGATGGCCCAGTTCAGGTCTTTCGGCATCGTGCAAAACCTTGCCTGTGACAAATCAAAAGCCTTCTGAACCGGGCACGGTCACTCCCTCGGTTCGTTGCAAACGAACGCCGACCGAACGCGAGGGCAGTCGGCACAGAATGGACTATGTTACCAATTGTCTATACCCGACAGCGATTTTAACGAACGCTGCGTAGCGAGTGTTACAATGATGGTGACGACGCACGCCCTCGCCGGCATGCTATTGGGGAGCGTGGCCCTGTTCGTGGCTCCGGAGTTCGCCCCGGTGGCGGTACTGGCGGGGCTCGCCGGCGGTGCGTTCCCCGACCTCGACCTCTACGCCGGTCACCGGAAGACGCTTCACTTCCCGGTGTACTACTCGGCGGCCGCACTCGTCGCGGTCGGCGTCGCCGCGCTGACGCCCGGCGCGTGGAGCGTCGGCGTCGCGGTCTTCCTGCTCGCGGCAGCGCTCCACTCCGCCTCGGACGCCCTCGGCGGCGGTCTCGAACTGAAGCCGTGGCTCGGCGAGTCGGACCGCGCGGTGTACGACCACTTCCGCGGACGGTGGGTCGCCCCCCGTCGATGGGTCCGGTACGACGGCGCGCCGGAGGACCTCGCGCTCGCACTCGTGCTGGCGGCCCCCGCGGCCGCGCTCCACGACGGCCCCGTCCAGACGATGGTCGTCGCCGCCGTCGTCGTCTCCGGCGTCTACGCCCTCGTCCGAAAGCGCCTCGTCTACGTCACGGAGTGGCTGGTCCCCCGACTCCCCGACCCCGCGCTGGACTACCTCCCCGACCGGTTCGTCTCTGACTTCGTGCGGTGACCGCCGTCCGGTCCGACGCGCCCTGCCGGAGCTACCACCGCGGTTTCGGAGACTTCCCATCGTCCGTCGCTCCGCACGGTCGTCCTCCGTTTCGCGTCTCGCCGGTCGTCGTCCCGCCTCGCGCCCGGACGGTCGTCGACGGCGGTCGCCCGCGTCGAGGCGGTCCGCGCCACTCGTCGCTTGGCCTCGCTTCGAAGGGTTTATTCGTACTCTGGGCCTCAGAACCCAGTAGTAACCATGTCGGACAAACCCGCCTCGATGTACCGGGAGATTAGCAAGCCCGCGTACACGCGACGCGAGTACATCACGGGCATCCCCGGCTCGAAGATCGCACAGCACAAGATGGGCAACACGGACAGCGAGGAGGACGACTACCCCGTCCAGATTTCGCTGGTCCTCGAGGAGGAGTGTCAGCTCCGCCACGGTTCGATGGAGGCCTCGCGCCTGTCGGCGAACCGACACCTGCTCAAGGAGCTCGGACAGGAGAACTACAAGATGATCCTGCGGAAGTTCCCCCACCACGTCATCCGGGAGAACAAGCAGGCGACCGGCGCGGGTGCGGACCGCGTCTCCGACGGAATGCGCCAGTCGTTCGGGAAGGTCGTCGGCACCGCCGCGCGCATCGGAGCGGGCGAGCGCCTGTTCACCGCGTGGTGCGAGGTTGAGGACGCCGACGAGGTCAAGGAAGCGTTCCGCCGCGCGTACAACAAGATCTCTCCGCCGTGCCGCATCAAGGTCGAGCGCGGCGAAGAGAAACTGGTCGCGTAACTACCGTCGCCGATTCTTCGCGTCACCGTTCGCCGCCAGCCGGTGGCCCGTCCGTCGAGGCGCGCTCGAACGGATTCGACCGGCTCCGGTCGACGCTCGGCCGTTGCCGTCCCGACCACCGGTTCGTTCTTTGTCCCTCAGTGCGAAACCCCGTTTGATGCTGAACCTCGCGGTCGCCTACCGAGAGGAGACGTTCGAACGCGTGCGGGACCCGCTCGCGGACCGAGGTATCCGGGCCGTCCACGTCCCGACGGAGGCCCGGACCGTCGACCTCGCCGACCCGCCGTGGGACCCCGACGAGTTCGACGTGGGGTTCGTCTACCCGTCGCGAGCGATGGAGGGCGGCGCGGTCGACGCCCTGCTCGACGTGCCGTGGGTGAACGACCGCGAGGCGGTGCTCACGTCGCGGAACAAGGCCGGCGTCGTCGCGGCGCTCGGCCGCGAGGGAGTGGCGGTGCCGGAGACCGTCCTCGTCTCGAACCCGGTCGACGAAGACGAACTGTGCGCCGCCTTCGAGCGGTTCGACGGCCCGGTCGTCGTGAAACCGAACTCCACGACGCGGGGCGTCGGTGTCGCGCGCGTCGACGACCTCGACTCGTTTCTCGGCATCACCGACTACCTCGACCTCGTCCACGACTACCGGGCGACCGGCGACAAGTCCTTCCTCGTCCAGGAGTATCTCCCGGGCGCGACCGACTACCGCGCGATGGTGGTCGACGGCGAGTACGCCGGCGCGGTCGAGCGCCGTCTGCCGGAGGACGCGCTGGCGGCCGGGCAGTGGAAACACAACGTCCACCGCGGAGCGACGGCGCGGGGCGTCGACCTCCGGCCGGAACTGCGCGACGTCGCCGAACGGACGGCCGAGGCGCTGGACGTACCGTTCCTGGGCGTCGACCTGCTGGAGACCGAGGACCGGGTCGTCGTCAACGAGACGAACGCGCGGCCGACCGTCGACGCGGAGACCAAGTACGAAGAAGGGTTCTACGACGCGCTCGCCGAACTGATTCGGCGGGTAGCCGGGAGCGCTACTCGACGCTGATGTCCGCCGACTCGTCGCTCTTGTCGAAGGTGACCTCGAGGACGCCGTTGTTGTAGGTGGCGTTCGCCGAGCGTTCGTCCACCAGCGCCGGGAGCGTGATGCGCTCGTCGTACTCGCGGTGGTCGCTCGCGGCGCTGATGGTGAGGTACTCGCCGTCGCACTTCAGGTCGATGTCCTCCTTCTCGACGCCGGGGAGGTCCGCGATGACCCGCACGGTGTCGTCGTCCTCGTGCATGTCGACGTGCGTGTCCGCGCCGAACCCGGTCGGCGTGTCGGTGTCGACGTGCATGTCGACGTTCCCACCCATCATATCGTTCATCATACGTTCTATCTCGCGAAAGAGATCGTCGAACGGGTCGTCGCGGTCGTCTCTGCGCATGGTAGAAGATAGGTAACTGAAGGGCAAAAGGTTTTGGACGGGAGCGGGACGCCGCGCTTCGGCGAGGCGAAACCACCTATCAGAGATATTGGGGGTCCGCCTCGTGACGGTGCTGGCGGACTAGATGCCCAGACCCATCGCGTCGTTCGTCGTCTCGATGCTCTCGCGGGCGTCCGCGGCGTTCGTCACGGCGCGGATGGCGTCGACGTTCTCGGGCACCACGTCGCTCTCCTGGTGGATGGCCTGGAAGAGGTAGAGGTCGTTGCCCTCGGTCGTGACCGACTCGCCCCAGACGCAGTTCTCCCAGATGTCGCCGCGCGGTCGGCCGGCGTCCTGGGCGTACTCTTTGAGTTTGCCCGCGCCGTCGATGTCGAAGTGCTCGGGGATGACGAACAGTCGGGACTCGCCCTCGAGCAGGTCCCGAACCTCGTCGGCGTCGGGTTCGGCGTCGAGCGAGACGTTGACGCTGTGCATGTGCATCAGCGTCGCCGGCACCTTCAGCCCGAGCGTGTCGATGTCGAGGTCCGGGAAGATGGTCTGGACGTCCGGGCCGTGGTGGGAGGGCAGCGAAACGGGGTTCGGCAGGATGTCGTTGATGGGGCCGCGACCGGTCTGGGCGGGGTCGCCGCCGCGCCGGACCAGCGTCGCGCGCACCTTCTCGACGCCGTACTCCTCGCGGAGCGGTTTGACGAGTCGCGAGAGGCCGGTGGTGTTGCAGGAGACGACGCGGACGTGGTCGGCCCCGACCGCCTCCTCGAAGTTCGAGCGAGCGTTGAAACTGGCGTCGACGAAGTCCGCCGACTCCCCGCCCTGGTACAGCGCGGGCGTGTCGTACTCGTCGTACATCTCCGAGTTCTGCTCGCCGATTCCCGAGGGGCAGGCGTCGACCACCACGTCGCTGTCCTCGACCAGTTCCTCGACCATCCCGGCGAGTTCGATGCCGGCGTCGTCGAACCGGTCCACGCGGTCCTCGACGGCGGCGTAGAGCGGGTACCCCTTCTCGACGGCCCGCTCCGCCTCGAAGTTCGGCCGCGTCTTGGCGACCCCGGCGACCTCCATGTCCGGTTGGGCGCGGACGGCGTCCGCGACTCGCTTGCCGATGGTCCCGTAGCCGTTGATGCCGACCTGTAGCATGCGGATAGGTGTCCGGCCCTCTCGCGCATAATGGTTTCGGGGTTGATTGAGGGAAATTAACTCTCCACCGAGTAAGTATGTGGGCCGCGGTCGGGCGCGGACACAAATTGCTCCGCGACGTACTCTCGGGAGGATGGTCGCCAAACTACGAACGGAGCGACTCTCCCGCACGGTCGACGGCGACCGCCTCGTCGATTCCGTCTCGTTGACGGTCGAAGGGGGGGACGTCCTCGGAATCGTCGGCCCATCGGGTGCCGGGAAGTCGTCCTTTCTCCGCCTGTTGAACCGGCTCGACGAACCCACCGCAGGAACGGTCTACCTCGACGGCGTCGACTACCGCGACGTCCCGCCGCGGGAACTCCGTCACCGAGTCGGGTACGTTCCGCAACAGCCCGCCCTCCGCGCAGGGACCGTCGGCGAGAACGTCTCCGTCGGCCCGCGTCTGCGCGGCGAGGCCGTCGACGACGAGACGGTCGAGGACGTGCTCGTCCGCGTCGGCCTCGGCGGGTACAGGGAGCGCGACGTCGCGACGCTCTCCGGCGGCGAGGCACAGCGGGTGGCTATCGCCCGCACGGTCGTCAACCGACCGGAGGTCCTCCTGCTCGACGAACCCACCTCGAGCCTCGACGCGGTGTCGGAAGCGACGGTGGAGCGACTGCTCGACGAGCTACACGCCGAACTCGGCCTGACGTACGTGCTGGTCACCCACGACCGCGACCAGGCCAGGCGGCTCGCGATCCGCGTCGCGGTCTTCGAGGCGGGTCGCGTGACCGCCGTCGGTCCGGTGGAGGAGGTTGTCGCGTGACGCTGCTCGACCGGGTCGCAGAGCCGGTCGTGCTCGAAGGACTCCTCCAGGTCGCCGTCGCGTCGCTGTTGGCGCTCGTCGTCCTCGCCGTGTCGTACCGCCGAAGCCTCGACCTCGAATCCGAACTCGGCCGCGCCTTCGTCCGGGGTTTCGTCCAGGTTGTTGCGATGGGGGCGTTCATCGGCGTCCTGTTCTCCGTCCCGTTCGTCTGGAGCGGCGGGGTCGTCCTGGCCATGATGGCGGTGGCGGCCTGGATATCGAAGGACCGTGGCGAGGGCGTCCCGGGCGTGCTGCGCGCGTCGCTGGTCAGCATCCTGTTCGGAGCGGGGGTCGTCATCGTCACCATGCTCGCGGCGGGCGCGATAGAGCCCACCGTCCGTAACCTCGTCCCCGTCGGCGGGATGATAATCGCGAACGCGATGAAGACCAACTCGCTCGCGCTCGACCGGTTCAGGGGCGAAGTCGCGTCGAACCGCCGCGAGATAGAGGCGGTGCTCGCGCTGGGCGTTCCGCCCGGGCGAGTCATCTCGGACTACGTGACGACGAGCGTCCGGGCGTCGCTCATCCCGATGGTGGACTCGCTGAAGAGCCTCGGCCTCGTCTACATTCCGGGGATGATGTCCGGGATGATCCTCGCGGGCGCCAACCCCATCTACGCCGCCGAGTACCAGTTCGTGATAATGGCGATGCTGTTCGCGGCCGGCGGGCTGACGAGCATGACGAGTACGCTCCTGGTCCGCCGGTACGCGTTCACCGAGGCCGAGCAGTTGAAGCGGTTCGGGGAGGCCGGCGACGACGCCGACCGCCCGGTCGGCGAGTAGCCGCCGGAGTGGGCTGGGAAGGGAAAACATAACCCCTCGCCGGACGACCCGCCGAACATGAGTCTCGAAGACGCGGCCCGAACCGCCGTCGACCAGTGTATGGGGCTTGCAGCCGACGAGTCCTGCGTCGTCGTCACCGACGACGAGCGCCGGCACATCGGCGAGGCCCTGTACGACGCGGCCCGCGAGGTCACCGACGACGCGACCGTCGCGCGCTATCCGGTCGGCGACCAGCACGGCGAGGAACCGCCGGAACCGGTCGCCGCCGCGATGAAGAGCGCCGACGTCGTCCTGGCCCCGACGACCAAGAGCCTGAGCCACACCCGCGCTCGCGGCGCCGCCACGGAGGCGGGCGTCCGCGCGGCCACCCTCCCGGGCATCACCGAGGAGGTCATGGTCACCGGGCTGGACGCCGACTACCGCGCCATCGGCGAACACTGCGTGGCCGTGCTCGAACAGGTGGAGGACGCCGACGAAATCCGGGTCACCTCCCCCCAGGGCACCGACATCACCTTCGAACCCGGCGACCGCGACTGGCTGGCCGACACCGGTCTCTGTCACGAGGCGGGCGATTTCACCAACCTCCCCGCGGGCGAGGTGTTCGTCAGTCCCGAGAACGCGAACGGCCGCTACGTCGTCGACGGGACGATGATGCCCCACGGACTGCTCACGCCGGGCGAGACGCTGGAGTTCGTCGTCGAGGACGGTCGGGTCACGGAGATAAGCGACGACGACATTCGCTCCCAGGTCGAGACCGCGGCCGAGGAGGTGGGCGACGACGCCTACAACCTCGCGGAACTCGGCATCGGGACGAACACCGCCGTGACGGAACTGGTCGGGTCGGTCCTGCTCGACGAGAAGGCCGGCGGCACGGTCCACATCGCCATCGGCGACGACGCCGGCATCGGCGGCGACACCGATGCGCCGGTCCACCTGGACGGCATCCTCCGGGAGCCGACCGTCTACGCGGACGGGGAGGAGGTCGACCTCCCCGAGGTCGAGCGGTGACGTCGCGAGACGGGGCGGCCGCCGAGTCGCGGCGACCCTGACTCCCGATGGAGCGCGACGTTCACGGCCACCGGGTTCGCGGCGTCGACGTCGGGCCGGAGACGCGCTGTGCCCACTACGACTCCGAGCGCGACGTGGTCGCCGTCCGGTTTCGTTGCTGCGGGGAGCATTTCCCCTGCTTCCGGTGTCACGACGCGGTCGCCGACCACGACCGGGAGCGCTGGTCGCGAGACGAGCGCAGCGTCGAGGCGGTGCTCTGTGGCGTCTGCGGGACCGAGCTGGCGATTTCGACGTACCTCGACTGCGGGTCGACGTGTCCGTCGTGCGGGACCGCGTTCAACCCCGGCTGTGCCGACCACTACGACCTGTACTTCGAGGGGTCCCACTGAGGCCGACGTTCGGTGGCCGCGAGCGTCGACTGTTTCCGATGGAGACGCTCCCGCTCGCGTCCCACCGGCGTCCGTTTCCGCGAGCGGAGCGAAGTTATCCGTCCGGGGCTCGTACGTCCGGACGTGACCGAAACTGTGTCCGACCGGGAGACGATTCGGGTCTGGTTGGTCGAACGAACCTACTCCGACGACGAACAGAACCTCATCATCCTCATCTACGCGACGCCGGACGGCGGGCGGTACTTCCGGAAGGAGCGCGCCCTGCCGAGCTTCACGGGTGCTGCCCGGCCGACGCTGGCGGCGCTGGACGTGGCCCCGGAGCAGACGGGGCACGTCGAGAACGAGGAGACGCGCGAGCGCTACGCAGCGGAGGCGTCCCGGATGGCCGACGAGCACGACCCCGACGACCCGATTTAGGCGACCGGTGGCGTTCTGGCCTCCGCCGAACCGCTCCGTCGTCTGAATCCGTCAGTGCGTGTCCGGTGCGGACACGCCCGAAGCTATTTTGCCCATTGACAACACTGCCCGTTCGTGACCGACCGACCGAACGTCCTGTTCGTGATGACCGACCAGCACCGCGGGGACGCCATCGGCGCAGACCCCGCGTGTCCGACGGACGACGACGGCTACTCGATCGTCCACACGCCGAACGTCGACCAGCTCGTGGGCGACGGCGCGCTGTTCTCGCGGGCGTACACGCCGGCACCGTCTTCGATTCCGGCCAGGCGTTGTCTCTGGACCGGCCAGACTCCGGCCACCAACGGCTGTACGAACTGGACGACCGACGACTGGGAGTTCGAGAACCCGCTTCCGAGGCTGCTGCGTGACGCCGGTTACCAGACGCGCCTGACGGGGAAGACCCACTCGCTCCCGCAGCGTAATCACTTCGGCTTCGAGCAGATGGAACTCCACGCCGGACTCACCGACCCCGACGACTACTCCGAGTGGATCGAGGGACGGAGCGACGGCGAGTACGGCGAAATCTCGCACGGCATCGGACGCAACTCCTGGGACCCGCGACCCTCCCACCTCGACGAACACGAACACCCGACCAACTGGACGACGAACCGCGCCCTGGAGTTCTTCGAGACGCGCGACCCGACCCGTCCGTTCTTCCACTGCGTCTCCTACGTCCGCCCCCACCAGCCGTTCGACCCGCCACAGCGCTACTGGGACATGTACGCCGAACGTGACCTTCCCACCCCCTACGAGGGCGAGTGGTCCGAGGACACGTATCGCGAGTACGTCCCCGACTACCCGAAGACGTCGGCGTGGTGTGCCGACCTCTCGCCGACGACGATCCGCCGCGCTCGAACGGGTTACTACGGCTCCATCACCCACGTCGACCACCAGGTCAACCGGTTGCTGCGGAAGCTCTCGCGCATCGGCGAACTCGCAGACACGCTGGTCGTCTTCGCCAGCGACCACGGCGATATGCTCGGCGACCACCTCCTCTGGCGGAAGACCTACGCCTACGAGGGGTCGGCCCGGGTACCGCTGGTGGTACGGTTCCCCGACGAAATGGCGGTCGAACGCGGGCGAGTCGTCGACCGTCCCGTCGGTCTCGAGGACCTCATGCCGACGTTCCTCGACGCCGCCGGCGTCGATATCCCCGACACGGTCGAGGGCCGGAGTCTCCTCACGCTCGTCACCGGGGACAGCGACGACCCCGACTGGCGCGACTGCTATCACGGCGAGCACGGGCCGATCTACCACGACGAAAACGCGACGCAGTATCTCGTCGGCGAGCGCTACAAGTACGTCTGGAATCCAGTCACCGACGACGAACTGCTCTTCGACGTCCGAGCGGACCCAGGCGAGGAGGTCGATCTCTCGGACGATTCCGAGTACGACGAGACGGTCGAGTCCTTCCGCGAGCGATTGGTCGAACGACTGGCGGACCACCCGGAGGGGTACAGCGATGGCGAAGCGTTACAGCCCCGGGGAGCCGACCGGCCGTCCGCGTAAGCGAGGCTCGGTGACGGGTCCTCCCGAACGCAGATGTGGTCCCGCGACCGAGCGAGGTGCCGTCGGTCAGGTCGGGGCGGTCGAGGCGAGATACAGGATTCCGCCGATGACGATGCTGGCGAGGACGGTGACGGTGACGTGGATGAACGTCACGAACCCGGCGGTGCGCCACTTCAACCGGTAGACGAGATGGAAGATGGTGGCGTCGAGCGCGACGGCGATGAAGACGACGAGCGGCGGAAAGTACCGCTGGAGGAAGAAGGGAAGTATCGCGAGCGCCGGGCCGACGACGAGCGCGCGCGTGAACGGCACGTCACCGAGGACGTTGCGCGCGGCGATGTGGCCCGTCAGCGTGAGAAACCCCGCCAGCAGGAGATAGGTCCCGACGATGGGGGTCAGTTCGCCCAGCAGTGGCATATGTGAGACTCGAGAGCGGGACGGCTTGGGCGTGCCGATTTACTCCAGGAGACCGAGTTCTTCGAGCCGGGAGACGATCTTGTCGACCGCCTGCTCGGCGTCCTCGGGCTTCTTGCCGCCGGTGATGACGAGTTTGCCGGAGCCGAACAGCAGCGCGACGACTTCGGGTTCGTCGAGGCGGTAGACGAGGCCCGGGAACTGCTCGGGTTCGTACTCGATGTTCTCGAGGCCGAGGCCGATGGCGATGGCGTTGAGGTTGAGGTTCCGACCGAGGTCCGCGCTGGTGACGATGTTCTGGACGACGATTTCGGGATTCTCGTTCACCTCGATGTTGAGTTCGCGGAGCTTGTCGAAGACGATTTCGAGACTCTCGTGGACGTCGGCGGTGCTCTTCGCGCCGGTACAGACTATCTTCCCGGAGCGGAAGATGAGCGCGGCCGATTTCGGGTTCTGCGTGCGGTAGACGAGGCCCGGGAACTGCTCGGGGTCGTAGTCCGCGCCTTCCAGGTCCATGGCGACGCTCTGGAGGTCGAGTTCCTGCCCAATGCCCGTCGAGGCGACCACGTTTTCAATGTTGATGGTTTCCTTGGGGTCGGTCATACGCGACTTAAATGACGTATTTAAGGTTTATAAAGGTTGGTAGTCCCCACTGACAGGTCACGGACGGCGTTTATCAGGGTTTCTGCGGCTGGTTTTCCGGCGTCTCCTTTATCAGGGGTCTCGCGCGCCCCACGCTCTTGCCGGTTTTCGGCTTCCAGCGCGAAACTGCGGGTGATGCGGGCTGACGGCCGAATGGCGCAGACCTTAACAGTACGCCGCCCCAATCGAGCAGTAATGACCGACGAGAAGGACCACCAGTTCTCCGAGGGTGGCGGGTTCGACGACCCGTACGAGGAGTTCGACATCGACCCGCCGGAACTCGACGTGGATCCGGACCAGGTCGACCCCGTCGACTCCCGCGTCGTCACCGACCTGCTGGACGAACAGGCCATCCCCGACGACGAGGTCGACGTCGAGAGCCTCATCGACGTGGGGTTGAACTACATCAGCATCAATCGCTTCGAGCAGGCCGCCGAGACGTTCGAGCGCGCGGCCCGCTACGCCGAGGACGGAAGCAGCGAAGAGCAGGAGGCCTGGGTGAACAAGGGGACGGCCCACGCCAGACTGGAGGAGTGGGACGAGGCCATCGGCGCGTACCGCGAGGCGCTACACATCGACCAGAAGACCGAGATAGAGCGCGACCCGGACGCCACCGAGCAGCGCCTGCCGTCGGGCGAGCACGCCGCCGACGCCGAGACGAACCTCGCGTACGCGCTCTGGGAGTCGGGCCACAGCGAGAAGGCGCTCGAACACGCGGAGCGCGCGGTCGAGATCGACGAACGCTTCCCGCAGGCGTGGTACAACCGCGGCTTCTTCCTGCTGGAACGCGGTCTCGCGGAGGAGGCGCTCGACTCCTTCGACAACGCCATCCGTCTCGGACTGCGCAGCGCCGAGGTCCTCGACGAGAAGGCCCGCGCGCTCGAAGAACTGGGCGAGTACGAGGAGGCCGAAACGGTCGCCGAGGAGGCCGAGGAGATGCGCGAGCGCGTCGAAGAGGAACTCGTTCAGGAGTCCGAACGCGCCCAGCGATGATCCTCCGCGAGCGCGAGACGGACGAGGGGTTGCTCGTCGCGGTCTGCGACGACGACGTGCTCGGGGAGACGTTCGAGAACGGCGAGGTGTCGCTGACCGTCACCGAGGAGTTCTACGGCGGCGAGCAGGTCGACGCGGCCGAAGTGATCGACAGCCTCTCGCGGGCGGCCGTGGCCAACATCGTCGGCACGGAGGCGGTCGCGCTCGCAATCGAGGAGGGGTTCGTCGACGAGGCGAACGTCCTCGACCTCGACGCGACCCGGCACGCCCAGTTCCTCCGGATGTAGCTAGTCCAGTAGCGCGACGACGTTGACCGCGACCAGTCCGAGGAAGCTGAAGCCGGCGACGATGATACCGATGGGGGCCAGGCCGGTGTCGAACGCGAAGGCGAGGACGGTGTGGGCGACACCGACGAACCCGACGCCCGCGAACAGCAGGCTAGCGACGATTCGTCGATTGGAGACCATGTGGACGGATGGACCCGGAACGGCTTAACCGTGTTCTCCGGTTCGACGGGCCGCGAAACCGCTCGGCGGGTCGGTGGCGTCGCGTTCGCCGGCACGCCGCCCGTTCGCCGGCGAGCGTAACCGGTTTCGGTTTCGCGAGCTCTGCCGGACCGAAGGAGTGTTTTGACTCGAACGCTTAGGTTCGCCTAATGGAAACTCAACAGTCCGACGCGCTCGACGTCGAGCGAATTCGGGAGGACTTCCCTATCCTTCAACGAGAGTTCGAGGGGAACCAGGTCGTCTACCTCGACAACGCGGCGACGAGCCAGACGCCCGACCCGGTCGTCGACGTCATCGCGGATTACTACCGGAAGACGAACGCCAACGTCCATCGGGGGCTCCACCATCTCAGCCAGGAGGCCTCCATCGCCTACGAGGATGCCCACGACCGCCTCGCGGAGTTCGTCGGCGCGAGCGGCGGCCGCGAGGAGATGGTGTTCACGAAGAACACCACGGAGAGCGAGAACCTCGTCGCGTTCGCGTGGGGGCTGAACGAACTCGGTCCCGGCGACGAGGTCGTCCTCACGGAGATGGAACATCACGCCTCGCTCGTCACCTGGCAGCAGGTCGCGAAGAAGACGGGTGCGGAGGTGAAGTACATCCCCGTCACCGACGACGGGTACCTCGACATGGACGCCGCGGCCGAGATGATAACCGACGACACCCAACTCGTCAACGCCGTCCACGTCTCGAACACCCTCGGCACCGTCAACCCCGTCTCCGACCTGGCCGACCTCGCCCACGACCACGACGCGCTCTTCTTCGTCGACGGCGCGCAGGCGGTGCCGAACCGCCCCGTCGACGTGGAGGAGATAGACGCCGACTTCTACGCCTTCTCCGGCCACAAGATGCTCGGCCCGACCGGCATCGGCTGTCTCTACGGCAAGAAGCATCTCCTCGAGGAGATGGAACCGTACCTCTACGGCGGGATGATGATAGAGCGCGTCACGTTCGAGGAGTCGACGTGGGCCGAACTGCCCTGGAAGTTCGAGGCCGGGACGCCCGTCATCGCACAGGGCATCGCGCTCGCGGCGGCCGTCGACTACCTCGAAGACGTGGGCATGGAGCGCATCCAGCGCCACGAGGAGCAACTGTCGGAGTACGCCTACGACCGCCTCACGGAACACGACGACGTGACGGTCTACGGCCCGCCGGGCGACGACCGCGTGGGACTCGTCTCGTTCACCGTCGACGACGTCCACGCCCACGACCTCTCCAGCATCCTCAACGACCACGCCGTCGCCATCCGCGCCGGCGACCACTGTACGCAACCGCTGCACGACAAGCTGGGCGTCGCCGCGACGGCGCGCGCGTCGTTCTACATCTACAACACCCACGAAGAGATAGATAAACTGGTCGCGGCCATCGACGACGCCCGCCAGCTGTTCGCGTAGCGTCTCCGAACTCCTTCTGGCGCGGCAGCGCCGCCGACCGCGCGACCGTCGAGAGAACGAGAGCGACGCCGTCAGTGCGACTCGCAGACCGCGAGGAAGTTCTCGAAGACCGCCTCGCCCTCTTCCGTGTGGGCGACCTCGGGGTGCCACTGGACGCCGTAGAGGTCGCGGTCCGCGTCGCTCATCGCCTCCACGTCGCAGACGTCGCTGGAGGCGACGCGGTCGAAGCCCGACGGAACCCGTTTCACCTCGTCCGCGTGGCTGGCCCAGACGCGCGTCTCGGGCGCGAGCGAGCCGACGACGGGGTCGTCGTCGTCGTCGATGTCGACGGTCACGTCGGCGTAGCCGCCGTAGTCGCCCTCGCCGACCTCGCCGTCGAGGACCGCCGCCATCACCTGCATGCCGAGACAGATGCCGAGCACGGGCACGTCCATGTCGAGGTAGTCCGGGCAGTTGCCGACGTCGTCCATCGAGGGGCCGCCGGAGAGAACGAGGCCGTCGGCGTCGACGTCAGCCGGCGGCGTGTCGTTGTCGATGAGTTCCGTCTCGACGCCCATGTCGCGGAGCGCCCGATGTTCGAGATGCGTGAACTGGCCGTGGTTGTCCACGACGAGGATTCGGGTCATTGCCGGGGCGTAGGGATGGCTGTCGTAAAAAGGGCTCGTCGTCGCGCTCGCCGGACCGCCGACCGAAACCTACTTTCGTGGCTGTCGTCACGTCCCAGAAGTGAAAGGTTCAGAACGCGTTCGGTTGGTCGTCGTCGCCCTCGTCGCCACGGTCCTCGCCTACTTCTCCCTTCTCGCAGCGCCGGACGTCGGCGTCGGTGCGGCCGGTCCGCTCGGGGTCGTCTCCCGGGACAAGTGGTTCCACGCGGCGGGGTACGCCGCACTCGGTCTGGCGCTGGCGGCCGCGTTCCGGCGACGAAGCGCCGTCGGGACCGCCGCGCTCGCCGCCGGCGGCGCCGTGGCCTACGGCGTGGGCATGGAACTGCTCCAGGGGCCGCTGTCGGCGCGGACTCTCGACCCGCTCGACGCGACTGCGAACGCTGCGGGAGCGGTGCTGGCCGCGGCCTGCTGGTGGGCGATCGGTCGCCGTCGGTCCGCCGCGCCCCCGTCCTCGCAATCCTGAGGGAGACGGCGAACGCCCTCGCTCGGCCCGTTTCGACGGTCGGTCGCCGCGGACTTCCGACGGCGACGGGTTTTTATCGTGGTCACCCATAACGGTGGGTATCGACCACATGAACGGAAACACCCCCTACGCCGGCGCTCCCGACGTCTCCGACGTTTCACTCGACGATCTCACTGCCGACCAGAAGCGTGCCCTCCGCGACAACGTGGCCGACATCGCCACGCTGACCCGGGAGTTCCTCCCGGACGAGTACGTCGTCGGCTCGAAGGTGACCACGAACGCGACGGGACCACAGGCCACCGTCTCCGTCCAGCCCCCCGTCGGTCGCCCCGTCAGTGCCGGGTTCGAACCCGACACCGGCGACCTGGACGGCGAGGACGCGCTCATCGGTGCGGACGAGCGCGACGAGGTCGCTCGCGGACTCGCGGCCAGCGCAGCCCTCCAGGTCAAGCAGGCGATGCAGAACAAGATCACGCCGACTGCCCGTTGATCGGCGGGTTGCGGAAGACGGCGTCTGCGACCAGCAGCGCAGACACCACGCCCGCCGTGGTCACGCCGACTCGCAGCGGAACCGACAGCGTGATACCCGCGAACAGTCCGACCAGGAACGGAAGTGGGACCAGCAACAGGACGAGGTCGTAGTACGAGAACGTCCGCGTCCACCGGGCGATGCGACTACTGAATTTCGTGCGACCCGTCATTGTCCACCACCGTCTCGTACTTCTACCGCCGTCCACAAAAATATTACCTCCCACTTAAAGAAAGCGAGCGGTCGGGACTCAGCGTTCGAGGACGATTCCGCCGGCACCGACCGCGACGTCGGTGCTACCCCGCACGGCCGCCTCGAGGTTCTGGCCGGTCGGCGTCCGGTCCTGCGCCCACGTTCCGTTCGTCTGGTCGAAGAGCTTTCCGCCGCCGCCGACGGTGAATCCGTCGCCGTTCTCCGACTCGACGTCTCTCAGTCCGGCGTCGCCGAGGTCGGTCGACGTCCACTGCGCACCGTCGTAGTGGAACACCTTGCCGCCGCCGCCGGACACCCGGACGTCGTCGAGAGCGTCGCTGTCCACGCCGTAGAACGTGACGTTGGCGTCGCCGATGCCGACGCCGTTCCAGGTCACTCCGTCCGTGGTCTGGAACACTCGACCGTTCGTGTCGACGGCGTGCCCCGCGCGCACGTCGTGGAAGTCGACGGCGGAGACGGCGGAGCCGCTACCGGGAGTGACGTACTCCCACGTCTGGTCCTCGCCGTTCTCGAAACTGTAGTATATCTTTCCGGAGTCGCCGGCGACGTAGACGTTCGCCTCGCCCGCCGGGCCGGTGACGGCCACGTCGTTGAAGTTGTTCGTGCTGCCAGTGGGCGCGGAGTGGCTCCGGAGGTCGCCGGTTTCGACGTCGTACTCGCCGACCGCACCGCTCGCGCCGACGACCCAGAGGCGCTCGCCGTCGTCGGTCACGTCCGCGCCGTACAGCGAGTTACCGTTGCCCGTCACGCCGCCGTCGAACGCCGTCCGCCAGCCCTCGCCGGTTCGGTGGAGGGCGACGCCGCCGGCACCGACCGCGTACGCGCCGCTCGCGGTGTACTCCACGTCGTAGAGGGTACTCGCCGTGGGCGTCTCCGCGGTGGACCAGTCGCTCTCGCTCGCACTCGCCGCAGGGACCGCACCGGCCGCGACGGCCGTGCTCGACACCTGCAGGAAACGTCGTCTCGTCACGTCGTGTCCGTTCATCGTTCCGGTCGGCGGCAAGCGACGGCACCCATTTCAAACCGGAGCACCGTTCGCACTCTTCACACCTTTTAGAACCGGGCCACGAACGCTGACACGCCCGGCAATCGGATTTTTCTCCCTTCGACGGCCGGAAACCGAGTTCGATACGGAACGATGGATAAAAAATTAAGGTCCGAGCGGAGGCACCGACCCGTTCTCCGCGGTCACTTCCCCCAGAAGGGGTCGCGCTTGCGCTGCTTGTCCAGGTACATCTGGAGCGCTTCGAGTTCGTCGACGGGGATGTCGTCGTCCAGTTCCTGCTCCAGTATCTTGGCGTGCTTCTCGGGAATCTCGATCCAGAGCTCGTCGCCCTCCTCTATCTGGCGGCCGACGGTCGGGCCGTCGATGGCGACGCTGACGCGGTTGCCGCTCCGGGCCTCGTCGACGTCCTCGCCCTGCTCCTGGATGCCCTTGATGGAGCCGACGCGCGTCGGCTGGTTCCCCTCGAACTTGGCGACGTTCGCGTTGTTCCGGACGGTCCCCGACAGCACCTCGACGCCGACGACCGCGGGGTCGTTCTGGCGGAACACGTGGTCTTCGAGGATGCGGAACCGGGCGGGTCGCGTGATGTTGTCGAGGACCGTCTGCTGCTGTGCGCGCTCCAGTTCGTCGACGTACTCCTCGAACTCCTCGACCAGCCGGTATATCACGTCGCGCTGGAAGAGACGGACGCCCTGCTGGTCGGCCGCGTCCTCGGCGTCGGGGAGTATCCCGACGTTGAACGCCAGTATCGTCCGGTGTTTGTCCTCGTCGGCGGTCGTGGCGACGCTCACGTCCCGGGGCGCGACGTCGCCGACCTCGGCGCGCATGACCGGAATCTCGGCCTCCTCCAGCGCGCTCACGATGGCCTCGAGGCTCCCGAGCGTGTCGGCTTTCACGACGATGCCCTCGTCCTGGGTCTCGACCTCGACTTCGGCGAGTTCGGCGCTGACCTCCTCGATGACGGCGTCTATCTCGCGGTCGCGGACCACCCGTACGGGCGCGCCCGCCATCGCCGCGTCGAGGTCGGGAGCGGCTATCTTCACGCCGGACGCGGCCGCGATGGAGTCGACCTGTTCGAAGCGGTCCTCGGTCCGGATTTCGGCGAGCGGCCGCGGTTTCAACAGCGCCCGCACGTCGGTGACGATGGGCTCGTTCGCCCCGCCGACGACGATGGTTTCGTCGGCCTCGACGGTGCCGTCGTACAGCACGACGTCGATGGTCGTCCCGAAGCCTTTCTCCTCTTTGACCTCGAGGACGGTACCGGCCCCGGGGCCGGCAACGTCTATCTCCATGTCCTCGCGCATGTAGCGCTGGGCGAGCCCCATCAGC
The DNA here is from genome assembly GCF_051917725.1 of Halomicrococcus pelagicus. GTDB lineage: Archaea > Halobacteriota > Halobacteria > Halobacteriales > Haladaptataceae > Halomicrococcus. The sequence goes on from NZ_JBQBLX010000002.1 coordinate 547,071, forward strand.
ACGGTGAGCACGTCGGGGACGCCCTCGCCCGTCTCGGCGCTGACAGGAACGACGCCGACGTTGTTCTGGAAGTCCTGGACTCGCCAGTAGAGGTCGGCGGAGAAGCCGGCGTCGCTGAGTTCGCCGATGAGTTCGTACAGGCGCTCGTCCAGCGTCGACCGGGCGCGGTCGCTCTGGTCGTCGTAGGTCTGCTGGATGGGTGCGTTCTCGTTCGGCTTCCAGCCCGGCACCGTGTCTATCTTGTTCGCCGCGACGACGAACGGCGTCTGCGACTGGGCGAGGATGTTTATCGCCTCCTCGGTCTGGGGCTGGAACCCGTCGTTCACGTCGACGACGAGGATGGCGATGTCTGCCAGCGCCCCACCGCGCGACCGGAGTGTCGTGAACGAGTGGTGGCCCGGCGTGTCGATGAACAGCAGGCCCGGCAGGTCGAAGTCCTCCGGGTCGACGAGCTGTCCGGCGACCTTCGACACCACGTCCAGCGGTACCGCGGTCGCGCCGATGTGTTGCGTAATCGCTCCCGCCTCGCCCTCGATGACCGTCGAGCCACGAATCTTGTCGAGCAGACTCGTCTTGCCGTGGTCGACGTGCCCGAGGACCGCGACTATCGGCGTCCTGAGGGAGCGCGTATCGTTCCGTGAGGGGTCGGTGTCAGACATAGCTACCACCCGGGAGAAGTTCTTATCGGAGAACAACCGCGCACGGCATTTAACTCCATCGTCACGAACCAGCGCGCTCCGGCGTGGACGGCGATGAACGTTCGTGCGCGACGAGATGTTCGACGCGGTTCGGCGGCGGACGTGGGCGTCCCGGCGAGATGCGGAAACCCCGTGGAGTTTATATATGAGCAATCGGTAACGGCACGTATGCCGGACATACTCGCGGAGAACCTCTCGGGGAAGGCCGTCATGGGGTCTGACGGCACGGAACTGGGAATGCTTTACAACATCACGGTGAACCTGAAGACGGGGAAACTCGCGGACCTCGTCATCGAACCCGACGAACGCATCGACGCGGAAAGCACCGACCTCGCCGTCGACGAGGAGGGGAACTTCGAACTCCCAGTCGAACGTGTCCAGGCGGTCAAAGATTACATCGTCGTTCAGCGGTAAATGTACGTTCTAGACGCCTCAGCTTTTATCAACGAGTACCACACCACCGAACAGACGGCCTCGATTCCCATGGTCCAGGAGGAACTGGAGGGCGAACACGCCTTCCGGTTCGACGCCATGGAAGGGTCGGGGATGCACATCCACATCCCCCAGGAGGCCGCGGTCGAGAAGGTCGGCCGGGCGGCCCGGGAGACCGGCGACTTCGACGAACTCTCGGACACCGACGTTCGCCTCATCGCCGCGACGTTCGAACTCGACGGGACGCTGGTCACCGACGACTACGCGATGCAGAACGTCGCCGAGCGCATGGACATCGCCGTCGAGGTGATCGCCCAGGACGGCATCGAGGAGCAACGCGAGTGGCTGTTCCAGTGCCAGGGCTGCGGGCGGGAGTTCGACGAGAACAAGCCTCGCTGTCCCATCTGTGGCAGCGAACTCTCGCGGAAGAACCCCTCGAACGCCTGAGAGCGGCGGAAATCAGACCATACTGACGTACATCGCGGCGAAGATGATAGCGTCGAAGGTGCCGTGGACGAGCGCGGACACCGTCAGGTTCCCGGTGCGCAGGTAGAGGAAGCCGAGGACGAGCGAGAGCAGGAAGATGATGACCAGCGTCCCCGCCGTCGCGGCGAGCGTCGACCCGATGGCGTACGCGGGGATGTGCGCCAGCGCGAAGATGGCGCTGGCGACGACCAGCGCACCGCGCTTGGAGAACGTGTCGTAGAGCGACTTCTGGATGATGTTGCGGTACAGCAGCTCCTCACCCGGGCCGATCAGCAGCCACGACGCCGGGATGAGGACGAGCAGCATCTGGGGGTTGCCCTGCTGGGCGGTCTGTTCGATGCTGTGGTCGGCGGTCTGGACGCCGACCTGGGTGAGGGCCACGGCGACGGCGACCTGGAGGACGAACAGCGCGACGACGCCCCCGACCGCGTACCCGAGACCGCGCCAGTCCGGTACCCGGAAGTCGAGGTACGACAGTCCCATCCCCCGACCGAGCAGGAACAGGAGCGCGACCGACCCGGTTCCGAGCCCGAGCGCCACCGCCGACAGTCCGAGGCGCAGGTTCGGGCCGACGTCGCCGAAGACGCCGAGCAGTATCGTCGTCCAGACGGCGATAGCCAGCAGCCCCGACAGCCCCAGCGCGCCGCTCCGCAGGACGGCGAAGACCATGCTGGCGACGCTTCGCGACTGGCGAGCGTCCCCGCTTGCCCCGGTCGCCGTGCCATCTGTCATGGTCGCAGCCACGGCCCCGTCGGCTAAAGTCCCTGCGACTGCTGCTCGACGGATGACGACGCCGCCGTGGTCGGTTGGGGAGTCCGTCGGCGTCGAACCGTCCGGCGTCCTACTCCAGCGGCCCGTCCCAGGCCTCGTACCCGCCGGCCATGTTCGCCACGTTGGCGTCGCTGTAGTGGTCGATGAGCCGGGCGGCCTGCACGGAGCTCTCGCCGATGTAACAGGCGACGACGACCTCGTCGTCCCAGTCTCGCGTTCCCTCGGCGGTGGCGCGACGCAGAAAGCGGCGCGACTTGCCACGTCGTCGCTCCCGGTGCTCTCGGGTCGCTGCGGTCGCCCGTCGTCGACCGCCGTTCCCGGGCGGTTCCGACTTCGAGCGCGGCCACCGTCCCGGGAGAAGTACTATCTCACTGACGTACGTGGCGTCGAACCCCGGTCGCTCTCGTCCGCTCGCGGGCGCTTCGTCGCTCGTCGCGCCGGACGGCCGCTCTCGCCGCCGAATCGTCGTCGCTCGACGTCCGCGGGTCCCGGCGAAACGTTTACCAGCGCAGTGACCTTACCGGAGGCCGATGACTGCTGGGACACGAGACGGGGGTGAGCCGTAGTGGAACTCATCGTCACCGAGAAGAACAACGCCGCTCGGCGAATCGCCGACATCCTGAGCGGCGACACCGCCGAGACCGAGCGACGCAACGGGGTCAACGTCTACAAGTGGGGCGGCAAGCGCTGTATCGGGCTCTCCGGCCACGTCGTCGGCGTGGACTTCCCGGAGGAGTACAGCGACTGGCGCAACGTCGAACCCGTCGAACTCATCGACGCCGACGTCGAGAAGAAGCCGACGAAGGAGAACATCGTCCGGACCCTGCGGCTGCTGGCCCGCGACGCAGACACCGTCACCATCGCGACGGACTACGACCGGGAGGGCGAACTCATCGGCAAGGAGGCGTACGAACTCGTCCGCGAGGTCAACGAGGACGTGCCCGTCCGTCGCGTCCGGTTCTCCTCCATCACCGACAACGAGGTCACGTCGGCGTTCGAGAACCCGGACGACATCGACTTCGACCTCGCCGCCGCCGGGGAGGCCCGGCAGGTCATCGACCTCGTCTGGGGCGCGGCGCTCACCCGATTTCTCTCCCTCTCGGCGCGACAGCTCGGCGACGACTTCATCAGCGTCGGCCGGGTCCAGAGCCCGACGCTGAAGCTCATGGTCGACCGCGAGCGCGAGATACAGGCGTTCGAGCCGGACGACTACTGGGAGCTGTTCGCCGACCTGCTGAAAGCCGACACGGAGTTCGAGGCGCAGTACTTCTACCGCGACGAGGACGGCAACGAGGCCGAGCGCGTCTGGAACGAGGACGACGCGAAATCGGCGTTCGAGACGCTCCAGTCGGCCGCCGAGGCGACCGTCGAGCGCGTCTCGCGACGCACCCGGACCGACGACCCGCCCGCGCCGTTCAACACTACACAGTTCATCCGCGCCGCCGGCAGCCTCGGCTACTCCGCCCAGCGCGCGATGAGCGTCGCCGAGGACCTCTACACCGCCGGGTACGTCACCTACCCCCGGACCGACAACACCGTCTACCCCGACGACCTGGACCCGGAGGAACTCCTGGAGACGTTCTCGAGCGACTACCACTTCGGCGACGACGCCGACTCGTTGCTCGACGCGGACGAAATCGAGCCGACCGAGGGCGACGAGGAGACGACCGACCACCCACCCATCCACCCGACCGAGGACGTGCCGACGAAGGGAGAACTCGGCGACGACGAGTGGGAGATATACGAACTCGTCGTCCGGCGGTTCTTCGCCACCGTCGCCGACGCCGCGAAGTGGGAGCACCTGAAGGTCGTCGCCGACGCGTCCGGCCTCTCGCTGAAGTCCAACGGAAAGCGCCTGCTGGAGGAGGGCTACCACGCGGTCTACCCCTACTTCAACACCAGCGAGAACTACGTGCCGGACGTCGAGGAGGGCGAGCGACTGTCCGTCACCGACGCCCGGTTCGAGGAGAAACAGACCCAGCCGCCGCGCCGGTACGGCCAGTCGCGGCTCATCGAGAAGATGGAGACGATGGGCATCGGGACGAAGAGTACGAGACACAACACCATCCAGAAGCTGTACGACCGCGGCTACCTGGAGGGCGACCCGCCCCGCCCGACGCGGCTCGCGGAGGCCGTCGTGTCGGCGGCCGAGGACTACGCCGACCTCGTCGTCAGCGAGACGATGACCCGCGAACTCGAACAGGACATGACCGCCATCGCGGAGGGGGAGGCCGACCTCGACGACGTGGCCGACGAGTCCCGGGAGATGCTCGAACAGGTGTTCGACGAACTGGAGGAGTCCCGCGAGGACATCGGCGACCAGCTCCAGCAGTCGCTGAAGGAGGACAAGATTCTGGGACCGTGTCCGGAGAGCGGCGACGACCTGCTCGTCCGCCAGAGCCGCAACGGTTCGTACTTCGTCGGCTGCGACGGCTACCCCGACTGCACGTACACGCTCCCGCTCCCGAACAAGGGCAAACCGCTCATCCTGGAGGAGACCTGCGACGACCACGACCTACGAGAGGTGAAGATGCTCGCCGGTCGCCAGACGTTCGTTCACGGCTGTCCGCTCTGCAAGGCCGAGGAGGCCGAGGAGGAGGAGGACCGCGTCATCGGCGTCTGTCCCGAGTGCGGGGAGGGGGAGGAGCAAGGAGGCGAGGGCGGCGAACTCGCCATCAAGCACCTCCAGAACGGGTCGCGGCTCGTCGGCTGTACCCGGTACCCGGACTGCGATTACTCGCTACCGCTGCCGCGCCGGGGCGACATCGAGGTGACCGACGAGCGCTGTGAGGACCACGACCTGCCGGAACTGGTCGTCCACAGCGGCGACGAGCCCTGGGAACTCGGCTGTCCCATCTGCAACTACCAGGAGTACCAGGAGCGCCAGAACGAGTCGGGCACCGACCTCGAAGCCATCGACGGCATCGGCGCGAAGACCGCCGAGAAGCTCTCCCAGGCCGGCATCGAGAGCGTCGACGACCTCAAAGACGCCGAGGTAGAGACCGTCGCGTCGGAAGTGAGCGGCGTCAGCGAGGACAGACTCCGGGGTTGGCAGGCGAAGGCGGACTGACTCCCCGTTCGCAGTCGTAGCGAAAGGTGGTTTCGAAGCTGTTATAGCCCGCAATTATGTACGGAGAGCTATGACCGCGCCCTGGAACGACTGGAACCACATCGTCAAACTGGACCCGGACAAGACGCTCGTCGAGGGGGAGACGTTCGAGGACGTCTGTGAAACCGGCACCGACGCGCTGGAGATCGGCGGCACGCTCGACATGACCGCCGACAAGATGCAGCGGGTCATCGACGCCTGCGCGAAGTACGACGTGCCGGTGTACCAGGAGCCGAGCAATCCGGCGGTCGTCGTGGACGACGACGCTCTCGACGGCTACCTCGTCCCCATCGTCCTCAACGCCGGCGAGGTGTCCTGGATCACGGGCGCGCACAAGGAGTGGGCCCGCATCGACGACGTCGACTGGGAGAAGACGACCACGGAGGCGTACGTCGTCATGAACCCCGACGCGAGCGTCGCCGACCTCACCGGGGCCAACTGCGACCAGACGCCCGAGGACGTCGCCGCCTACGCCGAAATCGCCGAGCACATGCTCGGCCAGGAGATCGTGTACGTCGAGTACTCGGGCACGTTCGGCGACCCCGAGGTCGTCGCGGCCGCCCAGGACTCGCTCGACGAGGCGACGCTGTTCTACGGGGGCGGCATCCGGGATTACGAGTCGGCGCACACGATGGCGCAGTACGCCGACACCGTCGTCGTCGGCGATCTCGTCCACGACGAAGGCGTCGACGCCGTCCGCGAGACGGTCGAGGGCGCGCGCGACGCCATCCACGCCCAGGCCGAGTCCGCCTAGACGTCCCAGCGACCGACCTCCAGGGCCTTTTCCGACCGCCGTCTTCGCCCGGAGCGGCCGCTCTTCGCCGCGCGGACCGGAGCGACGGGGAGCGGCGTCCGCGGCCACTTGGATTCGTCGCTCGCGAGCGCGCCCGCGACCGTCACGGTCGGCGTCGGGAGCCTCCGTCCGGGGACGGAAATGAGGGCGTTTAAGACCGCGCCGGAAGAACGACGCCGTATGCAGAACCGAACCTACACTGCCGACGCCGAGCCCGGCGAGACGGCGACCATCGCCGGCTGGGTGCACGAGATTCGCGACCTCGGCGGTATCGCCTTCCTCATCGTCCGGGACGCGACCGGCAAGATTCAGGTCAAGTTCGAGAAGGACGAGATGGACGACGAACTGGTCGAGACCGGACTGGACGTCAACCGCGAGAGCGTCGTCACGGTGACCGGCGACGTGGAGGAGGAAGAGCGCGCGCCGACCGGCGTCGAGGTCGTTCCGAGCGAACTCGAGGTCGTCGCCGACGCCGAACCCGAACTGCCGCTGGACCCCAGCGGCAAGGTCGACGCCGACCTCTCGACGCGGCTCGACAACCGCACGCTCGACCTCCGCAAGGAGGAGGTCAAGGCCATCTTCGAGATTCGCGCCGAACTACTGCGCTCCGTTCGCGACCAGTTCCGCGACCTCGGCTGTACCGAAATCAACACGCCGAAGATCGTCGCGACCGGCACGGAAGGCGGTACGGAGCTGTTCCCCATCACGTACTTCGGCCGCGAGGCGTTCATGAACCAGAGCCCGCAGCTGTTCAAACAGCTGATGGTCGGCTCCGGTCTGGAGCGCGTCTTCGAGGTCGGCCCCATCTTCCGCGCCGAGGAGCACAACACGCCCCGGCACCTGAACGAGGCGACTTCCATCGACTTCGAGTCTGCGTTCTACGACCACGAGGACGCGATGGACGCCTGCGAGGCGGTCGTGAAGGCGGCCTACGAGGGCGTCGCCGAGAACTGCCAGCGGGAGCTCGAACTGCTTGGCTACGACGACTTCGAGGCGCCTGACGGCGACTTCCCCCGGCTCTCCTACGAGGAGGCCATCGAGCGCATCAACGCCACGGGCGAACTCGACGAACAGCTCGTCTGGGGCGACGACCTACCCACCGAAGGCGAGAAGGCGCTCGGCGAGGACGTCGGCAGCCACTACTTCATCACCGACTGGCCGAGCGAGATCAAGCCGTTCTACATCAAGGACCACGACGACGACGAGCAGCTCTCGACCGGCTTCGACCTGATGCACCCCCGGATGGAACTCGTCTCGGGCGGCCAGCGCGAACACCGCTACGACCACCTCGTCGACGGGTTCGAACAGCAGGGGCTCGACCCCGAGCAGTTCGACTACTACACGAAGATGTTCAAGTACGGGATGCCGCCCCACGCCGGCTGGGGACTCGGCGGCGAGCGCCTCGTCATGACGATGCTCGGCCTCGACAACATCCGCGAAGCCGTGCTGTATCCGCGGGACCGACAGCGGCTTTCGCCGTAGCCGCCGAGCGTAACGAAGCGACGGCGTACCCCCACGACTGCCAGCGCCTCTCGCCCCGCGAACCACCCTTTCTCTCCGCGCTCTCACCGTCGGACGCTCTCCCCATACGGCCGGTCGCGTGAGGGCCGTGGCGGTCGTTTTTCCGGACAATCGAACCTCTTAAACCGCCACGCGACGTAGTTAGAATGGCAGAGGGAGCCCGGTTCCCGCGGTGGACGCGGCCTCGCCGCGTCGTACGGTGTCGGCCTCGCCGGCACCCACGTGAGGAAAGTCCCCCCACCGTCCGGGCAGGCGACCGGGCGCAAGCCCGGAGTGGGAGACCACTGGCTCTGGAACAGAAACGAGACCCCTCCGCGCGACCGATGAGGTGCGCGAACCGACCCGCGAGGGAAGGGAGTTGACCCACCGAGGGCTCTGCCGCGTCTTCGACGCGGCGACCGCGGAGAAGGGATGGAACGGCGAATCCTCGCCGGTGCAAGTCCGCGCCACTATGGTAGCCCGGACGCCCGCCAGCCGGCGGGCCTCCGTGGCGTTCGGCGACACCGTCGGAACTTTCCGGCGAGTTTCCGGACGCCCGGAGACGGTGCGGACGCTCAGCCGAATGCCGGGCCGAACAGAAGGGGGCTTACTCCCCTCAGCCGTTTTAGATACCGAGCGCGAACGCGAGGAGCGCGACGCCTACCAGCAGTTCGAGTGCGACCACTAGCAGGGCTGCGCTGACTTTCACGGTTTTCAGGCGGCCAGTTGCGGTGCTCATGTCTCGTCCATCGTTTCGACCGGACCATCAATAAGTGAGAACGATGGTTGACGACCGTTTCCTCTCCTAACACGAAGTTAACGATTTGAACAGAACTGAACTGTCGCCGTTCGCCTCGTTCGAACTCGTTCCATCGTCCGTTACGTCCGAGTTGTTAAATAGAGGTCACCTAATTATTAGAAACTCACATTCGAGGCCGGATTCGTGGTAGCGACATTAATAACTCCTCGGCGATTACGCTCGACTATGAGCGACACAGACGGAACGGAGACGGTTCGTCTCTCGGTTCCGGACATGGACTGTCCGTCCTGCGCCGGGAAGGTAACCGGGAGCGTCGAGTCCGTCGAGGGCGTCGCGGACGCCGACGCGCAGGTTACGGCGGGCCGACTCGTCGTGGACTACGACCCCGACCGGACCGACTCCGCCGCAATCCGAGAAGCGGTCGAGAACGCCGGCTACGCGGTCGAAAACGGCGGTGAAGAGACGCTCTCGGTGCCGAGCATGGACTGCCCCTCCTGCGCGGGCAAGGTCGAGAACGCGCTCGACGGCGTGGACGGCGTCGCCGGATACGAGACGCGACCGGCGACCGGGACGGTCGTCGTCGAGTCCGCGGGAGCCTCCCGCTCGGACCTCGTGGCGGCCGTCGAGGGTGCGGGCTACGAGGTGACCGACCCGGCGGGCGACGACGCGAGCGCGGCCGGCGTCGGGTCGCCGGACTCGGTGTGGACGAGTCCCCGGGCACTGAAGACGTGGGCCGGCGCGGCGCTGCTCGTCGCGGCGCTCGTCCTGCACTTCTCCTCCCTCGCGAACCCGAAACTCTTCACGGTCGGCAGCGTCACGCTCACCGTCGCCGACGCCGCGTTCCTGCTGGCGACTGCCTCCGGCGGCCAGGCCGTGCTCCGGAACGGCTACTACTCCGCGAAGAACGCGAGCCTCGACATCGACCTGCTGATGAGCGCCGGCATCGTCGGCGCGCTCGCGGTCGGCCTCTACCTCGAGGCGGCGACGCTCGCGGTGCTTTTCAGCGTCGCGGAACTCCTGGAGCGGTACTCGATGGACCGCGCCCGTGACTCGCTGCGCGAACTGATGGAACTCTCGCCGGACACGGCCACCGTGGTCCGCGACGGTGAGGAGGAGACGGTTCCCGTCGAGGCGGTCCGGCCCGGCGAGACGGTGGTCGTCCGGCCCGGCGAGAAGGTGCCGGTCGACGGCGTCGTGCGGGAGGGAGCGAGCGCGGTCGACCAGTCGCCGATAACGGGCGAGAGCGTCCCGGTCGAGAAGAACGAGGGCGACGAGGTGTTCGCCGGCACCGTCAACGAGGAGGGGTACCTCGAGGTCGAGGCGACCGCGGAGGCCGACGAGACGACCATCTCGCGCATCGTCGAACTGGTCGGCGACGCCGAGCAGTCTCGCACCCAGCACGAGCAGTTCGTGGACCGGTTCGCCAGCTACTACACCCCCGCCGTGGTCGGGATGGCCGTCCTGACGGTCGCGGTGCCGCCCCTCCTCTGGAGCGCGCCGTTCGAGACGTGGTTCGTCCGGGGACTGACGCTGCTGGTCGTCGCCTGTCCCTGCGCGTTCGTCATCAGCACCCCGGTCAGCGTCGTCTCGGGCATCACCAGCGCGGCGCGCAACGGCGTGCTCGTGAAGGGCGGTAACCACCTCGAGGCGATGGGCGAACTCGACAACGTCGCGGTGGACAAGACCGGGACGCTGACGAAGGGCGAACTCGCGGTGACCGACGTGGTCCCGCTGAACGGCAACGACGAGGCGGACGTGCTCCGCTGCGCGCACGGCCTCGAACGGCGCAGCGAACACCCCATCGCCGAGGCCGTCGTCGACTACGCCACCGAGACGGTCGGCCGCGACGAGCGCCCGGTCGAGAACTTCGAGAACCTGCCCGGCAAGGGCGTCAAAGCCGACGTCGACGGCGTCACCCACTACGTCGGCAAGCCCGGCCTGTTCGCCGACCTCGGTTTCGACCTCGGACACACCCACCTCACCACGGACGGCGGGGCGGTCGTCTCCGACGACCCGGCCGACGACGGACCGGTCGTCGCGGCGGACGAGGCTGGCGGCATCTGCGAGGACCGTGACGACTGTCTGGACCTGCTCGGCGACGCCGTCCCGCGGCTCCAGCGGGAGGGCAAGACCATCGTGCTGGTCGGCACCGAGGAGGAACTGGAGGGCGTCATCGCCGTCGCCGACGAAGTGCGCCCCGGCGCGAGCGAGGCGGTCGCGCGCCTCCACGACCTCGGCATCGAGCGCGTCGTCATGCTCACGGGCGACAACGAGGGTACCGCTCGCGCCATCGCTGAGCGGGTGGGCGTCGACGAGTACCGCGCCGAGCTCCTGCCCGAGGAGAAGGTCGAAGCGGTCGAGGAACTCGCGGACGACGGCGTGGCGATGGTCGGCGACGGCGTCAACGACGCGCCTGCGATGGCCGCCGCGACGGTCGGCGTCGCGATGGGCGCTGCCGGCACCGACACCGCCATCGAGACGGCCGACGTGGCGCTGCTCGGCGACGACCTCCGGAAACTGCCGTACCTCCGGGACCTCGCCCGGAAGGCCAACCGCGTCATCCGCCAGAACGTCTGGTCCAGCCTCGCGGTGAAGGCAGTCCTCGCCGCCGGCGCGCCGCTCGGCCTCGTCAGCGTCGCGGCCGCCATCGTCGTCGGCGACATGGGCATGAGCCTCACCGTCACCGGCAACGCGATGCGACTCGCCGGCGTGAGTCCCGACGACAAGTGAGGAAGGCGCCGTCTGCGGTCGCTCGTTCTCGGAATCAGTTCGAACTCGCCGCCCGGAGTTCAGGTATCGCCTCGTCGGGGTCGAACGTCTCGCAGAGGCTCGCTATCGCGCAGTCGGCGCACCGAACCGTCCCCGCCCCGTCGTACTCGACGAGACCGACGTCCTCCATCTTCGGCAGATGGGCGTGGTAAAGTTCGGCCTCGATACGGGTGCGACGCTCCTCGGTCCCCTCCCCCGCTTTCGATTCTCGCTTCGCAACCTGGTCGACGAGTTCATCCAACGAGAACGCCGTCTTCTCCGTCTTCACGACGTGAAGGCAGAGGGTCCGCCGTTGCTCGTCGCTGAAGAGGTCGAACAACCCGTCGATGGTCTTCGGATCAGTGGTCAACCGTTCTCACTATTCCGGGAGTGGGTCCTGGAGGGGATAACGAGTCGGCGTAAATATTCACGGTCTTTTTAACGTCGCAGCGACAGATGCTACCACCCACCAATGATTTTGGCCTCGGCGACCATACCGTAGGTAACCACGATGATACTCGTCGAATTCGGACTCGACTACCCGATTCTCCGCGAAGCACTCGAACGGGCCCCCGAGATGGAAGTCACGTGGAAGCGGTCGGACCAGTCCGAGGGAGGGAGACACCGGATTCTCCTCTGGACGGAGGGCGGCGACTTCGAGGCGTTCGAGGAGGGCGCCGAAGACGACCCCACCATCTCCACCGTTTCGCCCGTCGTCGAGGTCGGTTCACAGCGGCTCTACAGGACCGAACTGGGTGAGGAAGGGCGACGAAAGAGCGTGTATCCGCTCCTCGTCGAGCAAGCGAGCATCCTCCAGCACGTCACCGCGACCCACGAGGGCTGGGAGTTCCGCGTCGCGTTCCCCGACAGGACCGCGTTCGGCCAGTTCTACGATTTCTGTCGAAGTAACGACCTGGGATGCGACGTGTATCGATTCTACGAGGAGCGAGGGAACGTCGACACGCCCCGGTTCGGGTTGACGGACGCCCAACGGGAGACGCTCGCCACTGCCGTCGACTGCGGGTATCTGGAGATTCCGCGGGAGAGTTCGCTCGCCGACCTCAGCGACCACTTCGACATCTCCGAGACCGCGGCCTCGGAGCGGTTCCGTCGCGGAGTAAAACGGCTCGTCGAGACCACGGTGTACACCGACGCCGGTTAGTCGCACGCACCGAGCGCCGGGTCGATAGCTCGTGCGGTAGTCGTACTGCGGTCGCGTTCTCGGGCATCCGTTCCGGTTCTGGGGGCCGTGCCACCAACTACTGAAAGCCTCCGGCCCGTACTCCCGACGATGGCAGGCGACCGCGACGACGAGGTGACCCGTGACGCTGCCCACGGCCACCGCACCGACGAACGCGACGCACAAGGGGGCGCGAGTCACGCCCACGACTCGGGACTCCGCGAACTCGCGCTGGCCCTGGGCATCAACACCGTCTTCTTCGTCGTCGAACTCGTCGGCGCACTGTACGCCGACTCACTGGCCCTGTTCGCGGACGCGGTGCACATGCTCGCCGACAGCGCCAGCCTCGCGCTCGCGCTGGTCGCCGCGTGGGTCGCGGGACGGCCCGCCGACGCACGGCGGACCTACGGCTACCAGCGCGCGGAGGTGCTCGGCGCGTTCGCCAACGGCGTCCTGCTCGTCGCCGCCGTGGGATACATCCTCTTCGACGCCGTTCGTCGGTTCCAGGACCCCCGGCCCGTGGACGCCCCGGTCGTCGTGGTCGTCGGCCTCGTCGGTCTCGTCGCCAACCTGGCGGCGGCGTGGGTGCTCGCGGACCGGCGCGACGTTCTGAACGTCGAAGGAGCCTTCCTCCACCTGCTCGCTGACGCGGCGGGCAGCGTCGCCGCCGTCGTGGTCGGCGTCGCGCTCGTCTACACCGACCTGTACGTGCTCGACCCAGTCGCCGCCCTGCTGGTGGCCGTGCTCGTCCTCTACTCGGTCCGCGACCTCCTCTCCGACAGCCTGAACATCCTCCTCCAGGGAGCGCCCGGAGACGTCCCCGTCGACGAGGTGCGGCGCTACATCGAGGGCATCGAGGGGGTGACGGACGCCCACGACGTCCACGTCTGGGCGCTCGGGTCGACCCAGTACACCCTCTCGGCGCACGTCGTCGTCGCGGAGGGCGTCGACTCCGACGCGGTGCTCCGGCGCTGCCAGTCGGACCTCGCCGACCGGTTCGGAATCGACCACGCCACGCTCCAGGTCGAGTCGCCCTCCTACGCCCACACCGTCGACTTCGACTGTTACGCCGACGAGCGCTGAGAACGCCCGCTCGGTTCGGTCGATGCGCCGGTCCGACGGGACGGCCCTGCCGCAGGGACTCGCGGAACCGGCGAGCGGCGAGGGCCGTCGCACTTAGGGACTTCACCGTCGTGGGCTAGAGCGAGGGATTCCATGCCAGTCAGTGACATCGCAGTCACGGAGGTCGTAACGGCAGACCGGAACACGGCGGTCACGGCCATCGCGGCCCGGATGCAGGAGGCGAACGTCGGGAGCGTGCTCGTCCTGGAGGAGAGCGACCTCGTCGGCATCGTAACGGACCGAGAGATAGCCCTCTCGCTCGCGGACGACCCGGACGCCACGGACCGCACCGCGGGCGAGGTGATGACCGAGGACCCGGTGACGGTCCCGTCCGACGCTAGCGTCACCGAACTGGTCCGGCGGATGGAAGACGCGGGCGTCCGCCGGATGCCGGTCGTCGACGACGGCGACCTGACGGGCATCGTCACGCTCGACGACGTGCTGGTGTTGCTCACCGGGGAGTTCGACGACGTCGTCGAGGTCGTGAAGCGCCAGTCACCGCGGTTCTGAGACCGTCGGACGCGAGAGCGCCGTCCCGGCGAGTCGCGTCGCGCGTCGCTCGCACGTCCCGCCGAACCGGCGCAGGTCGATTCGTCGACCGTCGACGTTTTTTCGCGGCCACACGAGGTGGGGGTATGGACGAACGAATCCACGAGCACGCGGCGGTACTGGTCGACTGGAGCGCGCGCGTCGAGGCGGGCGACGACGTGGTGCTCTCGGTCGCTGAAGGGGCACACGACCTCGCGGTCGCCGTCGCGGAGAAACTGGGCGAACGCGGCGCGAACCTGCTGGCGACCTACGGTTCCGACGAGATAGCGCGCGCCTACCTCCGGGCGCACGACGGCGACTTCGACGCCGACCCCGAGTTCGAACTGGCGCTGTACGAGAAAGCGGACGTGGCCCTCGCGCTCGGCGGTAGCCGGAACGCGACGGCGAAGGCGGACGTGCCCGGCGAACGGCGGCAGGCGTACTCGAAGGCACGCCGGGAGATTCGCGAAGCCCGCCTCTCGACCGACTGGGTGAGCACGCTCCACCCGACGCGGGCGCACGCCCAGCAGGCGGGAATGGCCTACGAGGAGTACCAGGACTTCGTCTACGACGCCGTCCTCCGCGACTGGGAGAGCCTGGCCGACGAGATGGCGGAGATGAAAGAGATACTCGACGACGGCAGCGAGGTTCGACTCGTCTCGGACGGCACCGACCTCACGATGTCGATCGAGGACCGGACCGCAGTGAACTCCGCCGCCTCCGTCGCGTACGACTCCCACAACCTGCCAAGCGGCGAGGTGTTCACCGCGCCGGCCGACCCCGCGGGCGAGGTCGTCTTCGACGTGCCGATGACCATCCAGGACCGCCGGGTGCGGAACGTCCGACTCGCGTTCGAGGACGGCGAGGTGACCGAGTTCAGCGCCGAGACGGGCGAGGACGCGCTCGCCGACGTGCTCGGGACGGACGAGGGCGCGCGCCGCCTCGGCGAACTCGGCATCGGGATGAACCGCGGCATCGACCGGTTCACGGACAACATCCTCTTCGACGAGAAGATGGGCGACACCGTCCACCTCGCCGTCGGCCGCGCCTACGACGCCTGCCTGCCCGACGGCGAGGCGGGCAACGACAGCGCGGTGCACGTCGACATGATAACCGACGTGAGCGAGAACTCCCGGCTCGAAGTCGACGGCGAAGTCGTCCAGCGGAACGGCACGTTCCGGTGGGAGGACGGGTTCGAGGAGGCGTAACGACGCGTCGAACCGCGAGCGAATGACGGGCAGACGGCCCGACGCGAAAGAGAGCGAACTGCAGAACTGAAGGGATGTTTATAGGCTCGCTACTGGTCCCGTCTTCTCCTCCCGAACCGAAACAGACAGAAAATTATAATAAAGCAGATTATATTTATACTTTTATTGGAAGTAAAATCAGACCACTCGGGGAATCGTTTATTATAGTTCAGGGAAAGAATAGAGTGGCGGTAGCAAAAATGAACCAGAGCAGACGTACATTCCTGAAAGGCATCGCAGCGACGGGCGTGGCACTCACCGCGGCAGGGCAGGTGTCTGCCGGAGACGGCACTCGGTACATCGTCGTCGGGAGCGGCGAGGGAGCGGCAAAGCGAATCCGCGACGCCGGCTTCTCGGTCGAGCGAGAACTCGGCGGTAACGTACTCGTCGTCACCGCCGACGACCGGTCGGCGCTGGAGAGCGTCTCCGGCGTCTCCGAGGTGGTCGTCGACAGGAAGATGACGCTCGACGCGCCGAAACTCGAGGAGGAGAAGGCGGAAACGACGACCGACGAGGAACTGTACCCTCTCCAGTGGGACAAGCAGGTGACCGACGTACCGGAGGCCCACACAACGGCGACCGGGGAGGGGACCCGCATCGCTATCATCGACACCGGCGTCGACGTCGACCATCCGGACCTCGCGGCCAACGTCAACGAGGACGAGGGCAAACTGTTCAAGTACGGCGAGATGAGCGACGACGCAACGGACGTGTACGGCCACGGTACGCACGTCGCCGGTATCGCGGCCGCGAGCGACGAGGGCACGACGGGCGTCGTCGGCACCGCACCGGACGCCGAAATCGTCTCGCTGCGGGTGTTCTACTACGATGACATCGACGACGACGGCGAGGAGGAACTGACGACCACCCGCGCCGACCTCTTCACCGCCATCGACTACGCGGCAGAAATCGGGGCGGACGCGGCGAACATGAGCATCGGCACGCCGCCCATCCCGCCGCAGGACAACGCCGGCGGTCTCAAGGTCGGCTACCAGCGCGTCATCCAGAGCGCCAGTCGACGCGGCACGCTGACCGTCGTCAGCGCGGGCAACAGCAGCGCCAACCTCCAGCAGGGCGGCTACTTCACGCTCCCGAACAGCGTCGCCGGCGCGATGAGCGTCAGCGCCACCGGGCCGAACGACGAACTCGTCTTCTACTCGAACTACGGCACGAACGAGGTGAGCGTGGGCGCGCCCGGCGGCGGGTACGAGACGCTGGAGAAGACGCTATCGGAGGACACCGAGTGGCCGTACCCGACGAACCTCGTCCTCTCGTCGGTGCCGCCGGACATCTACGGCGCTTATTACGCCTACTTCGCCGGCACGTCGATGGCCGCGCCGCAGGTGACCGGCACGGCCGCGCTCGTGCGCGAACTCGCGCCGGACGCCAATCCGAACGAGGTCGAGCAGGCCATCGAGCAGGGTGCCGAGGGGACGTCGGGCAAGAGCGACCCCGAACTCGGCGCGGGTCGGCTGAACGCGAACAGGGCCCTCGACTCGATCTAAGTCCACCAGTCGCTTTTTCGCTGGTCGTCGTCCCGGAGCGGCGGAGGGAGTTCGGAGTCGTCGAGACCCATCCCGTAGCCGAACCAGTAGCCGACGTGCCAGCCGACGGCCTCGGTGTCGACGTCGCCGATAGAGATTACGAGGCGCTCGTACTCCTCCATCTTCCCGTCGCGGTCGGGGTCGACGCCGCTAACCCGGCCGCAGCTCGCCGTGGACCGACAGGGGAGGTCGTCGGGGAACCGAACGACGACGTCGGCAGCCGAGCGGTCGCGAGTGAACTCGAACGTCAGATTCGACGGAACGGTGCCGTCGGCGCCGCGGCCGTAGTACTCCAGCGCGTTGGTGACCTGCCGGCGAACCGCGCTCCGGTCGCGGTCCGGCGTCGGCGCGAGATACACGGTGAACCCGGCGTCGGCCCACGGCAGCGCGCGCTCGTCGGCGTCCACTCGCTGCCGCGTCGCCAGGGCCGCAGAGTGGTTCATGATGGACTGCGGGGCCGCGCTGTGGTTCAGCCCCAGCGTGTGGCCGAGTTCGTGTTTCAGCACGAGGACGGTAGAGTTACTCGAGAACGACGCGTCGACCTCGACGTGCATCGGTCGGTCGACGTGGCCGGGTTCGGTGACGTACGGCGCACAGCCGGCGGCGTTCTCGATGCGCGGACAGCTCTCGACCTGCTCGACGAACCGGACGACGAGGTCCGGATTCTCCGCGTTCGGCGCGAGTTCGTAGTCGATGGGGTAGCCGGCGTACTGCTCGCTGTGGTTCTCCCAGTAACCCAGCGCTCGCCGCAGCTCCTGCGTGAAATCCCGCGACGGAGCGCCGGTGTTCTCGACGGCGACCGTCAGCGTCGACTCGCCCCAGGGGTTCTCCCGGTCGGCCACCGTTCTCACCGTGCTCGACTGTCGCGACTCTCCGTCCGCGGCCGTCGTGGTCGCGTCGTGGGTGGTCGTGTCGGGGGTGGTCGACGGGGTCGTCTCGGCGTCTATCTGCACCTGGGAACAACCGGCGAGGACGACGAGGGCGACGAGGACGAGCGCACGCCATTTCATGCGTCGTTAACTACGACGAGCGACGTATCAAACTTTCCGCCACGAAGTGACGATATACAGGCCGGTTCCGACAACGTCCAATCTCGAAGGCAGCGGAAACGTAACTCGCGCGGCGGACGACCGCCGACGGCCAGCGTTTTAGTCGCTGGCCTGCCAGCGAGGAGTATGGACTACCGCGGACTCCTGCTGTTGTGGGCCGCACGCGAGACGGGCGTCCTCGACGCCGTCACCCTGCACGCCGGCACGCCGGCGGCGGTCGCCGACGAAGCCGACGTCACCGAGCGGGCCGCCCGCATCACCCTGCAAGCGCTCGAGGAGATGGGATTCCTCGAACGCGTCGGTAACGAGTACGAGGCGACGAACCGGGCGCTCGGCTTCTTCGCCAAGACCGACGTGCGCTCCATCGGGTCGGTACCCCACCGTCTCGACTGCGTCGACCGCTGGCTCGAACTCCCCGAGACGATGCGGACCGGCGACCCACCGGCGAAATCCGAGGACTGGGAGACGAACTTCGTGGGCGCGATGGCGACCGTCGACGAGGCGACGGTCCGAGCCTGCGTCACCGCAGCAGTTCACGCCAGTCCGGACGCCGAGCGCGTCCTCGACGTCGGCGGCGGTCCGGGTTCGTTCGCCACGGAGTTCGCCCGCCGCGGCTTCGAGGTGACGCTGTTCGACCGCCCCGCGGTCGTCGACCGCGTCGAGCGCTTGCTCGCCGACGAACCGGTCGAACTGGTCGCCGGCGACGCCACCGACGACCTCCCCGACGGGTTCGACGTCGCGTTCTGCTCGCGGGTCGCGCACGCGCTCGGTCCCGACGAGAATCGCCGACTCGTGGCGAACGCCTACGACGCGCTCGAACCGGGCGGCGCGATCGTGCTCGTCGACCGCGTCCGCGGCCGGTCCGAGGGCGCTGCGTTGCTGGGCGCACACATGCTCGCCCAGACCGAACGCGGCGACGCCTACACCGCCGACGCGTTCACCGGCTGGCTGGACGACGCCGGTTTCCGGGACGTGTCGGTTCGGGACGTACCCGGCACGAATATGCAGGTAATCGCCGGACGCGTGCCGCGCGATTGAAGAACTTCCGGCGCGAATCGGTCGTATGGACCCCGCGGTGTTGCGCGACGACATGGTCGCCAGCCTGGAGCACGAGACCAAGGCGCTCGTGCGGAGCGACGACGTCAGCCAGGCGCTCAGGACCGTGCCGCGCCACGAGTTCGTCCCGGCCGACGCCGACCGCGGCGCGTACCTCGACCAGTCGTTCGACCACCGCGGCACTCGCGTCCTGTCGCCGAGCACGGTCGCGAAACTGCTCGAAGCGCTCGACGTCGAGGACGACGACTCCGTGCTCGTCGTCGGGGCCGGCGTCGGCTACACCCCGGCCGTGCTCGCCGCGATGGTCGGCGAGCGCAACGTCCACGCGGTCGACATCACGCGCACGGTCGTCTACGACGCCCGGCGGAACCTCGAGTCTGCGGGCTACGGCGGCGTGTTCGTCGACTGCCGCGACGGCGCGGACGGCCTCCCGGAGTACGCGCCGTTCGACCGCATCCTCGTCGAGGCCGCCGCCGTCGAACCGCCGCGTGCGCTGGTCGAGCAACTCGCCTCCGACGGTCGGCTGGTCATGCCGCTCGGCGGCCGCGAACAGCGACTGGCGGCCGTCGAACGCGAGACGCCGAACGACGTCGAGGGTTCCTCCGACGTTGGCGTCGCCCCCGACGCCCGGGTGGTCGAGCGGTTCGGTTCCGTCGCGTTCGCACCGCTGCTCGTCGAGGGCGAACAGTCCGGAGCTATCGAGCGCAACCGGACCGCGCGCGAGGACCGCGAATACGCCGAACGGCACGCCCAGACCCGGCGCGGCTGGGAGCACGAGTGGATCGACTGGGACGGCCGCTAGTCCTCGACCACCAGTATCTTCGTGTTCTCGCGCTCGTCGGTGTACTCGCTCCCCGCCGGCGGTTTGACGCCGATTTGCAGCGTTCCTTCCTGCTGGTTCGGCCCCAGCTCCGGGTCGACCGAGACCGTCACCGTCCCGTCGTCGTCGGTCGTCGCAGTCCGCACCTCGTCGAGCGTCGCGGACCCGCCGCGCACGACGACGGTCGCGTCCGCGACCGGTTCTCCGTCGGCGTCGACGACGGTGATGTCGATCTGGTCGCTACCGGGCCCGACGACCTCCGGCGACGGTTTCGCGTCGAGTTCGCTCACGGACATCCCGTTCAGGCCCGAGAGCATGTTCATCATCACCGAGAGGCTGGCGACGCCGACGACGAGCGCGATGACGAGCCGAATCGGCAGTCCTTCGATACCGCGGTCGTCCGCGCGGAAGCGTTCGAGTGCACGCATGGCCCGGCCTGGTCCCGTTCCGGTTGATAAATCCTCGGACGGACGTTTATAAACGAAGGCGGGACCAGGGCCGGCCGTGACTCGAATACTCGGTCGGACGGACGGCGACGGCGAGACTGGCCACCTCGGAGCCTACCGAGCGCGGGACGGCAGCGAGGGCGCGCCCGTCCACGTGGACCTCGACGGCCCCCACGCTGCACTCGTGGTCGGCAAGCGCGGCTACGGGAAATCCTACACCCTCGGCGTGCTGGTCGAGGAACTCGCGCGAACGGAGGGCGTCGTCCCGGTGGTCGCCGACCCGATGGGGGCGTTCGAGACGTTCGCCGACCGCCGGGACGTCGCGGTCGAGGTCGTCGACTCCCCGCGCGCGTCGGCCGACGCCATCGCGCCGCGGGCGTGGTGTGACCTGCTCGGACTGGACCGCGAGAGCGCGGCGGGGTCGCTCGTCTGGCGCGCCGCGAGCGAGGCGTCGACGCTGGCGGGTATGCGCGAGTGGGTTGGTGGGGCGGACGTCCCCGCGGCGACGCGGCGAGCCGCCGAGAACCACCTCGCGCTCGCGGCGTCCTGGAACGCCTTCTCGCCCGACGGCCTGTCGGCGACCGATTTCACCACGGCGTCTGGCGTCGTGTTGAACCTGGCGGGCTACGACGCGGCGGCGATGAACGCCGTCGTCCGGGCGGTGGCGTCGGGGCTGTACGACGCTCGCGTCGCGGGGCGCGGGCCGCTGCCGTGGCTCCTGGTGGACGAGGCGCACGCGTTCTTCGACGGCGTCGCCGGCCCCGCGCTCCGGACGGTGCTCACGCGTGGGCGACGACCCGGCGTCAGTCTCGTCACCGCCACACAGCGACCGGACGCGCTCCCCGAGGTCGCCATCTCGCAGGCCGACCTGCTCGTCTCCCACCGGCTGACCTCGCGAGCCGACATCGACGCGCTCTCGCACGCCCGGCCGACGTACGCGCGAACGTCTCCCGCCGACCGGATGCCGGCAGCGCCGGGAGAGGCGGTGGTAGTCGACGACGCCACCGAGAGCGTCCACTCGGTGCAGGTCCGGAAGCGCGAGGTTCCGCACGGTGGCGGGAGTCCGAGCGCGAGCGACGGGGGTGACTTCGAAAGCGATACGTGACGCCGCCGGCTGGGAACGGACGAGACACGCCGAGCATGTCGGTCGAGAACACGCACGCGCTGAAGCGCGCCGAACCCGTCCTGCTGGTCGCAGTCGGCGGGTTCGTCGGCGCGACGCTGCGCCACGCCGTCGCGGTCGCGCTCCCCGGCGGGTTCCCCTGGGGGACGCTCGCGGTGAACGTCGCGGGAAGTTTCGCCCTCGGCGTCCTGCTGTACGAGGCCCGCCTCGTCGACCTGCTCTCCGCCGAGACGCGACTGGTCGTCGGCACCGGCTTCCTCTCGTCGTTCACGACCTACAGCACCTTCGCGGTCCAGACGGCGTCGCTGTCGCCGACGCTGGCCGTCGCGAACGTCGCGGCGAACTACGTCCTCGGCCTGCTGGCGGTGCTCTCCGCCCGGCGCGTCGTCGGAGGTGTCGTCGCGTGAACCCGGTCCTGCTCGTCGGCGCGGGCGGCACGCTCGGCGCGCTCGCCCGCCACCTCGTCTCCGTCGCGCTCCCCGGCGAGCGCCGGGACACGCTCGCGGTGAACGTCGCCGGGAGCTTCGCGCTCGGCGCGCTGACCGTCGGTGTCGCCGACCCGGGGATGCTCGCGCTGTTCGGGACGGGGTTCTGTGGCGCGTTCACGACGTTCTCCAGTTTCGCCTTCGAGACGGTGCGGCTGTACGAGCGCGGCGACCGGCGGGAAGCCGCGGGAAACGCGACGGTCCACCTGGTCGGCGCGCTGGTCGCGGTCGCGGTCGGCGGGGCGGTCGCCGCCGCCATCTGACCCGCCGTCACCCTGCGAACTGCTCCCACACGACGACGACGGAGGGCGTCAGTGCGACCGCCGTGAGATAGGAGTAGAAGACGCTCAGCGCGATGACGAGGCCGAACTGCCCGAGCACGGGCGTGATGGCGAGGACGAGGATGGCCGTCCCGGAGACCGTCGTCACCATGCTCCCCGTCAGCGCGCCACCGGTTCCGCGGACGGTCCGTTCGAGCGCGCGGACGACGTCGGCGTCCCGGTCGCCGCCCTCCCAGTCGTACTCGTCGGTGAACCGGTGGACGACGTGAGCCGAGTAGTCCACGCCGAGGCCGAGCGCGATGGCGAGCACCGTCGCAGTGAGTGCGTTGAACGGGATGTCGAGCAACCGCATCGTCCCGGCCAGCAGCGCGACGGCGACGACGATGGGGAAGAGGTTGATGACGCCGAACGCCGCCCGCCCGACGAGGACGCGGTAGACGATTGCGAGGAAGATGGCGGTGGCGACGAGCGCCGAGGTGAGACTGCGAACCGCCGACGAGAGGATGATGGCGGCCACCGACTGGAAGACGACGACTTCGCCCGTCGCGGTCGCTGCCAGGCGATAGCGGTCCGCGACGCGACGGGCGTCGCGCGTGATGGTCTCCTGGGAGGCGGTGCTTTTCACGGAGTAGACGACTCTCGCACTCCGGCGGTCCTCCGTGATGTACTGCAGCGCCTGCGCCCGGACCGGCGAGGAGAGCAACCGGTCGTAGATGCGGTCGAGGTTGTCGTCCGGGACGCCGTTGTCGTTCACGTCGTTGCGTTCGACGAGTCGCCGGAACTCGTCGGACTGCTCGCTGTACGACCGGATGACTTCGATGATGCTCTCGGCGCTGGCCCGACGGTCGGTCGCGACGAAGGAGTTCGGCGGGTTCCGGTTCGCCTGATAGATGGATTCGAGCGCGTAATCCTCCCGCAACGGCCCCTCGACGAAGACGGTCACCGTGTCGTCCTCTGCGGAGGCGAAGTTCTCCTCCAGGAAGTTGATGTTCTCCGTGACGGTGTACGTCTCCGGCGCGAACGGTTCGGGAAGCGACCGGAGGTAGGACGGCGTCTCCTCCGGCGGGAGGAAGTCCTCGTTCGAGAAGGAGGTGTCGATGCCCGTCGCGTAGTACCCGGAGACGACCGTCGTCAGGAGCGCGACCAGGAGCACCACTCCGGCGCCGCGACGGGCGAGCGTGACGCTGCCCTGCAACGTCCGGCCCAGCAGCGACCCCTCCCGACCGAGCGGTCGACGACCGGGAAGCGCCAGCCCCGCCCGTTCGCGGAGTCGGTCTGCCCAGACCTTCGCCGCCGGGAGGAAGATGCCGAAGATGAGGAACGTGAAGACGATGCCGATGGCCGCGACGACGCCGAACTCCCTGATGGGTTGCAGGCGACTCGTGGCGTTCGACGCGAACCCCACCACCGTGGTTCCGGTGACGATGGCGAACGCGACGAGCAACTGGTCGGTGGCGCTTCGCATCGCGGGTCGAATCTCCTGCCCGGTGACGCGCTCCTCGCGGTAGCGGTTGATCGTGTGGATGCCGTAGTCGATACCGACCGCCAGCAACAGCGGCGGGACCGCGACGAGCAGTTGCGTGAACGGAATCCCCACGAGGCCCGTGAACCCCAGCGTCCAGACGATGGTCATCCCCAGCGACGCGACGCCGAGCAGGAGGTCGACGGGGTCGCGGTAGACGACCAGCAGGAAGACGAAGATGAGGACCACGGCGGCCGGGACGACAATGACGAGCGAGTCGAAGGTGACGCTCGATAGCTCCGACGAGACGATGCCGCTTCCGAACACCCGGATGTCGCCGTCGACGGTCGCGACGACCGCCTGCGAGCGAAGCTGCAGGTCCGTGAGGGGGTCGTCTCCACCCTCGGCTTCCGCTCCCGCACCCGGGTCGACGCCGGTCGGAATCCGATGCTGGACGACGGCGATGGTCGCCGACGCCGACGCCGCTCGCCGGTTGAAGTCGTCGCTCAGGAGCCCTCTGAACCGGGGGTTCGAGGCCGCGGCCCGGACGGCGGCCGTTATCTCCGAAGGGGTCGACCGCTCCAGCGCCCGAATCTGTGCTTCGAGGGTCGTCGCGTTCGGGTCGAGTTGCTGTGCGACGATTCCGGCCGCACTCGTCGTGGAGACGACGCGCAGCCCCTCCCGACGTTCGAGTCGTCGTTCGGCAGTCAGCATCGCCAGCAGTTCGGGTTTCGAGAGCACGTTTCGGCCGCTCTGGATGAGTTGCGTGCTCCCCTCGTCGTTCCCGAACGTGGGCGTGAACTCCTGATTGACGGCGTCGAACGCCTCGACCGCCGGCGTGTCCTCCGTGAACTGGCTCGTTCCGGCCTCGGTCGAGAGGCGCATCGACCCGACGCCGAACACGGCGGTCAGGACGAGGAAGACGACCAGCACCGTCCGCGACCGCTCGACGATCCACTCGTCCAGCCGGTCGATGGCCCACTGGTACTCGACCACTCACCGCCACCTCCGTATCGCGACGCCGCCGACGACGAGGGCGGCCGCGACGGCGATGGCAACCAGGATTGCACCGACGTCCGCGAACGGGAGCACCCCGTCTCCCTCCGGTTCGGCGACGGCCACCGGAACCTGGTAGGTGTCGGAGAGCTTCGACTCGCCGTCGGGCGTCTCGTACTGGAAGTCGAGCGACAGCGGGTACGTCGCCGCGAGCGCACCGCCGTCCGCGCTGACGCGAAAGCGAAGCGTCGCCGACTCGTTCGGTGCCAGTCGCGGGACGAACGCCTGGTCGTCCTCGACGCTCAGCGGACTGTCGACGAACGCTCGCGCGTCCACGTTCCGCAGCGTCCGGTCGTCGTTGTTCGTCACCTCGATCACCACGGCCGCGGTCTCGCCGGCCCCCACCGACGCGTTCCGCGCGTCGACGAGGAACTCGTCCCGGCGGGCACCGACGTCGACGCGGGCTTCCAGGGGCTTGCTCCGCCGCGAGTCACCGTCCTGGTTCTCGTACCGTACCGTGAACGAGAGCTGTCGCGGCCCCTGGTCGGCGCTGTCGCTCACGTCTATCCTGTACCTGAACGGGACCGACTCGTCCGGGGCCAGGTTCCCGAGCGCGAACTCCTCCTCCAGCGGGAAGATGTTCTCGCCCGACGATTCGAGGACCAGCACCGCGCTCGAGGCGGCCTGCGGCCCTTCGTTCGTCACCGTCCCCGTGACGTTGCCCTCGTCGCCGACGCGCAGCGTGCCGTTCAGGTCGCCGAGCGAGAACGTCTGCTCGGGGTCCGGAATCACTCCGAACCTTTCCAGTTGCGTCCGGTTGCGCGTTCCGTCCTCGCTGTAGGCGATGTCGATGGCGAACGGATAGCTCGCGACGATCGTGTCGTTGCCC
Source organism: Halomicrococcus pelagicus (assembly GCF_051917725.1). Lineage (GTDB taxonomy): Archaea > Halobacteriota > Halobacteria > Halobacteriales > Haladaptataceae > Halomicrococcus. Next base: position 572,596 of record NZ_JBQBLX010000002.1, read on the forward strand.
GCTGTCGCCTCGAACTCGAAGGTGACGTCCTCGTTCGAACCCCACTCGCCGACGAACTGGGTGGCGTTCTGGGTCCGTCCGAGCCGGATACCGCTGCTCTGGGACCGGAGGGTGACGACGGCGTCGCTGACGTCGGCGCCCGTGTTCTCGACCGTGACCGAGACCGTTCCCGAATCGCCCGCCTGGACGGTCGAAGATATCGCGGTCACCTCGAACCGGTCGAGAAAGATGCGCTCGGACGGTCGTACGGTGAAGACGAACGGACTGGTCTGCACCCGGGAGCCGTTCGCCGCGGTGTAGGCGACGACCGCCTGGAACGGATAACTGCGCGTTTCGGCGAACTCCTCGGCGACGAGACCGAACTTCACGGTGCGGCGCTCGCCGCTGTCCCAGGCGCCGACCGACTGGGTGGCGTTCCGCGAGCGGCCGAACCGGACGCTCTCGTTGGGCGATTCGACGAAGACGCTGGCGTCGGTGACGGTGTCGCCGGTGTTGACGAACGTCAGCGAGAGGTTGCCCGCGCCGTCGACCGCCACGTTCGAGGACGTCGAGACCAGTCGGAACTGGCCGCCCGGTTCCGCCGTCGTCGTCGCCGTCTGCTGGACGGCGGCCGCGTGTGGGTCGGGGCTCGCCGCGACGACCGCGACCCCCGACGAAACGAGCGCGAGCGCGAGAAGCGCCGCGAGCCACCGGTCGGTCATCCCTCGCATCCGTCTCGGTTACCGTCGCACGTGCGCGCGACGGACGCCACCGTCCGCGAACGTGCACGCTTCGTCGCCCGTCCCCCACCGGTCGATGCTGCTGCGTCGCGTGCCGGGAGCCGTCCTCCCGTCTCGAAAGCTGTCATCTGTTTCCCCCCCGTCACGCCACACGACGACGAGTCCTATAGGTCTGGCCTCCACCTGATCGCTCGCCGACAGTTGTGACTCCGCTCCGGATTCTGTGCGACGACCGTGGCTCCCCCGAACCCTCAGACGACGAGCCCCGAACGCTCGCGATACGTACGGGCGATCAATCGAACAGTTCGCCGTTCAGTCCCTTATCGCCATCCCAGTACGAGCGGAGGTAGAGGTATCCAACGCCAAAGAAGACGCCGACCGTCACGGCTGTCGTTATCGCGCCCATATCTCGACCACTACTCACGGTTATAAACAATTACTGGTCAGTTGGAATACTCGTACTCGCCTTTTGTTAGCAGCCAGGGGCTTCAACGGAGCCACGACGTGAAGACGCGGCTGACGGCGACCTTCGGTGGAGAAGTACGGCGTAGCGAGTACTCGACGAAGTTGTTCTGTGAAAAGGACGCCCGAGGCGGGATTTGAACCCGCGTCACGACCGTGACAGGGTCGTATGATGGGCCACTACACCACCCGGGCTTTCACGTCCGTGTCCGCACTTCCGAACGCATCACCAACTTTCTCGGTAGTGACCTTAAGGCTTTCCAAACGATGCCCGTGTGCGGAACGGTGCCGTCCAGCGATTCGGTACGGGGGCGTTCGACTCTTCCAGGGCTCCGACCGAGGCCCAAACGATTTATACCAGAATGGAGTAGATGATGGCGTCAAGGGAACTCCTCTGTCGAGGGGTGCGATAGCGTGGCGTCCGCACTCCAGTTAGCAAGTCTTAAATTGGTGCCCTGTGTAATACCCTGTAGTATCTCGTGATAGCCATTTCTCCCCCTGGCCAGAGGACCGCGCACACATGGTAGACGTAAGCCAACACGACATGGTTCCGGAGCACTCCGTACTCGACGAGGACGACGTATCGGACGTGCTTTCGGAGTACGACATCAAACGCACAGACTTACCAAAAATCAAGCGTTCCGACCCCGCGTTGCCCGACGACGCCGAGGTCGGCAACGTTATCGAGATCGTTCGTGACTCTCGAACGACCGACCGAGCGACCGTATACCGACTTGTGGTGGAATAATGCAACGGGATGACAGACGCAAACTATCGAAAGAGTACTTCTCCAAGGAACGACTCGCCGAACACCACTATCGCTCGTTCAACGCCTTCCTGAATCGCGGGATGCAGGAAGTCGTCGACGAGAAAGGGACCATCGACACGGACATCGGCGACAAGGAGGGCGAGGAGCCGGTGTACGTCGAACTCGGTGACATCCGCGTGGTCACGCCCCGCGTCCGGGAGGCGGACGGGAGCGAGGAACTCCTCTACCCCCAGGAGGCTCGCCTGCGCAACATCACCTACGCCGCGCCGGTGTTCATGGAGATGACCATCGTCAAGGGCGAGAACGACGACAAGCGAGTCGTCGACTCGACGGAGACGAAGGTGGGCCGGATGCCCGTCATGGTCGGCTCCGAGAAGTGTAACATCGCCGGTTTCGACGACGACGAACTCATCGAGATCGGCGAGGACCCCGCCGACCCCGGCGGCTACTTCATCGTCAACGGCTCCGAGCGGGTGCTGATGACGAGCGAGGACCTCGCGCCGAACAAGATCCTGGCCGAGTACGACACGAAGTACGGCGACGAGATTCAGGTCGCCAAGACGTTCAGCCAGCGCCGCGGATACCGCGCGCTGGTGCTGGTCGAGCGTTCCCGCGACGGCCTGCTGGAAGTGTCGTTCCCCTCCGTCTCGGGGAGCGTCAACTTCGTCACGCTCGTTCGCGCGCTCGGCCTCGAATCCGACGAGGAGATCGTCCACCGGGTCAGCGACGACCCCGAGATAGTGAAGTTCATGCTGGAGAATCTGGAGGCCGCGGACGTCCAGAGCCAGGAGGAAGCCATCGAGGCACTGGGCAAACGCGTCGCCTCCGGCCAGGGCAAAAACTACCAGCTCAAGCGGGCGAACTACGTCATCGACCGCTACCTCCTCCCGCACCTCCACGAGGAGGGCGTCGACGAGGAGGACGTCCGCATCAACAAGGCGTACTACCTCGCCCGCATGGCCGAGGCGTGTTTCGAACTCGCCCTGGGCCGGCGCGAGGCCGACGACAAGGACCACTACGCGAACAAGCGTCTGAAGGTCTCCGGCGACCTGATGAAGGACCTGTTCCGGACGGCGCTGAACAAGCTGGCCCGCGACGTGAAGTACCAGCTCGAACGCGCGAACATGCGCAACCGCCAGCTCTCGGTCAACACGGTCGTCCGGTCGGACGTGCTCACCGAGCGCCTCGAACACCCCATCGCGACGGGGAACTGGGTCGGCGGCCGCTCGGGCGTCTCTCAGCTGGTCGACCGCACCGACTTCATGGGCGTCCTGTCGCACCTGCGCCGGCTTCGGAGCCCGCTGTCGCGCAGTCAGCCCCACTTCGAAGCCCGGGACCTGCACGCGACCCAGTGGGGTCGCATCTGCCCCTCCGAGACCCCGGAGGGACCGAACTGTGGTCTGGTGAAGAACTTCGCGCAGGCGATGGAACTCAGCCAGAACGTCGACGACGAACAGGAACTCAAACGAGAGCTCTCCTCGATGGGTGTCGAGGGCATCCCCGGCATCGAGAGCATCGAGAGCAGCGCGGCAAGCGCGGACGACTAACATGAGTCAGGGACGAGAAGCGAAAGTTTACGTCAACGGTAGTCTGGTCGGGACCCATCCCGACCCCGAACAGCTCGCAGACCAGGTCCGAGAGGCGCGCCGCCGCGGCGACGTCAGCGAGATGGTCAACGTCTCGGTGAAAGACCGCACGCGCGAGGTCATCATCAACGCCGACGCGGGTCGCGCCCGGCGACCCCTGCTCGTCATCGAGGACGGGGAGCCGCTCGTCACCGAGGACGAGGTCGAGGCGCTGAAGAACGGCGACCTCGATTTCAAGGACCTCGTCGACCGCGGCAAGGTCGAGTTCATCGACGCCGAGGAGGAGGAGGACGTCTACGTCGCCGTCGACGACGACGAACTCACCGAGGACCACACCCACCTCGAGGTCGACCCGCAGCTCATCTTCGGCATCGGCGCGGGCATGATTCCGTACCCGGAACACAACGCCAGCCCTCGCATTACGATGGGCTCGGGGATGATCAAGCAGTCGCTGGGGCTGCCGTCGGCGAACTATCGCATCCGGCCGGACACGCGCCAGCACCTGCTGCACTACCCGCAGCTCTCGATGGTGAAGACCCAGACGACCGAACAGATCGGCTACGACGAACGACCGGCGGCCCAGAACTTCACCGTCGCCGTGATGAGCTACGAGGGATTCAACATCGAGGACGCCCTGGTGCTCAACGGCGGGTCGGTCGACCGGGCGCTCGCCCGCTCGCACTTCTTCCGGACGTACGAGGGTGAGGAACGGCGCTACCCCGGCGGCCAGGAGGACCGCTTCGAGATTCCGGACGACGACGTGCGCGGTGCGCGCGGCGAAGAGGCGTACACCCACCTCGACGAGGACGGCCTAGTCAACCCCGAGACGCGCGTCGACGAGAACAGCGTGCTGCTGGGCAAGACGAGCCCGCCCCGGTTCCTCGAGGAGCCCGACGACATGGGCGGCCTCTCGCCCCAGAAGCGCCGCGAGACGTCGGTGACGATGCGCTCGGGCGAGTCCGGCGTCGTCGACACCGTCACCCTGATGGAAGGTGAGGACGGCTCGAAGCTGTCGAAGGTGTCGGTGCGCGACGAGCGCATCCCGGAACTCGGCGACAAGTTCGCGTCCCGCCACGGTCAGAAGGGCGTCGTCGGTCACATCGCTCCCCAGGAGGACATGCCGTTCACCGAGGAGGGCGTCGTGCCGGATCTCATCCTCAACCCGCACGCGCTCCCCTCGCGCATGACGGTCGGCCACGTCCTGGAGATGATCGGCGGCAAGGTCGGCGCGCTGGAGGGCCGGCGCGTCGACGGCACCGCGTTCACCGGCGAGGACGAGGAGGAACTCCGGGGGTCGCTGGAGGACCACGGGTTCAAGTCCTCCGGCAAGGAGGTCATGTACTCCGGCGTCACGGGCGAGAAGATCGAGGCCGAAATCTTCGTCGGCACCATCTTCTACCAGAAGCTCTACCACATGGTGTCGAACAAGCTTCACGCCCGCTCGCGCGGCCCGGTGCAGGTGCTCACGCGCCAGCCCACGGAGGGTCGTGCCCGCGAGGGTGGCCTGCGCGTCGGGGAGATGGAGCGCGACGTGCTCATCGGACACGGTGCCGCCCTGACGCTGAAAGAACGCCTGCTCGACGAGTCCGACCGCGAGTGGATCTACGTCTGTGCGAACTGTGGAATGAGCGCGGTCGAGAACGTCGAGCAGAACCGCGTCTACTGTCCGAACTGCGACGAGGAGACCGACATCCACGAGATAGAGATGTCGTACGCCTTCAAGCTCCTGCTCGACGAGATGAAGGCGCTCGGCATCGCTCCGCGACTCGAACTGGAGGACGCAGTCTAACATGTCAACAGGCCAAACACCGAAGGAGATCGGCGAAATCAGCTTCGGGCTGATGGACCCGGAGGAGTACCGCGAGATGTCGGCGACGAAGATAATCACCGCCGACACGTACGACGACGACGGGTTCCCCATCGACATGGGACTCATGGACCCGCGGCTGGGCGTCATCGACCCCGGCCTGGAGTGCAAGACCTGCGGCAAACACTCCGGTTCCTGTAACGGGCACTTCGGCCACATCGAACTCGCCGCGCCCGTCATCCACGTCGGGTTCACGAAGCTCATCCGCCGACTGCTCCGGGGCACCTGTCGCAACTGTTCGCGACTCCTGCTCACGGAGGACGAGAAGGAGAAGTACCGGGGCATGCTCGACCGGACGAAGGAACTGGGCAACGACATCAACGACGTGACGAAGTCGGCCATCCGGGAAGCCCGCAAGAAGGACCGCTGTCCGCACTGCGGCGAGGTCCAGTACGACATCAACCACGAGAAGCCGACGACGTACTACGAGGTCCAGCAGGTCCTGACAAGCGAGTACAGCGAGCGCATCGCGGCCGCGATGCAGGGCGCCCTCGACGACGACGAGGAGCGCGAGCCGATGGCTCCCCAGGACCTCGCCGACCAGACCGGCATCGACATCTCGCGCGTCAACGACATCATGTCCGGCGAGTTCCGTCCGCGCGAGGACGACCGCAAGGCCATCGAGAAGGCGCTCAACGTGGACCTCACCGAGGAGGACATGAACAAGCTGATGCCCAGCGACATCCGGGACTGGTTCGAGGACATCCCGGACGAGGACATCGCCGTGCTCGGCATCAACCCCGACCGCTCGCGACCCGAGTGGATGATTCTCACCGTGCTTCCGGTGCCGCCGGTCACCGCCCGACCCTCCATCACGCTGGACAACGGCCAGCGCAGCGAGGACGACCTCACCCACAAGCTGGTCGACATCATCCGCATCAACCAGCGGTTCATGGAGAACCGCGAGGCGGGTGCGCCCCAGCTCATCATCGAGGACCTCTGGGAACTGCTGCAGTACCACGTCACGACGTTCATGGACAACGAGATTTCGGGCACGCCGCCGGCCCGACACCGCTCCGGTCGGCCCCTCAAGACGCTCTCCCAGCGCCTGAAGGGCAAGGAGGGCCGGTTCCGTGGTAGCCTGTCCGGCAAGCGCGTGAACTTCTCCGCCCGGACCGTCATCTCGCCGGACCCGACCCTCTCGCTGAACGAGGTCGGCGTCCCCGAGCGCGTCGCCCGCGAGATGACGCAGACGATGAACGTCACCGACCGGAACGTCGAGGAGGCCCGCCGCTACGTCCGCAACGGACCCGAGGGGCATCCGGGCGCGAACTACGTCAAGCGCCCGGACGGTCGTCGCCTGAAGGTGACCGAGAAGAACTGCGAGGAGCTCGCGACGAAGGTCGAGGCCGGGTGGGAGGTCAACCGCCACCTCGTCGACGGCGACATCGTCATCTTCAACCGCCAGCCCTCGCTGCACCGGATGTCCATCATGGCCCACGAGGTGGTCGTGATGCCGTACAAGACGTTCCGCCTGAACACCACGGTCTGCCCGCCGTACAACGCCGACTTCGACGGCGACGAGATGAACATGCACGCGCTCCAGAACGAGGAGGCTCGCGCGGAAGCGCGCGTCCTCATGCGCGTGCAGGAACAGATTCTCTCGCCGCGCTTCGGCGAGAACATCATCGGGGCCATCCAGGACCACATCTCCGGGACGTACCTGCTGACCCACCAGAATCCCGAGTTCAACGAGACGCAGGCGCTCGACCTGCTCCGTGCGACCCACGTCGACGAACTGCCGGAACCGGACGGCACCGACGAGGTCAACGCACCGTTCTGGACCGGTCGGACGCTGTTCTCCGAACTGCTGCCCGGCGAACTCGACCTCGAGTTCAGCAGTTCCGCCGGCGACACCGTCGTCATCGAGGAGGGCCAGCTGACCGAAGGCACCATCGACGAGGACGCGGTCGGCGCGTTCGGTGGCGAAATCGTCGACACCATCTGCAAGGTGTACGGCGAGACGCGCGCTCGTCAGTTCATCAACGAGGTCGCGGCCCTGGCGATGCGCTCCATCATGCACTTCGGGTTCTCGCTGGCCATCGACGACGAGACCATCCCGCCGGCGGCCCAGGAGCAGATCGACGAGGCCATCGACAACGCCTACGAGCGCGTCGAGAACCTCATCGACACGTACGAGGCGGGCGAACTGGAGTCGCTGCCGGGCCGCACCGTCGACGAGACGCTGGAGATGAAGATAATGCAGACGCTCGGCAAGGCCCGCGACTCCGCGGGTGACATCGCCGAGGACCACTTCGACGACGAGAACCCGGCCGTCATCATGGCCGAGTCCGGCGCGCGTGGTTCGATGCTCAACCTGACCCAGATGGCCGGCTGCGTCGGCCAGCAGGCGGTTCGCGGCGAGCGCATCAACCGCGGATACGAGGACCGCACGCTCAGCCACTACAAGCCCAACGACCTGTCGGCGGACGCCCACGGCTTCGTGGAGCACTCCTACACCGGCGGGCTGACGCCGCTGGAGTTCTTCTTCCACGCGATGGGCGGCCGCGAGGGTCTGGTGGACACGGCGGTCCGGACCTCCAAGTCCGGCTACCTCCAGCGTCGGCTCATCAACGCGCTGTCCGAACTGGAGACCCAGTACGACGGCACCGTCCGGGACACGAGCGACACCATCGTCCAGTTCGAGTTCGGCGAGGACGGCACGTCGCCGGTGCGGGTCTCCTCGAGCGAGGAGAACCCCATCGACGTGGAGGACATCGCCGACCGCATCATCGAAGAGGAGTTCGGCGACGCCGCGCGCAAGGAGGAGTTCCTCGGCGAGCGGACGCCGCCGACGAACCTCTCCGAACACGCGGACGCACGGCAGGTGAGATCCGATGACTGAGCTATCCGACGAAATCGAGGCCGTCGTGGAGGACACGGAACTCCCGAAACGGCTCAAAGACGAGGTGTACGAGACCATCGAATCGCGCGACGGCGTCACCGTCGAGCAGGCCGACCAGATCGCACGCGCCGTCGAGAACCGCTATCTGAACACCCGGGTCGACCCGCTCGACCCTGTCGGCACGGTCAGCGCCCAGTCCATCGGCGAACCCGGCACCCAGATGACGATGAACACGTTCCACTACGCGGGCGTGGCGGAGATCGACGTCACCCAGGGGCTGCCGCGGCTCATCGAGCTGGTGGACGCCCGGAAGACGCCGGACACGCCGATGATGACCGTGTATCTCGAGGACGAGTACGCGACCGACCGCGAACTCGCCCACGAGGTCGTCTGGCAGATAGAGGCGACGAAGATACTGGCGCTCGGCGACATCTCGACGAACGTCGCCGACATGATTGTCTCCATCGACCTCAACGAGGACACTCTCGAGGAGCGCATGATAACGCCCGACGAGGTGTCCGAGATAATCGAGGACGAACTCGGCGTCCAGACGAACCAGAAGGGGACGGTCATCGAGTTCGGTCCCGAGCAGCCGAGCTATCGCCAGCTGCTCCAGCTCGTCGAACAGCTGCGCGAGATAGTGTTCAAGGGCATCGAGGACATCACTCGCGTCGTCATCCGCAAGGAACAGCTCGATGAGGGCGAGCAGTTCGTCCTCTACACCGAGGGGTCGTCGTTCGGCGACGTCATCGACATCGAGGGCGTCGACGCCTCCCGGACCACCTCGAACAACATCCACGAGATTCGCAAGAACCTCGGCATCGAGGCGGCCCGCGAGGCCATCATCGAGGAGACGATGGACACGCTCGAAGAGCAGGGCCTGGACGACGTGAACGTCCGCCACCTCATGCTCGTTGCGGACATCATGACCAACCGCGGCGAGATAGAATCCATCGGCCGCCACGGCATCTCCGGTAGCAAGGAGTCGGTCCTCGCGCGGGCAGCGTTCGAGGTGACGGTCAACCACCTCCTCGACGCCGCCATCCACGGCGAGGTCGACGACCTGAACGGCGTCACGGAGAACGTCATCGTCGGCAAGCCGATCAAGCTCGGTACCGGTGACGTCGACCTCCGGATGGGGTCGGTCAGTCGCGGCGCGGAACCGTCGGACTGATGACAGTCACCCTCTCGGACGCCGCCCGCCAGTACATCGCCCTCTTCGAGGAGGAGACGGGGGCGACGGCGCGGGACTGCGTCGTGTTCGACGAGGACGAGAAGCGCGTCGTCTTCGTCGTCAAACCGGGCGAGATGGGGCAGGCCATCGGCCCGGGCGGCCGGACGGTCGAGCGCATCGAGGAGAGCATCGGCGCGGACGTGGAACTCGTCGAGGACGCCGACACGGCCGAGGACTTCGTCGCCAACGCACTCGCGCCCGCCGCGGTGTACAACGTCACCATCAGCGAGAACGACGACCTGCTCGCCTACGCCGAGGTGGCCGAGGAGGACACCGGCGTCGCCATCGGTGCGGACGGTCGCAACATCGAGACCGCGAAACTGCTGGCCGACCGTCACTTCGGCGTCGACGACATCCAGCTTACGTAGTCGCGCTCGTCGCCGCTCGTTTCTCCGTTCGATTCCTGCGTTCGTTCCAGAAGGTGGGTCGTCGGCACCGCCCCGACCGTCCGAGCGAACCGATAACAGATTTTAAATAATTTCGGTGATACTGCGACTCGATGACGTTCGAACAGCGACGACGGCGATTTCTTCGGTGCCTTGGCGCGGCGGTCGGGGTCGGTGCCGTCGGGTCGACGGCGAACGTGTCGACGGCGAACGCGACGGCCGTCGGGTCGACTCGCGGCGACTGGCCGATGGGGGGCCACGACGTCGGAAGCACGCGGTACGCGAACGTCGACGCCCCGGTGGCGGACCTGCGCGCGACGACGCGAGTGTCGGTCGGCGGTTATCCGGGCGTCGCGGTCGTGGACGACGTCGTCTACGTCGGCGGGCGGTCCCTCTCGGCGCGGCGTCGGGACGGGACGGTGAAGTGGGAGCACGGCGAGACGAACGACTGGAGAGTGCCGGCGGTCGTCGACGGCACCGTCTACTCGACGACGGAGGAGAGGGTCCACGCGCTGGACGCGGCCGACGGGGAGCGGGAGTGGTCGTTCCGGACGGGGACGCGGTTCACGGTCGTCCTGCCGACCGCGGAGGCGGTGTACCTGGTGGCGACCGACTACCTGCCCCGCCAGTCGGACGAGGACGGCACCGTCTACGCCCTGAACCCGGCCGACGGGAGCGTGCGGTGGAAGCGCTCGGTACCGAAGCTCTGGACGACGTCGGTCGCCGACGGGAGCGTGTACGCCTCCAGCGGCGAGAACAGGGTCTACGGCCTCGACGCGACCAGCGGCGAGCGGCGGTGGGTCCGGGACGTCGACGGACGACCGAGCGCGCTCCACGCCGACGCCGGCCGCGTCTACGTCTCCCAGGACGGGCGTCTGACCGCGCTCGACGCGAACTCGGGCGGGAAGCAGTGGCGGTACGTCGCGCCCAGCGACGGGTACTGCTCGCTCGCGGTCGCCCCGGACGCCGTCTACCTGGTCCGGCAGGCCGCCGAGTTGACCGTCTTCGACCCCAGGACCGGGGTGGAGCGGTGGTCGACCAGGAGGACGGACGGCATGCCGATGGCGGTCACGGACGACGCGCTCTACCTCCGGGACAGGCGTTCGCTGAACGTGGTATCGACCGAGGACGCGAGCATGCTCGGCCGGTTCGTCGCGGACGCGCGGATACACCTCGCGGCGGTGACCGACGACGACCTGTTCGTCACGGACGTCGAGGGCAACCTGTACCGGGTCGTCGAGCAGGGACGCGAGACGACCACGGCGGCCGGCGGCGACGCCGGTGGTTCGGCGGCCGCGACCGTCGGGGTCGGCCCGGACGGCGAACTCGTCTTCGCGCCCGAGACGGTGACGGTTCCGGCCGGGACGACCGTGCAGTGGGTCTGGTACTCCAACGGTCACGGCATCGCCGTCGACAGCCAGCCCGACGGTGCCGACTGGCGCGGGACGCCGGGCGACGAAGAGCGCACCTTCGACCGCGGGTTCAGGTACGCACACACCTTCGCCGTTCCCGGCACGTACGAGTACCGATGCCCCGCCCACGACGTCGCCGGCATGACGGGCACCGTCGTCGTCACCGACTCGACGAGCACCACGCCCGGACCGTCGACGACCCCGGCGACCACGGTCGCCGGCACGTCCCGCCCGGACGGGACGACGGCGACGACCGGGTCGATGTCCGGCGGCCTCGCCGATACGTCGGACGCTCCGGAGGGCACCACCGACAGCGGCGGCCAGCCCGGGATGGGACTGCTCGCCGGCCTGGCCGGCGTCGCGGGCGCGGGGTACCTGCTCGGGCGGTCCGGCGACGAGTAGCGAGGGCCGGTCGTCCGCGACCGTCGGACGGAACCGAAACCGATTCTCAGGGGCGCTCTGGTTCTCACCGTGCCAGAAAACCAGTGAGGCGGAGCGCTGAAACGCCCTCAGATTCCTCCTCGGACCCCGTTACGCGACGCTGCGTCCGTCTCGACGACGACGAAAGGGGACGCTTAAGTAGCTCCGTCGGGAACTCAATTGCATATGGCGAACGGCAAGTACGCAGCTCGCAAGCTGAAGAAGGACCGCCAGAAACACCGGTGGTCCGACTCCGAATACGCCCGACGCGAGCGCGGCCTCGGGGAGAAGTCCGACCCCCTCGAAGGCGCGCCGCAGGGTCGAGGTATCGTCCTGGAGAAGGTGGGCATCGAGGCCAAACAGCCCAACTCGGCCATCCGGAAGTGCGTCCGGGTCCAGCTCATCAAGAACGGCAAACAGGTCACCGCCTTCTGTCCCGGCGACGGTGCCATCTCGTTCATCGACGAGCACGACGAGGTCACCATCGCGGGCATCGGCGGCGCGAAGGGTCGCGCGATGGGCGACCTCTCCGGCGTCAACTACAAGGTCGTGAAGGTCAACGGCGTGAGCCTCGAAGAACTCGTCCGCGGTAACGCGGAGAAGCCGGTGCGATAACCATGTCTGCCGACGAACAACCCGAACCCGACAAGCACGTCGGGACCGAGGGCGAGGACGCCGTGGCACAGCTGTTCGGCAAGTGGGACGTGACGAACATCGAGTACGGCGACCCCAGCACGGAGCGGTACATCTCCGTCACGCCCGTCGCGCACACGATGGGCCGTCACGCCAGAAAGCAGTTCCAGAAGAGCGAGGTCAGCATCGTCGAGCGCCTCGTCAACCGCCTGATGCAGACCGAGGAGAACACGGGCAAGAAACAGCAGACGATGCGCATCACGCGCGAGGCGTTCGACATCATCCACGACCGCACCGAGGAGAACCCGGTGCAGGTGCTGGTCACCGCCGTCGAGAACGCCGCACCGCGCGAGGAGACGGTCCGCCTGAAGTACGGTGGCATCTCCGTCCCGAAGGCCGTCGACGTCGCGCCCCAGCGTCGCGTCGACCAGGCCCTGAAGTTCCTCGCCGAGGGCGTCTACAACACCTCGTTCAAGTCGCCGACCGACGCCGAGGAGGCGCTGGCCGAACAGCTCATCGGCGCGGCCGACTACGACGTCCAGACGTACGCCATCAACCAGAAAGAAGAGAAAGAGCGCGTCGCCGCCGCGGCACGCTAACTCGGCCCTCTCCTCTCGTTTCTCGCTGGCTGCAAGCCACGGCTATACCGGCGCTGGACGGACGACTCACCTCCGCCCGTCCGGCTCGCGTCGGACGCCGTCCAGTCCGCTCCGCACAAGTCGTCAGGACTATACCGTACTGATTGAAACGGGCCTGAGAGTAGCCAGACGGCTACCCCGCATCATGCCTGGAGACGACGAACGCCGAATACAGGACCGCAGGCGGTCGGTACTGGCCGGAATCGCTGGAGCGGTGTCGGTAGCGACCGCCGGCTGTCAGGAGTTCCGTAGCATCGCCAACCGCACTTCCTCGAAGCAGGTGGAGCTGGAGGTGAAGACGGTGCCCGCCGACGTCGACCCGCGAGCGACCCACATCGCGCGCACCGTGACAGACCACCTGCAAGCTGTCGGCGTCGACGCGGCGGTCACCCCGATGACCGAACAGGAACTCCTCCGCGACGTGCTCATCAACAACGCGTTCGACCTGTACGTGGCCCGCCACCCGGGCTACGACGACCCCGACTTCTTGCGGCCGCTCCTCCACTCCCGCTTCGCCGAGGAGCCGGGCTGGCAGAACCCGTTCGGCTTCACCGACCTCGACGTGGACGAACTCCTCGACGCCCAGCGACGGGTTCAGGACGGTCAGCGTAGCGACCGACTGGCGGCGCTCCAGCGCCGCGTCGCTCGACACCAGCCGCTCGCGGTCGTCGCCTTCCCAGACGACATCTGGGGGGTTCGGACCGACCGGTTCGTCGGATGGGAGCGATTCGGACTCGGACGTTCGCTCGGCTATCTCGCGCTCGACGACGTGGACGGACGGGACCGACTCACCGTGGTAGTCACCGACGACAGGCTGACGAAGAACCTGAACCCGATAGCGGCCGAGTTCCGCGGCCGCGGGACGTTCACCGGCCTGCTGTACGACTCCCTCGGGCGGCGCTACGGCGGCGGCGTCGAACCGTGGCTCGCCGAGCGGTGGGAGTGGCTCGACCGAGACGAACACGACGGCCTGACGGCGCGGGTGCATCTCCGCGAAGACGCGCGGTGGCACGACGGTCCCCCGGTCACCGCCGAAGACGTGGCGTTCACGTACGAGTTCCTCACCGACACGTCGCTCGGCCGCGAGGAGGGACCGGTGCCGGCTCCGCGGTTCCGCGGGCGCGTCTCGCTCGTCGACCGGGTAACGCCGGTGAACGGCCGCACCGTGGAGGTCGCTGTCGCGGCCGGGTCGCGGACGGTCGCCGAGCGGGTGTTCACCGTACCGATACTGCCGCGGCGCGAGTGGGAGTCGAAGGCGGCCCAGGCGGCGGTCGCGGGTATCGGGTTCGACGACCGGACGACGGAGGCCGTCGTCTGGAACAACCCACAACCGGTGGGGAGCGGTCCGCTCCGGTTCGAGGAGAAGGAGGCCGAAGAGCGGGTCGTCCTCTCGCGGTTCGACGACCATTTCCTGCACGCCGACCGGCCCGGCGAGACGTCGTTCGGGGCCGCCTTCGAGCGACTCTCCGTTCAGGTCGCGCCGTCCGACTCCGCGGCGGTCGAGCTCCTCGGCGCGGGGCAGGCGGACGCGACGGCGTCGGCGCTCTCGCAGCGCCTCGTCCCGGAGATAGCGCGCCGCGCCGACGTCAATCTCGTCGCCGAGACGTCGCGGTCGTTCTACCACCTCGGGTTCAACGTCCAGCGGACGCCGCTCGGAAATCCGCGGTTCAGGCGAAACGTCGCCCGACTCCTGGACAAGGAGGCCATCGTCGCCGAGGTGTTCGACGGCTACGCGACGCCGGCCGCCACCCCTCTCGAAGTCACTGACTTCGCGGCCGCCGACCTCGCGTGGGAAGGTGAGGACCCGGTGTTGCCGTTCTTCGGCTCGGACGGCGACCTCGCCGTCGAGCGAGCCAAGGAGGCGTTCCGCGAGGCTGGCTACCGGTACAGCGACGGCGGAGAACTGGTCAGTCGGTGAAATCCATCACATGATCGCCGTCAACGTCATTGCCCGGGTGATGCTCGTCGTCTTCGCAGCGGTGGCCGTCGCCACCCCGGTGTTCGTCGGGTGGGAACGCGTGCGTCGCTTGCCGCGGTCGGTCGTGCGTCGCGGCCGTGCCGTCGGCCCGCAGCTCGTCGCGCTGGTCGTCCTCCTGCTGGTCAACAGCGTCGTTCGCGACTTCGGCCCGGAGCTCTCGTGGATACTCGGCTGGAACGTCACCGGCGCCATCCACGCCATAGAGGGGACGTTCGTCGCCCAACTCCAGTCGACGCTCGCCACCCCGGCGCTCACGCTGTACTTCTCGCTCGTCTACGTGTACGGGTACGCCTTCCTGCTCGTCTTTCCGCTAATCGCCTACGTCTCGCTCGACGACCCGGGGCCGCTACGGCGGACCGTCGTCGCCTACGGCGTCAACTACGGCGTCGGGGTCGTCTGCTATCTCCTGTTTCTCGCGTACGGTCCCCGGAACCTCATGCCCGAGCTGGTCGATTCGCTGCTGTACGTCAACTATCCACAGTACCAGCTGCTGACGACGGAGGTGAACAGCAACACCAACGTCTTCCCGTCGCTCCACACCTCGCTGTCGGTCACGGTGTGTTTGCTCGCCGCCCGGACACGGGATGTCTACCGCGCGTGGTGGTACGTCGCGACGGCGCTCGCAGGTAGCGTCGCGGTTTCGACGATGTACCTCGGCATCCACTGGGGAGTGGACGTCGTCGCGGGAACCGCGCTCGGCGCCCTGAGCGTCCACCTCGCCGGCCACCCCGTCTTCGAACCGGAGTGACAGCGTCAGTCCGCTGCCTGCCCGTCGCTCCCGAGGACGTACTCCTGGGTGGCGTCGACGAGGGCTTTCCGGTACTCGCTCTCGCCGGGGTCGTCGCCCAGCGCGCGGAAGCGGTACTTGAACGTCTGGACGTCGACGTCGGGGGCGTCGTCGGCCGCGGCGTGCGCGAGGTCGTAGAGGCGGTGGTCGCGGTCGGCGAGGTCGTGGCGCTCGACCAGCGCGAGGGCGAACGCGGCGTTGACCGCCGTTATCTCCGGGTCGGCGGTTGCGGTGGTGCGGCGGCCGCGCGCGTCGTCGGCGCGGTCGGCGAGCGCGGCGGCCAGTTCGGACTCGAGGAAGGCGACGAGCTTGTCGCTCGGGCCGACGTCGAGGGTGATGTCGTCGGCGTAGATGTCCTTCATGTGGTTGGCGATCTGGTAGCAGTGGGTGAGCTTGCGGCGCTCGACCGACCGACCGGCCAGCGCGAGGAAGAGGGCCTCCTCGGTCGACTGGGTGTGTGAGGGGTGGGCCTGCTCGTGGCGCGCCATGTGGGCGTACTCGTGGAGCGCGAGTTCGCGCGCCATCGCGCTGGTCGCGGCCTGCTGGGAGATGTTGAGGACGTGGTGGTCGTCGGGGTGGGCGGTCCACGTGCGCTCGTCGGGGTCCTGGCGGACCCTGACGTGGACCGGCCGGTCGAGGTCGCATTCGGTCTCCAGGAGGTCGGCTGCCCCGAGAAACGGCGTCGTGGGCGCGGGGCCATGCACTCGGATGTCCATGCCTGTCGTTGTCGGCTCTCCGCGGCTATTACTCTTGTGCCCTGTGTGACCGCATCACAGAGGGACGGTCCGTTTCCTGGCGGTTTCGGCTCCGGCGAAACACTATGCTTTTCAACCTCGTGCGGGTAGGAGTAGCCATATATGGGCAGACGAAAGAAGATCGTCGAACAGTGCGAACGGCTGATGGACAAGCCGGAGCAGATCCGCAACATCGCCATCGCCGCGCACATCGACCACGGCAAGACGACGCTCACCGACAACCTGCTGGCCGGCGCCGGCATGATATCCTCCGAGACCGCGGGCGAACAGCGCGCGATGGACACCGAGGAGGACGAGCAGGAACGCGGTATCACCATCGACGCCGCGAACGTCTCGATGACGCACGAGTACGAGGACACCGACTACCTCATCAACCTCATCGACACGCCGGGACACGTCGACTTCGGCGGTGACGTGACGCGTGCGATGCGCGCCGTCGACGGTGCGCTCGTGGTGGTCGACGCCGTCGAGGGGACGATGCCCCAGACGGAGACGGTGCTGCGCCAGGCGCTCCGCGAGGGCGTCAAGCCGACCCTGTTCATCAACAAGGTCGACCGTCTCATCAACGAACTCCAGGAAGGTCCCGAGGAGATGCAACAGCGGCTCATGGACGTCATCCGCGACGTCAACGAGCTCATCCGCGGGATGAACGAGGAGAAGTACGAGGAAGGCTGGAAGGT
The DNA here is from genome assembly GCF_051917725.1 of Halomicrococcus pelagicus. Lineage (GTDB taxonomy): Archaea > Halobacteriota > Halobacteria > Halobacteriales > Haladaptataceae > Halomicrococcus. The sequence continues at coordinate 589,767 of NZ_JBQBLX010000002.1, forward strand.
CTCCGTCGAGGACGGGACCGTCGCCTTCGGGTCGGCGCTCTACAACTGGGCGGTCAGCATGCCGTCGATGCAGCGGACGGGCATCGACTTCGGCGACATCATCGAGATGAACCGCGGCGACAACGTCGACGAACTCAAAGAGCGGTCGCCGCTCTCGAACGTCGTGCTCGACATGGTCGCCGAGCACTTCCCGAACCCCGTCGACGCTCAGCCCGAGCGCATCCCGAACATCTGGCGTGGCGACGCCGACACCCAACTCGCCGAGGACATGCAGCTGGTGAACAAGGACGGCGAGGTCGTCCTGATGGTCACCGACATCGGCATCGACCCCCACGCCGGCGAAATCGCCGCCGGACGTGTCTTCTCCGGCACGCTGGAGAAGGGCCAGGAGCTGTACGTCTCCGGCACCGCCGGGAAGAACCGACTCCAGAGCGTCGGCATCTACATGGGTGGCGAGCGCGAGGAGGTCGAGCGCGTCCCCGCGGGTAACATCGCGGCGGTCACCGGCCTGAAGGACGCCATCGCCGGCTCCACGGTGTCCAGCGAGGAGATGACCCCGTTCGAGTCCATCGAACACATCTCCGAGCCGGTCATCACGAAGTCCGTCGAGGCGAAGAACATGGACGACCTGCCGAAGCTCATCGAGACGCTCCGCCAGGTGTCCAAGGAGGACCCGACCATCCAGATCGAGATCAACGAGGACACCGGCGAACACCTCATCTCCGGCCAGGGTGAGCTTCACCTGGAGGTCATCACCCAGCGCATCGAGCGCAACCAGGGCATCCCGGTGACGACCGGTGAACCCATCGTCGTGTTCCGCGAGTCCATCCAGCACGCCACCGACACGGTCGAAGGCATCTCGCCGAACCGCCACAACCGGTTCTACCTGACCGCCGAGCCGCTCGAGCAGGAGATCGTCGAGAAGATCAAGCTCGGCGACGTGTCGATGGACATGCCCGAGCAGGACCGCCGCGAGGAACTCCAGGAGGCGGGCATGGACAAGGACACGAGCCAGAACGTCGAGGAGATTCACGGTACGAACATCCTCATCGACGACACGAAGGGTATCCAGCACCTGAACGAGACGATGGAACTCGTCGTCGAGGGTCTCGAAGAGGCGCTCGACGAGGGGCCGCTGGCCGGCGAGCCCGTCGAGGGCACCCTCATCCGGCTCGAGGACGCCCGGCTCCACGAGGACACCATCCACCGCGGTCCGGCGCAGGTCATCCCCGCCGTCCGCCACGCCGTCCACAGCGCGCTGGTCCAGGGCGAGGTCAAACTGCTCGAACCCATCCAGGACGTGCGCATCGACGTGCCGAACGAGCACATGGGCGCGGCGTCCGGCGAGATTCAGGGCCGCCGTGGTCGCGTCGACGACATGTACCAGGAAGGCGACCTCATGGTCGTCGAGGGTATCGCACCCGTCGAGGAGATGATCGGATTCGCGTCCGACATTCGGAGCGCGACCGAGGGTCGGGCCTCCTGGAACACGGAGAACGCCGGCTTCCGCGTCATGGCCGACAACCTCCAGCGCGAACAGATCATGGACATCCGCGAGCGCAAGGGCATGAAGCTCGAACTGCCCGAAGCGGTTGACTACATCTGACGCTCGCGTAGTCTCGCCGCTCCGATTCTCCTTCTCTCGACGGCGGAGTGCCGACCGACGCGTTCCGGGTCAGCGCTCGCCGCGCAGAACTATTTTGGCGTCGCAGGACGGGCAGACGCGCTCGCTGCTGTCGAACACCGTCTGACAGAACGCACAGACGTGGTCTGCGCGGTCGTCGCTCCGTCCGGTCGTTTCGGTGGGGTCGTCGACTGTCATGCTGTCACCTGCTTCCACGTGCTCCGTCCAGTGGTATTACTACGCGCCGACTAACGCCGCGAGATGGCCGCGCGTACCCGATGGTTGTTCAGTGCTAACAGTTGGCGTGGTGCGGGGCCGCCGTTTACCGGATTCCTACCGGGCGTCCGACGGCGGGCCGCGGACGAGTCGTCGGCCACGCGCCGTCCAGCGGACAATGTTGCGCTCGGGTGAACACTTATACCCGCCCGACCCGGAATCGTTCCATCATGACTGACCACGGCGACGGATCCGTGCAGGCGTACACCGTCCGCCTGGAACTCGCGGACGAACCTGGCGAACTGCTGGCTGCCCTCGAACCTATCGCGGCTCGCGGCGGGAACCTCCTCTCCGTGTTCCACGAGCGCGGGTCGCTCACGCCGCGGGGCCACATCCCGGTCGAGGTGGACCTGGAGTGTCCGCCCGACCGGTTCGACGCCATCGTCTCCGCGCTCCGGGACGCCAGCGTCAACGTCACCAGAGCCGGCGCGGAGCGCTACGACGAGGAGGTGACCGTGCTGCTGACGGGCGCGGTCCTCGAGGCGGACGTCTCCGGGACCGTCGCGCGCATCGAGGACGAGACGGGAGCGTCGGTGGTCGACCTGTCCATCTCGGCTCCCGCGGGCGAACCCGCGAGCGCGCGCCTCCGACTCGCCACGGCGTCCGACCGCGTCGACGACGTGCTGGCGTCGCTCCGGTCGGTCGCGGCCGAGAAGGAACTGTGTCTCGTCGAACCGCTCACGGAGGTCGAGGCGTGAGACTCGCCGTACTCGGTGCCGGCGCGGTCGGGCGCTCGGTCGCCGAACTCGCGAACGAGTACGGCCACGCGGTCACGGCGCTCGCCGATTCGACCGGCGCGGTCGTCGACTCCGGGGGAGTGGACGTCGAGCGCGCGTTCGCGCGCAAGGACGAGGAGGGCAGCGTCGGTCCCGCCGCGCCCGACGACGCGCTCGCCGGGGAGTACGACGCGCTGGTCGAGGCGACGCCGACGACGCTGGGCGACGCCCAGCCAGGCTTCGACCACGTCCGCGCCGCGCTGGAAGCCGACCGTCACGTCGTGCTGGCGAACAAAGGTCCAGTGGCGGAGCGCTACGACGACCTGCGCGCGCTCGAACGCGACAGCGCCGGCCGCGTCCGGTTCGAGGCGACCGTCGGCGGCGCGATTCCGGTGCTCTCCACCATCGACGCGCGCGGTCCGGAGAACGTCACCGCGGTTCGAGGCGTGCTCAACGGGACCGCGAACTTCATCCTCTCGCGGATGGCCGCGGAAGGACTGAGTTACGAGCACGTGCTCGCGGAGGCCCAGGACCTCGGCGTCGCGGAGGCCGACCCCACCTTCGACGTCGACGGCACGGACGCGGCGCTGAAGTGCGTCATCCTCGCGAACGTGCTCGCGTCCGGCGGGTACTCCCTGGAGGACGCGACGGTCGCCGGCATCCAGGACCTTCCGGGGAGCGCGCTCGACCTCGCCGCCGAGGACGGTCGGACCGTTCGACTCGTCGGCGAAGTCGACGACGGCGTTCGGGTCGGTCCGCGCCTCGTCCCGGAGCACGGGACGCTGGCCGTCTCGGGCACGCGCAACATCGTCCAGTTCGAGACGCGTCGCGGCGGCCGACTGAACCTGAGCGGCCGCGGTGCGGGCGGTCCGGAGACGGCGACCGCCGTCCTCGCGGACGTGGATCACCTCGAACGGCGGTCGTAAAGCGGCGGTTTCGCCGCTTCAATCGAGATGTGAACCGTGCCAATCGTTGGCAACAACCGCCAGACGGCACGGAGATGGACTGCATAGCGTATCGAAATGGTTTTAACCGCTTCTGCCAAATCATTCCGACAGAGCGCGTCTGCGCGTGAGATAATAATGAGCGAAGACAAACCGCACCAGAATCTGGCCATTATCGGCCACGTCGACCACGGTAAGAGTACGCTGGTCGGGCGTCTCCTCTACGAGACGGGGAACGTACCCGAGCACGTCATCGAACAGCACAAAGAAGAGGCCGAAGAGAAGGGCAAGGGCGGCTTCGAGTTCGCCTACGTGATGGACAACCTCGCCGAAGAACGAGAGCGTGGTGTCACCATCGACATCGCCCACCAGGAGTTCGACACCGACGAGTACTACTTCACCATCGTCGACTGTCCGGGCCACCGCGACTTCGTGAAGAACATGATCACGGGCGCGTCCCAGGCCGACAACGCCGTGCTCGTGGTCGCCGCCGACGACGGCGTCGCACCCCAGACCCAGGAGCACGTGTTCCTGGCCCGCACGCTCGGCATCAACGAGCTCATCGTCGCCGTCAACAAGATGGACGTCGTCGACTACAAGGAAGACACCTACAAGCAGGTCGTCTCCGAGGTCCAGGACCTGCTCAAGCAGGTGCAGTTCAACACCGAGGACGCCTCGTTCATCCCGATTTCGGCGTTCGAGGGCGACAACATCGCCGAGAAGTCCGACCAGACCGACTGGTACGACGGCGAGATCCTCCTCGACGCCCTCAACGGTCTCGAGGCTCCCGAGCCGCCGACGGAGGCCGACCTTCGCCTCCCCATCCAGGACGTGTACACGATTTCGGGCATCGGTACTGTCCCGGTCGGACGCGTCGAGACGGGGATGCTGAACACGGGCGACAACGTCAGCTTCCAGCCCAGCGACGTGGGCGGCGAGGTCAAGACCATCGAGATGCACCACGAGGAAGTCCCCGAAGCCGGCCCCGGCGACAACGTCGGGTTCAACGTCCGCGGCATCGGCAAGGACGACATCCGCCGCGGTGACGTCTGTGGCCCCGCCGACGACCCGCCGTCGGTCGCCGACACGTTCACGGCCCAGATCGTCGTGATGCAGCACCCCAGCGTCATCACGGCCGGCTACACGCCGGTCTTCCACGCCCACACGGCGCAGGTCGCCTGTACCATCGAGTCCATCGACCAGAAAATCGACCCGTCGAGCGGGGAGGTCGAGGAGGAGAATCCGGACTTCATCCAGAGCGGCGACGCCGCCGTCGTCACGGTGCGCCCCCAGAAGCCGCTCTCCATCGAGCCGTCCTCGGAGATCCCCGAGCTCGGCAGCTTCGCGATCCGCGACATGGGTCAGACCATCGCCGCCGGTCGCGTCCTCGAAGTCAGCGAGAACTAAACGATGCAGCAGGCACGAGTCCGTCTCGCAGGTGCCAACCCGTCGGACCTCGACGACATCTGCGACGACGTTCGCGAAATCGCCGAGAAAACCGGCGTCTCCCTGAGCGGGCCGATTCCGCTCCCGACGAAGACGCTGGAAGTTCCCACCCGCAAGTCTCCCGACGGTGAGGGGACCGCGACGTGGGAGCACTGGGAGATGCGCGTCCACAAGCGTCTCATTGACCTCGACGCCGACGAACGGGCGCTGCGGCAGCTGATGCGCATCCAGGTTCCCAACGACGTCAGCATCGAGATCGTCCTCGAGGACTAACTCCCCAACTTCTCTCCCTTTCTTTCCGACTTCCAGCCGTGGCTGTCGCGTTCGCGCCGCGAGCCGCGGCGACCCCACCCGCTCGGCACGCCGTCCGTCACGACCTTTTTGCCGACTCGACGACAACTCGGGTGTATGTGTGCGTCCCGCAGTCCGACGATCCAGACGCTGACCGTCTTCGTCGTCGTGTTCGCCGTGCAGTCGGGCGTCCGGCTCGTCGCGCCGGCCGCGGCGGTCGGCCTGTTCGCGCTCGCACCGCCGCTCGCGGTGCGGCCCTGGACCCTTCCGCTGAGCGTCTACGCCCACGCGAACCTGCCGCACCTGGTGTCGAACGCAGTCGCCCTGTTGTTCGTCGGACTGCTCGTCGAGCGCGTCACGACGACCGTCCGCTTTCACCTCTTTTTCCTCTCGGTCGGGATGGCGGCCGGCGTCGCGCAGGTGTGGATCGGCGGCCTCTTCGGCCCCCCGACGGCCGTCCTCGGTGCCAGCGGCGCGGTGTTCGGCCTCTTCGGCTACCTGCTCGCCGCGAACCCGGTGACCCGGGCCGTGGTCGGACGGCTACAGCTCTCGCGCGGCGTCCAGGTCGCGCTCGTCGCTGGCCTCGCGCTGGTCGTGACGCTCACCACGGCCGCCCCGGGGGTCGCGCTCGTCGCGCACTTCGCCGGTCTCGCGCTCGGCCTCGTCGCGGGACGGCTTCACCTGCTCCGTACCGAAACACAAGGTACTAATAATCGCCAGCCGGTATGAACATGCGAGGGCTCGTAGATCAGCGGTAGATCGCTTCCTTCGCAAGGAAGAGGCCCGGGGTTCAAATCCCCGCGAGTCCATACGCGAACGAGCTTTTTTGCGAGCGAGCGAATGGCGAGCAGGATTGTATCAGCAGTGTCGAACTTCGGAACGCATTTATCAATAGCGTTAAACGATGGCCGTATGCCAGGCCCCGTCTTCGTCAGCGGCGAAACCGTTTCCTTGCGTACCCTCGAACGCGAAGACCTCCCGTTCCTTCACGAGCATCGCAACCGCCCCGACGTCCGCCGGTCGTTGGGTCGCGTTCATCCACAGAACCGCGAGAAGCTGGACCAGGACTTCGAGGGGTACATGGCGAACGCGGTCAATCTCCTCGCCTGCGTCGACGGCGACCCCGTCGGATTCGTCGCGCTGTTCGACTGGGACGAGTCGTCGGGACGGGCCGAATTAGCCTACTGGGTTGCCCCGGACCACCAGGGTAACGGCTACGGTACCGAGGCGACCGAACTCGCCGTCGAGTACGCTTTCGACGAGCGCCGGTGTCACCGACTCGTCGCGGGAGCGCACGAGACCAACGACGCCTCGCGGGCACTCCTCGAAACGCTCGGATTTCGGGAGGAGGGCCGCCAGCGTCAACACGTCTTCGTCGACGGCGAATACGTCGACACCGTACTGTACGGCCTGCTGGTCGACGAATGGCGGGATTGACTCGCTCTCCTCGACGTCGCTGCGGTCGGTCGACGGCGCCCCGTTCGGTGGCGTCTCGACGCCACGGAACGGACGGCGGTCGGACGACGTCGGAACTCCTCGCGAGTTGACCGTTTCACGACCGACCCGGCGCGTGAACGTCGCACGCTGCCACGTGCGCGGAATGAGCGCGGTCGACGAACGGGACCGTTACACACTGTTTTCGCTCGCCCGCCCGCGGTTAGCCGAGGTATAACAAAGGGCGTGTGACGCCTTGGATGAACCACGCCCGGTGCCCGGGTGTACCCGACCGACCGCCCGACGTCGCCGGAGGCTCTGGTGGTGAGCTGGCCTCTCACCGGGTTTCGGCCACGCCTCCTACGAAAGTTTGTCGTCTCGGGCGTGCTCGGAGTTTCTCTGTGGGTCGCGGATCGGACTTCTCGCCGGCCCACAGTTTGAAACCGCTCGACGGCCCACTGTCTGGTAGTAACTAACCATGCCCTCTGACAGGCTTGACGACGTGGACGCAGGCATTTTGCACCTACTGCAGCGTGACGCCAGAAATACGACCACGACGGAGATGGGGGATGCGGTCGGCGTGTCGGCGAGCACCGTCGGCAATCGCATCCAGCAACTCGAAGAGGACGGCATCATCGACGGCTACCATCCGCGAATCGACTATCACGACGCGGGATTTCCGCTTCGGGTTCTGTTCGTCTGCACCGCGCCGATTCCGGAGCGCTCCGAACTCTCCGAACGGGCGCTCCAGATCGACGGCGTGGTGGACGTCAAGGAGATAATGACCGGCGTCGAGAACGTCCACGTCGAGGCGGTCGCGACCGACCGCGACGACGTGACCGTCATCGGCGAGGACATCGACGCCCTCGGCCTCGACATCGTCACCCAGAAGCTGGTGAAGAACGAACACATCCAGCCGTTCGACCACTTCGGCGACGACACCGCCGACGAGTAGTACCGGGTCCATCGCTGGCGACGGTGCTACCGGACGGACGGGCGAGCCTGCCGATATCCTTATTCACCGGGGTTCCGTTTATCCACCGTCGAAATGTCTCGTACGTCCTATAGCCGCAGTGATGGCGAGCGGCCCAGTACGGCCGTCGTCAACGCCCTCGCGGCCCACGAAGACACTGACGTCGGCGAAATCCGCCCACAGCTGTACGACGTGGTCGACCCGGACGCGCTCGACGCGCTGTTCGGCCCGCGTCTCGACGGTCGTCCCCGGACGAGCGGTCGCGTCGTCTTCACGTATCTCGGTCATCGCGTAACCGTCCACAGCGACGGCCACGTCTACGTCGGTGAGGTCGACGAGACGGCCGAGTCCGGCGTCACTCCGGTGGACGAGTAGTTAGCCGTGCGCTTCGAGCTGCGTCGCGACCGCGGCGACGTACTCCTCGCGGTCGTACCCCAGCCGCGCTCGCCAGACGTTCTCGTAGGAGGGGTGGAGTAGCGGCAGCGCCGTCACGCCCAGTCGCTCGCAGTCGACGGGGTCGAGCACTCGCGCGAGGAACCCGTCCATCGGTATCGACTCGAACTCCAGCAGCGCCGTCGTCGCGTGCTTGCCGGTCGTCGCCACGACGCTTGGCTCGACCTGCGCTATCTCGGTCCGCAGGTGTTCGAAGCAGTTCGCCCGCTCTTCTGACCGGGGTTCGCGGTTGCTCCCGTCCTCTCCTTCCGGGAAGCACTTCACCGCGTTCGTCACGTAGAGGTCGTCAGGACCGTAGCCGGCCGCCTCGAACAGTTCCCGGACGCGCCGCCCGGAGTGGCGCGAGGTGTAGGCCATCCCCGTCCAGTTGCCGCCGCGCCAGCGGTCGGCGTCGGCGTCGCCTGCTCGCGGCTGGTCGCCGCTCGCCGTGTCCGTCGAGCGCGGCCCGTCGCCGAACGCCGGGGCCTCGCCGACGACCATCACGTCGGCGTCGAGCGAGCCGTTCCCCCACGCGATGCGGTTGCGGCACTCGACGAGTTCGGGACAGCGCGAGCAGTCGGGTTCGAGGACGTTGCGCGAATCCGGGTCCGGGAACTGGGGCACGGTCGGCGTTGGCGGCGCTGAGTACTCAATCCTCCGCTCGCGGAATCTATTTGTCGCCCGTCACACGACTAACGCGCATGGACGACCCGACCGTCCGCTCGGCGACGCCCGACGACGTCGCGGACATCCGGCGCGTCGCGCGCGAGTCGTGGCACGCCGCCCACGACGACGTCATCGGTACGGACGCCGTCGAGAGCGCGATAGACGAATGGTACGACGTGGACAGCCTCGCGGAGTCGGTGGCGCGAGACGACGGTCGGTTCCTGGTGGCGTGCGCGGACGACGACGTCGCCGGCTTCGCGCAGGCCGTCCTCGGCGACGAGGGGGAACCGGCGTGGCTCGCGCGCATCTACGTCGCTCCGGACCGGTGGGGCGACGGCGTCGGCACCGCCCTGCTCGACCGGATCGAAGGCTGGCTCCGCGGAGAGGGGGTCGACCGCCTCCGGCTGGCGGTCATGGCCGGCAACGACGTCGGCAACGCCTTCTACGAGAAACGCGGGTACGCGGTGGTCGAGGAGCGCGAACAGGACCTGTTCGCCGCGACCTTCGACGAGTACGTCCGCGAGACGGAACTCTAGTCCTCCTCGACGACCTCGATGCCGCGGTTGTTGACCGCGGCGGCGTCGAGACCCACCTCTTCGAGGAACTGCTTGTACTCGCGCTCGCAGGCCTCGGCGTCGGCCTGCTTGTCGCTGGCGCGGTCACAGAGCGCCACGAGGTCCTCGGGCACGTCGTTCGTGTAGACTATCCAGTGGTTGATGAGGTCGCTGAGACGACGGATGGGGCTCGTGAAGTGGCCGTATATCTCGAAGTTGAGCGCGTGGTGACCGCCGAAGGGGTCGTTCATGTACTTCGCGCGCGGCATCACCTTCATCACCGCCCACTGAATCTTGTCGAGCTGGCGGCTCGGCGCTTCTTCGAGCGTGGCGTTGACGGCCTTCCGGGGGTCGTCCCACGCGCTCCCGGGGATGGAGACGCCGTCCAAATCCTGTATCTCTTGGAGCGCCTCGTTCCACTCGTCCGGCGTCGGCTGAGGGTGGACGCGGTACATCGCAGAGACGCCCCGGTCCCACATGAGTTCGTGCGTGACCGCCTTGTTCGCCTTCAGCATCGACTCCTCGATGATGGTGTGGGCGCGGTCCCGGCGTGGGTTGAGAACGAGGCTGCCGTCCTCCTTGCGCTGTTCGTGCATCTGGTCGGCGAGTTCGAACGCGAGCTGGTTCTCCTCGTGCAGCGGCGCGCCCTCGTCGTCGATGCGGTTCTCGGCCTGCGTGTAGGTGAGCCGTTCGTCGCTGCGGATGACGGACTTGTAGATGTCTATCTCCTCGTAGCCCAGCGTCTCCTTGTCGAGGTGCATCTCGACGGTGTGGGCGAGGCGGTCCTCGTCGGGGACGAGCGAGCAGACGGTCTCGGCCAGCATCGGCGGGAGCATGTGGATGGTGTAGGCGGGCAGGTACACCGTGTTGGCGCGTTCGACCGCCTCCTCCCACATGTTGGTGTCGGGCGTGACGTAGTGGGTCACGTCGGCGATGTGGACCCAGAGGACGTACTCGTCGTCGCGCTCCTCGACCGAGAGCGCGTCGTCGAAGTCCTGAGCGTCGACGGGGTCGGTGGTCCACGTCGTCATGTCCCGGAGGTCTCGTCGTTCGTCGACCTCCTCCTGTATCTCGGACTGGATGTCCTCGGTTCGTTTCTCGGCCTCGGTCATGACCTCCTGGGGGAACTCGTCGCGGATGTCGAACTTCTCGAACAGTTCCTCGCGGTGCTCCTCGAGTCGCTCCGCGGTCTCGGGCGATATCTCGACGGGACCCTGGCCTTCGGCCGTTCCGGCCTCGGCCTGTGCGTCGCTGGTCATGGCGAGACGTAGGAGAGTCGGGCAGTTAGGCGTATCGACTGGTCAGCCGCCGGTCCCGGTCGGCTCGACGGTCAACCTTCCTCTTCGAGCGGACCGTACCGGTCCCTGACCGTGGTCTCGTACCGGGCCAGAAACTCCTGCCGGTCGACGGTGCCGGCGTCGATCTCGACGAGGATGCCTTCGAGTTCGTCCCGGGGCTGGTGACAGAGGTCTCGGTGACAGTTCTTGCAGAGGTGCTCGAACGTCTTGTCCTTGCGCTCCCAGCGGTTGCCCTCTTTGTCGTACTCTCTCGCGGCGTCGCGGCGAACGGCGGTCCCACAGGCGATGCAGACGACCGACTGCTTGTCCCCGTTCTTCCGGGAACCCCACATACCACTCCATTCGTTCCGCCCCTACTTCGCCCTTTTGACGACTTTCCGATACGTGTCCGGCGGTCGTCGTCCCGAAGGTCGGGGCTTTAAGCCGTGAAACGACGGACGATGTGGTATGCAGGTCAAGTCACGCCACCACCTCCGGAGCGACGAGGTGCGCGAGATCGAGGACGCGCTCGCGACGACCCTGGGCGTCGACCTCGACGCCGACACGTACGAACTCGTCGAACTCGAGGACACGAAGTTCGACCTCGTGCTCGTGAACGGCGAGCAGCACGTCATGTACCTCGACGACGAGCCGTTTCTCACCGTCGAAGGGGCGAACGCCTACCCGCCGGAGCGTCGCGTCGTCACGGTCGACGCGGGCGCGGTGTCGTTCGTCAGCGACGGCGCGGACGTGATGCGCCCCGGCATCGTCGACGCCACCGAGGACGTCTCGGCCGGCGACCTCGTCGTCGTCGCGGAGGAGAGCCACGGCAAGGTGCTCGCGGTCGGCCGCGCCAAGACGAGCGGCGACGACATGGTCGGCGACTCCGGGAAGGTCGTCGAGTCGCTCCACCACGTCGGCGACGACCTGTACGAGTTCACCGTCTGACGGCTCGTCCCGGTCTACTCGTCCGCTCCCGGTTCGTCCGCCTCGCCCCCGTCGAGTTCGTCCGCCTCGTACGCCTCCTCGTAGCGCTCGACGGCCATCTCGTACCCCTCCCGGGCGAGTTCGTACGTCTCGCGCAGGTCCTCGACCGGCGTCTCGGTGGCGTCGACGCGTAGGTCGTCGTAGTACGGCTCCATCTCGCGGTCTTCGGTACGCTCGACCAGCAGCGCGGCGCTCTGGACGTGGAGGTCCTCGCGCTTGTCGCCGCCTTCGGCGTGGCCCGCCGCGAGCGCGTCGACCAGCCGCTCCGCCAGCGGCGCGTCCTCGCCGTCGGCACGGCCCGTCGGCTCCTCGCTCGCGCGCTCCTCGTACGCCCGCGCCGTCGCCTCGACGACGGCCTCGCCGGTCAGCAGGTTCCCGGCGACGGTGTAGTTCTCGCCGCTCGTGTGGCCGTACCAGCCCTTGCACTCCTCGCCGGAGAAGGCGAACGTTCCCTCCGCGTCGACGCCGTGAAGCTGGCGCTGGTCCGCGCCGTCGTCGGCGTGCAGGAGCGCCGAGAGAGCGTCCTCGACAGCCAGGCCGTCGTCCAGATACCGGATTCCCTTCCGCCCGAGTTCGACGTTGACGAGGCTCTGGGTCGCCACCGCGCCGTTCTCGCTGGCGAACGGGCACAGCGTCCCGACCGCGGGCAGACGAGTCGTCACCGCGACGCCGAAGCGGCGCTGCTCGTCGCCCGACTCGTCCTCGTACTCCTCGCGCACGCAGATGCTGAACGTCACGGTCGGGGCGTGGCGGCGCGACGGCAAAAAGGTCCGTCTCGCGGCGCGCGGCGGCGCGGCGGTTCGAGTCCGTTCGTCCCGCGACGCCGCCCGAGTCGAGAGCGAGAACTTCTTTGTCGCGCCCCGACCAATCCCGCCCATGGACGAAACCGAAGTCGTCGTGCGAGCCGTCCGGGAGGTCGGCGAGGACACGGTCGCGCTGGAACTGGAGACGCCGCCCGCGTTCGACGCCCGCCCGGGGCAGTTCGTGCAGATCCGGGGCGAGGTGGACGGCGAAGCGATAACGCGTCACTACACGCTCTCGTCGCCGGACGTCTTCGAGCCGCGCTCGAACGGCTCGTCTGACGAGTCCGAGGGCGGGGCGGAGACGTTCGAGATAACGGTCGGCGTCGACCCGGAGGGCGACCTCAGCCCCTGGCTCGCCGACCGGGAGGCGGGCGACACGGTCGGCGTCGACGGCCCGTACGGCGAGGCCTACTACGAGGGCGAGGAGTCGGTCGTCCTGCTCGCCGGCGGCCCCGGCGTGGGACCGGCGGTCGGCATCGGCGAGCGCGCGGTCGCGGACGGACACGACGCGGTCGTCGTCTACCAGGACGACGCGCCGGCCCACGAGGACCGACTGCGCGCGCTCGCCGACCGCGGAGCGACGGTCGTGATGACCGACCAGGCGCTGGCCGACGACGAGCGCGTCAGGGAGACGCTACGGGAGGCGACGGGCCAGCTCTTCGTCTACGGGTTCGCCGACTTCCTCGACGCCGCCGAGGAGGCGCTGGCGGAGTCCGGCCACGACTTCGCGGACGCGAAGGCGGAGAACTTCGGTCCCAGCTGAATGAAGCAGTACCCTTTTAGTACCCCGTGAAAATAACCCACTGCTAATGGGTCTCAGGTGTTCGCTGCTGGGGCACGACTACGCCGAATCCGAAATCGAGCGCGAGCGCGAGGAGGATGGCAACGAAGTCGTCGTCACCGTCCGGGAGTTCAAGGAGTGCAAGCGCTGCGGCGAGCGGAGCGTCGTCAGCGAGAACAAGGAAGTCACGGCTATCGAGGACCCGGAACCGAATCCCGAGCCCCCCGAGAGCGAGGCCGTCGACACGGAGCCGGCCGAGTCCGTCGCGACGAGCGACGGGGAGTCGACGGAGCTGAGCGACGACTTCGAGCCGCCGGAGACCGCCGAGGAAGACGACGGCGTCATCCTCGACGACGAGGACGACGTGGACGAGGAACCGGCGGGGCGCGGCCACGGCGAGTGGCCGGAGTCCGACGACCACGGTCAGGATTCGGCCGACCGCAGCCACGGCGAGTGGCCCGAAAGCGACGCGGACGACGAGGGTTTCGACGCCCAGGTCGACGACGGCGAGGACGCCGACGTGCAGTTCGGCGGCGGCCTCACCCCCGAAGCCGACCTCGAAGCCGAGGAGGACGTCCAGTTCGTCGAGGCCGAACCACGCGAGTCCGCGACGTCCGACCGCGAGCAGGACGACACCGGGTTCACTCGCGCCCGGGCGGCACCCCAGCCCGACCAGGCGACCACGTCGAACCCGGACGGGGAACTGGTCTGTCCGGAGTGTGGCAACGTCGACGAGATGGCCGACTCCTCGCTTCGAGCCGGCGACATCTGCCCGGAGTGTCGCAAGGGATATCTTAGCGAGCGCGACTGAACGCGAAAAGGGTATACATCCCGCTGTCCAACGTGTGTCTATCCATGAAGAAGTACAAGATGCGACGCGGTGAGCATCTCGAGGACCGTATGCCGGACCTGAAAGCCGAGATAGAGGACTACTTCGGGCCAGTCACCGGTACCGAAGAGGTCGACGGCCACGAACTGTACGTGGTCGAGGAGCCGGAGAACCCGGTGTTCGACCGAATCGTCGCCGGGGCCGCCGAGTACAGCGGCAAGAAGGACAAGCTCGCGGTCCACTTCGACGAACGACCCGCGGAAGAGGTCATCGCCGAGGGGCACGCTGACGCGGCGGCGGAAGCCGTCAGCAAGAAAAACGAGTTCCTCCTCGAAGCGACCGGCCGTGACGCGAAAGCCCGTCGCGACTCGATGAAACGCGCCGTCGAGGACGACGCCGACGCTCCCGACGACGTTTAGCGACCGAGCTTCTCGCGACTGATACTGACGCCCGTCGGCGTGACGATAAGCTGGTCGTCACCCTTCTGGACGATGTCGCCGTCGACCTCGCGGGCGACCTGCTGGAGTTCGTCGGTGATGCGCTCGACGGTCGTGTCCTCGGTCCGGAGACGGGTGATGTCGGCGACGACGAGGTCCCCGTCGTAGATGGCGTCTTTGATGTCGATGACGTCCTGTTGCCCCTGAATCTCGGCGATGTGTACGCTCATCCCGGCGTCGTCGGCCGTCGTCTCGAAGTCGTCCAGGTCGAGTTCGACGTAGTCGTCGACGCTCCCGGTGGGCCGGTCTCCGAGGATTTTGCTCATGAAACCCATAGGAAAACTCCGCTCTTGAGCGAGTATAGTTCTTACGTCAGACGAATCGGTCCGTTCGTCGAGAGGCGCGCCTTCCGAACGAACCCGAAGCGAGTCATCCGTCGACGCGCCGCGTTACTTCCCGACGACCGCGCCCTTCATCCCGAGCGAGCGGTGGGGGTCGCAGTAGTAGAGGTGCGTTCCGGTCACTTCTCGGTGTAATCCCACCCGGACACGTCGTTCGACAGGAGTTCGCCGTTGACGTTCCACGTCCGCGGCCGGTAGGCGACGACGAGAAGTCCGGCGTAGAACGCCGCGACGCAGGCCGTGACGACGGTGCCGGGGATCCAGCCGATGGCCGCGCTGGCGGGCCACTCCTCCCCCGAGACGTACGCGGTCAGGTGGAAGAACCACGCCGCCAGCAGGACGAGAAAGAGCGGCAGGTACACCCGTCGCAGGCGATGGGCCAGCGCCTCTTCGAGAGTCACTTTCATCTTCGGCGTGTGGTAGTCGCGGCTCAGCTTCTCGCGCCAGTCGTCGTCCTCGACGTCCTGCCCGGGGTCGAGCCCGTAGGACCACACGTTCTGCTGGAGCATCCGCACCCTGGACCGCCAGATGTCGTACGCGCGGTAGCGTCGCGCCTCGATGAGCAGGAAGATGCTCACCGTGACGATGGCCAGCAGGACGATGTAGTGCGGGTTGGACCGGTTCGAGAACGCCCACGTCAGGATGGCCGCCATCAGCGTAATCGCCCAGTTGCTCGTCCGGTCCAGTCGCTCGCGCCAGAACTTCATCCGGTGAATCTCGCCACGGTAGAGGTGCGCGAGCGACGAGCCCGGCCCCATACTCTCCCGGAAGACGCCCTCGCCGAGTTGCTCGTCGACGGCGTGGCTGTCCGGGTTCGCCTCCTCGGTCACTTCCTCACTCTGGTCGGTCATGGTCAACGTCTCCGGAGTTCGCCCGCGGTTTCCGCTTCGATAGTCCTGTACGGGCGTGTAAAAACCGTGTGCTTCCGGTCAGCGGTGACGGCTCGCTCTCCCCCGGCCCCGGGACCACGCTTTTATTCGAGACGCGCCTAACCGGGCGTATGACAGACTGGTACGCGGTCGGAGTCGGGTTCGTCGTCTCGGTGATCGCCGGCGTCTTCGCGTTCGCCATCCCGGGCGTCGGTCACGTCGGGGCGGGGCTGATCGGCGGCTTCGCGGCGGGCTACGTCGCCGGCGGCGGCCTCGGCCGCGGGTTCTGGCACGGTCTGCTCGCCGGCTCCGTCGCCGGCGTCGCCGTCGCGCTCCTGCTCGGCCTGGCCGGGTCGGTGTTCGGCGGCCTCGCCGGCGGCCCCGTCGGGTCGCTGTTCGGCGGCGCGGGGCTCTTCCTGGTCGCCGTCGTCGTCACGCTCCTGCTGGCACTGGACAGCGCGGTCGGGGGTGCCGTCGGCGGCTGGCTGAAGGCCCAGTAACCCGAGCCGTTTTCACTCGCGCGGCCGAAATCACGTCCATGACAGCGATAGACGCCGACACGATTCTTCCAGCGGAGCGCGTTCGCCAGGCGGTCGCGTCGGGGCGCGTCTCACAGCTCCACCGCGGCGACCGCTACGCCGACGAGGGCGACACCTTCGAGATAGACGGCGACCGCTTCGAGGTGGTCTCGGTGACCGAGCGAACGCTGGGCGACCTGACCGACGAGGACGCCCAGGCCGAGGGGTCGGAGGATCTGGACGCGTACCGGGAACGGCTGAACCGCGCGCACGAGAACTTCGAGTGGGACGACGACGCGACGGTGTACCGCCACCGATTCGAGCGCGTCGATTGAGGACGCTAGCGTCGTTCGGCCAGTTCCGAACGCAGGTCCGCGACGTCCATGTCTTTCATCGCCAGCAGGACGAGCAGGTGGTAGACGATGTCGGCGCTCTCGTGGGCTATCTCCTCGCGGTCGTCGTCTTTGGCGGCCAGCACGAGTTCGGTGGTCTCCTCTCCCAGCTTCTCCAGGACGGCGTTCTGTCCCTTCTCGTGGGTGAAAAGCGACGCGGTGTAGGAGCCCTCCGGCAGCGTCTCCTTTCGGTCCTCGATGACGGCGAAGAGGTCGTCGAGCACGTCGTCGGTCGGCGTCCCGTCGGCGTCTCGCCGCCCCGTCATGGACCGATCTCGGCGACGTCCCGGATGTCCTGGAGGTCGTCGAACTGCGCGCGCGACTGACGGCCGTCCTCGAACACTTCCTCGGCCACCTCGACGCTCGCACCGGTGCGCGCCGCGAGCGCGAGCGAGTCGCTCGGTCGGGCGTCGATGACCGTCTCGTCCCGTGGCGTCTGGACGTGTAGCTCGGCGATGTACGTGTGGTTGGAGAGTTCGCTGACGACGACGCGCTCGACGCGCCCGCCGAGTTCCTCCATCACGTCCAGCAGGAGGTCGTGCGTGAGCGGGCGTCCGATGTCCTCGGCTTCCATCCCCCGGGCGATGCTGACGCCTTCCTCCAGGCGGATGAAGATGGGCAACACGTCGTCGTCGTCGTCCGGTGCGAGCACCACGATGGGCTGTGGCCCCTCGTCGGTCACGGCCACGCGCACCGCGTCGATTGTCACGTCCATAGCGCAATCGTCGGTCGCCATCGTCAAAAACTTGCTCACCCTCCGTCGAATCCCTCCCCGAGTTCCCCTCGTCCCTGCCCCTACCGGAGCATCCTTCCGGGGCGCGACCGTATCTACGTCCATGTCTGAGACCAACCGGAAGTTCCTGCTGGCGAAGCGCCCCGAGGGGAAACCGGACCGCGACACGTTCGACCTGGTCGAAGCGGACGTGCCGGACCCGGGACCGGGCGAGGCGCTGGTTCGAACGCTCTACCTCTCGGTCGACCCCTACATGCGCGGTCGGATGGACGCCGGCGAGTCGTACGCCGAGCCCTGGTCGGTCGGCGAACCCCTCAAGGGGGGCGTCGTCGGCGAGGTCGTCGCGTCGAACGGTGCGGACGTCGAGGAGGGCGACGTGGTGACGGGCAACCTTGAGTGGGCCGACTACGTCACCGCGCCGGGAACCGACCTCCAGCCAGTGAACCCCGACCTCGCACCCATCTCGACCGCGCTCGGCGTGCTCGGGATGCCGGGACGGACCGCCTACTTCGGCACGCGCGAGGTGGCCGAACCGAAGGCAGGCGACACGTTCGTCGTCACCGGGGCGGCGGGCGCGGTCGGCTCCGTCGCGGGCCAGATAGCCAAGCTGTCCGGCGCGCACGTCGTCGGGTTCGCCGGCTCCGACGAGAAGGTCTCGTTCCTCGAAGACGACCTCGGCTTCGACGCCGGAATCAACTACAAGGACACCGACGACTACCGCGCCGCGCTCGACGACGCGGCTCCGGACGGCGTCGACGCCTACTTCGACAACGTCGGCGGCGAGATAACCGACGCCGTCTTCTCGAAACTCAACGTCGACGCCCGGGTCGCAGTCTGCGGCCAGATATCGCTGTACAACGCCCAGGAGATGCCGACGGGACCGCGGAAGCTCCCGAAACTGATCGAGACGCGAGCGCGAGTGCAGGGCTTCCTCGTCGGCGACTTCGCGCCTCGATTCGGTGAGGCGACCCGGAAGCTCGGAGGGTGGGTCTCCTCGGGCGAAATCGAGTACCGCGAGACCGTCACGGAGGGCCTGGAGAACGCTCCCGACGCCTTCCTCGGACTGTTCGAGGGCGAGAACATCGGTAAACAGCTCGTGAAGGTCGGCGAACGCGAGGCGTAGGCTCGCCGACGGAACGGCGAAAAGAACACGTAGGCGACGCGTTACTTGTTGCGCAGGTGGATG
This sequence comes from Halomicrococcus pelagicus, assembly GCF_051917725.1. Lineage (GTDB taxonomy): Archaea > Halobacteriota > Halobacteria > Halobacteriales > Haladaptataceae > Halomicrococcus. Next base: position 608,336 of record NZ_JBQBLX010000002.1, read on the forward strand.
CGGTCGTCGTCGATGCGGTCGACGTGTTCGTTCCGCACCTCGTGGCTGTCGTCGGAGTCGCCCCAGCCGAGCATCGATTTGACCTTGTCGGTCAGGTCCGCGTCGTCGTCCCGGTCTACTCGGGCGTTGCCGTCGTTGACGTTCGTGACGCGGCCGATGCGGGTACCGTCGCTGGTGACGACCGACTTGTCGACGTCGTCGGAGTTGATGTCTCGTACCATTGCGTCTTACATCATCGTCCCTTCTCCTCTAACCGTGCTGGTTGCGTGTGCCAGCACCTGCTGTAGACGCTCCGGAGACGGCCCGAATCCCCCCGATTCGGTCGACAGGGTGACTCGGCCACGGTCCGCAGCCTCCGTCCGAGCGTGACTCCGGTCCGTTCTCCCTCCTCCGTCGCCCGTACTCCGACGGACGACGCCGAACCGACGGTCGACGTATCGGGATTCGACGTGAACTGCAGTTCTCCGAACGACTTTGTGGCGTCCGTCCGACGGGAATCGCATGATCGTCGTCCAGACGAGCATCCCGGTAGCATCGGACCGCCGCGACGAAGCGCTCGAAGCGATAGCCGCCCTCGTCGAGCAGTCACGAAAGGAGGACGGCGTCGTCGACTACCGGGCGACGACGGACCTCCAGGATCCCGACGTGGTCCGGTTCTTCGAGCGCTACGAGGACGAGACGGCGCTGGAGGCGCACGTGCGGACAGACCACGACCGGGCGTTCGTGGCGGACCTTCCGGCCCTGACCGACGGTCGACTCGAAACCGTCCGGTTCGAACTCGACGAGGAACCGGAGGTAGTTCGGTTCGACGCCACAGAGGCGAGCCTTCCCGACGCGGAGGGTGCCGAGAGGGCGTAGCGCGCGTTTCGACCGCCAGGCGGCGATTCGATACAGCGTAGTTCGGTTTATCCGCGGTGCGACGTTCCGTCGGCGTCGCTCTCGGTGCCGACGTACGCCCCGTGCGAAACGTCCAGACGCGCCGCTCGGGGTTGCTGAGAGAAGCGGTCGAGAACGAGGGAACCGTTACTTCCCGCGGCCCTTGTCCTTCGTGTTGCTGGGCCGGGTGTGCTCGGTACCCTTGCCGCGCTGCTGGAGTCCCCGGTTGCCCTTGCCGGCGCTGGTCAGGCCGCGGAACGCGCGCCCGCGGTGACTGTCGTCGCAGATCCAGTTGAGGTCGTCGTCGTTCTGGATGGCCGGGTGCTCGGGGTCGAGCAGAATCACTTCGTGCCACTTCTGGCTACCGTCCTCGCCGACCCAGTAGGAGTTCAGCACGCGGAGGTTGGGGAACTTGCGGCTGACCCGCTCCTCGGCGATGCGCTGGATGTTCTTGCGTCGACCGATGCGGTTGACACCCTGGCGCTTGGACCGCCGGCCGGCCTTGAACCGCTGCTTGCGCGCGCCGCCCTTGCGGACGCTGGCGCGCGCGACGACGACGCCCTGCTTGGCCTTGTAGCCGAGTTCGCGGGCGCGGTCGAGCCGGGTCGGGCGGTCGATGCGCTCGATAGCGCCCTGGTCGCGCCACTCCTGTTTGCGCTGCCACTGGAGTTCGGCGAGCTTGCCGTCGTCCGGGTCCTTCCATGCGTCTCGGATGTGCGAGTAGAAGCTCTTTGCCATGGTTATCACCACGGGCGTTGGATGGTTCAGCGAGTTCGGCGCGAACGCCTCCCGCGGTTCGAGACCGCGTACGCCACATTCCGACCTGCGTTCGCAGGCGCCCGCTGGTGCCCGTCGTCCCAGCGAGTCGTTCGTTCGTTTACCGTCTCGGGCTTTAAGGCCTTCGTCTTCCCGTCGAACCGGTCCGAACGGTTCGTCGTCGTTTCGGCGCCGTCGTCGCTAGCGGTCCCGTTCGCGTTGGTTTCTGAAAGCGGCCAGAAACCCCAAACGTCTCCCCGTCGAAATACGACTATGAATCGAATACTACTATACAGAATCGCCGAATCGGAGGGTCGCTGATGGCCGTCCTCGAACTCGCAATCGCGTTCTTCGTCCTCGCGATAATCGCCGGTGCGCTGGGCGCCGGTGGCGTCGCCGGGATGTCGATGGACATCGCCAAGTGGCTGGTGATCATCTTCCTCGTGTTGGCGGTCGTCTCAATGATCCTCTGAGAAGTCGCGGACCGTCTCGAACTCGCCGTCGGCGATTCCCGCTGCGAGCGCCGCCGCGTCTACCTCGGGAACGCGCCCGGGGTACTTCCGCTGGAAGTAGCCGACGACGTTGGACGCGTCGCGTTCGAGGAACTCGTCGGCGTTCTCGTGGTCCGTGTCGACGGCCTGGGGCCAGTCGAAGATCGTGATGCCGTCGCTGGCGACGAAGACGTTGTACTCGCTCATGTCGGCGTGGACGTAGCCGAGTTCGTACGCCTTCGCCATCTCGCGGAGGATGAGGTCGAGGACGGGGACGACCTGTTCGTCCTCGAACTTCGCCCGAGCCAGTTCCACGCCGTCTATCTTCTCCATCACGATAGCGTGCCGGTTGTGGTCCACCGGCCGGGGGACGCTGACGTCCGGATAGAGCGCCTCCAGAGCGCCGTGTTCGCGCTCGGCGGCCTTCCGCGCAGTGTAGAGCCAGGAGACGTGCTCCCGGTCGGACGTGTAATCGCGCTCTTTCATCACTTCGCGGAAGTTGGTGTATCCCTCGCGGTGGTACTTCAGCGCCAGCGGGCGGAACGACTGCACCTCGTACACGTCGCTCTCCTTGCCGACACCGAGCGGCGAGCCGACGCCGTCGATGGTGTCCCGTTCGGCGAAGGTGTGCAGCGCCAGCGCGTCGTACCCCTCGAACTTGAGCGTGTACCCCTCGTACTGGATGGTCTGCCGTTCGAGTAACTCCCGGTCGAGACACCGGTCCAGCCGGTAGTCCACCTCCTCGGGCGTGAGCCGCGAAAACTCCGGTATCTTGCTCTTCTGGACCCACTCGCTGAAGCGCATCCCCTGCTCGACGCCCGACAGGAGGTGGAAGTCCTCCGCCTCCAGGTCCGCCATCTCGGGGGCGACGTTCCGCACCATCGCTTCCCGGTAATCGCCCGTCGCGTAAGGCGCTTGCGACCCCGAACGGCGTCGCCGTCGGAGACGTCGTTCCCGGGACGACTCGCGTCCTCGGAGTCGGCGTCGTGCGTGCGCCGTGCGTGCACGCGTCAGACGAGCGTCATCCAGAGGGGAAAGATAATTAATCTGCGTTTGTAAAGGAAGGGCCAAGGATGGACTCCATTGTCGAAGACGCCATTGAGGAGGCTGAGGGGGAGCAACAGCCGCCCCAGCAGTCACAGATGGGTGGTGGCACGGACGCGAAGAAAGACCCCTCGCCCTCGGGGGCGATGACGGACGAAGAACTGAAAGACGTCCTCCAGGATCTCCAGACGAACATCACGGTCGTCGGCTGTGGCGGTGGTGGCGGGAACACCGTCAACCGGATGGCCGAAGAGGGCATCCACGGCGCGACGCTGGTCGCCGCGAACACGGACGTCCAGCATCTGGTCGAAATCGAGGCAGACCAGAAGATTCTGATGGGCGAGCAGAAGACGAACGGCCGCGGCGCGGGGTCGCTCCCGCAGGTCGGCGAGGAGGCCGCCCTCGAGAGCCAGGAGGAGATTTACGACGCCATCGAGGGCTCGGACATGGTGTTCGTCACGGCCGGTCTCGGCGGCGGCACGGGCACCGGAAGCGCTCCGGTCGTCGCCAAGGCGGCCCGCGAAGCCGGCGCGCTCACCATCGCCATCGTCACGACGCCGTTCACCGCGGAGGGCGAGGTCCGGCGCACCAACGCCGAAGCCGGCCTGGAGCGTCTCCGGGACGTGAGCGACACGGTCATCGTCGTCCCGAACGACCGCCTGCTCGACTCGGTCGGTAAACTCCCCGTCAAGCAGGCGTTCAAGGTCGCCGACGAGGTGCTGATGCGCTCGGTGAAAGGCATCACGGAACTCATCACCAAGCCCGGCCTCGTCAACCTCGACTTCGCCGACGTTCGCACCGTCATGGAGAAGGGCGGCGTCGCCATGATCGGACTCGGCGAGTCCGACTCCGACCAGAAGGCCCAGGACTCGGTGAAGTCCGCGCTGCGCTCGCCGCTGCTCGACGTGGACATCAGCGGTGCGAAGTCCGCCCTCGTCAACGTCACCGGAGGTAACGACATGGCCATCGAGGAGGCCGAGGGCGTCGTCGAGCAGATTTACGACCGCATCGACCCCGACGCGCGCATCATCTGGGGGACCTCCATCGACGAGGAACTCGAGGGGACGATGCGGACGATGATAGTCGTCACCGGCGTCGAGTCGCCCCAGATATACGGCCGCAACGAGGCCGAGCAGGCCCAGCAGGCCAAGAGCAACGGCGAAGACATCGACTACGTCGAGTAACCGCAACCCAGTCTCCGACTTCGTTCTATCGCGCTCTCGTCGTTCGACGGTCCGCGACGACTCGCCAGCAGTCGCAGGTCCGACGACCGGAGGCAGTTCCGCTGGCGGCGCCCGGCCCTCGACACCGACCGCCCGCGCGAGAGTCCCGACGAGCGTCTGCGCTGGCCGCGTCTCCCGTCAGCGATCCGACCACCTTGGAAAGATAGAAAACCCCGCATGGCCAAGTGGGGGTAACATGGACGTCAAACTCGAACTCTCGTCGTACGTTCGCGTACTCAAACTGGCGAGTACGCCATCGTGGAACGAGTTCTCTAAGATATCGAAGATCGCCGGCGCGGGCATCATCCTCGTCGGCCTGCTCGGCTTCGTCATCGCCGCCGTCATGAGCTTCCTTCCGACATAACCATGGGCATCTACGCAGTCAAAACCACGGCCAGCCAGGAACGCACCGTCGCGGACATGATAATGAACCGCGAGGAGGAGGACATACACGCCGCCCTCGCGCCCGACTCGCTGACGAGCTACGTGATGGTCGAGGCGGACGACGACGGCATCCTGTCGCGCGTGCTCGACGAGATTCCCCACGCCCGGAGCATCGTCCCCGGGAACAGCGACATCTCGGAGGTCGAGCACTTCCTCTCGCCGACGCCGGACGTCGAGGGTATCGCGGAGGGCGACATCGTCGAACTCATCGCCGGCCCGTTCAAGGGCGAGAAGGCGCAGGTCCAGCGCATCGACGAGGGCAAAGACCAGGTCACCGTCGAACTGTACGAGGCGACGGTTCCGATTCCGGTCACCGTGCGCGGCGACCAGATCCGCGTGCTGGACAGCGAGGAGCGGTGAACGAAGTGATCCGCTCCTCGGAGCGGCGATAGCGCGGTACACCAGTTCTCGGACACGCAGACCGCGTAGCCGTACGCACCGAAGACGTATCCGGACGATTCTCCGTCAGTCGCGGGCGTGGACGGTGAACTCCAGCGCGTTGACGAGGTAGTGAGCGACGACGACCACCGGCAGGCTCTCGGTCAGGACGAACACGGCGGCGAGCGCGCCACCGAGCAGGCCGGTCACCAGGATTCCGCCCGGACCCTGCGCGCCGTGGCCGAGCGCGAACGCCACCGTCGACCCGGCGGCGAGCAGCCACGGCGAGACGCCGAACCCGGCCGCGAACGCGCCGATGAGCGCGCCGCGAAAGAGCAACTCCTCGAACCCCGCGATGATGGGGAGGACGAGGAAGAGGAGGACGAACCACCCGCGCGCCGAGTCCGGCGTGAGTAGCTCGCGCATCCCCTCGGCGTAGTCGATGCCGAGAGCGTCGGCCACGTGCTGGCCGAGTTCGTTCGCGGCGAACAGCGCGACGCCGATTGCGACGCCGAGGGCGAGCGTCCGGAGCGTCACCGTCCCGACGCCGAGCGCGCCGGGCGGAACGGAGCCGATCCACGCCGCCGCGACCAGCACCGCACCGAAGAGGCCCTGACTGACCGCGACGTTCACCAGCAGCAACTCGGGCGTGAGCGTCTCGCGGGCGGTCGCGTCGCGGTCGCCGGTCGCCTCTCGACCGGTTTCGCCGTTACCGGTCGGTCGGTCGTCGCCCGCTTCGTCGTCGCTCGTCGGAGGCTCGCCCGCCACGGTTCCGGCTTCGCGCGCCGGTGCGCCGGTCCCGCCGGGAGAGTCGCCGTCGCGGAGTTCCGGTGCGGAGAGCGACGACTGGGAGGCCCGCGCGAGCGCGACCAGCATCGCGAGCACGAGGAGCGTCACCCCGGCGAACGACTTCCACTGCGGTGCCGGCATCGTGACCTTCTTTCTCGCGGGCGGCGAAAAGATGTCCGGCTTCGGTCACGGGCGGGGCGTCGTAGTGGCACCGTGGTTTCCGGGCACCCGGGTTCGACGGCTCGTCGTCCTCAGCGGCGCTCGACGACGGCGAGGATGGCGGGTACCCGGTCGTCTCCGTGGTTCGCCACGAACGGTTCTTCGCGCACGGCGCGGACGCGCCAGCCGTCGCCGAACGCGTCGGTGACGTCGTCGGCGGAGAGGGTGTTCGGTCCCCAGTCGTCCGGTGCGTCCTCGCCGAACGCGAGGACGAACGCACGTCCGCCGGGCGAGAGCACCGCCGCGAGGCTGTCCGCGTACGCCGCGCGCTCCTCCTCCTCGAAGACGTGGAACGTGCCACTGTCGAGGACCGTCTCGAACGGGCCGAGGTCGGCGGGCAGGTCGAGGGCGTCTGCGACGCGGAACGTCACGTCGAGGTCACGCGGCGTCTCGCTCGTCTCGCTTCCGTCGGGACGTGCCGACGCTCTCGCCTCGCGCGCCTTCTGCCGCGCTCGCTCGATGGCGCGCTCCGACACGTCCACGCCGGTGACCGGACGACCGCGCTCCGCGACGTATAGCGCGTGCGTTCCCGTCCCGCATCCGACGTCGAGTACGCGCCCGTCGACGGCGCCGTCCTCGACGAGGCGGACGAACGCCGGCTGTGGCCGTCCGACGTCCCACGGCGGGTCGTTCTCGTACGCCTCGTTCCACCACTCTCCGGGGTCGTCGGTCATGGACGGATGGTCGCGTTGCCCCCCGAAATAGTTTGCATCGAACGGAGCGTCCGCTGACGGTCTGTCGAAATCGAGAAGGAAAAGCGGCGATTCGAACGCGTCGGCTACTGCGGACTGGGGTTGCCGTGGCCCGACGAACCGCTGCTGATGTCGTGTTCGAGGGCGCTCCCGGTGATGTTCTTCAGGCGGTCGACGAGGCTGTCCTGCTCGGGTTCGCCCGCGAGGGCGACCTCCAGGACCTCGCTGATGTGGCTGACGGGGATGATCTCTATCATCTCCTCGTACTCCTCCTCTATCATCACGTCCTGCTCGTTGGCCTTCGGGATGATGACCCTGTCGAGGCCGGCCTTCGCGGCCGCCTCTATCTTGTGGGTGACGCCGCCGACGGGGAGCACGTCGCCCCGGACCGACAGCGAACCGGTCATGGCGAGGCTCTGGTCGATGGGGGCGTCCTCCAGCGCGCTGATGACCGCGGTGGCGACCGTGATGGACGCCGAGTCGCCGTCGACGCCCTGCTGGCCGGCCTGGACGAACTGGATGTGGACGTCCTTCTCGCTCAGGTTCTCGTCGCTGTACTTCTTGATGATGGCGGAGACGTTCTGCACGGACTCCTCGGCCATCTCCTTGAGCTGGCCGGTGGCGATGACCTCGCCGGGACCCTGGCTGGGCGTGACCTCGGCCATCACGGGCAGCATGATGCCGGAGTCTTCGCCCATCACTGCCAGGCCGTTGACGCGGCCGACGACCTCGCCCTGCGAGACGGTCATCTCGTAGTCCTTGCGGCGCTCGATCATGTCGTCCGCGATCTGCTGTTCGATGGAGCGCGAGCGGCGCTTGGCCTGCAGGACGTGGTCGCGCGTCGTGAACTCGGCGTCCTCGGCGCGAGCGATGTCGCCCGCGACCCGGACGAGTCCGCCGAGGTCACGCAGTTTGAGCGTGAGGTGGTCCTTGCGCCCGGCGCGACGCTGGGCCTCGAGGATGACCTCCTCGATGGCGTCCTCGTCGAAGTGGGGCAGGCGACCGTCCTTCTCGACTTCCTGGGCGATGAACCGCGCGTACTTGCGGCGCATCTCCGGCGTGTCGTCGATGGTGTCGTCCATGTACACCTCGTACCCGTACCCCTTGATGCGCGAGCGGAGCGCGGGGTGCATGTTCTCCATCGCGTCGAGGTTGCCGGCCGCGACCATGACGAAGTCCGTCGGGACGGGTTCGGTCTGGACCATGGCGCCCGAGGAGCGCTCGGACTGGCCCGTGATGCCGAACTCGCCCTCCTGGATGGCCGTCATCAGCTTCTGCTGGCTGCGGATGTCGAGCGTGTTGATCTCGTCGACGAACAGCACGCCCTTGTTGGCCTTGTGGATGGCGCCCGGTTCGACGCGGTCGTGGGACGGCGTCTCCATGCCGCCGGACTGGAACGGGTCGTGGCGGACGTCGCCCAGCAGTGCGCCGGCGTGCGCGCCGGTCGCGTCCTCGAACGGCGCGCTGGTCACGTCGCTGTTGTTGACCAGCAGGTTCGGAATCATGGCGTCCGACCCGCGCGAGCCGTAGCGGAACGCGAGGTAGATGACGCCGGCCGCGAGGATGCCCAGAAGCGGACGCTGGGCGATGAGGAGGGCGTACCCCACCACGATGGCGATGATGACCCACATGAGGAACGAGCGCATCTGGTTGCGCTTGCGGGCTTCCTCCTTGTGGGCGTCGATTATCTGTTCACCCTTCCCGGCGGGGACCGTCCGAACTTTCGGCTCGTTCCCGTCGTCGGGATTGTGGTAGACGAGCACGTCCTGCAGGTCCTCCTTCGGGAGGAGCTCGCTCATCGCCTTGGCCAGCATCGACTTCCCGGTCCCGGGGGTGCCGATCATCATCACGTGGCGGCGCTGCTTCGCCGCCTTCAGGACCACGTCTCGGGCGTGGTCCTGGCCGATGACCTGGTCGACCAGTCGGTCGGGGATGTCGATCTCGTCGGTGCTCTCGATTTCGAGCCCACCGAGCAGGTGGTCCTCGGCGACCTCTTCGTCGACGTCGGCGTCGATATCGCTGCCGAGTTCCTCGCCGAACTCCTGCTCGGTTTCTTGCTCCGGTGGCGGAGCTTCGGTGTCGTTGCTCATAGAAATCGCTTCGTCGTATACGATTTGAGGGCTGGCGAACTGATATACTTTCTCCCTCCGGTCGTCCCTACCGGTCCTGACAGACGAGCGTAATGGCCGCCAACGACGACGTTACGGGCAGGCTAACGACTCGTCAGCCTTATTAAAGCACCGTACGACTTCCCGCGTATGACCCGCGGCTTCTACATCGGTCGCTTCCAGCCCTATCACAATGGCCACCAGAGCGTGGTCGAGAACATCGCCGAGGAGGTCGACGAACTCGTGGTCGGCATCGGCAGCGCCGGGGACTCCCACTCGCGTCACGACCCGTTCACGGCCGGCGAGCGCATCATGATGATAACGAAGTCGCTCGTCGACCTCGACCTCGTCACCTACGCCGTCCCCATCGAGGACCTGGACCGCAACTCCGTCTGGGTGAGCCACGTCCAGAGCATGAGCCCGGACTTCGACGTCGCCTACTCGAACAACCCGCTCGTCATCCGGCTGTTCCGTGAGGCGGGCGTCGAGGTGCGTCAGTCGCCGATGTTCAACCGCGGCGTTCTGGAGGGAACCGAGGTCCGCGAACGCATGGTCGAGGGAGAGGACTGGGAGCGACTCGTCCCGGACGCCGTCGTCGAGGTCGTCGAGGAGATAGATGGCATCGACCGCATCCAGCAGGTCAGCGACTCCGACGCGAACGGGGAGTGACCCCCGACGGCCGATTCGTCCCGGCGCGAGGAGAACCGATTAGGCGCAGGCGTCCGAACCGCCGCCCATGATAACGCTCGCTTCCGACTTCGGCACGCCGTACCCCGCGGCGATGAAAGGCGTGATGCTTCGACGGACCGACGCCCGACTCGTCGACGTGGCCCACGACTTTCCCCGGCAGGACGTGCGCGCCGCCGCCTTCTGGCTCCGCGAGGTCCTGCCGCAGTTCCCGCCCGCGGTCCATCTCGTCGTCGTCGACCCCGGCGTCGGCACCGACCGCGCAGCGCTCGCGGTGCGGGCGGGCGACCACGCCCTCGTCGGCCCGGACAACGGCGTCTTGGTGCCGGCGGCTCGCGAACTGGCAGACGGTGCCGGCCTCGACGCGTTCGAGGTGGACGACGAGGGCGCGGCGAGTTCGACGTTCCACGGTCGCGACGTGTTCGCTCCCGCCGCGGCGCGAGTCCACGAGGCCGGCGTCGACGCCGTCTCCGACCTCGACGGGGTCGCGCCGACCGACGAGTTCGTCGACCTGCGGTTCCCCGACCCCGTCGTCGACGACGACGAGGCGACCGGCGAGATTCTCGCGGTGGACGACTTCGGCAACGCCGTCACGAACGTGCCCGGCGGGTTCGTCGACGGCGCGGACGAGGCGGCCGTGAACGGCGAGCGAGCGCCGGTCGCGCCGTCCTACGCCCACGTCGAGGCGGGCCAGCGACTCGTCACGGTGGGGAGCCACGGCAACGTCGAACTGGCGGTGAACCGCGGCCGGGGCGACGAGGCGTTCGGCGTCGCGCCGGGGGACGCGGTTCGACTGGAGACGTAGCCGGCCTACCGCACTTCGTCCCGGGCCGCCGCCAGCGCCGGGCCGAAGGCGACGAAGACGATGCCGGTCCAGAGGACGGCGAACACGAGCGCGCCGCCCTGCTGGTTCACCAGATAGCTCCCGAACGCCGTCCTGGCGTCCGGGTCGTACCGGTTCACGACGACGTAGAACGCGCCGATGGTGGGCGAGTTCGCGACGAACATCGACGCGACGACGGCGAGCAGGTCGCGGGCCGGTCGCCACTCCGACTGCCAGTTCTCCGAGGCGAAACGGGACATGGGAGTGGCCTGCCGCCGCAGGGACAAAACGGTTGATACCGAGGCGTCGCCGGGACTGCGACGACGGACGACCGACCGAGCGGGTCGCCGACCGTGACCGAGACGGTCCGCCAACCATTAAGACTCGCCCACGCGCACTGAGAAGTATGTTCGACGCGGACGACCTAGAGGAGATACGCCGGGGGAAAGAGCAGTGGGAGGCGGAGACGCTCGAACCGACGCTGGAGCGGTTCGGCGAGCGCAAGGAGGAGTTCGAGACCGACACGGGCGGCCAGACCGTCGAACGGCTCTACACGCCCGACGACGTCGCCGACTCGGAGTACGACGAGGACCTCGGATTCCCCGGCGAGAACCCGTACACGCGCGGCGTCTACCCGACGATGTACCGCGGTCGGCTGTGGACGATGCGCCAGTACGCCGGGTTCAGCACGGCCGAGGAGACCAACGAACGCTACCACTACCTCATCGACGAGGGCCAGACCGGCCTCTCCGTCGCCTTCGACCTGCCGACCCAGATGGGGTACGACTCCGACGACGAGATGGCCGCGGGCGAGGTCGGGAAGTCCGGCGTCGCCATCGACTCGCTCGCGGACATGGAGACGCTGTTCGACGGCATCCCGCTGGACGAGGTGAGCACGTCGATGACCATCAACGCGCCCGCCTCCGTCCTGCTGGCGATGTACGTCGCCGTCGGCGACGAGCAGGGCGTCGACCGCGAGGAGCTTCGGGGCACCATCCAGAACGACCTGCTGAAGGAGTACATCGCCCGGAACACGTACATCTACCCCCCGGAGCCCTCGATGCGGATCATCACCGACATCTTCGAGTTCTGCGCCGAGGAGACGCCGAAGTTCAACACCATCTCCATCTCCGGCTACCACGTCCGCGAGGCGGGAGCGACCGCCGCCCAGGAGCTCGCGTTCACGCTCGGCAACGGCATCGAGTACGTCGAGGCTGCCATCGACGCGGGCCTCGACGTCGACGAGTTCGCTCCCCAGCTCTCCTTCTTCTTCAACGCCCACAACGACATCTTCGAGGAGGCCGCCAAGTTCCGCGCCGCCCGCCGCATGTGGGCCGAGATAATGGAGGAGCGGTTCGGTGCCGACGACCCCAAGTCCAAGCAACTGAAGTTCCACACCCAGACCGCCGGGTCGACGCTGACCGCCCAGCAGATAGAGAACAACGTCGTCCGGGTCGCCTACCAGGCGCTGGCCGCCGTGCTCGGCGGCACCCAGAGCCTCCACACGAACGGCAAGGACGAGGCGCTGGCGCTGCCGACCGAGGAGAGCGTCCGCACCGCGCTCCGCACCCAGCAGATTCTCGCCCACGAGTCGGGTGCCGCAGACACCATCGACCCCCTGGCCGGGAGCTACTACGTCGAGAGCCTCACCGACGACCTCGAAGCGGAGGCGTTCGACATCCTCGACACCGTCGACGACAAGGGCGGCATGCTGTCGGCCATCGAACAGCAGTGGGTCCAGCGCCAGATACAGGACGTCGCCTACGAGCGCCAGCAGGAGATAGAGGAGGGCGAACGGATAATCGTCGGCGTCAACGAGTTCGAGAACGAGGACGAGGAGAAGGAGATGGACATCCAGGAGGTCACCGAGGAGGACGAACGTCGCCAGATAGACCACCTGAACGAGGTCAAGGCCGAGCGCGACGACGAGGAAGTGACGGCGACGCTCGACGCACTCCGGGACGCCGCCGAGGGCGACGACAACCTGATGCCGTACATCGTCGACGCCGTGAAGGCGTACGCGACGGTCGGCGAGATATGCGGCGTGCTCCGGGACGCGTTCGGCGAGTACCGCCCCGGCGGAGCGGTGTGAACGGACTCCCGTCGCGGTAGTTCAGTCCAGTTCGCGCCGACCCGCGACGTTCAGCGTCGCCGCGTACGCGGGCAGGGCGGGGAGCACCGTCTCGATGGGGCCGCGGTTGAACGTCTCGAACAGCTCCTGCAGTTCGGTTATCGTCGCCTCGTCCGTCCCCCTCGTCCGGAGGTCGTCGGGCGCGATTCGGGGCGGGTACGGCACCGAGTCGACGAACGCCTCGGTCGCCTCGTGCGCTCGCTCGCAGGCGCGGTCGAACGCCGGCGACTCGAACACGGGTTCGAGGTCGTCCCACGCCGTGCGGAGGTACGCCGGCCACTGCGCGAGACAGCGGTAGATGCTCGGCAGGTCGTCGTCCAGGCCGTGGAACGCTCGAACGCCGCCGGCGGTGTCGGCGAGTTCCGCCGGCACGTCGTCGACCATCGTCGGCGAGCGGCCGCGGTCGCGGTCGAGCCAGGCGGGCATCGGTTCGGTCGCCGCCGCTCGCTCGTCGTCCCCGTCGCCGACCGGGTCGCCCCGCAGCGACCGGTCGACGACCTCGAACAGCACCGCGAGGCGCGGCGCGACGACGTCGAAGGTCTCCGCCTGCCCGGCTAGCTCCCGGAACTCGGCGGGTTCGAGACCGAGGTCGGCGCGCCGATAGCGGGGCAGGTCCCGGTCGCCGCTCTCGACCGCCGAGAGGACGGCGTCCCGGTACGCGACGGAGTACTGCCCGAACGCGCGCGTGGTGAACGTCGGCTTCACCTGCCCCCACAGGTACCGGGTGAGCTCCGGGTCGTTGGCCATCAGCGTCCGGAAGATCCAGTTGACTACGGGCGCGTGGAACGTCGCGCGAACGTCGTCGTACACCCCGGCTCGCCACCCCGTCGCCTGGCTCTCGTACAGCTGTCGGTCGGTGTCCATGCTGGGTGTGCGGCGAGGAGGTCAATCAGTCTTTTCGCGCGACGGTCTGGCCCGGCGGAATCGGTCGCGGTCGCCACCGAAAACGGTGCTCGTACTAGAGCGCCTTGACCCACCCCGGAATCGACGCCATGCCCTCTTTGTCCTCCCAGCCGTGCTCGCGGAGGTACTCCTCCAGCGTCGTGAACTCGAAGCCGAACGTCTCCTCGAGCGCGTCGACGTCGGCGTCGTAGCCGACCTCGTTGAACCACTCGCACATGACGGTGAACTCCTCGCCGAAGTCGTCGTAGGCGTCCTCGATGGGGACGTGGTACGGCTCCACGTCGACGCCGGTGACCTCCGACAGCACGTCGGCCGTCTCGGCCAGCGTCTTCTCGTCGCCCGCGAGTTCGAACCGCTCGCCGACGAACTCGTCGGGGTTCTCGAAGGCGACCGCCGCGGCGCGTCCGACGTCGTCCACGTCGACCATCTGGAGCGAGACGCCCTCCTCCAGCGGGAGGGCGACGGTCCCGTCCTCCACGACGTCCTCCGCGAAGGCCTCGAAGTTCTGGAAGAAGAACACGGGCTGGAGGACCGTCATCGGAAGGTCGAGGTCCTGGGCGTGTCGTTCGATCTCCCAGGCCGAGTCGAAGTGCGGAATGCCGGTGTCGCGTTCGTGGCTCCCGACGCCGCTGTAGACGAAGTGGTCGACGCCCTCCTCGTCGGCGACCTCGGCGAGGTTCTTGCCCTGACGGACCTGTGCGTCGTAGCCCTGCGTCCAGAAGTTCGTCACCGCGAACACCGCGTCGGCGTCCGCGACGTGGGGCCGGAACGACTCCTGGTCGTTCAGGTCGCCCTCGACCATCGTCACGCCGCGGTCGGCGAGCGCCCGCGCCGCGTCGCCGTCGGCGTCGCGGGTCAGTCCGCGAACGTCGAACTCCGTATCGGACGCGAGCAGGTTGTCCACGACCGCGCCGCCCTGATTTCCGGTCGCGCCCGCGACGAGGACGCGCGTTCGCTCGGCGGACATCGTTACGCCCACCCCCGCGCGCCGGTGACGGAATCGGCGTCCGATGCGACCGTTCTCGTATCGACTCCGGGGAGTGCTCTCATTGCGCTAGTCGGTTCGCTCCGGAACCGCTTGTACGCTATGTGACGCCGACACAACCACGTAACAGAGATGTTAGCGGGGGACATCGCGCCGATAGCAGTCGCTCAGAGCAAAGCCAGCAACTCGTCGACGTCCCGCTCGGCGTTGAAGACGTGGACGGACGCTCGCACGGCCCCCTCGGGATACGGCAGCGCGCGAATCGTGACCCCCGCCTCGTCGGCGCGCTCGACGAACGCCTCCGGGTCGTCGACTTCGAACGTCACCAGTCCGGACTCGTACTCGCGGGGACTCAGCAGGCGAGCGTCCCCGGCCGCGCCGATGCCCTCCTTGAGCCGGTCCGTCAACCGCTCGATGCGGCCCTCGATGGTGTCGTAGCCGAGTTCTTCGACGACGTCGATGGCCTCCCGGAGGCCGGCGTACGGCGCGGGCGAGACGGTCCCCACTTCGAGGCGGTGGGCGCCGGGTTCGTAGGCGTACTCCTCGGCGTTGGGGTCCTCGACGCTCCGGTAGCCGACGTGTGCGGGTTCGAGGTGACGCTCCGCGCCCTCGGCCACGTGGAGGAATCCGGCGCCGAACGGTCCGAGCAGCCACTTGTGGCCCGCGCCGGCGACGAAGTCCGCTCCCCAGTCGGTCACGTCGACCGCCATCTGGCCGGGGCACTGGACCGCGTCCACGAGCACGAGCGCGCCGGCGTCGTGTGCGACGTCGACGACGTCGGAGACCGGGAGCAGCGTCCCGTGCGTCCAGGTCAGGGAACTCAGACAGACGAGCTTCGCGCCCTCGACCGCTTCCCGCATCGCGTCGACGTCGAGGCGACCGCCCTCGGTCTCGACCACCTCGACCCGAACGCCGTGTCGCGCGAGGCGCTTCCACGGCAGGATGCCCGAGGAGTGTTCGAGGTCGGTTCGGACGACCGCGTCGCCCGGTTCCCAGTCGAGCGCGGCGGCGATGCGGTTGATGCCGTCGGTGGTGCTCTGGGTGAGCGCGATCTCCTCGGCGGTCGCGCCGAGGTGGTCCGCGACCGCCTCGCGCGTCCGGTCGAACGCGTCGAACGCCGCGGGGTACATCCCCTCGTCCGCGGGCGCGTCGTACTCCTGGTACTCCAGGCACGACTCGACCGCGTCCACCACGCGCGTCGGACTCGGCCCGCTCGCGCCGGTGTTCAGGTACGTCGTCCGCTCCAGCGCCGGGATGTCCGAACGGAGTTCTGTCGGCGTCATAGTGGGACGGCTCACGTCGCCCCGACGTAATAGCTCCCCGGTTGGCCGCGTCGGCCTCCGGGGGCGGCCGACGCCTCCGCGAGCGACGCGCGACGGTTTCAGGAGAACTATTGTCGGAGCGGCCGTCGGCTCGGGTATGCAGCTCGACCACGTCGGCGTCGCCACCGACGACGCCGCGGAACTGGCGGACCTGTACGGCGAACTCTTCGACGCACCGGTCGCCCACGAGGAGGAGTTCGACGGCATGCGCGTCGTCTTCCTCGCGTTCGACGGAAGCTACTTCGAACTGCTCGAACCGATTGAGGACGGGACAATCGCGCGGTATCTCGACCGGAACGGGCCCGGCGTCCACCACGTCGCGCTCCGGACCGAGGACATCGAGGGCGCGCTCGAAACCGTGCGGGAACGCGGCGTCGAACTCGTCGACGACGAGCCCCGACCCGGCGCGTGGGGCCACGACGTGGCCTTCCTGCATCCGAAGTCGACGGGCGGCGTGCTCGTCGAGTTCGTGGAGCACTGACGGTCGAGACGGCGGGTGAGAGGGAGAGCGCGGCGTCGACGCCGCGCGATGACGTTCACTTGAAGCGGAACGTCTCGAGGTTCTTCGGCGCGAACGTGCGGATGTTGTGTTCGTGGTACAGCGACGAGGAGAGGTCCTGGGTCGCGGACTCGTCGCCGTGGACGCAGAGCACCTTCTCGGGGCGCGGGTTCATCGTCTTCACGAAGTTCATCAGCCCCTGGCGGTCGGCGTGGCCGGAGAACCCGTCCACGGTCTCAACGTCCATGTTGAGCGAGAGCGTCTTCCCGCGGCTGCGACCGTTCAGCGGAATCTCGTCCCAGCCGTTCTGGATGCGGCGGCCGAGCGTCCCCTGGGCCTGGTACCCGACGAACACCATCGTGTTGTCCGGGTCACTGCCGAGATGTTCGAGCCAGGACATGATGGGGCCGCCGGTGACCATGCCGGACGTGGAGAGCACGATGCACTGGTCGCCGTCGGCGACGTCCTGGCGCTCCTCCTCGCCGCCGTCGATGTGGTTGAACTGGGGCGCGAGGAAGGGGTTCTCGTCCTCGTGGAAGATGCGGTCCCGGAGTTCGTCGCGCAGGTACTCGGGATACGTCGTGTGGATGGCCGTCGCCTCCCAGATCATCCCGTCCAGGTGGACGGGCATCGTCGGGATGTCGCCGCTACGCATCGCCTCTTCGAGGACGAGCATCATCTCCTGGGACCGACCGACCGCGAACGACGGGATGACGACCTTGCCGCCCTTCTCGTACGTCTCGTTGATGACCTTCTTCAGGTGGCGCTCGCTGTCCTCCTGGTCGGTCTGGTAGTCGTTGCGACCGCCGTACGTGGATTCGAGGACGAGCGTCTCGACGCGCGGGAAGTCGTTGACCGCGCCGTTGAACAGTCGCGTGTCGGTGTAGTGGATGTCGCCGGAGAACGCGACGTTGTACAGGCCGTCGCCGATGTGGAAGTGCGAGACGGCGGAGCCGAGGATGTGACCCGCGTTGTGGAACGTGAGCTTCACGTCCGGCGCGATGTCGGTCACGTCGCCGTACTCGAGCGGGATGGTGTGCTTGATGGCCTCCCGGACCATCTCGCTGTCGTACGGCGGGGTGCGGCCCTCTTTCGCCGCGACGTCGAGGTAGTCCAGTTGCAGCAGTCCCATCAGGTCGCGAGTCGGCTCGGTCGTGTAGATGGGGCCGTCGTAGCCGTACTTGAACAGGAGGGGGATGAGTGCGCTGTGGTCGAGGTGGGCGTGGGTGAGCACGACGGCGTCGATGGTGCTCGGTCCCGCCCCGAGCGCCTCCTCGACCTGGAGGTACGGCACGTCGTCGGAGCCGGGCTTGTCACCGCAGTCGATGAGGATGCGGGTCTCGGGCGTCGAGAGGATGAAGCTCGCGCGTCCGACCTCGCGACAGCAGCCGAGCGTCGTGATGCGAACCCACTCCTCGTCGCTCATCTCCTCGCGGTGTATCTGGCGACCCACCTTCTCGAGGATGGTCCGTCGCTCCTCGCGCTCCTGTTTCAGGAAGTTGCGCACGTTCGACACCGTCGACGATTCGATGGGTGGCGTGCGAACGACTTCGGGCGTCCAGCCGACCTGCTGGGTTATCTCGCGCAGCGTCGACCCGTGCTTCCCGATGACCATCCCGGGCTTCTCGGCCTCGACGACGACTTCGCCGGTGTCGGCGTGGAAGTCCAGGTCGGTCACGCCGGCCTCTTCCGGGACGACGTCCATGATCTCCTCCCGCGCGTCGTCGGGGCGCGAGAGCACGTCCGGGTCCGGACGCACGGTGATGCGCTTGCGAAGCTGGCTCGCCAGCTTCCGGATGAGGTCGCCGTTGCGCGCGAACTTCTTCGGGTCGCGCGTGTAGACGACCAGTTCCGGGCCTTCGTACTTGACGTCCGACACTGAGATGTCGCTCGGTAACTCGCTCGTGATCTCTTCTTTGAGGTCCTCGAGTTGTTGTTCTACTTGACTCATGGTGAGAAAGGTCCACTTCGTCCGTTCGGACAGCGTGTGCTGGAGGGTGTCGTCCGACGCCCATCGAGTCGTCGCAGCCAGCGGTCGACCACCGCACCGTGCAACGGTCTATCACCGTGACCACTACGACTGACAATACAGCACAGCATAGATTGTCTCGGTTTTCCGCGGGATCGCGCGCGAAGCGCGTGGTGTCCTCCCCGGAAGTGTATGGGGAGACGGAGGAAAACCCGCTTAGCAGAACGTAGACGGTGCGGTTATAAAAGCTTTCTCAAAATCCCTAAATCAACCGTGACCGTCGGTTCCCCCATGCACCTCTCGCCCGCCGCCGTCGCCGACGAGCGCGACTGGGTCCGCGACCGAACCGAGGTGGTGACGCTCGTCAACCGCGTCCGCGCCGACCTCGGCGAGGCGTTCGACGTCGACGTCGACGCCGTCACCGAGGCCGCGTATCGCGCGGAGGTCGACGCCGTCTTCGCCGACGGCGACCTCGCCGTCAACGTCGCGGCGCTGGTCGGCCTCCTCAGGGACCTGGACGTCGAGGACGACTACCCCGGCTTCGTCGTCGACGAACTCCTCGGCCGCGAACTCGCCGGGATGCTCGCCGGCAACCAGCCCCTGCGCCTGCTCGGCGAGGCCACCTTCCACTACGCGGACGTGGGCCACCACCCCGACGCCGAGACCGCACCGGACCGCGAGGCGGCGGAACCGGCGGGCGTCGACGACCTGGAGGCCGCGCTCGCCGCGGGGTTCCAGACCCGGCTTCCGGGGTGGGACTGGCGCGAGGAGGAGAGTCCGTTCTCGGTCGAGTAGGCCGGTCACCGTCGCCCGGACCGGTCCCGACGCGGCGGGGCTAGTCCAGTATCGCCGCGTCTCGAAGCCTGCGTCGTCCTAACCGCCGAACGTCTATCGCCTCCGACCGGACCGACTCGACGGGCACGAACCGGGCGTCCGCGGCGTCGGAACCGGCCGTCGCCTCGCCCTCGGTCGCGGCGCGGTCGACGCGGTAGTTTATCGAGCGATGGTTCGCCCGCGGACCTTCCGACAGGACCGTTCCGACGAGTTCCAGGTCGGCGGGGTCCGCGACGGGTCCCGTCTCCTCGGCGAGTTCGCGGGCGGCGGCCTCGCGTGCCGGTTCGTCGTACTCCGGATGGCCAGCCGGGAGGTCCCAGCGACCTGCGTCCCGGCCTCCGGCGCGCCGAATCAACAGGACGCGGTCGTCCTCGCGGACCGTCACGCTCGTCGTCGGTACTGACTGTCGCCACCACGTGCGGTCGCAGGACGGACAGTGGTCCCGGTCCCTCCCTTCGAACTCGACGGTCGCCAGTTCGCCACCGCAGTCGGGGCAGTAGTCCGGAGCGACTGCTATCATCGAGTTCGACCGCGCACCGCGTCCCCATCAATTCCAGGTAATTCGATAAGTCTATTCGGCAAGGGTTCGAGCGAGCGCCCGTGCAACACGCGACGCTCTGTTACCCCATCGAGGACGAACGCGTCCTGCTCATCCGCAAGAAGCGCGGTCTCGGCGACGGGAAGTACGTCGGTCCCGGCGGCAAGCTGGAGGCGGGCGAGACGCCCCGCGAGTGCGTCGTCCGGGAGGTCGAGGAGGAGGTGGGCGTGACGGTCCGGGACCCGGAGAAGGTCGGCGAGTTCCGGTTCGTCTTCGGCGACGACCCCCGGATGTACGTTCACGTCTTCCGCGCGTACGACTTCGAGGGGACGCCGACGGAGACGCCGGAGGCGGACCCCGAGTGGTTCGCGTTCGACGACGTTCCGTACGACGAGATGTGGGACGACGACCGACTCTGGCTCCCGCACCTGTTCGAGGGCGAGACGTTCGAGGGGACGTTTCGCTTCGACGCCGACGGCGAGGAGATGGTCGACCACGAACTGACGTTCGGCGTGGCGCTCTGACGCGACGACCGTCCGTCGCCGGCCCCTCGCGCGTCCTCCGGCGCCGTCCCGTCAGCGTCGAACACGGCGGGTTTATTATTCTCGTGACTGACCATCGAGTATGAGCGACGACGAACAGGAACTCGGGATAACCGAGCGCAAGGAGTACAGTCCCGGCGAGTGGTACGCCGAAGTGGTGAAGAAAGCGGAACTCGCCGACTACGCGCCGATGGGCGGGTTCATCGTCACTCGGCCCCGGGGGTACGCGCTGTGGGAGGGCCTCCAGGACCACCTCGACTCGTGGTTCAAGGACACCGGGTCGCAGAACGCCTACTTCCCGGCGCTCATCCCCGAGAGCTACCTCGAACGCGAGAGCGACATCGTCGAGGGGTTCGACCCCGAGGTGGCGTGGGTCACCCACGGCGGCCACGACGAACTCGACGAGCGACTCGCCTTCCGACCCACGAGCGAGAGCATCATCACGCCGTTCATGAGCGAGTGGGTCCGCAGCCACCGCGACCTGCCCATGCGGTTGAACCAGTGGTGTAGCGTCGTCCGCTGGGAGGCGACGGAGACGAAGCCGTTCTTCCGGACGAAGGAGTTCCTCTGGCAGGAGGGCCACACCGCACACGAGACCGAGGAAGAGGCGTGGGACGAGACGATGACCCGTCTCGGCCAGTACGAGCGCGTCATGGAGGAGGTGCTCGCGGTGCCGGTCATGCGCGGGCGCAAACCGGCACACGACAAGTTCCCCGGCGCGCACACGACGACGACGGTGGAGGCGCTGATGCCCGACGGCAAGTCCGTCCAGAGCGCGACGAGCCACTACCTCGGCCAGGGGTTCGCGGAGGCGTACGACCTCGTCTTCACCGACGAGAACGAGGACGAGCGGGTCGCCCACACGACCTCGTGGGGGCTGTCGTGGCGCGCGCTCGGCGCGCTCATCATGACCCACAGCGACGACCAGGGGTTCGTCTGTCCGCCCACCATCGCGCCCGAACAGGTCGTCATCGTCCCCATCTGGAACGAGGAGAACCGGGAGAAGGTGCTGTCGTACGCCGAGGGCGTCGCGGACGACCTGGAGGAGGCCGGCATCCGCGTCGAACTCGACGACCGCGACGAGCGCAACCCCGGCTTCAAGTTCAACGAGTGGGAGCTCAAGGGCGTCCCCGTGCGGTTCGAGATCGGACCGAACGAGGTCGAGGACGACGAGGTCACCGTCGTCCACCGCCCCGACGGCGAGAGCGTCACCGAGGAGCGCGTCGACGTCGCCGAGACCACCCGCGACCACTTCGACGCCGTCTTCGACAAACTGTACGAGGCCGCGGAGGAGAACTTAGAGGAGAACGTCCGCGAAGCCTACGAGGTCCCCCAGATTCTCGGCACCATCGGCCAGCACGGCGGCTACGTCAAGACGCCGTGGTGCGGCGACGAGGCCTGCGAGACGGTCGTCAAGGACGAGATCGCCGCCGAAATCGTGATGCTCCCGCTGGACCGCGACGAGGAACCCATCGGCGAGGAGTGTGCGGTCTGTGGCGACGCGGCCGAAGAGACCGCGTACTTCGCGAAGTCGTACTGAGTCCGCGACCGCCCTTTCGCGACGGCGCGTTTCTCACAGCGGGGTTCGCTCTGGCCCGTACGGTCTCTCCCGGACGAACCACGCACACCGAGACCCGGATGCCGTTCGTTCTATCGGCCTTCTGACCGTACGAATCGTAGCGTCCAGAAACCAGAATCGCGGCGTTGCAGGAGCCGGCGTCCGCGCTTCGGGTGTACGAACGAGGACTCGTGGACGGGGAGTTCCGCCTGCGTGCAAGCGAACCGACGGCATCGTCGGCGCCAGAGTTTATCAAAAACTGAAATGTTAGAAACGTTTTAGAAACGCGGGTGAGGTAGAGGAGATATGGCCGAAGTCAATCTCGACGAGAAAGATTTCGATATCCTCCGCTGGCTGGACAGGGACGGCGACATCGACGTCGACGAGGTGAGCGAGGAACTCGGCATCAGCACCTCGACGGTGTACTATCGCCTCGACAAGTACCGAAAGCAGGGCATCGTCTCGGGCACCGTCTCGAAACTGGACGCCGACGAACTCGGCCTCGAACTGACGGCCATCACCGAGATACGGTGCGATTACGAGTCCGAGTACGACGAACTCGGCGAGCGACTCTGCGACGTGTCGGGCGTGCGAACGGTGTACTTCGTGCTCGGGGAGCAGTCGTTCACGCTCGTCTCGCACCTCCGCGACCACGACCACCTCCAGGAGTACGTCAACCGCATCGTCGACATCGAGGGCGTCGACCACTCCTCGACGCGGGTGGTGCTGGAGACGTTCAAAGACGAGGAGCGCCTGCTCGTCAACTACGACGAAAACGACCTGGAAGCGCTCATCGAAAGCGCGTAACCGCCGCGACCCCCCGGTGACCGTTCATCTTCCTCTCTCGAGCAAAGAGGGACGAACGAACTTTTTTCTCCGGATTCAATTCTATATTTCGAATATCTTTGCCATATTGTCTCCGTTCGTCCACTATATAAGGGAGTATATTTGACAATAACATACACTTGGTCCTTCAGGAGTAGCCTCTTGTATGGGTTTGCCATCCGTCCGCACATGACTCAGTCGACTCTCGCCGACTCGACCGACCAGCGGTCGAACTGCGGCGTCGGCGTCGTGATGGACCTCGACGGTGACGGGGGTCACGGCGTCGTCGCCGACGCACTCGAACTGCTCGCGAACCTCGAACACCGCGGCACCACCGGCGCGGAGCAGAACACCGGTGACGGTGCGGGCGTCCTTCTCCGGCAACCGCGCGCGTTCTTCGACGCCGAACTCGACCGCGACCTCCCGGCCGAGTACGCCGTCGGCCAGCTCTTTCTTCCACGGGACGCCGCCGCGCGCGACGAATGTCGGACCCTCGTCGAGGACGCGCTGGCCGAGGAGGGCCTCGACCTCTTCCACTGGCGCGAGGTACCGACGGACGACGAGGGGCTCGGCGCGACCGCGGTCGCGTCAGAGCCGGCCGTCTACCAGTGTTTCGTCCGCCCGGCGGCGGGGCAGTCGACCGACGAGTTCGACCGCTCGCTGTACGTCGGCCGTCGTGCGGTCGAGCGGGCGGTCGACGAGCGCGCGGCCGACCCGGACGCGGACGTGGACGAGGCCGCCGCCGACCACTTCTACGTCTGCTCGCTCGACCGCCAGACCCTCGTCTACAAGGGGCTCCTGAAAGGCGACCAGCTGGCCGACTACTACCCGGACCTCACGGACGACCGCCTCGGGTCGGCGTTCGCGCTGGTCCACGCTCGCTTCTCGACGAACACGCTCGGAGCGTGGCATCTCGCGCATCCGTACCGCAACGTCGTCCACAACGGCGAGATAAACACCATCCAGGGGAACGCCAACTGGATGGCGGCCCGGGAGAGCGACCTCGACAGCGACCGCTTCGACGCAGACAGGCTCACCCCGGTCACGACCGCCGACGGGAGCGACACGGCCGTCCTCGACGACGTGCTCGAACTGCTGGTCGAGGACGGTCGCGAGTTGCCCCACGCGCTCCGGATGCTCGTCCCGGAGGCGTGGCGCGGACGTGACGTGAGCGACGACCGCGAGGCGTGGTACGACTTCCACGCCTCGCTGGTCGAACCCTGGGACGGCCCCGCGCTGGTCGTCGCGACCGACGGCGAGCGCGTCGGCGCGGTGCTCGACCGCAACGGGTTGCGCCCGTGCCGGTACGACGTGACGACCGACGGCCGGCTCGTGATGGCCAGCGAGGCGGGGGCGCTCGACCACGACCCCGGGGCCGTCGCCGAGCGCGGCCGGCTCGAACCCGGCCAGCTGTTTCTCGCCGACCCCGAGCAAGGCCGCATCGTACCGGACGAGGAGGTGTTCGCCGACCTCACGGACGAGCGATACGCCGAGTGGGTCGACGCAGAGCAGGTCGAACTCGACGACCTGCCGGACGCCGCGGCCGACGTCGCGCCCCGGAGCCGGGTCGAGTCGCTGCGCGCCCACCAGGCGCTCTACGGCTACAGCCGCGACGAACTCGACGAACTGCTGGAGCCGATGGCGACCGCGGGCAAGGACCCCGTCGGCTCGATGGGCGACGACACGCCGCTGTCGGTACTGTCCGACTTCAACCGGCCGCTGTTCTCGTACTTCAAGCAACTGTTCGCGCAGGTGACGAACCCGCCGCTGGACTACATCAGGGAGGAACTCGTGACGAGCCTCGAGAGTCGACTCGGACCGCAGCGCAACCTCCTCGACGAGTCGCCCGCCCACGCCCGGCAACTGGTCGCCGACTCGCCCGTGCTGTCGGACGCCGAGACGGCCGCCATCCGGAACCTCGACGGCGACGGCGAGGCGCTCCGGAGCGAGACGGTCGACGCGACCTTCGACCCCGCCACCGCGCTCGAAGACGCGGTCGAGCGACTGCGCGCCGACGCCCGCGCGGCGGTCGAGGGCGGCGCGGACGTGGTCGTCCTCTCGGACCGGGCGGCCGGCGAGGAGCGCGTGCCGATTCCGAGTCTGCTGGCGACCGGCGCGGTCCACCACGACCTCGTCCGTCGCGGCCTCCGCGCCCGGACCGGCCTCGTCGTGGAGTCGGGTGACCCGCGGACCGTCCACCACCTCGCGACCCTCGTCGGCTACGGCGCGGGCGCGGTGAACCCCTACCTCGCCTACCAGTCCATCGCCGACCTCGTGGCCGGTCCCGACGGCGCGGACGCCGAGACGGCGGTCGCGGCGTACGTCTCGGCGCTGGAGGACGGCCTGCTGAAGACGATGGCCAAGATGGGCATCTCGACCGTCGAGAGCTACCAGGGAGCGCAGGTGTTCGAGGCGGTCGGCCTCGACTCCGACTTCGTCGCGGAGTACTTCGAGGGGACCGAGAACCGCACGGAGGGCGTCGGCGTCGAGGAGATAGAGGCCGACCTCCGGGAGCGCCACGAGGCGGCGTTCGACGACCCCGACGTCGAGCGTCGCGGCGAGTTCGAGCACCGTTCGAACGGCATCCACCACCAGTGGAATCCGAGCACCGTGGGCGCGCTCCAGAGCGCGGTCCGGCGGGACGACCCGGAGCAGTACGCGGAGTTCGCCGAGCAGGTCAACGACCAGGAGGGACGGCTCCAGACCCTGCGCGGCCTGCTCGAGTTCGACGCCGGGGACCGCGAGTCGATTCCGGTCGAGGACGTAGAACCCGTCTCCGACATCGTCGAGCGGTTCTCGACGGCCGCGATGAGCCTCGGGTCGCTCTCCCCGGAAGCTCACGAGAACAACGCGGAGGCGATGGCCCGCACGGGCGGGAAGGCAAACACCGGCGAGGGCGGGGAACCGCCGGAGCGGTTCGGCACCGACCGGGAGTGTTCGGTCAAGCAGGTCGCCAGCGGTCGGTTCGGCGTCACCAGCGAGTACCTCGCGTCGGCCGACGAGATCCAGATAAAGATGGCCCAGGGGTCGAAACCCGGCGAGGGCGGCCACCTTCCGGGGAGCAAGGTGAACGAGATGATAGCCGACGTGCGCTACGCGACGCCCGGCGTCGGTCTCATCTCGCCGCCGCCCCAGCACGACATCTACAGCATCGAGGACCTGAAACAGCTCGTCCACGACCTCAAGGTGGCGAACGAGGACGCCGACGTGAACGTCAAACTCGTCTCGGAGGCCGGCATCGGCACCATCGCGGCGGGCGTCGCCAAGGCCAACGCCGACGTGGTCCACGTCTCGGGTCACTCCGGCGGGACGGGTGCGAGTCCGCGCACCTCCATCAAGCACGCTGGCCTCCCGTGGGAACTCGGACTGGCCGAGGCGAACCAGATGCTGCGCCAGACCGGCCTCCGCTCGCGCATCCGGGTGAGCGTCGACGGCGGCTTGAAGACCGGCCGCGACGTGGCGGTCGCCGCGCTGCTCGGCGGGGAGGAGTTCGTCTTCGGCACCGCCAGCCTCGTCACCAGCGGTTGCGTGATGGCCCGCCAGTGCCACGAGAACACCTGTCCGGTCGGCATCGCCACGCAGGACGAGGACCTCCGCAGCCGGTTCCCCGGCGAACCGGAACACGTCGTCAACTACATGCAGTTCATCGCGACCGAACTCCGGGAGATAATGGCCGACCTCGGCTTCGAGACGGTCGAGGAGATGGTCGGCCGGGTGGACGTCCTCGACCAGCGCGACACCGACCACCCGAAGGCCCGGGACCTCGACCTCTCGGCCGTCCTGGCGGACCCCGCGACGGCCGCGAGCGGATCGGCCGGCGACGCGGGCGGGCACGCGGCGTCGACCGCGCGCACGAAGATTCGCGAGCAGGACCACGACATCGACGACCACCTCGACCGCGACCTGCTCGCCGACGCCGAACCCGCCCTGGCAGACGGCGTGCCGGTCGAACTCGACCGCACCATCTCGAACGAGGACCGGTCGGTCGGCGCGATGCTCTCCGGAGAGATATCGAAGCGCCACGGCGGCGACGGACTCCCGGACGGCACCGTCACCTGTCGGTTCGAGGGGACCGCCGGCCAGAGCTTCGGCGCGTTCCTCGCGTCCGGCGTCTCCATGCACCTCGACGGCGCGGCCAACGACTACGTGGGCAAGGGACTGTCGGGCGGTCGCGTCGTCGTCCGCACGCCAGACGAAGCGCCGTACGCCGCCGACGAGAACACGCTCGTCGGCAACGTCGCCCTCTACGGTGCGACCCAGGGCGAGGCGTACGTCAACGGCGTCGCGGGCGAGCGCTTCGCCGTCCGCAACAGCGGCGTCACGGCGGTCGTCGAGGGCGTCGGCGACCACGGCTGCGAGTACATGACCGGCGGCGTCGTCGCCGTCCTCGGTGAGACGGGCCAGAACTTCGCGGCCGGCATGAGCGGTGGCGTGGCGTACGTCCTCGACGAGAGCGGCGACTTCGCCGACCGGGTCAACCCCGGGATGGTGTCGGTGCGCGACGTGAGCGAGCGCGACGAGCGCGTGCTGCGCCGCCTCGTCGAGAACCACGCCGCGTACACGGACAGCGCGAAGGCCGAGGAACTGCTCGCGAACTGGGAGACCGCCCTCTCGCAGTTCGTGACGGTGATGCCCGAGGCGTACGAGCGGGCCGTCACCGAGGACGGCCGCGAGGACGTTCGCGCGTCGCTGCCGGACGCGGTCGCCGAGCCGTCGGACGTTCCCCCGCTCGCCGGCGGGGCCGACTGACGGCGGGCGGAGATTTATACCGGAAGCCGGGACCAACCCCGGCGTGAACCGACGAACCTACCTCGCGCTGGCCAGCGCCGGAATCGCGTCGCTCGCCGGCTGTTCGGACGCGTTCGGGAACGGAACGCCGATCGACGCCCCGTGTCCGACGTTCGACGACGCCGACCGGACGATATGCGCCCACACTGCCGACGACCCGCCGGCGCTCCTCGACCCCGGCCGCTGGACCGTGACCGAGGGACGCCAGACGGTGCTCCGATTCACGCTGACGAACCGTACCGACGACGAGGTGACGTTCAACCCGCAGCCGACGCTCGAACGCCGCGAAGACGGCGACTGGACCCGCGTCGCGCCGCTGGTTCGCAGCGCCGACTCGAAGGCGCTCCGTCCGGACGGGGAGTTCGACTGGCGACTCGTGTTCGGTACTCTCCCCGACCGCCTTTCCTCGACCGGCAGTGGGAACGCGACCGAGAGCGGACGAACGACCGAGAGTAGACGAACGACCAGCGACGCGTACACGGTCCCGGCGCTCGGCCTGGACGCCGGACTGTGCGCGCTGACCGTCAGCGTCTCGCTCGCCGGTGACGCGATTCGCTGCGTCGCGCCGTTCCGGGTTACGGCGGCCGGGACGACCACCGACGGCTGACCGGCGGTCGACCGGGATGTCAGAGGTACGAAGCGTCCCAGCGGGCGGCCTTGCGCTCGTTGCCGCACTCGTTGCAGTGGATACGCTCCATGCTGTCCATCGCGTTGTCGACGCTCTCGCAGTTCGCGCAGAAGTAGCCGTAGCGGTTCTCGCAGGCCTCGTCGCTGAACGTGACGAAGAACGGTCCCTTCGACCCGCGACTGCTCTCGGCGCGGTTGATGTACAGCGTCTCCCCGTCGAACTCCCGGGTTTCCAGAATCTCGGCCTCCTCGGTCCTGGCGTAGACGTTCTCGTCGAACTCCTCGCCGGCGATTTCGGCGGTCCGCTCGCCGACCTTCCTGAAGCCGTGGCTCTCGTAGAACTCGACGCCGTCCTCGTTGTCGGCGAGCACGTAGCCCGACAGCGTCTCGTTGCCGCGCTCCTCGAGTTCCTCCTGGGTCCGCCCGAGCAGCGTCGTCGCGACGCCGCTGTCGCGGTGGTCGGGGTCGACGTGTAGCCAGAGGACGTTCGCCTCGGGAACCTCCGGCAGCACCTCGCTCTGGGAGAACCCGACGACGTCGCCGCCCTCCATCGCCACGAGGAACAGCGTCCCCTGGCTCTGGAGTTCGGACTCCAGGCGGTCCTCGGCGTACCACTCCTCGACGGCGTGTTCGATGACGTCTTCGTCGAGGACGTGGGAGTACGACGCGGTGAGCGACCGGGCGGCGACGTCCTGAATCCCGGCGAGGTCTTCGGTTCGTGCTTCGCGCACTTGCATAGTACCGGAGTACTCGCTCCTTTGGGGTAAACGTTCTGTCGGCCGTTCCGACACGGGCGTCACCGCGCCGGACCGTTCCGCCGGTACGCGCCGCCTCGCCGCCTCCGGTATCGTTTTCCGCTCCGCAACGCAACCGATTCGGCATGGACACCGCACTCGTCGTCGGCGGCACGCGGTTCATCGGCCGCCATCTCGTCTCCGAACTGCTCGACCACGGCTACGACGTGACCACCTTCAACCGCGGGAACCACGACGACCCGTTCGCGGACGACGACCGCGTCGCTCGCGTCGAGGGCGACCGGACGAACGACTCCGCGCTGGAGCTGGCCCGGGACGAGGTCGACCCCGACGCCGTCTTCGACTGCGTGGCGTACAAGCCGAAGGACGTGCGGGCCGCCACGGAGATATTCTCCGACGTCGACGCCTACGTCTACATCTCCAGCGGGGCCGCCTACGGCGCAGAGGAGATTCCGAAGCGGGAGGACGAGACGGAGCTTCGAGACTGCACGACCGAACAGGCCACCGACGACTCCCACGAGTCGTACGGCGCTCGCAAGGCGGAGGGCGACCGCGCCGTCTTCGCCGCCGCGGGGCGGGGGAGTCGGGGGTCCGGTGGAGGGTCGGAGCCGTCGCGGTCCGTCGACGGCGTGAACGCGATGAGCGTCCGCCCCTGCATCGTCTACGGTCCCCACGACTACACCGAGCGCCTGGACTTCTGGATAGACCGCGTGGCGAACTACGACCGCGTCCTCGTGCCGGGCGACGGGACCAACGTCTGGCACCGCGCCTACGTCGAGGACGTGGCGAGCGCGCTCCGCGTCGTCGCCGAGGAGGGGACGCCCGGCGAGGCGTACAACGTCGGCGACCGCCGCCTCGTGACGCTCGGCGAGATGGTCGAGGTCATCGCCGACGCGCTGGACACCGACGTCGAGGTGGTCACCGCCAGCGACCGGGAACTGTCCGCGGGCAACATCTCGACGGACGACTACGTGCTCTACCGCGAGTACCCGCACGTCCTCGCCACGAACAAACTCGCCTCGCTGGGCTGGGAGTCGACGCCCCTCCGCGAGGCGATGGCGCGCTCCGTCGCCGACTACCGGGAGAGCGACCGGGACGGCAGCGAGTACGACCCCGGCAGGGAGAACGAGGAGCGCGTCCTCGGCGTCCTCGACACCATCTGAGCGGTTTCGCCGGACCCTCCGGGGCGGGTCGGCGCTTTCGGCGTGACGATACCGGCCGGCGCGGAAATCGAGCGGCCGTTCAGTCCAGCGCGGACGGCGTGAAGTCGGGGTAGACGAGCAAGACGACTCCCAGGAGGGTGAACGTCAGCGGGTCGTACGGGACGGCGAGCGGACCGTCCGTCATCGTCGAGAGCCCGACCAGCAACAGCGGGACGCCGGCGACCGTCGTCGCCCGGCGTTCCCACGCCGGCACCAGCTCGCGGTGCGTTTCCTCCGGACTCTGGAGGAGTCTCGCGATGGCTCGACCGACGAGGACGAAAGCGGACAGCGACGCGAGCGCGTTCACGACTCCGGCGAACGGAGGCATACGACGACTGACGTGTAAGGGATGAAAAACGTTTCGCAGCGGTCCGAACGCCCGCCGGATGCGCGTACTCCGCCTTCGCGGCGAGTTTCGTCGGAGAACGTGCGTTCAGAAAGTGCCCGCGAGGCGACCGTCAGTGAACTCTGGCGACGACCGTCGCCTGCTGCGACGGTGAAAGCGAGTCCGGGACGATTCGGCGGCCATCCCGGACTATCGTATCACGTCGACCGGATCTTCGGCGCTTATCCATGCGCGGACGGAGTCCTCGGCGCGAAGTTCGAACCGGCCGCCGCGGTAGTACCCCACGACGCGAGGTTCGGTCTGCTGCTCGGGCATCTCCTCTCTTCCTACGAGGGCTTCCCGCCTAACTATGAGGCAGTTAACGACCCGGAAGCTGTTGGCTGGAACCGACGCCGTTCCCTACGGAACCGTCGCGCTCGTCGGCACGCGCTCGGAAGAGGTCGACGCCTGCAGCTATTAAGGACCGTCTAAGGGCCGCGACGGACCGGTCGCGTCGCCGGCGAGGTGCTGGTCGCCCTCGACGGTCGTCGCGTTACGCGCCCTCGAAGACGAGGTAGCCCACGCGCTCCGCGGACCAGTGGTTCGTCTCGTCGTCGTCGCTGCGCTCCTCGTCGACGTGGACCTCGACGCCGTCGCTGGAGAGGTTACGGTAGCGCACGGTGGCGGTGTCCGGGCCGTTGTACGTCTGGATGTCCGCGACGAACTGGGGGTCGGCGTAGTCGCCGTCGAAGGATATCTCGTGCCAGTCGTCGGTCACCTGCCAGCCGGTTCGCCCGACCTCGAACGGTGCGCCGTCGAGCGTTCCCCGTCCCGGTTCGACGGCGAGATAGCCGACGGACTCCTCGGTGTGCCAACCGCCGGCCTCCCGCTCCTGGAGGCGGACGCCGACGCCGTCGGCGGACACCCACCGATGGCGGCTGACGACCCCGTCCTCGCCGCGCCGGGTCTGGGGCTGGCTGAAGACGACGGGGGTCGAGCCGAACGCCTGGTCGAAGTCGACGTAGGCGAACCGGTGGTCGGTCGTGATGCGACCCACCTCCGCCGCGGGCCCGTCGAGCGAGTGCGTTCCCTCCTCGAGGGCGACGTACCCCAGTCGCTCGCTGGTGTGGGTGCCGTCCTCGTACGCCCACTCGTCGAGGCGGAACTCGAAGCGGTCGTCAGCGACCGAGCGCAGGCGGACGTGGACCGGGTCCGGTCCGTCGTAGGTGGTCGACTTCGCTATCACGACCGGCGCGTCGTACGACTGCGACAGCGACTGGTCGTGCCACTCCCAGGCGGGGTCCTGTCGGACGGTCCTCGTCCCGGACTCGCCGAGCGAGCTGCTGGTCGTTCCGCCGCCGTCCTCGGGTAGATGGCCGGCGATCCAGTCCAGAAGCTCCTGGGTGCCGTGGTGCGGTGCGGTGGTCGCGCCGTCGAGCGCGAGCGTCGGCGTGAACGTGACGCCGACGTCGCCGGCGGCGTACCGGGTCTGGTAGACCGGATCCTCGTAGTCGCCGTCCTTCGCCCGCGAGATGGCGCCCCAGCGATGGTCGACGTCGGAGTCGTTCATCCGGGAGCGCATCTCGTCGTACGTGACCGTTCCGGACACCTGACTCTCGAACATGTCGCGGAAGAACGCCCAGTAGTCGTCGGGGGCGAGGTCCCACGCGCCCATCGCGCACTCGGAGATGCGCGGGTCGCTGTCGGAGATGTAGTAGTACGACGAACCGTGTGAGGACTGTCCCGGCGGTTCGTACGCCAGCGCCCGGTAACGCAGGTCGAGTTTGCCCGGTTCGACGAACTCCTCGACGACCGCTTCGAGGTTGCCGAGCACGAACTCCTTCGTGTACGGGCACTTGAAGTTGCCGTACAGCGTCGCGGTCGGGTTCGACCCTTCACCCATGGTCGCGTACGTGAACTGTCCGGGGTCGCCGGGTACCGGTGCGGTCGACACCGGGTCGGTCGCGTCGTTTGCGCTCGCCGTGCCGGCGAATCCGAACAGTGCTGCACCGCCGGTGAGGCGGAGGAACTGTCGTCGTGTCTCGTTTCGTCCCATTGCAGGTTTTCCGGAGTGGAGAGTCTACCATAAATGGGAAGAACCGTTGAATTTTCTAGACGGGGTCTAAATACGTCCCAGACCGTTGCAAACAGTTGTATGGAGATTCGGACCTGTTCGAACGGGGGTCTTACCAGTTCTGGCCACGGCTCCGTCGGCGCGACCGTTGGACCAACCGTTAGGTACACGTCGGTTCAGGTGTTCGTGTCTGTGAATGGTTCGGCGCAGTTCGAGACGACGGTTTCTCGCCGCCTGTGCGACTGGCGCGTCGGTGCTCGGCGGTTGCATCGGCGCCGGCATGGATCCTCCGCCGGTCGACGTGCGCGGCGCGATGTACCTCCCGGCGCGGGCGTTCAACACCTACCAGATGTGGGGCACCTACGAGCCCGGCGTCACCGAGCGTGACCTGCGGTTCGCCGACCGACTGAACCTCAACGCCGTGCGAGTGTGGCTGAACTACGAGGCGTGGAATCGCGACCCGGAAGGGGTGGGGCGGGCGCTCGACCACTTCCTGAAGACGGCCGACGACCACGACATCCGCGTCGTGCTCGGCATCTTCGAGGGCGTCGGCCGGCCGCCGATTCCGAAGAACCTCCACGACACGGACCCGTGGACGGCTCCCTCGGTCTTCTCGCCGCGCATGGTGGTGATGAAGAACCGCGACCGGTGGGACGGTCCCCGTCAGTTCGTGCGCTGGGTGATGGACCGCCACCGCGACGACGACCGCCTGCTCGCCATCGAGGTGATGAACGAACCCGGCTGGCGCAACTGGAAGAAGCGGTTCGCTCGCGCGATGTTCGAGGTCACCCGCCAGGAGCGCGGTCGCATCCCGCTCACCATCGGCGCGACCAGCCTCGCCAACGCCGCCGAGTACTACGACTGGGGCATCGACGTCGTCCAGTTCCACTACAACTTCGCGGGCTCGCAGGCCACCTTCCGGGACGTGCTCCAGCAGGCCGTCGACCTCCGGGAGAGCACCGACACGCCGGTCTGGCTCTCGGAGTGGCAACGGGTGGTGGACTTCGCCTGGCGGGAGGTCCCGGTACTGCAGCGCGGCCCGAACTACTCCTCGCTCGCCCCGCTCATCCGGGAGACCGGGGTCGGCAACTTCTTCTGGTCGCTCATGCTCAAGCCGGCGTACATGCTCGGCCAGCGTCGTCGGGGCATCCTCAACGGCGTGTTCCACGAGGACGGCGCGGTCTGGAGCAGCGACGACGCCCGCGCCATCAAGTCGATGTCCGGTGAGGAGACCTTCGAGGGCGAACAGCGCCGCGAGTGGCCCGACTGGGCCGCCGAAGTGAAACGCCGCGTCTGACCGTCAGCGTTCGAGTCCGGCGTACGCCAGCACGTCGCCGTAGTCCAGGTTGCCGTCGTCGTCGAAATCCAGTCCCAGTCGCTGGTCGGCGGTCACCGCGTTCGCGCCGAAGTAGTGGGTCGTCACGACCGCGGGGAGCGCGGCGACGTCCCAGACCCCGACCCGGCCGTTCCCGGTCAGGTCCTCGTACCGACCGTCGTCGTCGGCGTCCAGCGGCGGTCCGAGCGAGACCCCGACGCCGAACGCCTCGACGACGAACGGCGCGTACACGCCGACGACGTGGTTTCCGCGCGTCTCGGTCCGCCGGAGGACGTCGTCGCCGGGGTCGGCGAGCGCGACGCCGTGCAGGTTCCTCTCGGCCCTAACGCCGACCACGCGCGCGTCGGCGTTCCGGACGTCGACGCCGATGGCGTTCTCGACGGCGGTCACGCCCCGCACCGTCACGTCCGACGCGTCGCGCACGTAGACGCCGCGGTTCCAGTCGGTGACCCGGAGGTTCCGAACGGTCACGTTCGAGACGTCGGCGACGAGGACGCCGGTCGTGTCGCTGACGCCGTTGCCGTCGACGGCGTGCCCGCGTCCGTCGAGGGTCACGTCGCTCGCCGCGACCTCGATGCAGGCGCTCGAGAGGGGTGGGTTGCCGTTCACGTCGCCGGCGAGGACGTACCGGCCGGGCTCGCCGATGGTCGTGCAGGAGTCGATGCGCGTCGGGGTCACGGCGCGGTCGGCGCTCGCGTCGTCGACCGCCGCGCCGGTGCCGTCGGCGGGAGCGTCCGCCACGCCGCGCGCGTCGGCGGTGACGCCGGAGACGACTCCCGCGAGGACGACTGCGAGCGCGAGTCCGACGACGAGTCCGGACCTGCTGGAGGGCATCATGGACTGTAGCACGCCGTTGTCCCCGTTATAACCTGCGAATCCGCGGTCGGTCGTCGGGGTTCGCCGCCCTCGTTCCGCGGAGTGGCGGTCGGGGCGTCGGACGCTCCACGCTCCTTTTATTGTGTCGGCGCGTACGAAATGGCATGTTGCTCATTCGCGGCGAGGCAGGGGGCACCACCCTGACGGGGACGCTGTACGAGCGCGGCGAGCGCGCGCCCTCGTTCAAGGGAGCGCCGGACGAGGACGCCCCGTACGTGTGGGTCTGCGACGAGTTCTACGAGGTCGAGAGCGGGGGGACCGCCCAGATGGTCAAGGGCGAGGAGGTCAACGTCGCCTTCGAATCGCCGATGCCGCGGGGGTTCGACACGCGCGACCAGGCGCTGACGGCGGCCCGCGAGCACGTCCGCACCCAGTTTCTCCGTATCGGCATCGACGCCGACGACGTCGACGTCACGGTCGAGAAAGCCGAACTTCAGTAGTCCCGTCCCCAGCGGACGGCGTTGTAGTTCTCGTCCAGTTCGCTGTCGAACGACTCCTCGAACCTGTCCAGCAACGAGCGCGTGCTGTCGTGGCTGATGCGGGCGAGTTCGTCGGCCTTCGCGATGACCGTCGGCGGGCCGCGCTCGACGGCGATGGCCTTCAGCACCTGGCGCTCTATCTTCCGCCGACACGCTTCGTCTCGGGTGAACGCGTGCGGCGCTTCTATCTTGTACACCAGGTCGCGCCGCGGGTCGTACACCATGCAGAACGTGACGTCGTACCGGTCGCGGTCCAGGTCGCGGTCGAGGTACCGGTCGGCCTCGCTGCTGCCGAAGAACGCGTCGGACCCGGCCCGCGAGCGGAACCAGTTCGTCAGCGTCAGGTCGTCGGTGACGCGCTCGTACTCGTCGCCGACGCGCTCGCGGCGTTCGAGCACCTGCGAGAAGAAGCCGGCGTCGTGGGCCCACGGTGCGAGCATCTCCTTGTCCCGGAGCGCCCGGACGACCGCCTTCGCGGAGATGTTCTTGACGAACCCGGCGAGCGGCACGTCGCGCTCGACGAACCGCTCGACCAGTCGGACGTAGTTGTCGAGGACGGCGTGGACGGTGGTCGAGTCGTCGAACAGCGCGGGGAGTTCCGTCCCGCGGTCGCGCCAGCGCAGCAGCCCCTTCGGGTAGATGGGACCGTCGAGCAGGAGGAAGTCGGCCACGTCGTCGGCGTGTTCGAGCGCGTGCCGACTCTCGGCGACGTAGAGCGCGAGCGCGTGAACCACGTCCTCCTCGTACTGGTCGCAGCGCGGCGCGTGGACGATGCGGCGCTCGCTGGCCTCGCCGTCGCCGTATCGTTCCCACTCCGTGTCGAAGTCGCGGGAGGTGTCGTTCGTGTGGACCGCCTTGACGACGGTCCGGGAGTCGTGGAGGTCGAGGTCGGAGGGCGTCGCGCTCATGGCGGCGTGGGCCACGTCGACCACGAGTCCGTTCTTGAACACCTTCGGGTTGATGCTGCCCGAGTCGAGGCCGTGCATCGTCGGGAACCGGTCGGCTTCGAGCGCCACGTCCTCGACGTCGACGCAGCGCCGCCGCAGGTCGTCGAGCGGTTCCAGGATTCGCGTGCCGTTTGCGTCGACCAGTGGGTCGAGGAAGTCGTTCCAGACGGTCTCCGCGAGTTCCCGGTGGTCGCGCTCCTCGCCCTCGTAGTCCACCCTGTCGGCCAGCTCTGCGATGCCGTCGAAATGCACCGGGTCGAGGGTCATATCGTCCGATTCC
This sequence comes from Halomicrococcus pelagicus, assembly GCF_051917725.1. Classification (GTDB taxonomy): domain Archaea; phylum Halobacteriota; class Halobacteria; order Halobacteriales; family Haladaptataceae; genus Halomicrococcus. The sequence continues at coordinate 644,661 of NZ_JBQBLX010000002.1, forward strand.
CTCGCAGCGAAAAAAGTGCCCCGATGAGCGGTCCGGCGGTCGAGCGGTTCACGGCGTCCGGGGAGCGGTCCCAACGGTCCGGCTACCGCGAGAGGGTTGCCTCCGTGCTCAGGCCGTAGACGCGCTCGGGCGTCTCGACGTGGGCGTTCCGGACCGCGTCGTCGTACCCCTCCTCCTGCATCCAGCGGACGCGGCGCGGGACCGTCTTCGGCCCCATGACCGCGCCGGGGCGGTCGGGGTCGTCGACGAAGTCCGTCTCCATCAGGAACGGTTCGCCCGCCTCGGCGGCGACTTCCAGCCTGTCCTTCTCGCTCATCACGCTCGGGGTCGGCCCCGCCAGTCGCCCGCCGGCGTAGTGTTTCACCACGCGCTCGGCGGGGAGACCGGCGTCCTCGGCCCACTCCGCGACCTCGGTGAGGTCCTCGCTGGCCTCGGTGTGCAACTGGACGGCACACCCCGTCTCGGCGCCGAGTTCGAGCCCGCGTCGCAGGACGGCGTTGGAGGCGTCCCACACGGCCTCGGACACGTCGTAGTGCGGGCGACCGGTCTTGAGCGCCACGCCGGGACCGTCGGCGACGTACTCCGCGGCCTCCGCCAGGCCGGCCCGCATCAGGTCGCGGGCCTCCGCGGGGTCGTACCCCCGGTCGTCGACGAGTTTCGATATCAGCCCGGGGTGAACGCCGAGGACGGGCCACGCCCGTCCGTCGAGAATCTCGCTCGCGCGCTCGACCGCGTCGACGGTGGCGTCGAACACCTCGCGGAAGTCCTCGCCGGACTCGACTTCGACGCCGAGCAGCCACGAGGGCTTGTTGACGACGAGGAGGTGGGTGCCGCCGCTGCGCGCGAAGTCCTTCACCGCCTCGATGCCGCGCCCGTTCTCGGGGTCGAGATGCATGTGGTCGTCCAGGACCGGCGTGCCGAGGTCGTCCATGTGCGAGTAGAGGAAGTCCGGCCCCGAAAACGCTACTCTTCGAGCACGACCGCGTCGTGGGCCGCGTTCCGCAGCGCGTCCGAACGCCCGTGTTCGCCCGGCGCGATGGCGACCGTGTGGACGCCGTTCCGTGCCGCCTTCTCCAGCACCGGCTTGAAGTCGGTGTCCCGGGACGCGATGGCGAGCGCGCCCACGCGGCCGTCCAGCGCGACCTCCGTCGCGTCGACGGCGAGTTTCACGTCCACGTCGCCGCTGGTCACGACCACCTCGAACCCCCGCGCTTCGGCGGCCTGGATGAGTCCCGGCGTCGCGTGCTCGTCGAGGTAGAGCCGTGCGACGGCGAGTCGACCCAGCTCCTCGCTCGCGTCCCGGACGTCGTCGAGGTCGACGTCGAACTCCTCGCGGAGGACGTTCGGACCGTCGACGAACAGCGCGACGGCTCCGTCCTCCGACTCGCCCAGCAACGACCGCAGCGGACCGCTCATGCCGCGGCGTAGTCGGTCGCGCGACAAAGGGATGCCGGTCCGGCTCACTCGCCGCGCTCGTCGGCGAACGACTCGGGCGACCCCGCCGCCTCCACGGCGCGGACCGCGGCGACGTTCTCCTTCACGTCGTGGACTCGGACGATGTCGGCCCCGCGCTCGGCCGCGATGGCGGTCCCGGCCACCGTCGCCGACCCGCGCTCGCCCGCCGCTCGCCCGACCAGGCCGAACATCGACTTGTGGGAGTGGCCGACGAGCACCGGGCAGTCCAGGCCGTGGAGTTCGTCGGTCCGGCCGAGCAACTCGAAGCTCTCGACGGCGCTCTTGCCGAAGCCGAGGCCCGGGTCGACGATTATCTGCTCGCGGTCCAGCCCTGCCTTCTCCGCGAGCAGGACCTGCTCCTCCAGTTCCGCGACGACGTCCTCGACCACGTCGTCGTACGCGACCTCGTTGTCGGGGTCGACCGGCGCGTCGATGCTGTGCATCACGACCAGCGGGGCGTCGTGCTCGGCGGCGACGAACCGCATCTCGGGGTCCGCCAGTCCGGTCACGTCGTTGACGATGTCCGCGCCCGCTTCGAGGGCGGCGCGGGCGACCTCGGCCTTCCTGGTGTCGATGGAGAGCATGGCGTCCACGTCGGCGATGTCCTCGATGACTGGCACCACGCGGGACTTCTCCTCCTCGACGGATATCTCGTCCGCGCCGGGGCGCGTGCTCTCGCCGCCCACGTCGACGATGTCCGCGCCGGCGTCGACCATCTCCTCGGCGCGGGCGACGGCGTCCTCGCGGAGTTCGTACTCGCCGCCGTCGTGGAAGCTGTCGGGCGTGACGTTCAGGATGCCCATGACGGCGGTACGACCCTCCCACGGGTAGCCCCGCTCGTCCGGCGAGTGCTGGATGCCGAGCGACGACCGGAGTTCCTCCGCGAACACCGAGAGGCCGTAGGGCTGGCCCTCCAGTTTCTCGGCGAGGCGTTTGAACTGCGAGAGCGTCCCCATCAACAGGACGTCGATGCGCTCCTCGTCCTGGTCGTTCAGGCCCGACTGGGCGCACTCGCCGCCGAGCGAGAGCATCTCCTCTTTCAGGTACTGGGCCTGCCGGCGCTGCACGCGCGTCTTCAGCACCCGGTGGACCGCCTTGCCGCGCATCCGCCAGACGCCGGGGTCGGTGACGTGCGTGCCCTCCAGCGCCTCGCGGGCGTCGTCGAGGTCGGCGACGCGCTTGGGAATCTCCGCGCGCGTCCAGCGCGCCCGCGCCTCCGCGACGGCGAACAGCGACCCCGTGACGAGGACGAAGTCGTCCGGGCCGGCGGCGTCGAGCGCGTCGTCGAGCGCGCCCTCGACCGAACTCACCCGCGCCACGCGCTCGACGTCCTGGTCCTCGAACGCCCGGGCGACGACCGCCTCGTCCTCCGCCCGGTCGAGGTCGGGTTCGCAGGCGACGGCGCGGTCCGGCGTCGGGAGCGCCGAAAGCATCCCCTCCAGGTCCTTGTCGTGCATCGCCCCGAACACGAGGTGGAGGTCGTCGTAGTCGAACTCCGCGAGCGTCCCCGCGAGCGCCTCGCACGCTCCGGGGTTGTGCGCGCCGTCGAGCGCCACGAGCGGGTCGGTGCCCATCACCTCGAACCGGCCCGGCCAGAACGCCTTCCGGAGCCCGCGCGCCACCGTCGCCTCGTCGACGGGGGTCGCGTCCGTCCCGCTCGCCGCGGTCACCTGCCGGGCGAGCACCGCCGCGATGCCGGCGTTGCGCGCCTGGTGCTCGCCGAGCAGCGGGATGGGCGTCTCGACGGTCCAGTCGGGCCCGTCGAGCGAGACGGCGGCCTCGGTGTGGTTCGTCCGTCCCTCGTAGGCCGCCCGCACGGCCGCCGACTCGTCGCCCGACCCGCCGACCGTCAACACGTCGCCGGCCTGGTCCTCGACGGCCGCCAGCGCGTCCCCGGTCGCGCCGGTGACAAGCGGTCGGTCCGCCGGCGCGACGTGGGCCTTGTCGCGTGCGATCTCCTCGATGGTCTCGCCGATGACGCCGGTGTGTTCGAGGGTGACGCTCGTCACCGCCGACGCCACGGGGTCGACGACGCTCGTCGCGTCGAACTTCCCGCCGATACCGACCTCCAGGACCGCGACGTCCACGTCCTCGCGGCCGAAGTACCACAGCGCCATCGCCGTCATCGTCTCGAAGAACGTCGGCGACTCGCCGTGGACCGCCCGCTCTTCGAGGTAGTCCTGCGCCGCCTCGACGAACGACACCAGGGCTTCCTTTCGCATCCGTCGCCCGTCGACCGTGACTCGCTCGCGAACGTCGTCCAGGTGCGGCGAGGTGTACAGTCCGACGGACAGCCCCGCCTCCCGGAGCACCTGTTCGGTCATCCGCGCCGTGCTTCCCTTCCCGTTCGACCCGGCGACCTGTACGAAGTCCACGGTTTCGTGAGGGTCGTCGAGGTGTGCGAGGAGGCTGGCGGTCGAGTCCGTCCCGGGTTTCGGGCGGAACCGCCGCAGGTCGAAGAGGAAGTTAGCCGCCTCGTGGTAGTTCATACCTTGCTGAACAGATGCCGGACGCTTCAGGCTATCGGAGTCGGAACTCCGGCGGCCCGACCGCGACGAGACGGCCGCCGGTAGGGGTCGGGTAACGCCGCGCGTCGCGACCGCATTTCCCGCCGATTCCTGTCGACGCGTTTCGAGGAGCGGAGAAGCGGGATTTCAATCTCACATTTCTCGGATCGTTTCGACGGCGTGTCGAAACCGCGGCGGGGCGTTCGTCGGCGAATCGAACCGGGAGGTTCCTCGACGGTATCCCGGCGCATATCCTGTCGTTTTCCGTAGGAAGGGTTCCGTTACCTTCCGACAACGGTATATTCCCGAACTGAGAACGCAGAGCAAGCCACGGGTTCGGAAGGGAGCAATGAACGGGAGCACCAACCAGATCGACGACCGCATCGCACGCGCAATACTCGCGGACTCGAAGTACGAACAGCTTCGCGTCCGACGGTTCAGCTACTTCAAGCAGCCGATATCCCGAAAGCTCGCCTGGCAGGGAGGACTCTTCCTCGTCCTGTCGCTCGTCGCACCTATCGCGCTGGCCTACCCGGGCCCGGTCGCGGCGCTGTTCGTCGACGGGAACCCGCTGACCGGGTCGCCCGTCATCGCCCTCGTCGGCGCGTTCGCCGTCGGCGTCGAACTGCTCGCGGCGCTCGGTCACCTGGCGGTCGCGGCCGTCCTCCTTCGACGGAAGTCGACGCTGTCGAGGCGGCGGGCACGCAACCTGCTGGCGGTCGAGGACGTGGCATCGCTCCTCGGACTCGGCACCGGCGCGCTGGCGACCGCGGTGACGGTCGGGTACTTCTGCTTCGGACTCGCGGGTCTCGACGCCGTCCAGTGGTACGTGGCCGCCGGTGGCCGGAGTCCCTTCGCACCGTCCGGGACCGGTGTCACGATCGCCGTCGTCGCCGTCGTCGCCGCCGTCGCCGGCGTCGCACTTCTCGGCGCGAGTCGCTATCTCGACCGCCGACTCTGACGCGGTCGAGACCGCCCCGGCGTCTGCGGACCGCTACCGTAACTGCTCCTCCAGACCCCACTCCTCGGCCCGCCGCTCGGCCTGTTCGCGGGCCTCCTCCCGGATGGACGCGATGCGTTCCTCGTCCTCCAGGAACGCCTCGACCGCGCCGGACGACGCGCTCTTCTCGTCGGTTCCGGCGACCGTCTCGCCGCGGTCGGACGGCGCGGCGCTCCGCGTTCGCGCGGCCAGGTCGCCGTCGCCGCCGAGGCGGTCGGCGGGCATCCCGGGCGGTACCCGGAGTTCGGGCGTGTCGTGGACGCCGTCGAGGTCGGTCGGGGCCGACTCGTAGAGGTCGACGCTGTACGGACCGGGGACGGCGAGGTCGGAGAGCGCCACCGGCCCGCCCCGGTCCGTCCCGGTGTGGTACGCCAGCACCGGAACCCCCGCCTCGAAGGTGAGGACGCCGCTGCCGTCGGCATCGAGCAACAGCGCGTCGCTCGGTTCGAACACGGCGTACCCCGTCAGTTCGCGGTCGAGCGCGTCGGCGAGCGCGGCGCTCGGGTCGTCGACCACGCGCGAACGGACGAGCGTTCCGCGCGGGAGCGTCGGTCCGCTGGCGAGGTTCATGGCGAATCGGGGATGACGGCGCTGCGGAATCGCTCGGCGACCTCGTCCGACTCCCCGTCGCGCACGTCCAGCGCGGCGGCCGCGTCGCGATATGCCTGCGCCGGGGCGCTGTCCGGCGCGTGGGCGAGCAACGGTTCGCCCGCCTGCCGGGCCGCGCGCGCGGCGTCGGCGTCCGGGACCGTCCCGAGCGTCGGGCCGTCGAAGTAGCGCTCGCACTTCTCGGCGATGGCGTCCACGTTCTCGGACTCGTGGACCTTGTTGAACAGGACGCCAGCGGTGCCGGTTCCGTAGGAGTGGGCGTACTCCTGGACTTTCAGCCCGTCGCTCACGGAGGGTATCGTCGGCTGGAGGACGACGACCACGCGGTCGGCGAGCACGACCGGCAGGACGGCGCTCTTGCTCCCGAGCGCCGCCGGCGAGTCCAGCAGCAGGACGTCCGCGTCGGCGGCGAGGTCGGCGACCACGTCGCGGAGGCGCTCGGCGTCGGCGCGCTCGAACGCACCGAGACTGGTTCCGCAGGGGACGACCGAGAGCCCGAACCGTTCGTAGACCGCGTCCTCGACCGCCGCGCCGCTCCCCTCGACGAGGAGGTCGTGGAGCGTCGTCTTCGCGTCGGCCAGGCCGGTGTGGAACAGCAGGTTGGCCATCCCGGTGTCGGCGTCGACGACCGTCACGTCGTACTCCTCGGCCAGCGCCATCCCGAGCGCGAGCGTGCTGGTCGTCTTGCCCGTGCCGCCTTTCCCGCTCGCTACCGCGAACGCCTCGACCATTACCTGTCACTGGTCGCGTCATGGTTTAAAAATTCACACCTTTCGAAGGTAGATAGAACGGTGGGACGTTCCGGCGTCGACGCCGTCGCCTCGTTCGGGCGACCCCGCCGACGGCCCCGGGTCGGACGCGACGCCGGGGAACGGTTAAGTTCGTTCCCGGCGTCTCCGTCCCCGTGTGACGACGGATTCGACGACCGTCGAGAACGCCATCGCCGTCGAGGACCTGACGAAGTACTACGGCGACGTCCGGGGGGTCGAGGACCTGACGTTCGCGGTCGAGACGGGGGAGATATTCGGCTTCCTCGGGCCGAACGGCGCGGGCAAGTCGACGGCCATCCGGGCGCTGCTCGGACTGCTGAAACCGACGCGCGGGACGGCGAAGATACTCGGGAGCGACGTGACCGACCGCGACGCCGCCATGGCGGCGCGGCAGAACGTCGGGTACGTTCCCGGCGACGCCGGCTTCTACGGAGATACGACCGGCGAGCGACTGCTCGACTACTTCGGGTCGCTCTCGGGCGACGAGCGCCGCGAGGAACTGCTTGAGCGGTTCCCCATCCCCCGCGACCGGAAGGTGAAGGCGTACTCGCGGGGGAACAAGCAGAAGCTCGCGCTGGTCCAGGCGTTCATGCACGACCCCGACCTCGTCGTGATGGACGAACCGACCGCCGGGCTGGACCCGCTGGCGCAGAACGCCGTCTACGAGTTCCTCGAAGCGGAGCGGCGGCGGGGCGTCACCGTCTTCTTCTCGACTCACATCCTGAGCGAGGTGCGCAAGCTCTGCGACAGGGTGTGTATCATCCGCGACGGTCGGCTCGTCGCGCTGGAGCAGATAGACGCCCTGCTCGAGAAGAGCGGGAAGGTCGTCCGCCTCGACTTGGTCGAGTCGCCGGCCCCCGACGACCTCCGCTTCGCGGGCGTGGCGAGCGCCAGTCGAGACGAGGACGGCTACTACCGGCTGGTCGTGACCGGCCACGACTTCGACGGGCTGGTGGACGTCATGGACCGGTACACTATCGAGGACGTGGTGATCCGGGAGACGTCGCTGGAGGACGTCTTCATCGAGTTCTACGACGAGGACGTGGACCGCGAGACCGAACCGACCGCGCGTCCCCGCGAGGAGGCCGCTCCGGAGGGTGGCCGGGAGTGGTGACGTGTTCGAGATAACGCGGTTCGAGGTCGGCAAGCGCGTCCGGGGGACGCTCGTCCTGACGGGCGCGCTGGTCCTGCTCATCGCGCTCTACGTCGCCCTGTTCCCCTCGATAGAGAGCGCCGGCATCGACCTGGACGCCTACATCGAGAGCCTGCCCGAGGAGACACGGCGGGCCTTCGTCGGGAACGTCACGACCATCACCACCATCGACGGCTACATGGCCTCGCAGTTCTACCAGCTGACGTGGCTGCTCGTGCTCGGCGTCTACTACGCGTACGCCGCGGCGTCGAGCGTCGCGAGCGAGGTGGAGAACGGGACCCTCGAACTGGTGCTGGCCCACCCCGTCAGTCGGTCGCGACTCGTCGTCGGGAAGTTCTTTGCGCTCGTCCCGAGCATGGTCGCCGTCAACGTGTTCAGCTACGTCGCCGTCTACGTCGGCGTCGACTACATCGGCGAGTACATCGACCCGGTGGACCTGTTCGCACTCCACGCCTACTCCATGGGCTACCTCCTCGCCTGCGCGTCCGTCGGGATGGTCGCGTCGGTCGTCTTCGACTCGGCGCGACGAGCGCAGACGGCCGCCATCGGGAGCGTGTTCGGGATGTACCTCGTCGACTCGCTCACCTTCGACACCGACTACGAGTGGGTCGGCGACGTCGCCTTCACCCGCTACTACGACGTCGGCGCGATACTGACGGAGGGGGAGGTGGCGTGGAGCGATCTCGCCGTGCTCGTCGCCGGCACCGTCCTCCTGCTGGTCGCCAGCGCGGAACTGTTCGAGCGCACGGACGTCTGACTACCGCCCGCGCCACCACCACCAGCCTGCGCCCGCGAACAACGCGGCGACGACGGCCACCGTCGCGACGACCGGGAACCCCGGTCCCTGCTCCCGTTTCACTCGCACGGCGACCTGGTAGGGTCCGGCGACGCGGCGCTCGCCGTCCGGCGTCTCGTAGGTGAGCACCACGGTCGCCGGCTGTCGCCCCGGGATGGCCTCCTCCTCGACGGTCAGTTCGAACGCGACACCCCTCGACTCGCCGGGCGAGAGCGCGCCGACGTACGCGCTCGGGTCGTCGCTGGTCAGCGGTTCGGCGACCTGGAGTCGCGCCGTCACGTTCGACAGCCGTCGGCCGGCGTCGTTGGTGATTTCGACGCGCAGCGTCCCGCTCTCGTCGACGGTGAACGACGACGCGACCGGTTCGACGACGAACGGTTCGCGCTCCCCCCCGACGCGGACCGTCGCCAGGAGGGGGTCGCTCGCCGTCCGCCGGCCCTCCTCGTCGCGGTAGACCACTCGGAACGCGAACTCGCGCGGCCCCGCGCTCGTGGCGTTGCTCACGTCCGCGTCGAACCGGAACGACCGTCGCTCGCCGGCGGGAATCGTCCCGAGCGGATATCTCGTCTCCTCGGGACGGACGCTGGCCGTCCGCGCCCGGAGGACCAGGACGGCCTCGCGCGCCGGACCGGGCCCGGCGTTGAAGACCGTGCCGGTCACTCGTCCCTCGTCGTCGACCCTGAGCGTGCTGGTCACGTTCCCGAGCGCGAACGACTGCTCCGGGTCCGGAATCACCCCGAACGTTTCGAGTCGCGTCCGGTTGCGTGTCCCGTCCTCGCTGTAGGAGACGTCGATGTTGAACGGGTAGCTCGCGACGACGGTGTCGTTGCTCGCCGTCGCCTCGAACTCGAACGTCACGTCCTCGTTCGACGGCCACTCCCCGACGAACCGGGTAGCGTTTCGCCGCCGCCCGAATCGGATGCTGCTGCTCCGCGACTGCAGGGTGACGACGGCGTCGTCAACGTCGGCGCCCGTGTTCTCGACGGTGACGGAGATAGTTCCCGTCTCGCCCGCCTGAACGGTCGAGGAGATGGCGGTGACCTCGAAGCGGTCGAGCAGGATACGCTCCGACGGCCGGACTCCGAACGTGAACGGCCTCGTCCGCACCCGGGAGCCGTTCGCCGCGGTGTAGGCGACGACGGCACGGAACGGGTAGCTCCGCGTCTCGGCGAACTCCTCGGCGACGAGACGGAACTTCACCGTCCGTCGCTCGCCACTCCCCCAGGGACCGACGAGGCGGGTGGCGTTCCGGGCGGGGCCGAACCGGACGCTGTCGTTGGGCGACGCGACGAAGACGCTGGCGTCGGTGACGGCGTCGCCGGCGTTGACGAACGTCAGCGAGAGGTTGCCGGACCCGTCGACGGGCACGTTCGAGGCGGTCGAAACCAGCCGGAACTGGACATCGGGTTGCGCGGCGGTCTGCCCGGCCGATTCGGTCGTCGTCCCCTGGGCGGCGGCCGCGTGCGGGCCGGGGGCCGTTGCGAGGGCCGCCATGCCGGGCGACACGAGCGCGAGCGCGAGCAGTACCGCGACGCGGCGGCCGGTCATCCCTCGGAACCGTCCCGGTCACCGTCGCACGCGCTCGCGGCGGTCGCCGCCCGCGAACGTGCCCGGTTCGTCGCCCGTCCCCCACCGCACGATGCGACCGCGTCGCGTGCCGGGAGCCGCGCTCCCGACTGGAAAGGTGACATCTGTACCTCCAGTTCGTCCTACACGACGACGGCGCCTATAGGTCTGGCTTCTGTCCGTTCACCGGCCGCGACCGCGTCGGTCGACGCGGGGACGCCGCCACGAGTAGGACGAGCGCTCTCGACGCGCCCGACCGTTCGCGACCTTCCGGCGGCGTCCGGGGGTGGGTCGAACCCCCTCGCCTCACCGACCCAAAACGACGAAAAGTGACATATCAGGCCCTCACTATCCTACTGCGGTCCGAGGATGAAAAAGAACTTATCGCCGGGGGTTCACCCTCCGGTCATGAAAGCCGTCGTCCTCGCAGGCGGATACGCGACGCGACTGTGGCCGATCACGAAGAATCGGCCAAAGATGTTCCTCCCCATCGGCGAGACCACGGTTATAGACCGAATCTTCGCCGACCTCGAGGAAGACGAACGCGTCGACGAAGTGTTCGTCAGCACCAACGAACGATTTGCCGAGGATTTCGAGCGGCACCTCGCGGACAGTCCGTTCGAGAAGCCGACGCTGTCCATCGAGGACACGTCCGAGGAGGACGAGAAGTTCGGCGTCGTCGGCGCACTCGCCCAGCTCGTCGACCGGGAGAACGTCGACGACGACCTCGTCGTCATCGCCGGCGACAACCTCATCAGCTTCGACGTCGGCGACTTCATCGACTTCTTCGAGCGCAACGGGGCGTCCGGCCTCGCCGCCTACGACGTGGGGAGCCGCGAGCTCGCCAAATCCTACGGGCTCGTCGAACTCGACGGCGAGCAGGTCGTCGACTTCCAGGAGAAGCCCGACGACCCCAACTCCACGCTGGTGTCTATCGCCTGCTACGCCTTCACCCAGGACACGCTCCCCATGCTGGAGGAGTATCTCTCCGGGGGGAACAACCCCGACGAACCCGGCTGGTTCGTCCAGTGGCTCCAGTCCCGCAAACCGGTGTACGCCTACACGTTCGAGGAAGCGTGGTTCGACATCGGGACGCCCGAGAGCTATCTCGACGCGGTCGCGTGGTACCTCGACGGCGAGTCCCACGTCGCCGACAGCGCGACCCTGGACAACGCCACGGTCGGCGAGAACGTCCACGTCATGGACGACGCGGAACTGCTGAACGCCAACGTCAACAACGCCGTCATCTTCCCCGGGGCGACCATCCGGGACTGCGAGGTTCGCAACTCGATCATCGACGAGAAGACCCACATCGAGAACATGGACCTCTCGGGTGCGCTCATCGGCGCACACACCCAGATTACGAACGGGCAGTAGTTCCCGGTCTGACGCCGAAGTAAACCTCCCGCTTTTCGTCCGTCTCGCCGTTCTTCGCGTCGTCGCGCAGCAGCGACAGGACCTGCGCGACGGCGCGGTGGTTGCCGTCGGCGACGTAGGCGGGGTCGTCGCCCTCCTCCACCACGACGAGGCGGCCGTTCGTCCCCGACGCCTCGATGTCGTCGGCCAGCGACGCGACCTCCTCGAAGTCCTCCTCGGCTTTCGCGTCGAACTCGGTCGCGTCGTCGGCCTCGAGGATGCGCTTCGCCACGGTCCCTATCCGCCCGTCGTCGGCGAGCGCTCGCCAGCCCTCGCTCTCGGGTCCGACGACGACCCGCAGGTCGCGCAGTTCGTCCACCGACAGCTCGGTCAGATACCACTCCGCCTCCTCGGCCCCGAACACGCGGGCGGCGATGGGTTTGCGGTCGACGAGTTCCTCGCGGAGACCGGGTTCCGTCGGCAGGTCGTCGGGGTCGGGCGCGTCCGACTCGCCCTCGACCTCGTTCGCCAGCCAGTACTGCATCACCTCGGTCCGGGACACCGGCTCCAGACGGTCGTCCGCCCGGAGGTGCTCTCCGATATCCATGGATTCGTTCGAAAGGGCGGTACGGGGAGAAAGATTGTGGCGGGCGACGCCGGCCGTTCGGGTGGCGGCGTCCAACCGCTGTCGCCACCGCGCCGTTTCGTTCGCTCGCGGTACCGACGCTGGCGTCCCGGGGACCTACCCGAGCCAGGCGTCCTCGACCCGGACGGTTCCGCGAGTGCCGTCCCACTCGGTCTCGTACTCCAGTTCGATGGGTCGGTCCATGTGCGGGCCGTCCGTCACTAGCGTCTCGAACTCGCCGCCCTCGCCGAGAACGTGGACGCCGTACTCGTCGTTGAGCGCTTCGAGGTCGGCGAGCGCGTCGGCGTCGAGGGTGCGGCCGAGCCACGACTCGTCGAGGCCGTAGGCGGCCACGGCGATGATTCGTATCTCGAAGCCGGCGTCGAGCATGGCGCGGGCGAGTTCGCCGGGGTCCTCCCGCCAGAGGGGGGCGAACAGGTCGGCGTCGAGGCGCTCGCACATCGCCTCGATGCGGCTGGTCTGGAACTCGCTCTCGACCGCGCCGGCGGTGACGCCGGTCACGTCGAAACCGAGGTCGGTCAGCGCGTCTTCGAGGACCGCGAGTTCCCGGTCGCCCTGCGCGCCGGCGTCGTCCGCGTCGCCGGCCGCGAAGTCGTCCGGTTCGACCTCGACGAGCGGGACGCCGACGCTCTCGGCCGCGAGCGCGGCCAGGTCGGTCGCCGGCACGTGGTACATGTAGGAGTCGCCCTCGGGGTGGACGGTGAGCAGGCGCTCGACGGGGAGTCCCGATTCGAGCGCGCGGTACAGCGCCCACGAGGAGTCCTTGCCGCCCGAGAAGAGGCTGACCCACCCGGCCGATTCGTCGGTCATACCCGGGAGTAGGCCGTCGCGGGTAAAGGTGCGACGGATTTTCGACGTCGACCCGCTCGACCGCCCGGCGTGCGTCCCGCGCTGACCCTGAAACGGCACGGACGTGGATACCTCGAGCGACGAAACGGGACATACGATTCGTTTATGTGCACGTTCGTGGATATGAGCTGGCGGCCAACCACAACGTCTTTTGGTCCGGCGCGCGCCGGTTCGACTATGACACGAATCGCTGGCATGGCCGGGAACCGTGGTCGAAACCTCCTCCACCTCGACGACCTCGCGCCGGGCGGGGCGGAACTCGCGGTCGTGCTGACCACCGACCCGGACGCGCCGGTCTTGGAGAAAGCCGAGGAGCGCGGCGTTCCGACCGAGGTCGTCGAACTCGGCGACGACGCGCGCCGCGAGCACGAGCGCCGGGTGCTCGACGCGCTCGACGCCCACGAGTTCGACCTCGTCTGTCTCGACGGGTACATGCGCATCCTGACGGACGAGTTCCTCGACGCGGTGCCGACGACGCTGAACGTCCACCCCTCCCTGCTCCCGTCGTTCCCGGGAACGGACGCCTGGGGCGACGCGCTCGACGCGGGCGTGGACGTGACCGGTTGCACCGTCCACGTCGTCACGGACGCCACCGACGAGTCGGGCGAGGTCGACCCCGAGAAGGTCGACAGCGGCCCCGTCGTCACCCAGGAACCGGTTCCGGTGTACGAGGGGGACGACCGCGACTCGTTGAAAGAGCGCGTGCTCCACGAGGGCGAGTTCAGGGCCTACCCGCGCGCGGTGAAGTGGTTCGCGGAGGGCCGCGTCGACGTCGCGGACGACGCGAGCGCGGTCCGCGTCGAGGGCGACGAGGGCGGACCGTTCCCGGAGCGCCGGGTCGAGACGGCCGACCGCGCGGCCGACCTGCGGTACGGCGAGAACCCCCACCAGGACGCCGCGCTGTACGCCGACGCGACCTGCGAGGAGGCGAGCGTCGTCCGCGCCGACCAGTTGAACGAGGGCGCGAAGGGGATGGGGTACAACAACTACAACGACGCCGACGCCGCGCTGAATCTCGTCAAGGAGTTCGACCGCCCGGCCGCCGCGGTCATCAAGCACACGAACCCCGCCGGCTGCGCCACGGCCGACTCGCTGGCCGACGCCTACGACCGCGCGCTCGCGACCGACTCGAAGAGCGCGTTCGGCGGCATCGTCGCCCTCAACCGGGAGTGCGACGCGGCCACCGCCGAGCAGGTCGCCGACTCGTTCAAGGAGGTCGTCGTCGCGCCGGGCTACACCGACGACGCGCTCGACGCCCTCTTCGAGAAGGACAACCTCCGCGTCCTCGACCTCCACACGGAGGGCGACCTCGGCGAGGTGACGGAGCGGACCACGGAGAAGGACCTCGTCGGCGGTCGCCTCGTCCAGGAGCGCGACCGGCAAGCGCCGACCCGCGAGGACCTCGAAGTCGTCACCGACCGGACGCCGACCGACGACCAGTACGAATCCCTGCTGTTCGCCTGGCAGACCATCAAACACGTCAAGTCGAACGCCATCCTGTTCGCCGACGGCACGGAGACGGTGGGCGTCGGCGCGGGCCAGGTCAGCCGCGTGGACGCCGTCGAGATAGCGAAGACGAAGGCCGAGCGCGACGCCGAGGGCAAGGACGCCGACGGCGCGGTGATGGCCAGCGACGCCTTCTTCCCGTTCCCGGACGCCATCGAGGCCGCCGCCGAGGCCGGCATCGAGGCCGTCGTCCAGCCCGGCGGTTCGGTCAACGACGAGGACGTCATCGACGCCGCCGACGAGCACGACATAGCGATGGTGTTCACGGGTAGTCGGTGCTTCAGGCACGACTGACGATAGGAGGAACTGCCGGAAGCTCGGAAGACGCGGTTCGTCTTCCGGCGTCTCCGGCACGACTGAGCGCCGACGGGATCGAAAGACGAGCGTAGCGACCCGACGACTCCCGGACGCGCCCGTCCGGTCGTCCAGCGGAGCGGAGATTCAAGTTGACGCCCGCCCAACGTCCGGTGATGGGACTACTCGGCGACACCAAAGTCAAGGCGTTAGTCGCTGGACTGGTGCTCTCGGTCGTCCTGCTGGTCGGCATCGCTGCGTTCGGTCTGCTCGCGGCACTGTCGGCACTGGGCGATTCCGCCGGCGGCGCGCCGCTGTTGTTCGTCCTGCTCGACGCGGCCGCACCGTACATCGTCGCGGGGCTGCTCGACGCCATGGTCGCGGGCGTGCTGGCCGTCGCGCTGGCGGTGACGGCGGTTCGGCGAGCGTCGCTCCCGCGGAACGACCGGCTGGCGCGGCTCGCGGAGACGGTCGAGCGCGCGTCTCCGAAGGCGCGGTCCGTCGGTCTCTCCGACCGCGTCGCGCCGACGACGGAGGACCGCATCGACGACCTCAAGCAGCGGTACGTCGAGGGCGACATCGGCGAACTGGAGTACGAGCGCCGGCTGCAGGAGCTCATGGACGACGAGTCGGTCGACGCCGACCGGGTGCGGCGCGAGCGAAGCGACCGGGAGTTCGAACTGTAGTCAGTTCTCGACGGCGACGGTGCGCTCCTGCCGGTCGCTCCCCCAGTCGAGCACCAGCGTCAGCTCCGACGAGCCCTCGAGTACGTGGGGGTCGACGCGCTCGCGGTGCGTGACGGTCTCGCCCGCCGGCACCTCGACCGACAGTTCCGGCGTGTCGGAGATGTCGGTCGAGCCGAGTTCGGCGAGGAAGTCGCCGTCCCGGTCGCCGACGTTCGCGACCGTCAGCGTCGCCTCGAACGCCTCCTCGCGCTCCACGGCGTCCGGCACCTCGAACCCCCGGACCTCGAAGGCGGGTGCGCGGGCTATCCGTTCGCGGACGTCGGCGTCGAGCGGCCAGCTGAGCCGAGGAGCGTCGCCGTCCTGCCAGGCGACTGCGACGTGCTCGAACTGTTCGACCGGCACCGGGAACCCGAGCAGGTACCCGGCCGGGTCGCGGTCGCGGTCGGCCACCCAGCGGACGTGTTCGTCGCGGGGATAGTCGGTCCCGTCGAGCGACACCTGGAACTGACGGTCCAGCCGACGCGAGCGGCTGCCGTCGGTGGTTTCGGACTCCCGGACGACCGACACGTCCGCGACGACGAACTGTCGGTCGGGAATCACGGCGACGTCGGTGTGCGTCCCCACCCGGACGACCGACCGCTGGACCCACGCGTCGTGGACCGTGACCGACCGGCCGTCGTGGGTCTCGAACGACTCGCCCAGCGACTGGGGCGGCGGCCGTTCGGTGACCACGTCGGTCGTCGACCCTGCGGTCGTCGAGGTGGTGGTCGTCGAGTCGTCGGGTCGGGTGGTCCCGGGGGAGGCGGCGAGACAACCGGCCAGCGAGAACGACCCCGCGGCGAGGGCGGTGAGCAGCGTGCGACGGTGCATGGACGACGGTGCGGTCTGGGCTGGTAAATGTTTTCAGTAAGATGAAACGGTCGTTTGACTCACCTGGAGTTCGACGGCGACGGCTCGAAGCGTCTCGCCGCTGTCGGCTCGGGGATGGTTCCGCGAGGCGGCGAACTTTCCCTGTAACGTCCGGCGGTTCCGTTTCGAGTCCGCACCCGAGTCGACTGCCGGCACTCCTGCGATGTCGGCGACCCCCACGGGGAGACGAGTTCGTCCGGCCACCGGGTCGACGGTAGGGAGGCACGGCGCGGACGGCCGAACAGGCGCTCCGGCAGACGGCGCTGTCCGTTCGACTGTACGCGTCGTCACCCCCGACGGCGCGCTCGCTCTACCGTTGCCCATTACAGGAAAATGAAAACAACGGCATCAGGTACACACTTTGAAAGTATACTGGCGATTTAGTTTTAAATTCTTGTTTTTCTACCATCTATTTTCGAGCAAAATCCAAAAAGAAATACGTGGTGGCTCTGACCATGCGCCTGCGAACCATGACTGCCACACGACGTACGTTCCTGACGACAGTTGGCGGCGCTGGGCTTCTCGGACTCGGCACGGCGGCGACGAGCGCCGACGACGACAGCGCTGACCTGACCCGCAACTCCTTCACCCTCCTGAGCGGGACCGACCGCGAGACGACGGTACGCGTGACGTCCGCCGCCGAATCCGGCCCGACAGTGTTCGTCGTTGGCGGGATGCACGGCAACGAACAGGCCGGCTATCTCGCCGCAGAGAAGGTAGCTCGCTGGGACATCCAGCGGGGAACGCTGGTGACGATTCCCCGAGCGAACGCCGCCGCGGTCGAGGCGGACCAGCGAAGTACGGACGACGGGTACGACCTGAACCGACAGTTCCCGGTCGGTTCGGAGCCCCAAACCGAGCTCGCACGGGCCATCTGGGGCGTCGTCGAGGAGTACCAGCCGGACGTCGTCCTCGACCTCCACTCGTCGATCGGCATCTGGGACGGCGACATGATCGGCGGCGTCGGACAGGTCATCTTCCGCTCGTGGGACGACGAAGCGGAGAAGGAAGCGCCGGCAGCGGCCAAGTACTTGAACGAGAACCACGTCTCGCGCGACCAGTACGAGTTCTCCGTCGCACCGTTCGGTTCGCCCGGTTCGGAACCCTCTAGCCTGCTCGTCCACAAAGCGGCGCGGGACGCGAACGCGACGGCGTATCTCACGGAGGTCACGTCCCTCGACACCGCGGAAAGCCAGCGGATCGAGTGGCACCAGCAACTCACCCGCCAGCTCGTCGAGGACGAACTGTTCACGTCGACCGGCGGTGGCGACGACGGTGGCGGTGGCGACGACGGAAACGGTGACGATGGCGGCCAGGACGGAAACGATGGCGACGACGGCAAGGAAGAACCGAACGAATCGCCCGTCGCTCGCATCCGGACGACGCCGAGCGAGGTCGGCGACGAACCTATCGACGGCGACACGACGATAACCTTCGACGCGTCCGCCTCCGAGGACCCGGACGGCGACATCGCGAACTATCGGTGGGACCTCACCGGCGACGGGGTGTTCGGACGGACCGGACGGAAGACGACGTTCACCCCGTCGGCGTGCGGGGAGTTCACGGTGACGCTCGAAGTGGAAGACGCGGACGGCGCGACGGACACCGCCGAGGTCACCGTCACCATCACGTAACCTCGCCAATGGACGTCAAACATTCCAACGATTACAGAAATAATATGTCAATCTTGAACCTAAATGGATTGAAAGTGGCCGTAACTAAAAAATGGGCGGGGTCGAACTCCCTTGGTACGCCATGAAACGACGCAAGTTCATCGCCGGGACCGCGGTCGGAGCGGGGACGCTTCTCGCCGGCTGCTCCAACGAATCGGACTCCACGACGACGACGACCGAAACGTCGGGGACCGAGACGACGGCGACGAACGCGACGACGTCGGCCAGTGGCACGACGGAGACGGAAACGACGACGGACGCGGAAACGACGACCGGAACGGAGCAGTCGGAGACGACCACCGAAACGACGTCGACGACGACGAGCGTCCAGAGCGTCTCGTACAAGCAGTACGTCGACCTGCAGAACGGCCTTCGGACGGCCGTCACGGACGCACAGGTCACCGACTCGTACCAGCAGGGCGGGGAGAAACAGACGTCGTCCGACGGCAACAAGTTCCTGGTCGTGCAGTTCACCACCAAGAACTCCGGGCAGTCGGCCCAAAGCCTGCCGGACGATGCGATGTCTTCCGTCCAGACCTCTGACGGCAGTTACGAACTCGTCTCCTCGTCCCGGTCGGCGTGGAAGCAGTACCGCTCCTCGTCGGTCGAGGCGGGCGCGAGTGCCAAGCAGACGGTCGCGTTCGAGGTGCCGGAAGAGGCCGCCTCGTCGCTCGGCGTGAGCGTCGAACTGACGTACTCGGCGTCGGGCGAGCGACGCGTCGTCCGCTGGTCGATGGAGTAACCCTAGACTCCCTTCGACCTACCCCTCCATAAATTGTTGTACGTTTAGATAATAACGGTTTCAATTTGGACGATTGTTAAATAGGTGGCACCAGAGAGGATACACTATGGTTTCACCGGGCAAGCTACGACTACTTACTGCCCTCTCGGAGGACTCGCTCGAGGAACTTCGACCGACGATAGACGAGGAGACGGGAACCGTCGTCTACCCGGACGCACAGCGACGACTCGACCGTAGCGACGGGCCGGTCATCGAGGTGCTGGAGGAACTCGCGGACCACGACCTTCTCGTAAGCGATTTCCAGGAGAAAGTGTACGTCTGCCCCCAGTGTGAGACGGAGGGGATGCGGTACACGACCGTCTGTCCGTCCTGCGAGTCTCCCCACACGATACAGACCGAGAAGTACCGCCACACCACGTGTGGCTTCGAGGGCGTCCGCGAGCAGTTCGCGGACGGGAACGCCGTCGCCTGTCCGAACTGCGACGCCAGTCTGGAGTCGCTGGAGGACCTCGAAACGGGCCCGGCCAACGTCTGTGAGAACTGCGCCACGGTGTTCGAGATGCCGGAACACCGGCTTCGGTGCCGGGAGTGTCGACACGCGTTCCCGCCCCGAGAGACCATCGAACAGGTGCTGTACCAGTACTACCTCAGCGAACGTGGCGCTCGCTGGGTCGACGAACAGCAGACGGCGCGCCAGCGCGTCGCCGAGATATTCGAGGAGCGCTCGCTCGACACGGAGATAGACGCGACGGTGACGGACGGGGCGGGCGAGGACGTTCCCGTCCACGTCTACGCGAAAGACGAACTGCTCGACGACCGGGTCGTCGCCGGCGTCCACGAGCGGCCGACGGAAGCCGACGTCAGGCAACTCCGCGAGACCGCGGCGGCCCTCGACGCGCGGGCGACGCTGGTCACCACGTCCGGCGAGATAGTCGGCGACGACGTCGGGACGCTACTCGCCGACGAGGAGTTGACCGTCCTGAGCCTGTCGGACGGCAGGCTCCAGCGGGAGTTCCAGGTCACCGACGAGGCCGGCGCGACTGACTCGTTCGTCGGCCGCATCGCCGGCATCCTGCGACCACAGCGGCGGTAGCTCCCGATCGCACGACCGTCCGCGACGAGCGCGGGCGAACGCAGGCGGCACGTCACCCGGCGGGGACGATCCGGTGGAGTCTCCCGTCACCGCCGGCGGTCCCGAGGACGTACAGCTCTCCGGCGTCGTCGCGGCCGAACGAGAGGATGCGTTCGAGGCCGTCGCCGGCCACCTCGACGACTCGGATCGGCCACGGACGGTTCTCGGAACGCGTCGCGACGAACAGTCGTCCCCTGGCCCGCAGGTCACCGAAGACGTACGTTCCGCGCAGTCCGGGGAGCGCCGACCCGCGGTAGACGTGGCCGCCGATGACCGACACGCCGCCGGGGTCGCCGGAGTGGGCGTACTCGACGACGGGGTCGACCAGCGGCTCGCCGCCGCGAACGCTCTTCGGCGTCGCGTCGGGGCAGTTCTCCGCCTGGTAACAGTGCGCGCCCTCGCGGACGTTCCAGCCGTAGTTGCCGCCCTTCTCGACGAGGTTCACCTCCTCGTATCGGCGCTGGCCGACGTCGGCGACGAAGAAGTCCGTGCCGTCGAACGACATCCGCCAGGGGTTGCGCAACCCCCACGCGTACTGTTCGTCGCGGCCGGGTCCGCCGACGAGCGGGTTGTCGTCCGGGATGCCGTACGGCTCGTCGCCGTCCCGGCTATCCACGTCGATGCGGAGGACGCTTCCGAGGAGGTTCTCGGTCACGTCCTGGCCGTTCCCCCCGTCGACGGCGTCGTACCAGTCCTGGACGTGGCCCGCGCCCTGGTCCCCGCCGGCGCCGCCGTCGCCGACGCCGACGTAGAGGTAGCCGTCCGGGCCGAACAGGACGGACCCCGCGTTGTGGTTGGCCTGCGGTTCGGGTATCTCCAGGACGGTCCGCTCGGAGTCGCGCCTGACCCGCCGTCCGTCGGCGGTCGCCTCGAACTCCGCCAGGACGAACGTGTGGCTGTAGCTCGACGGGGTTCCCTGCCGTCGCGGCGCGCTGTACCGGACGAACAGTCGGCGGTTCTCGGCGAAGTCGGGGTGGAGCGCGACGCCCAGCAGTCCCTTCTCGCTGCCGACCTCGACGGCGTCGCGCAGGTCGAGGAACGGCGCGTCGCGGAGGCCGTCCGACCCGTGGACGGACAGTCGACCGTTCTGTTCGGCGACGTAGCGCCGGTCGGCCTCGGGCGCGAACGCGACGTCGGTGGGCGCTCCGAGGCCGCTGGCGAGCGTCTCGAGGCCGACCTCGTCCGGCAGGCCTCCGCTGGCCGCCGTCGACCCCGTTCCGGTCACTGTCGACTCCGTTCCGGTGGCGTTCGTCGTCTGGTCGGCGGGCGTGGTCGACTGGCTACAGCCGGCCAACCCCGTCGCGGTCCCGGCGACTACGGTCTGGAGGAGACGTCGCCGCTTCATAGCCTGTCATAGTGTGCCACGGACAAAAGGGGACTGGGCCGTCCGAGGGGGACGCGCCGTCGTCGCGTCCCTCTCGCGTCCCCCTCGCGTCACCCCGGATGCTGCTCGGACTGCGGGTTCCCCCGGACGTCGTCCAGCGCGTACAGGGTGCGGAGCCTCCCGACGGCGGTCTTACCCACGTAGCGGAGGACGTCGGGTCCGGTCGGTATCGTGTACAGGGGACCGAGCGAGTCCGGCGTCGTCGGGTCGTGCCCCGGGTCCCGAAGCGACACGATGCCGTCCGCGAGCATCTCCTGGCACGCGGCTATCTGGCGGCGCTCGACCTCGCGCCAGGTGTGTGCGTCGGAGATGTCGACCGCGGTCTCGACGACGACTTCGCCGGCGTCGAGCGTCTCACCGATTCGCTGGAGGGTGACTCCGGCCGTCGGCTCATCGTGGAGAAACTCCCAGAGGCCGCCTGGCTGGCCGCGGTAGGATTCGAGGTCCCCCCGGTGGAAGCTCAACACGCCGTGGGTCGGCATCTCCAGAAACTCCCCCTTCAGCACGCCGAACCCGAACCGAACGACGACGTCCGTGTTCGTCCCGACCGTCTCGGCGACGTCGTCCGGAAGGCGGTTACCGAACCCGTTCGCCGGAATCGGCCTGCATCGGATGCGGTCGGCGTCCGAGAGACCGTCGATGGTCTCTATCCGCTTCGGTTTCCGGTACTCCGGGACGGGCCCGAACTGCCGGACGACCCCCGTCAGCGACCAGAGCGGGTACGAGCGAAGCCTGTCGAGTCCGCACGAGAGATACTCGCGGAACTCGTCCGAGAGCGACCGTGCGAGGAGGTCGCTCAGGTCGTCGGGACCTGCGGCGTCGTTGACGACGAGGTACGCGACCTCGACGTCCGCCTCCGCGACCATCCGCTCGATGGCTCGCTTCATCCAGGCTGGTACCGTCTCGCCGGGAAGGAGTATCCCGACCCGGAGCAACTCCGCCTCCGATGACCGACGGTCCTGACCGTCGGGGCTCGTCCCCGTCGCGTCCGACTTCGGGTTCGACGGTTCGCTCGAAGGGACGTCTGTCGCCGGGCACATGGTTTCACCACGCTCGTTTCGGGACGTTCCGTTTTGTTATACGCGGCCTGCGGTCGCCGGGACGGAGTTTTCCCGAAACTGTGCCGGATGTAAGTCTTCCGTACTGCTCCGTCGCTTCGGCCTCGCCGAAAGCATCGAGGCAGAACGAGGAATCGCCTTCGAAACGTCCAGTTGCGCCTGCGAACCGTCACTTTCCCACCGGCTGACTGCCGTTACGTCTCCCCGAACGAGTTCCGGTCGACGTGCGCCGGCGTCGACCGGCGTCCGCCGGTCACGTCTGGAACTGCGGGCAGGCGTTCGATTACTGCTGGAGGTCGTGTAGCTGGTCTTCGAGCGAGGTGAGTCGGCGCTGTAGCCGGACGACGTAGCCGAATATCGCGAGAAAGACGATGCCGTAGCCGGCGACGAGTAGCGGTTCCATGCTCATCTCCGGTTATGGGGCTTCGCCCGAAGTACTTTGTCCTCTATCTCGTGTAGCTTGATACGGACGCCCATCAGGGAGGCGTACAGGAGCGTCACCGCGACGATGGTGACGACGAGCGTCAGCGGGTCGATGTTCGCGCTCACGCCCTCGTTTCCGAGCGTCGTCTCGTGGAACGTCGGCGTCCACAGCCGCGTCGCGGTGTACGAGATGGGAACGGTGACGAACCCGAGGACGCCGTAGACGGCGGCGTACTTCTCGTCGCTGCTGTTCTCCGTCGAGGAGTAGACGACGAGATACCCCGCGTAGACGAGCCATACGACGAGGAAGGTGACGAGTCGAACGTCGCTCCACTCCCACCACGAGTTCCAGATGACCTTCCCCCAGATGCTGCCGGTGACGAGCGTCAGCGTGGCGAACAGGAACCCTATCTCGCCGGAGCTGTGAGCGAGCCGGTTCCAGAACCGCCCGTCGTACCGGAGGAAGAGGACGCTCCCGAGGAACGTCGTGCCGAGCGCGACCGCGGCCATCCAGGCGAGCGAGATGTGCCAGTAGGCGATGCGGTTCGCACCGTGTTCGATGCCGTACATCGTGCTGGAGGCGTACCCGAAGACGAGCACGATGGAAGCGATGCCGGCGACGAGCGTTCCCCACCGGACGACGCCGCTCCACATGACTCGATGGAGAATTCGGACGAGACCTCCCAGCCCGGATGATATTGTACGCATATCCCTAATCTGTGCAAGTGATTGGACTGGGGCTCCTAATCTCTTCCGTTCACGGCGGTCAGACGAGCAACGACATCGCCGCCTTGTCGAGTTCGAAGAGCAACGCCACGCCGGTCGCGACGAGCGCGTAACCGGCCACCTTCCGGAGCAGTTCGGGTCGCCGGTTCCGCGTTGCGGCGTCGACGAACGCCCGCCCGCCGCGCTTGCTCCCGTAGGCGACCCCGAGCAGGGGGAGCGAGAACCCCAGTCCGTAGACGAAAAGCAGCGACGCGCTCCGGGCGACGCTCCCGGTCGTCCCGACGTACGCCAGCACGGCCCCGAGTATCGGACCGACGCAGGGAAGCCAGACGACGCCCAGGAGCAGTCCGAGCAGGAACGCACTGGCGATGGGGTGGTCGTCCTCGTCGACGACGGTGGTCGCTTCGGACGCCTTGCCCGCGACCCTCGACGCGTACTTCGAGTACACCGCGTGGATGTCGTCGTCGGCCATGACCGCCCCGAAGGCGATCAGCAGCACCATCAGCGGACCGCGGAGCGTCGCGGGCGTGAGTCCGCCGACGACGCCAGTCGCGACCCCGAGCGCGGTGAACGAACTGATGCTCCCGAGGACGATGGCGGCGGGTCGCAGCCGGTGGCCGACGCTCCCGGCGAGCATCGGCGGAATCATCGGCAGACAGCAGGGCGTCAGGATAGTCAGCACTCCCGCGACGAACACTGCGACCGTACTCGGTGTGCCAGCCATCGTCTACTCTCGGCGAAAGCAGGGTTCGCGGTTCGCGTTACGACGCCCGGTCGGAACGCGTCCACGCAGGCTCGTCGCGCACGAACGCGGCGTCGACGTCACTCTGCGTATCGTTGGCGGTTCCGTTCGTCGCGTTCCCCGAGTTCTCGTACGGATGGTAGTCCGACCTGTTCGTCGGGAGGTCGGTGTTCACCGACACGTTCCGCATCGGGTCGTCGTAGCGGTCGACGTTGTCGGGGATGTCGCTCTTGCTGATCGGCTGGGTGCCGATCGGCAGTCCGGCCGCGATGAGCTTCTTCGACATCGGGTTGATGTCGTAGCCGAACCGCTCCTGAACCCGGTCGTAGTAGACCGCCTCGTCCGGCGGTCCGTCCTTCGACCAGTCCTTGTTCTGGCGGTCGAGGTGTGGCCGCTTGTGCGCGTTGACGTACCCGGCGATGTCCTGGACGTCCCGCCAGTTGGTCAGCTGGTGCGGCGACCCGTACGGCATCGCCTCGCGGATGAAGCCGGCGGACGTGTACACCCGGCCCATACCGGCACCGTCGTTGTACGATTCGGGACCCCACAGCGGCGGGTACTGTCCCTTCTTGCCCTGCCCGTCCTTTCCGTGGCAGGACGCGCAGTTCTCGAGGTAGAGCTCCGCGCCGCGCACGGGGTTGATGTTGGGCACGGGCACCTGCTCGTCACCCTCGGGCTTGCGGATGTGCCGCCAGTAGGGGACCTTCTGCATCGGCGTTCCCTTCGCCAGCCAGACGAGGTACGACTCCATCGCCTGGATTTCGCGGCTGTCGTACTCGGGGATGTTCTCCGGCTCTGTGTTCATGCTCCGGAGGAAGCAGCCCTGGATGCGCTGGCGCGTGTCGCGCATCCGGCTCGTCCGGCCCGTCCACTCGGGATATCCGGCGGCGGTCCCGACGAGGGGAATCATGTCGATGTCCTGGCCGACCATTCCCTGCGTGGTCGGCGCCGAACCGCCGCCGTGGCAGTGCGCACAGGACATCCTGCTCGATCCGGTCATGTTCGGTATCTCGCCGGAGGTGTTCGCGAACAGCGTTTGCCCGTACTTGATGAGTTCGCGCCGGTTTTCGTTCTCCGGGAGCGTCGAGTTGTTCATCTTCTTGGGAACGAACGCAGCGTCGTCCCCAGCCGTCTCGTTCTTGTATCGGAGGTCGTCCGCCGACTTGCCCTCGCGCAGGTTCTCGTCTATCCACTCGTAGCCCGACCAGTCGCCGGGCAGTTTGAGTTCGCCCTGCTGGCTGTCGTCCGCCGGATACATGAGCGGAGCGGCACAGCCGGCGAGTACGAAGACGAGCGCCAGCGCAGCCGTCGCTTTCCGTCTCATGGGGTATCCCACCGACGATGCGACGACAGTCGCTTGCCCGAACGACCCTCTCGTGTCACTTCCGTGGCCATGTACAGTATTGTGTTCTCCGGTTATATCTCCGGGGGTATTAAACGTTCTTAACTATATTTTTACTAATCTAGATTACCTGTCGTAATACGTCGAAGTCTGACCGACGTGGTCACGGAATTCGTTTCTTTGAACAACCAGAAGCGTTCATTCCCGTGGTATCCCCCGTAAGAGAACCGTCATCGATTGTGGTGGCTCTCTCCAAGAACACGCAATACTTAACCCGCCGGGGGTGCGACCACTGCGTAGTCGAATGACACCCCGGAAGGTCCTCACACTGCTCTTTCTGGCGTCACTCCTGGGTATCGGCTACTTCTCGATGAACGCCGCACCGCTCTTGAGCGACCAGTCGTACTCCTACCACGGCGGCACCGAGTGGCACACCAACGTCACGGAGGCCCAGCAGATAGCCGAACGGCAGGACAAGCCGATGCTGATCTACTTCTGGACGACCTGGTGTACGTACTGCGAGGACTACAACCAGAAGGTCTACTCGGACGCCGCGGTGCGCGATGACCTCGACGAGTTCGTCCTCGTCGCGGTGAACCTCGACGACAGCAGTCCGGCGGCGACGCGTCTCCAGCAACGGTACGACGCCAACTATCCGCCGCAGCACGTCGCGGTGACGCCGGACGGCGAGACCCTCGTCGAGATAAACGGTTACGCGGAAAAGAAGGCGTTCGTCGAGTATCTCCAGCGCGCCCAGCGGAGGTACGACGGATGACGCCGGGACACGTCGTCGTGTTGCTCGCGCTCGGGACGAGCGTCGCTGCGACAGTCCTGCTCGGCCGCGACTACCTGCGCGACGAGGAACGGTTCGTCGACTACGTCCCCGCGCTCGTGGGAGCGACCGCGGCCCTGCTGGCGACGGCGCTCTCGTATCTCACCTACCAGTTCGTCACGACCGACTACTCGAACGCCTACGTCTGGAACAACACGGCGGACTACCTCCCGCTGCTCTACCGGGTCACGGGCGTGTACGCCGGAAACGAGGGGTCGGTGCTGCTGTGGGCGACGCTGGCCTCGGCCGTCGCCTTCTGGGCCACGCGCGTCAGGGGTCTCGCCGGCCGAGACCGGAAGCTCGTCCAGGGCATCACGCTGAGCATCGTCGCGTACTTCGGGGTGATGCTCGTCGTCCAGAGCCCGTTCGACACCGTCGCCGACTCGTTCCCGCAGGCCGCTGCCGGGTTCACCCCCACCGCCGGCCGGGGTCTCAACCCGCTGCTGGTCGACCCGTACATGGCCATCCATCCACCGGTCATGTTCGTCGCGTACGCGCTGTTGACCGTGCCGTTCGCGATCGGGTCGGCGCACTTCGTCTCGCTGCTTTCCGGCCGGGACGGACTGTTCGAGAACTGGTACGGGAGCGTGCTCCGCTGGCTACGGGTCAGCTGGCTCTTCCTGACGGCGGCCGTCGCGCTCGGTGCGCTCTGGTCGTACACCGTGCTCGGGTGGGGCGGCATCTGGGCGTGGGACCCGGTCGAGACCGCCATTCTCGTCCCCTGGCTGTTCCTCACGGCGACGCTCCACGCGGTCACGAACTACCGTCCCGGACGCAACTACACGGTTCTCGCGCCCGCGATGACGTCGACGGTGTTCGCGCTCGCCATCTACACCACGTCGGTCGTCCGGAGCGGCGTCTTCCGGAGCGTCCACTCGTTCGCCGACGGCGGAATCGGCGCGTCGCTGCTCGTTCTGATGGGGGCGACGGCCGCGCTGGGCGTCTTCGTTCCGCTCGGGTACTGGTTCACCCTGGACGGCGAACCCGCAGGCGACGGCGACTGGCTCACCAGGACGAACCTGCTCCACCTCGCCGTCCTCGCGCTCGGGACGCTCGCGTTCGTCTCCATCTGGGGGCTGACGTTCCCGCTACTGCGCGACCTCGCGACCGGCATCGAGGTCGAGGTCAACCCCAAGTACTACAACCTGTGGAGTTATCCGGTGGTGGTCGTCGCGATGCTGCTGCTCGGGTTCTACATGGACTTCGACGTCGAAGGACGCAAGCGGAGTCTCACCGCCCTCGGCGTGTTCTCGGTCGCCACCGTCGCAGCAGCGTTCGTCGTTCCGACCCCGGCCTGGCGACTCGCGTCCGTGTCGGCGTCGGACGCGCTCGTCTACCGCATCGTCGGTAACGCGAGCGCGCTCTCGGTCGTACCGCCGGTGCTCTACGTCTGCATCGCCGTCGCCAAGCGGGCTCTCGACCGGATTCCCGGCACGCCGCGTCGGTTCCAGTTGAAGGAGGTCGGCATCACGTTCGTCCACGTCGGCGTCGCGATACTGGTCGTCTCGCTGGCGTTCACGTACCTCTTTACGGCCCAGTCGTCGGTCATCGTCCAGGACGCACGCCAGGGGTCGAGCGTAAAGCAGGTGCAGGGGTCGGAGTACGCGGTCCAGGCAGTCGGCTACAGCGAGAGCACGCTACCGAAGAACCCCGACCCCCGGCGGAGCGCGCTGTCGACCCGGGAGGTCGAGTCGAAGGGACCGGCGCTGAACGGGAGCGTCGAGACGATTCACGGGACGGTCACGGAAATCAAACGTGGGCCGCGTGCGACCGTGGCGCAACTCGACGGCTCCGGAGTGTGGGTCGGGTTGACCGGCCAGAACCGGACGGCTGCCGACCTCTCGAAGGGCCAGGAGATAGTGGCGAAGGGCGCGGTCATGTGGAACTACGTTCCCCAGACCGACGTCGTCGTGCTAACGGACGTCGAGCACGTCGGCCCGGTCTCGAACCCGCCCTCGACGCTCGACCTGACGCGCGTCGAGAAGAAGTCGGTGAACCTGCGCGTCTACCGGAACGACGAACTCGTCGCCGCCGGGAACGCCGGCCAGCGCCGCTACGTCAAGCAGGGCGGAATGCAGGTCCGCGACGTACTCATCGACCGTGGACTCACCCACGACACGTACGTCATCGCCGCGCTCAACGACGGTACCGCGTCGCTGACCGTCAAGCGCATCCCGCTGATGACGCCCATCCGTGCGGGCGTCGCGCTCCTCCTCGTCGGCATGCTCCTGGTCCTCCTGTTCGACCCGGACCACGGTCTCGCCGCCGAATCGCTCCGGTCGTCCGCGACCGCACCACAGAACGACACCTCGACGTCCGACTGACGATTTCAAACGTATGAAACGCTTCGCACTCTCGCTCGTCGTACTGCTCGCCTGCCTCTCGGTGCTTCCGCTCGCGACCGGGGCAGCGAACGATACGGTATCGGTTTCGGGAACGGCGACGGTCGCCAACGGCACCGCGAACGGCGACACCGTGACCGTGACGCCACTGGACAAGAACTACCGCCGGGCGGGACCGTCGGTGAACACCACGGTCTCCGACGGGTCGTTCACCGCCGACAACGTCACGAAGGCACCGCTGTACTACGTTCGCCTCCAGCACGGCGGTTTCTCGCACTACGTGCTGACGAACACAACGTCGGGCGTCGCCTTCGAACTGGGGGCGTCCATCTCCGGTCGCGTCGTGACCGAGAACGGGTCGGCCGTGCCGAACGCCCGCCTGCTGGTGACGAGTCCGACCGGGCCACCGGTCGGACAGGTGAACACCTCCGAGAACGGGACGTTCGACGTCGGACCGCTGAAGCCGAACACGACCTACACGATACGGATGCATCGTGCCGGCGTCCCGTACAGGAAGACGGTCACGACCGGGAACGCGTCCGACGTCCGGTTCGTACAGCGCGAACCGACGGCGAACGATTCGGTGCTCTCCGTCTCCGGCGGTAATCCCGCGAGCCGCGTGATGCAGGTCGCGCCCCGGAACAACAGCTCCGGACTCCGCGTCGTCGAGACGCTCACGCTGAACAACACGGGCGACCGCCCGTTCGTCGGCCCGGTCCACGTCACGCTTCCGGACGGTGCGACGCCGACCGGAGCGATGTTCCGCGACAAGCAGACGCAGTTCACGCGCCGGGGCGACGGCGTCGTCGTCAACGCGACCGTCGCCGCGAACGACACGACCCGCATCGGCGTCGCGTACCGCATCGACAATCGGACGATACAGAAGACGGTCGAACACGACACGGACAACGTCGCCGTCGTCCTCCGCGGTTACAACGCCTCGCAGGTACGGCACTCGTCGAACCTCCGACGGGGACAGTCGCCCATCCCGATGCTGACGAACGGCGAGCCTCTCGACGCCGGTGACCGGATTCGCGTCCACGTTCCGAAAGACGCGAAGAAGTCCCCCGGAACGTCGGCGAACCAGCCGGCCCAGGACGGCGGCGGCTCCGACTTCCCGGTCAGCGTGCTCGCACTGTCGTTCCTGAGCATCGTCATCGGCGGCATCCTCGCCTACCGGGCACTCTGACGCGATAGTGGCCGTCGGCGGTCGCTCCCGTCGAAATCGTTCGGCCGCTGCGTTTCGACCGCTCTTCTATCCCTCGACGACGTAGTCGAACGTCGCGAACCCGGCGAGAAAGAGGACGCCGTCGTAGGCGAGCAACAGCACGACCCACGACGCGAGCGGTTCGGCGGTTCCGAGGCGTCGCGTGAGCGAGATGCCGGCGAGTAGCACGGGGACGACGAGCGGGACGAGCAACATCGGGAGCAACAGCTCTCGAATCCGGGACTTCACGGTCAGCAGTGCGAGGACGACGCCGGCGGCGGAGAACCCGAACGACGCGGCGACGACGACGCCGACGAGCGCCGGGAGCGTCGCGACGGTCGGAGAGTAACCGAGGAAGACGCCGACGAACGCGAGCGTGAGGAGCGCGACCCCCGTGACGAACACGGTCGAACTCGCGACCTTGCCGACGTAGACGGCCGACCGGTCGACCGGGGCGAGCAGCAGGCCGTCGAGCGCGCCGTCCTCGTCCTCGACGGCCGCGCCCTGCACGACGCCGAACGTCCCGGCGAAGACGAAGGCGATCCAGAGCGCGCCGCTGCCGACCGTGCCGAGGTCGACGAACGACTGGGCGAACCCGAACGCGAAGACGACGACGACCAGCAGCGCGAACACGACGGCGGTGTTGAGGACGCGCTTCGAGCGAATCTCCAGCACCAGGTCCTTCCGGGCGATCTCGTAGGCGACCCGCAGGAACGTCCGCATCGTCACCGGCCCCTCAATCCGATGGCGGCTCGATAGCAGTCCAGGAACTCCGACGGCGCGTCGAGGTCGGCCAGGCTGACGTCGCGCTCGACGACCCCGCCGTCGAGGACGAGCGCGCGGTCGCAGTGTTCGAACCCGCGCTCGAGGTCGTGGGTCGCCATCACGACCGTCTCCACGCCGACGGCGTCGAGGAGGTCCCCGAAGTCGGCCATCGACCGCCGGTCGAGACCGGAGTACGGTTCGTCGAGCAGCAGGACCTCCGGCTCGTGCAGGAGCGCCCGGGCGAGCGACAGTCGCTTGCGCATGCCGTGGGAGAACCGACTCGGGTCGCTGCTCCCGTGGGCCGAGAGGCCGACCAGTTCGAGCAGTCGTTCGCATCGGTCCTCGTCGACGCCGTGGAGGCTCGCGTGCAGTCGAAGGTTCTCGCGCGCCGTCAGTCCGTCGTAGAGCATCGTGTCGTGAGAGAGAACGCCGAGGCGCCGCCTGACGGCCGTCCGGTCGGGCGTCAGTTCCTCGCCGTCGACGAGCACCCGCCCGTCGGTCGGCGTCGACAGCGTCGACAGGATGCGAAGCAGGGTCGTCTTGCCCGCGCCGTTCGGTCCGAACAGGCCGACGCGCTCGCCGTCCGCGACGCGAAAGCTCACGTCTCGGAGGGCGGTGACGTGGCCGAATCGTTTCGTCAGGTCGTCGACGTCGATGAGTGCCATTTGTCGCTTCGAGCCGTATCGGTCGCTCCGTTACTGTCGCGCTCCACCCTGCGATGCCACACCGCGGCCGCCGTCGTAGCGGTCACCGACGGTCCCTGCCGGATCACTTCGATTTCTCCGGGCGCTCTTCGCCCTCGTGGGCGCGCACGGAGAGGTCCTGAGCCTTCAGTTTCCCGTCTCGGAGGGCGCCCTTCGCGACGACGATGCGCCCGTTCTGCATCGTCTCTGGCATCGTTCCCTCGTACACGACCGGCACCGAACTGTCGTTCTCCGTGACCTGGAAGGTTATCCGACCGTTCGCCCGCTGCAGGTCCGTGACCTGACCCTCCAGGTTCACCCACTCGCCGTCGTACGTGCCGCTCTCGGCCTCGGCCGGCGTGACGAACGTCGTCGTCGCGTTCATCGTCGTCACCCCCAGAACGAGCAGCAAGACGAGTATCCCGACTCCCCCGAAGAGGAACTTATTTTTCCGCTTCATTGAATTGAATTGCTCGTTTTCTGCATTTCAAAGTTGGCTTTCGCCCGAACGCCCGTCACGGCTCAGGAGGGACCGTCCGATGGCGACCGTCTCGACGTCGCCACGGTCGGCCGCCGTCTGGAGCGCCTCGACCACATCGGTGGTGACCTCGGTCGTTATCGCGTCCGCCAGCGCCGCGACGATGCGGTGCTGTTCTTCGGTGAGTCCGTCCCGTTCCAGTTTCCGCGTCGCTTCGGCGAGTTCGCATCGTTTCGTCCGTCGTATTTCGGCGCGAACGTCGTCGACCGCGTCCGTCGGCGTCGCGTCCGAGCACGTATCTGCCGTCGCCATCGTTCGCGTACAGTGACGCCGGTGGCATATGTGTTTGGATAGTTCACCCAATATTTCCCACGTCCACCTACGACGTCTCTCCCACGGACTCCAAACCGGCTCTCACTTTCTTCGTTCGAGTCGACCGTCCTGCTCTCGACCGTCGACGACGCGGAAACCGCCGGTCTCGTCGCGCGTCGAGACCTCTCGCTGGGGGAACGGTATCTTGATTCCCTCCCGGTCGTAGGCGGTCTGGACGGCCGCGATAACCTCGGTGATGGCGCGCCACTTCCGACGACTGCTCGGACGGTCGATCCAGAACCTGAGTTCGAGGACGACGGCGGACTCGTCGAACCCCGTCAGAACGGACCTGGGCCGGGGTACCTCCAGAACGTCGGGGACGTCCGCCATCTCCCGTTCCGCGACCGACATCGCCCGGTAGGGGTCGGCCGAGTAGTCGATGCCGACCTCGACTTCGAGCCGAAGTCGCCCCTTCCGCCCGTAGTTCGTGATCGAGTTCGAACTCACCTCGTCGTTCGGGAGGATGACGTACTCGCCCGAGAACGTCTCGATTCGCGTGGTGAACAGCGTGATGTCGGTGACGATGCCTTCCCCGGCTTCGTTTTCCCCGATCGGAACCTGTATCCAGTCGCCGATCTCGAACGGCCGCGAGAACATCAGAGTGAATCCTGCTATCAGCGCGCTCAGGGTTTCGTTCGCCGCCAGTCCGATGATGATACCGAGGAATCCGGCCCCGATGAGGAACGCGCGAACGTCCACTCGCCACACGCCCAGCAGTAGTAATCCCGAGAGGAGGTAGATGCTGACCTCCGCGATTCGGGCGAAGACCTCTCCCTGATGGCGAGTGATCTGCCCGCTTTGGGTAACGAATCGGTCGATGACACGGATGGACATCCCCGCTCCGACGTAGGCCGCCACGAGGAGGCCGAACGTGATCGCAATGCGGGCTCCTGCTGCCGTGAGTTTCGAGAAGACGTCGACCCTCGGGGCGGGAGCGGTGGGGTCCGTCCAGAGCGCGAGTGCCCACTGTCCGACGAGAATCGCGGCGAGTCCACTCGTCGTGAGGAGGAAGACGTCCACGAAGCGCGAGTTGAACTGCCGTTTCAGTCGGGGCGCGATCCTCCAGAGCACCCACACGACGAACACGAGCACGACGAGCAGGAACGTCGATAGTAACACCCGAGAGTCGGGGTCGGGGAGTTGCTGGTCGAGTTGGAAGACGAGGCTTGGGGAGTTCGACATGGTACCGACTCCGACGGTGGTACGGCACGCTCTCCGGTGGTCACGGAGACGGCCGACACCCGTCTCTCTCAGTATACACCGCATCCGGCTTGAGTATGTTGAAAAGTCTACAGAAATGGGACAATATATCTGAGATTCACGAACTTCCGTTGAAAAATGAGAGGTGGATGGTTGGTTCCTGGTCGGTGTCAGCGAACGTTTCGGTCGTCGCTGTGCTTAGTCTGTGACGGGGTCGCGCCTCTCTTCTCGCCGACGTCCAGGGAGGAGACGACTGCTACGACGTGATCGCCACCGTCGCGTCGTACTCGCCGCGGTCGGTCGTCACGTGCACGTCGAACGTCACGGCGAGCACGTGCGTCTCGTCGCCGCGGTTCTGGACGACGACGCCCCGGTCGGCCTCGCACGCGCCGAACTGCCGGTCCGGACCGCTCGGACACCGCCGGTTCGCCCACGCTCGGGCCGCCGACCGGTTGTAGCCGACTCGATACACGGTCCCCTCCTCGACCCGCGAGGTCTCCAGCGTCGCCACGTCGTCGGCTACCCGGGACCGAACCGCGGACACCGCGGCCGACCGCGACTCCCACCGGTAGCTCGACGGAACTCCGTCGGCGGCGTCGTGGACCGCCCTGTCGAGGACGCGTTCGGCGCTCTCGACCGGCGCGTCGTAGTCGCCGGTCGCTCGCACGTCGGCGTGATAGCCCAACTGGAGGTAGGCGAACACGACCGGAGCGAGCGCGACCGCGACCACGGCGGCCGCCGCGAGGACCAACTGAGCACGGTCCAGGTCGTCTCGACTGGTCACGCGTACCACACCCAGATCGTCACGCCGCCGTTCGTCGTCGTCACCGACGCGGACCCGACCGGAACGCCGCCGGGTTTCCGGTAGCCGACCGAACCGTGCGGCGTCGCCACCCGGAACATGAGATTGTCGGGGAGGATGCGCTCGACGCGCCGCTCCAGTGCGTCGCGCTCCCGCTGGAAGCTGTCGGCGGATTCGAGAATCTCCTCGAGGCGCGTCGTTCCCCGATGTCGCGGGGGCTCGCCAGCGAGCACGGTTCCGGCGTCCTCGGCGTACAGGTCGAGTTGCGCCTCCCGGGTGTCCGGCGACGGGACGCCGAGCGCGAACCCGAACGCGACGCCGAGGACGAACACGACGCCGACGCCCGCTTCGACGACCGACAGCGACAGTTGCGCCCTACGCATCGACGGTCACCGCCAGCACGGTCTTGTGCGTCTCGGCCGGGTAGTAGGTCACCGTGACGCTCCCGGTCGGAAGCGGGCCGTCGGCGTCGAACGCGAACCGGACGGTTTCGAACCGCGAGACGCGAACCGAGAAGTCGCCGGTGAGTCCCGACGCGTTCCGGAGCACGACGCGACCGTCCGCTCGGACCTCGGTCACGGTCGTTCCCTCGGGCGGTCGGACGGCGAGGTCGACCGTGCGCGTGCGCCGCGGGAGGGTGAACGCCGGACTGGTCGCGGCGAGACGCGGCGTCAGCGTCACCGCGCGGCGGCGCTCGACCAGTACGACGCGCCGAACCGTGACGCCCTCCGGGTCGCCACGCTCCGCGACGGCGTCGTCGCCCACAGTGACGCGGACGTCGTGATCTGCGACGACCGGAAACAGCGACCGGAGGCGGGGGCCGTCGAGCCGATCGAGTTCGGTCGCGTTCAGTACGTTCGGTCGGACCGCCACGGGACCGGACTGGTCGACGAGTCGCTCGCTCAGCGCGACCGCGACGCGCCGCGAGTCGGCGTCGCGCTCGGCCCCGAGGAACGCCCGGTCGGCCATCCCGAGGCTCATCGTCGCCGCCGTCGTGAGCACGAGCAGTGCGACCGCGAGCGCCGGGAGGTTCATCTGCGCTCGCCTCGTCATGCGTCACCTCGCCGGAGTTCGACGACCGGGCCGTCCGGGGACGAGCGTACGACGACGACGGCGGGTTCCCGGCTCGACCACTCGCCGCTGACCGCCGCGACGCTCGCCGGGAGCGCGAGTTCGACCGTCGTCCCGACGCGCTCGTTCGGGTGGACGAGGGTGAGCGAGCCGTTCTCGGCACGGATGCCGTAGCTTCGGCCGCGGATGCTGTCCGGAAGCGTCACGCGGGTTCGTACGCTGACGGTGACGGCGTCGGCTGGCACCGATTGCTGGACGCGCTCGGCCGACTTCGAGAGAACGCGTTCGCCGACCTCCGCGCCGGCCGCCGTCCGGTAGTCGGGAACGACGCCGCCGTACAGCGTCGCCGTGAGTACGCCGATGTACAGCACGACGAGGCTGGCTTCCATCGCCTTGCCGACCACGGGGCTGACGGCGCGGTCGTTTCCGCGACGTCGCGCGCCGGCCGAGTCGCCGTTTCGGGCGCGACTAGCCATGGGTCACCTCCAGGCGCATGTCGTGAACGACGAGGTACGCCACGCGCTCGCCGGAGTAGGCCGCGACGACGCTCTCGACGCCGTCGTCGTCGAAGTCCCGGGTCGACACCGTGGCGTTCTCGCGTTCGAAGTGACGTCGCCACGCGCCCGGGGTGCTCGTCTCGACCGCGACGCGGTAGGTACCGTCGCCGAGTTTCACGCGCTCGTGAGTGACGTTCGTCCGGAGGACGGCCGACCCCCCGGTCGTCGCGGCTACCGAGACGTTCGAGGTACCGAGCTTCGGCGCGCCGACGACGAGCATCTCCCGAGAGGACGTTACCGGCGGTCGCGCGACCATCACACCGCCGTCGCTGGTCCCGCGGACGACGGCCCCGGCGAGGAACGCGACGCGCCTGTCGTCGGTGGAGAAGACGAGCGCGTCCACCCGGACGTGCTGGACGACACCGCCCTCGTCGAGGACGCGGAGGTCACGCTCGACGGTCTCGAGTCGTCCCTCGGTGAACGACACCCGTCCCCTGTGGACGCCCGTCGCCGCCACGGGCGCGAGGGCGTCGTCGAAGTCGGCCGCGACGCGGTTGGCGTCGGCGGCCGCGGCATTGCTGTCGACGACCATTCCGATGCTGGCCGTCAGGGTGCCGAGCGCGACGACGGTGACGCCGAGCAGGAGCGCGACGCCGACGACGTTCGACTGGCCGCGCGACCTCATATCATTCCCGCCCCCGCGAACACGAAGTACGCCACCGCGACCAGTGCGGCCGAGTGAAGCAGCGCCTCGTAGAAGCCGCGACTCGCGTATCCGGCGAACCAGCCGCAGGCGAGCATCGTCGCCTGCGTGACGACGTAGAACCGGAACCGGTCGCGCTCGGGTTGGACGGCGTCGGGGTCGAGCGCGAGACCGGCGTTCGACGTCGAGACCGACGACAGTTGCGAGAAGCTGTCGAGGACGTAGCCGTTGACGGCGACCATGATACCGACGACGAGCAGCGCCGTCGTCCACCCGACCGCGACGTAGACGAGCATGTTCGACCGGAGCGCCTTCTTCTCGTGGTACAGTCGCCCGATCTCGACCTGGAGGGTCTCGAACACGGTTTCCGTGTCCCCGCCGACGTCGAGCGTTCCGGTGACGAGACCGATGGTCTGGTCGGCCAGCGGCGTGCCGACGCGCTCGACGAACCGCGAGAGTGCGTCCCGGCGCAGGTCGCCGTCGCGGGTCGTGAGGTTCGCGTTGAACGCGAGGTCGTTCACGTCGGACTGGAGCGCGCCGAGGTCGACGTCCCGGGCGACGTGGGCGACGGCCTCCGAGAACGGTCGACCGAGGGTCACGTGTCCGGAGACGGCGTGGACGAAGTCCTTTATCTCGCGGTCCTTCGCGTCGTCGCGGTACGCACGTCGCACCGCGACGAGCCCCACCGGAAGCGCGAACGTGACGTAGGCAAGCAGGACGACGTTGACCGGCGCGTATCCCAGCAGCCAGAGCCCCGCGCCGACGGCCAGCGCGAACGGGCCGACGACCAGCGTCGCGTTCGCCGGGTTGAGTAGCGCGGTCCGGACCGCGTCGACCGGGTTCCCGGATCGGCGGTACGTCGGCGGGGACTGGTCGGCGGGCCGGAGCGTGGACACCAGTCCCGCCGCACCCGCGCCGACGACGAGGATGAACGCCCCGCTTCCGTAGACGACGAGCGCGCGGACGGAGACGGTCACGAACGGCAGGTCGACTGGCGCGCCCAGTCCCGGCGCGAGCACGCTCATCACGGTCAGGACGATGACCAGCAGCGCGGGCATCACGAGCAGGACGATGAACATCTCCGCGAGCAGTTCGAGGAAGTCCTGGGCCTGTTCGCGGGTGCGGGCCTGCCGATGGCTCAACATCCGACTCTCCATCTCCAGGTACTGTTCGAGGGCGTCCGGCCCCTGTTCGGCGTGTTCGCGGAACTTCAGCAGGAACGGCGCGAGCGCGTCCCTGGAGGGCGTGTCCCGGGCGACGATGCGGAGGCCGTCGTCGAGACTCCCCGTCAGCGCCGCCTTGTTCAGCACCTTCCGGAACGCCACCGCCGTCTCGCCGTACGACTCCTCGCGGTCGGCGACCTTCCGAAGTATTCCGCGCCGGTCGTCGCTGCCCGACGAGAGCGCCCGAAGGTACCGGACCGCGCCGGGCAGGGTCCCTTCGATGTTCGACCGCCGGGCGCTGGCCGCCCACTTCAGGTATATTCCCGACAGGGCGACAGTCGCGCGCTTGGCGGCGGCGGCACAGGCGAGCGCCGCAATCGAGGCGGCGTGGCTGCGCGACAGTACCGGAACCGCGACCCGGTCGAGCAACGGAATCCCGTCGTGGAGGAACATCGCGACCGTCCGGAGGGTAGCGTCCGGAACCGCGACCGTTCCGAGGAACGTCCACGCGAACGCGAGACAGAAGACGAGCCACGACAGGCCGTACGCTCGCGCGAGATACACGTCGAAGCTCGTGGTCACGTCGGTCGCCCGATAGCGCTTCCGGTCGGTGGCGTGACGCCTCCGGTCGGCGTGCCGGGAGAAGAGGGCGTACAGCGTCCGGTCGAGCAGGCCGAGCGACCCCGCGCCGTAGCGAGTGTCGACCTCGCGCGTGGCCGAGGCCTCGGAGACGGTCATCCGTTCCCCTCCCCGGCGGTCGTCATCGCTCCACCTCCCGCTTCGCGCGCTCGACTGTCGCTGTCTCGTTGTTCTGCAGGTCGGCGAGGAACGAGAACAGTTCGTCGAAGTCGGTGACTCCCTCGCGTTCGAGGTACTGGACGTAGCGGTGCTTGCGGTGGAACTCCTCTTCGACGGTCTCGACGTTGCGGTCTGTGCGTTCCGCGAGACGGTCGAAGAAGTGCAGGCCGACCCGCCGCTCGTCGTCGCCGAGCTGGGGATGGTCGTAGTCGAGGCGGAACCGGCCGTCGCGGTCGCGCCACGCGACGGCGTTCCAGTACACCGTCGTCCCTTCCTTCCGTATCGCGCCGCAGCGACCGTCGCAGTCGGCGAACTCCGCCTCGCTGACGAGTTCGACCACTTCGCCGACGTACCGCTCGCCGTCGACGTGCTGGGGGAAGACGACGAGGTCTATCTCGCGCAGGAGGTACGGCGGCAGGCCCTGCTCGATGACGCGGTTGATCAGCTTCTCGATATCGTCGGCGTGGGTCGTGCCGAGCACGCCGTGGCCGGTGTTGAGCGTCTCGGCGAACGTCTCGAACGACGCCTCGGTGTTTATCTCGGCGATGACCTCGACGTCCGGATTGAGGTAGTTACACTCGGTCATGAGGTCGGCCATCGTCACGCGCTTGTAGTCGCTCTCGTGGTCCCGCGTGGTGAGCGAGACCCCGGTCTCGTGGGGGAGTTCGACCTCGCGAGACCCCTCGTCGATGGAGATGGGGCGGTCGGAGTAGGGGATGAACGGCATGTGCGCGTTCAGCAGCGTCGTCTTGCCGACGCCGGTCGGTCCCGAGAACAGCGCGACACCGTGGTGCTCGTACAGCAGCCACAGCAGGGTGACGATCTCGGTGGAGACGCTACCGTTGTCGAGCAGGTCGACGGGCGTCATCGTCTCCGGTGCCTGCTTGCGGATGGAGATGTGGGGGCCGCCCTCGGTGATAGCCGGCAGTGCGACCGCACAGCGTATCGTCTCGGCGTGGGGAACGCCCTCCGGCGAGAGGTTCACCTTCGCGCTCGGACTGGAGGCGTTCAACTCGACGCCGTCGGCGGCCGCCATCTGCGTGACGACGTTGACGAACGTCGACTCGTCCTCGAACGCGAGGTTCGTCGGCACGCGCTCGCCGTGGCCGATTCGCCTGCCGCGCGGGACGACCTTGATGCGTTCGCCGACGCGGTTGGCCTCGATGTCCTCGAGCAGGCCGTCCCGGATGGGGACGGTCAGTTTGCCGTGGCCGACGTAGTCGCGCAGGACGTAGTAGACGAGGTCGGTCAGCCGGTCGTCGGAGAAGCGGTGGTCGACCGGCGGCACCGCGAGGTCGTACTCGGCGAGCGCCGTCCGCAGGCGGTACTTCGCGGCGTCGAACCACGCACGGGTGTTTCTGGCCGTCAGGCGGCGAGAGAGGAACTGTCGGGCGCGCTCGCGGACGAACGCCGCCCGGTCGTCGACGACGCCGTCCACGTTGGTCTCCCAGATGCGCTCTTTGCACTCGTCGATCAGGTCCTCGTCGCCCGGCAGCAGGTTCGGTTCCAGCACGGCGTACTTCGTGGCGAACGAGTCCGCTCCGAGCAGATGTTCGCGGTAGACGACGACCGGGACCGAGAACCCGCGAAAGTCGACGGCGTGCGTTTCGACGCGTTCGCTGGCGAACCGCTCCAGGTAGTCGGCGTCGGCGGGGAGGTCGGTGTCGGCGGGCGCGTAGTCGTCGGTGTGGACGACCAGACGGTCGCTCGCGGCGTCCGCCACCTCGATGGCGTCGTCCAGCGCCAGCGGCGTCAGTCGCCCGAGACAGAGGAGTTCGGCGAGCGCGTGGTACTCGACGCGGCGCCGGGCGCTCCTCGTGAGGTCGGTCAGTCGGTCGACGACGCGGCGGTACTTCGGGTCGAAGCCCGCTTCGACCTGCTCGACCGCTCCCTCGCGGGTGAGCGGTCGCCGCAGGTTCGCTCCCTCGAAGTGGTCGCGGATACGTTCCAGTGCCTCCTCCTCGCTCGGCCCGAGCACCGGTTCGCGGACGCCGTAGCGGAAGCCCTCTTCGGTCTCGCGGACGGTGGCGACCACGTCCGGAAACAGTTCGCGCTGAGTGCGCACGTCCGGCGCGTACCAGGCGTCCGGGTCGTCCGGCGGAATCGGTGGCGGAACGACGCCGTCGACGTCGCTGGCACTCTCCGACCGGTGTTCCGGTGGCGAGCTGTCTGGCATAGAACAAACTGACACCTCTATGTAATTTAAACCTTAGTGATGTGTAATCGGGATGGTATTCGACCGTTCGAACGTCCTCGTCGAACGAGTCTGGAACCGTGTCGCGACGCAACTCCGCGAGGGAGACGCTCCGTGACGACGTCGACGAGGATGTCGTCCGCTACGGACCGAAACGAAAACGAGTGCGACGTCGCTCCGCTCGACTCGGGTCGCTACGTCGTGGTCGTCATGGTCGTCGTCTCCTCGCCGCCCGCGTCGACCGCCGTCACGAGGTCGAACGCCTGGGTGTCGTCGCTCGCTTCCAGGAGACCGACCGCGAGCGCCGAGACGACGGTGCCGCCGTCGAGCGTCACGTCGAACGTCGCGACGGCCTCGGTCTCCCCGGCAGGACGGACTTCGATAGTGTACGACCCGGCGGGAACGTCGACGTAGTCGCTGGCGTTGCCGAACTCGAGTCCTTCGAGGAGTACGTTCCCGTCCGCGGCGACGTCGACGGCCGGCGCGTCGGGCGAGAGGTGAACCGCTCGCAGGCGAACCTGGTCCGCCGACGGCGCTTCGTTCTCGTCCACGAACACGAACGCCTCGGGACTGTCGAGTCTGCCGCCCGCCGCGACCGTGTAGTCGGTGTTCGATTCGAGGGTGGCTTGCTGTTCGAGAATCGCGCTCTCCCGACCGTCTCCCGCGGGCGCGACCTCGACGGTGTGTTGGCCGGGTTCGAGTTCGAGGTAGTCGCTCACGGCCTTGAACTCGACGCCTTCCAGAACGCGGTTCCCGTCCACGAACACGTCGACTGCTGGCGCGTCCGGAACGGCGTGGACGATTCGGACGCGGGCCGCTTCTCCATCGGCCGTGGTCGTGTCGTCCGCGCTCGCTACCCCACCGAGAGCGGTCAGTCCGCTCGCACCGACGATTCGAAGTATCCGTCGTCGTGTGTGCTTCATCTCTCTTTCCCCCGCCACCTCCACGACAGGTTAGGAAAAAATAATTTTCCCCAACCAGTTGGATGGGTCGTTTCACCAGGTCGTCCGCGCTCGGGTCCACTCGATGCTAGCGAGGGTGGGGAGGTGAGGTCGAGTGACAGGACGGCTCAGGCGTCGAGGGTCGCGCCGCAGTCCGGGCATTCGAGACGCATCCCGTCCTCGGAGACGTCGACCGCGAGCACGTCGCTGTCGCACTCGGGACAGGGCTGGGGCGTCCGCAGTTCGGTCGAGGGCCTCGGCGCACCGAGCGCGAGCGCGACGACGCGGTCGTCGCTCTCGTTGCGGCCCTGCTGGAACTCGCCGGGCGC
This sequence comes from Halomicrococcus pelagicus, assembly GCF_051917725.1. Taxonomy (GTDB): domain Archaea; phylum Halobacteriota; class Halobacteria; order Halobacteriales; family Haladaptataceae; genus Halomicrococcus. Next base: position 686,362 of record NZ_JBQBLX010000002.1, read on the forward strand.
GAATCGAATCGCCTCGCCCGCCGCGACCTCGACCGTCTCCGTCTCGCCGGTCGGGTCGTCTTTCGTCTCGAACGTCGCGGTCCCGGAGACGACGTAGAACACTTCCTCCTGGTCGAGGTGGGCGTGGAGTCCGCCCGCGAACGCCTCGCCCGGGTCGAGCGCGTAGCGGTTGATGGCGAGGTCGGACGTGCCGAGCGCCTCGGTGAGTCCGCGGCGGTCGACGCTCTCGTCGGCCAGCGTCTTCGGCTCCACGTCGTCGATGTCGACTCGTTGCATGCGGGCCGACCCACGGACTACGCCGTGAAAGCTCTACTCCTCGCCGTGCCGCCGTCGGTGTCGTCGGCGGCGGTCGCGCTCGCTCGCTGACCGAGCGGCGCTCGATTCCGTGAGAAAACGGGCGTCTGCGGCGTTCGGGGACCGGTGAGGGGCGAGACGGTTATCCGAGGGTCGAGGGGTCGACGGTCTCGCCGTCGACGTAGACGCGGAGGGAGTCGGGAGCCGAGAAGTTCGTGATGTCGCCCTCGACGACGTAGCTGTCCTTCCAGGGGCCGACCCAGCCTTCGGCGGTCGCGCCCGAGACGACGTCGTCGGACTCGATGCTGGCGTTCATCGCCTTGCTCTTCTCGATGCCGCTGCTCGCGCTGAGTTCGTAGTGCGTCCAGCCGCTCGTCGACCGACCGTCGAGGGTGACGGCCCGGGTCGTGGGCTGGCTGCTGGTGGACGCGCTGGCACCGTCGAGGTGGCCGTCGATCCAGGAGAGCAGGTCGTCGACGTCGTGGTGCGGCGAAGTGGTCTCGCCGCCGAGTTCGAGCGTCGGCGTGAAATCGACGTCGGCGTCGTCGGCGGCACCGATGGTCGCCTTGACGTCGTCCTCGTACCGGCCGGCCGCGGCACGGTCGATGGCTTCGCTCACGTCGTCCACGCCGGTCGCCCGCATGCGGTCCGCCATCTCGTCGTACGTGACCGTCCCGGACACCTTCTCGTCGAACATGTCGCGGAAGAACGCCCAGTAGTCGTCGGGGGAGACGTTCCAGGCACCCAGCGCGGCTTCCGAGACGAGCGGGTCGCTGTCGGAGATGTAGTAGTACGACGAACCGTGCGAGGTGTGGCCGGGGCGCTCGTAGGCGTGTGCCCGGTAGCGGAGGTTCAGGTCGCCCGCGGCGACGTACTCCTCGATGACGTCGTCGAGGTTCTCCTGGACGAACTCCTGCGTGTACGGACATTTGAAGTTCCCGAACAGGGTCGCCGTCGGGTTGTCCGCGTCCGTGCCCATGGTCGCGTACGTGAGCGAGTCCGTGTCGTCGGGGACGGGTGCGCCACCGACGGACGCCGCGCTCGCTGCCGTCGTACTTCCGAGGCCGATCGCTGCAACTGCACCGGTCGCTTTCAGAAACTTCCGTCGCGATGAATCGCTGTTCGACATCCGTTGCATCCCTGGAAGCAAGGGGGTAAAGACCCGGACGATAGTTCAGTCTCTCCGAACACTCCTGTACAGTTTCACGACCGTTTCGGGACCGCTCCGTGGGAAACACTGTCTCACGACCGTCTGCCGTCGGCGACTGGTCGAGGTGGCCCGCCGGGGTTTCGGAGTCGAGGACCCGTCGAGTCGGCGATATCCTCGCGGTTCGGGCCGGCGACGTCGTCTCGCGAGCGACCCCGAGCCGTCCCACGTTTCGGTCCGTCGACCGTTTCACACCCTTCCGGCACTGTTTCATGCGAATAGACCTCATGATTTTAGGGTGTCGACGGCGCGCTCGCGACCGGTTTGCCCGTCCTCCTGGTCGGCGAGCGACCCCTCGCGGGAGGACTTGCCACGTGAGCAAATCCTATCCCGCTGGACGGGCAGTGGCAACTATGGACGAGAAACGCGAACTGCTCGAACTGCTGCTGTCGGACGCCCGCGAGAGCACCGACGACCTCGCGCGACAGCTCGGACTCGACGAGGAAACGGTCGAGGACCTGCTCGCGGAACTGGAGGCCGAAAGGGCCGTCCGGGGGTACACGGCCGTCGTCGACTGGAACCAGGTGTCCGACGAGCACGTGATGGCGGCGGTCGAACTGAACGTGGAACTCGACCGCGAGACCTCCTACGACGACATCGCGAGCCGCATCGCCGGCTTCTCGCAGGTGTCGACCCTGCGTCTCGTCTCCGGCGACTACGACTTCGCGGTCGAGGTCGAGGGCGAGTCCATGCACGAGGTCTCCCGGTTCGTCGCCGACCGGATAGCGCCCATTCCGGAGGTGACCCAGACTGTGACCCACTTCATCATGGAGACGTACAAGGAGGCCGGCATCGAGTTCGACGACCGCGACGACGACCGCCTCTCCGTCTCGCCATGAAGCCCGCCGACCGCGTCCAGCGCGTCCCGCCGTCCGGCATCCGGCGCTTCTTCGAACTGGCCGAGGAGAAAGACGACGTCGTCTCGCTCGGCGTCGGCGAACCGGACTTCTCGGCTCCGTGGGGCGCTCGAACGGCCGCCATCGAGTCGCTCGAACGCGGGAAGACCTCCTACACCGCCAACCGCGGTATGCGAGAGCTCCGGGCGGCCATCGCCGACCACGTCGAACGCTGGGACCTCGACTACGACCCCGCCGAGGAGATACTGGTGACGACCGGCGCGAGCGAGGCCGTCGACGTGGCGATGCGCGCGCTGGTCGACCCCGGCGACACGGTCGCGGTTCCGCAACCGTCCTACGTCTCCTACGTCCCCGGGGTCACGTTCGCGGGTGGCGAACCGCTGCCCGTCCCGACGCACGCCGAGAACGACTTCGTGCTCACCCCCGACGACCTGGCGTCGGCGGGCGCGGCGGACGCCGACGCGCTCGTACTCTGCTACCCGAACAACCCGACGGGCGCGACGATGTCCGAGGACGAACTGGCCCCGGTCGCGGCGTTCGCCCGGGAACACGACCTGACGGTGCTCTCCGACGAGATATACGCCGCGCTCACCTACGAGGGCGAGCACACCTCCATCGCCACGCTGCCCGGTATGCGTGAGCGCACCATCGTGTTCAACGGCTTCTCGAAGGCGTACGCGATGACGGGGCTGCGACTGGGCTACGCGCTCGGTCCGGCCGACGGCATCGGGGCGATGAACCACGTCCACCAGTACTCGATGCTATCGTCGCCGACGACCGCCCAGTACGCGGCGATAGAGGCGCTGCGCGGTTGCGAGGACGACGTCCAGGAGATGCGCCGCGAGTACGACCGCCGCCGCCGGTTCGTGCTCGCGCGGTTCCGCGAGATGGGGCTTGACTGCTTCGAGGCCGAGGGCGCGTTCTACGCCTTCCCGCGCTGCGGCGGCGACGACGAGCAGTTCGCCGAGGACCTGTTGCGCGAGCAGTCCGTGGCGGCCGTCCCGGGCAGCGTCTTCGGCGCGGGCGGCGAGGGCCACCTCCGGGTGTCCTACGCCACCGGGATGGACGACCTCCGGACCGCGATGGACCGCATCGAGGCGTTCGTGGACTCGCGGTAGGACGCTGCACTCGACGCCGGCTTTCGCCCGTCGGCGACCCCCACCGGTCGCCGCGGACCGACCGCTTCTCGTTTAAGTGCTTCTGGCGACAAGGGGTAGATACGAAGAGGATTTCTACGGACTCGCTCGACCAACCGCGGAGTCGTTACCGCGAGTCTTCACCGTCGCTCTTCGAACGCCGAGCGCAGCGTCCACTCGCCGTCGAAGAAGGGCGACCCCGGGAAGCCCGCCCCACGCCAGAGCGCGTCGACGGGGTCGGCGAGTTCCGCGCGAACGTCGCAGTCGAAGCCGTCGAGCGTGACCGTGAACGGGGCGAGCAGGTCGGTCCGGACCGTGGCCGAGCCGTCCCCGGCGGAGCCGCCCCTGCCGGAATCGCCTTCACCAGTGTCGAGCCGACAGCCAGCCGCGCCGAAGACGCTGATCGCGACGTGGACGGGACCGCGGGTCTGGTGGTACGCGAGCAGCCGGAGATACCGGCGGACGCAGGCGGTCAGGTCGAGTTCGAGCGCGCGACCGTCGAGACGAACCGTCCCGTCGTCCGCCTCGCCGCCGTCGCTCCCTCCGTCCTCGAACGGCAGCGCCGAGACGGACTCGACGACGCCGTTCGAGAAGAGATGCGCGTAGCCACGGCATTCGGCGGCGTCCTCGACGTACGCGCCGAAGCCGTCGGCGGTCCAGGTCCCGCGCGCGTCGCCCGCGTTCCCGAGGACGGGCAGTTGCGTGGGCCGGGTGGGGTCGGCCTCCGGCAGGACGCCGCGCTCGGAGAGGTCGACGGCGTACCCGTCGTCGTAGACGCCGTCCGGGACGAGGTGGACGACGACGCCCCGCGGCCGGTCGAACCCGAAGTAGCTGGTTCCGGAGACGACGGGGTCGAGGCGCTCCTGGTGGAGAGCGGTCGCCTGTTCGCTCGCTCCGCCGGCGTACTTCGCCGCCATCACCGCGTCTCGGTAGCTCATTGACGAACCAGAGCGGACGTGGGCGAAAAAGTGGACCGGTACGCCGGAACTCTGCGGGATTCCGTGTGGCCCGGCGTCACGCGACGCACGCTCTCTCGGTGGGTCGAGCAGCCGCCGCGACAAGTCAATGATACGACTGAAATCCGTCCGACGGACGGCCAGAGATACTTTTTTGGCATCGAACGTCGTCCAGACTGAAGCAAGATGGTTCCGTCTAAATCGTTGTCCACTCAGCGATTAATATTGCTCTTCGTCGTCTCGATCGGCGTCGTCTCCGGGAGTATCTTCCTCGTCACCAACGAGTTCGTGGGGACTCCGGGCGGTAACGCCAGCGCCTCTCAGTACACGAACGTCACGAGCTGTACGACCATCACCGAACCGGGGCAGTACGCTCTCAGGCGCAACGTCGGGGGAAGCGCCGGACTCTCCGAAAGCTGTATCACCATCCGGGCGAACAACGTGGTCCTCGATGGGTTCGGGCACACGGTCGACGGCAGGGGCGTGACCAACTCCACCGGCATCCGCGTCGAGGGCGAGTCGGTGACCGACGTCACCATACGCGCCGTGACGGTGACCGACTGGAACCGTGGCATCCACGTGATGAACGGTTCCCAGGTCACCATCCGGAACGTGAACGCGACGACCAACGCCGAAGCCATCTCCATCTGGAACACTCGCCGGAGTTCGGTCACCCGGTCGGAGTTCCACCGGAACTTGCTCGGCGTCGTCGTCGACAACGCCAGCACGAACGTCACCGTCTCGGGTAACCGCTTCGAGAACAACTACGCCGGCGACGTCAAACGCGAACGGGGTCGGCTTCGCTCGGACGCCGAGTCTCTTGCCACCCCCGACGCCGCCTCGCCGACGAGGTCGTTCCTGGCGGGGCGACGGCACCGCGTCGCGACGTGACTCGGTCTACTCGCCCGACCGTACCGACGCCGTCGATTCGTTCCCGTCCTCGTTCTTCCCGGCCCGTATCTCGGCGAACCAGTCGGGGTACTCTCGTCGCTCGCGTCCCTCGAACGTCGGGTCGCCGGACATGGCCTTGATGGCGCTGGCGTCGTCCTTGCTCCAGACCGCCCCGTCCTCGTGGAAGAGGCCGTTGATGACGCCCATCCGCCGGAGGCGGACCGAGTACGCCGGTTTGACCATCAGCGACCAGAAGAAGTTGCCGATGCCCGCGTCCGTGATTATCGGCGCCAGCGAGGAGTAGTCGGGGACGGCCTCTTCCTGGCTCACGTTCGCGAAGAACCCGTCCCCCTGACGGATGCGCTGCCACTCCGACAGCCAGACGGGAGCCTCCATACCGTCCGCGACGTTGTTCGCCTGCCGGAGCGTCCGACGGTACTGGGCGGGCGTCTGTGCGAAGTTGTAGTGGAACTGCAGGATGTCCATCCCCCAGTCGAGATAGCGGGTGTTGTTCGTGAGGCTCGTCGCCCCCACCGTCAGCGGGATGTCCCCACGCTGGGCGGTGAGCGTCTTCGCCATCTTCGCCATGAACTCGACGTCTTTCTTCTCCCACCCCGGTTCGTTGGTCAACTCGATGGCCAGCAGTCGCGAGTCGCTGCGATATCGCTGCATGAACCACCGGATGTACTCCCGCGGTGTCTCCCAGAGTCGCTCGTTCTTTATCGTCCGGGTCGCGGGCGAGAACGTGTGGACGCCCGTGAGCGGGTCGTCGTCGATCAGGTTCTCGTACGTCGGTTCGTGGCCGATGCTGTCGTGGAGTCCGATGACGACGCGCATGTCGTGGTCGGCGGCGGCGTCAAGGAAGTGTTCGAGTCGGTCCTCGTGGCCCTCGGGGTCTTCGAGCCAGTAGGCGTAGCTCATCCACGTCCGGATGGCGTTGAGGTTCAGGCGGGCCGCGTAGCCCAGGTCGCGCTCGATGACCGCGCGGTCGTAGTCCTTCCACATCTGGTACCGGTTGAACGCCCGCGCCGGAACGTAGATAGCGCCGCGCACGTCGACCGGAGCGTCGGTGTCGAACTCGTCCGGGAGGACGTCGCTCGGCTGTGACGAGCGGCCGTCCGACCGCTCCGACGATCGCCGTCTTCCCTTCGCCCCAGTACGTGACTCGTCCGAGTTCCGTACCGTTCCGGTCGGCGACAGGCCGGCAGCGGTTGCACCCACCCCGAGACCGAGAAACCGCCGACGCGAGACACGCCCGTTCATCTTCCTGTGAGAACGACGAGCCAGCCCCTAAAACCTACGACCGTCCGGCGGAAATGTTGGCCGAGGCGAGTAGTTCGTCCCGGGACGAACGCCCGTCGGCGTCAGTTCTCGTCGCTCGCGACCCGGTAGACCGGGAGCTGGAGGCGGTATCCGCGCCAGTACGCCTCCGCGAGACTCCACGTCGGACCGACGAGGAGGATGCCGATGAGCGCGAACACTTCGAGTACGTGGAACCAGCCCGGCGTGAGGTAGAGCGCTGCGTTCAACAGTTTCGGCGGTATCGCGTCCTCGACGGCGGTCAGCGTCTTCTTCGGCAGGGAGGCCAGGCCGCCGTCGCCGGTCTTCGCCCTGCTCTCCGCGTCCTTCGCCTCGCCGTCGATGCTCGCCTTCCCGGCGAGGTCGGCGCGCTGTGCGCTCGGGCCGCCAGCGCTCTCGTCGCCCGTCCCGAGGCGTTCGGCGTCGTACGGGAAGTTGAACTGCGCGCTCCACACCTTCTCGCCGTCCTCGTTTATCTCGACCACGCGGTTGCCGTGCGTGTCGGTGACGAGCGTGTTGCCGTTCGGCAGGCGGTCTGCGTCGCGGGTCCACTGCATCCGGGCGTCCTTCCACTCCCAGCTCTGTTTCCACGACCCGTCGACGCGCTGGAACTCGACGACGCGGTCGTTGTGTGAGTCGGCGACGATGACGGCGGGACCGCCCTGGGACGCCGGGATGTAGTCGGGGTTGTGCTGGCCGAACAGGACGCTGTGGTTGTCCTCCTCGCCGAGCGTCCAGCTCTCGTTCACCCCGGTCGTCCGGTTGATGAACACGACCTCGTCCTGGTTGCGGATGCTGACCATGATGCGGTCGTCCGGCAGCACCTCCACGTCGTTGAGGTGAGTGAAGTCGTTCGGGAAGGGACCGCCGCTGTCGTGCGAGTAGTGTGCGAGGGCCTGCCACTCCCAGGTGATTATCTCGCTGGAGGTGTTGACGACGAACACCCGGTCGCGCTCGATGTCGGCGACCGCGAAGTGGGTGTCGTTGATGCGGTCCACGTCGTGCCAGCGGTTCGTGTACGGGATTCGGAACCCGGAGTAGGTCGGGACGACGCGACTGTACAGTCGGTCGACCTCGTCGGTGGACATGTTCAGGCGCTCGATGACCATCCGGCGGCAACTGGTCACGCCGTCGCACTGCTGCTTGGGGACGGTCTCGGAGCCGACGTACGTGACCGTGTACTTCCCGGCGGGCGACGGGTCGACGTCGGAGTAGTAGTCGAGCGTGGCGTTGTAGTACAGCACGTCCTTGTCGGGGCCGACGGCGACGAGCTTCGCTCCGACGGTCGGACTCTTGTGGTCGGTGACGACCGTTATCTCGTCGGCGGGAACGTCCGCGATGCCGTGGGGGCCGTTCGTCGTTCCGGGGTCGGCGACGGCTCCGGAACCGGTTACCTGCCCGGCGTATCCCGACGCGAGCACGCCGACACAGAGCACCAGCAGAACGCCAAACGCGACACGAAGACGCTTTCGGGGGACCATTACCGGCCATCTCTCAGCGGAGACAATAAATCCACTCTCATCGTCGTCAAATCCACTCGCCAGGTTCTCAAATCTACCTGCGTCGGCGTCTAATCCACCTTTTCGACGCTCGTAACGATGCTGGTACTTCCGGGGACCACGCGTCGGACGCCGGACCGTCACCGTCCGTCGCGCGAGACGAGGACCGTCGGCCGTCCCCGGTACCTGACCAGACGGAGGGTTATTCTCGTCCGCCCGGACCGCCGGACGACCAGCGGCCTCGCGTCGGAATGCACCCGCCAGTCGCCGTCCCGGGTCGCCACGCGAACGTCGAACGGTACGTGCCGAACGCGGGTTCGACCGTCGGCGACTCGGTAGGCCAGCACGTCGCCGCGGGCGTCCTTCGGGTGCCGACGACCGGGGACGCCCCCGACCGCGACGAACTCGACCCCGGCGCTGGTCGGCGACGCGGCCGGGATCGTGAGCGTGACGACCCGACGGGCGCCCCGGTGGCCCAGCGGGACGGCGTCGTCGCTTTCGACCGCTTGCATCGCCCAGGAGAGTCGACCGAGTTCTCGCTCGACGCTCCGTTCGGCGCCGGTCGTCCGGGCGTCCTCGACGGCGGGCGCCGCGAGACCGCAGACGGCGACCGCGAGCACGACGGCGAGCGCCGTCCGGACGCTCACAGCGTCTCCCTCAGCCGGTCGAGGAGGGAAGCGTCGCCGTCTTCGCCGGTGTCGACGGGGTCGCTGCGGGTCGTCGACGCGTTCTCGTCACCGGCCGCTCGTGCGCTCCCGTTCGTCGGCGGAGCGACGGCGTCCGACGCGGTCGGAGCGGCCGCGTCGGACGACTCCAGGGCCTCGACTTTCGCCAGCGCGGCGTCGGCGCGGCGCTCGACGTCCTCGTTGACCGAGCGGACGTTGCCGACGTAGCCTCGCACCGCCTGGAGGGCGGCGTCGAGTTCGTCCACGCGCGCTTCGAGGTCGTCGAGCCTGGCCGCCAGGTCGTCGGTCGTCGCCGCGAGGCCGGTGTCGTCGAGGTCGGGGGGTTCCTCCGCATCGGCGAGCGCGCGTTCGACGGCGTGCAGCCGTTCTTCGAGGGTGTCGGAGTCGGGCATCGACGGCGTTGGCCGCGCCCCGGTATGTAAAGGTTCGTCCGACGGCGCGAACGTCGGCTATCGTTCCAGGTGCGCGGTCGGCGACTTCGTCTCGGTCGTACCGCGACACCGGTTCCTTCTGCACGGCGGCGTCTCGTCAGCCGACGGGACCTCGTTTTTTCTCACCCGCGTCGGAAAGTTGATTATCCCCCAATCAGACGCTTCGCTTATGAAAGTCGTCCTGATAGGAGTGGGGCAAGCGGGGGGAAAGATAACCCAACAGCTGGTGGAGTTCGACGCCCGGATGGGCTTCGACGCGGTGCAGGGTGCGGTCGCCGTCAACTCCGCGGAAGCCGACCTCCAGGAACTGGACCTCGACACGGTGCTCGTCGGTCGGGACCGCGTGAACGGTCACGGCGTCGGCGGCGACAACGAACTCGGCGCGGAAGTGATGCAGGAGGACGCCGGCCAGGTGATGAGCGCGCTGGAGGGCCGTATCACCGCCGAGGCGGAGGCCGTCTTCGTCGTCGCTGGCCTCGGCGGCGGCACCGGCAGCGGCGGCGCGCCGGTGCTCGTCCACGAACTCCAGCAGATACACGAGATGCCCGTCTACGCGCTCGGCGTCCTCCCCGGGCGCGGCGAAGGCGCGATGTATCAGGCGAACGCCGGTCGGTCGCTGAAGACCGTCGTCCGCGAGGCCGACGCCACCCTGCTGGTCGACAACGACGCCTGGCACGCGGCCGGCGAGAGCATGGGCGAGGCGCTGGACGCGATAAACGAGGCCATCGCTCAGCGAGTCGGCCTCCTGTTCGCGTCCGGCGAGGCGACCGAGGGCGTCGGAGAGAGCGTCGTCGACTCCAGCGAGGTCATCAACACCCTCCGCTCCGGCGGCATCGCCGCGCTCGGATACGCCAGCGCGCCCGCGGACGAGGAGAGCGCCGAGAACATCAACACCGTCACGAGCAACACCCGCCAGGCGCTGCTGTCGAACCTCAGCCTCCCGAACGCCGTCGCGGCGGACTCGGCGCTGCTGGTCGTCGCCGGCCAGCCCGACCGCATCCCGCGGAAGGGCGTCGAGAGCGCCCGGACGTGGGTCGAAGAGCAGACCGGCAGCCTCCAGGTGCGCGGCGGCGACTTCCCGCTCGACAGCGAGCGCCTCGCGTCGCTCGTCCTGCTCGGCGGCGCGGAACGCTCCGAGCGCATCCACGAGTTCATGGAGCGCGCGAAGGAGGCGAGCGAGCAAGCCGAACGCGAGGACCCCGCCGAACAGTTCCACAACGAGCAGATAGACGACCTGTTCTAGTTCGTCGCCCGTGGGACGCGGAGATTCCGGATCGACACGTCGTCGCCGCCGGAGCCGCGACGGGAATCTATTTGGACGTGCCACCGCCACTCCCGGGCATGGTATCGGAGATCTTCGACGGAGAGCGCTGGGAGGAGGTCGACGACGTCGACTTCCGGGACATCACCTACCACCGCGCGAAAGATCAGGGCACCGTCCGCATCGCGTTCGACCGCCCCGAGGTGCGCAACGCCTTCCGGCCGGGCACGGTCGACGAACTGTACGACGCGCTCGACCACGCCAAGCGCCAGACGGACGTGGGCTGCGTCCTCCTGACGGGCAACGGCCCCTCGCCGAAGGACGGCGGGTGGGCCTTCTGTGCGGGCGGCGACCAGTCCATCCGCGGCGAGTCGGGGTACGAGTACCGGGACGAGGACGAGGAGCGCGAGACGGCGTCGGAGGGCGGCCGCCTGCACATCCTCGAAGTCCAGCGACTCATCCGCCACATCTCCAAGCCCGTCGTCTGCGTCGTCCCCGGGTGGGCGGTCGGCGGCGGCCACTCGCTCCACGTCGTCTGCGACCTCACCCTCGCCAGCGAGGAGCACGCGAAGTTCCTCCAGACCGACCCCGACGTGGGGAGCTTCGACGGCGGGTTCGGCTCCGCCTATCTCGCCCGGCAGGTCGGCCAGAAGAAGGCCCGCGAGGTGTTCTTCCTCGGGAAGACCTACTCCGCCGAGGAGGCCGCGGAGATGGGCATGGTCAACGAGGTGGTCCCCCACGAGGACTTGGAGGACGTCGCGCTGGAGTGGGGCGAGGAGATGAACTCGAAGTCCCCGACCGCCATGCGGATGCTCAAGTACGCCTTCAACCTCGATTCGGACGGCATGGTCGGCCAGCAGGTGTTCGCCGGCGAGGCGACCCGGCTGGCGTACATGACCGACGAGGCCCAGGAGGGACGGGACGCCTTCAACGAGGGCCGCGACCCCGACTTCGACGACTACCCCTGGCACTACTGAGGCCGGCTTTTCGCGTCGGTCGTCCTTCCTCGCTCGCCGCGTGTAGGTGTTCTCTCCGCGGAGCACCTGTCGCACCGGAAAACATTTCCTCTAGCTAACTGTCTGCAATCACGTGAGCGAAAGGGTCGGACGGGGCGAACGGCGCGGTCCGGAAGCGGCGCTAGCGGTGGGGCTGACCGTCTCCGTGGTGTTCGTCGCTGTCGTGGCACTCTACTGGACGCTGTTCGGTCTGGCGACGTTCGGTATCCCGGGCCTGTACGCGCTCCCAGGAGGCGTCCTCGTCGTCCAGTTCGCGCGGAGCCTCCGGATGGACGACTGGCCGCGACGGGGGGCCGCTCTCGCGTCCGTCGGCGGGTTTCTCGTGCTGATTGCCGGGCTCCGTCCGATGGGTAGCTGTGTGGGGTCCGCGCAGTCGCAGTGCAGCGCGAGCCTGAACCCCGTCGTCCCCGTGCTCGCGCTCGGCGTCCTCCTGACAACCGCGACGTTGGCCTACGACCTCCACCGGCGACGACGCTGACTCTCTCGGTCGGCGCGCTCCGCGGTCGCACCCGCTCGACCGTTCGTCCTTTAAGTGCTTCCCGCGACAAGGGATAGATACGAACGAGGCTTCTCCGGAACTCGGCCACCGTAGCCGCAGGTCTCCTCTCGTTTCCGGGCGCTGCTCGACTCGCCCGGGCCGATTTATCGGCCGAGAACAGGGATTTTATTCCCGCTGTCTTACTCTCTATTTGACGATGTCGTTATAAACTGTGGGAGCCATTCACAGTCATGGTTTCGCTGGACACGATCTTCGATCTGCTAAGCGAAGAGCGTCGACGGTACGTCCTGTACTATCTGAAGGAACAGGACGGGCCGGTTTCGGTGACGGAACTCACCGAAGCGGTAGCCGACCGGGAGAAGGTCTCGTCGCCGGAGGACGTCCCGGACGAGACGCTCGAACGGATAGACGTCTCGCTTCGACACAATCACGTCCCGAAGACCACCGACGCCAAATTCGTCGAGTACGACAGGGCCGACGGCGTCATCCGTCTCCGTGACTCTCCGCCGGAGTTCGAGGCCCTGGTCACCATCGCCGAAATCATCGAAAACCCCGACACCGACGAGTGACGCGGTCGCCGGTCGTGAAGCCGTGGCGCTCCCGCCGCGGACCACGACGGGGTCCGCGTTCGCGGGTGCTATCGCTGGCCACGCAGTCGAACGTGGCCGTCCCGTCGGAGAGTCACCTCGTAGCCGGCGTACATTAGCGTAATCCGGACGCGAGGCGCCTGGTCGTCGTTCGACGACGTGACGAGCGCGTTGAGCGCGTCGGGGTCGACGTAGTCGTACAGCGGGTCGAGCGTCGCCGGGTCTCGGTCCGTGGCGTCCGCGACCAGTTCGGTCACGGCGGCGACCGGCGACGTTACTGCCCAGTCGTAGTCGGCGGGGCTCGCGTCGGGTAGTTCGTCTCTGCCCGTGGGTTCCTCACCAGGGCGCTCACCATCCCCGCTCACAATGACCCTCAAGAGGATGTGCTACTACATTAAATTTCTGTGAGAAAGTGAGTGACAACGCGAGGGGAGGCTCATTCGCTTTCGGTGTTCGAGAGACGCCACGTGAAAATCGCTCTGAGGACGACGACGAGGCTGTTCGTCTCCCCCTTGCCCCAGATCGCCGTCTCGGCGTGCTCCGACGGGACGGACTCCGACCGTTCCTGCCGAACGCTGACGAGCGTCTTCGTCCCGTCGACCATCAGGAGACGGCCGGCCGACGTGTCCGACCAGACCCAGAGCGACTCGAACATCTCGGCGCCGGGAATCGACTCCCGGATGCGGGCCTGCACCGTCGGCGAGATTCCCGCAAGCTGTATCTGGACCCCGCGCTCGGCGGCCCTGGCCAACGTTTCGACGATTTCGTCCGTGAGGAGTTCTTCCACGGTCATGTAGACGATTTCGTCCTCGGCGCTGTCGAAGAACTCCGTGACGCGGCTGGTGACGGCCCCGTGGCCGTCGACCGTCCAGACGCCCTCCTGCTCGGTCCGACGGGGACCGGTATCGAGCGCGTCGAGCGCCGCCCCGAGCCGGGAGAGCCGGTGCTGGAACTCCCGTTCGAACACGCGCCCGAGCGTCTCGGCCGACACCGGCCAGAACTGCTTCGGCGTCGAATGCTGGACGTCGACGAGCCCCTTTTCGCGGAGTTCCTCGACCGAGTCGTACACGCGCGTCCGCGGTACGTCGGCGACTTCGCTCACGTCCTTCGCCGTGCCCGAGCCGAGGCCGACGAGGGCGACGAGCGTTCTGGCGGCGTACGTGCTCAGTCCGAGCTGTTCGAGGTTGTCGATAGCCACGGAGTCGGGGTCGTCGGGCGGATTATCGCGCATCGGTCGCTGACCAGTAATACTGTCTGACGTCGTCCGTATCGAAATCCCTACCCTGGAGGGCAGGGCTGGCACGCAGTGGCGAGTGGTTGGGACACTACCGCGTTGCGTGCCATCCGTATCTCGGGCTGGCGTAGGCAAGAAGCTTTTGTGATTAAGTGAGTAACAGAACTCCGGGCAGTTCTCCTCCGAGGGAAGATCCCGACCGTAACTGTCGGACTACGTACCATCGTGGCCTCTCGAACTGACCACGGTACGACGCGAGGAGCGGCTCTCCACTCCTGTTACTCACTTCATCAAAACAGAGTACTTGGGTAAAAAAGATGGATGTTGAAGCAGTGCCGGATTCACTCTCGAAGCGACGATGGACACCAGCACCATTTTTCGACTGCTCGGGAGGAGTCAGCGACGGCACGTACTGCTCGAACTAGTGAATCGGGAAACGGCTGCCGGCATTGCCCAGGACGGCGACGGCGGTCTCGACATCGACGCGACGTATTCGGGCCCGCGCAAACTCGAACTCGAACACTGCCATCTCCCGAAGCTCGCGGACAACGACGTGATCGAGTGGAACCGCGAGACGAACACGGTCACCAGAGGTCCCCAGTTCGACGCCCTCGAAGCTCAACTACGACTGCTACGGGACGAGGACAGCGATGTTCCCGACGGCTGACGACGCTCCGGATCGACGGCGTCGACCGAACGAGGAGCCCTCGACGGATAGCACGCCTGCTACCAGCGCTCCGACGGCCACTGGCTCTGTACGACGTATCCGGCGTACTGCACCGTAGCGACGCCGAGACTCCAGTTCGTCGCCTCTCGTGATTGCGCGGTGTGTTCGTCGTGCGCGAGGAGCGTCAGTGGCTTGTATGCAGCGAGCGAACGAGTAGTGTATATCCGGAATCGCCCGGAGAGTGGTTGGGACACATGACATCAAACGAACAATATGAACACGCTGTCGACCTGCTACAGCAACTTGGATTAAAGGAGTACGAAGCGAAGTGTTTCGTGGTTCTCTCCCGGCTTCCGAAGGGGACCGCGAAACAGATCAGCGACCAGTCCGACGTCCCTCGCACGCGCGTCTACGATGCGACGCGCGTCCTCGAAGCGCGCGGACTGGTCGAAGTGCAACATTCGAGCCCCCAGTACTTCCGCGCCGTCTCGATCGACGAGGCCATCGCGACGCTCCGTCAACAGTACGAATCGCGGTTCGACGAACTCCAGGACGCCGTCGAAGGGCTGGAGAAATCGACGACCCACGACTCGGACACGGTCCACGAAGTCTGGTCGCTGTCCGGGAGCGACGCCATCGCGAATCGAACCCAGCAGCTGATCGGAGAGGCCGACGACGAGGTCGTCCTCATCCTCGGCACCGATGCGGTCCTCTCCGAGGACCTCTACGAGAGTCTCGACGACGCGGCCGACAGGGGCGTCTCGCTCATCGTCGGTACGCTCGTCGACTCGGTGCGAGAGGAGATCGATCGGCGACTCGAGGCCAAGGTGTTCCTCTCGGAACTCGACTGGCTCGGAGCCCACAACGACGGCTACGGGGGCTCCGCCAGAGACGAAGACACGGCGATCGGCCGACTGCTCATGGTCGACCGCGAGACTATCTTCGTGAGTTCCATCGACCCGATCAGCGGGAAAGAGCAGGCAGTGTTCGGCCGCGGGTTCAGCAACGGCCTGGTGGTCATCGTGCGGCGACTGATGGCGACCGGCCTCCTGGCGAGCGAGGACCCCGGCACCTGAGTGCCCGTGCCTCCGTTCGAGCGAACCGCCGCGGAACCTTCCGGGTGGCTCACGGTCGCCGCGCGGAAGCGACCCTGCCCGCTGCACGGAGCCGTCTCCGGTTCGGTCGTCCGGCCCCGGAGAGCGACCCCTGCTCGCAGTGGTCCGCCGGGACGGGGCGTCAGCGCTTTAAGTGCTTCCCGCGACAAGGGATAGATACGAGGAAGTCTTCGTTCTCAGCCGTCCACGTTCTCGCCAGCGGGTCGTCCGTCCGCGTCTTCGGGCCCGTCCGACCGCTCGCCGAGGCTCGGCAGGTTCGGGTCCCGGTGGGGGTTTCGGCCGTAGACGGCGTCTTCGATGCCCTGTTCGTCGACCTGCTCTTTGAGCGTGCGCCGGAGTCGGTTGAGACTCGTCACGTCGAGGCCGTGTTTCTCCGCGAGTTCGGTGAACCGGTCGTCGTCCGTGATGGAGTGGAACTGGTCGTAGAGTTCCGTCAGGCGCTCGGGAGGCAGTTCGCCTATCCACTCCTGGTCGTGCAGTCCGAGGTAGTGCTCGCGCTCGCGGTCGACGACGTGGCGGATGACGACGAGCGCGACGGTCGGGATGGCGCGCTGGCTGCCGAAGGCGGTCAGGTCGAGGTCCGCCATGATGCCGATGACGCAGTCGCGCTGCCACGGCGTCAGCGACAGGTCGTTGCAGAGCGCGTGGCTGATTCGCACCTTGTCGAGGCGGTGGACGCGCTTGCTGTGGCCGGCCATCGCCGAGTGGCGTTCCTCGTGCAGTCGCCGGACGTCCTCGGAGAGGTCCGCGTCGGGCGAACTGGCCCGCCCGATGAGGGTCGCGCTCGGCGTGACCGGTCCCCAGCGTCGCACCGTCTCGTCGCGCTGGAGGTCGGCGCGGCTGACAGCGCTGTCGCCGGGTCGCTGGCTGAGCGGGCGGTCGGACGCTCCGCGGTCGTCCGGACGCGGCCCGTCGCTCTCGAAACGGGGATCGGAGCCGGCAGTCATCGTCCCCCGGTACTCGCCCCGGACAGTTGAAAGATGCGTCTCGCGAAAGAACGGTGACAGGAAAGCGCGGAGACGCGTTCCGCGGTCCGAAAAACCTCCTCGTATCTATCCCTTGTCGCGGGAAGCACTTAAAGCGCCGACGCCCCGTCCCGGCGGCGTCCGAACGCTCCCACAGAACTGTTGCCAGTGCCGACAGCCTTTTGACGCGGCCCGGGCTACCCAAGCGTGCATGGTCGCACAGACGATGGATCGCGTTCCGCACGAATCGTAGACGACTAGTTCTGATTATGCGAGGTGTGTGCCGATGCTGACCAGTGGCGACGCCGTCGCACGCACGGGGCTCGACGCCGCGGCGCTGAAGCCCGCAGAGTGCGACGTCCGTCGGGCGACGGAGCTACCGCTCGACGCTATCACTATCGACTACGAAGGCCGCGAGCATCTCCCCGACGAGGCCACGCTGGAGACGCTGGCCGCGGAGATGGACGTCCGGTTGACGATTCCCGTCCGCGCGGACGGGTTCGACCCCCTTGGGGACGACGCCGTCCTCGACGGCCTGCCCGCGTCCGTCGGCCGGGTGCTCGTCGCGGGACACCCCGCGTACCTGACCGACCGCGAGCGGAAGCGAACGGTCGCGCCGCGCCTCGGGGCGGCGCTCGCCGACGCGCCCGACGCCTGGGTCGGCACCGAGAGCGTCGAACGCGTCGCCATGGCGACCGGCGCGACGCAGTTCGAACTGCTCACCAGGTCGACGACGCGGGACCTGCGCGGGCTCCGGGCCGCGGGCTTCGACGGCACCGTCGCGGTGTACGCGCCCACGGTGCTGACCGACGACGAGGACGCCGTCCTCGACGCAGTCGGCGGGTACGTCGCCCGGCGCAACGCCGTCGCGTCGGCGCTCCCCGAGGGCGCGGCGACCGACGCGAGCGCGACGGGTCGCGCCCGCGAGGTGCTGCTCGCCGCGAGCGACGACTTCGCGCTGGTCGGCACCCCCGAGGAGGTCGGCGAGACGGTCGGCGACCTGAAGGCGGCCGGTGCGGACCTCGTCGTCGGCTACCCCGCACGCGGCATCGAGTCGTTCCTCGGCTAACGCGGGACGTCGTTTCTCGACTGACCGGCGAGTCTTTGCTCGACCGACCCGCGCCTCGCGTTCGACGCCGCCTGGCGTTCGCCCGGCGAGCGGGCCGAACCGCAGTTCTAAGTACCGGCGCTCCGACCGCTCCCGTATGTCACTGCTCCACGAACACACGACCGCGACGGCGAGCGACGCGTTCGCCGACGTCGAGGTCGCGCTGTTGCCGACGGGGAGCGTCGAACAGCACGGGCCGGCGCTCCCGCTCGGGACCGACTTCCTGGCTGCGGAGGCCGTCGCACGCACCGCCGCGGACCGCGACGACTGCGTCGTCCTGCCGACGATTCCGGTCGGGGTGAGCGAACACCACCGACAGTTCGACGGGACGCTGTGGACCGACCCGGAGACGTTCGAGGCGTACGTCCGCGACGTCGTGGCGAGCGTCGCCAGCCACGGCGTCCGCAAGGCCGTCGTCGTCAACGGCCACGGCGGCAACGACGAGGCGCTCCGGCGGGCGGCCCGCGAACTGCGCCGGGAGGAGGTCGCGTTCGCCGCGCCGTGGAACTGGTGGGCGGGGCTGGACGACCTCGTCGAAGCGGAGTTCGACACCGCGCTGGAACACGCCGACGCGGTGGAGTCGAGCATGGTGCTGGCGGTCGCCGAGGACCTCGTCCGGGAGGCGGCCCTGGCGGAGGCCGAGGCGGGCGCGAGCGACTCGTGGGGGCGGACGGTCCACGGCGCGAACGTCGGCTTCGACACCGCCGACTTCTCGGACAGCGGCGCGGTCGGCACGCCCACGGACGCCTCCCGCGAGGCCGGCGAGAAACTGCTCGACCGGGCGAGCGAGGAACTGACCGCGCTGGTCGACTGGCTGACCGAGCGGGACGCGTCGGCGCTGTGGCCGGCGGAGCACCGATGAGGGTCGCCGTCGTCGGCGGCGGCGCGGTCGGCGTGACGGCGGCCCGCGACCTCGCCGCCCGCGACGTCGACGTGACGCTGTTCGAGAAAGGGGAGGTCGGCGGCGCGAGTACGGGCCGCGCCGCCGGCGTGCTGTACGACGCCTTCGCCGCGCCGGAGGACGCCCGCATCGGCGACCGGGCCATCGAGCGCTTCCGCGCGTTCTCGGGCACCGGCGACTTCGCCTTCGTCGAGACGCCGTACGTCTGGTTCGCCCGCGAGGGCGACGAGCGCCGCGCCGACGCCATCCGGGAGCAGGTCCCGCGGATGCGAGACGAGGGGCGCGACGTCGCCTTCCTCGACCCCGCCGACATGGCCGAGCGCTATCCCGCCGTCGCCGTCGAGGACGTGGGCGTCGCCGCTATCGCGCGCAACGCCGGTCGGACCGACCCCGGGCGGTACGCGACCGCGATGGCCGACGCGGCCCGCGACGCCGGGGCGGACGTGCGGACGGGCGTCGAGGCCGCCGTGCGAACCGGCCCGCCTCGCGTCCGGGCCGACGGCGAGACGCTCGCGTTCGACGCGGTCGTCGTGGCGGCCGGCGCGCACACGAAGCGTATACTCGCCGACGCCGGGATTCCCGTCGCCCTGAAGCCGTACCGCGTGCAGGCGCTCACCTGCGAGTTCGACGCCGACGCGCCGATGCTGTACGACGCGACCGCAGGCTACTACTGCCGGCCGCACCCGGAGGGGTTGCTGGCCGGCGACGGGACGGAAGAGGTCGAGAGCGACCCCGACGACTGGAACCGCGACGGCGACGCGGCGTTCCGCGAGGCGACGGTCGAGCGACTCCGCGAGCGATTCGACGTCGACCCCGACGTGAACCGCGCCTGGGCTGGCCTCTGCACGGCGACGCCCGACCGCGACCCCCTGCTCGGCGAACTCCGCGACGGCCTCTACGTCGCCGCGGGCTGGCAGGGCCACGGGTTCATGCGCGCACCGGCGCTCGGCGAGGCTATCGCCGCGGACGTGCTCGGCGACGGTGGGATTCCGGCGTTCGACCCGACCCGCTTCGACGGCGACGAGGAGTTCGACGTCGTGGAAGGGATGGCGGTCGAGTGACCCGGCCCGGCGCGGACGTCTCCCGACCGCGCCGCGGGTCCCACCGGACCGCGCCGCCTACCGGTCCACGCGGACCGTCGTCCGGACGTCCCGCGAGGACCGTCCCACCTCGATAGCGTACGCCCCGGAGTCCGTGACCCACCCGTCGTCCGGGTCGTACCGGGCGAACGCCAGGTCGTCGAGGTCGACTTCCACGGTGCTGGTTTCGCCACCGTCCAGTTCGACGGCGGCGGCGCCGGCGAGTTCCCGGACCGGTCGCTCGACGCCGTCCGGTGCGGCCGGCGGCCGGACGTACGCCTGTACCACTTCGCGGCCGGGTCGCTCGGCGCGGTTCTCGACGGTGACCCGGACCGCGTCACCGTCCGCCTCGGCCGCTCCGTACCGGAAGTCGGCGTACGAGCGCCCGTGGCCGAACGGGTACGTCGGCTCGGCGTCCGCGGCGTCGAAGTGGCGGTAGCCGACGAACGGCCCCTCCGAGTAGTCGGCCACTCCGTCGACGCCGGGATACTGGCTCTCGTCGGTCGCGGGATAGGCGTCCTCGGGGGCGAAGGTGACCGGGAGGCGTCCGCCGGGGTCGCGGTCGCCGTACAGCACGTCGGCGAGCGCGGCGCCGTGAGCCTGTCCGGGGTACCAGGCCGCGAGCAGGGCCGCGACGTCGTCGCGCCAGGGCAGTTCTACCGGCCCGCCGGAGTTGACGACGACGACCGTGCGGTCGGCCGCGTCGGCGACCGCCTCGACCAGTTCGTCCTGCCGGCCGGGGAGCCGGAGGTCGTCGCCGTCCCGGGCCTCGGTGGTGGCGTCGCGCACGACGACCACGGCGACGTCGGCCGCTTCGGCGGCCGCGACCGCCTCGTCTTTCGAGGGGTCCGGGTCGGGGCCTGCGTCGTCGCTCTCCTCGCCGGCGTCGTCGCCGACGAAGGGCAGGAGGTCGAACAGCGAGACGTCCTCGATCTCGGGGACGCCGCGGGCGACGGCCACCTCGCCCTCGGCGCGGGAGGTGATTCCCTCCCGGGGACTGACCGAGTGGAACGGCGTCGTCTCCGACGAACCGCCGCCGCCCAGGGTCGCCTCGTGGACGTTCGGCCCGACGAGCGCGACGTCGGTCGCGTCGTCGAGCGGGAGGACGCCGTCGTTCTCCAGCAGGACCGTCCCGCGGGCGGCGATGCGGTGGGCGAGGTCGCGGTGCGCGGGCGTGTCGAGGGCTCCGTCGCCGCGGTCGCCGTCGAACAGCCCGATTCGCTCCATCTGGCCGAGGACGCGGGCCACCATGTCGTCGAGGCGCTCGGCGGGGACCGCTCCCTCGTCGATGGCCTCGGCCAGCGGCTCGCCGAAGAACCCCGCCTCCGTCGGGTCCGGAACGCCGTCGATGGAGCCCAGGTCGACGTCCGTCTCGCTCGACGACTCGTCCGCCTCGTCCGGCGCGTCCCGGCTGTCGGTCACGGAGACGCCGGGCATCTCGACGTCGAGCCCGGCGGTGGCGGCGCCGACGGTGCTCTCGACCCCGTACCAGTCCGAGACGACGTACCCCTCGAACCCCCACTCGTCTTTGAGCACGTCGGCGACCAGCCGGCGGTGGTCGCTCATGTGGGTGCCGTTCACCCGGTTGTAGGCGGTCATCACCGACCCGACGCCCGCCTCGACCGCCGCGCGGAACGCCGGGAGGTAGAGTTCGCGGAGCGTCCGCTCGTCCACCTCGGCGCTGACTTCGGTGCGGTTTTGCTCCTGGTTGTTGGCGACGTAGTGTTTCACGGTGGCGACCACGTCCTCGTCCTGAATCCCCTCGACGACGCCCGCGGTGAGGTCGGCCGCCAGCCGGGGGTCCTCGGAGTAGTACTCGAAGTTGCGGCCGCAGTGCGGCACCCGGACGATGTTTGTGCCCGGCGCGAGTAGCGCGTCCTGGTCGTGGGCCTTCGCCTCACGGGCGATGGCCGCGCCCTGCTCGCGAGCGAGGTCGGGGTCGAACGTCGCCGCCAGCGCCAGTGCGGTGGGGAACGCCGTGGCGCGCTCGTCCTCGGCGCGCACGCCCAGGGGTCCGTCGACCAGCCGGAACTCGGGTACGTCGAGGCGGTCGACGCCGGGCAGGTAGCCCGTCGCCGTCCCCGCCGGGTCGGTGGTACCCCGGACCAGTCGGAGCTTCTCCTCGCGGGTGAGTTCGTCCACCAGTCGCTCGACTCGCTCGCTCGTCTCGGCCATACCGAACGGACCGGCGGCTGACCGTTAGGTGTTGGCGTAGGAGCAAAGGATGGCGGACGATAGCTCGGCGATCCGTCGCGTCGACTCGGGACTCACGGCCGGAAACGGTGACGGACGTCGTCTACGTCTCGACCGACTCGGACTGAGAGTCCCCGGTCGTCCGTTCCTGCTTCGGCACGCGGACCTCCAGCGTTCCGGAGTCGGTCAGCGTCGCGGACGCGGCGTTCGCGTCCACCTCGGCGTCGGGAGGCAGTTCGACGCGACCGTCGAGCGACATCCCGCGACCGGGGAACACCATCCCGAAGCCCTCGTGGAACTCCCGGAACCGGTCGAGTCGGACCAGGACCGCGCCGTCGGCGAACCGGACCTGGACGTCGCTGCCGGTCGCGCCGGGGGCGTCGAAGACGACGAGGTACGCGTCGTCGCTCTCGAGCAGGTCCGCAGGGAGCGGGCGGGTCTCCTGGACCTTGCTCGCGGCACGGCCGACGCGCTGGAAGACGGCGTTGCCGACCGAACGGCCGAGTTCGCGCAGCGTCATAGTTCGATCTCTTCGAGGCAGTCGGTCCCGCCGCAGTAGGGACACTGGAAGTCGGTCACGCCCACGTCGTCCGGCATGTCGTACGTGTAGTGCATCTCGAACATGTCCATCTCGCAGTCGTCGTCCGTACATCGAACTTCGAGCGTCGCGGGCATGCTCGAAAGTACGGCGCGGACGATTAATAAACGCGGGGACTCCGGCCGTCGTCGTGCGTCTCTCCGATTCGCGTAGCGACGGCCGGTAGTCGCCGGCGGTGCCGGCAGTGTCGGGTGGTCGCCGCTTCCCGACGCCCGACGGGCGAGTCGGTGACCGGTCGCTTTCAGTCTCTCGGGGCGACCGACGCAACGTAACGGGTACGACAGAACTCGTTTCGGGGACGCTGTGGTTGCCCGATGATTTTTTGTCATACGAGAGTGAATGACACGATTATGAACTCTGTCCGGAGCGCACTACGCGAGGGCGCGGTAGAGAAAGACACCTACGGGCGGCTGGCCTGTACGTCGTGTGCGGAGTCGCTGAAGACGCGCAACGACCCGGACGAGGTGTTCACCGTGAAGTACTGTCCCGAGTGCGACGGCGAGTGGAAGGAGCTGTAATCACTCGAAGACGGCGTCGAAGGCGTTCGCGCCCATCGGCTCGAACCGCCCGGCACCGACGTTCTCCCGGACGTGCTCGACGTCGCTCGCGCCGACCAGCGACGAGGTGACCCCCGGCGCGCTCCGCGCGAAGTTGATGGCGCGCTGGGCCGCCGTGTCGCCGGCCAGGCGCTCGGCCACGTCCTCGGGCAGTCCCTTCGCGAGTTCACCCTGACCGATGCTGGCGCTGGTGAACACGTTCAGGCCCGCTTCGTGAGCGAACCACAGCGCGCTCTGGTCGCCCTCCGGCCCCTCCTGTGACTCGACGGTGAACGCGTCGGCCATGTGGACGTTGAACGGCAACTGGACGGCCCGGAAGTGGGTCGCCGTGTTCTCGGCGCGCTTGGCCGCCTTGCGTGCGCGCGAGGCCACCTCCCGGAGCGAGAGGTAGTCGTCGTGGCCCTCCGGAACGCGGAACGCGGTCCAGGTCGCCACGCCGTAGCGGTCGAGGTCGCCCGCCGCCGCGCGCTCTTCGAGTCGCGTGAACGCGTCCTCTAACTGGTCGTACACCGCCTCGCGGGACCGAACCTGTAGCTGGGTCTCGGGGTTGTGGACGTAGTACAGGTCGACGCCGTCGAGTCCGAGGTTCTCCAGCGACCGGTCCAGTTGCGCGTCGAGGAACTCCGGCGCGATGCAGTGGCTGCCGCGGGCAAGGTCGTCGCGGTCCACGAGCCCGGGCTCGACGAACTCCTCGCGGACGTACTCGCCGGGGTCCTCCGGGCGCTCGCCGTCGAACGGGAGGAAGCCGCCCTTCGTGGCGACGAACACCGCGTCCCGGTCCACGTCTGCGTCGTCTACCGCCTCGCCGACGACGCGCTCGCTGCGCTGGCAACGGTAGTTGATGGCCGTGTCGACGACGTTGACGCCGCTCTCCAGCGCCGTCGTGATGGCCTCGCGGTAATCGTCGTCCACCTCGTCCGTCGGCTCGCCGAGGTACGTTCCGAGGCCGACGCTGGAGACCGCCAGGTCGTCGCACCGCCGGAAGTAGGTCCGTCCGAACTCGTCGCCGAACGTCGCCTTGTACTCGAAGGTGCCCTCCTCTGTCGCCATGACTCCCGCTTCGTGCGTCTCCCGGATAAGCGCGCGGTGTCGGCGTCGCAGTCGGGGAAACCTACACGGCGCTGGACGTCGTGACGGTACGCGTCATGACGACCTACGGTTTCGAGGGGAGCGACCCCGACGTCGACGAGAGTGCCCGCATCGCCCGCGACGCGACCCTGGTCGGCGACGTGACGGTCGGGGCCGACGCCAGCGTCTGGCCCGGGGCGGTGCTCCGGGGGGACGTCGCCCCGGTCCGGGTCGGCGCGGAGGCGCACGTCGGCGACAACGCCGTCCTGCACGCCAGCGACGTCGGCGACCGCGTGATGGTCGGCCACGGTGCGGTGTGCAACGACGCCGCGGTCGAAGACGGCGCGCTCGTCGGGTTCGGCGCGACCGTCTCCGACGTGACGGTCGGCGAGCGCAGCATCGTCGCCGCGGGCACCGTCGTCCCGGCGGGGTACGAGATACCGCCGGAGTCGTTCGCGCGCGGCGTGCCCGCCCGCGTGACGCCGCTGGAGGAGACGACGGTCGACCCCGAGGAGACCTTCGAGACGTACTCCTCCGGGGCGTACACCGACCTCTCGCGACGTCACGGGGAGCTGTTCGAGTAGGTCAGAACAGCCGACCGACCGAGAAGTACCGGAGGAACGACTCGACGAGGACGGTGAGCACGCCACCGAGCACGAGCAGCCAGGTAGCGGTTCCGACCGGCACCGCGAGCAGTCCCAGCAGGTCGAGCGTGACCGCGGTGGCGGCGACCGCGAGCAACCAGATGACCAGTCCCGCGAGACGCTCCCCCGTTCCGGATTGGCGCCGTTCCCCGGCCATCACTCGCGTAGTTCGGCGGCGAGGTCGTCGGTTCGCGCCCGCAGTTCGTCGCCGACCTCGACCGGATACCCGTCGGGGTCGCGGAGGTCCCGACAGCCCGCCGGCAGTTTCCGGCGTCGCTCGCGCGCCCGGTCCCGGAGGGCGTCCAGCCCCGGCAGGTCGCGGACGCGCTCGCCGTCCTCGAACACCGTCACCAGCTGCTCCTCGCCCGGCAGTTCGTCGGCCTCCTCGCGGAGCCCCACCACGTCGCGCTCGTACCCGTCCTCGCCCTCGACGCGACGGACGCTCTTCGCGCTCGGGTAGGTCACCTTCCCCGCGGAGAGTTTCATGCTCGGTCGCATCTCCCCGTCGCGCTCGACCGCGACGAGTTTGTAGACGGCGTCCATCGACGGCGCGTCCTCGCTCGTCGTCAGGGCGGTGCCGGGACCGAAGCCGCTCGCGACGCCGTCGTCCTGCAGGAAGTCCGCTATCTCGTACTCGTCCATCCCGGAGGAGACGAAGATGGGAGCGTCGCCGACCACCTCCTCGACTTCCTTCGAGAGCGCGACGAGGTCGCCCGAGTCGAGGCGCACGCCGACGTCGGCGTCGTACTCGTCGGCCACCTCCATCGCCACCTTCGCGCCCGCCACGGTGTCGTAGGTGTCGACCAGCAGGACGGAGTCGTCGCCGTACTGCTCGACGAAGGCCGCGAACGACGAGCGCTCGTCGGGGAAGCTCTGGATCCACGAGTGGGCCATCGTTCCGTAGACGGGCAGGTCGAACACCTCGCCCGCCGCGACGTTCGAGGTGCCGTCGAATCCGCCGACGTAGGCCGCTCGCGCGGCCTTCACTCCGGCGTCGGTGCCGTGAGCGCGCCGCGAGCCGAAGTCGACGAGCGACTGGTCGTCGCCGTGCCGGTCGACCGCCTCGGCCATCCGCGCGGCCTTCGTCGCGACGAGGCTCTGGAAGCCGACCTGGTTGATGAGCAGCGTCTCGAACAGCTGGGCCTCGAAGATGGGCGCGGTCACTTCCAGCAGCGGTTCGTCCGGGAAGACGGGCGTCCCCTCCGGGAGCGCACGCAACTCCCCCGTGAACTCGAAGTCGGCGAGGCGGTCGAGGAAGTCGTCCTCGAACCCGCGTTCGGCGAGGTAGTCGAGCGCGCGGTCGCCGAACGTCAGCGTCTCGACGTACCGGACCGCCTGCTCCAGTCCGGCCGCGAGGACGTACCCCCTGTCCGGCGGCAGGTCCCGGAAGAAGAGGCTGAACGTCGCCCGCGGTTCGTGGTCCGACGCGTGGTACCCCTGCAGCATCGTCAGCTCGTAGAGGTCGGTGAACAGCGGGAGCGTCTCGGGCGTGACGTAGCCGAACTCGGCGTCGGTCATGCTCCCGGAGAACGACGGCGGACGGCTAAAGTGTGCGGGGCGAACGTCGTTCCTTCGCCCGGACCGTATCGCCGGTATGAAACTCGTCGAGAAGCTCGCACCCGACTTCCTGCGGCAGACGTGGCGATGACAGGGCTGCGGGAAGACCTACTGGCGCAACCGCCGGACGTGCCGCAACTGCGAGGGAACCGTCTTCGACCGCGTTCGATGAGGCGCCGCGACAACAGCTAAGGAGACGCCCGGCGTACGCTAGTCGATGGCACGAACTGTCAAACTGAGCCACGTCGACACCGTGCTCGGAGAGCTGTCCTACCCGTTGAGTCAGGACGAGGCGGTGCGAGAACTCGACGACGTGACCGTGGAGCTCGCCGACGGCGAACGCAACCTCGGCGACCTCGTCTCTCGGGCCAACGAAGACGAGTTCGACTCGATGGACGACCTGGCGAACGAGATCAACAACACGCTCCCGCGCGAGGCGGTCGGCGAACCGTACCAGTCCGAGGGCGAGGGATAACGGGCGGAGACGCGAGCGGTCGCCGCGCCGGACGTCGCCTCGTTCCGCCGCGTCGGACGAAACACGCCTCTTAAATGCTCGGCGGAGTTAGACCGGGGCAACGATGGAGTTCTGTGACGAGTGCGGTTCCATGATGAAAGCCGACGACGGACTCTGGGTCTGTGGGAGCTGCGGCTACGAGAAGCCGAAAGACCCCGAGGCGCAGTACGTACTGACCCAGGACCAGGAGGCCAGCGAAGTCATCGAGACGGGCGACGGCGAGGACAGCGGCCTGCCGACCACCGAGGTCCAGTGTCCCGAGTGCGGCAACGACCGCGCGTACTGGTACATGCAGCAGATTCGCGCCGCCGACGAGAGCGAGACGCGATTCTTCGTCTGTACCGAGTGCGAGCACAAGTGGCGCGAAGACGACCACTGACTTCGACCTTCTTACTTCGTCGGGTGTCTTCGGGCCTCTCGCCCGCGGGTGCGTTTTCGGTCGAGTTTCCCGCGAGCGAGAGCGCCGCTCGCGGCGACGCAGTTCGCGCTCCGCGGCACTCGTAGCGCGCCTCGCGTCGCTCCCGGCGGTTTGTAGCGGTACCGACGGACTACCGCTCGGCGACGACGCCGTAGTGGTACGGCGGCAGGTCGACGACGGTCGCCACCTCGTAGCCGGCGTCGGCGAGCGCTCGCTCGGTCGCCGTCGGGGGCATCCGGAGGTCGGCGGGCGGCCCCCGCGGCTCGCCGTCGACGGTCGTCTCCTCGCGCGGACGGTCG
Organism: Halomicrococcus pelagicus; assembly: GCF_051917725.1. Taxonomy (GTDB): domain Archaea; phylum Halobacteriota; class Halobacteria; order Halobacteriales; family Haladaptataceae; genus Halomicrococcus. The sequence goes on from NZ_JBQBLX010000002.1 coordinate 713,898, forward strand.
CGCCAGTTGACGACCCCGACGCGGCCCCGGTCGGTCAGCGACTCCGCGACGGTGTCCAGGAACGACGCCGGCTCCGGGACACCGTGTAACACGTTCGCCAGCAGCGCGAACGTCGCCGGGCGGGGAAGCAGGTCCGGAAGGTCGTCCGCGTCGCCCGGTATCGTCGCGACATCGGCCGCGACGCCGCGTCGTTCGGCGGCCGACCGGAGGTCCGCGAGCAACTCCTCGTCCAGGTCGACCGCGTACACTTCCTCGGCCGTCTCGGCGGCCGGGAGCGCGAAGTAGCCGTCGCCGCAGCCGACCTCGGCGACCCTGTCGTCCGGTTCGAGGCCCAGGTTCCGGAGGACGCCCTCCGGGTCGGGCCACAGCGTCTCCCACCAGTCCCAGTCCGGTTGTCCGGTGTTCCGAAACTCCGCCATGGCTCGCGCTTGGTCGTACGAACAGTTGAGCGTTACTTCCTGCAGGAGAACGTGGTCGACGCGACGGTGGACGCTCGCGCGCTACACCTTCCGGGCGAACGTCAGGTAACCGGTGTGGCCGACGCCAGCGGTCGAGGGGCGCGTGCCGCGGTCGTCGAAGTCCATCTCGCGCTGGATGGTCTCCTTGGTGCGCACGTTCGCCAGGTCGGCCTCGCGGGCCGCCTCGGCGACCGCGCGGGCGTCCTCGACGAACGGCGAGTAGACGCCGAGCGACCCGCCGTCGGCGAGCAGGTCCGGCGCGCGCTCGACCGCCGCGGGGGCGTCCTGCGTGTCGAGCGTGAGCACGTCGAACCCCGAGAGGTCGTCGAAGTGCTCGGTCACGTCGCCGCTCCGCACGTCGACGGCGTCGGCGACGTTCGCCATCGCGACGTTGTCGCGCGCCACGTCGGCGAACTCGGCGTCCTGCTCGTAGGTGACCACGTCCGCGCCGATGCGACCGAGGTAGGCCGCGAGCACGCCGGTCCCGGTGCCGGCGTCGAGCACGCGGTCGCCGGCCGCGACACCCGTCTCGCCGACGATGAGACCCACGTCGCGGGGCATCATCGGCGCGCCGGTGCGCTCGAAGTGATGGAAGAGGTCCGGACCGCGGAGCCGCCGGACGGTGAACGCCTCGCCGAGATGGGTTTCGAGCGTGTCACCCGGTTCGACGTCCTCCGGCACGTCGAGGACGCCGAGGTCGGTCTGGAGCTCTTCGCCCGGCTCGCGCAGGTACTCCCGGTCGCCGTGGACGAGAAGGACCGTCACTCGAGACGCTCGACCGCCGCGGCCAGGTCGCCGCCTTCCGCTTCGAGGGCCTCGCGCGCCTCGTCCTCGCTCGCTCCGGCGCGCTGGGCGACGATCTCCACGTCGGCGTCGGGAATCTCGCTCGCCGAGTCGTCGCTCTCCTCGCTCTCCTCGATGGCACCGGCGCTCTCGTCCGCCGACGCCTCGCGCGCCTCGGCGTCGCCGACTATCTGGTAGGTCTGCTGACCGCGGGCGTCCATCCGGGTTACGTCGGGCGCGTCGAAGACGAGTTCTTCGCCGTCGGCCGTCCGGATGACGACCTCCTCGGCGTCGACCTCGTCGACGTCGATGCCCATCTGCTTCATCATCTGTTTCATCTTGCGGGGATTCATGCCCCCGCCGCCTCCTCCGAACATACGGGAACCGTCGGAACGAGGAGAGATAAGCGTGGCGGACGCGGGTCGCCAGCGGGCCGGAACGCGCCGGGAGAGCGAGCGTCACTCCTCCGCGCCGTCGCGCACTTTCACCGCCATCCCCGTCTCGAAGTCCAGCATGGCGTCGGCGCCGAGTTCGGCCCGACCGACGGCGAGCAGGTCGCCGCGCTCGTGGACCACCAGCACCTCGTCGTCCGGGCGCACGTCGGGGTCCACGTCCGCGACGAACTTGGCGAAGACGTTCTTGCCGTCGCGGACGAACGGTTCGCTCTCGTCGCCGACGACGACCCGGCAGGCGGGCGATTCGAAGGCGTCCGCGAGCCGGCGGCCGCCGGCGACGCCGAGGGTGAACCGGCCGTCCGTCGTGTAGGTCACGAGCCGGCCCGCCTCCGCGAGCACCTGGCTCGGCCGACCGGACGATGAGCGCCGGACGGAGAGGTCGTCGTCCGGCGGGAACAGCGCGTCGCCCGCACCGGCACCGAACTGGTAGTCCGCGGTCACCCGGAGGTCGGCGAGGTCGTCGGCGTCGGTCATCGCCGGGGATTCGGTGCCAGCGCGTGAAAACCTTCGCGTTCTCGAACGGCGACCCCTCATTGCTATGCTATACCATGTTGGTGTATGGCGGGTGTGGAGCGATTTATTAGCCCTCGGGTCCAAGCGGGGGTATGAACTCCAAAGAGATGGTCGGAATCGCCCTGCTCATCGCCGGGTCGGTCATGATATTCCTCGTCACGTCGATGGGGAGCGGACTGGTAACGAACGTGCTCGCCGGTGCCGCCACGCTGGCGCTCGCCGGCGGTGCCCTCGCGTTCGGCACCTCGGAAGACGGCCGGCCGGTGTAGGACGGGGCGGTCGCTACAGCAGGAACGTCTCGGTGCGCTCGCTGAGGTCGATGAACTCGTCGCAGGCAGCGACCAGTTCGTCGGCCGACGACTCCTGGAACCCCATCACTTCGACGCGGACGCCCTCGTGACGCAGGTGGGTGACGAGTCGTGCGAAGTCGCCGTCGCCGGTGCAGAGGACGATGGTGTCGGCCCGCGACGCGAGCGTGACGGCGTCGATGCACATGCCGACGTCCCAGTCCGCCTTCTTCGTCCCGTCGCCGAACGTTTTCAGCTCCTTGATCTTGGTCTCGAAGCCGATGTCGGTGAGCGCGTCGAAGAAGCTCTCCTCGTCGGGGCTGTCGGCCTGGATGACGTAGGCGATGGCCCGGGTGAGTTCGCGGTCCTGCGTGGCCTTCTTCAGGAGCGACGAGTAGTCGATGTTCCGGCTGTAGACGCTCTGTGCCGTGTGATAGAGGTTCTGAGCGTCGGCCAGCACCGTCACCCGCTGGTTCGGATGAATCTCGGTCATGAGTTGGTGTGATAACTACTCGCGTAAATGGATTCGCACTCGCAACCCGTCAGGACCCTGGAGTGTCCGACCACGAGAGCGCGAGCGTGTCGGGGTCGAGCGAGTAGTATCGCTCCCACGCCGGTGCGATGCTGACGACGCGCGTGTCGCCGAACGTCGTCTCGGCGTGCTCGTGGTGGTGGCCGACCAGACAGAGTTCGGGGTCGAGCGCGTTCAGCAGGTCGTCGACGTGCGAGCAGCCCACGTCGTACTCCTCGGCGACGGGGAGCCCGTGGGGAGCCTCGTGCGTCAACAGGACGTCGACGTCGGTCAGGTCCATCGCCGCCTGGACGTCCTCGTGAGTGAAGTGACGGCGGCGTTCGCCGACCAGGTTCGCGCGGGGCCGGTCGTACTTCGTGGGAGCGAAGTTGCCCGAGAGGCCGGCGACCCGGATACCCTGGAGGTCGACCGCGGTGCTGGCCAGCAGGTGAGCGTTGTCGACGCGAGAGTTGGTGACGAGGCCGTTCCGGAGTGCGGCGACGACGTCGAAGTCCTCGTTGTTGCCCGCGATGAACCACGTCGGAATCGGGAGGTCGTAGTGCAGCAGGTCGCCGAGCTGGAGAGCGACGTCCGCGTCCGCCTGGCGGTAGGCGGCGAGCAGCGCGCGACGGTTTTCGGGGTCGTCGGCGTGAGCGTCACCGAGGACGAGCATCGACTTCACGTAGTCACGACGGCGTGATAAGACCGCCGATTCGCCGGATTCGAGACCGCGGTCGCCGGTGCCCGACGGACGGGGACGGCGGTGTCACCGACCGGTGCGGTCCGCGACGGTCGTCCGAGCCAAATCCTGCCAGCGACGCAAGAGCTAAGTCGCTCGGTGCGTGCCAGTCCAACATGCACCCTGCTGTGGCCACTGCCGCGGACGCGTTCGCGGAGAGCCACAGCGCGGTCGGGAAACGGACAAAACGCGCGCCCTGAGGTTCGCGGCGGGAGTAGCGTCCCCGTCTCGGGCCGTTCTCGTTCTGCACCGCGCGACGACCGTTTCCCCTCAAATCGAACGATGACGAACGAACCACTCCGTGGGGTCTACCCCGCGATGACGACACCCTTCCGTGACGGTAGTATCGACTACGAACAGCTTCGCGACGACGCCCGCCGCCTCGAAGCGGCCGGCGTCGACGGCCTCGTGCCCGTCGGCTCGACCGGCGAGAGCGCGACCCTGAGCCACGACGAACACGTCCGGGTCGTCGAGGCCGTCGTCGACGTCGTGGACGTCCCGGTCGTCGCCGGGGCCGGCAGCAACGCGACCCGCGAGGCGCTCGAACTCGCGCAGCGCTCGGCCGACGCCGGGGCCGACGCCCTGCTGCTCATCTCGCCGTACTACAACAAGCCCGAACCGGACGGGATGGAGGCCCACTACCGCGCCGTCGCGGACGAGGTCGACCTCCCGCAGATACTCTACAACGTCCCCTCGCGCACGGGGCGGAACGTCGACGTGGAGACGGCCGTCTCGCTGGCGAGCCACGAGAACGTCGTCGGCTACAAGGCCGCCAGCGGCGACCTCGGTCGAATCGGCGAGGTCGTAGAGCGGACGACCGACGAGGAGTTCGCCGTCCTCTCGGGCGACGACGCGCTCACCCTCCCGATGCTCGCCGTCGGCGCGACGGGCGCCATCAGCGTCGCGGCGAACGTCGTACCGGAACGCACCTGCGCGATGGTCGAGCACGCGCTCTCTGGCGACTTCGAGAGCGCGCGCGAACTGCACCGCGAACTCGGACCGCTGTTCCGCGAACTGTTCGTCGAGACGAACCCGATTCCGGTGAAGGCCGCGATGGAACTCCGCGGGTACGGCCCGGGCGAACTGCGCTCGCCCCTCTCCCCGCTGTCGGACGAACACCGGGACGACCTGGCCGCCATACTCGACGAACTCGACCGAACGGAGGTATCGGCGTGAGCGACGACGCTTCCCCGACGCGAATCGTCGTCACGGGCGCGACGGGACGGATGGGACGCGCCGTCCTGGACGCCGCGAGCGACCGCGAGGACGTCGACGTCGTCGCGGGCGTGAACCGCGACCCGGAGGCGGACGCGAGCGACGCCGACCCCCGGGTCCCCATCGAACCGGCCCGGGAGTTCGGCCGCGTACTCCGCGAACGCGACCCCGACGCGCTCGTCGACTTCTCCGGCCCGTCGAGCAGCCAGAACTACGTGGCGGTCTGTGCGGAAGCGGGCGTCGCCTGCGTCGTCGGCACGACGGGGTTCGACGACCGGGGGGAGTCCGCCCTCGACGCCGCGAGCGACCACGTTCCCGTCCTGCGGGCGAGCAACTTCTCGCGCGGCGTCCAGGCGCTGTTAGACGCCATCGAGGCCGCCGTCGGCGACCTCCCGGAGTACGACGTTGAGGTGACCGAGACCCACCACAACGGCAAGCGCGACGCGCCGAGCGGCACCGCCAAGACCGTCGTCGACCGCATCGAGTCGACGCGGGACGGCGACGGTCGACGCGTCCACGGCCGCGAGGGCGACGCCCCCCGCGAGCCGGGAGAGATAGGCGTCCACGCGCGCCGGGCCGGGGGCGTCCGCGGCGAGCACGAGGTCCTCCTGGCCGGCGGCGACGAGGAACTCAGGCTCGCCCACCGCGCGGGGAGCCGGGCGGTGTTCGCCGAGGGCGCGCTCGACGCGGCGGACTGGCTGGCCGGGCGCGATCCCGGCCGGTACGAGTTCTCGGAGGTGGTCGGCGTATGAGCCTCGAGAGCGACGTACAGGAGCTCTGGCGGCGCTACGACGACGGCGACCTGGACGCCGACAGCGCGACCGAGGACGCCTACGTCACGCTCGACGCCGTCCTCGACGCGCTCGAATCCGGCGAGGTCCGCGCCGCCGAGAAGCGCAACGGAGAGTGGGAGGCCAACGAGTGGGTCAAGCAGGCCGTCCTGCTGACCTTCGGCCTCCGGGAGACCCGCCCGCGGGAGTACGGCGGCGTCACCTACCACGACGTGCTCCCGCTGCGCCGGACCGACGACCTGCCGGGACGGAACACCCGCAACACGCCGGACGGGACCGTCCTCCGGCGCGGTGCCCACGTCGGCAGCGACTGCATCGTGATGAGCCCGAGCTTCGTCAACGTCGGCGCGTACGTCGGCGACGGCACGCTCGTCGACTCCTGTGACACCGTCGGCTCCTGCGCCCAGATCGGCTCGAACGTCAAGCTGGGCGCGAACGCGCTCGTGGGTGGCGTCCTCGAACCGGTCGAGAGCGCCCCGGTCGTCGTCGAAGACGACGTGTCCCTGGGTGCGGGCTGTCGGGTCACCTCCGGCTTCGTCGTCGGCGAGGGAAGCGTGGTCGGCGAGAACACGCTGCTGACGCCGCGGATTCCCATCTACGACCTCGTCGAGGAGGAGGTCGTCTACGGTCACCTCCCGCCGAACCGCCGGGCGTTCACCCGGTTCGTCGAGTCGGGCGTGAGCGACCACGACCTGTTCGACGGCGGCGCGTACAAGCCCGCGGTCGTCGCGCTCGACGTGCAGGAGGACACGCTCGCGGAAGTCGAGCGCGAGGAGGCCCTGCGATGAACGCGACCGGCGACGCCGCGGGCGCGAGTGCGCGCTCCACGGACGCCGAGAACCCGCCGGTACGACGCCTCGCCGACTGGGACGACGCCGCCCTCGCCGGCCTCGCCGACGAGCACGGCACGCCGCTGTACGTCCTCGACCTCGACCGCGTGCGGCGGAACTACCGGCGGTTCGCGGCGGCGTTCCCGGACGCGGCGGTCCACTACGCCGCGAAGGCCAACACCGCCCGCCCGGTCCTGCGGACGCTCGAAGCGGAAGGCGCCGGTGTCGAGTGCGCCTCGGCGGGCGAACTCGAACGCGCGCTCGACGCTGGCTTTCCCGGCGAGCGCGTCCACTACACCGCCGTCAACCCGCCCGCCGGCGACCTCGACCGCGCCGTCGAACTCGCCGCGGAGCACCCCGAACTGACGATAACCGCGGGCGCGGAGGACACGCTCGACCGCCTCGCCGAACGCGGGTACGACGGCCGGCTCTGTCTGCGTGTCAACCCGGGCGTCGGCGCGGGCCACCACGAGAAGGTCCGCACCGGCGCGGACGCGAAGTTCGGCGTCCCCGTCGAGCGCGCGGCCGACCTGCTCGCGGACGCGGCGGAGACCTTCGACGTGGTCGGCGTCCACGCCCACGCCGGCAGCGGCATCTCCGGCGACGACCTCTCGGCCCACCGCGAACTCGTCGCCCGGATGGGCGACCTCGCCCGGGACGCGCCGGTCGACCTGGAGTTCGTCGACGTGGGCGGCGGGTTCGGCGTCCCCTACGCCCCCGACGACCCGCCGCTCGACCTGGCGGCCGTCGCCGACGCGACGCGCGAGGCGCTCGGGGCCGTCGACGCCGACCTCGTCGTCGAACCGGGTCGCTACCTCGTGGCCGACGCCGGCGTGCTCCTCGCTCGGGTGAACACCGTCAAGGAGACGCCGGAGACGACCGTCGTCGGCGTCGACGCCGGGATGACGACGCTCGCGCGTCCGGCGCTGTACGACGCCCGCCACGAGGTCCGGACCCTCGGCGGCGGGAGCGCGGACGGCCGCGTCGAGGCGACCGTCACCGGACCCATCTGCGAGAGCGCGGACACCTTCGGCGAGCACGCGCTGGCCGACCCTGAACGCGGCGACGTGCTCGCCGTCGGCAACGCCGGGGCCTACGGCTACGAGATGGCCAGCCAGTACAACTCCCGGCCCCGGCCCGCGACGGTCGTCGTCGACGGCGACCGCTCGGCCGTCGCCCGGGAGCGCGAGACGACCGCCGACGTGGTCGCCGGCGAGCGGGAGGTGAACTGGCTGTGAGCCTCGAGTTCGAGAAGTACCACGGCACCGGCAACGACTTCGTCGTCGTGGACGCGTCGCTCCCGGTCCCCGACCGCGGCGCGTTCGCCCGCGAGGTCTGCGACCGCCAGCGCGGCATCGGGGCCGACGGCGTCCTCTTCCTGGCGCTCGAAGGCGCCTACCGTCCGCCCCGGGTCATCATGACGCTCGTGCAACCCGACGGGAGCACGGCCGCGATGTGCGGCAACGGCGCGCGCTGTGCCGCCCACTGGGCCGCCCGGCGCGCGAACGCCGACGCGGTGATGATCGACACGCTGGCCGGGACGCGGTCGGCGACGATCCGGGACGACGGCGTTGCCGTCGAGATGGGCGCGCCGTCGTTCGCCCCCGGCGACGTTCCCCTCGCGGGGGACGCGCCGCTGGTCGAGGAACAGGTCGGCGACTACGCCGTGACCGCCGTGAACACCGGTGTTCCCCACGCCGTCGCGTTCGTCGACGACGTGGCCGACGTGCCCGTCGAACGCGACGCGCCCGCCATCCGGAACCACGACCGCTTCCCGGACGGCGCGAACGTGACGTTCGCGTCGCGGACCGCGTCGGGATTCGACCAGCGGACCTTCGAGCGCGGCGTCGAGGGCGAGACCGACTCCTGTGGCACCGGTGCGGTCGCCATCGCGGCCGTCGCCCGCCGTCTCGGCCTGGTCGACGACGACAGCGTGGCCGTCTCGCCGCCGGGCGGCGACCTCCGGGTCACGTTCGAGGGTGGTCGCGCGACCCTCTCGGGTCCCGTCGAACGGGAGTTCGAGGGCGAGATAGACCCGCCGGCACCCCGGCGACGCGACTCGACGGCATGACGGCGTTCGACCCCGTCGAGTTCCTCGAACGCGCCGTCCGGACGCCCTCCCACGAGGACGTGACCGAGATGCGGTCGCTGCTCGTCGAGACGCTCGAATCCGCCGGCGTCCCGGCCGACGTCGACGACGCCGGGAACGTCCTCGCGACGCGCGAGGCCGACCGGGAGGGGCCGCACGTCGTCCTGAACACGCACGTCGACACCGTCCCGCCGCACGTTCCCTTCGCCCGGGAGGGCGACCGCATCGAGGGACGCGGCTCCTGCGACGCGAAAGGACCGCTGGCGGCGCTGCTGACCGCGTTCTTCCGGGTGACCCCCGACCGCGGGCGCGTGTCGCTGGCCGTCACGCCGGACGAGGAGACGTCCTCGCGCGGTGCGGCGGCGCTCGACCTCGGCCGTCTCGGGCGCGGACCGGACGAGGAGGCGACGTCGCGTCCCCCCGACGCGGTCGTCGTCGGCGAGCCGACCGGCCTGGATATCTGCAACGCCGCGCGGGGACGGTTCCAGGCGACGGTGACGCTCCGGGGCGCGAACGCACACGCCGCCAGTCCCGAGGCGGGCGTCAACGCCGTGGCCGGACTCGCGCCGGTGCTGGACGCGCTCGAATCGTTCGCCGACCGACCGGCTGCTCCCGACCCCCATCCCGACCTCGGCGCGGCCACGCTGACGCCGACGACGGTCGAGGGAGGCGCGGCGACGAACCAGGTGCCCGCCGAGGCGTCGTTCGTCGTGGACCGCCGGAGCGTCCCGCCGGAGACCGCCACCGGGTTCAGGGACGCGCTCGCGGACCACCTCCGGGCCGCCGCGCCCGGAGACGTCGACGTGGACGTGTCGCTGGCCGAGCGCGAGACGCCGTTCCTCGAAGCGTTCGACACGCCCGCGGACGCGCGGGTCGTCGAGGCGTTCCGCGAGGCCGGCGCCGGCGAGGTGCGACCGTTCGGCGCGGCGACGGAGGCGTCGTACTTCGCGCAGGTCGCGCCGACCGTCGTGTTCGGGCCGGGAGTGCTCGCCGACGACGACGGCGCGGTCGCTCACGCGCCGCGGGAGTACGTGCCCGTCGACGAGGTCCGTCGGGCCGGCGACGTCGTCGCGGACGTACTCCGGACGTTCGTCGGCTAGCTCCGGGTCAGCCGAAGAAGACGTCGACCACGTCGCCGCCGCGATTCCGCACGTCGCGGTACAGCTCCGAGTACCCGCAGTTGTCGCAGGAGACGACGGTGAACTTCTTGGTCTGGATGTCGAACATCTTGCTCAGACCGCCGCCGGTCGTGGAGATGGTGTCCGTGGAGGCGCTGGCGTGCCCGCACTTCGGGCAGCCGCTGTCGTCGGGGGAGTCAGGGTTCATACGGCCGCGACTGCGGTGTCAGAGAATAAATACTTTGGGCCGAGAGCGGGCAGCGTTCCGGACTACTCCACGTAGTCGTACGTTCGCTCGTCCATCGCTCCGCGGCCGGCGAAGACGAACTCGCCGTCGGGCTCCGTGAACGCCGCCAGTTCGACGGACTTGTCGTGGTTGTGGCGGTCGTGGACCTGCTCGTACTCCTCGAAGGAGATGTCGTAGCGGTTCCGGATCTGTTCGTCGACGTTCAGGGCGTCGACCTCCTCGCGCCAGCCCTCCTGAATCGTCTCGGCGTGAATCTCGGCCTGCGCGCCGGAGCCGTAGGAGCCGACGAGCAGTCGGTCGCCGGTCACGTCGCGGTCCTCCTCGGCGGCGTACTGGAGCGCGGCGGCGCGGGCGATGTGGACCGACCCGGTGTACCAGTTGCCGACCTCGCGGGAGATAGAGAGGGTCGGCTCGACGACCTCGGCGTACCACTCCCGGTACTGGTCGGTCGACTTGAGGTCGTCCATGTACCCCCGGATGGCCTCCTCGTAGGATTCCCGGTCGTCGAACTCCTCCTCGCGTGGCTGGCGTCCGATCTCGTCCGCGAGTTCGTCCTCCACTTCGGTGCCGCGAATCATGTGGCGGTAGCCGAGCAGGCCGGCCTTCCGGACCATGCCGGGGAACGGCGTGTGGTAGGGGATGAAGGCGAAGTCGTCGGGGTGCGTGTCGCCGGCGACGCTCTCGAAGTCCTCCAGCGCCTCGCGCATCCGGGCGAGGTACACCTGCATCGAGCGCTTGCCGTCGACGCTGGGGAACTGCTGGTTGGGCTTCAGGAAGTCCGTCTCGTCGGCGCTGCCGTAGCCTTGCTCGGTCGACAGTTCGACGAGGTCGGGGTCCTCGGTGACGAGCATCGCGACCGCGCCGGCGCCCTGGGTCGCCTCGCCGGGGTCGCCGCGAGCGTACAGCGCGGTGTCGGTGGCGACGACCAGCGCCGACCGACCGCGGTTCCGACCCGCCCGAATCCAGTTGTACGCGTCGTCCAGGCTCTGCGTGCCGGCGATGCAGGCGAACTTGCGCTCGCCCTTGTTGGCGTGGTGGAAGTCCTCCTCGTACACCTGTTCGAGACAGCCCGCGATGTACGTCGAGACGGGCTTGGAGTTGTCGAACGCCGACTCGGTGGCCACGTCGATGCGACCGATGTCGGCCGGCGTCAGCCCCTTGCGCTCCATCAGCCGGTGGGCCGCGTTCGCGCCCATCGTCACGATGTCCTCGTGGGCGTCCGGGAACGAACTGGCGAACAGTCCGAGTCCCTTCGTGTACTTCTCGGGGTCCTCGCCCTTCTCCGCCGCGAACGTCTCGGCGAGGTCGAGTTTCAGCTTGCCTGTCCATATCTCCATGGCGTCGATGCCGACGGCGGTCATTCTTGCACGCAATTAGCGTCAACGTCCTATAAGGGACTGTCGATAGAACTATCGACGGTTGTCGACACTACGAGTCAGCCCGCCCGCTCCGACTGCTCGACGACGGCGACCACCGCACCGTCGCCGTCGTAGACGAGAAGTTTGATGGTGAACGTTTTGCCGACGCCGTATCCCGGTTGTAGCTCGAACTTCCCATCCATTCGAGTCGAGGCGTTGTACGTTGCGCCGCCACCGTTCTGGCCGATGGCCGCGGCCTCGATTCGCTGGAAGTCGGTGTCGCTCGACAGTTGATAGTCGACCCTAAACCGTGGCCCCTGTCCGTCGTTCGACTTGTCCTGGACACTATGGCTAGCGATGGTCGGGCTACTCGCCCGACTCAGGTCTTCGTTCCCGGACGGATTCAGACTGTCAGCCTGGTCCTCGATGGTTCGTTTCGCTGCAACGTATTCGGTACCGTCCGGCCGACTGTAGATGACCCGGACCGTCATCTGCCACTGTTCGTCCGCACCGTAATCGAGTTGATACTGCTGGCTTCCGCGCGCCTCGGTTGCGTTCTTTACGCCGGTTGCACTTGGGCCTCGATTCGGATTGTCGTACACTACGCTGACGCGCTCGAACGACTCGTTCGTATTCGAGACGTCGTAGGAGGCGACGTAGTTCACACTGTCCTCGTTCGTGTGCGAGAGGTCGTCCACTCGGAACGACACCTCGGGGTTCGACGACGAACCGTCGCCTCCGTTGCCCCGCCCGTTCGACTCGACCGACACGTCGAACGTCGCGTTCTCGTAGTCGCGGCCCCCACCGCGGACGCTCAGCGTCACCTCGTGGTCACCCTGCTTCCGGCCGGTGTAGACGAACTCCGCGCGGCCGCTCTCGTCCGTCGTCGAGGCTCCCGCGGGTCGAATCGTCCCTCCGGGCGCGCCGCTCACGTTCACCTGGACGCCGCTGACGGGATTGTTGAACCGGTCGCGGACCTCGGCGACGAGCGTCGTGCTCTCCCCGGCTCTGACGCTCCCGCCGCCGCGAACGTCCGTGACGTACGTTGCCTTCGTCTCGGCGTCCGTGTTGCCGACGCTCACCTTCGCCATCCGGAGGTCGTAGGTCACCGCGTCGCCGCGCGCGCCCTGGAGCGTCAGCGTCAGCACGCCGCCGTCGACGCTGACGTCCTCCACGTAGCCGCCGTTGGTCGTCCGCTGGTCTTCCAGCAGTTCCTTCCACTTCGACTCGCTCAGGCTGGTCGGAACCCTGACGGTGAGATTCTCACCCTCGGTCGCCTGCACGCTCACCGTCCGCGTGACCGTCGTCGACGGACTGACGGCGTGGGGGTCGAGGCTTACGGTCCCGGTCTCGGAGCGCGACAGCGAGCCGTTCAGCGCGAGGAGCGTTATCCGGCGGCCCTGCACGAGCGACTGGTCGGTGGCGGTGACGGTGGCCGAGTCGAACCGGTCGTACACGACCGTGTTCTCGTACGCCGTGACCGGTGCGTCGCCGTATTCGTGATAGTTCGGCTCGAAGAGGAGGCCCCGGGTGAGAAACGACCGGTTCGTTCCGTTCCAGTAGTCCGCGGTCTCGTTCGACAGAGCGGTGGCGTTGCTGACCGTGACGGGTCGAGCCGGCGTCGTCCGCAGCATTCCGGAGGTCGGCGGCGGATTGACGAAGAAGGTTCGCCGGGGGTAGCGGGTGCCGAGGGTCACCGACACGGGCTGGCCGGTCCCCGTCGCGCCCGTCCGGACGACGGCGTTGCGCAGGTCGAGCAGTTCGCCTTTCACCTCCTGGTTGTGGCGGAACTCGACGCCGTGGTTCTGGTTCGGGACGACGGTCGCCTGGTAGAGCGACATCGCCACGACGAGGGAGGCGAACAGCAGCACCGTGCCGACCTGCACCGTCACGGCGCGGTCGTCGTCCCGGAACGTCATGCATCTGAGAGAACGACGAGGGGACAAAAAACCTACCACTCGCTCTCCTGGTACGTTCCCGTTCGCTGACCGGGGTCGGTCGCGGCGACGACCGTCCGCCGGCGCCGTCGCTCGCGGCGGACGTGGGGTAGCGCGGTCGAGAAAGGTCCGGACGGCGCGTCGGGAGATCTCTGGCGGCGTACTGGCCGGACGTCCCGGGCGTCTCCGCTCAGTCGTCCGCTTCGTCTTCCTCTTCGACGACCTCGGGGTCGCTCATCGCGCTCTGGAGGCTGTCGAGACCGTTGACCCACTCAGTGACGAGGCCGTACTCGATGTCCTCGGTGACGGCGATGTCGAGTTCCTCGCCGTCGATGATTCGGGTACCTGCCGCGGCGACGAGGCCGAGCGCGGAGTCGAGGTCGTCGGCCTCCTCGGCCTTCGACGCCTCGACGACGTACTCCTCGACGGCCGCTTCCTCGGCGGGGCCGCCGGCGAGGTACTCCTCGGCGGCGTAGAACACGCAGACGAGGCTCGTCTGGACGCCGTCGATGAGCATCGCCTTCTCCTCGTCCTCGAACGCCACCTCGCCGAGCACCGTCTCGCGGATGTCGGCGAGTTCTTCGAGGGCTTCCTCCTCGCCGATCTCGTCGTCGTCGTACGCGGTGACGATCTTGGCGACGGCGATGGCGACGTCGTCCTGGAGGTTGAGCAGGAGGCGCGCGGAGTCCTCGTCCTCGGGGTCGATCTCCTCGTCCCGGATGCGGTCCAGCCAGTTCTGCCAGCGTTCCTCGGAGTAGAACTCCTCCGGCGGTGCGCTCATACCTCTTTGGTGCGTAGCGCGATTCATAAATCCTGCGAGGCTGCTCCGACGGGGCGAAATAGCGGAAAATCGGGGGTAGAGACGGCGAGAGTGCGACGTATCGGTAGAGGCTCTCGTGAGCTACCAGCAGGGTTTTAAGTATTGAACCGGCAGAACGTTCGCCGACCGGAACGCCAGTCGCCGGGGAAGCGTGTCCGCAAACGAAGCTTAGTTACCGCGAGGCGACGACGACTCGCCCATGAGAGCGGCACTCGTAGTGCTCGACGGCTGGGGATTGGGAAGCGAGGACGGCGGCAGGAACGCGGTCGAAGCGGCCGACACGCCGAACTTCGACCGCTACGCAGACGCGGGCGCGTACGGCGAACTGAACGTGACCGGTCGCCGGGTCGGTCTCCCGGAGGGCCAGATGGGCAACAGCGAGGTCGGTCACCTCAACATCGGCGCGGGACGGGTGGTCAAACAGGAGTACACGCGCATCAGCGACGCCATCGCGGCGGGCGAACTCGGGGAGAACGACGCCATCGACGCGGCGTTCGAGTACGCCAGAGACCACGACGGTTGCGTCCACTTCACGGGACTCGTGAGCGAGGGCGGCGTCCACTCCGACCAGCACCACCTCTACGCGCTGATCGAACTCGCGGCCGACCGCGGCGTCGACGCGGTCACGCACGCGTTCACGGACGGACGAGACACGGCCCCGAAGAGCGGCGAGGGGTTCCTCGACAGCCTCCAGCGCGTCGTCGACCAGCAGGGAACGGGCGACGTGGCGACCGTCTCCGGGCGCTACCACGCGATGGACCGCGACCAGAACTGGGAGCGCACGCGACGCGCCTACGACGCCATCGTGAACCGCGAGGCGGACCACGTGGCCGGGTCGGCGGTCGAGGCGGTCCGGCAGTCCTACGAGCGCGGCGACACGGACGAGTTCGTCGAGCCGACGCTCGTGGGGGGCGGTCCCGCGCTTGACGACGGGGACGCGGTCGTCTTCTTCAACTTCCGCGCGGACCGCGCCCGCCAGCTGACCCGGATGCTCGCCGACATCGACCCCGTCTGGGCGTTCGAGACTTCGCCGCCGGACATCGAACTGACGACGATGACCCAGTACGACGCGGAGTTCGGCCTCCCGGTCGCGTTCCCGCCGCACCAGCCCGAGGACACGCTGGGCGAGGTGCTCGCCGGGGCTGGACTCACCCAGTTGCGCATCGCGGAGTCGGAGAAGTACGCCCACGTCACCTACTTCCTCAACGGCGGGCGCGAGACGGAGTTCGAGGGCGAGCGGCGGGAGATAATCCCGAGCCCGGACGTGCCGACCTACGACCAGCAACCCGAGATGAGCGCGCCCGAAGTGACCGACACCGCCATCGAGGTCGTCGAGAGCGACGACCCGGACGTGATGGTGCTGAACTACGCGAACCCGGACATGGTCGGACACACCGGCGACTTCGACGCCGCCGTCGCGGCGGTCGAGGCGGTCGACGAGCAGCTGGGTCGGCTGGTGGAGGCCCTGACGGCCCGCGGCGCGCACTTCTTCGTCACCGCCGACCACGGCAACGCCGACGACATGGGAACACTGGAGAACCCTCACACGGCGCACACGTACAACCTCGTTCCGTTCGTCTACCTGACGCCGGAGGGCAACAGTGGCGGGAGAACCGTCCGGAACGGCGGGTCGCTCTGCGACCTCGCGCCGACGCTGCTGTCGGTCATCGGCGTCGACCGGCCTGCGGCGATGACCGGCGAGTCGCTACTGGAGTAGCGGGACGGACGCTCAGCCGTACTTCAGAACGCGCGTGTCGATGGCGTCACAGCGCGGGCAGATGTGCTGGTAGTTCACCTGCCCGCCGCGGGCGGTGACGCGCCACTCGCCGTCGTCGTCCACGTAGCCACACTCCGGGCAGCGGAGCGTCGTCTCTTCGTAGTGCTTCCTGAGTCGGTCGAAGGGCGAACGTGCCTCCCTGGTTGCCATGTGCTATCCTCTATCATACAACCCCATAATTGTAACGAACGTTAATGTCCTTAAGGGCGGTGTACCGAGTTCCGTAATCGGTACGTCTTAAGTATCGGGCTCCGTAGCGCCGGTATGGCCGACGAAACCGACGTCGAATCACTCAAGCGCGGCACGGAACTCGTCAAGCGAGGGTTCGCCCGGATGCAGAAAGGCGGCGTCATCATGGACGTCGTGAACCGAGAGCAGGCGCGCATCGCCGAGGACGCGGGTGCGGTCGCCGTGATGGCCCTGGAGGCCGTCCCGGCCGACATCCGGAAGCGCGGCGGCGTCGCCCGCATGGCCGACCCCGCGGACGTCGAGGACATCATCGACGAGGTGTCGATTCCGGTGATGGGCAAGTCCCGCATCGGTCACCGGAAGGAGGCCCAGATTCTGGAGGCGGTCGGCGTGGACATGATCGACGAGTCCGAAGTGCTGACGCCCGCGGACGACGCGTACCACATCGACAAGCGCGAGTTCACCGCGCCGTTCGTCTGCGGCGCGCGGAACCTCGGCGAGGCTCTGCGGCGCATCGAGGAGGGCGCGGCGATGATCCGCACCAAGGGCGAGGCCGGCACGGGCGACGTGAACCAGGCGGTCCACCACCAGCGCACCATCAAGGGCGCCATCCGCGAACTCCAGGGCAAGAACAAGGAGGAGCGCGAGGCCGTCGCCCGCGAGATAGAGGCGCCGGCGGACCTCGTCCACGAAACTGCCGAGATGGGTCGACTCCCCGTGGTGAACTTCGCCGCGGGCGGCATCGCCACGCCGGCCGACGCCGCGCTGATGATGCACCACGGCTGCGACGGCATCTTCGTCGGCTCCGGCATCTTCGGCGCCGAGGACCCCGAGGCGATGGCCGAGGCCATCGTCGCCGCCACGAACAACTGGGACGACCCCGAGCGACTCGCCGACATCAGCAAGGACGTCGGCTCCGGCATGCGCGGCGAGGCGAACGCCGACCTGCCCGAGGAGGAGAAACTCCAGGACCGCGGGAACTGACCGTCGAACCGCATCCTCGAACCTCTTCTGCGGACGATTCCGGGTCGCTATCGAAGGGGCGGCGAGCGACGCCCCCGTTCGCGGACGGCACGTCGCCGTCGCACGGAACTGGCCCCGTCGTTCCCGTCGCTGACGCGCAAGCCGAGAACGAAGCCCTTTCCCACCTAACCGACTGACCGATAACGTATGGACGAGTCCGCGGAGCGAACCAAAGTCGAGTGGCGCGAGTGGGGCGAGGACGCCTTCGAGGAGGCCCAGGAGGCGGACAAGCCGGTCCTCCTCTCGCTGTCGGCGACGTGGTGTTCGTGGTGTCACGAGATGGACGAGGAGACGTACTCGGTGCCGACGCTGGCGGCGAACGTCAACGACTCGTTCGTCCCCGTCCGGGTGGACGTCGACCGCAACCCCCGGGTGCGCGAGCGCTACAACGTCGGCGGGTTCCCCTCGACCGTCTTCTGCACGCCGAGCGGCGACCACCTCACGGGCGCGACCTACCTCGGACCGGACGCGATGCGGCAGGTCCTCGGCCGGGTCCGGGACCTCTGGAACCAGAAGGGCGAGGAGGCGGCTCAGGTTCCCCGGAGCCTGCGCGACCAGAACCCCCCGGGTGGCGAGGTGACCGCGGACATCGAGCGCAACGTGGCGGGCCAGCTAACGGAGAAGTACGACGCGACCCACGGCGGCTGGGGCGACGACGCGAAGTTCCCCCTGCCGCGGACCGTCGAGTTCGGCCTGAAGCGCGAGCGCGAGACCGCCCTCGGCACGCTCGCCGCGGTGCGGGAACACCTGTTCGACGATTACGACGGCGGCTTCTTCCGCTACGCGGGCCAGCGCGACTGGAGCGACGTCCACCACGAGAAGGTGCTGGACGCGAACGCCGCGCTCCTCCGCGCGTACGCGAACGCCTACCTGTACACGGGCGACGACGACCACCGCGAGGTCGCCGGGAAGACGGTCGAGTACCTGACGACGACGCTCTGGCGGGACGAGACGGGGGCGTTCGGCGGGAGCCAGCGCCCGGACGACGACTACTACGCGGGGTCGCCGAGCGACCGCGAGGGGGCCGACTCCCCCGCGGTGGACCCGACCGCGTTCGCCGACTGGAACGCCCTCGCCGCTGACGCCCTCCTCACGTACCACGCCTACACCGACGACGAGCGCGCCCGCCGGTACGCCGAACGCACCCTCGCGTTCCTCGACGAGATGGTCGACGACGGCGCGGTCGTCCACTACCGCGCCGGCGACGAGCGCGACGGAGCGGGCGAGCGCGGCCTGCTCGCGGACCAGGCGCACGTCGCCGCCGCGTTCGCCACCGCGGCGCAGGTGCTGGGCACGGACGGAACGTACCTCGACACCGCGCGCGCCGTCGCCGACCACGCGGTGGAGACGCTGCAGAACGACGAACTGGGCGCGTTCGTCGACGGTCCCGTCGAGGGTCCCGGTCTGCTCGACTGGCCGCTTCGCCCCGTCGACGGGAACGCCGCGATGGCGTCGGCGCTGGTCGACCTGTGGGCGCTCACCGGCGAGGAGCGCTACCGGAGCGTCGCCCGCGAGGCGGTCGGCGCGTTCGCCGGCGCGGCGGACCGCCTCGACGTCCAGGTCGCGGGCTACGCGACCGCCGCGGCGCGACTCGTGGACGCGCCGTTGCGCATCGACGTGGCCGCCCCCGCCGGGTCGGACCTCCACCGGGCCGCCTTGCGCGTCGCCGACCACGAGAAGGTCGTCGTCCCGTCCGCACACGAGGCGGGCGTCGACGAGGAGTACGAGGCCGGCCGCGCCTACGTCGTCGCGGGCAGCGACGTCTCCGGGCCGGTCGCGACCCCCGAGGAGTTGAGTGAACGAGTCGCGGATTTATTCTGAGACCATCTGACAGATAAGAGTCCGCGGTGCTCTCCGACGGGACAAACGCGCACAGCGTTTTTATACAGTCGACGTAATGTCAAACCACATGGCAAGTCTCCGCGACCTCGGGCTCTCCGAGTACGAGGCGCGCGCCTATCGCGCGCTGCTCAACACCGGGCCGACGACGGCGAAGGACCTCTCGCGGGCCAGCGAGGTGCCGATGGGACGCATCTACGACGTGCTGAACAGCCTGGAGACGCAGAACCTCGTCCGGAGCCAGAGCGCGAGTCGCCCCAAGAAGTACGTGGCGGTCGAACCGAACATGGCGCTCGACCGACTGCTCGAGGACAAACTCCAGGAACTCACGGAGAAGGCCGAACAGTACGAGCAGATAGTCGACGAACTCTCCGAGGAACTCGACTCGGCGGACCCGCCCATCGAGGAGGGGTTCTGGACCGGCGCGGTCGGTCCCGAGGAGGCGGTCGAACTGCTCGTCGAACGCCTCGACGCCGCCGAGGACCGCATCGTCATGGTCGCGGGCCAGCTATCGCCGAAGTTCGACATCGGCAGCGTCGGCGAGACGGTCACCGAGCACCTCGAATCGGCCCTGGAACGGGGCGTGGACGTGTCCGTGCTGATGTCCCCCGAACTCGTCCGCACCCTCCCGGCCAGCGTCGGCAAGCGGTACGCCGACACGCTGTCGGACCACCCCCAGTTCTCCGTGCGGACGACGCCGGACCTCGAGGGGACCTTCAACCTCATCGACGACGTGGAGGTCTGCATCGAGGTGACGAACCCGCTCGCGCCCGGCGAGGCGTTCGCCATGATCGACCTGAAAGACCCCGAGTTCGCCGCGAACGTCGACAGCCAGTTCGAAGAGCACTGGGAGTCCGCCGAACCCCTTCAGCTCTGAACTCCGGGAGGGGAGTCAGTCCCGTCGCGCCAGGCCGACGAGATGCCCGGCTTCCTCGACGATTATCTCCTCGACGCCCAGCCGAACCGCAGACTCGCTGCCGGGAAGACAGAACACGATGGTGCCGTTGGTGACGCCGGCCGCGGCGCACGTGCCGACGACCTTCGACCCGATCTCCTCGTAGGAGAGTCGGCGGAACAGTTCACCGAACCCGGGGAGATGCTTGTTCAGGAGGGGCTCTACCGCCTCGACGGTCACGTCGTCGGGCGTGACCCCGGTCCCGCCGGTCGTGACGACGACGTTCGCGTCGTCGCGGCCGATGAAGTTGTCCACCGTCCCCTGCACGCGGTCGTACTCGTCGGGGACGAGTTCGCGCGTGACGACCTCGTGCCCCTCGTCTTCCAACGTCTCGACGATGGCGTCGCCCGCCGGGTCGTCGTCCATCGAGCGCGAGGAGGAGACGGTCAGCACCGCGACGCCGACTTCCTCGACGTCGTGTGCGTGATGGTCGTGTTCGTGGTCCCCGTCGTGGTCGTGCTCTGAGTGGTCCTCGCCGTGGCCGTGTTCTTCGCCGTGGCCGTGTTCCTCGCCGTGGTCGTGCTCTGCGTGGTCCTCGCGCGGTTCCCGGTCCATGCGTGTGGGTTGGACGCCCCGGTTCTAAACCCTGTGCTCGACCGAACGGGGCCTCGCTCCCGGTGCGCTCTCCTTCGAGTACGTTTTTTACGTCCACCGCCCAACCTTCGGAGTATGAAGGCAGTCCAGTTCACGGACCACGGCGGTCGGGACGTCATCGAGTACGGGGAGTTCCCGGACCCCGAACCGGACCGCGACGAGGTGCTGGTCGACGTCAAGGCGGGGGCGCTGAACCACCTCGACGTCTGGACGCGGCGCGGCCTGCCGGGAATCGACCTCGACATGCCGCACGTTCCGGGCAGCGACGGGGCCGGCGAAGTGGTCGCCGTCGGCGAGGACGTCACGCGCTTCGAACCGGGCGACCGCGTGGCGCTGTCGGCGGGCGTCAGTTGCGGCGAGTGCGAGTACTGTCGCCACGGCGAGCACTCGATGTGCGTCGACTTCCACCTCATCGGCGAGCACGTCCGCGGCGTTCACAGCGAACTCGCCGCGGTCCCTGTGGACAACCTCCTGGAGGTTCCGGAGGGCGTCGACTGGGAGACCGCCGCCGCCGCACCGCTGGTGTTCCAGACCGCGTGGCGGATGCTCGTCTCGCGGGGCGACGTGACGCCGGGCGAGGACGTGCTGGTGCTCGGCGCGTCCGGGGGCGTCGGCCACGCCGCGGTCCAGATAGCCGACCACGCCGGGGCGACGGTGTACGCCACGGGGAGCAGCGAGGAGAAGCTCGAACACGCCCGCGAGCTCGGCGCGGACCACGTCATCGACTACGAGTCCGAGGACTTCGCCGACCGCGTCCGGGAACTGACGGGCAAGCGCGGCGTCGACGTGGTGGTCGACCACGTCGGGGCGGCCACGTGGCAGGACTCCCTGAAGAGTCTCGCGAAGGGCGGGCGGTTGCTCACCTGTGGCGCGACGACGGGACCCAACCCCGAGACGGACATCAACCGCATCTTCTGGAACCAGCTCCAGGTCGTCGGCTCGACGATGGCCAGCCACGGCGAGGCCGACGACGCCCTCGAACTCGTCTGGGACGGCACGTTCGAACCCGCCATCCGCGAGGTGCTCCCGATGAGCGAGACGGCCCGCGCCCACGAACTCCTGGAGGAGCGCGAGGGCTTCGGCAAGGTCGTCGTGAAACCCGACAGCGAACTGTGACGGACGACGCCTCCGCGGACGGACCGGACGAACGCGACCCCGGCGGGAGCGACGCCTACGTGCACGAGCCGGACGGGTCGACGACCGGCGACCCCGGCCCGAACGACCGCGAGTTCGGTCGGCGGGGCTGGATTCTCGTCGGCGTCATCGTCCTCGCGTTCGTCGTCGCGCCGCTGCTCATCTACCTCCGGCCGCCCGCCCTGCCGTTCAAGTTCGCCTACCTCGTGCTCCCGCTGGTCCCCGCCGTGCTGCTCGGCGCGACGGCGGTGTGGGCGGCACAGCGGAACGCGTAAATCGCCGGCGGGACACGTCGTCCACGATGGCACGCGTCTCCCTCGGTCCGCTGGCCGCAGCGTCGCTGTGGGGTGGAATGTACGTCGTGAGCAAGTGGGGGTTCGCGGCGATTCCGCCGGTGACGCTCGCCTTCCTCCGGGTCGCGCTCGGCGCGGCCGCGCTGCTCGTCGTTGTCCGCGCGACGAAGCCCGCGCGCTCGTTCTCGCGGACGGAGCGGCGGCGGTTCGCTGTGCTCGGCGGCTGGGTCGCGCTCACGTTGGTCACGCAGTTCGTCGGCACCGACCTGACGAACGCCAGCCAGGGCTCGCTGCTGACGGTCCTGACGCCCGTGTTCACGCTACTGCTCGGCGTCGCCGTGCTCGACGAGGCGCTGACGACTCGGAAGGTCGGCGGGATGGCGCTCGCCGTCGCCGGGACGCTGGTCGTGCTCGCGGGACAGTACGACCTCGCCGCGGCCGGCCGGGGGAGCCTGGTCGGCGTCCTCGCGCTGTTCGCGGCGAGTTTCGGCTGGGCGGCCTACACCGTCTGGGGGACGCCGCTCGTCCGGACTTACTCGGCTCTGGAGACGGCGACGTACTCGACGGTCGCCGCGGTTCCCATGATTGCGGTGCTGGTTCCCGTCGAGTTCGCGCTGCGCGACGCCGCGCTCGCCGGCGTGACCGTCACGCCGGCGGTCGCCGGCGCGGTGGGGTACCTCGGCGTCGCGAGCACCGCCGCCGCGTGGGTGCTGTGGTACTCGGGCGTCGAACACGCCGACGCGGGCGTCGTCGCCGTCTTCTTCTTCGCGCAACCGGTCGTCGGCGCGGTGCTCGGGGCGCTCGTCCTCTCGGAGTCGCTCGGCCCGACCTTCTTCGCGGGCGGAGCCGTGATGGCGGCGGGCGTCTGGGCCGTCAGCACCGCCCGGGCCTGAGACGCCGAGAGCGAGAAGCGGCCGCTCAGTCCCGCAGTGGGTCTTCGGTCCCGCGCACGCTGTCGACGATGACGTCGCCGTCGGGGCGCTCGACCAGCCAGAACAGCTTGTAAGCGTCGGTCACGCGCGGGAACTCGATGTCCGGCGCGCTGGACAGCGCGTAGCGCCGGGTCGTCCACCCGAACGCCGACTCGCGGGCCTTCTCCCGGCACTGCTCGTCCGAGAGCTCCGCGGGCAACACGAGCGCGTCGGCGACCGTCCTCTCCTCGACGTCGGGGAACGTGTCGGCCCGCAGGACCAGCCGCCGGGAGCGGTCCACGCTGGCGACGTAGCTGTCGGTGCGGTCGCCGACGAGCGGCGCGCCGACGGTGACCTCGACCTCGTAGACGCGGTAGGGGTACGCGACCGCGCCGACGTGACCGTCGCCCGCCTCCTCGCGGGCGACGGCGGGCGGGATGACCTGCAGGTCGGCGCGCTCGCGGTGCTCGCCGACGAGGTCGGCCGTGGCGTCGTCCGCCCGGGCGTCGGCCGTCATCGCTCGTCCCCCCGGGCGTCGGTCGTCGCCGCTCGTCTCCAGTCGGCCGTCATTCCTGCTCGTCCCAGTAGTCCGCAGCCTCGACGTGGGCGCGGATGGCGTCGGCCTCGGTCACCGCCTTCGGCGAGACGTCGCGTGCGCCGTCCCCGTCCGTCGTCCGCCCGCCGTCGGTCACGTAGGTCGGCGTGCCGCCGCCGGGCTCGCTCGTCACTGCCGACAGCGGCTTGTCGAAGATGTCGAAGTGTTCGTCGACGCCGCGGGGCGGGTTCGTCACGAGCGAGACGCCGACCAGCGTCAGCGCCGAGAGGACGAACGCGGGGAACAGGCCGTACACGCCGACGAACTGGTAGAGGAACGGCGAAGCCTCCTGGGACGGCATCGCGTTCAGCGCGTTCAGCACGGTCGACAGCTGCGTCCAGAGGATCATCGTCGACGCGCCGACGATCATGCTGGCGACCGACCCCTTCGCGGTCACGCGCTTCCACCACAGCGCCGCGATGAGCGTCGGGCCGATGGCCGCGCCGAGTCCGCCCCACGCGTAGTCGAGGACGAGCGTGTAGATGGGCGTGTTCTTGGCGAGGTAGGCGAAGGCGATGCTCGCACCCCCGAGGCCGAGGGTGACGTACCGCGAGTAGCGCACCAGCTGTTGCTCGGTCGCCTGGGGGTTGATGAACCCGTGGTAGACGTCCTCGACGACGGCGCTCGTCGCGACGAGCAGCTGGGAGTCAGCGCTGGACATCATCGCCGCCAGCGCCGCCGCGAGCACGACTCCCGCGACGACGCTGGGCAGAAGTTCCAGCGTGAGTCGGGGCATCGCGTTGTCGGCCTGCGCGACGTTCCCCTGTCCGAAGACGACGATGGCGTACAGGCCCACCAGCGCTGCGCCGGCGTACGCGGCGAACATGAAAAGCTGTGCGACCAGCGCCGCGAGCCGGATGTTCTTCACGCGGTCGATGCCCATGAACCGCACCATGATGTGGGGGTTGCCGGGAACGCCCAGGCCGATAGCGGCGTAGCTGATGACGCCGAAGAGCGCGGCCCAGCCGGTCATTCCGGCGGTGATGCTGGTCAGCGACCCGCCGCCGACGCTCGCGAGTTCGTCGAACGGCAGCCCGTAGCTCGTGTAGGCGATGATGGGCAGGACGATGAACGCGGCGAGGATGATGGCACCCTGGAAGTAGTCCGACCACGCGACGGCGAAGTAACCGCCGAGCATCGTGTACCCGACGACGATGATGCCGCCGGTGATGATGCCGATCCACGGTTCGACGCCCGTCAGCACCTGCAGGAGGGTGCCGGCGGCGACTATCTGTGCGCCGACGTACCCGCCCTCGAACAGCATCAGCACGACCGAGGAGACGCCCTTGACCAGTCCGGTGTCGTCCTGGAGTCGCGTCTCGAAGAACGTCGGCAGGGTGACGGACTTCACTATCTCGGTGTACTTCCGGAGTCGCTTGGCGATGCCCGCCCACGCGAGCAGGTCGGCCGGAATCATCCCGAGGCCGTTCAGGAACGCCATGATGCCCGTGTTGAAGGCGTCCGCTGGTACGCCGAGGGTGAGCCAGCCGCTCATCTCGGAGGCGCGCTCCGAGAACCCGGTCACGACCGGGCCGACCTCGCGGCCGCCGATGACGTAGTCGCCCACGGAGTCCATGAACCGCGAGGCCCACAGGCCGATACCGACCAACACGACGAGGTACGCGGCGAACGTGCCGAGCACCAGGATGCCGGCCGAACCGGCGATGCCCTCCGCCACGGCGCTACACCTCCCCTCCGTACTGCTCGCGGAGGCGTTTCTCGCGTCTGCCCTCCAGCACGTAGTAGGCTATCAGCATCGCGAAGAAGACGACGTACGGGACGACCAGTCCCAACCAGTCGAGTGTACTCATTGCTGGCATGGGTGTTAGGCCATACCAGACGAAGATAAACGTTGCGGAGCTAACGCCCGAAAATCGCAGGCCTCCTCCGAGGTACGCCCCTGTTCTGGAGGCGACGGGTATCGCCGCGCTCGCCCGGACTCATCCCCCGGCCGACGACGGCGAGTCGTCGTCGACCACCACGGCCTCGGGGTCGAACCGGTCGCCGGTCCAGCGCCACGACCCGACGTAGGGGTTCGACCCGTTCAGCGAGACGATGACGTAGGAGTACCCCGGCCACGTCGCCGAGGAGCGGTCGGTGTCGCTCGGCGAGTCCGGACCGGACGGATGAGAGTGGTAGAAGCCGACGACCTCCGTTCCCTGCGATTCGATGGTCTCCATGACGGCGAGTTGCTCCTCGGGGTCGATGGCGTACCGCGTCCGCGGGTCGTCGGCGACGTTCTCCGTCAGGAACGTGTCGCCGACGTACGCGTCGCCGCCGTCGTCGTCGCGGTCGCCCGCCAGGATGCCACACACCTCCTCCGGTCGCCCCCGCCGCGCGTGACTGACGAGGGTGTCGTACACCTCCCGGGAGAGGGTTATCATGGAACGACATTTGCCCGCGTTCGGTATAAGCGGGCGGGCCGACGCTCGAAGTCGCCGCGGACGCCGGCGGCGGGCGACCGCCGTCCTGCCGGGTCTCCGAGTCGGGCGTCGACTTGCGCCGAGCGGTCGTCCTCCTCTTTCGTGCGACAGCAGTCGAGAACGGTAGCAGGTCGCGGTCTGTCGACTGTCGCGGTCGGTTAGCCGGAGAAAATCGCCAGACGGATGTCGAAGCCATGCGAGGGATGGGATTCGAACCACGCCCAGACGTTCCTGCTCACTTCATTGCGCGGGCTGCGACTGGTCTGATTCAAATCCTTCCTTCTCGTTTTCTCGTCGCTTCGCTCCTCAAAAACTGCGAGGGATGGGATTCGAACCCATGGACTCCTACGAGAGCGGGTCTTAAGCCCGCCGCCTTTGGCCTGGCTCGGCAACCCTCGCCCGTCGGTCGGTTGACGCTTCCAGCGCAAGTGGGTTTCGATTGCTCGGCGCACGGTGGCGAGCGTCGCCCGTCGTCCGTCGGAATCCCTCGGCCTCGACGAGCGAGTGACCGCCGGAAGCGGGTTCGACCACCCGTACGCTCCGGCCCTCGGTCGGGGGTTCGCGACGGAGACCTTCTCAACCGGTCTGCCAGGGTAACGACCGCGGGTAGTGGTGACGGCGGATGGCCTCCGCGACCGCGACGAATCCGACGAGAACGAGTGCGACCGCCGCCGCTCCGGCGGGTTCCGTTTCGGCGAAGCCGATTTCGTGGGTGAAGACGTAGGTCGCGTCCCCCTTCCGGACGACTACTTGCTTCGGACGGAGGCCGGACTGGCCGACGCCGGGAATCGGCGTATTACTCTCGAACGCGTATCGCTTTCCGTCGATTGCGCCGTCCACGACGCGCTGTTCCTGCGGAGGGAGGTTCCCGTATTCGTAGACGGGACGGCCCCCCACCTCCGGATTCTCCGTCGTGGAATCGAGGGCGAACTCGTACTGGAGCGCTCCGAACCCGGCGACTATCCCGCCGAACACCATGAACACTCCCAGGAAGAACACTCCGTAATGTATCCACTTCTCACGGGGACCAACCGTTCGAGGCATGCTCGCGGATGCACCGCCGGACGTGATAAGTTTTCTCCAGCTCGAGCAGGTTATTTACCGTCAGACGGGGAGTTTGTCCACGAACCGGGAGCTCGACTCGTCCGCAGTACGCACGGAGCGCGAGCCACCCGATTCGGGGTACGACCCTCGTGGACGATTCGACAATTCGTTCGTCCGTTCGGTGGCCCGTGCCGTCGCGAGCGGGAATCGAATCCACGGACGACGGTGGGGATAGCGGTACTCGTCCTTCGCGGACGGATGGAGCACCGAGCGGACCGGTCGACGCCGCCCGCGTCGCGGGACTCGTCGCGTCGACGTGGTAGGTCGTCACTACCGTCGAATCCTCCGCGGTAATTCCCAGTAGTAATTTCCAGTACCGAAGAAGCCAGTGCGACGACCGACTCGCGCAACGGGCCGTAACAGATTGCTAACCGGATGTTCTGCGGCGGTAATCTGGATTCCCTCGGGATAAGGACACGTCGAATCGGCGAACGGAGCGCAACTATCCGTCCCGTTTAACGGCGATATCGATGTAGCGTTCTCCGTATGCAACAGACAGGCAAGTTCGGAGCCGTACTGGTGGCGACACTGCTGGTACTCGCGAGCGGGGCGGGCGTGAGCGCCGGGCAGTCCGGGACGGCAACGGAAGGGGTACTGCTTCAGGACGTGACGGTCGACGAACTCCAGGTTGGGAACGCGACGGTCGAGAACGCCACGATCAGGTCGGTCCGTGCGGACCAGCTCCGCCTCGAGGACTCCGACCGGACGCTCACGAACGTGCGAATGACCGACGTCACCATCGAGCAGTTGTCGCTCGACAACCTCACTCTCTCGGACGTCAACGCGACGAACATGACGGGCAACGCATCCAGCGCCGGGAGCGTCGACCTCGACGCCGCCAACGTTCAGCAGGTGTCCATCCAGCGCGTGACGGTCCAGACGGTCGTCGTCGAGGAGGTTCGGCAACTCGGCGCTGACGAGGCGGCCGCGACGACCACGACGCCCGCGGAGACGACGACTCCGATGGAGGACGAGACGACGACTCCGATGGAGGACGAGACGACGACCCCGATGGAGGACGAGACGACGACCCCGATGGAGGACGAGACCACGACATCCGAATCCGGCGACGTCGACACGATGTCGATTCAGGAGGTCAGGGTCGAACAGCTCGACATCGGTTCGCTCTCCGTCGAGAGCGTCACCACCGGGCAGACGCAGGCGACCACTACTCCCGAACAGTCCGCGCAGGACAACGCTACCGACTTCGCGTACGAACTGGTCATCGTGGCGAACGCGTCGGTAGACAACGCCACGGCCGAGACGGCGTCGGTCGAGAGCTTCACCTTCGTGGAGGAGCCGGGAACCCCAACGCCCACCCCGACTGAGACGACGACTCCGGCGGAGAACGAGACCACGACGCCGGCGGAAGAGACGACTGCTCCGGCCGAGACGACGCCAGCGGAAGAGACGACTGCTCCAGCCGAGACGACGCCGGCAGAAGAAACGCCCACGCCGGCCGAGACGGAGGTCGGTGAGACGACTACACCGGCGGCTGAGACGACGCCAGCGAACGAAACGGCCGCGACGGAGGTCGGTGAGACGACCGCGGCAGGCCAGACGACTACGACGGTGGCGGGCGAAACGACGACCTGACGGAGACGATTTCTTTCCACCGGGTCGGCGGGACGAGGGCGGAAACGCCACGATAGTCCCTCACGGACATTTAAGGGGGACTAAGGGACATGGAGTTCGAAAACGGCAGGTCTTATGTTCTCGCTAGAGAACCCTCCGTACGTTCATGAGCTACGAGAAAGTCGAGGTCCCCGAGGAAGGGGAGAAGATTACGCTCGAAGAGGGGACCGAGGACGAACTCGTCGTACCGGACGAGCCCATCATCCCGATAATCCACGGGGACGGCATCGGACAGGACGTCGGTCCGGCCGCCCAGAAGGTGCTCGAGACGGCGGCCCAGGCCACGGGACACGACATCCACTGGATGCGCGTGTACGCCGGCGAGAGCGCCCGAGAGCGCTACGACGAGAACCTGCCCGACGACACCGTCGAGGCGCTCAAGGAGTTCCGCGTCTCCATCAAGGGCCCGCTCACGACGCCCGTCGGCGCCGGCTTCCGGTCGCTGAACGTCGCGCTCCGCAAGCGCCTCGACCTGTACGCCAACGTCCGTCCGACGTACCACCTCGACGGCGTCCCGTCGCCCGTCAAGGACCCCGGCCAGATGGACATGGTCACGTTCCGTGAGAACACGGAAGACGTGTACGCCGGCATCGAGTGGGAGGCCGGCACCGACGAGGTCCAGGAGGTCAAGGAGTTCGTCGAGAACGAGATGGGCGAAGACGACACCATCCACGACGGCCCGGTCGGCATCGGCGTCAAGCCCATCACGGAGTTCGGCACGAAGCGCCTCGTCCGGAAGGCCATCGACTACGCGCTCGAACACGACCGCGACTCGGTGACCCTGGTCCACAAGGGGAACATCATGAAGTACACCGAGGGCGCGTTCCGCGACTGGGGCTACGAGGTCGCAGAAGAGGAGTACGGCGACGAGGTCATCAGCGAGGACACGCTCTGGGAGGAGCGCGACGGCGAGGCGCCCGATGACGCCGTGGTCGTCAACGACCGCATCGCCGACAACATGCTCCAGCAGGTGCTCACCCGGACCGACGAGTACGACGTCATCGCCACGATGAACCTGAACGGCGACTACCTCAGCGACGCCTGCGGGGCCCAGATCGGCGGTCTCGGCATCGCGCCGGGGTCGAACTTCGGCGACGGTCGGTTCCTCGCCGAACCGGTTCACGGTAGCGCGCCGAAGTACGCCGGCCAGGACAAGGTGAACCCGACCGCGATGATCCTCTCGGGTCGCATCATGCTCGAACGCCTGGGCTGGACCGAGGCCGCAGACCTCGTCCGCGACGCCGTCGAGGAGACCATCGACTCCGGCAAGGTCACCTACGACCTGGAACGCCAGATCGAGGGCGGCGAGAAGCTGGCCACCAGCGAGTTCGCCGACGCGGTCTGTGAGAACATCGAGTCGATGTCCTGACTCCGGACCGTCCCGAGCCGACGCAGTCCGTTCTTTTTCGCGGAGCCGGTTCGAGAGCGACGAGCACGTCTCGAACGCGGTCTTCCGGTCCGTTCGACGGCCTGCGGAGGTGACCCTGCCCAGGCGCGGCCGAACGAGCGATGGCGGTCGGCGTCGAAGTGGACCGGGGGTTCCAGATGCAGACACCGACCGAAGCCGACCGAACCGCCGAACCGCCGACGCGTCGAACGCCGCTGCTGGGCGAACCGTTCCCGACGCTGTCCGTCGAGACCACGCAGGGGCCGAAGACCATCCCCGACGACTACGCCGGCCAGTGGTTCGTCCTCTTCAGTCACCCGGGCGACTTCACGCCGGTCTGCACGACGGAGTTCGTCGCCTTCGAGCGCCGTCGCGAGGCGTTCGAGGAACTCGACGTCGCGCTGATGGGGCTGTCGGTCGACCGGGTCCACTCGCACATCAAGTGGGTCGAGTGGATAGAGGCGGAGTTCGACGTGGACGTCTCGTTTCCCATCATCGCCGACGAGGCGGCCCGCGTCGCGGACAGACTCGGGATGATACACCCGGAGATGGGGACGAGCACCGTCCGGTCAGTGTTCGTCGTCGACCCCGGGGGAACGCTGCGGCTGACGCTGTACTACCCGATGGAGGTCGGCCGGAACGTCGACGAGATACTGCGCGCGATTCGGGCGCTCCAGACCGCCGACGAGGAGACGGTGGCGACGCCGGCCAACTGGCCGGACAACGAGGACCACGACGACCGACTCCTGCTCCGGCCGCCCTCGGACGAGGCCGGCGCGGAGGCTCGCCGCTCGGAAGCGGAGGAGGAGGGGTACGACTGCCGCGACTGGTGGTTCTGCACCCGCGACCGCTGACCCGGGTCAGTCCTGCCAGTCGGGGTCGGTCCGCGGCGGACTGAACACGTCGATACCTCGCACCGGGTTGTCGGTCCGGTTCTCGGCGGCGTGCGGTTCGCCGCCCGGGACGGAGTAGGAGTCGTTCTCCTCGATGACGAACTCCTCGCCGTCGACGAGGAACGTGAGCGCGCTGGCGTAGACGAACCCCGCCTGCTCGTGGCGGTGGCTGTGTTCGGGCACCGTCGCCCCCGGTTCGATGTGGAAGTGCTGGATGCTCATCCGCTCGCCGGCCGCCAGCTGGGTGAGGAAGACGCCGTCGACGGCCTCGGTCGCGCCGCGGTCCGACAGTGCTGTCGAGTCCATGCCTTCCGATAGCACGCTCCGAACCTAAATCCCGGCGGTCCCGGCCCGCGACGGAGCCGTTTTGTAGCCCTCGCCCGCACGTCACGTCATGCACCTGCTCGCCGTTCACGCCGAGCGGTTCTCGTTCGCCGCGGAGACGCCGGCGAACGAAGCGAGCGACCCGGACGCCGCAGTGGAGACGCCGGCGGACGTCGCGTCGGACGGGACGGCAACGATGGCGGCCGACCTCGGCGCGTGCGTCGTCGTCGCGGCGGCGGTGGAGCGCGGGGACGTAGCGGCCCCCGCCGGAACCGCGGCGGCGGCCGCGGCCGAGTGCCGGGACGTGGTCGACCGACTCGGGGAATCCCGGGTCGCGCTCGTGCCGACCGACCACCTCACGGACTCACCGGCGGCCGACGCGGCGGACGCAGTCGGCGTCCTCCAGTCGCTGACGGCCGACCTCGCGGACGACGGGGAACGGGAGGTCGTCCGCGCGCCCGTCGGCTGGCATCTCGCCGTCGAACTGGAGAAGCGCGGGCACCCGTTCGCGGCGCAGTCGCTGGACGTGGACCCCGCGGCGCTCCGCCCGCCGACCGCAGGGCTCTCTCTTCGGCTTCCGGACGGCGCGCGCCTCGACCCGGGGGACGCCGGCGGTCGCCTGCCCGACGCGGTGGCGGCGACCGTCGAGGCGGTCGCGAACGAGGCCAGCGACTCGCGGCGACCCCGTCTCCCGCGTGACCTGCTGGCGGAGACCGGACTGGTCGTCGGCGACCGGACGGCGGACGAGCGACCGCACTGGCTCCCGCGCGGTGCGGTCGTCCGCGACGCGCTCGTGGCCCACGCCGACGACTGCTTCGCCGCCCTGGACGCCGCCCCGGTCGAGACGCCCTCGGGGGTCGGCCCGCTGGCGACCGCGCCGGACGCCATCGACGACCTCCCGTGGCGTCGGGCCGAACGCTCGCGGGACGCGCCCGCGGCGGTCGCCGTCGTCGAGTCGGGCGACGCCGACGCCGAACTCCGGCGGCAGGCGGCGGTCGTCGCGCGGGCCGTCGCCGCGCTGGGTTCCGCGTTCCTGCCCGTGGTCCGGGCGCGGGGCGACCGCGCCGACGCGCTCGCCGCCGACCTCGCCGCCGACCTCGACGCACCGGTGCTCGCCGAGCGACTGGACGACGGCGGCGAGCGCACCGAGGTCGAGTTCCACCCGGTCGGGGCGACCTGGCCCGGCGAGCGACCGCGCGTGGAGCGCGACGACGCGAGCGCCAGGCGATTCGACGTGGCGCTCGCGGACGGCGGCCGGCCGGCGGTCGTTCGCTGTGCGCCGCTCGGCTCTCTGGCCGGTGCGGTCGCGACCGCGGTCGAACGCGGCGAGTCGCGCGATCCGCCGCGACTTCCCGCGTGGCTCGCGCCGACGCAGGTCCGGTTCGTCCCCGTCGCCGCCGAACACGCCGACCGCTGCGACGCGCTGGCCGCGGACTGCCGGGCGCAGGACGTCCGTGCGGACGTGGACGCCCGCGCCGTGCCCGTCGGCGAGCGCCTCGAACGCGCCGAGCGCGACCGGGTACCGTACTACGCCGTCGTCGGCGACCGCGAGGGAGGGTCGGAGGCCGTTCCCGTGACGGACCGCGCCGCGCGCGAACAGCGGGAGCGGACGGTCGACGGACTGTGCGAGACGATTCTGGCGGAGACCGCCGACCGCCCCCGGCCGCGGCGAACCGTCCCCGGACGCGTCGGCGAGCGGTGAGCGCCCGCGGGGGCCGGCTTCGTTGTGGGGTTTCACGAAGTTCAACCAACTTAAGTCGGTCGGGGTCCAACTCGTCACCGATGCAGACAGAGACGGTCGGCGACGGCACGCCCGACCTCGCCGTCGTCGCGTGCCTCCACGGCGACGAACAGTGCGGAAAGTCGGCGATAGGGAACCTGATGGCCGAGCGGCCGACGTTCGACCGCGCCGTGCAGTTCGTCGTGGCCAACGAGGCGGCGGTCGCCGCGAACGTGCGCTTCGTCGACGAGGACCTCAACCGCGCGTTCCCCGGGAATCCGGACGGCGACACCTACGAGTCGCGACTCGCGGCCGAACTGCTGGCGGAACTGCGCGACCGGCGCGTGCTCGACCTGCACTCGACGCACTCGCATCCGGTCCCGTTCGCGCTCGTCGACGGCCTCGACGAGACGCGGCGAAACCTGGTCCGCGCGACGGGACTCGACCGGGTCGTCGACATCGGCCACATCCCGGGCGGCCTCATCAGCCACGTCGCCGGCGTCGCGGTCGAGTGCGGCTACGTCGGCACGGCGACCGCCGAGCGCAACGCCGAGCGCATCCTCCGGAACTTCCTCGGCGCGACGGGCGCGCTGGACGTTCCCTTCGAGGAGAGCGACCCCGAGGTGTACCGCGTGACGGGAGCGGTCACGGGACGGGAGTACGAGTTCGTCGGTCAGAACTTCGAGCGCGTCGAGGCGGGCGAAACGTTCGCCCGCCGGGACGGCGAGGAGTTGCACGCCGACGACCCGTTCTACCCCGTCCTGATGTCCACGGAGGGGTACGACGAGATGGTCGGGTTCAGCGCCGAGCGACTCGGTCGGCTCTCGGAGGTCGGGTGAGACTCACCTCTCGGCACCCGTCCCGGGCCGGTCGAGGCCCGCGAGGTCGACGTCGCCCTCGGGTATCGGGACGCCGTCGTAGGGGTCCTCGGCGAGCAGCAGGGAGCCGTCGAGGTCGGCGTAGTCGAGCAGCGGCGCGAGGTGGGCGGCGGCCGCCATGCTCGCGTTGCTCTCTATCATGCACCCCAGCATCACCTCCAGTCCCTCGGCGCGCGCGGCGTGAATCATCCGCATCGCCTCGCGGAGACCGCCGCATTTCATCAGCTTGAGGTTGGCGATGTCGGCCGTCCCCGCCACCTCGGCCACGTCTCCGAGGGTGACGCAGGACTCGTCGGCCGCGATGGGGAGCGCGGCGCGCTCGCGGACGAACGCCATCCCGTCGGGATTCTCCGCCGGCACCGGTTGTTCGACGAACTCCACGTCGTACGCTTCGAGCGCGTCTATCTTGCGGACCGCCTCGCGCGGCGACCACGCCTCGTTCGCGTCGACGCGGACCGTCGCCTCCGGCGCGGCGTCCCGGACCGCGCCGATTATCTCCTCGTCGCGGTCCGTGCCGACCTTCACCTTCAGCGTGGAGTAGCCCGCGGCGACCGCCTCCTCCGTCTTCTCGCGCATCACGTCGGTGTCGTCGATGCCGATGGTGAACGAGGTCTCGACCGTCTCGTCGGGGTCCAGCCCCCAGTAGCGGTACAGCGGCAGGTTGGCGCGCTTGGCGACGAGGTCGTGGAGCGCGATGCTCACCGCACAGCGCGCGGCGGGGTTGCGCGCGACCGTCTCGCGCATTCGACGCTCGATGCGCTCTAGCTGGTGGGGGTCGCCCACGTCCTCGACGACGGCGAGCAGGTCCGGCAGCACGGCCTCCACCGTGTCGGCCGTCTCGCCGTAGTGCGTGGACGGTGCGGCCCCGCCGACGCCGACGGTGCCGTCTGCGTCCTCGATTCGAACGACGACGTTCTCGGCGGTGGTCTGGGTGCCCCGGGAGATGGTGAACGCGTGTTCGAGCGGCAGGGACAGGCGCTCGAACTCGGTCGCGAGGCTCACAGTATCGCCTCCAGCACGTCGTCGGCGTCGAAACGGATGGGGTCTGTCGCGGGCGCGTCGAGTTCGGACGCGAACCCTTCGACCGCCTCGCGCGCCGCCTCGTCGCTCCCGAGGTCGGCGGTGTTCAGCATCCCCGCGACGACTTCGGTCTCGTGGACCGGGCGCGCGAGGTCCTCGTAGAGGTCGACGTACTCCGGAATCGGCGGGAGGTCGAAGCTCTCGTAGCCGTGGACGACCTCGCGGCCGGCCTCGTGACAGAGGACGAGCGAGTCCGCCATCGACCCGTGGAGGATGCCGCAGGTAACCGCGGAGTAGGCGGGGTGGACGATGCTGCCCTGGCCCTCCACGAAGAGGTAGTCGTGCTCGTCGCCCGTCTCCACGATCATCTCCTCGACCGCGCCCGCGGTGAAGTCGCTGACCACGCGGTCGACGGGGTTGCCCCAGCCCTCTATCATGATGCCGGTCTGGCCCGTCGGGACGAACCCGGCGTCGACGCCGCGCTCGCGGGCGGCCTCGACCAGTTCCAGCGTCGCCGTCATCTTCCCGACCGAGCAGTCGGTGCCGACCGTCAGGACGACCTCGGCGTCCACGTCCGCCGCCACGCCGTCGCTGACCGAGAGGTCCTCGTGGGGTTTGCGCACGTCCCGGAGGTCGCAGTCGTGGCGCTCGGCGAGCGCGGCGAACTCCTCGTCGTCTTCGAGGAAGTAGTGGAGGCCCGAGATGACGTCGCAACCGCGCTCCAGCGCGGTCGTCACGTCCGGTCGCCACGACTCGTCGAAGCCGCCGCCGATGGGAGCGATGCCGATGACGAGCGCGTCGACCTCGGGAACGTCGTCCATCCCGGCGACGATGGGCGCGTCCTGGACGTCCGGCACGTGGTCGGCGACGCGCTCGCCGGCCCGGTCGCGGTCGAGCACGGCGGCCACGTCGTAGTCGGCGTACCGGAGGATGCCGACCGCGGTCTTCGCCCGGTCGGGGAACTTCTCGTGAGCGAGCACTGCTACTTGCATGCGCGGCAGGTCGTCCCACGGTAGCTTAAAGGCGTCTCTCCCGGCAGCGTGCTGGTTAGCGGTCCGAGAGGTTCGCGGCAACTGCCGACGACCGCTGTCGTAACACGTATTCCGGAGCGCGTCGAACGAAAGGACCATGATAGGTATCGTCGGTGGGGGAATCGCCGGACTGAGCGCCGCCTACCGCCTCCAGCAGCAGGGGTACGACGTGCAGGTGTTCGAGGCGAGCGACGACCTCGGCGGTCTCGCCGCGACTTACGAGACAGACGGCGACCGCATCGAGAAGTTCTATCACCACCTCTCGAAGTCCGAGGAGACCATCGTCGACCTCATCGAGGAACTCGGTCTCGGCGACGACCTGCGCTGGCCCATCGGCAAGAACGCCTACTACGTCGACGGCGTCGTCCACCCGCTCGACAAGCCCTGGGAGATACTTGCGTACCCGCACATGAGCGTGTACGACAAGTTCCGGCTCACGATGCTGACCCAGGAGATAGACGTCCGCGGCGGGATTCCGAAGTTCGACACCTACGAGCGCCTCGAGGACTTCGAGGACGTTCCCATCAGGGAGTTCCTGGTCGAGCACACCAGCCGGGGGGTCTACGAGAACTTCTTCGAACCCCTGCTCGACGCGAAGTTCGGCTCCCGGAAGGACGACGTGAGCGCCGCGTGGCTGCTCGGTCGCATCAAGTTCCGCGGCGAGCGCGACCTGCTCCGGGGCGAACCGCTCGGCTACCTCACCGGCGGGTTCGGCCAGCTCGTCGACGCGCTCGTCGACGCGGTCGGCGAGGAGAACATCACGACGGGCGCTCGCGTGACCGACCTCGACGTCGAGGACGGCGAGGTGCGGTCGCTCACGGCCGAGATGGCCGAATCGGAGGCCGAAGCCGCGCCGGCGGAAGCCGACGGCGGGGCGCAGACGGAGACCCACGACGTCGAGAGCGTCGTCGTCGCCGCGATGCCCAACGTGCTCGAATCCCTCACGGGCTACGAGTGCGAGGTAGACTTCCAGGGCGCGGTCTGTGCGCTGGTGACGATGGAGGACCAGTTGACCGACACCTACTGGCTCAACATCGGTCACGACGCTCCCTTCGGCGCGCTCGTCGAACACACGAACTACATCCCGCCGGAACGCTACGGCGGCGACCACCTGCTGTACGTCGCCAGCTACGTGCAGGACTACGAGGAGGACCTCTGGCAGATGGACGACGATGAGATAGAGGAGCTGTGGATGGGCCACATCGAGGAGATGTTCCCGGAGTGGGACCGATCGCAGGTGAAGCAGTTCCGCCTCGCGCGCAACCCGCGCGCCGCGCCCGTCTACGAGCGCGGCTACCTCGACCTGGTCGTCCCCTACGACCTCTCCGAGGAGGTCGCCGACGGCGTCTACTACGCCGGGATGGCGAGCAGGGCCCAGTACCCCGAGCGCAGCCTGAACGGCGGCATCGTCGCGGGCTACGAGTGCGCCGACCGCATCTCGGGCAGGAAGCGAGTCGTCAGTCCGGAGTAGCCGCGGTCAGTTCGACGCGTTCGTCGAGGGGAGCACCTTGCCGAGTATCGTCTCGTTCCCCCGCCGGATGCGCTTGGAGAGCGACTGCGGCGAGATGGAGAGCTCGTCTGTGAGCTCCTCGAGCGACACCTCCTTCGGTGTCTCGAAGTACCCCTGTTCGTACGCGAGCACGAGCGCCTTGCGCTGTTCGGCCGTCAGGTCGCTCCCGACCTCCCGCTCCGCGTCGTCGATGGAGCGGTGGACCTTCTCTACCCCTACGTCGATGTCACGCTCTACGCAGAAGCCGTAGAATCCGGTGACGTCTCCCTCGGCGGGGAAGCGGAGGCGGAACACCCACTGGTCCTCGACCGTTCGCGCCTGGAGTATCGTCCCGTCGTGTTCGATGATACCGCCGAGCAGGTCGTCGTACTCCCCCGTCCACTCGACCCGGTAGAGCCTGCGGTCGCCGGCCGTCTCCAGGGGTTCGAGGTTCTCGACGTACGTGCTGGTGCGGACGTGTCGCTCGAAGGACTCCGTGTCGCCGCCGCTCGCCCAGAAGAACGGTATCCGGGTGTCGTCCGTGGGGATGATGCGCTCGAGTTCGACAGACATCTCCCGTAACGCTCGACCGAGGGCGAACTCGGTCCTGTCGACGGTGAGTTCGACGATGGCGGCCATGGACCACCTTTTTCGACGCCTCGTTGTATGGGTTGTTGCCGACCCCGAACCCTCTACTCCACGAGTTCCTCTTCCAGCGTGGTGTCGCTGACGTACGACGCCACGCGGACGCCGACGAGGCTGACGAACACGCCGAGGACGACGTACACCGCCAGCCGCGTCCCGGGGTCGAGCGGGAACTCCGGGACGGTCGTCTGCCCGATCTCCAGGTGGGGGACGACGACGGGGTCGATGAGCCCCTGGCTCTGGAGGAAGTACGCCGAGAATCCGCGGACGACGAGGCCGACCGCCAGCACGCCGAACGGGAGGTTGAGGTAGGAGTTGCTCACGCGGTCGTTGCGGATGGCCTCGTCGAGCAGGCGACCGGTGCTGGCGGCGAGCGCGGCCACCGCGAGCCACGGCACGCCCTCGAAGACGAACCCCATCACCGGCATCAGGTAGCCCTCGCCAGCGCCGAACGACGGCGACGACACCCGCAGTGCGCCGGCGAACACGCCGATGAGCGACAGGCCCGCCGCGACGACGTAGGTGACGATGGAGACCCGCCCGGAGTAGAGCGCGTCGCGGGCCTCCGCCGGCAGGTCGCGGAGGTAGTCGCCGATGGCCAGTCCCTTGTAGAGGACGAACAGGCCGATGACGGTCGTGATTGCCGACGTGGCGATGGCGGGTCCCGTCAGCATCAGCAGGATTGGAAAGACGATGAGCGCGATGCCGGTGGGGACGAGCACGGTCTGTCGGAGTTCCTCGTCGGCGAGGAACTGCTTGAGCAGGTAGTACGTCGACTCGATGTCGCGGGCCTGCCGGACGACGACGCGGTCGACGGCGTCGACCCGCACGCGGCTCTCGACGATGGGGACGAGGCGTTCGTCCTCGGCGCTGTCGATGACGATGACGGCCGAGTCCGGCCCGTACTCGGCGACGAGTTCGTCCATCTGCGTGGCGACCGCTCGGTCGGCACCGACGCGCGTCTCGGCGGTGCCGGAGATGACTGCGACCGTGGTCTCCTCGTCGCCGTCCCGCAAGTTACGAGCGACCCGGAGCGTCTCGAGCAGGCAGTTGACGCTGGAGTCCTCCGGGTCCGCGAGTCCGACTTCGGTGACGAGCGACCGGACCGCCTCCCAACCGGCGACCGGCATCGTCAGTCCCGTCTTGCGTCCGATGTCGTCGTTGCGGTCGACGCACACGACCAGTGTGCTCATTCGGTGTTCGAACCCAGACGGTCGGGGGATAAAAATGTCCACGGTACTGGTAGTCGCGACGCGAAACGGCGGCACGTGAAACGGCGGCGGTCCGTCTCGGCCCGTCGACGAACCGGCGCGAAGCGATTTGTACCTGGCGCTCGTAGGTAGCCCGGGAGTTCCAGATGCCGACGTGTAACCACTGCGACAGGGAGTTCGTGGCCGAGGACCTGGTTCGCCACGAACGGGGCCGACTCGTCATCGTCCACTGTCCCGACTGCAAACACGTCGTCGGGACGTACGACCGCCACAGCGGACCGCCGCAGACCGACCGACGACGGTAGCCGACGAGCACCGTGGGGACGGCCGACCGACGCGACCGGTGCCGGTCGGCTATCCGCTGGTGACGACGCGGTC
Source organism: Halomicrococcus pelagicus (assembly GCF_051917725.1). GTDB lineage: Archaea > Halobacteriota > Halobacteria > Halobacteriales > Haladaptataceae > Halomicrococcus. Next base: position 753,497 of record NZ_JBQBLX010000002.1, read on the forward strand.
CGGCCGTATCTTGACGAGAACGCGGGCCCCGCGCTCCTCGCCGAGATTCGGATACTCCTCCCGGCCCATGTACCGCTGCGCGAGTTCGTTTATGTGCTCTACCGCCCCGTCCTCGGTCACCTCGTCGACTTCCCCCCGGACGGAGACGTAGCGGTAGGGGTCCTCGGGGTCGAACACCGAGATTCCGACCTTCGGATTCTGCCGAACGTTCCGTTCCTTCTGGCGACCGCGGGCGGTGTTGACGAGCACGTGGTCGCCGTCGTAGTCCACCCACACCGGCGTCACCTGCGGCGTCCCGTCCGGCATGACGGTGGCGAAGTTACCGAACGACTTCCGCTCGAACAGGTCGTGGAAGGACTCGGGAATCGTCTCCATACGTCCCCAACGACGCCTCCCCTGGAGAAGCTTTCCGCCGGCCAACGCGTCTCTCCGGCAGTTGATGGTGATATTAACACCCTAAAGGACTCCATGTTGTTTGGATGCCCATATAGCCAACATTTACCACTCCGCTCGGGAGCAGAGGAAACATGAGCACGACGACGACCAACGACTCTCCCGAAAGCTCTCCCGATTTCCGCGAGCGTCTCCGCGAACTCCCCCCGAGCGCGAAACTGGTCGCCAAGGTCCTGGAGACCGACGCGCCGCTCACGCAGGGCGAACTCGCGGAGGAGTCGCTGCTCCCCGACCGCACCGTCCGCTACGCGCTGAACCGCCTCGAAGAAGTGGACCTCGTCACCTCCCGCCACAGTTTCCGCGACGCGCGCAAGCAGGTCTACATCCTCGACGACTGACCCTTCGCCCTCCGACCGACTTTTTGCTCCCGCCGACCTGACCCCGGCCATGGAGACGATTCCGGTTCCGACGGGGACGTACGCACCGGGCGGAACGACGAACGCCTACCTCGTCGAGAACGCGCTCGTCGACCCGGCCGGTCGCACCGACGACCTGGACCGCGCCGTCGCGGACCGCGAGGTCGACCACGTGCTCGTCACGCACGCCCACCCGGACCACGTCGGCGGCGTCGCCCACTACGCCGCCGCCTGCGACGCGACCGTCTGGGCGCGGGCCGGCCGCGAGCGGCGGTTCGCCGACGCCACCGGGGTCGACCCGGACCGGACGTTCCGCGACGGTACGCGGGTCGGTCCCCTCTCGGTCGTCGAGACGCCCGGTCACGCTCCAGACCACGTCGCACTCCAGTACGACGACGCCGTACTCACGGGCGATCTGGTGGTCGCCGAGGGGAGCGTCGTGGTCGCGGGGAAGCGCCCGGCCTCGGACGACGACCACGCCGCGGCGGGCGACGGCGACCTGCGCGTGTACCTCACGTCGCTCCGGCGGCTGTACGCCCGGAACCCCCGCGTGCTCTATCCGGGTCACGGCCCCGCCATCGACGACCCGCGCGCGCAACTCCGGCGGCTGCTCGACCACCGCCTCGCCCGGGAGGCCCGGGTGCGCGACGCCGTCTACGGTGGCGCGCGAACGCTCGCGGAGGTGACCGACGCGGCGTACGACAAGGACCTCGCCGGCGTCCGCGGACTGGCGGAGGCGACCGTGGCCGCACACCTGGAGAAACTCGACGTGGAGGGGAGCGTGTCGTGGAACGGTCGACGCGCTGTCCCGGCGGATAGCAAACGGTAACCGCGGGGAGCGAGTAGGTGGAAACGATGAGCGAACGCATCATCTCCGGTCGCCCCATCTTCCTGGCCGCCGCGGCGACGGTCGTCCTGGCGACCGGCGGACTGGGTTTCGTCGTCGGCACGACCGGTCAGGAGCGCGGCCGGTCGATGGACCTGCTGGTAACGCAGTTCCAGATGTCGCCGCTGTCGATGGCGTTGTTCGGGATGGTGCTCACGACGGTCGTCCTCGCGGCGCTGTTCGGCCTGGTCTCGGTCGTGTCGCGGTACGACGAGGACGCGGGCAGGTCGACGCGATAGGTCCGGGTCCGGAACCGCGAGAACTTTCTGACCGCGCCGGCTACCCCCGTCCGTGAGCGCCGACGACAGGCGCGTCGAGGTGTACCCCGGCAAGGAGGCCGTCGTCGAGTTCGACCCGGGGCTGACCTTCGATTGCGTCTCGGAGTGTACGTGGTGCTGTCACCACGGCGTCCTCGTGTACGACCGCGAGTTCCTCGAACTGGCGAAGCGAGCGAACCTGAACGAGGCGACGACCCAGTTCCGCGGCGAGGACTTCGTGGTCCGCGAGGAGAAAGACCACGACCACGCCGGCGATGACGGCCGGGCCTGCTACTTCCTCCGCGAGGACGGCCTCTGTGAACTCCACGCCGAAGACGACTGGAAGCCGGCGCGCTGTTCCGTGTTCCCGCTCTCGGTGCGCGCCGAGGCGGGCGACATCCACGTCTCCGTCCGGGAGTCGGCCCGGGAGCACTGCGAGGGGATGAACGTCGGCGACCGGAAGGTCGTCGACAACCTGGAGGCGTTCCTCCCCGAGTATCTCTGGGACCTCGACGACCCCGACTCGGAGCGGGAGTTGTAGCGTTCGGGCGGTCAGGAGTGGGAGTGCGGGTCGGCCTCGACGGCGGCCTCCCGCAGTTCGGTCTCGCGGTCGGTTTCGACGGCGAACTCGGGGACCGGCGTCGGTTTCCCGTCGTCGTCGACCGCGACGTAGACGAAGTGCGACTCGGTGGTCTTCTCGCGCTCGCCGGTCCGGGGTTCCTCCCGGAAGGCGCTCAGGCGGACCTTCACGCTCGTCCGCCCGGCGTCGTAGACGTACGACTCGATGACGGTCGTGTCGCCGACCGGGATGGGCCGCTGGAAGTCCATGTGGTCGACGCTGGCGGTGACGCAGGTCTCGCCCGCGAAGCGCATCGCCGACATCGCGCCGATCTCGTCCATCCACTTCATCACGACGCCGCCGTGGGCAGTCTCGTAGTTGTTCGCGTGGTTGGGCTGTACGCGCTCGCGGTTCTCGATGTACGTGTCCATCAGCGTCGGCATAGCTGACGTTGGTCGCGGGAGGCGTTAGCCGTTTCCGGCCACCGCGGCTCGACGGAAACTATCGAACGTCTTTCAAAAATAGTAGTACCGTCGTCGTCGTACCCCGTCTGGAACCTCTCGATGGTGTCAGCACTGGTCGTCATCGGTCTGCTGGTCGCGGCGTTCGTCGGCTACAACATCGGCGGCTCCTCGACCGGCGTCGCGTTCGGACCGGCGGTCGGCAGTCGCATCGTCGGCAAAGTGACTGCTGCGGCGCTGTTCACCGTCTTCGCCTTCTGGGGCGGGTGGACGGTCGGGCGGAACGTCATCGACACGATGAGCGACGGTATCGTCCCGGCGAGCCAGTTCACGCCCGCGGCGAGCGTCGGCGTGCTCTTTTTCGCCGGGGCGGCGCTCCTGCTGTCGAACCTCTACGGCGTCCCCGCGTCCACGTCGATGACGGCCGTCGGGGCCATCGTCGGACTGGGACTCGCCACGGACACCCTCCGGGAGTCGCTGATGTTCACCATCGTCTCCGCCTGGATCGTCGCGCCGCTCGTCGCGTTCCTCGTCGGCGTCGCCGTCGGTCGGTACCTCTACCCGCACCTCGACGCCCGTATCGCCTTCACGCGCATCGAGGACCCGCTGGTGCAGTTCGACCGCTCGGGGGCGATGCCGCGCCCGCGCCTGAACGAGAACGCGTCGCCGCGCGACGTCGTCGGCGCGGTGCTCGTCGTCGTCATCGCCTGCTACATGGGGTTCAGCGCAGGCGCGTCGAACGCCGCCAACGCGGTCGCTCCGCTGGTCGGCAACGGCGCGGTGACGATAGAGCAGGGCATCCTGCTCGCCATCGCGACCATCGGGCTCGGCGGGTTCACCATCGCGCGCCGGACGCTCGCCACCGTCGGCGACGGCATCACCGACCTCCCCATCCTGGCGGCGCTCGTCGTCTCCATCGTCGGCGCGACCATAATCACCGTGCTCTCGCAACTCGGCATCCCGGCGAGCCTCGCGGTGAGCACGACCTGCTGCATCATCGGTCTCGGCTGGGGGCGGGCGAGTCGCGCGGTCACCCTCGCGGAGGTGGCCGCGACCGCCGCCGACACCGAGGCGGCTACCGACCTCGGCCAGGAACTGACGACGGGCGCGCTCGCGGGTCCCGAAGCCGAGCAGACGACTCCGGAGGGACCGACCGTCGGTACGCTCGCCAGCGGCGAGAGCGCACAGCAGGTCGAGCAGGCCGCGGAGGAGCCGCCGGAGGTGCCGCCCATCGGCGAGGAGAAGCTGGACGAACTGACCGCAGAGAGCCTGTTCGACCCGGCGGCGACCAGCCGAATCGTCATCCTCTGGGTGCTCTCGCCGACGCTCTCGGCGGTCGGGTCGTACCTCCTCTTTCTCCTCGTCCTCTGACCCCTTCGCCGCGTTCCGACGCCCGGACGGGCGTCGACGCGGGCCGCTCCGAAGGCGCTTTACGCCCGTGGCCGCTTTCGTCAGGTAATGAGCAAGCCGAGTCCGGAGGTCTACGAGCGTGGCAAGGGCATGGACGCCCACAACGAGGTGATGCGGGGCATCCGCGCCCAGAAGGACGCCCAGTACGACCCACACGAACCAACCCGGGTCTGGATAGACGAGGACAACACGCCCGGTGGCGTCTACCAGAGCCTCACCATCATCCTCAACACCGGCGGCTGTCGGTGGGCGCGCGCCGGCGGCTGTACGATGTGCGGCTACGTCGCCGAGTCCGTCGAGGGCGGCAGCGTCACCCACGAGGCGCTGATGAACCAGATAGACGTCTGTCTCGACCACGAGCGGGAGAACGCCGACGAGGAGAGCGGCCTCGTGAAGATATACACCTCCGGGTCGTTCCTCGACGAGCGCGAGGTCGGCGCGGAGACGCGCCGCGCCATCGCCGAGACGTTCGGGGACCGCGAGCGCATCGTCGTCGAGAGCCTCCCGGACTTCGTCGAGCGCGAGAAACTCGCCGACTTCACCGAACAGGGACTGGACACGGACGTCGCCATCGGCCTGGAGACCGCGACAGACCGCGTGCGCCACGACTGCGTGAACAAGTACTTCGACTTCGAGGAGTTCGTCGCGGCCAGCGAGGCGGCCGACGAGGCCGGCGCGGGCGTGAAGGCCTACCTCCTCATGAAGCCGCCGTTCCTCTCGGAGTCGGAGGCCATCGAGGACATGAAGTCCTCGGTCCGGCGCTGCGCGGAACACGCCCACACCGTCTCCATGAACCCGACGAACGTCCAGCGGTACACGATGGTCGACGAACTGTACTTCCGGGACGGCTACCGCCCGCCGTGGCTCTGGTCGGTCGCCGAGGTGCTCGAAGACACCGCCGACGCCGACGCCATCGTCGTCTCGGACCCCGTGGGCCACGGCAGCGACCGCGGACCCCACAACTGCGGCGACTGCGACGACAGGGTACAGAAGGCCATCAAAGACTTCGACCTCCGCCAGGACCCCAGCGTCTTCGCGGAGGTCGACTGCGAGTGCGAGGCGACCTGGGAGGCCGTCGTCGAGCGCGAGACGGCGTACAGCCTGCCGCTGGCCCGCTAGTCAGGCGACCGTCGACGTGCCGCAGGCCGCGTCGGTCGTCACGGAACTCGTGCGTATCTTCTCGCTCGTGACCGCGACGTCGGTCGCCGAGTCGTTGCAGTCGACGTCCGAGTGGCGGACGGTGACGTCCTCCTCCCGGTTGCCGACCAGGGTCGTCAGCCGGTAGTAGTGCCGGCGCTCGCGGAGCGCGACGGCGACCGCGGACCCCGGGTCCAGGGTGACGGACTCCGCCAGCAGCGTCGTCTCGCTTCCCGACGTGCTCCCCATCGCGAGATGCAGTTCGACGGTCAGCATCGCGTCGGTGGCGTTCCACACCCAGACGGGATGGGGCTTCGGGTCGGCGTCCGGGTCGTCCGTCCCGACCGCGAACGCGCGAGCGGGCGGACCGTCGAGCGAGACGCCGACGTCGGGGAGCGCCAGGGGGACGCCGCGGTCGAGGTCGGTGGGGTCGACCTCGCGGACCTCGGGGGACGACGCGTCGGTGGTCGGCGGTTCGGTGGTCGACGTCGCCGTCGTTCCGGTCGCGTCACCGGTCGTCGTCCCGCCCCGGGTCGACCCCGAGGAGAGACAGCCGGCGAGCGCGACCGCCGCGGCGCTTCCGCAGGTGGCGAGGAGGCTTCGTCTGGAGGGCATGCGCGAAACGTCGTCGTAATCCGACAAGTACCTTCTGCCGATACCTCCGTCGCGCTCGTCCGGAAACGGTCGAAGCGACCGATTGTACGGTCGTTTGGGAGTGCTTTCGCGGAGTAGGCTCGTCCTACCAACGTGATACGCTCCGGATAACTAAGGACGATTCCGTCGACGGGTCGACCGGGTGACGCGTCGACCGTGACGGCTCCCCACGCACCGGACGCACGGTCGACGCCTCCACGATGACAAGTGAACGGAACCAGTGTGAAACCGTCTTCTGCTCGGACGGGTGGGTCGAGATCCGCGACCCCGACCGCGGCGAGCGGTGGATAGCGACCGACACGCCGGCGGAGGTACAACGGTGAGCGTCGCCGGGCCCATCGTGGTCTGGCCCGTCCTCCTCGTCCTCATCTGGGGACTCGTCGTCGGCGTCGTCTGGTCGCTCCTCGCCGCGCACGGACGGCGGTCGGCGTAGCCCGTCGCGCGCGAGGACCCCGACGCTCGCGGTAGCCTACGCGTCGTCCTCGTCGACGCCCGGAGCGCTGTCGACGCTCACGTCCGCCGGTTCCTCCTGCCCGCCGACGCGGAGCTCGCCGTCGTCGCCCTCGACGTACACGTCGTCCGCGAACCCGCCCTCGGCGTAGGGGTGTTCGGGGTCGTCCAGTTTCTCGGGCGTCGACGGCGCGTCCGGGACCCCGCCCGCCGGTTCGAACTCGCCGAGCGGGTCGGCGATGGTGATGCCGTGGCGCTCGAAGAAGGTCTCGTAGCGCTCGTAATGCTCGTCGAGTTCGTCGCCGGGGAACTCCATCATCTCCGTCCAGCCGTGGTTGTAGAAGTCGAAGTTCGCCTGGACGTGGGTCATCTCCCGCGCTTCCGCCTCGGGTGCGCCCTCCTGGAGCGCGGCGAGATAGGTGTCCATCGTCGCGTCGAAGAAGGCGTCCAGGTGCTCGCGACGCTCCTCGCGGTGGTCCTCGTCGGCGCGTTCGAGGAAGATGTCGGTGTGCATGTCGACGAGTTTGTCGTTGACCACGTCGCCGACGACCGGCAGTTCCAGCGCCTTCTTCGAGGCCCAGTGGCGGACGTTCTGGCGGATCTTCATGTGCGAACCTCGGGCCGCGACGGCCTTCAACGTCCCGGCTTCCGCTCTACTCCCGCAGGTACTCGGGGTCGTCGAACGGTTCGTCCTCGCCCTCGACGGCGACCACGTCGAGCGCCGTCACCTCCGCGCCGACGCCGAGCAGTCCGGCGAGGCTCGGTTCTGTCCGTCCGTCGTCGCCGCTGACGAGTTCCTTCACGTACAGGCCGCCCTCGCCGTGGACCTCCAGTTCGGCGTGGCGCTCGCCCTCCAGGTGGCCATCTATCTCGTACACGGTTCGCTCGCGGGTCCGGGCGGCGCGGCGGTGGTCGACGCGGTTCGGCGTGTACTGCTCGACCGTCGTCCCGTCGAGTTCCGCGACGGCGTCCGCCAGGTCCGACTCCGAGACGGGCGCGTCGAACTCGACGTCCATCCGGTAGGTCTTGCTCGCGTCGAGTTCCTTCACGCGCTCGACCATCTCGTGGGTGGCGAGCGCGAGGTCCTCGACTTCGGCCTTGCCGTCCGCGAACTCGTTTATCTCCCGCTGGAGTTCGTCCGCGTCGGGCGTTCGACTGCGGGGGCGCTTGACCTCGACGACGAACGGTCGCCCCGTCCCCAGCATCAGGGCGTCCACGTCCTCGCGTCCCGCCCCGTGGAAGACCGCCTCGTCGCCGTCCATCGCCTCGCGGATGGGCGGCGTCGTCAGCTGTTCGACGCTCTCGTCGTACATGTAGCCCGAGCCGCCGCAGTGGTCGCAGGGCTCCTCGCCGCCTCCCTCGGCCAGCTGTTTGCCCGTCCCGCCGCACTCCCGGCAGGGCCACTCCGTCTGCGGGATGTCGCGCTCCAACTTGCGGTAGCGGCCGTAGACGAACGCCGGGTTGACCTGCACGTCGACGGCGTGCGAAGAGAGGTCGCCCTCCCGGCTGGCCGCCTCCAGGTCGAGCAGCGCGAGCACGTCGGGTCGCTCGAAGTCGACCTCCGTGTCGGTGAGTCGGCCGACGCGCTTGCCGACCTCGCGATTGAACTCCGACTTGAACGGCTCGCCCGCGTCCTCGGGGAGGTCGGCCGCCTCGCGGAGCAGTCGCTCGTTCTCCTCGACGAGCGGTGGGACGCGAGTCCCGACCTGATACGTCTCGAAGTCGACGTCCGCCAGTTGCTCGGCGACGGTCTCTGCCCACTCGTCGAACCGGTCGGTCTGGCCCTCGCAGACCCAGCACTGCTCGTCCGGCTCCTCGAAGTCCTCGTCGTCGTCGAGCGCCACCGCGACCCGGAGGGCGTGCCCCCGGTCGCGGTTCGTCAGGCCGAAGCTCCGGTCGGCGAACGGCCGGCCGAGACAGGGGTCACAGACCGGGCCCTCGGCGACGACCCGTCTGGCTGCGTCGAGTACGTCCATGTCGGTGTCGAGGTCTCCCCCGCGTAAACCGGTTTCCGATTCGCGCGAACGGGCTCGCGGTCGAAGCGGTGCGAGACGACCGCGACCGACCGGGGCGAATCTAGACGACCGTCGCTCGACCGACCTCCGCGCGCGACCGCCGAGCGCTCGACGGTCCCGTCAGGACGCGGACGACCGGAGTCGACTGCCCGGAAGACCCCGATGTACCGTTTTACTCACCGTACCAACGGCGACCGCCGCGGCGGTTCTATTCACGCTCGATTGGCCAGAAAACGCACGACGGCGGAGAGTTAACTGCGCGTACCAAATCCACTAAGGCTACATCTCCTCTCTACGTAGATATGAGTACGACCACCACCGCGTCCGCGTCCGCGACCACCCTCACCGACAAACAGCAGCGCATCCTCCAGTATCTCCGCGAGAACGGCGACACCCGGACGTACTTCAAGTCCCGGCTCATCGGCGAGGACCTCGGCCTCACCGCCAAGGAGGTCGGGGCGAACATGACCGCCATCGCCGAGGGCGACTTCGACGTCGACGTCGAGAAGTGGGGCTACTCCTCCTCGACGACGTGGAAGGTCGTCTAGGGCGCTACTCGACGCTCGTCAACGCGTCCACGTCCGGAATCTCCGCGTTCGCCGCCGTTATCTGTTCCATCCGCTGGGCGTGTTTCTCGCCGGCGTAGGCGACCAGTTCGTCGGGCGACGGTCCCGGCCCCTCCGCGTCGCGCTCGGGGATGCTCGCCCGGACGAGCGGGAGCAGTTCCCCGACGGTGTCGTGCAGGTGCGCCGCGTCCACCCGGCCGCTCTCGACGAGTTCCCGCAGTTTCGCCATCCCGAACCCCACGTGGCGGCCCTCGTCGCCCCTGATCTTCGTCAGCCCGGCGACGAGACCCGGGAGGTGGGGAAGCTCGGGATGGGTGTCCGCGTCGTAGGCTCGCGTCAGCCCGTAGTACCCCGTCTGGGCCAGAACCCCTTCGATGGTGAGGTGGTAGTGGCAGTACGCCGTCGCCCGACGCTCCGGCGCGTCGTCGTCCAGCAGGGCGGTCATCGCCGCCGCGTTGCGCTCGAACAGTTCGTCGTACTCGTCGTTGAACCAGCGGTCGTCCGCGGGCGAGGACGGGGCCAGTCCCCGGCGCTCCTCCTCGGGCCGGACGACCTCGCGCCAGTAACGGTCGAAGAAGTCCGTGTGCTTGGACTCCTCGTACAGCTGTGTGGTCACGAACATCTCGTCTTCCAGGTCGTCCAGCACGACCGAGAGCGGCGCGAGGTCCTCCGTCACCGACTCCTCCCCCGCCCCGAACCGGGCGACGGTGCGGCGGAAGGCGTCGAACGTCTCCCGGTCGAACTCGGCGAGTTCGGCTCCGTCGTCGTCCAGGTCGACGTCGTGCGGGTCCCAGTGACGCTCGACCGCGTTCCGGTAGTAGCGATACGACCGCGTTTCGGGGTTCACCTGGAGGTCGGTCATCGTTTCGACGTGGCCCCGAACGACCATCAGTGTATCCCGGTTCGACGGGAGAGCGCACGGAGCGTCGGCGAACGCGACGTTCGTCGCGAGCGCGAGACGCCCGCCGGTTCAGGGGTCGAAGGAGATGAGGCCGGCCGCCTCGGTGGCGAACGTCTCCGCGTTCGCGTCGAAGGAGTCGGCGTAGCGGACGAGCAGCGTGATGAGGGTCTCCGGGCGCTCGACGGCGTAGCCGCCCTCCCGGGAGAGCAGTCCCATCTCCTCCAGGTCGGCGGCGTGCTTGCTCACCGTCGCCCGCGAGACGTCCAGCGCGTCGGCGAGGTCGCCGCCCGTCGCCGACGGGTCGCGCAGCAACTCGACTATCATCCCGCGCGGGGTGTCCCGGCGGAGGTACGAGAGCGCCACCTGCTCGAACGCCGAGAACTGGTCGGCGGGGAAAAAGCGCCGGTAGTCGCCGTCCCGGTGGCTCTCGACGACGCCGGTCTCGACCAGTCGGCGGAGGTGGTGCTGGGTCTCGCCGGTGCCGAGTTGCAGGTCGTCGCGCACCTTCGAGAAGTGGGCACCCGGCGTCGTGGCGACGTAGCCCGCGATGGCGTCGGGTACGTCGCTGCGCTCGCTGTCGCGGTCGGCGAGTTTCGTCAGCGGCGCTGCCGCGCCGAGCGCCGCGAAGCGTCTGAGCGTCGCGCGCTTATTTTCATCGACGTTGCCGGGCTCAACCATCTACGATTCAATACGATTGGGTGCCCTAAAACAGCTTCGCTCGTCGCTGTGTCGCTTTCGTTCGGGCGCAATCGGCTGCCCCGACCGCCGGCTCGTCCCGAACCTTGCTGATTATTGTCAGATTCTATGGCCGTTAGATTTAGTACGTCGCTGGAATTGTTTCCCGATGGCAGCAGAAGGACACGGGGCGTCGGCGCGCTTTCGCCGTCGTCCCGCCGTGCGCCGTCCTGCTGTCGTGGTCGGTCCGGCGGTGCCGTGGGCTCTGGTGGCGTGCTGGCCTCTCGCCAGGTGTGTCAACCACGCCCACCACGAAAGTCCGTCTTCCGGGCCGAACCGACACCCGTGCCGTCCGTTCTATCGACTCCGTAACGAGCGCGAGAACAGCGTCCGCCGTGCGACCGTGCGCGTGCGAAAAGCGTTTGACGTGTGACCGAGATGAGCGGAGCGTGAGCGACCTCGACGACTTCGCCAACTACGGGGGCGACGACGCGGACGACGCCCGCGCTGACGCCAGTGCGGACGACGGCAGCACGGACGACGGAAGCGAACGCCGGTCGTTCGAGCGGATGGACACCGACCCGACGGGTCGCGACCGGGGTATCGGTCACCTCGCGGTCTCGGAGGGGTTGTCCATCGGCGAGGCCGACGACGACGACTGCCTCCGGGCGTACGTGACCGCCCCGAACCGCGGCGACGTCCGGGTCGGCAAGTACCTGCTCGTGCCGTACCCCGACGACGAGAAGCTGTTCTGCCGCGTCACCGCGCTGGAGTACGCCCAGGAGTACCGCAGCGACGACGCCACCGAGATTCACGCCCGGCGGGCGATGCGCCGGGACGACGTCGAGGAGACCGACTACAAGTTCGTGGCGTCGCTCGACCCCGTCGCGGTGCTGTACGAGGACGACGGCGAACTCAAGCGCCGGATGACCGACCGCGTGCCGAAGCCCGAGACGACGGTGCGGCAGGCCGACGACAAGGCCGACATCAAGACCGGGCTGAAGATACCGACCGACGGGGTCTTCCTCGGCCACCTCGCGGTCGGCGGCGAGAAGGTCCGCACCGCCGCGGAGCCGCCGACCATCGACTACCGCGTCAAGGACGACTACAGCGAGGGCGACCCGCTCGTCTTCCGGCACACGCTCGTCGCGGGCGGAACTGGCTCCGGCAAGACCCACGGTACGAAGAACGTCCTCCGCCAGTACCTCGCCGACGAGCGTACGTACCCCGTCGAGAGCGGCGGCGACCGCGAGCGCCGGATGGCGGTCGTGCAGTTCGACCCGCAGGACGAGTACGCCCAGATGCACGACGACAACCCCGAGGTCACGCGCGACGACGAGCGGGCCTGGGAGCGCGAGAACGTCGCCCACGGCGGTCACGAGGACACGACCGCGTTCGTTCCGAAGGTCGACGGCGTCACCTACGCGGCCGACCACCACCGCGCCGAGCAGGTGGAGTTCACCGTCCCGTTCTCGATGGTGCGGTCGAACCCGTGGCTCATCGCGGGCGCCAGCCTGAACGACAACCAGTACAACGCGCTCCAGCTCCTCCTGGGGCGGTTCTTCGACCGGCACGGGTCGTCGGGGACGTACCGCCAGTTCAGGGACTTCCTCGACGACCCGGCGCTCCGCGAGGAACTCGACGAGAACGGACGCGTCCACGAGGCCACCTTCAACGCGGTGAAACGACGCGCGGTCAACCCCACGTTCCAGAACGTCTTCGACCAGGACGCCCGCCCGCTGACCGACCTCGTCAAGCAGTTCGTCCGTCCCGGCGGGCTGACCGTCGTCCCGACGTACCACGTCAACAGCACGCGGGCGACGGAGATGATAGTGCTCGCGGTGTCGAGTCTCCTCATCGACGAGAAGCTGTCGAACGCGCCGCGGTTCGACCGCATCAAGGAGACGCCGCTCGTCGTCGGGATGGACGAGGCGCACAACTTCCTCTCGGACGCCGACAGCGTCCAGGCCCGGAAGGTCGTCGGGAAGTTCACGGAGGCGGCGAAGCAGGGTCGCAAGGAGCGTCTCGGCCTCTTCCTCGTCACGCAGGACCCCCAGGACGTCGCCGAACCGGTGTTCAAGCAGATTAACACGACCGTGGTCCTCAACCTCGGCGACGAGGACGCCATCAAGAGTGTCAACATCCCGGCGAATCTCGAACGGAAGGTCCCGTACATGGAGAAGGGACAGATGGTCGTCTACTCGCCGGACAACTCCGAGCCGGTCGAACTCGTCGGCCTCTCGAAGTGCGTCACCCGCCACGGTCGGGACTGACCGACCGCCGTCCCCGGTCGACGCGCCGGCGAGACCGATGCTTCGATATATCGAGAGATGGTAGTGTCGACCATGACCAAGCGCGTACTCGTTCCGATCGACGGTTCCCGGCAGTCGACGAAGGCGCTCGAACACGCGCTGACCGAGTTCGAGGACGCCGACATCGAGGTCCTGAACGTCATCGACCCCATCGACGTGGGGTACAGTTCGACGGTCGGGATGCCGGGCTACTCCGAGGAGTGGTACGAGGACTCCAAGGAGAACGCCGAACGACTGTTCGAGGAGGCCCAGGAACTGGCCGACGAGCACGACGCGACGCTGTCGACGGCGACCGAACTCGGTCGTCCCTCGCAGGTCATCGTCGAGTTCGCCGACGAGAACGACTTCGACCAGATCGTCATGGGGAGCCACGGTCGGTCGGGCGTCTCGCGCATCCTGCTCGGCAGCGTCGCGGAGACCGTCGTCCGGCGGTCGCCCGTGCCCGTGACCGTCGTCCGCTAGAAGCGCCGTCGTCCGGTCGGGGCCATCACCGCACCCGGAATATCATAACGCCCCGGTTCTCGTAGACGAGCCGGTAGTCGTCCGAGCGGACGAGCGAGCGGCGCATCCGCGGACGTTGCTGCGTCTCGATGCCCCGAACGGTGTAGGTGCCCTTCGGGACGTACACGTAGTCCGGCCGAACGTCGGCTCGACGTAGCTGTTTCGAGAGACACGTCTCGGCGTGGCAGTGCGAGAGACGACGGTACGTCCGCAGGTGGTGTCGATACGCCGCGGGCGAGTTCCACTCGACGCCCCACGGCCCCACGAGGATCGTCCGGTCGGAGAGATACGGGAACCACTCGGCAGCGTCGCCGGCGACGACGAAGTCGGCGTCCGCCGGCAGCTCTTCGTCGACCCACTCCATCGCGGTGGCGTCCTCCTCGTCGACGAACGACGGCTGCGACGTGCCGCCGTGCAGCGGCGTGCCGACCGCGTACAAACCGCCCATCGTGACCAACAGCACCACCAGTCCGGCGGTCACGCCCCGCAACAACCACCGGGTGGCGTACTGGTACGTCTCGTCGGCTCCGAGGTGGCGAGGCGCGGTCATCAACGCGCCGATGGCCATCGTTCCTGGGACGAACGCGAACCTGCGTTCGTGGAGAAGCACTATCGAGACCAGGAACCAGGCCGGAATGAAGAACCGCCGCCGAGCGATCAGGTAGCCGCCGCCGAGGAGGGTCAGGAGGTACCAGAGCGACATGGTGCGGCCGGCGGCGATCGGCCGCCCCAGTTCGGAGAGGACGCGGAAGGGCGAGCGAGTTTGAACGAGTCCGCCGTGGGTGCCCGCCGCCCCCGCGAATATCTCCAGGGCGTGCGTCGAGACCGTGTACGCTATCCACGGCGATGCGATCACGAGGCCACCGGCAGCCACTGCGGCCCCCGCGACCAACCCGGTCGACGAACGGTCGTAGAACAGCCACACGAGCACGTAGCTCGCCCCGAAGAAGACGGTGTACGTCGGATGCGTCAGGAGCGTGAGTCCGAAGAGGACCGCCGCTGGCGCGAGCCAACGACGGTGGTTGCCTCGGAACAGCCGTATCCCGCAGTAGAGTCCGGTCAGCGTGAACAGGAACGCCGGCGAGCGCACGATACCGCCCGCCGAGATATGCCACTGCAACACGACCGGCGTCGCCGCAAAGATGCTGGCCGTCACGCCGGCCCGGGGTGTCGACCCGAGTATCTCGCGGGCCAGGTAGTAGAACGGAATCACGGCGACGGTGGAGACGACGCCGGGAAGGAAGCGAGTGAGCGTCATCGGGTCGACGCCCAGATCGAGCAGTACTGCGGTGACGTAGAATCCTACCGGCGGATAGACGAACGGGACGCCCTCCGCGGTGTAGCCGGAGATTCGCATCGGAGGCCGATAACCGTGAGCGAGAATCTCCTCGGCGATGGAGAGGTACAGACCGGCCCCGTACGCGGGGTACGGATGGGACCGGTAGTACACACCGACGACGACGGCCGCGACGACCAGCGCGATTCCGAGCCAGACCCGGTCTCTCGTGAGGGCGGCGGCGATAGACGAGGCGGCCTGCTCCAGGCGGGACTGTTCGCGCTCGTCCGTGGGACGGTCGGTGAAACTACTGTCCCCCGCCATTATGGTTCGTGGCTGGAATCGTAACCTGCGTGCCAGTAACGGGAGCGGCCGCGCAGGGACGGCACGCATCGCCAGTCGTTTTCTCTCACCGTCGCCGAGACGCCCGGGCTACTCGCCGATACGGACTGCCGCGAGTTCGAAGAGCACGTACGGAGTGCGGACGTCGATTTCGCTACGTTCAGTGACTGGTTCAGTAAGGGAGGGAGACACTGGTACGGAGCCGATTCCGGGAGCGTATATCTGCGACGGGTGTCGGTCGATCTCCAGAGGGAGAGAGGAGGTGCGTGCGCAGTCATGCAGTACCGTGACCGCTGGGACGTTCTTGGTCAATAAGATTCACGCGATTGTACAAACCAGTAGGGCATCATTTAGCGCCGAAATCGACCGAGTTGGGCACGTTACCGTGCGTAGACGATTTCTCAAAGCGGTCGTTGAGAAGACACGAGGCTTCGTAACGGTTCGGTAACTCCTCTCGCCATCCTCGACGAAGCGGTCGAAGGGTAGCCCGCGACGGCGACCCCGTTCCGCCGGAAGCAACGGGCCGGTCGAGAGGGTACGTTCGTCGACGCTGGCGATCGAGAGGACGTACGCAGCAGAACGCTCGGGCCACGACTACCGGGACTTCGGTGCGGCTATCGGACGAACGTGCGGTTCCGGGACTCCGCGTTCCCGCCCAAGCGCAGGAGGGGCGTAACGGTATCGCGTGGGGATGGGGGTACTCTTCCAGTGGCGTTCGTACGGGTCGGACGACGAGCACTCGATCACCTCGTCGAGGGGTTCGCCGCAGGTGAATCGGTCGTACGACCCGAAGGCGTCCAGTTCCCGCGACGGAGTCTGCTCGAACGAACCGGTCAGTTTCGATCCGGTCCTGGAACGGCGTAACTACTGCTTTCCCCGTTAGGAAACCCCTGTCGATGAGTTTGCACCGGGAACGCGGCGATCCACGGGTGTCCGATTCCGGGGTGGAAACCGTGTCGTCGACCCCGGTGCCGGAACCGAAGGAGACGAGCGGCCGCGGAACGGTGGTTCAGAAGAGATTCGCCTGCTGGTAGACGCTGATGCCCTCGTTCGTGATGTCGTAGGGTTTTATCTCGCGGGAGTGGTTGGCGTCCCGAATCTTCTGTATCTCGATGGCGAGTCGCGTCTCGCGGAAGTCGTCGCTACCGCGGACGTACCGGAGGACGAACACGGCGTCGGTGAGGTACTCGATGATGCCGTGCCGGGAGGCGTAGGCGCTGTCCTCGCTGGCCTCGCTGGTGAGCATCGTCGTCACGCCGGCCTGCTTGAGACTCTTCGTGAAGTCGTATATCTCGTTGCGCCGGGTCGCCCGGTCCTCGTACATCATCTCCAGCAGCGAGACGGAGTCGAGGACGAGTCGGGTCGCGCCGAACTCCCGGACGAGGCCGGGGAGTTCGCTCCGGATGCTAGTCAGGGAGTTCGCCATGTCGATGGGGTCCAGGTCGAGGACGGCGAGGCGGTCCTCGGCGACGTACTCGTCGAACGGCCACCCCTTCTCGGTCGCGCTGTTGACGATGCGCTCGTGGCTCTCCTCCAGGGTTATGTAGACGGCCTTCTCGCCCCGCGAGAGCGCCTCTTCGAGGAACTGGAGGCCGAAGGTGGTCTTCCCGGTCCCGGCGTCGCCGATGGCGACCATCAGCGTTCGCTCGGGGATGCCGCCCTGTATCATCCCGTCGAGACCCTCGATGCCGACGTCGACGCGCGGGATGGACGACTCGAACTCCTCGTCGTCGAACTCGCCACCGCTCTCGCCGAAACCGCCGCCGGCACCGAAACCGCCCTCGAACTCGCCGCCGAAGTCCTCGCCGCCGCCGAAGTTCTCGCCGCCGGTACCGGGAGCGTTGCTGAACGCGGTGCCGAAATCGTCGTCGAACAGCGAGTCGCCGCCTTCGTCGGCCCGCTCTTCGTCGTTCGCGTCGGCCCCGTCGTCCACCTCTCGCTCCTCGCGGTCGTCGCCTTCGACGCTCCGGTCGGCGTCCTCGCCGTCCGTCTCGTCGAGCGCCGACTCGAACCAGTCGTCGTCGCTCATCGAATCGCCTCCGCGTCGGCGACCGCTGCCGGCCGGCCCGGAACAACCCTCATCGTTCTGTCACTGGAACCCCGTACAGATTAATGTTACTCGCGTCCTGCCCGGCGACCGCCGCCCGCTCGACCCTGTGGGGCGTTCGAGGCAGTTCGCCGAATCCGGGTGGGCGGATGTCAGCCGGGAGACAGCGGAGGGCCCCGTCGGACGGATTGGCGGCAGGCCGCCGTCGACAATCGCGACGGTGACGGCGCAAGACGAACACGCAGTGGTCCTCGACGGCCCAGACGCCGCAGGCGTGTGCGTCGGCCGTTCTCTCCCCCGGGTCGAACCGGTGGCTCTCCGTAGATAGCAACCCACTTTAACCCCGAAGGAGAAATTCGTTCACATGACCGAGTCGTACGTGATAATCGGCGATGGCATCGCGGGGAGTTCCGCAGCCGAGACCATCCGCGAGGAGGAGCCGGATGCCGACGTCACAGTCATCACCGACGAGGGGGAAGCCCTCTACAATCGCATCCTGATTAAGGAGTTCGCGAAGGGGAAGCTCCCGGAAGCTCCGATTTCCATCCACGACGAGGAGTGGTACGACGAACGCGACATCGACCTCGACCTGAACACGTTCGTCACCGACATCGACGCGGACGCACACGAGATTCACACCCACGAGAGCGGCACCTACGAGTACGACAAGCTGCTCGTCGCGACGGGCGGGACGCCGACCCAGCTCCCGGTGGACAACAGCGACGCCGACGGAGTCCATCACTTCTGGACGTTCCAGGACGCCCGGCGCATCGCCGAGAACGCCGAGGACGCCGAATCCGGCGTCGTCGTGGGGGCGGGCCTGCTTGGAATCGACCTCGCGGCCGTCTGTGCCGCACAGGAGGTCGACGCCAAGTACATCATGCGCGGTAATCGCTGGTGGCGCTACGGACTCAGCCTCGACGGGGCGGAGATCATCCACGACGCCCTCGAAGAGAAGGGCGTCGAGACGGTCTTCGAGAGCGGCGTCGACCGCTTCGAGACGGACGACGACGGCCACGTCGTCTCGACCGTGGACGCCAACGGCGAGACCTACGACAGCGAGTTCGTCGGCGTCGCCATCGGCCTGAACTTCAACACGGAGTTCCTCCAGGGTGCGGACCTGGAGATGGACAACGGCATCGTCGTTGACCAGTACATGCAGACGAGCACCGAGGACATCTACGCGGCGGGCGACATCACGCGCTACTACGACGTCATCCTCGACGAGTACGCCCAGAACGGTTCGTGGGGGAGCGCGAAAGAGCAGGGCGTAGTCGCCGCCCAGAACATGGTTTCCGACGACGAGACGAAGGAGTTCCGCTGGGTGTCGTCGTACTCCATCACGCACTTCGACTTCCCGTTCCTCAGCTTCGGTTTCCCGACGTTAGGCGACGACGAGTGCGAGCGCAAGTACAGCGACACGGAGTGGCGTCGGCTCGCGTTCAAGGACGGCAAACTCGTCGGCGGCGTCCTCATCGGCGACATCGCTCCCCAGGGTAACTACAAGGACCTCATCCGACGGGAAGCCGAAGTTTCGGACCAGAAGGACGTCCTTCTGGAGAAGGAGTTCGACCCCGACAAACTCGCTCTCCCGCAGGAACAGTAGTCGACCTCCTCGTTCTCGGTGGTCCGTTCTCGGTCGGCGGACCGGTCCTCAAATCTGTCGTGAAAGCAAAGTTTAAGTTCTCCCATGGCACATGCTACCAAAGACCAATACGGTCTGTGGTGTCCTTGCAACCGAAAATAACGGTCGAACCTGCTCAGACGATTCCGGACGGCGCGACCGTCCGGGACTACGACGAACTAGGGTGGTGTGCGCAACGACAGTTCGCCACGGTCGTCGACGGCGGTGAACGCCACGTCGACGACGAGACAGCGCTCCAGTTCACCGACGGCGAGTTCGTCAAATACACCGACTACTATCGCGTAGTCGTTACCTGACGGCGCTTCCTCTTCTAACGGTCTTCCTCCTGCCCGCGGACAGTTTTACCACAAGGTTTAAGATGAATAATGTTATTTGGTAACATACATCAATGGCCACGAACACCACGAGTAGCGAGGCACCGACCGCGGCCGCAAAACGCCGGGCCGTCGCTGTCAGCCGAATCGACACGGTGCCGCCGGACGCCCGCGTGCGTCACTTCGACGAACTCCACGAGCGCACCCAGCAGGTGCTCGCCGACCTCGACGGCGAGGAGGCGCTCGTTCCCGTCGCCGAGTCGGTCGCCGACGAGGTCGGCGACGGCGTCGTCGTGTTCACGGAGTACTACCGCGTCGACGTTCGATAGTCCCCCGCCCGATCAGCCGCCGTCCCGGCCGACGCCATCCGGCCCCCTTCGCTCGTCGCCCAGACCGAAGCCGTTTTCTCCGACAGGAAAGGAGATACCAGTATGAACGGCAGCGGCGAGATGACGCTGGCCTTCGAACTGGAGGCGCTGAAAGCGCTGGCGAGTCCCGGCGAAGTCTTCGACGACGCCCGGCGTTGGAGTCGCTACGTCGGCGTTATCTCGGACAAGCCGACCTACGTCGTGACGAACTTCACGCGGAAGAACCGCATCCGCCAGGACTTCTTCTCCGGACCGAAAGGCCGCGCCGAGAGTCTGGCGAGCGTCAGAGAGCAGTTCGACACCGACCGGCACGTGTTCGTCGGGACCGCCGACGAAGACCGCGACCTCGCCGACGAGGAGGACTGGGAGTACCTCCCCGTCGAGCAGGCCGCCGAGGCCGCCGAGTGGACCCTCGCCGCGGAGGTCGAGGACGACGACCGCGCGGTCGAAGAGGACCAGCGCGACGACTGGCCGTAGCCGTCGCGTTCGCTGGAACGCAAACACTGATGTCGGTCGCCCGACCCGTTCCGGTAGTGAGCCGAACCAAGGACGAACTCGCGGGGGTCGTGGACCTGTTCGGGGCGCTGACGCGGGCGGAACTCGCCCGGGCGCTCGCCGAACTCGCGTTCAAGCAGGGCAAGGAGGTCGACGAGTCGGCGTTCGAGTCGGTCATCGCGGACGCGGTCGACGACTACTACCTCGTCGAGGGAAACTACGACGGCGAGTCGGTGCTCGCGTCCGGTCCGGTGGCGTTCCCGGCCGTTCCGGAGAACGGCGAGGACCTGCCGCACATCATGGACGTCCCCGACCGCGGCGTCGACCGGACGGCGCTCGCCGAGCGTACGCGAACCCGACTGCGCGAGGAGGCCGAGACGGTTGCCGAGGCGGGCGACGAGGAGCGCGCCGGGTACCTGCTGGACGTGAGCTACGACCTCGAAGCCTGGGGGCCGGTCGAGACCGACGAGGTGCGCGAGCGACTGGACCCGGTCCTCGACTGAAGCGGGCGAGTTAAGAACGCGCGAGGCAACTGACCCGTATGGACCTGGGTCGGGTGACCGACAGCGTTCCGCGGCCGGTCACGGACGAGGACCGCGACGCCGCGGTGCTCGTTCCGGTGGTCGTCCGCGAGGGCGAACCCGGTCTCCTCTTCACGAAGCGGGCCGACCACCTGGGCGAACACCCCGGCCAGATGAGCTTCCCCGGAGGCGGCAGGGAGCCGGGGGACGCCA
The DNA here is from genome assembly GCF_051917725.1 of Halomicrococcus pelagicus. GTDB lineage: Archaea > Halobacteriota > Halobacteria > Halobacteriales > Haladaptataceae > Halomicrococcus. The sequence continues at coordinate 774,311 of NZ_JBQBLX010000002.1, forward strand.
CCCTCTGGGAGACGGCGCTCCGCGAGGCCCGCGAGGAGATCGGTCTCCGCCCGGAGGAGGTCGAGGGCGTCGGCCGACTGGACGACATCCGGACCGTCACGAACTACGCCGTCACGCCGTTCGTCGCCAAGATTCCCGACAGACGGTACGACCCCGACGAGCGCGAGGTCGCCGAGATAGCCGTCCTCCCCGTCTCCGCGCTCCTCGACGCCGACAACTACGAAACCGAGCACCGCGACCACCCGAACTACGGCGAGATAGTCATCCACTTCTTCCACGTCGACGGCTACACCGTCTGGGGCGCGACGGGCCGCATCGTCGTGCAGTTGCTGGAGCTGACGACCGACTGGCGCGCCCCCGAGCGCATCGACCGCTTCGTCGACACCGACCCCGACCTCGACGACTGACGGCGTCCGGGTCGCTCCTCCCGGTTCGCGCCGCTGGCGTTCGCGTCTCGTACGTTCCGTCGCAGCTTCCGAAATCGTAGACGCTATGACGCTCTCGGCGAAAGGTCACGGTAATGACCGAAACGGCGACAGAGGTCTCCCGGCGCGAGGCGTGGCTGATGGCGGCCCGGCCGCACACGCTCCCCGCGGCCGCGGCCCCCGTCGTCGTCGGCGCCGGCCTGGCGGTCCACGAGGGCGTGTTCGCGCCCCTGCCGGCGCTGGCCGCGTTCCTCGGGGCGGCGCTCATCCAGATCGGAACGAACTTCGCCAACGACTACTACGACGCGGTGAAGGGCGTCGACACCGACGAACGCGAGGGGTTCACCCGCGTCACCCAGTCCGGCCTCATCCCCGCGAACGAGGTCAGGCGGGCGATGTACGCGACGTTCGCCGCCGCCGTCGTCGTCGGCGTCTACCTCGTCGCGGTCGGCGGCCTCCCCATCCTCGTCGTCGGCCTCGCCAGCGTGGCGTCGGGCGTCGCGTACGCCGGCGGTCCCTACCCCCTCGGCTCGCACGGCCTCGGCGACCTCTTCGTGTTCGTCTTCTTCGGCGTCGTCGCGGTGATGGGCACCTTCTACGTGCAGGCCGCCTCGTTCGTCGCCGGCGTCCCAATCGGGATTCCCGACGGCACCGTCACCTGGACCGCGTTCCTCGCGTCGCTCCCCGTCGCGGCCGTCTCGACGAACATCCTCGTCGTCAACAACGTCCGGGACATCGAGACGGACCGCGAGGCGGGCAAGAAGACGCTCGCGGTCCTCGTCGGCCGGCAGGCCAGCTGCGCGGAGTTCGTGGCCCTGCTCGCGCTGTCGTACCTCGTCCCGGTCTTCCTCTGGACGACCGACGCGTTCAGTCCGGCCGTCCTCCTGCCGCTCGTCACGCTCCCCTACGCCGCGCTCGTCTCGCGGACGGTGCTGACCGAGACGTCCGGCGACGCGCTCAACCCGGCGCTGGAGCGGACCGGCAAACTGCTGGCGGCCCACTCCGCCCTGTTCGCGCTCGGGATGGTAGCATGAACGTCGAGACCCGCGAGTTCTCGCTCCCGCTCGAATCGCCGCTGGCCACCGCTCGCGGCTCCGTCGAGCGCCGGGACGGGGTCCTCCTGCGCGTCGAGGACGACGGCGACGTGGGTCTCGGCGAGGCGACGCCGCTGCCGGGCTGGACCGAGACGCTGGCGGAGTGTCGGGACGCGATCGCCGGCCTCGACGGCGAGGAGGCGCTCGACGAACTCGAACTCGACGACCGCCCGGCCGCCCGCCACGGCGTCGCGCTCGCGCTCGCGGACCTGCGGGCGAGCCGCGAGGGACGCCCGCTCTACCGGTGGCTCGCCGGTTCCGACGCGCCCGAACGCGTCGAATCGGTGCCCGTCAACGCCACGGTCGGGGACGCCCCGCAGGACGAGACGGTCGCGGCCGCGACGGACGCGGCGGACGCGGGGTTCGAGGCGGTGAAGGTGAAGGTCGGCGCGCGCCCGGTCGCCGAGGACTGCGACCGCGTGCGGGCGGTCCGGGACGCGGTCGGCCCCGACGTGGAACTGCGCGCCGACGCCAACGGCGCGTGGTCGCGCGAGCAGGCCCGACGAGCGTTCGAGGAACTCGACGCCGTCGGCGTCGCCTACGTCGAGCAACCGCTCCCGGCCGGGGACCTCGCCGGCCTCGCCGACCTCCGTGACGACTTCGCCGTCGGCGTCGCGGCCGACGAGTCGCTGGCCGGTCGCGCGGCGAGCGAGGTGCTCGACGCGGGTGCCGCGGACGCGCTGGTCTGCAAGCCGATGGCGCTCGGCGGCCCGGACCGCGCCGTCGAGGTCGCCCGGTGGGCCCGCGAGCGCGGCGTCGCGGCTATCGTCACGACCACCGTGGACGCCGTCGTCGCGCGGACCGCGGCCATCCACGTCGCGGCCGCGCTCCCCGACCTACCGGCCTGCGGGCTGGCGACCGGGGCGCTGCTCGCACGTGACCTGGGGCCGGACCGCGCCCGCGTCGTCGACGGCGCGATAGGCGTCCCGCAGGCCGCCGGCGTCGGCGTCGCCGACACGTGGGGGGCGCGATGAACGACTGGCTGGCCGACCGGGCGGCGGTCTCGCCGGACGCGACGGCGCTCGTGGAGGCGGCGGACGGGACGGAGTGGACCTACGCCGACCTCGACGCGGCGGTCGAGGAGACCGCCGGGCAGTTGGCCGCGCTCGGTCTCCGCCCCGGCGACCACCTCGGCGCGCTGATGGAGACGCGGCCGGCCGCGGTTCGCCTGGTCCACGCCGCGATGCGACTCGGCTGCGTGCTCGTCCCGCTCAACGTCCGGCTCGCCCGACCGGAACTCCGGAGACAGGTCGGCGTCGCGGACCTCGCGGCGCTCGTCTCGGAGGCGGCGACGGACGCCGACGCGCGCGCGGTCGCCGGCGAGGTGCCGGTCGTCTCGGTGGACGGTGACGCGGAGAGTCCCGCGCTCGGAGCGCGCGAACCGGCGGCGTTCGAGCCGGCGACGTGGGAGCGGTCGGACCGACAGGTGATTCTCTTCACGTCGGGCACGACCGGCGACCCGAAGGCGGTGGCGCTCACGACGGGGAACCTGCTGGCGAGCGCCACCGCCTCGGCCTTTCGGCTCGGCGTGCTCCCGGACGACCGCTGGCATCTCTGCCTCTCGACGTACCACATGGGCGGGCTCGCGCCGGTCCTGCGCTCGACGCTGTACGGCACCGCGGTCGTCCTCCAGGAGGGGTTCGACCCCGACGCGACCCTGGCGGCGCTGCGGGAGCGCGACGCGACCGGCGTCTCGCTCGTTCCGACGATGCTCCGGCGACTGCTCGACCGGGGCGACCTCCCCGACTCGCTCCGGTTCGTCCTCCTCGGCGGCGCGCCGGCCCGCGACGACCTCGTCGCGGAGTGTGCGCGCCGGGACGTCCCGGTCTGCCCGACGTACGGCATGACCGAGACGGCCTCCCAGGTTGCCACCGCGCGTCCCGGCGAGGCGTTCGACCACGTCGGCACGGTCGGACGACCGTTGCTGTGGACCGACGTGACGGTCGTCGACGGGGACGGCGACCCCCTGCCGACCGGCGAGGCCGGCGAACTCGTCGTCTCGGGGCCGACGGTGATGGCGGGCTACTACGGGAACCCCGACGCGACCGCGGCGGCGTTCGGCGAGCACGGCCTCCGCACCGGCGACGTCGGCTACCGCGACGAGGCGGGCCGGGTCTGGGTGCTCAACCGTCGCTCGGACCGCATCGTCACCGGCGGCGAGAACGTCGACCCCGGCGAGGTGGTCGACGTGCTGCGCGACCACCCGCGCGTCCGGGAGGCCGCCGTGGTCGGCGTCGCGGACGAGGAGTGGGGCGAGCGCGTCGCGGCGCTCGTCGTCCCCCGCGGAGACGGCGGCGACCTCTCGCTCGCCGACCTCCGCGAGCACTGCGAGGGCCGACTCGCGGGCTACAAACACCCGCGGCTGCTGGCGACCGTCGGCGAACTCCCCCGGACCGCCTCCGGGACGGTCGACCGCGAGGAGGTTCGCGAGCGCCTGCGCCGGGAGCGCTGAGCTCAGGACTGCTCGTTGACCTGCAACTGGACCGACCGCTGGAGCCCGAACCCGTCGTCGGCGGTGACCTCCACGCTATTGCGGAACTGGACGGTCGAGCGCTCGACGCCGGCGAGCTGGCCGCGTATCTCGCCCGCCGGGTTCCCCTCGGTGTGGACCTGGACGAACGCGTTGCCGTCCTCGATGGCGGCGACGAGTTCCGACAACGGAGCGCCCTCCAGCGGCCCGACGAGGTCGCCCGACCGGAACTGGTCCGTGACGAGCACGCCGTCGAACCGCCCGGGAATCCGCTGTGGCTCGCGCGCCATCGGCCCGGGGTAGAGCCAGGTGACGACCGGCCCTTCGTCCCCCTCGCCGCCCCGGTGGATGTGCGCCTGCGTCACGTTCTCGATGCCGGTGACTATCAGGACGTACCGCATCCGGCCGTCGCTGCCGTCGCCATCCCGGACGAACAGCGCCGCGCCCTCCGCCTCGGTCCGGACCTCGTTCGCCACCGCGCCGCCGCTCATCCGTCCCGCGCTGTACGCCGCCTGACCGTCCTGGGCCTGCACGCTCGCGGCCGCGGCCAGTCCGCCCGCCGCCGCTGCCCCCGCCCGGAGAAAGTTGCGTCTATTTGTCATTCTCTGTCCCTCGTCCGAAGTCGACGGGCGCGGGCATAAGCGTCACGGGCCGGTAGGGACGTCCCCCGGACCGTCCCCGGGTCGACACGCCCGGGACCTCCGCGCCCGTCCGAGTCGCCGGGTTCCTGCCCGACGACGGACCGTCCGGGTCGCCCCGACGAGCGCGGCGTCAGCCGAGTTCGCGCTCGCAGAACGACAGCGTCCAGCCGTCGCGGTTCGAGAGTCGGACCCCGTCTCTGTTCCACGTCGCCACGTCGTCGCTCGTCAGCGGCCGGGCGACGAAGTTGTCCGGGGTCGTTACCGCCGACAGCGGTGCGCGCGTGTCGGGCAGGAAGCCGTGGGCGAGCAGGACGCGGTCCGGAAGCCGGGGACCGGCGGCGGCCACGAGCGCGGCGTCGGCGCTGTCGGCGACGAGTTCGCCGAGCAGCGCCGAGAGGGCGTCCGGGCGCTCGCCGGTCGGCGGGAGCGCCTCGGAGACGTGGACGACCGGCGGGGTGGCGTCGCGCTCGCGCCCGGCGACGACGGCGGCGACGGGCCGGCCGTCGCGGCGCGCGACGTAGGTCGCGTACTCGAACCGGGGGTGAGCGAACCGCCAGCGGTAGAACCGTTCGTCGCGGGCGGCGTGGGCCGCCGCCGGAGCGTGCTCGCCGGCCAGCGAGGCGAGCGTCGCGGCCGGGACGCCGGGACGGTTCTCTATCGTCACGTCGTCGGCTCCGGGCGCGGTCGCGTCGCGGACCGCGAGGTAGGGCCGGACCGCCGGTCCCGCGAGGCGGGCCAGCCACCCGGGGCGGTCGCCGTCGCCCGTCATCGCCGCCGGGTCCTGCACGCGGTAGTAGATCGGCAGGCGGTCGACGACGCCGCCGGACAGCGAGAGCCGGGAGTCGAGGTTCCGGAGCGCGCTCACGACGCGGTCGTTCGGGAACCCGATGGACGCCGCAGGTTCGCGGTCGGCGTAGTGGTCGTAGAGGTGTTCGACCATCCGCGTGAAGAGTCCGCGTCGGCGGTGGTCCGCGTGGACCATCGCCCCCTCCTGGACGAGCGCGAGCAGCGAGTCGTCGCCGACGCGAAGGGGAAGGGGAAAGCTCGGACGCGCGCCGACCACCTCGCCGTCGTACTCGGTGACGCAGATTGGCACCTCGTCGAGGTAGGGGTTGTCGCGGAACTTCCAGTCGAACCACGCGCCCGGTTCCTTGCCGAGCACGTCGTCCCACAGCGCCAGCAGGTCCTCGCGGTCGCGGGGTTCGTACAGTCGGACGTCGTACGTCTCGTCGGTCGTCTGGACGCTCTGGGCCACGCTCACCACCCCGGCGTTCGCCCCGCGTTGACCCGGTTCGCGGGCGGTTCGGTCGACGGCGTCGGTCGTCGGTTTCGCTGGCCTGTCGGCATATCTCTACCGGCACGGCTGCCGGAACCAAAAACGCCGGCCACCGTTCGGTCGGGTAGGTCGACCCTGACGACCGGGGCGAGCGTCGCCGCGTCGCGAGTCGGTGCGACAAGCGAGGCCTGGCCGACCGGCCGCTCCGTCCCGTCGGCGGTAGCCCCCGCTTTCGCGCTGCCGACAGAGAACGTCACGCGGCCGATACGCGGGAGTATACCACACAGTGACCTCGGAGGGAGGGCAGAAGCTACTTACGGGGCGAGGGTGAGATAGGCAAGTAATGAGCGGTGGTTCCGTAGAGGTGAGTGTCGTTCTCCCCGCTTACAACGAGGAGGCGACCATCGAAAACACTGTCGAGACGACCCTCGACACGCTGGAATCGTTTCTGCCCTCCAACAGCTTCGAGGTCATCGTCGCGGAGGACGGCTGTGACGACCGGACGCCGGACATCGCCGACCGGATGGCGGCCGAAGATTCGCGCGTCCGTCACTTCCACAGCGACGAGCGACTCGGCCGCGGCGGTGCCCTGAACCGTGCGTTCGAGGCCGCGAACGGCGAGACGCTGGTCTACTTCGACACCGACCTCGCGACGGACATGAGGCACCTCGAAGAGCTCGTCGAGAGCGTTCGCTCGGGGGAGTACGACGTCGCGACCGGTTCGCGGTGGATGCCCGGCGACGAGGCCGACCGGCCCGCGAAGCGGGACTTCGCCAGTCGGGGATTCAACGGACTGACGCGACTGTTCCTCGGGTCGGGACTCCGCGACCACCAGTGCGGGTTCAAGGCGTTCGACCGCGCCGCCCTGTTCGACCTGCTGGAGAACGTGGAGGACGAACACTGGTTCTGGGACACGGAGGTCCTGGTGCGCGCCCAGCGCCGCGGCTACCGGGTCAAGGAGTTCGCCGTCGACTGGACGCCGAAGGGCGACACGAAGGTCGACCTCGTTCGCGACGTGTTCGGCATGGGGGGCCAGATACTCCGGTGCTGGTGGGAGTTCGCCGTCCAGCCCCGCATCAGCCGTCGCGTCTCCATGGCGTTCGGCGTCCTGCTGACAGTCATGGCCGTGTTCCTGATGGGGAAGTACCTCCCGCTGGAGCGCGTCCTGACGGAGATGAGCAACGCCAACCCCGTGCTCGTCGGAATCGCAGCTATCGTCTACATCATCTCGTGGCCGCTGCGCGGCGCGCGATACCGCGACATCCTCGAAGAACTCGGCTACACCGAGACCACCGGCTTCCTGACGGGAGCCATCTTCATCAGCCAGACCGGCAACCTCGTGTTCCCGGCTCGCGCCGGTGACGCGGTTCGCGCCTACGTCGTCAAAGCCCGGCGCGCCATCCCCTACCCGACCGGCTTCGCGTCGCTGGCGGTCGAGCGCGTGTTCGACCTGCTGACGATAACCGTCATGGCCGGCACGGTACTGCTCGGGCTCACCGTCACGGGCCAGGCTACCGAACTCGTCCAGGCCGTCATCGGCGCGAAGGAGGGGCAGGCGGCGAAGGTCGCGGTCGGCGTCGCGGCCGGCGTCGGCTTCGCGGCCATCGCCGCGGTCGTCGCCATCGTCGTCAGCGCGCGCTCCGACCGGAACCTCGTCCGGGGCGCGATGCAGCGAGTCAGTTCCGACTCCTACGCGGACCACGTGGCGGGCATCGTCGAGCGGTTCACGGCCGACGTGCAGACGGTCGCCGGCGACCGCGACGCGTTCATCCGCGTCGGCGCGAGCAGCCTCGCCATCTGGTCGCTGGACGTGGTGACGGCGCTGCTCGTCCTCGTCGCGTTCGAGGGCGTCGCGCTCGACCCCGTGACGCTGGTCACCATCGGCTTCTTCGCCGTCAGCGTCGGGAACCTCGCGAAGGTGCTGCCGCTGTCTCCCGGCGGCGTCGGCCTCTACGAGGCGGCGTTCACCGTCTTCGTCTGGGGTCTCACGCCGCTGACCTGGGAGATCGCGCTCGGCGCGGCCATCCTCGACCACGCCGTGAAGAACGTCGTCACGCTGGTCGGCGGCGTCGGGTCGATGTTCTCGCTCAACGTCTCGCTCACCACCGCGGTCGAGGAGGGCAGCGAGATGTCGGTCGACTCCGACCCGACGTCGCTCGACGACTAGTAGTGGTCGGTGACGAAGGGGCCGAGCGCCCCCGCCACCGCTCCCGCGAGCGCTTCTTCGCGGTCGACGATGCCGTCCGTCAGCGCGCCGGCCGCGCCCTGGTTTCGCGCCACGTTCGACTCGCCGAGCACGTCGTCCATCACCGGCCCGAGTTCCTCGCCGGCCCGGACGCGTTCGGCGACCGCGTCGGGGAGTCGCAGGCGGACGCCGCCGCCCCGTCCGACGCGGTCGCCGTCCGTGACCGCGGCCCACATGACGAGGTACAGCCCCTCGGTTCCGGGGACTTCGGCGACGCCACCCTCCAGACCGACGCCGAGGTCGTACCCGGCCTCGAAGGCGCGTCGCGCGCGGTTCTCCGCACCCGCGACCGTCTCGCGCTCGCCGAACGGCTGCTCGGCGACGCCCGACTCGACGGCGACGGACTCCACCGTCGCGTCGAACCGGTCGCCGAGCGACGCCTCGGTCGCGGCGACTTTCACTGGATTCCGACTGCCGACGCCAACTCGCATGGTCGCGGTGACTCGCGGGACGAACTTGGTGATTTCCACTCCGTCCCGGAGACAGCTTTACACTCCCGTCCGTCGTGTGGGTAATCATGTTCAAGGCACAGCTCACGGACGGCGAGCAGATAGAGTGCGAGGACTACGAGGTCGGCGACAACGGCATCACGCTGTTCGACGCGGACAACAGCTTCCTCGCGTTCGTCCCGTACGCACACCTGCTGTACGTCGGCCGGGTGGACGAGAACGGCAGGACCCTCTGGTAGCCCCGGCGGCGACCCCTCTCGGGGGAAGCGACGCAGAGGCGACGGCGTCGGCGGACGGCGCGGTCCATCTCATCCCGCCGTCCGGCGGTCGGATTTTTAATGTATGAGTGCGAATAGCAATGGTATGCCCGGCATCAAGTACGAAGACTTCCTCGACCTGGACTACGACCCCGCCGACTCGGAACTCGTCTGCTGGTTCCACGTCGAACCGGCCGCGGACATGGACATGGAGTCGGCGGCGAGTCGCGTCGCCTCCGAGTCGTCGAACGGGACGTGGGCGGAACTGCAGGTCGAAGGCTCCGTCACCGACCTCAGCGCGACCGCGTTCGAGATAGACGGGAACACCGTCGGCGTCGCGTACCCCGACGAACTGTTCGAGGACGGCAACATGGCCCAGGTGCTCTCCTGCATCGCGGGCAACATCCTGGGCATGAAGGCGGTCGAGCGCATCCGGCTGAACGACTGCGAGTGGCCCGAGAAGCTCGCCACCTCCTTCCCCGGACCGCAGTTCGGCACCGACGTTCGCAACGAGATATTCGACGCGGGCGACCGACCCATCACCGCGACGGTGCCGAAACCGAAGGTGGGCCTCTCGACCGACCAGCACGCCCAGATCGGCTACGAGGCCTGGACCGGCGGCATCGACCTGCTGAAGGACGACGAGAACCTCACCGACCAGACGTTCAACCCCTTCGAGGACCGCCTCGCCGAGAGCCTCGCCCGGCGCGACCAGGCCGAGGAGGAGACGGGCGAACCGAAGAGCTACCTCGTCAACATCACGGCCGACGCGAACACGATGCTCGACCGCGCCGACGCCGTCTCCGAGCAGGGCTGTGAGTACGTCATGGTCGACGTGGTCACGACGGGCTGGGCCGCGGTCCAGACGGTGCGGGAGCGCTGCGAGGAACTCGGCCTGGCCATCCACGCCCACCGCGCGATGCACGCCGCCTTCGACCGCGTGCCGAACCACGGCGTCTCGATGCGCACCATCGCGCAGGTCGCCCGGCTCTGCGGCGTCGACCACATCCACACCGGCACCGCGGACCTCGGCAAACTCGAGAACGAGGACACGGTCGGCATCAACGAGTGGCTCTACTCGGACCTCTACGGCATGAACGACGTGCTGCCGATGGCCTCCGGCGGTCTGCACCCCGGCCTCGTCCCGGAGTTGATGGACCGCTGTGGCAACAACATCGGCATCCAGGCCGGCGGCGGCGTCCACGGCCACCCCGACGGCACCCACGCCGGCGCGAAGGCGCTCCGGCAGGCCATCGACGCGACGATGGAGGGCGTCCCCCTCACCGAGTACGCCGACGACAACCCCGAACTCGCAACGGCGCTGGACAAGTGGGGCACCGACACGCCGCGGTAACGCGGCCGGCCCGTCGCCGGACCGGGGCGACTCGCCGCTGTCACGCCCCCGATTCGCTACGTCAATTATAAATAACGTGTCGAAGTTGACACGTCCATGGAGCCCTCCACCCATCCGCTCTCCAGACGGGCGTTCGTCGCCACCGTCGGGACGGCCGGCGCGTCCGCCGCGGTCGGTAGCGCCGAGACGACGACCGGAACGACGAGCGACGGACCGACGCCGGAGTGGACCGTCTCCCCGCCCGACGCCGGCCACTTCCGTCCCACTGCTCTGACCGGCGGGACGGCGTACGCCACCGTCAGCTTCACCAGGTCCAACGAGAGCGACGCCCACGGCGCGCTCTACGCGGTGGACGCCGGCACCGGCGACGTGACGTGGTCGTACGACCTCCAGTCCGCGGCCCTGCCCCCGAAGGTCGTCGACGGAACGCTGTACGTCAGCATCAGGACCGAGCCGGCGAACGGCGCGGACTCCGGATGGAGACTCGTGGCCCTCGACGCGGACGGCGGCGACGAACTGTGGCGAAAACCGGGGGACAGTTCCGGATTCCCCGTCCCGGCCGTCGAGGACGGGACGGTGTTCTCGCCCCGCCGTTCCGGGGTGGTCGCCGTCGACGCCGAGTCCGGCGAGCAGCAGTGGGCGTTCGAACCCGGCGACGACGAGTTCGGGCGTCCGATCGTCGCCGAAGAGTCGGTCTACGTCACCGCGAACGGCGGCGTCTACGCCGTCTCGACCGGAGACGGAACGCGGCAATGGCACCGCGACCCCCGGGACGGAACGCGGTCGTACGTGGTGCTGGCCGACGACGAGTACGCCTACTGCGTGGACGAGCGGCGACTCTTCGCGCTCGACGCCGCGGACGGCACGACTGCGTGGACGACGCCGGTAGCCGGTATTTCGCAACCGCTCCTCGACGGGACGACGCTGTATCTCTGGGGCAACTCGTCGCTCCACGCCGTCGACGCTCGCGACGGAACGAAGCGCTGGACGTACGACGGGGCGTCGTTGGAGGGAGTGACACCGGTCGTCGCCGACGGAACGCTCTTCGCCGGCACGTACGCCGGCACCCTCCACGCCGTGAACGTCGACGAGGGGTCGGAGCGGTGGACGTTCGACGCCGGCGGCCGGACCGGCATCCGTTCGAACTGGGGCGGCGTGCGCGGCGGCGTCGCGTACGTCGCCGGAGACGACGGTCTCTACGCTCTGTCGGCCGCCGACGGCACCGTCGAGTGGTCGTTCGAGGGGGACGCGGAGCCGGTGTCGGCGGTGGTCGGCGAACGGCGCGTCGTCTTCGGGACCGGGGACGCACTACACGGGTTCGAACGCTCGCGGCCGTTCCTCGCGACGGCCGTCGAGGACGCGACGACGTTTCTCACCTCGGGAAGCGGTCTCGTCCTGTCCGGGACCCTGGTCGGCACCGCGGCGTTCGCGGCGTACCGACGGCTGAACGGGGAGGACGAGGAGGGCGACGAGCGCGAGGTTCCGGCGGCGGACGACGACGCGGCCCCGGAACCGGAGTACGGTCGCCTCGAACGTCTCGACGCCGGCGCGTTCACCGAGACGTACCGCGTCAGGAAACGCACCGACGATGGCCCCCGCGTCGTCGTCCGGAAACGCCTGACAGAGCCGGACCTCACCGGGACGTTCCGCGCAGCGGTCGAGCGCTGGGCGGACCTCGGCGACCGGCCGGGCGTCGTCCCGGTGCTCGACCGCGGCGACGACTGGGTCGAACTGCCCGATTACGACGGGACGCTCGCGGATTGGGACCGGTCCTTCGACGAGAGAGTCGACGCGCTGTCGGCCGTGAACGCGACCGTCCACCGGGCGCACCGCGACGGACTGGTTCACGGCGGACTCGCGCCGGGCGCGGTTCTCCTCGACGACGACGCGACCCACGTCGGGGACTGGGCGCTCGCCGCCGCGCTCGTCGACCGCCGCGAACCCTCGCCGTACGACGCGCCCGAGCAGGTGGCTGGCGGAGCGGCGGACGAGCGAACCGACGTGTATCGCGCCGGTGCGACCGCCGCCGCCGTCCTGACCGACGGAACGTCGTCGGACGCGACGCTCCCGGACGAACTGGACGACGTCCTCTCGAAGGCGACGGCCGACGACCCCGACGACCGCTACCGGTCGGCGTTGACGTTCGACGACGAGCTCCGGTGGGCGGCGTTTCGCGCGTAGGACGGTTCTGACCCCGCGGTCGGTGCGTTCGGCGAGCCCCGGCTACGAACCGGAATCGCCGGCGACCGACGGGCTTATTAATGGCTGCTATAGTCTTAATAACGATGCCGCAACTCTCTCGAATCGGGCTCGCAGGGGTGGGAGCGCTCGCCGTCTGTACCGCGCTGGCGGCGACGGCCGGCCTCTGGAAGGTGGTCACCATCGGCTGGGTCGCGTTCGCGGCGATGGCGGGGGCGGCCGTGCTCGGCGGGCGCAGGAGCGACGCGACCGACGTGGACCGACTCGTCTGGGCGTTCGGCCTCGCCAGCGGCGCGATGATAACGAGCGCCGCCGTCTTCCTCGTCCCGGACGCCATCGGTCACCATCCCCGGTACGGCGGCTTCGGTATCGCGCTCGGCGTCCTCACCGGGTTCGGCGCGCACACCATCGGCCACCGGGCGACCCACATGGACTTCCCGATGGACCACGCCGCGGTCGAACTGACCGCCCACTCGCTCGCTGCCGGCGCCATCATCGGCCTCGTCTACGGTAACATGCCGGACCTGGGCCTCCTGCTCGGCCTCGCCATCGTCTCCCACAAGGGGCCGGCGGGGTACGTCGCGGCCCACCGTCTCCGGCGTTCCGGGAAACCCGTCTCGGTGCTCCTGCTGCCGGCCAGCGGCGTCGGCGTCGCTGCCGTCCTCTCCGCGCTGTTCGAACTCCCCACCAGCCCCGCCGTCAACGGTCTCGTCTTCGGGTTCGCCGCCGGCGTGTTCCTCCACGTCGCGATGGACTTCCTCCCGCGCTGCGAACTCGGCGGCGACGTTTACGAGGTTGCCAGCGTCGGCGAGGACGCCCACGCTCTGCTCGACCGCCTGCGCACCCACGCGGTCGCCAGCACCGGACTCGGGGCCGTCGTCGTCTTCGTGGCCTGGCTCGTCGTCGCTCCCCGGTAGCGATTCACCGAACGACCGTCACCGTCACGGGCGAGCGCCGCGTCACCGACTCCGCGGTCGACCCCATGAGGATGCGCGAGAGGCCGCTCTCCCCCGACGCTCCGATGACGAGCTGGTCGACGTCGTGGTCCTCGACGTACCGGAGTATCAGATTCGACGGCTTCCCCATCTTGACGACGCTCTCGAACTCCCCATCGAACTCCTCGGCCTTCTCGGCCTTCTCGCGCACCTCCTCGTGGAGTTCCTTCGCGTTGTCCCACTGCTTCTCGTACCACTCCTGGGAGTATCCCGGCATCCCGGACTTGCCGACCGGGGACTGGTAGCCCGGCGTGAGCGGGTCGATGTCGAAGGGGTCGACGACGGTGATGGCGGTGACGTCGACGTCCTCCATTCCGAACGCGTACTCCAGAGCCCGCCTGGACTGGTCCGAGCCGTCCATCGGGACGAGAACGTGCTCCCCCATACCATCGCACACGCCGGCCGCCGACATAAGCGGTCGTGGTCGCTCGCGGTTCAACAGATGGGTTCGCTCTCGCCGTAGACGGCCAGGACGACCGCGCTCGCGTAGGTGCCCGACTCGGCGTCGGTCTCGACTGTCCTCGTCTCCTCGTCCGCGAAGTCCCAGTCGCGCAACTCCCGGCCGGCGGCCAGCCCGGTCCGTACGCGCTCCTCGACCGTCTCGGCGTCGGTCTCGCCCGCGGCCTCGTAGAACAGGCCCGGGCCGTCGCCCGTCGTCCAGCCCAGACCGGCGGTGACGTGTCCCGGGCCGGCGCGGGTCGCGGCCGCCTCGACGACCGTGAGACGCTGGCCGGCGGGACCGAGGTCCGGCGCGGTGCCGACCGACTCCACGGTCGCGTTGGCGGGGACGACCGAGGAGACGGGGACGAGATTGTAGTTGTGGACGCCCGCGTCCGCGAGCGCGGCGTCGTACGACGACATCTTCGTCGGCCCGGCGGCGGTCCCCCAGACGACCCGGATGGTGCTCATACCTGGCGGTTCGTGCGTTCGAGAAAGGGTCTGTCGGTTTCGGACGGTCGGACGCCGCGCATCCGGGAGGGCCGCCGGTCACCGGGGAGAGCGGAGTCGCGCCATTTACCTGCGTTCGACCCCGATTCGGACGTGATGAGCGACACCGCCGCGACCCGGGAGTCGCCCGGGGAAGCGCCGCCCGACGAGCCGGGTCCCGAGGGGTCGACCAGTGACGAGGACGGAGACGAGGGGTACTCCGGCCTGCTCGGGGCGTTCCGGTACGGGTTCGGTCGGTCGGAGTCGACGCTGTTCCGACTGTACGCGCTCTTTAGCTTCCTCCTCGGTGCCGCGCTGGCGCTGGTGTTCGCGCTCGGACTGCTGAGCTGGTTCCTGGCGACGGTCGGCCAGTCGGCGCTGGTCACCACCGCGAACGCGTTCCTCGGCGTCGTCGCGCTGTTCGTCCTCGGGCCGCTGTTCGCGCCCGTGCTGTTCGTCGCGCGTCGCCACCGTCGCGGCGAGAGCACGCCCGGCTACGACGCCGCGCACGCGCTGACCGGCGTCGCCTTCGTCGTCCTGCTGTACGCCGGCATCGCCATCTCCGTGCCGCCGCAGTTCCAGTCGGCCGACCCCGGCGCGGTCGGCGCCTTCCTCTACTCGCTCCCTCCGCTGTGGGGGCTCGCTCCCCCGGTCGTGGGCGCCGCACTCGTCGTCGTCGTCCACCGACTGCTGGGTTGACGACCGACGAACGCAACCCCGAAGAAGCGTCGGCGTCTACGCTCGCCCATGACCGAGAAGACCAGCACGTTCCTCGTCACGCACGCCGAGGACGACTCGGCGGTGCTGAAAGACGTTCACGACGGGCAGGTCCACACCCTCTCGACGAATCCGGGCGTCGACGTCGACCAGGCGGTCGAGGCCACGGTCGCACCCGAACCGCCGATGGAGGTGACGTGGACGGTCGTGGAGATAGACGACCAGTGGTCGCTCGACGTCGAGGCGAGCGACGAACCGCCGACCGCCAGGGAGCGCGAACTGGCCGCCGACCAGGCGGTCGGCGACGTGGCCCGCGAGGAGCGGGCCGGCACCGGCGAGATCCACGTCCTCTCGGTGCCGCCGGAGGACACGGACGACGCCGCGGCCGACGTGCTCGACGACGAGGGGACGCTCTCGCGGGCGGCGCGCCTCGGCGTCGCCCGGGTGGAGGTGCGCTCGGAGGACGGCGTCGTGAGCGTCCGGTACATGCCCTGACGGCGGGTACCGGCGGTCCTAGCCGTTGTCGCTCACTCCGAGGACCGCGCCGCAGTGGGGACACTCCCAGACGGTCGCCGCGCTGAACGTGTGGTCGGCGGCGACCCGGCTCTTCGTCAGTTCGGTCACGTCCTCTCCGCAGTCGGGACAGTGTGACATGAATGACACGTATCCCAATCGGGACATAAGCCTTGTGCGGTCGTCCGGGGCCGGCGAGCGCGCCTGGGTCGCGCGCCGCCGCGACCTCGTTTCCCAGCGCGGCGCGAACCCGGACGCTTTTTGCCGGCTTCGCCGGAACCCACTCGCATGGCAACGCAGCCACACCTGCTCGTCGAGGAGGGCGACCTGAACGACGTGGCGCTCATCCCGGGCGACCCGGGGCGCGTCGACCGCATCGCCGACCAGTGCGACGACTCGACGGTCGTCTCCCAGAACCGTGAGTACAAGGTAGTCAACGCGGAGTTCGAGGGGACGCCGCTGACCATCTGCTCGACCGGTATCGGCTGTCCGTCCGCCGCCATCGCCGTCGAGGAGTTGCACGCCGTCGGCGTCGAGACGGTGATTCGCGTCGGGACGACCGGTGCGCTCCAGTCGGACATCGACATCGGGGACATGGTCGTCGCCACGGGCGCGGCGAAAAACGAGGGGACGAGCGAGCGCTACGAGGCCGTCGAGTACCCCGCGGTGCCGGACTACGACGTGCTCTCGTCGCTGGTCGACGCCGCAGAAGCCAACGGCGAGGACGTCCACGTCGGACCCATCGCCAGCGACGACGCCTTCTACGCCGAGACCGACGAGTACGTCGACGACTGGGAGGCGGCGAACATCCTCTGCGTGGAGATGGAGGCCGCGGCCGTCTTCTCCATCGCCCGCCGGAAGGGGATGGCCGCGGGCGCTATCTGCACCGTCGACGGCAACCTCGTCGAGGGGACCCAGAAGGGAACCGACACGGAGGACGAGGAACTCCCCGAGAAGGCGAAGGACAACGTCGAGCGCGCGATTCGCATCTCGCTCGACGCCGTGACGTCGCTGTAAGCCGGGGTCGCCCGACGGCCGCTCGCGACCGCTCCCGGCCGGTCAGTCAGGTTTTTGAGTGCCAGCGTGCTCGTGTTAGCCAGATGTCCGGAGTACTACGGGACCTCTTCGACGTCGTCCGCCCGTGGCTCCAGCGGGCCAGGCGAGTCGAACGGCGCGAGCTCCGGGAGTTCGCCGCGTGGCTCGAACACACGAGCAATCTCGTCCACATCTCCGTGCTCCTGTTCGTCCCGGTCCTCATCGCGGCGGTCACGGTCATCTCGAACACCGGAGACGTGTTCCCGTTCGTCCTCTTCCCGCCGCTCGCGTCCGGGACGTTCACGCTGTTCGCGGACCCCGAGGGGAAGTACGCCTCGCCGACGAAGTTCGTCGCGGGGCTGACCGCCGGCGCGCTCTGTGGTACCGCGGCCATCTGGGTCGCCATGCACACGGCGCTACACGATCCGCTGGGAACCGACTCCCTGCGGGTCTCGCCGGTGGCGGCCGCGCTCACCATCTTCCTCACGGGCGTAGTGACGTGGGCGTTCGACTTCGAAGAGCCGTCGGCGTTCTCGACGGCCCTGCTGGCGCTCATCGCGCCGGTGTTCTCGAACTCCGGGACCGTCGGTGACTTCCTGCTGCAGTACGCCGGCTCCGTGTTCGTCGCCAGCAGCGTCGTCGCCGTGGCGTTCTCCTTCTGGCGGAGCGAGTTCTACGAACAGCGCGAGCGCTACCTCTACCGGTCGACGCAGGGCGACGACCAGGTGCTCGTACCGATGCGAGGGGAGGACGCCGAGGCAGCGGCGATGTTCGGGGCGAAACTCGCTGCGGCCCACGACGCCGGCAAGGTCGTCCTCGTCGACGTCGTCGACGACCGCGCGATAGCGGAGGCCGCCGAGACGCTCTCGACCGAGGCGGCGACCGACACGACGCTCGTCGACCCGGAGACGTCGGAGCTCGACCCCGAGGAGGACGTCGCCGAGGCGCAGGCGGCCGACGACGCCGCCGAACGGCTGGAGACCCAGGCCCACCGCATCCGCACCAAGCTGGGCGTTCGCTGCGAGGTGGTCGTCGCGGGCGACGGCTCGAACCCCGGCCAGACCGTCCTCCGGACCGCCCACGAGATGAACTGCGACCTGATAGTCACGCCGTACGAGGAGTACCGGGGCGGGCTCTCGGGGTTCGTCCGGACCCTGTTCGGCGGTACCGTCGACGCCGTCGCGTACCGCCCCGCGCCGGACAGCGAGCCCCGGCGGCGGTGGCGGCGCGTGCTGGTGCCGGTTCGCCGGGCGGGCGACACGGCCCACGCGATGATAGACTTCGCGCGGCGGCTGGTCGGCCGTGGCGGGGCGGTCGGCGTCTGCACGTGTATCGACCGCGAGGGGGAGCGCCGCTCCACCGAGTCGATGCTCGCGGACCTCGTCGAGGCGTTCGACGGCTCGTTCGAGACGCGGGTCGCCCGGAGCGACATCGAGGAGTTCCTGGCGTCCAACGACGACCACTACGACCTGTTCATCATCGGCGCGAGCACCGACCGCAGCGCCGCCTCGCGGTTCGTCGCACCGCCGACGTTCCAGCGCATCGGCGACCTCGACTGCGACGTCGCCGTCGTCCATCGGCCGTGACCGCGGCGTCGCGACGCTCGCTTCGCCGTCTGGCGCGAGCCACCGACGACCCGCGAGGGCCGCGGTCACTCGTCCGCTTCGACGTCGGTCGGACCGACCGTCGACTCGCCCTCCCGTCCGTCGAGCGCCGACTCGACGACGAGCCGACCGATGACCGCGGGGCTGACGACCACGTCGGCGCCCGCGCGCCGCAGTTTCTCCACGTTCTCCCGCTCCGCGGCGGCGGCGACGATGCGGATGTCGGAACTCAGATGGCGGGCGGTCAGCACGGCCAGCGCGTCCTCCGCGTCGTCGCTCGTCGCCACGACGACGGCGCGCGCCCGCTCGACGCCGGCCCGCTGGAGCACCTCGTCGTCGCTCGGGTCCGCCGAGAGGACGTTCAGGTCGCGGTCGGACAGCTCCACGACGGCCTCCTCGTTCTCGGTGACGACCAGGAACGACGTCCGGTCGGCCATGTCAGTGAGAATCGATTCGGTCAGCAGTCGTCCGTACCCCAGTACGAGGACGTGGTCCTCCAGGAGTTCGAGCTCTTTCGTCGTCATTCGTCCGAGAGCGCGTGCGAGGCGGGCTTCGATGGCGGGGCCGAGCAGCGTCCCGAGCGCCAGCGCGAAGCTCGCCGCACCGAAGACGACGATGGACATGCCGAAGAGCCTGGCGCTCTGGGTCGTCGGCGTCGCGTCGCCGTAACCGACGGTGCTCGACGTGACGAGGGTGTAGTAGAGTGCGTCCATCGGCGTGACGACGCCCCGGAACTCGTCGCGGAGCGCGTACGTGCCGACGGTGCCGTACAGCTGTACGCCGACGAGCGCCGCCCCGGCGGCGAGCTGGGAGTCAGTCAGCGTCGTCGGGCGGTCGTATCGTCCGCCGTTCGCGAACACGACGGGGAACGCGACCAGCGAGAGCACGACGAGCAGCAGCGAGTGCGGACTGGCCTGGACGAGCCCCTGGAGCGCCGTCACGGGGAGCAACACCAGCGTGGCGTACCACGCGCTCCTGAGCCCGTGTCGCAGCGCGAACGCGGCGGTGAGGACGAGAAATCCGGTGAGAACGCCGGTGAACGCGGCTATCTGCTCGGCGACGGGCGACGCGACCGACGGAACGACGCCCGGGTACGGCCGCAGCGGCGTCGGCGTGATGTTGACGATGCCGACGAGGATGGACAGCGCCGCCACCGCCGTCGTCAGTCCGACGGTAATCCGGCCACCGTGGCGGTCGCGCCACTCGCTCACCTCCATACCTCGCGTTCTACTCCTCGCCCGGAGAACCTGTCGGTACGCGTCCCGTCTGCCGTACGCCGGCGAGTTCCGGCCGGGACGGTCCCGGCGAGAACGCTCGCCCGTTGCGGCCGACGGGATATTTAACACCCCCGTGTCTGTGCGGAGATACGAACGGGGCCGCTACCGGTCGAAGACGACCGCCGTCGGAAGCGCACCGCCGGTCGTCCGACCGTGCCGAGTTAGCGCTGGAATCGCGGTCGGACAGACCTAAGTGCGCCGCCTCCCAACGCTCTCGAATAGGAATGAAACGCACCGACCCAATCGAGGTGAACGCCTGATGGGGGCTCGACTCCGTCGGCTGTTCGCGGTCACGACGGCGCTGACCTTCGCGCTCATCCTGCTCGGCGTCTACACCGCCTCGGCCGGCGCGGGCCTGTCCTGTGGCGCCGACTGGCCGTTCTGTGCCGGGGGACTCCTCTGGGAGACGGTGCCGGGGTTCATCGAGTGGTTCCACCGTCTGGTGGCGATGATAACCGGCTTCTTCATCCTCGGGACGACGTGGGGCGCGTGGAAGTACTACGACAGCACGCGCATCCGGGCGGCCGCGACGCTGGCGCTGGTCGTCCTCCCGGTCCAGATACTGCTCGGCGGCGGGACCGTGCTGTTCTACGGGGTCTGGGTCCAGGTCGCCCACCACGCCGCGGCGCTCGTCATCTTCGCCGCGCTGCTGGCGGCGACGCTGTGGGCGTACGAGGAACCGCGCGCGGAGACCGCCTCGGCGACCGAGACGGCCGACGGCTACCCCTCCGACGATTAGGGGACACGTCTCTCCGGCTCCTCGCCGTGATTTTCTCCCCCCGAGGAAAGTTTTAGCCCCCACTCCCGGGTAACTGATAGTAAAGTTATATACTGCCATCGACCATGTTGTTCGCGGGGGAACACGGAATGCACAGACGCAACTTTCTCAGGGGGAGCGCGGGAGCTATCGCGGGACTGACCGTCGCCGGGACGGTCGGCGCGCAGGACGACGGAGGCGTCGTCCGCATCGGTTCGGACATCCCGTACAAGCCGTTCGAGTACCGGACCCAGGGCGGCGACCTCACCGGGTTCGACGTGGACATGGCGGAAGCCATCTTCCAGGGAGAACTCGACCGGCAGTACGAGTTCGTCCAGACCGGGTTCGACACCATCATCCCGAGTCTGAACAACGGCAACTTCCGAATCATCATGTCGGCGATGACGATCAACGAGGAGCGCGACCAGAAGGTGGACTTCTCGGACCCGTACTTCATCGCCTACCAGACCGTCGCGATACTGCAGGGGAGCGACGTCGAGTCGCTCCAGGACCTGCGGGGTCAGACGGTCGCGGTCCAGAAGGGGACGACGGGGGAGGCCGCCGCCCAGGAACTGAAAGAGCAGTTCGACGGCGACCTCACGGTCGACAGCTACGACCAGATTCCGGGCGCGTTCAGCGCCCTGATAAACGGGCAGGCGGTCGCTGTCATCAACGACAACGCGGTCAACCTCCAGTACACCGAAGACAGGGACAACATCGTCATGCTGGAGGGCGAAGGGGAGGCCGCCAGGGAGTTCGAGAACGCGCCGCCGTACCTGACGCTCACGGTCGAGCGGTACGGCATCGCCTTCCGCGAAGACGACGACGAGTTCCGCCAGCAGGTCAACGAGGCGCTCGCCGCCGTCATCGAGAGCGGGCGCTACGCGGAGATATACACGGAGTACTTCCCCGGCGACCCGCCCCAGAGCATCGTGCAACGCGGTCAGGGGACCACGACCGCCGGAAACGCCACCGCGGAGACGACCACGACGACCACGGGCGGATAACACCCAATGGGCGAGACGTACACAGAGGACCCCGGCAGCGAAGTCTCGGTCGGCGAGGGGGTGGTAACCGACGAACGGGTCAGGTGGGCGGGCATCGCGGTGTCGCTTCTGTTCACCGCGGCGATACTCGCGTTCATCGCACTCGTCCTGCTGGAGTACGTGGACTACGACCTGCTGTTCGCCGTGATTCCGCGGTTCGTCGAGGCGTTCGTTCGCGTCGTCAAGGTCGTCCTCATCTCCAGCGTCCTCGCGGTCACCGCGGGGGTGTTCGTCGGTCTCGGACGGGTGTCGCGCACGTCCATCACCCACGCGATAGCCACCGCGTACGTCCAGTTCTTCCGGGGGACGCCGCTCCTGTTCCAGCTCTTCATCATCTACCTCGGCATCCCGTCGCTGTGGCCGCCGGGGGAGTTCCCCGTCGGGAACTGGAGTTTCGCCACGGCCGTCATCGCGCTGACGCTGAACCACGCGGCCTACGTCGGCGAGGCCATCAAAGGCGGCATCAACGCCGTCCCGGAGGGGCAGATGGAGGCCGCGCGGTCGCTGGGGATGGCGTACGTCGATTCGATGCGGGAGGTCGTCCTCCCGCAAGCGTGGCGCAACTCGCTGGCCGCCATCGGCAACGACCAGGTCATCCTCGTGAAAGACACCTCGCTGTTGACGGTCATCGCGTTTCCCGAGATACTCACGGTGTTCCGGGAGATCAACTCCAACCAGTTCGACCCGTGGACGCCGATAGTTCTCGTCGCGGTGACGTACCTCGCCATCACGCTTCCGCTCATGCGACTGGTCCAGTACCTCGAAACCCGCGCCGAGTGGGGGTCGGACGGCGAGGACGGGGAGGGGTCGAGAAACTGGTTCACCTGGGGTGACCACTAGATGAGCGACGCCGTGCGGACGACCGCGGAGCAGGTTACGGGCGAGCCGATGGTCGAGTTCGACGGCGTGGACAAGTACTTCGGGAGCGCCCACGTCCTGAAGGACGTCGACCTCGCGGTGGACCCCCAGGAGGTCGTCGTCGTCATCGGGCCGAGCGGGAGCGGCAAGTCCACGCTGCTGCGGTGTGCGAACCGACTGGAGGAGATACAGAGCGGCGAGGTCCGCATCGCGGGCCAGTCCATCACCGCGCCCGGGGTGGACGTGAACCGCCTCCGCCAGAAGGTCGGGATGGTGTTCCAGCACTTCAACCTCTTCCCGCACAAGACCGCGCTGCAGAACGTCACGCTCGCGCCGATTCGCGTTCGCGGACTCTCGAAGGCCGACGCCAGACAGCGCGGACGGGAGTTGCTGGAGGCGGTCGGACTGGGCGACCAGATGGACTCCTACCCGGCGGAACTCTCGGGCGGCCAGCAACAGCGCGTCGCCATCGCGCGGGCGCTGGCGATGGACCCCGAGGTGATGCTGTTCGACGAGGTGACGTCGGCGCTGGACCCGGAACTCGTCGGCGAGGTCCTGGGGGTCATGCGGACGCTCGCCGAGGAGGGGATGACGATGCTCGTCGTCACGCACGAGATGGGCTTCGCCCGCGAGGTGGGCGACCGCGTCGTGTTGATGTCCGAGGGGCGCATCGTCGAGACCGGGCCGCCATCGGACCTCTTCGACAGTCCAGAAACAGAACGCGCGAAGCAGTTCCTCTCCCGGGTCCGCTAACCGAGCGCCGCCTGCGATAGTCGTTCCTGGCGTCTCTTCTTCTGTACGTTTTTCATTCTGAACTCTCTCTTCTGCAACCACCATAACTCATTTATCGCCGGGGTTGGCAAAGGGGGGTATGGCTCTCGAAGAGATAACTACGGGTCCGTGGTCGCTACTCCCGGCGCTGCTCGCTATCAGTCTCGCGTGGTACACCCGGGACGCGATAATCGGTCTGTTCGTCGGCGTCGCCAGCGCCGGCGTCGTCTACGGCGCGTTCAGGCCGGAGACCGTCGGCGTTCCCCCGGACATAGCCGGCGGCGCGCTGGGACCGGCACTCGGCGCGGTGCTCGGCGTGAAGCACGTTCCAGAACTCATCGCCACCGCGCCCCTCTTCTCCTCGACCTGGTACGTCAAGAACGTCCTCATGGCCATCTTCGCCATCGGCGGCATGATAGGGTTGATGATACGGGCGGGGGCGATACAGGGCGTTCTCGAAGCGCTGACCGAGCGGGCTGACTCGGCGGCCGACGCCGAGAAGGCCGCCTTCCTCGCCGGCACCGCCATCCACATCGACGACTACTTCAACTGCCTCGTGGTCGGCTCGATGATGCGCCCGCTGACCGACAAGTACGACGTCTCGCGGGCGAAACTGGCCTACTACGTCGACTCGGCCGGGTCGCCCGCCGCGCGACTCGCCTTCTACTCGACGTGGGGCGTCGCGCTCATCGGCTTCATCGGCAGCGGCATCGAACAGGCCGCGGCGAGCGGAAGCCTCCCCGCCGACATGGGGAACTACGTCACCCAGACCGGCGACGGCCCGGCCGCCGCCACCGCCCAGATATGGCCGCTGTTCTTCAACAGCCTCGCGTTCGGCTTCTACTCGTGGACGGCGCTCGTCATCGCCGGCCTCGTCGCCTGGCAGGTGTTCCCGAACATCTTCGGCATGAAGCACGAGGAGGAGCGGGCGCGCAACGGCGGCGGCGTCGTCGGCGAGGACGACGACCCGATGATATCCCGCGAGATGGACCAGTACGAGATGTCCGAGACGGCGGACCCCGACTGGCGCAACTTCGCCATCCCCATCGCCACCATGATACTGGTCGGCCTCGGCGCGATGTTCTGGCGCCCGAGCCCCGTCGTCTCCGCCCCCCAGATGACGACGCTGTTCTCGCTCGGCGGGTACGAGTTCATACTTCCGGCGGGCGGCAAGTGGGCGTTCGACATCGGCGGCATCCGCCTCGGTCTCGCCTCGGCCGCAGGCCTGGTGGTCGCGTTCGTCCTCTACCGTCTCCGGGGCGACATCCCGAGCAACGAGGACGCCACCGACGCGATGATGCGCGGGTTCAAGGGCATCCTGCTCGCCGCGGTCATCCTCATGTTCGCCACCGCCATCCAGAACTCCGTGACGACGCTCGGCATCTCGGCGTTCGTCACCGACTGGTTCTCGGGCGTCCCGGCCGCCGTCGTCCCCCTCTCGCTGTTCCTCGTCACCAGCGCCGTCAGCTTCTCCGACGGGAGTTCCTGGGCGACCTACGGCATCATGTTCCCCATCGCCATCCCGGTGGCGTTCTCGACGGGCGCGAACCTTCCCCTCGTGATGGGCGCGGTCTTCTCGGGCGGCATCTTCGGCGACCACAGTTCGCCCATCAGCGACACCACCGTCCTCGCGTCGTCGACCAGCGGTAGCGACCACCTCGTCCACGTCCGCACCCAGATTCCCTACGCCGTCATCTGTGCGACCATCTCCGCCCTCCTCTTCCTGATACTCGGGTACGCGCTCCCGAACGGGTTCCGTATCCTGCCGTACTGAACCCCCGCGTCTTCTCCCTTCGTCGGTTCACACTCCCGGAGTCGTCCCCGCTGTCCGGACTGCCGGGACCGTTCCCCCGCCGGGAGTCGTCGCGTTCGCGGCGTGGCTCGTCTCCGCTCGCGTTCGCGACCGTTCCTTCGAGCGCGCCGACCCCGGAGCGGATTCCGTCGACCCTTCAGCACTCCAGCGCCGCAGGAATACCCTGGCGAATTTGCACGGCAGCGCCGCTCACGCCGTGGTACGCGTCGACGTGACAGCGTACTTTTAACTGCCTTCCGTTCAATCAACCGACATGGCCGCCATCCAGACGAACGGTCTCACGAAGCGGTTCGGCGACGTGGTCGCGGTGCGCGACCTCGACCTCCAGGTCGAAGAGGGCGAAATCTTCGGCTTCCTCGGTCCGAACGGTTCGGGCAAGTCCACGACCATCAACATGTTGCTGGACTACGTCCGACCCACCCAGGGCACTGCCACGGTCCTCGGGGCCGACGCACAGGAGGAGACGCAGGCGATCCACCAGCGCATCGGCATCCTGCCGGACGCGTTCGACCTCTACGACCGGCTCTCGGGGCGCAAACACGTCCAGTTCGCCATCGACTCCAAGGGGAGCGACGACGACGTCGACGCCATCCTCGACCGCGTCGGCCTCGACCGCGACGACGCCGAACGACCCGCGGGCGACTACTCCACGGGGATGCGCCAGCGCGTCACGCTCGGAATGGCGCTCGTCGGCGACCCGGACCTGCTCATCCTCGACGAACCCTCCAACGGTCTCGACCCGAACGGCGTCCGGGAGATGCGCGACATCATCCGGACGGAGGCCGACTCGGGCACGGCCGTGTTCTTCTCCAGCCACATCCTCTCGCAGGTCGAGGCCGTCTGCGACCGCGTCGGCATCATGAGCGACGGCGAACTCGTCGCCGTCGACACCATCGACGGACTGCGCGAGTCCGTCGGCACGGGTGCGACGATGGAACTCACCGTCGACCCGCCGCTCGACGAGTCCGCGGTCGCCGCCGTCCGCGACGTCAACGGCGTCACCGACGCGACCACCGACGGTAGCGTCCTCACCGTCACGTACACCGCCTCGAACGCGAAGGCCAAGGTCATCAACCGCGTCGAGGAGACGGGCGCGACCGTGACCGACATCACCACGAAGGAGTCCTCGCTGGAGGACCTCTTCACCGCCTACACGTCCGGGTCGAACGACGTCCGGACCGGCGAGGAGGTGTCGGCATGAGCTGGGCGGTCGTCGCGCGCAAGGACTTCGAAGACGCGGCTCGCTCGAAGATGCTGTGGGCCATCACCGTCCTGTTCGTGCTGACGACGGCCGGCGGAATGTACGCCTACGACGCCATGAACACCAACCCGAGCGCCGCCGACGCCATCAACTGGCTCGGCACGCCCGCGAGCCTGATAATCCCGCTCGCGGCGCTCGTCGTCGCCTACCTCGCCATCGCGGGCGAACGCGAGTCGGGAAGCATCAAGCTGCTGCTCGGCCTGCCCCACACGCGCGGCGACGTCGTCTTCGGCAAACTCGTCGGACGGTCCGTCGTCGTCGGCGTGGCGACCGTCGTCGCCTTCGTCGCCGGCGCGGCCGTCCTGCTGCTGAACTACGGGACCGTCCCGGTGGTCGATTTCGCTGTACTCGGCGTGCTGACGCTGCTGTTCGCCACCGCCTTCGTCGGCATCGCTATCGGATTCTCGTCGCTGGCGGCGACCCGGTCGCGGGCGATGGCGGGCGCGATAGGGCTGTTCTTCGTCTTCCAGCTCATCTGGGACTTCGTCCCGCTCGGCGTCTTCTACGTCGTCGAAGGCGGACTGCCGACGGGCGAACTGCCGCCGTGGTTCTTCCTCGTGCAGGTGCTCAACCCGAAGAACGCCTACTCCACGCTCTCGACCCTGCTCATCAACGAGAACGCCACGACCCAGTTCGAGGCCGTCCTCGGCGAGGTTCCGTTCTACCTCGACACCTGGTTCCTGTTCGTCATCCTGCTCGCCTGGCTCGTCGTCCCGGTGGCGCTCGGCTACCTGCGGTTCCGGAGCGTCGACCTGAGCTGAGCCGCCGGGCGCTTCCCCCTTCGCGGTGGTCGATTTCTCCGTCCCCCGACCCCGTCGCCGGCCCGTCGCGACCGAACGAGGTCGGTCCGAGCGGCGAACAGAGGTAAGTCGTTCCCTCGTCTACGGACGTTCGTGCCACTCCTCGACAGTGAATCGACCGAGCAGAAGTCCGAGGCAACGGAGACGGAGACCACCGACGAAGCGCCCGTCGAGACTCATTCCCGAGGGTTTCGACTCGCCCGCGTCCTGTTCGGGGGCGTGCTGGCGTTCACGGCGCTCGACAACTTCCGCGACCTGGACGAGATGATAGCGTACGCGAAAGGGAAGGACGCGCCGATGCCCGAGAGGACGGTTCCGGCCATCAGCGGCACACTGCTGTTCGGCGGGGGCGGCATCGCGCTCTGGAAACTCCCGACGCTCGCGGCCGGCGCGGTCGCCACGTTCCTCGTGAGCACCACGCCGTTCATGCACGACTTCTGGAACGTCGAGGACGACCAGCAGCGCGAACAGCAGATGACACACTTCCTGAAGAACGCGGCGCTGCTCGGCGGCGCGCTCGCGTTCATGCGGGTCGCCCGCGACGATTGATTCGGGGTCGGACCGTCAGATGACGCCCGTCGTCTCGGCCGCCTCGACGGCCGCCGCCTCGTTCATGCCGTTCCCCAGTATCGTGTAGCGGTCGCGTATCTCGTGGGCGGTCGTCAGCGCCTCGATGACGGTGGCGTCGTCGATGCCGAGTTCCTCCGCCGTCGTCGGCGCACCGATGGTCGCCAGCGCGTCCCGGATGCCGCGCCAGTCGCCGCCGTGGAGGTACTCGGTGACGATGGAGCCGACGCCGACCTGGTGGCCGTGCAGCGCCGCGCCCGGCGCGATGCGGTCGAGCTGGTGAGAGAAGAGATGTTCCGCGCCGCTGGCGGGACGCGAGGAGCCGGCGATGGACATGGCGACGCCGGAGGACACGAGGGCCTTCACGACGACCCACGCCGACTCCTCCAGGCCGGGCTTGATGGAGTCCGCGTTGTCGACCAGCATCTCGGCGGTCATCTCCGCGAGCGCGGCGCCGTACTCGGAGTACTCGACGTTCTGCAGGCGCTGGGCGAGCCGCCAGTCCTTGACCGCGGTGTAGTTGCTGATGATGTCCGCACAGCCCGCGGTGGTGAGCCGCCACGGCGCGTCGGCCAGGATTTCGGTGTCGGCGACCACCGCGAGCGGCGGTTCGGCGGCGACGCTGTGGCGGGTCCCCTCGTCGGGGACCGAGCCTCGCCCGCTGACGATGCCGTCGTGGCTCGCCGCGGTCGGGACGGAGACGAACCCCACGTCGAGTTCGTCGCTGGCCATCTTCGCGATGTCGATGGCCTTCCCGCCGCCGACGCCGACGAGGAAGCCGGCGTCCGCCTCTCGGGCGGCGTCGATGACCCGCGTCACGGCGTCGAAGCTCGCCTCGTCGACGACGATGGTCTCGGTGTCGGTGCCGGCGTCCTCGAAGCCCTCGGCGACGCGCTCGGCCGCCACCTCGCGCGGCGTCGGACTCGTGACGACCAGCGGTCGCCCGTCGAGATGCAGTTCGCTGACGGCGTCCACCGTCTCCGAGAGGACGCCGTGACCCACCACCACGTTCCGGGGCAGGCGAATCCAGGTGGACTTGTCGAACATACCCCCAGTCTCTCGCCCGTCGGGATAACCGTTTTTCTCTCGCGGCACCCCGGCCGCCTACCGCGTGAACGTCTCTATCTCCGCTATCCGTTCGTCAGCGACCGAGAACACGTCCACGAACGCGAACAGTCGCTCGCCCGTCGCGTCGCGGAGTCGCCCCCGGACCGCCACCGTCGCGTCCGCCTCGCCGGGCGTCGCGTCCGCGAACACCCGGTCCACCTCGTGGCTGGTCTCTGCGTCCGGGCGCTCGTCGCGCATGAACGTCACGAGCGTCTCCCGGCCCTCGATTGTCCGGTCGGGACGGCGGTGGACCACCGCCGGAGCCAGCAGGTCGGCGAACGCCTCGTAGTCGTGGTCGTCGATGGCGCGATAGTACCCCCGAACGACGGTCTCGGCGTCCATGCCCGAGACGACGCAGGGGTCGTCCTTGAGGATGGCGTCTCGCGGAACTCGGTCCCCGGCGGGTCCCTGGCGGCGCGTTCGACTCCTTTCCGGACGCTTTTCACCGACTCGCTCCTACGGGAGAGCGTGAACCTCCACGTGCGCTACGAGGGCGACGACGACCCCGACAAGTGCACGGCGCGAAAGCTCGCCCGGTTCGAGATGGCGGAACTCCATCGCACGACCCGGGCGACGCCGTACGGGGTCGTGCTCAACCCCCACGCCGAGCAGGCGCTGTCGCCGGCCGACCGCGCCGAGAGCGACCGTCTCGTCGCGCTCGACTGCTCGTGGGAGACCGCGGAGGCGGCCCTGTTCGAGATGCCCGGCGTCCACCGGGCGCTCCCGTTCCTCGTCGCCGCCAACCCCGTCAACTACGGCAAGCCGTTCCGACTGACGACCGTCGAGGCGTTCGCCGCGGCGCTCTCCATCCTCGGCGAGCGCGAGCAGGCCGAGGATATCCTCGGGAAGTTCACCTGGGGGGAGACCTTCCTCGAACTCAACGCCGAACCGCTACGGCGGTACGCCGACTGCGAGGACTCCTCCGAGGTGGTCGCCGTCCAGCAGGAGTACCTCGACGCCGGCGAGTGAGAACGACTCGGAAACGTTTAAACGCGGTCGGACGAAATCGACGGTATGGCTAGCTTCGACCCCGCGGAAGAACGGATGCTCAAGAAGATGATCTGCATGCGGTGTAACGCGCGGAACCCCCAGCGAGCCGACCAGTGTCGCAAGTGCGGCTACGGCAACCTCCGCCCGAAGAGCACGGAGTCGCGTAGCGCGTAACCGCCGACCGATTCTCCTCGACGTCGACCCGCCGCGAGCGGCGCGTCCACCGCTGGCTACCGCTCCCCGTCGAACCACTCGTCTTCGAGGACGGCGTAGTAGTCGACGTCGACGTACTCGCCGTCGAGGAACTCGGCCTCCCGGAATCGCCCCTCGTGGCGGAAGCCGAGTTTCTCCCAGATGCGCGCCGACCCCGCGTTGCCCTCGAAGACGCGGGCCATCACGCGGTGGTGGCGGCGCTCGCGGAACGCGTAGTCGGTGACGAGCCTGCTCGCCTCGGTGCCGTACCCCTCTCCCCAGTACCGCTCGGCGAGGAAGATGCCGATCTCGGCGCTGGCCTCCGTCTGGTCCTTCGGGTGGAGACCGATGGATCCCATCGGTTCGCCGTCCCGGCAGACGAGCAGGTTCGTGTGGTCGTCGTTCGAACATCGCTCCTCGTACCACTCTCGCTCTTGCCGACCGTTTATCGGCGGTCGACTGCCGAGATACTCCCGGACGGCCGGGTCGTTGATGGTCGCCTGGAGGAACTCCAGGTCCGCCTCCTCGACCGTCCTGAGTTCGATGCCGTCGCCTTCCAGGAAGACGGGACCGGGCATACCCGGTAGTACGATAACTGATACGAAAAGGTTTCGTGGCGTGCGACGCCGCTACTCGTCCGGATACTTCGGTTCGCGTCGCTCGGCGCGCTCCAGCGCCCGTTCTATCACCTCGCGCACGTCCCCGTGGAACTCGCCGCCGTGGCCGGCGTACATGTTCTCGACGCCGTCGGGGAAGCGGTCCAGTATCTCGTGGAGGCTCTCGATGAGTCGCTCGCGGGACTGTCCCGGCATGTCGGTGCGGCCGAAACTCCCGTCGTCGAACGCACCGTCGTCGTGGACGACCACGTCGCCGCTGAAGATGGTCGCGTCGCCGACGAACGCGAGGTGGTCGTCGGCGTGGCCCGGCGTGTGGACGGCTTCGAACGTCTCGTCGCCGATGTCGACGACGTCGCCGTCGGCCAGTTCGCGGGTTCGTCGGGGGTGGTCGGCGTACGCCGCGAGGTCGGCGTCGAACGCGTCGAGGACGGCGTCCAGTCGTTCGACGTGGTCGCCGTGCTGGTGGGTGAGCACGACCGCGTCGAGGTCGTCCGTGCGTTCCCGGACCGCCTCCACGACCCCATCCATCGCTCCGGCGTCCACGAGAACGGTCCGGTCGCCGAGCGCGAGATAGGCGTTGCAGGTGAACGTCTCGGCGTCGGCGGTGACGTTGTAGACTCGCATGCTGGCCGGTTGCGGCGCAACTGGCAAAGTCCTGACGGGCGGCGTGCGATTTTAGTAGCCGAAGCGAGTAGTGACAATCAGTATGGGCTTCGGGAGCTACGACGAATCCGAACAAGACAACCAGGAGTACGACGCCGACTTGAACGACGACAGTGGCGTGAACACCACCGAACACGACCACGACGGGAGCGTCGACTTCGAGATCGGAGCGTCTAACGACGAACTGATCGACCGGCTCTCGGACATCAAAGACGAGGAGTGACGTGAAATCCGGCGTCCGTGCGCTCGGCGTCGCGGAGTCGTACCGCGGCGACGCCAGCACGCTCGCCGGTGCGGTGACCCGCGCCAGCCGGGTCGTCGACGGATTCGTTTTCGGTTCCTGTACGGTCGGCGGCACCGACGCCACCGACACCGTCGTCGACCTCGTCACCCGCCTCGACCGCGAGGACGTGCGCTACGTTCTCCTCGCGGGGCTGGCGCTGTCGTGGTACAACGTTCTCGACCTCAACCGGATTCAGGCGGCCGTCGAGCGTCCGGTCCTCTCCGTCACCTTCGAGGAGAGCGACGGCCTGGAGGAGGCCCTCGACGCCGAGTTCTCCGGCGAGGAACTCGCCCGCCGTCGCGACGTCTACCGCGACCAGCCACCGCGCCGCGAACTCGCCGTCAACGACCAGACCGTCTTCGTCCGCTCGGTCGGCATGGACGAGCGCGAGGCCGACGACGTGGTCCGGGCGTTCACGCCGGAGGGCGGTCGGCCGGAACCGCTCCGGGTCGCCCGCCTCGCCGCGCGCGCCGCCGACGAGTGGCGCGACGCGTGACCGAACCGCCTCAGTGGTCCTCCTCGTGCGGATTGAGCGTCGTGCCGTAGTTCTCGACGTGGTCCGTGTAGTCGATGAACCGCGGCGCGTCCGGGTCGAAGGGGCGTTCGAGCGCCTCGAACGCCCGGCTCTTGTCCCAGCTCTGGAGGCCGCCGACGGCGCTCCGGTCTTCGAGGTCGTGGTAGTCGAGCGCGGGTTCGGCGTGGTCCCACGCCTCCTCCCCGGTCTCGGTCCGCACGATGACGGACGAGAACCCGTCGGAGCTTCCGACCGACCCGACGGTGAGGTCGGCTGCGTAGCCCGTGAAGTCGGCGCACTCGTCACAGCCCTTGAGGGCGGCGTCGTGGAACTCCCGGATGTCCTCGTCGAGCAGGACGTCGCCGTCGCGGCCCTGGACGGTCAGTCGGCCGTCCACCACGTCGAGGCGCTCGATGTCCTCGGGCGGGATGCCGTGGTTCTCTTCGAGCTGGTCGCCGAAGAGGCGCTGGTGGTTGAAGTTCTTGGTGCACATCAGCGCGATGGTGTAATCGACCGCGCGGACGCCGGTCTCGTGGGACTGGTAGTCCCACTCGAAGTCCTGGAGCGCGCGGATGCCCTCTATCTCGCAGGGCGTCCCCACGAGCGCGAGGCTGAGGTCCTCGGGGTCCTCGTCGGGGAGCTTGTGCTCCCACTGGCCGAGGTCGAGGTTGCCGAGCGCCATCGTCTGGTTGTAGAAGCTGCCGGCGTTCGCGACCAGTTCCTCGTGGGTTGTCGCGAGGAAGCTCTCCGCCTTCCACGGCTCGTCGTCGGACTCCGTGGCGACGAGCGCGCCGTCTATCTCGCCGGCCTCCAGCAGGCTACTCAGGACGGCCGTCACCACGCCGCCGTCCTGGGCGTTCTCGCGCCAGTCGTCCCGGACCTGCGCCGAGTACTCGGTGAGGGGGTCGCCCGCACCGCTCACGTTGTCGTCGCCGCCGGTTATCTTCCACTGGCGCTCGTAGCGCATGCCGCCGCGGGGACAGAAGTCCCAGCAGAGCGAGCAGCCGGTGCACATCTTCACCAGCTTCGGCAGGGCGTCGTCGCCGATGCCGATGGAGTCCGAGGGACACGCCGCGACGCAGGTGCCGCACTGGATGCAGCGGTCCTCGTCGATGACTGCGTCGTCCAGCTCCATGAACCACGTCTTGTCGTCCGGCGTGTCGATGTCGTTCATCTCGCTGCGGATGCCGTACTCCGGCGTGTCGAGCGTGACGCCGTCCGGGACGCCCACGCGCTCGTCGGGCGCGTCGCCGTTCTCCAGGTCCTGGCTCTTGCCCTCCGCGGGCGCGGTGAACTCGACGTCGCGGAGGTTCCCCTCGCCGTCGACGTTCGCCGGCGTCGCGCCGCCGTCCTCGACGGCCGCCGGACCGCTCGACTCGGCGTCGGACTCGCCCCCGCAGCCGCAGGTCCCGCAGCCGCAGGCGTCGCTCGCGTCGGGGCCGCCGGTCTCGCTGCGCGCACCGTCCGCGGGGCGCTCGTCGGACGCGGACGCGTCGGCCCGGCGGTACTTGAACGGTCTTCGGTCGTCCCTCGACCCGCCCTGTTCCGGCCGGTCGGCGACCGGCGGCACGACGTCTTCGTCTCCGCTCTCGTACTCGGGGACGCCCGGCAGCGGCTCGCCGCCGTCGTCGTCGGTCCGACGGGGGTCGCGGTCAGTCATCGACCGCGACACCTCCCGAGACGTCGGCGTCGGCCTGCTGCATGATGGAGCGCAGGCGGTCGCCGTCCGTGCGGCGGCTCCAGCCGTAGAACCGCTCGCCGTCGCGACGTTCCTCCGCGTACGACTCGAACAGGCGTTCGAGCGCGGGGACGACCGCGTCGGCCGGCACCGCCGTCTCGACCCAGTCGATGAAGGCGTTGTCCGCGCCGAGGCTCCCACCGAGGCCGACGTCCATGCCCTCGACGATGCTGTCGTCGCCCGCTCCGTCGACCGGCTCGTCGACCTCCGACTCGAACCGCTCCGTCCCCTCGTCGTCGACGTTCACTTTCGCCTCGTCGTCGCCGAGCACCGCGACCGTCTCGCCGCGGAAGCCGATGTCGGCTATCTGGGGCTGGGCGCACGACGCCGAGCAGCCGCTCATGTGCATCCGCACGACGTCGAGGTCGTCGGGCGTGTCGATGCGCTCGTCGAGTTCGCGCGCCCACCGTTTGGTGCGGTTCTTGGTCTCGATGATGCCGTAGTTGCAGAACTCGCTGCCCGTGCAGCCGACGGCGCCGCGGGCGAACGGTCCGGGGTCCGGCTGATAGTCGGCGGCGAACGCCTCGTTCACCAGGTCCTCGACGCTCTCCTCCGGAACGTGCGTGACGAGGAAGTTCTGGTCCGTCGCGAGGCGGACGGTGCTGTCCTCGGTGCCGTACTCCCGCGCGGCCCGCGCGGCCTCCGCGAACTCGTCGCCGCCGATGCGCCCCGAGACCACGTTGAAGCCGACGTACTTGAGACCGTCCTGCTTCTGGTCGTGGACGCCGACGTGGTCGCCGACGTACCCCTCCGTGAGGTCGGTTCCCCGCGACAGGAGGTCGACCTCGCACCGGTCGCGGACCGCCTCCTCGAACGCGTCGGCCCCCATCTGCTCGACGAGGTAGCGCATCCGGCAGACGCCCCGGTTGTTGCGGTCGCCGAGTTCCTTGAACGTCTGGGCGACCGCGCGGGTGAACTCGACGGCGTCCTCCGGGCGGACGAACACGTCGAGGTCGGACGCCATCCGCGGGCCGTCGGAGAGGCCGCCGCCGACGCGGGCGTGGAACCCGTAGTACCACTCGTCGCCGATCTCCCTCTTCGCCGGCGTCATGCCAACGTCGTTGATCTGCGACTGGGCGCAGTCGTGGCGACACCCCGTGATGGTCATCTTGAACTTCCGCGGGAGGTTGGCGTACTCGCGGTTCTCGGTGAAGAACTCCGAGACGGCGTCCACTACGGGCTGGGCGTCGAAGCAGTCGTGGTCCGTCAGGCCCGCGGCGGGACACCCGAGCACGTTCCGCGCCGAGTCGCCACACCCCTGGACGGTGGTGAGACCCACGTCGTCGTAGCGCCGCCAGAGTTCGGGAACGTCCTCCAGTTCGATCCAGTGCATCTGGACGTCCTGGCGGGTGGTGATGTCCATGTACGCGTCCCCGAACAGCGGGTTCTGTGCGTCGCCGCCGTGCTCCTCGGGCGCTCGCGCCAGGTCGTCGGCCACCTCGCCGACCGTCTCGGCCTGCGCCGGCGTCAGGCGGCCGCCCGGCACCTTCGTCCGGACCATGAAGTACCCCCGCTGCTTCTGGGTGTACATCCCCGCCCACTTGAGACGCTCCCACTCGCCGTCGCCCGCTCGCTCCTCTATCTCGTCGAACGAGAGGTCCTCCTCGGCGTACCGACGGACGTCCTCGACGACGTCGAGCGGGTGTTTGTTCTGTTTCCACTCCTCGACCGTGTTCACTGGTCTTCCCTCCCGTTGCGTTCCCCTCGCGCGTCGGTGTCTCGGCGGTGATGGTGCACGTCCACTCGCACGGCGAGCACGCCTTTGGAAGCCCGCCTCTCCGCATCTATTGTCACCTCTCGCCGGTAGAGGCAGCGAACCGTCGTACCCTACGACGACGCGAGAACCGACCCGACGCCGGTAGACGCCCGCTCCGGTTTCCGCTCCTTTTGCGGGAAGTTCACAACCGACTCGCGTCCGCACACGGTACCGGTCACACTCTCCGCTTCTCGCTCCGGCGGAACGTACCACCAGACGGAACGGACCGTCCGGCGGGGGACGCCGTGACGGAGGTCGCGAGGAGGGGCGTCCGCGTCGCTCCGCGGTCGCAAGTAGTCCCGGCGCACGACCGTTCGCGGACGGCGCGGCCGACTCCCTCGCTACTCCGGACCGGTCGCTTCCCGGATTTCCGCCACGGTGGCGGGCGTCTTGAACGTCGTCCCGCCGTAGTGGGTCCGCGACGCGTCGAAGCCGGCGTCCCGGAGACGCTCCAGGAACTCGTCCATGCCGGACGCCTCCCGGGTCCACTCCTTGCAGAGGCGGTGCTGGTCGTAGTGGGTCGGTTCGTGGAGTTCGGCCTCCAGCGTCGTCAGCAGTTTCCGCGCGCGCTTCGCCGTTCCCATGTCGTCGGTGACCGCCTCGCGGACGCTCGCGACGAAGTCGGCGTCGTGGGCCGGGCCGAGCCACACGGGGCCGGCGGTGACCAGGCGGTCGCTCTCGCAGGCCGGACACGACGCTGGCGGGTTCGCTATCAGGCCCCGGTCGTACTCGCGGTGGAGGCAGTCCTCGCAGTGGTAGAGGTGGCCGAGTTCGTCGACGGCGGCGTTCGCGTCGGTCGCGCTATGGTCGAGTTCGAGGTACGTCCGGACGTAGTGGTTCGTCGCGTGGGTGAGCAGGGGCGCGACGCCGACGTCGTAGCGCGCCGCGGTCCTGGCCATCGCCGACAGCAGGATTCGCACGCCCATCTCGGCGTGGTAGTCGGTGTTGCGCGGGACGGCCCCGTACTTCCGGACGCCGCTGTGGAAGTGTGCGCCGCAGAGCGGTGCGGTGTCGGTCGCGGTGACGCAGACCAGGTCGCGGGTGTTGGCGAACGCGGCGTCGGCGAACGGCACCGGCGTCCCGAAGGGGTCGATATCGACCACGTCGAAGACGGACTCGTGCATGAGGGCGTTGGCGTTCCTGTGGGCGACCTCGCCGTCGAGGTCGTTGCGGGCGAGGTTCTCCCGACACAGTTCGACGGCGTCGTCGTCGATGTCGGCGCAGGTGACGTCCCAGCCCTCGGCCGCGGCCCGCACGCCGCGAACGCCGGAGGCGGCCATCGCGTCGAGATACGTCTCCGCGCGCTGTTCGCGGTCCTCGTAGGCCCGGAGCACCGCGACGGTCACGTCCCGGTTCAGTTCCTGGACGGGATTGAAGAACACCTCGTCGCCGATGCCCTCGCCCCCCTGTTCGGGGACCTCGACTTCGACTCCTCCCTCGCGGACGTTCATGGTCGAGATTCGACGGTCCGGCGCGAAAAGGGATGGGATTCCGTCTCCGTGCGGGCGTCGCCGTGCGACTGCCGAGGCGTCCCTCGACGGTCGCCCGCCCCCCGGACGACCCGAACCGCGATGCGGCGACCGGAACGCGTATGTCGCATCCGTTCGAACGGCCCGGTCGTGCTCCCGGTGCTCGCCCAGCGTCACGCCCGCGAACGCCACGAGGAGGTTCCAGCGTGAACGCCGTCGAGGAGTGGCAGGCGGCCCTCGAAGACGACGGAGAACTGACGCCCGACGTCACGGAACGCCTCCTCGCGGTCCACGGCACCCGGGGTCGACGAGCCATCGAGGCGGTCACCGAACGGCGGGTCAAGGAGTACCGGGACTTCGTCGTCGTCGTCGGCTACGAGGACGAGTACGTCGTCGAGGACGGCTGTACCTGCAAGGACAGCGAGTACAACATCGACCCGGACGACCCCGAGTCGCTGTGCTGGCACGTCCTCGCGTACGAGATCGCCCGGCGCGTCGACGAGATGGACCACCACGACATGTGGTACTCCGACGTGCGCGATTTCCTGTAGGCGTCGCCCCGGACGACCCTACCGCTCCCGGCAGACGTCGGTGAAGTTGCGGAGTATCTGCAGGCCCGTCTCGCCGCTCTTCTCGGGGTGGAACTGCGTTCCGAACACGTTGCCGGTCTCGTTCGCGACGACCGCGGGGAAGGTCCCCTCGTAGTCGGTCGTCGCCACGACCGCGTCGTCGTCCTCGGGGACCGCGTAGTAGGAGTGGACGAAGTAGGCGTACCCGTCGTCCACGCCGTCGACGATGGGGTGGTCGCGTTCCACCGAGAGCCGGTTCCAGCCCATGTGCGGCACCTTCTTTCCACCGGAGAATCGGCGGTTCGTCCCCGGAATCAGGTCGAGTCCGCGGACGTCGCCCTCCCCGGTTCGTTCGGACTCCTCGCTCGACGTCAACAGCATCTGCATCCCGAGGCAGATGCCGAACACCGGCGTCCCGCGCTCGGCGGCGTCGACGAGAGCGTCGCGGTACGGCCCTGCGTTCTCGACGCCCTCGCGGAACGCGCCGACGCCCGGCAGGACGACGCCGTCCGCGGCGTCGAACGCGTCCGGGTCGTCCGATACCTCGACGTCCGCTCCCGCGCGTTCGAGGCCGCGCGAGACGCTCCGGAGGTTCCCGAGCCCGTAGTCGACGACGACGACCGACGCGCTCTCGGCCGCCCGTCGCTGAGAACTGACGCTCATGTGTGAACGGAGTGTCCCTGCAGGCAAGTCCCTTTCCGTTCCGGCAGCAGTCCCGCGGCGGTCCTCGACCAGCGCAGGCGTTCGAAGGACGCTTCGAACGGTCGTCCATCGCTTCGTCGTTCGACCGTCCGCTCCCTGCCCTCGTTTATCGCATTCGTCGCGTCTATCGGATCCGACCCTCTACTGATGTTTGAGCACAAATAAAAGGTAAATGAAACCACTTTACTCAGTTAGATATGACTCTAGAGGCTCTCTATGGGCCATATAATCGGCTCTAGGGACAGCAATTCAAGAAAATCTAAAAATGTCTATATAATAAGAATAGGAAGATTTATCGGGTAAGTGGCGAACGGACAACATGATTCAGAATGGTCAACCGACGTACCTTCCTGAAGTCCGCGGGCGCAGCGGGTGCACTGGGACTGGCAGGCTGTACTTCGAACGACGGTAGTTCGGATGGAACGACCACCGACACGACGAACGGCAGTCCGGGAACGGGCACCGGGACGACGACGAAGAGCGGCTCCGACGACACGGTCAACTTCATCCTCACGCCCGCCGAGTCCAGCGTGAACGTCAAGAAGCAGTACGCCGGCGTGATCAAGCACATCGAGGAGGCGGCGGGCGTCACGGTCGACGCGAGGAAGGCGGCGAACTACCCGGCCGTCTTCCAGGCGCTGAAATCGGGCCGGGCGGACATCGCCGACGCCTCGCCCACGCTCGCCGTCGTCGGTGCCGACAAGGGCGTCACGGACGTCATCGGCATCCGCGTCGCCTTCGGTGCGGCGAAGTACTTCTCGCTGCTCACGACCCCGGCGGACAGTTCAATCAGCGACCTCTCGGACCTGAACGGCGAGACGGTCGCGTTCGCGGACAGGGTGTCGACCAGCGGTTCGCTGTTCCCGCTGTACATGCTCAAGCAGGCCGGTCTCGACATCGGCCAGGCCCCCGAAGGCGATCCGAAGGACTTCGAGGGTATCTGGAGCAACCACGACAACGCGAAGAAGGCCATGATAAACCGCCCGGACGTCGCCGCCGCCGGCACCGGCGCGTTCGCGACGATGGGCAACGTGCCGAAAGACCAGTTCCCGCAGCGCGTGAAAGACATCGCGGCCGGCTTCGACGACGCGGGCACCGAGGACCCGAAACTCGACCTGCTGAAGGCGTCCCAGCCGATTCCGCGCGCTCCCATCCTCGCGCGCTCGAACTGGAGTTCGTCCAAGCGCAGCGACGTCGAGCAGGCGTTGCTCGACGCCAAGAAGGAAGACTTCAAGCGCAGCGAGGCCGAGGAAGAACTCTGGTTCACCGGCCTCGAGAAGGGCGACGCCAGCGACTACGAGCCGGTTCGGAAGGTCAAGGAGAATCTCGGTCTGGAGTTCGGCAACTAACCGTCCGAAATCTTTCGTGTCGTTTTAATAGTGTAATTCTGTAGGGGAGTACGGATCGCGGCGAGGCGGCTCGGCGACGACCGATACGAACAATGAGCACTATCACAGTAGAGAATCTGAGCAAATCGTACGGAGACGTACAGGCGCTGAAAGACGTCTCGTTCGAGATACCGGACGGGGAGTTCGTCGTCATCCTCGGCGAGTCAGGGGCCGGGAAGTCCACCCTTCTCCGCTGTCTGAACGGGTTGACACAGCCGACGAGCGGCACTGTCGAAATCGACGGCGAGGAAATCCGGGGACCGCGCGACGACGTCGCGATGATCTTCCAGCAGCACTACATCATCGGCCAGTTGAGCGCGTACGCCAACGCGCTGACGGGGTCGCTGAATCGAACGTCGTTTCTCCGCAGCGTCTTCCAGTGGAACGACCGCGAGGACAAACTCGAAGCGCTCCGCGCGCTCGACACGGTCGGCCTCCTCGCGGAGGCCCACCAGCAGACGAGCAACATGAGCGGCGGCCAGCAGCAACGGGTCGGCATCGCGCGAGCGCTCGTCCAGAAGCCGACGCTGCTGCTCGCCGACGAACCGGTCGCCAGCCTCGACCCGGCGAGCGCCGAGTCCGTGATGGGGTACATCCGCGACGCGGCGGACGAACGCGACCTCACCACGCTCGCAAGCCTCCACCAGGTCAACCTCGCCCGCGAGTTCGGCGAACGGTTCATCGGCATGAAGGAGGGTCGAGTCGTGTTCGACGGGTACAAGGACGACCTCTCCATCGACGTCATCGACACCATCTACGGCGACATCCAGACGGATGCCATCCGAAACCAGGAGGCGAACGCATGAGCGCCGAACGAGGGCTCGTCGAGCGACTCCGGGCGTACTTCGGCATCGGTTACGCCGGCACGGACGAGGTCGAACACCGACTCACGGAGCTCAAACGGTCGAAGACCGTGAGTCGCCTGTTCTGGCTCGTCGGGGTCGCGCTGTTCGGCTACCTGTTCTCGTTCACGCTCGGCCAGGTTGGCTTCTCCGTCGGCGAACTGGTGAAGTACTGGCCCGCGTTCAGGGAGGCGCTCGGCGAGTTCGTCCCGACGACGACGTACAACGGCGTCCCGTTCGTCGACTTCGGGGCGTAC
Organism: Halomicrococcus pelagicus; assembly: GCF_051917725.1. Classification (GTDB taxonomy): domain Archaea; phylum Halobacteriota; class Halobacteria; order Halobacteriales; family Haladaptataceae; genus Halomicrococcus. The sequence goes on from NZ_JBQBLX010000002.1 coordinate 814,749, forward strand.
TGGCAGTTCATCACCGTCGAGCAACCGAAGAACGGGTCGACGTTCGTCGACGCCGCCATCACCACGTTCTCCATCGGGTTCGCCGGCACGGTGCTCGGCATCCCCGGGGCGCTGCTGTTCGGCGTGCTCGGCAGCGAACGCGTGACGCCGTTCCCGTTCAACTTCATCTTCCGGGGGACGATGAGCACCATCCGGTCCATCCCCGCGCTCGTCTGGGCGCTCATCTACATCCCGCTCGGCGGTCTCTCACCGTTCACGGCGACGCTGGCCATCGGGACCGACACCGTCGGCAATCTCGGTCGGCTGTTCACCGACGCGCTCGAAGAGGTCGAGGACGGCCCCATCGAGGCCATCGAGAGCACCGGTGCCAACCGGGTCCAGACCATCGTGTTCGGGATGCTCAGCCAGGTGTTCACGCCGTTCATCGCGTGGACGATGTACATCCTGGAGATCAACGTCCGCATCGCGGTGACGATGGGTCTCATCGGCGCCGGCGGTCTCGGGAGCATCCTCCAGACCCAGCAGGGGCTGTTCGCGTACACGAACATGATGGCGACCATCATCGTCATCTTCCTGCTCGTCGTGAGCGTGGAGATGGTCAGCCAGCGCACGCGGTCGTACCTCCGGGGCGACACCGAGGACCGCGGAATCGTCCGACACCTGATGGACCTCGTTCGCGGCTTCCCCGAGCGGATGTCCGAGTCGCTGGGCCGGTAACCGGCCCGACGTTCTCGCGTGAGTAAATATAAATAATTACTCTGAAATCGTACTGATATGGGTTCCCCGACTGGCAGTTCGCTCTCCCGACGCGGCCTCCTCACCGCCGCTGCGCTCGGTGCGACCGGTCGCGGCGCTGCGACCACGAGTTCGCCGACCACGGTATCGCAGGACGCGCCCTCCGTGCGGTGGACGTTCGACCCGTCGGACGTCGACTTCGTCTATCCGGTGACCGTCGACGGCGACACCGCCTACGCCGTCACCCGGTCGGACCCGTCGAACCCGTCGGGTGATTCGAACTGGCGCGCGTCGCTGCACGCCTTCGACGTCGAGAGCGGCGAGGAGGAGTGGAACCGGACGTTCGGCGACCACGCGTCGTTCCACGAGATGGGCGACGGCCTCGTGTACGCCGTCGGCACCGAACGCAACGACGACCAGACGGTCTCGACGCTGTACGCGTTCGACGGCGAGAGCGGTCAGGTGGAGTGGAAGAAGAGTCGGGACAGGACGGCCGAAAGCGCCCCGCGACTCGTCGACGACGAACTGTACGTCTCCTGGGACCGGTCGCTCGTCGCGTACGACCCGACGTCCGGCGAGCGGCGATGGTCGTTCGACGGCGTCGAGAACCTGATCACCTCGGCGCTCTCCCCGTTCCCGATTCACACTGACGAGACGCTGTTCCTGTCCGACCGTGGGTCTATCGTCGCCGTCGACCGCGGTGACGGGACCGAGCAGTGGCGCGAAATCCTGTCGGGAACCACCCGGCGACCGGTCGCGACCGACGGCGAGCGCGTCCTCGTCTGGGGGGAGCACGGCGTGGTCGCGCTCGGCGTCGCGAACGGTACTCGGCGATGGGAACTCGTCTTGCAGTCCGACGGGCACTGGTTCCCCGGCACGATTCACGACGGGACGATGTACGTCTGGGGAGCAGGGTTGTACGCCGTCGACGTCGCGAGTGGCGACGAGAAGTGGCGGTTCGAGACGCCGACCGGGAGGCGGGGGGGAGGTCTCTCGCCGCACGTCGCCGACGGGACGGTGTACGCGCCGACTCGCGAGGGGTCGCTCTACGCGGTCGACGCGTCGAACGGCGACGAGCAGTGGTCGTTCGAGAAGGACGGGACGATGAACCCGCTCTGGGGCGAGGCGATGGGCGGCAGCGTCTACGTCGCCGTTGGCAGCGGGGCGTACGCCCTCGACGCTCGGAGCGGCGACCGGCAGTGGCGGTTCGTGCCGTCCGCGGCGGAGACGACGACGGACCGGCCCACGGACGAACGGAGGCGCGAGTCCCGAAAGATGGTGTGGTCGGAGGCGACCGACGAACTCGTCTTCGCGGGGGCCAACGACGGCAGCCTGTACGCCATCGAGCGCCAGCGCTCGCTGCTCGCCGCCGCGATGGACGACGCGAGCGAGTTCCTCGGTTCGGGTCCCGGCATGGCGCTCGCGGGCGTCCTCGGCGGTGCCGGCGTGCTCGCCGCGTACCGCCGACTCGACGCCGCCGACCGAACGACCGGAGGAGCCGCCGACCCGGAGGACCCCGAACCGGAGTACGGCACGCTCGAACGGCTCCACACGGGGCCGGCGACCGAGACGTATCGGGTGCGCGAGCGGACCGGGGACGGCCCTCGCGTCGTCGCCGAGACGCGCCTGACCGACCCCGACCGGGCGGACGCTTTCCGCGCGGCGGTCGAGCGCTGGGCGGCGATGGACGACCGCCCCGGCGTCCTCACCGTTCTCGACCGGGGCGACGACCCGGAGCCGTGGGTCCGGACGCCCTGTTTCCGACGCTCGCTCGCGGACGCCGGCGACGTCCGGGTCGCCGAGCGCGTCGACGCCGTCTCGGCCGCGAACGTGGCCGTCCACCGGGCGCACGGCGACGGCGTCGTCCACGGCGGACTCTCGCCTGCGACGGTCCTGTTCGACGACCCGACCGACGCGGTGGTGGGGGACTGGGAACTCGCGGCCGCGCTGGAGCGCCCTGACGCGTCGGCGTACGCCGCGCCGGAGCAGGTCGCGGGCGACGACGCCGACGCGAAGACCGACCAGTACCGCCTCGCGGCGACCGCCTACTACGCCCTCACGGGGGAAGCGCCATCCGCCGGCACCGACGGCGAGTGGACGCCGCCGAGCGACCGCGACCCCTCGCTTCCGCCGGAACTGGACGACGTGCTCGCCACCGCGATGGCCGACGACTCCGGCGACCGGTACGAGTCGGTCGTGAAGTTCGACGACGCGCTGCGGTGGGCCGCGTTCCGTGCGTAGGCGCGACCGCTCGGTCCCGAGGGGTCCCGCCGGTCCCGTCGTTCGGGAGATACAAGCCGGTCGCGCGAACAACGGACTGTATGGACCTCGCCGAACTCACCGAACGCTACGACGAGCGCCTGCGAACAGAGGACTTCGCCGACGTGGACGCGAGCGCGAACGGACTCCAGGTCGGGCCGGACGAAAAGGAGGTGGAGACGGTGGCGTTCGCCGTCGACGCGGCCGCCCAGACCATCGAGGAGGCGGCCGACCGCGACGCGGACGCGCTGGTCGTCCACCACGGTCTCTCGTGGGGCGGCTTCGAGCGCGTGACGGGTCGCACCCACGACCGCATCGCCGCGCTCGTCGAGAACGACGTGGCGCTGTACGTCTCCCACCTGCCGCTCGACGCCCACCCGGAACTGGGCAACGCCGCCGGCATCGCCGACCTGCTGGACCTGGACGACCGCGAGGCGTTCGGGCGCATGGGTCCCGAGCACGTCGGCCAGCGCGGACGCGGCGGGTGGGACCGCGACGACCTCCGGGCGACGCTCGACGCGGAACTCGACACGGGTGGCCGGGACGTACGGGTGCTCGACTTCGGCCCCGAGCGCGTCGAGGACGTCGCCATCGTCACCGGCAGCGGCGTCGACTGGCTGGACGAGGCGGCCGCCGCGGGCGCGGACGCGCTCGTGACCGGCGAGGGAAAGCAGAAGGCGTACCACGAGGCCCGCGAAGCGGGCGTGAACGTCTTCCTCGCGGGTCACTACGCGACGGAGACGTTCGGCGTGCGGTCGCTCCGCGCGCTCGCCGACGAGTGGGGGCTGACGACGACGTTCGTCGACGCGCCGACCGGACTCTGACCGCCGTCGTTTCCTCGTTCTGACACCATCGCCGGACGATTTCGCTCGAAATGGGAGGTATTAAAACGCGGGCCGTCGAGAATCGAATCGTGTGTCCGGCGGGTCTCCACGGCTCGAGAGGGCCGCCGGGACAACCGGGTCACGTCCCGGCTCTCGCCGGACACGGGCCGTCGCCGACCGGCCCCGATGGCCGAACCGTCAGGTTGCGGCCAATCGAAGCGCCGCTGGCGACTGACCCGACGCCACGCGCGCCCGCTGGGTAGTCGGCAACACAGTTCTTCCGACGAGATTACGTCGCGTAGCGACACGTACGGAGCCGTCGTGACCGCGTTCGACGCGGGCCGTCGACCGTCGTCCCGGTCGACGAACGCGACGGAGGAGTCGTCCGGTAATCGCGACGTTGAAGCGGGTAGGGTCCGCAAGGAGGGTACATGAGCGACGACGACCACCACGTTCACCGCGAGGAGTTCGAACACGACCCGGTCGCCCACGCCGAGGCCCGCGCCGGGATGACGGTCGGCGAACTCGCCGAGGAGTACGGCGCGGCGGGCGTCGGCGCGGCCACCGTCCACGAGGCGGTCGACGTGTACGCCGAGATGCTGGACGAGGACGTGACGAACTTCTTCGGTCTGGCGGGTGCGATGGTCCCCACCGGGATGCGACGCATCGTCGCCGACCTCATCCGGGACGGCCACGTCGACGCGCTGGTGACGACCGGCGCGAACCTCACCCACGACGCCATCGAGGCCATCGGCGGGAAACACCACCACGGACGGGCGGACCCGCCCTGCTCGCACTCGGACGACTCCCACGAACGCGGCCACGACGAACGGTCCGGGACGTCGATGCGCGAACACGACGAACGGCTTCGCGACGAGGAGGTCGACCGCATCTACAACGTCTACCTGCCCCAGGAGCACTTTGCGCTGTTCGAGGGCCACCTCCGCGAGGAGGTGTTCCCCCCGCTCGAAGCTGAGGGAGCGGTGAGCATCCGGCGGCTCACCGAGGAACTCGGCCGGGCGAACGCCGCGGTCAACGACCGCGAGGGCGTCGACGAGGGTCCCGGCATCGCCGCCGCGGCCTACGAGAACGACGTACCCATCTACTGCCCCGCCGTGCAGGATTCGGTGCTCGGGTTGCAGGCGTGGATGTACTCCCAGACCTCGGAGTTCACGCTCGACGCGCTGGCGGACATGACGACCATCACCGACCAGGCGTTCGACGCGGACGAGGCGGGCGCGATGGTCGTCGGCGGCGGCGTCCCCAAGAACTACGTCCTCCAGACGATGCTCGTTTCCCCGGACGCCTACGACTACGCCGTCCAGTTGACGATGGACCCGCCCCAGACCGGCGGACTCTCCGGCGCGACCCTGGACGAGGCGCGCTCGTGGGGGAAACTGGAGAAGGCCGCCCGGAACGTCTCGGTGTACGCCGACGCGACCATCACGCTCCCGCTCGTCGTCGCCGCCGCGCGCGAACGGGTCGAGTGAGGCGTCACCCCAGCAGTTTCGCCTCGGCCTTGCGCAGATGTTCCAGCAGGGTGGCCTTCGAGACGCCGAGTTCCTCCGCGAGGTCGGCGGCGGTCACCTCGCGGGGCCACTCGTAGTACCCCCGGCGGCGCGCGAGTTCGAACGCCTCGCGCTGGCGCTCCGAGAGGTCGTCCGTGCGGAGGATGCCGGCCCCGGTTTCGGCCGTCGCGACGTGGCGCACGCGCACGTCGGCGTCCATCTCCTCCTCGACGGCGGCGACGCGCTCGTCGACCTCCTCGCGTGTCGCGTCGACGATGACGGTCCAGTACTCCCGGCCGCCGTGCATCCTGACCGGTTCGTCGGGGATGAACCCCCGCGAGACGAGCGCGTCGTTGATGCTGTTCTTCAGGTCGTACCGGACGACGATTCCGCGCGTCGCGCTGCCGAACGCCGTCGCGTCGGCGTCGCTCGCGTGGGGATGCTCCGTCTCCCAGACCGAGTCCGTGAGCGGCGAGTCGCCGATGGCGTCGACGAGCGCGTCCACCGTCTCCGCGGAGTCGCCGTAGGCGGTGAACCGTCCCGTCGCCAGTCCCTCGATGGTGTGAACGCCGTGGCCGAGCAGTCCGCCGGGCGCACGCTCGGTCACCTGGAGCGTCCAGCAGTCCGGATGCCAGATGTCCAGCGTCACCCTGAGTCCGATTTCGTCCGGCGGCGTCATCTTCTCTGCCAAGAGGTGACAGGCCGACAAAAGGATGTTCGACGGATAGTTGTCATCTCTGGCGGGTCGGCCGACGGCTTCTCGGTCGAGCGCTCGTCCGGTGGAGCGCCCCGCGAAACCGGCTATGGACGGCCTTTTAAGCGACGGGGACGTACGCACGCCCATGATTTTCGAGAACCTGCCGACGACGCCCACGTCGGAGGAGCTACTCGACATGGCGTTCTCGCGGGCGGCGCGCGCGGGCCGAGCCAAGAGCGGCGTCGAAGCCCAGCAGTCGATGCTCCAGACCGCCTCGAACGTTCTCTCGGACAACCTGGAGAACGTCGTCACGGCGTGGCCCGACTTCGGCGAGGTCGACCCCTTCTACTACGAACTCGCCGACGCCATCGTGGACGTGGACGAAGTGCGCCAGAGCCTCTCCGAGATACAGTGGGCCGCCCGGAAGACGAAGGAAATCGGCCGGGAGTACCAGGCGAAACTCTCCGGCGACGCGGACACCTCGCGCAAGTTCCGCAAGCAGGCGTTCGCCCGCCTCGCCGACGTGGTCGAGGAGGTCGGCGACGACCTGGCGCGCGTCGGCGACGCGCGCAACGACCTCCGTGACCTGCCCGACATCGACCCGGACGACCCGACCGTCGTCGTCGCCGGCTACCCGAACGTCGGCAAGTCGTCGTTCGTCAACGCGGTCACGCGCGCCAGCAACGAGATAGCGGAGTACCCCTTCACGACCAAGGGCGTCCGCGTCGGCCACTTCGAGCGCGACCACGTCCGCTACCAGATAGTCGACACGCCCGGCCTCCTCGACCGCCCCCCGGCGGAGCGCAACGACATCGAGGCCCAGGCCGTCTCCGCGCTCGAACATCTCGCAGACTGCGTCCTGTTCATCGTCGACGCCAGCGGTTACTGCGGGTTCGACGTCGACGCACAGCTCGCGCTCCGGGACTCCGTCGCGGAGCAGTTCGGCGACACTCCCGTGCTCACCGTCTGCAACAAGGCCGACCTCTCGACCGACGTCGACGCCGACCGCTTCATGAGCGTCGAGAACGGCGAGAACGTCGACGAGACGCTCGACGCGGCCGTCGAGGCGATCGGGTACGAACCCGAACTCCCCTTCGACGGCTGACGCTCCGGACGTGCGACCGCGTAGTCTTTGTACTGGACGCGGACGGTGACCGGTTCGCCGGTTTCGGCCGCGATACGTCGCCTGAGCCGCTCCGGGAGGTCGGGATACGCCCGGCCCGACGTTCGTTGCAACACCACCGTGACCGTCCGCGACGAGGAGAGGAACGGAAGTGCGTACCCCGAACGAACTGCGACCACGTCGAGACCGGCGTACCGCTCGGCGGCGACGACGTCGGACGCCGTCTCCGTCGCCTCCTGCTCGTACGACAGTTGCTCGTACGTGCCGAAGAGCACGCCGCCGACGGCCGCGAGGAGGACGACCGTCGCGACCAGTATCGGAGTGCGTTTCCTCACGTGGCCGACGACGCCGTTCTCGGACCGGTAGCCGAGAAACCGGAGCGTGGCCCAGACCGCGACGTTGATCGCGACGAGCGTGACGGCGAGCAACAGGAACGACCCGGCCGCGACCGGGAGCGAGCCCCAGACGAGCGCGATGCCGGTCGTCGCCGCCGCCGGAACGAGTGCCGCCGCGACCATCACGCCGACGAGCGCCGTCGGCCCCTTCGTCGTGATCGAGAACGCCGCTGCACCGCCCGCCGCCAGCGCGACGGCCACCGACACCGCCGTCGGCGCGACGCGAATCCCCACGAGTTCCAGCGCCGTCACCCCGAGCCCCGTCGGGGCGAACCCGACCAGTTTGAGCAGGAAGCTGAACGCGGTCGCCCCGACGATGGCCACGAACAGTCCGGCGACCTGGTAGTAGATGCTGTCTATCAGCATCCTGCCGTCACCGGTGATTGCGCCGACGCCCGCGGTGAGAACGGGGCCGACCATGGGCGCGATGACCATCGACCCGACGACGATGGCCGGGGAGTCGCCGAGCAGTCCGCCCGCGGCGATGATCGCCGACAAGAAGACCATCCATATGAACGAGTACCAGTCCCGCGCCATGTCGCGTGCCTTCGACCGCAGCATCGTCGTCGCCAGCGGCGAGAACGTGCTGGAGTACCGATCTTCCAGCGTCTCCATCGACGGCGTGGTCGCGGTTTCGGCGCTGCCGACGACGGTGTACGCGTCCTCTGCGAGGCCGGCCTCGTGGAGCTGTTCGAACACGTCGTCGACCGCGTCGGTCGGGACCGGGAACTCGACGAGCGTACCTCCCTCCCCGGATTGCGCAGCCGTAGCGACGTAGTCGACGTCCTCGTCGTCAAGCGTCGCCAGTATCTCGTCGCGCTTGTCGTCAGGGGTGAGAACGTGTACGAGACGCACGTTCGTGCAAGGATACGGCCCGGAAAAAGCGTTCAGGCCGCCGCGGACTTCTCCTCTGGCCCGGCTTCGTAGGTCACCACCACCTGCACCGACACGGTTACCGGCCCGGACTCCACGTCCGTCTCCGCCGCGTTCGCAGCGACCCCGCCAACGTCCGCCCGGACGGGGTCGACCCCCGACTCCACGGTCGAGACGGTCCGGACGCCCGTGACCGCGAGGTCGGCGCTGGCCGCGACGGCGTCCGCGTCGGCGCGAGCGTTGGTCATCGCCTCGCGGAGCGCCGCCGTCCGGAGTTCGTTCCGGCGCTCCTCCGAGAGCGTGAACGCCACGCCGTCGACCCGGTTCGCGCCGTTCTCCACGGCCACGTCGATTATCGCTCCCACGCGGGACGTGTCGTTCAGGGTTATCTCGAACGCGTGAAGACCCTGGTAGCCGGCCGGCTCTCCCTTCTCGTCCCGGTCCTCGCCGATGTCGAACCTCGTCGTCCGGACCTGGTCGTCGCTCACGTTCGCCTCGCGGAGCGCTCGGCGCATCTCGGAGACGTTCGCGGCCAGTCCTCGCCTGACCACGTCGGCGTCGTCGGCCGTCTGGACGACGGCGACTTCCAGCACGGCCTGGTTCGGGTCCGCCTCGACGTCGCCGGCCCCGGACACTCGAATGGTCGTTTCGTCGGTACCGTTCTCGGCTCGCGTCGCGCCGCCGGTAGCACCGCCCCCCACCGCGGACAGCAGGACGGCGACCCCCAGCGCCGCGACCAGTGCGCGTCGCGGTCGCATACCTGCCGGGCTACGACGGCCGTCGACAAGTATCTCGGCCTCCCGACCGGTGGCTCAGACGCCGCGTCGACTCGAAATCAGAGCGTCACGACCGGCGTCGCCGCGGTCAGTCAGCGAGCACTTCTTCGGCGCGCTCGTCCGCCATCTCGGCGTTCTGCACCCAGAGGTCGCCGAACAGTTCGTCCTGCTCCAGCAGGACGAAATTGCGGTGGGCGAGAAAGAGGAGCGAGAGGAACGTCTCGACGCGCGTCGGACCCACGTCCTCGATTTCGGCGTACAGCACCTCGTTGCGCCCGCGGTCGTACTGGGTCTCCAGTTCGGACCGCACGTCGTCGATGACGGACTCGATGTCCTCGTCGTGGGTCGTACCAGTCACGTCGTTCTCCGTCGGTTCGTCGTCCAGCCGCATGTCGTCGCCGGCGTGGTAGTCGAGCGTCTGCGTGCCCCGCTGGTACCCCTCCGGCGAGTCGCTGGTGTCGTAGCTCCGGGACTCCTTCCACCACGACCCCCGCTCGCGCTCGCGGAGGTCGCGGACGAGTTCCTCCAGCGTCTCGGGCGTTCCGCGGGCGTGCTTGCGGTCGAGTCGGCGCTCCATCTCGCGCTCCAGCGAGTCCACGGGGTCGAACGCCGGCGCGTCAGCACCGTCGTCCATCGCCATCGGTGCTTCCCACGGCTCCGGCTCGGGCTCCTCGTCCTCGTCGTCGTCCGCCAGCATCGCGTCGCTCTTCATCCGCAGGAGGACGCTGGCGTAGAACAGCGCGCGGCCGGACGTGCGCAGGTCCGCCTCGTCGAGGCGGTCGAGGAACTTGTCGGTCACCTCGACGATGTCGATGTCCCACGGCTCTATCTCGCCCTCCTCGGCCATCTGGACGAGCAACTCGACCGGCTCGACCGCCTCGTCGTCCTCGTCGTCGGGCGCGAGTTCGCCCGGGAGGACGCCGTCGCCGTTCTCCTCGCCGTTCTCGCCGGCCTCGGCGTCGCCCTCGCGCTCCCGCTTGCGCTCCTCGTGACCGGAGATGTCCAGCGGAATGCCGTCGTTCCGATTTTCCTCCGGAGCCTCCCCGCTCGCTTTCTCGGAAGAGCTACGCTCCTCGCCGCTCGCTTTCTCCGAGGAACGAGGTTCCTCGCTGCTCACGGGTCGCTCCGCTCCCCGCTCGCGTTCCTGATTTTCCTCCGGAAAATCGCTAGTCATCGGCAGGCACCTCCTGACTCCCGTCGAGTTTGATACCGGTCACGGTGCTCACGTTGTCTCCCTGCATCGTCACGCCGATGGCGCGCTCCGACCGCTCCATCATCGCCGAGCGGTGGGAGACGACGACGAACTGCGCGTCGCCCGCGAGTTCGTCCACCATCTCGCCGACGCGCTCGGCGTTGGCGGCGTCGAGGAACGCGTCCACCTCGTCCAGCGCGTAGAACGGCGCGGGGTTGTGGCGCTGGATGGCGAAGATGAACGCGAGCGCGGTCAGGCTCTTCTCGCCGCCGGACATCGCGTCGAGGCGCTGGACCGGCTTGTCCGCCGGCTGGGCCTTCATCGTCAGGCCGCCGTCGAAGGGGTCCTCTTCGTCTTCGAGGTGGAGTTCGCCCGACCCGTTCGAGAGCCGCGAGAAGATGTCCCTGAAGTGGTCGTCGATGGCCTCGAAGGCGTCCATGAACGTCGACTTCTTCTGGGCCTCGTAGGAGTCGATGCGGTCGCGGATGCCGTCGCGCTCTTCGACCAGCGTCCCCTTCCGCTCCTCGAGTTCGTCGAGTTCCGCCTCGACCTCGTCGTACTCGTCGATGGCGAGCATGTTGACGGGCTCCAGCTCTGCCATCTGGCGTTCGAGGCGCTCGATGTTCTCCTCGACCTCGTCGTGGTCCGGCACCTCCTCGGGGTCGTAGTCGCCGACCTCCTCGCGAAGCTCCGCGACCTCGTCTTCGAGTCGCCCGGCGCTCCGACGCAGGCTCTCGAGGCGGTTCTCGACCTTCTCGACCTCGTCGCGCTTCGCGTCCCGGACCTCCTTGGCGTCCCGGAGGTCCTCCTTGAGGTCCGACCGTTCGTCTTTGAGTTCCGCGAGTTCGTCCTCCAGCTCCGCGACGGCCTCGCGTTTCTCCTCCAGGAGTTCTTCTTTCTCCGCGATGCTCGCCTCCAGTTCCTCGATGACCTCCTCCTGGTCGGCCTTGCGGTTCTGGGCCTGCTCGATGTCGTCGTGGAGGTCGTCGATGGCGTCCTCGGCGTACTGCTTCTCCAGCTGGAGTTCGTTCAGTTCGCCGTCGAGTTCGTCCATCCGGTCTTCGAGGTCGTCTATCTCGTCCTCTATCTCCTCGGCCTGCGCCGTGAGCTCCGGAATCTTCGAGTCCTCGAGTTCCGCTTCGAGGTCCGCGACGTCGGACTCGATGGCGGCGATGGCGTCGTCGTGGTCGGCGATGTCGGCCTCTATCTCCTGCATCTGCTCGTCGACCGACTCCCGTTCGTCCTGTAGCTCCGAGATCTCCGCCTCGAGGTCGTCTATCTTCTCCTCGAACGACGCCAGTTCCTCCTCCTTGCGCTCGATGTCGTTCTCGATGATACGGACCTGGTCGCTGGCGTCGCCCTGCCGGTCGCGGGCGTCGTCCAGTCGCTCCTCGACGTCGCGTATCGACTCGCGAACCGACCGGCGCTCGTCCTCGAGTTCGTTTATCTTCCGGGCGACACGCTCCAGTTGGCCCTTGCCGGACGCCGAGAAGGAGTACCGCGACCCGCTCTTGGACCCGCCGGTCATCGCGCCGCTCTTCTCGACGAGTTCGCCCGACAGGGTGACGATGCGGTAGTCGCCCATCAGCTCCCGGGCGGTCTCCATGTCCTCGACGACCAGCGTGTCCCCGAGGACGTACGAGAAGATGGGCGCGTACTCCGAGTCGAACTCCAGCAGGTTGTACGCGAAGTCGACGACGCCCGGCAGGTTCGGCGCGCTCGGCAGCGACCGGTTGCTCATCTTCGTGATGGGCAGGAAGGTCGCCCGACCCGCGTTACGGGACTTGAGATACTCGATGCAGCTCTGGCCGACGCTGTCGTCGTCGACGACGACGTGGGCCATCCGGCCGCCCGCCGCCGTCTCCAGGGCGGTCGCGTACTGCTGGCCCACGCTCCCGAGCTGTGCCACCGCGCCGTGGACGCCGTCCTTGCCGGCGTTCAGGATGGTCGAGACCGCCCGACCGAACGAGGAGTCGCCGCTCTCGTCGGCCTTCGCCTCGAGTTCCGCGTACTCCTGCTGGCGCGCCTGCAGGTCGTTCTCGACCGACTCCAGGTCGTCCTGTAGCTCGCGTTTCTCCTGCTTGAGGTCGTCGACGACGCCCTGGATCTGTTCCTCGTTGCGCTCGGCCTTCAGCAGTTCGTCCGCGAGGTCGTCGAGCTCGGTCTCCAGTTCGGGAATCTTCTCCCGTGCTGCGTCTATCTCGGCCTGTTTCTCCTCGACGGCGTTGGACTTGCGGCGCGCCTCGTCCAGCAGGCGGTCTTTCTCGCGCTGGCGCTCGTTCCTCGCGCTCTTCTCTTCCTCCAGGGCCTCCTTCTTCTCCGCGAGTTCCGCCTTCACCTCGTCGTACTCGGTGTCGACGCTCTCTATCTCGGCCTCGACCTCGGCGAGTTCCGTCTCCTTCCCCTGGATGTCGCTCTTGACCGAGGCCTTCTCTATTTTCACCTCGCGGATGTCGTCCTCGAGGTCGTCGACCGTCTCCTGTTTGCGGTCTATCTCGACGAACGCCTGTCGACGCTCGTTCTCCGCCTCTTCGATGCGCTCCTCGGCGGACGCTATCTTGTCCTCCAGCCGCGAGATGTCGCCTTTGACCTCCTCTATCTCGCTTTTGATGGCGAGCTGTTCGTCCTCGCCCTTGCGCTCTATCTCGGCGTTGAGCTCTTCGAGTTCGTCCTCGAGGCGGATTACCCGCCCCTGCTTCTCGTCGAGTTCGGCCTGGAGGTCCGCGAGTTCGTCCTCGCGCTCGTCGATGTCCCGCCGGGTGGCTTCGAGGTCCGACCGCTTCTCCTCGAGTTCCGAGGCCTTCCGGTAGCTCTCGTACTCCTCTTTCTCCTCGCGGAGGCCCTGGTACTCGAGGGCGGTCTCGCGCTCGTCGCGCAACTGGTCGAGGCGGTCCCGCTTCTCCTCGATGCGGAGTTCCGCCTCCTCGATGCGCTCCTCGACGGTCTCTAGCTCTCCGAGGGCGTCTTCCTTCTTCGCGTCGAACTCCGCGACGCCCGCGATTTCGTCGATTATCTCCCGGCGCTCGTGGGGAGTCATGTTGATGATGCCCGTCACGTCGCCCTGCATGACGACGTTGTACCCCTCAGGGGTGACGCCGGCCTGCGCGAGCAGGTCCTGGATGTCCGAGAGGTTGACCGAGCGCCCGTTCAGGTAGTAGTAGGAGTAGTAGTTGTCCTCTGTCTCCTTGACGCGGCGCTTGATGCGAATCTCCTCGACGTCGCCGACGTCGTCCGACCCGGCGGCGTTGACGACCTGCGAGCGGTCGAGCGTGCCGTCCTCGTTCGCGAGGACGACCTCGACGCTGGCCTCGCGGGGCCCGCTCGTCGACTCGCTGCCCTCCTCGTACCCGGGATTATAGATGAGGTCGGTGAGTTTCTCGGCCCGGATGCCGCGCGTTCGAGCGAGGCCGAGGGCGAACAGGACGCTGTCGATGATGTTGCTCTTCCCGGAGCCGTTCGGACCGGTGACCACCGTGAAATCCTCGTAGAACGGAATTTCGGTCTTGCGGCCGAAGCTCTTGAAGCTGTCGAGGACGAGCTTTTTTATGTGCATAGGTTGCTCGTGAGGACGAGAACGGCCCTACGCAACGATGATGTCGTCGCCGAGTTCGGAACCACCCTCGTCTTCTGGTTCGTTTTCTCCCTGGGACTCGTCGTTTTTAGCCTCTTCGTCCGCGGGCGCTTCCTCCGCCGCGGCCGGCCCGTCGGCAGGCGCACTCACGGCTCCGGTCGACTCGGCGGCCACGTCGCGCTCCTCCTCGGCCGTCTCCAGGTCCTTGATGCGCTGGTTCGCCTCGACGAGTTCCTCCGTGAGCCCCCTGATGGTCGCCTCGAGTTCTTCGACCCGCGATTCGAGCGACTCGATGCGGTCGCGCTGGCTAGTCATATCATCTATGCGTAACGGTGTCACCATAAAGCTGCGTCAGACGCACGTCTGTCAGCTTTCAGAAACGGCCGCGACGAGGTGAGCAAACGACTTACGTACCCGCCGCCAGCCTCCGGGCATGCGACAGTTCATCGTCCTCGGGCACGACGCGCCGACGACTCCCGAGTTCTCGCTCGACGACCTCGCCGGCGGTGCGGGCCGACTCGACGCCCTCTGCCGCTGCGTCAACAGCGCCTTCTTCCTCTCGCACGCCATCCGCGAGGACGTGCGCTGCTTTCTCGTCCACCAGGACGAGGTGACGATACGCTTCGAGGGGCCGGAGCTCCGGCGGCTCAACCCCGACGAGCGCAGCACGGCCGCACTCGTCCGGCAGGCCCTCGAAGCGAGAGGGGAGGCGGTCGGCCACATCGAGGAGGAGAGCACGCCCGGCGTCTACGTCTCCAAGCGCGGGTTCGAGCCGGTGCTGGAGGCGGCCGCCCGCGACGGCACCGTCGTCGAACTCCACGAGGACGGCCGCCCCGTCGTCGAGGTCGAACCGCCCGATAATCCCGTCTTCGTGCTCTCGGACCACGGCGACTTCACCGACCGTGAGGCCGACCTGCTGGCCGACGCCGGGGACGAGCGCGTGCGGCTCGGCCCGGAACTGCTCCACGGCGACCACGCCATCACCGTCGCACACAACTACCTCGACACCGCGGGGTACGCCGACTACTGACCATGCGTGTGAGCGTCGTCGGCGGGGGAACCGTCACGGACGAGGAGGCAGCGCGCGCCGAGGCGGTCGGTCGACTGGTCGCCGAGCGCGGCCACGACCTGGTCTGTGGCGGCCTGGGCGGGGTCATGGAAGCCGCCTGTCGCGGCGCGAGCGAGGCCGGCGGCCGGACCGTCGGCATCCTCCCCGGCGAGGACCGCGACGCCGCGAACCCCCACGTCGACGTGGCCATCGCCACGGGCCTGGGTCACGCCCGGAACGGACTGGTCGTGTTGAACGGCGACGCCGTCGTCGCCATCGACGGCGGCCCCGGGACGCTGTCGGAACTCGGCTTCGCTGGCGTGTTCGACCGCCCCGTCGCCGGCCTCGGCACCCATAACGCGCCCGGCGTCGAGGCGGTCGAGACGCCGGAGGAGGCGCTTTCGTACGTCGAAACTGCCCTCGACGAGAGGGGGTGAATTTCGGAAGCGTTAAAGGCGGGGATTGCCTTGTTGAAGGTGCGGGCCGGTGGGGTAGCTTGGTATCCTTCGGCCTTCGGGTGGCCGTAACCGCGATTCGAATTCGCGCCGGCCCACTTCTCCCCACTTTCGTTCCTCTAGCGGCGGCCTTCGGGTGGCCGTAACCGCGTTCTCGTGAGCGAAGCGAACGTCTCGCGTGATTCGAATTCGCGCCGGCCCATTTTCCCCACGCAACGACGACGAGCGACGGCGAGGCGTGTCGACGGCGGTTCCGGCCCGAGCGCGACTCACGCCGACTCCTCGACCGCGAGGCGGACGCCGAGTCCCACGAGGACGCTGCCGGTCACCGCGCGCAGGCCGTCCTCGACCCACGACCGGGCCGCCAGCACGCGTCGAATCGTCCCGGAGAGCAGCGCGACGGCCACGAGGTACGACAGCGTCAGTACCGCGTACGTCAGTCCCAGGGCGGCCAACTGGGGCGTGACGGGGCCGGTTCGAGTGACGAACTGCGGGAGGAAAGCGAGGAAGAATATCGCCACCTTCGGGTTGAGGACGTTCACGAGCACGCCGCGGGCGAAACTGGTCCGCCGGTCGGTCGACGTCGTCGAGGCACCGTCGAGTTCGAACTGCTGCGACGACCGGAGGGTCTCGACGCCGAGGTAGAGGAGGTACGCCGCGCCGACGTACTTCACCACCCGGAACGCGAGGGCGGACCGTCGCACGACGACCGACAGGCCGAGAATCGCCGCGCTCGTGTGGACGAGCACGCCGACGCCGATGCCGGCGGCGGACGCGACGCCGACGCGTCGTCCGTCGCCTATCGACCGGGTCAGGACGTAGACGGTGTCGGGTCCCGGCGCGAGCACCAGGGCCAGCGCCGCCGGCACGAACACCGCGAGCGTTTCGACGCCGAGCATCGCTACCTCCACCGTCGGACGACGTCCATTTCAGGGCTTCGGCCTCGCGTCGGCGCTTCGCGGCCGCCGCCCGCCGTCCGACTCGACCCGCGGCGGTCCGCTCTTGGCGGTTCGCCATGGTAGGCGACCGTGACCGACCGCCGCCGTCCGCCCCGTCGGTTCAGTCGCCGGAGCGCGCCGACCCGTGGAGGTCGTCCGGTCGAACGCGCTCGCCGTTCAGGAAGACCGCCGCGGACCCGTCGACGCGGAACGCCGCTATCGCCCCGGAGAAGCGGTAGGCGTCGGCCCCGCCCGCGACGGCACCGCCGACCCGCCCGTTCGCAATCCGGTCCTCCGTGTCGACGGTGACCGCGCTCTCGGGGACGGGGGCGTCGCCCGCGCTGTCCGTCTTCCTCGCGCTGCCGGTCACCGCGAACCCGTACTCGACGACGTTCTCGGGGCTACCGCCCGCGACGACCAGGTGGTTCGGGAACTGGTTCTCCTCGTCCTCGCACCACGGCCCGGCGAAGGGGTTCGCCGCGCTGAACTGCGCCGGCGCACCCGGCGTCTCGATGGGGTCGGGGTCGAGGCGGACCGAATCGATGGCGAAGGGGTCGGGGGCGAACTGGTCGGCGGGGTGGAGCGTCGTCACGCCGCTGACGGGACCGGGGAAGAGGACGCTCGTTCCGAGGCCGCTCTCGGCCCAGAAGCTCACGTTCAACTGCACGCCCTCGAAGTCGCCGGTCACGACCGCCGTGTTGCAGTCGAGGAACTCGACGGGCGTCCCGGCGGTGGAATCGTCGCCAAGTTCGCTCGGCCGGACGCGCTCGCCGTTCAGGAAGAGTCGAACCTCGTCGGCGCTCCGGCGGGTGAGCGAGACGTTGAACCGGGATATCCGCCCGGTGAAGACGTAGGCGTCGGCTCCGCCCGCGACGGCCCCGCTGGCGAGGCTACCGTCCTCGATCCGGTCTTCCTCGTCGACGGTGACGGCGCTGTCGTCGACCGGCGCGTCGCCCGCTCGCCCGCTCCTGCGCGCTCGACCGCTGACGACGAACTGGTACTCGACGACGTTCTCGGGGCTACCCCCCGCGACGACGAGGCGGTTGCGTGCGCCGCCCCCGTCCCGGTCGCGCTGGCTCGCGTCGCGGTCTCTGTCGCCGCCGGCGGCGACTCCCGGCGTCAGGAGGCCGGCGCTCGCCGCGATGACGGTCCGCCGGCCGAGGTACGTCGATTGCATGGTGACCGTCTTCGCCGGCAGAACTGATAAGTCGCGGCCACCGTTTTCCGTCGGCGTCCGCTGGAACGAACCGCCTAGCCCGCGTCCGGCTCTTAGGGATGTCCTGAACTGCAGGATTGCTCCGATTTCCTCGGCGAATCCGGAGCCGACGAGAACGACCGCGAGACGAACGCCCGACGCCGCGACCGTCGAGCGAACGCGACCGGTTCCGGGCCGTCGTCGCCGAACCGCTCCGTCGGCGCTCTCCGGTCGGCGTCACAGCCGTTATCTCCCTCGGACCCCGACGACGAGTGGATGACAGAGCCGTTCGAGATGGACGTCGATTCGACCGAGACCGTCGCCGAGCGCCGGGACGAGGTGGTCGCTCGCGTCCGGGACCACGCCGGCCAGATCGCGCGCGAACTCGCCCGCCTCCAGGGGGGCGACTACGGCCAGCGGACGTTCGGGACCGACGACGGGGAGTGGACGGTCAAGTACGAGGCCGGCGACCTCCAGTACCTCCGCTTCGACGGCGGTCGCGGCGAGACGTACGTCGTCTCGACCAAGCGCCAGCCCGAACCGGAGGCGCTCGCGGCGGCGCTGGCGGACTACGACGCCTTCGTGGCGTCGTACAACCGCTACGTCGCGTCGCTCGACGGCGTGCTGGACGACGTGTCCGCCGACTTCCCCGCGGTCGAGTCGACCGACGCCGTCGTGAGCGAGCGCGACCGCATCCTGGAACGCGTCCGCGAGGCGACCGACCGGATGGCCCACGAACTCTCCCGGTACGAGGGCGGCGACTACGGGACGTTCTCGACGCGGGTGTCCGGCACCCGGTGGGAGCTCAAGTGGGACGGAGACGGCGCGTCGTACCTCCGGGTCGGCGGCGAGGGCGGCGTCTACCTGCTCTCGCAGTACGAACCGCCGTCGGCACGCGACGTGCGCGAACTCGCCGGCGAGTTCGCGGCGTTCGTCGAGGCGTTCAACGCCCACGTCGACGGACTGGAGTCGGACCTCTCGCACGTCTCGCTGTGAGCGGCCGCGCCGAACCCGGTTGCGCTACATTGATATGGGGTTCACCGCCAGCATTACTCGAATGACTGAAACTTCCGCGACCGCTCGTTCGGGCCGGACTCGAGAGAGAGGTGGTTCCGGTGGCTGAGGTCGACGCGACCGACGCGCGAGCGCGAACGCCGACGCTCGTCGCGGTCTGCGGGCTGCCGGGCGTCGGGAAGACGACCGTCGCCGAACGCGTCGCAGAGCGCGTGGACGGGCGACTCCTCAGGACGGACGTGGTCCGCAAGGACCTCTACTCCGACCCGGAGTACACCGAGGCGGAGTCCCGGCGCGTGTACGGGGAACTGTTCGACCGTGCGCGCACGACGCTCGAAGACGGGGGCAGCGTCGTCCTCGACGCGACGTTCCGGCGCGAGCGCGACCGCGAGCGTGCCCGGTCGCTCGCGGCGACGACCGACGTCGGGTTCTCGCTGGTGCGGGTCGAGTGCGGCGAAGCCGGGGTCCGCCAGCGGATAGCCGAACGAGAGGACGACGAGAGCGACGCGGACTTCGAGGTGTACGCGACCTACCGCGAGCGGTTCGACCCCATCTCCGTCGACCACGTGACGGTGGACAACTCCGGGACGCTCGAGGAGACCTACCGGCAGGTCGACGACCGGTTCTGACTCTCTTCCACCGTTCGCTCTCGGCGACTGTTCACGTTTCCGGTAGCTCCCGACAAATAAGGGGCCCGCGCGACTACTGAACGTATGTCCACTGACGAAGACGCGCCGGACTGGGTGACGCTCGGACACGAGGAAACGGTCGTGTGGAGCGACCATCCGAGCCTGTATCTCGTGAAACGGTGGCTCGTCGTCGCCGCCGTCGCGACCGTCCTCGGCCTCGTCGGAGCGACGTTCCTCCCGCCGGACTGGCGACTGCTCGGCTGGCTCGCGGTGGTCGCGGGTGTGGTCGTCGCCGCGGCGGCCTACGTCACGACGAGGACCATCACCTACGTCGTCACCACGGAGAAGGCGTACAAGAAGACGGGGCTCCTCAACAAGCACCAGAACACGGTCCGTCTCGAACGCGTCCAGACGGTCTCGCTCGCGCAGTCGCTCCTCCAGCGACCGGCGAACTGCGGCGACCTCACCCTCGACACGGCCGGCAACGACGTTCCGGAGATCGTGTTCGACTGCGTGCGCGAACCGGAGCGCGTGAACGGACTCATCGCCGACGCGACCGGAGCCAAGAGCGGGACCAGAGCCACGTCGGTGTGACTCGCCTCGGGGCGCGCCAGCGACCCGGATGGTCGCGTCTCGCAGTGACCTGCGCTCTCGCCGCGAATCAGCTACCTTTTTGCTCCGGAGGGAACCACCGCCGAGAACGGATGGTCGTCGAGCAATTCGACGCGCCGGACCCGGACGCCCTCGTCGAGGCGGCGAAGACGGCGTTCAGGGACGGTGCGGTGTTGACGGTACAGGCGCACTGCGAGGTGGAGTACGACGGACGCACGAGCGGCTATCTCGGGCCGGGCGACCGCCTCCTGGTCGCCAAGCCCGACGGGACGTTCCTCGTCCACCAGCCGACCGGCAACGAGCCGGTGAACTGGATGCCGGGCGGCGGCACCGTCTCCGCTCGCGTGAGCGAGGCGGACGCTGCAGACGAGCCGTCCCGGACCGCCGTCCTGCTCGCGCGTCGCACGAACCCGAACGAGCGCGTCGAGGTGCGCGTCCACGAGGCATACGCGCTGACGCGGTTCGACGCGACCGACGGGGCGACGTACGAGGAGTCGGGGACGGAGGCGGAGATGCACGAGTACATCGAGTCCAACCCCGACGCGCTGGAAGAGGGACTGCGCATCGTCGAACACGAGCGCGAGACGAAGTACGGCTTCATCGACTTCTTCGCCCGCGACGAGGACGGAACCCCGGTGGTCGTCGAGGTAAAGCGCATCCAGGCGACGCTGAACCACTTCGACCAGCTCAAGCGGTACGTCTCGCTGTACGAGACGGGGGAGAGTTCGACGGCGTCGCTCGGCGGCGACGACACCGCCTCGAAGGAGACCGCCTCGGCGTCTGGCGACCCGCGAGAGGCCGCCGGAAACGGGGACGTGCGGGGGATGCTCGTCGCGCCCTCGGCCTCCGAGCGCGTCGAGCGCGCCCTCCGCGACGACGGCCTGGAGTTCGTCGGCCTCTCGGAGTTCGACACCGACGCGAAGGGCGCGACCGAGGCGAAGCTGACCGACTTCTGAACGGTCGCGACGCGTTCGGCCCCTGCGTTTTTTCGACTTCCGCTCCACGTTCCACTATGGACGACGTGCTCATCTACGGCTCGTACGGCTACACGGGGGCGTTGATCGCCGAGACCGCGGTCGACCGGGGATTCTCGCCCGTTCTCGCGGGACGGAACGCCGCGAAGGTCGAGCGCCAGGCGACCGACCTCGGACTCGACCACCGGGTGTTCAGCCTCGAACATCCCGAGGTGGTCGAGAACCGAATCGAAGACGTCTCGGCGGTCCTGAACTGCGCCGGCCCGTTCTCCTCGACCGCCGGGCCGCTCACGACGGCGTGCCTGGCGGCGGGGACGGACTACCTCGACATCACCGGCGAGATAGACGTCCTCGAGACCGTCGCTGGACGGGACGTCGACGCCGAGGACGCCGACGTGACACTGCTGCCGGGTGCCGGGTTCGACGTGGTGCCGACGGACTGTCTGGCCGCCCACCTCCGGTCGAAGCTGTCGTCGCCGACGAAGCTCACGCTCGCCATCGACGGCCTCGGCACCTTCTCGCCGGGAACGGCGAAATCCATCGTCGAGGGGCTGTCGCGGCCCGGCGCGGTGCGCCAGGACGGCACCATCCGGACCGTCCCGGCGGCCTGGAAGACCCGGTACGTTGACTTCGGTCAGGGGCCGAAGACGGCGGTGACCATCCCCTGGGGCGACGTCTCGACCGCCTACTACACGACGGGCATCGACGACATCGAGACCTACGCCACCGTGCCCGAGTACGCCCTCTCCGTGATGCGCCGGACGGGGCCGCTGTCGTCCGTCCTCGGGTCGCGGCCGGTCCAGCGCGCGATGAAGGCGGTCGTCGACGCGACCGTCTCCGGCCCGACCGCGGAGGAGCGCGCCCAGAGCGTCAGTCGGGTGTGGGGCGAGGTCGAGGACGACGAGGGTAACCGGGCGACGGCGCGACTCCGCGCGCCGGACACCTACGAACTGACGGCCCGGACCGCGGTCGAGGCCGCCCGGCGCGTCGCCGACGGCGAGGTCGAGTCCGGCTTCCAGACGCCCGCGTCGGCGTTCGGGCCCGACTTCGTGCTGGAGTTCGACGGCGTCGAACGGGAGGACGTCGGCCAGGGCGCGGTCGTCGAGGCGAACCCGGGCGAGTGACGAGGGACGCGCCGCCGGCGCGGCGTCCACCGCTCCTCAGTCCGTCTCGCAGAACGCCGCCCTGACGGCGCGGGCACGCTTCTCGCCGACGCCCGCCACGTCGAGCAGTTCGGCCTCCGACGCGTCGAGCAGCGCCTCGACGGTCGGGAACGCCTCGTACAGCGCGTCTGCCGTCGCGGGGCCGACGCCCTCGATGCAGCCGTAGATTCGCTTGGTCGTCGGCGCCGTCCGTCCCGTCACGGTTCCGGAGGGGACGGGACGCGCGGTGGGGGATTCGAGATGCTTGCGGCCGATGCGGACCGCCACGTCGACGAGGCGCTCGCAGTCGGAGCAGGGCAGGACCGGAGCGTCGTGGCGCGCGGTGAACGACGCCATCGACCCGTGGACGACCGCCTGCCGGACCTCGGGGTTCATGTCGGCCACGTCCGAGAGGTTGCCCTCCAGCAGGACGTAGGCGTGGTCGTACCCCTCGGTCAGCTTCAGCACCTGGTCGCGCAGGTCCGACCCGGTCCGGCCGACGACCGACCCGACGTAGTCGTCGAGCGTCTTGCGCTCGAACCCTGTCTTCCCGACCACGAGGTCACCGGCCTCCAACCGCCGGACCTCGACGTCCGTGACGTCCGGATGCTCCCTGAGTTCCCGAACGACGACCGACGGCTCCCGGTCGTCGACGGCGACGCGTACCATACCCCGGCGTACGCGCCGGGCGAACGAATGCGTGACGCTCGCCGGACCGCGAAGGGCAACGACCATGTACCGCGACCGCCATCGGTCGACCGTGTTCGGGGCGGACGAAGCGGGCAAGGGACCGGTGCTCGGGTCGATGTTCGCCGCGGCGGTCGCGGTGGACGACCCCGCCGACCTGCCGGACGGCGTCGACGACTCGAAGAACATCGCGCCGGCCCGCCGTGAGGAACTGGCGGCCGACCTGCGCGCGAGCGACGGCGTCGCGGTCGGCGTCGCCGAGGTTCCGGTCGAGCGCATCGACGCGCCGGCGACCGACATGAACGCGCTGACCGTCGCGGCCCAGGCGCGAGCGGTCTCGCGGGTCGCCGAGGCGGACGAACGGGGCGTCGTGGACGCCGGCGACACCAGCGAACGACGGTTCGCGCGCCGGGTCGCGGACGCCGCCTCGGTCCCCGTCTCGGTGACGGCGGAGCACGGCGCGGACGAGCGCTACGCGGTCGTCGGGGCGGCCAGCGTCGTCGCCAAGGTCGAACGCGACGCCCACGTCGACCGCCTCGCAGAGGAGTACGGCGACCTCGGGTCGGGCTACCCCAGCGACCCGACGACCCGGCAGTTCCTCCGGGAGTACGTCGCCGACCACGGCGACCTCCCCGACTGCGCGCGCGCCTCCTGGAGCACCTGCGAGGACGTGCTGGCCGCCCGCGAGCAGTCCGCGCTCGACGAGTTCTGACTCACCCGCGCCAGAGTCGTCGCGCGACCGTCGGCACCGCACGCCCGGCGGCCGCGACGCCCGACAGCGACGGCGCGTACTCGTCGACGACCCCGGCCGCGTCGCGGACGAACGGCTTCGGGTCGTCGCGCGAGCAGTAGTCGAAGTTCGGCTCCCGCCAGAGCGACGCCAGGATTCTCGCCGTCTCCTCCGGTAGCGACGGTCGCTCGGCGGGGTCGTCGTGGCCCTCGCGCAGGAGACTGGCGAGGTACGCGAGTTCGCCCCGGAGGACGTGACTGCCCACGCCGGTCTCGTACGCCGACTCCGCCGCCACGTCGGACGGCCTGTCGCCGGTCTCGCGTGCCGGTTCTCCCCTCCCGGTGGACGCTCCGTCGCCGGCCGCGAGGCGGTAGTACTCGTGGGGGAAGTCGACGCCGGCGTGGACCGCGAGCTGGAGCGACCCCCAGAAGCGGGGGTTGACCTCCAGCAGTTTGAACCGGCCGTCGCGGGGGTCGCGCCGGAACTCGACCATCGCCGGTCCGTGCCAGTCGAGCGCCGACAGCAGCGCGGTGCCGTGCTTCCGGAGGTCTGGTTCGTCGACCGCCTTCCGGAACACGCTCGCGCCGCCGGTGTAGGAGTAACTCCGCACCCGCCGGTGCTGGAAGGTCGCCACGGGGTCGCCGCGGTCACAGAGCGCGAAGAAGCCGTACTCGTCGGTGCCCGGGACGTACTCCTGGACGAGCGGGCGGTGACCCATCCGCTCTTCGAGGGCGTCCGGGTCGGGGTCGGTACCGGCCGGGACGACGGTCACGTCGGGATACGCGGTGGCGTCGCCCTCGACCAGCACGGTGTAGCGGGACTTGACGACCGCGTCGCGCGCCCGGACGTCCCACCCGTCCAGTACCTCCGTCTCGGGTGCCGGGACGCCCGCCGTCTCGGCCACGTCGAAGAGGCGGCGGCGGTCGCGCACGCGCTCGAACGTCTCGAACGCCGGCCACGGCGCGGCGACGCGCTCGGCGAACCGGTCGCGGTTCCGCGCGAGGACGTAGGCGTCCGGTTCGCGCAGCGGAACGACCGTCAGCACGTCGTCGCGGTCGGCGAGCGCGAGCAGGGCGTCGCGGTAGGCCCCGAGGCCCGTCGACGGGTCGGGGACGACGGCCGTCTCGCGGCAGTACTTCGAGGCCGCCGCCGGCGCGCTCTCGGACGCGGCGGCCGCGACGACCGGAATCCCGCGCCGGCCGAGCGACCGCACGCAGGCGAGACTGCTACCCGTTCCGATGGCGGGGACGACGACCGCCTCGCTCATCGCTTCGCGAGCGCGTCGACGAGTTCGTCGACGGCGTCGGTCACCTCGTCGTAGACCGCACGGAACTCCTCGGGGTCGTCGCCGTACGGGTCCGCTATCTCGAAGTCCGTCCCCGGGTCGAACGCCTTCAGGAAGCAGGTCTTCTCCAGCGCGGCCGGGAACTCCCGCTTCAGGTCCCGGTAGTTCCAGGCGTCCATCAGCAGGACGAGGTCGCCGGCGTCGAGCAGGCGATCGCTCACGCGCTGGGAGCGGTGGTCGGCGAGGTCGACGCCGTGCTCGCGGGCGGCCGAGACCGCCGGATCGGGGCTCTCCCGGCCCTCGGCGTCGACGAATCCGGCGGAGGTGACGAGGGACGGGTCGCAGTCCGTCTCCTCGATACGCGTCCGGAAGTAGCGCTCCGCGAGCGGGCTGCGGCAGATGTTCCCGAGACAGAGGAAGACGACGCCGGGGTCGGACGGGAGCGACCGGACCGCCGTCTCGGCGTCGAGCACGCGGCCGTTCGAGGCCCGGAGACGGAGTCGGTCCATCTCGACGGCGACGCGTCTCCGGCCGTGGTGGAGGTGGTCGAGCATCGTCCCCGATTCCACGACCGCGCTGTTATAGGGGACGCATCGTTGTCCGCGTAATCGCCGCCTGTGACGGCGTCAGGCCGTGCTTGTATCGGTAGTGAACGGCAAGAAGGGGGTTTCTCAGCGGTCGGTGAGCAGGTACCGGAGGATGTCACCGTACGCCGGGCGCGTGACGAGCACGCCGACGAGCACGCCGAGGATGGTGATGATTGCGAAGCCCTGGAGGTCGCCGAGCGACAGGACCGCCAGCGGACTCATGGCGATGATGGTCGTCGCGGCGGCGGCTCCGATGACCCAGAACGCCTTCCGGAACCGCGACTGGAACACGCGGCCCGACGAGACGTCGCCCTCGGCCATCACCTCGTCGGCGATGATGATGAGGTCGTCCACGCCGGTCCCGATGACCGCGATGAACCCGGCGATGTGGCTGAGGTCGAGCGGCAACTGCACGGCGGCCGCGAACCCGAGCAGGATGACCACCTCCGAGAGCGCCGTCACTATCATCGGCAGCGCGACCTGCGGCTTGCCGTAGCGGACGAAGACCGTGCCGCTGACCGCGAGGACGGCCGCGAGCCCGGCGATGAGCGACTGGACCTTGAAGTCCGTCGCGAGGCTGGGCGCGAGGTAGGTCGTCGTGCCAGCCTGGGTGTCGAGCGCCGCCGGGAGCGCGCCGGCGCGGAGGTTGATCTGGAGTTCGCGCGCCTCCGACATGTTGCCCGTTATCATCCGGAACTGCGGGTTCTGGACGAACTTGCCGCTCCTGATGGACGGGGCGAGGTCGCTGCCCATCCCGGCGCCGTAGACCACCTGACCGTCGACGACCGTGAACAGGCAGTAGCCGGCGTTGTTCGCGTTCCTCGCCGGGTAGTTACAGGCCTGGATGCCCTCGCCGCTCGTGAACCCGTTCTGGTTCATGACGCGGGCGAACCGCTCGGCGGCCTGCTGGTTGAGCGTCACCGAGACGTAGGACGTGCCGCTCTGGTCCTGCTCGGCGGACCCGATGCTGGCGAAGTCGCCCTGGCGGAGGACCGTCGTGTTCTCCGACCCGTTCTGGGTCGGGTAGTGTGCGACGATCTGGACCTTCCCCTTGCTCGTCACCAGTTCCTTCATCCGGCTCTGGTTCGCGTTCGGCATCTCGACGACGATGAAGTGCTCGTTCGTCGCCGTCGTCACCTGCTGGACGCGTCCGCCGGCGAGGCCGGCCTTCGATATCTTGTCGCTGAGTATGCGGACGATCTCGTCGCGCGTCGTGTCGGTGACGCCCGTCCGGACCGAACCGTACTCGATGCCGGCCTGGTCCAGGGCGGTCTGCAGTTCCGCCGTGGTCACGTTATCGACGAACACCTCGACGGTGGTGCCCTCCTGGGTCCGGCGGACCATCACGTCCCCGACGTCGGCGCCGGAGAGATTGTCGGCGACTCGCTTCTGGGCCTCGCTCTGGCTGACGTCCCGCGTCAACTGGACGTCCTCGGCGGTCACGCCCTGGACGGGCGCGCGGATGCGAGTCCCGCCGGCCAGTTCGAGGCCGAACTTGAGATTCGTCGGGCCGTCGCTGGTGCTGGTGGTGAAGTTGTTCCCGTCGCTACCGCCGGCGACGGCTCCTCCGGGTGCGAACAGCGCGAACGTGCTGCCGAGCAGGAGGAGGACGAGCAGAATGACGCGCCAGTTGCTTCGGAGGCTCATCGGGCTACCCCCTCGTACTTGTACCAGCGCAGGAGACTGAGGTTGAGCATGTAGGTGTTCATCAGGTCAGTCGCCAGTCCCATCACGAGCACGACGCCGATGGCGGTGAGCAGGTCGATACCGTAGAACGCGGCGACCAGCGTCATCACCGACATCGCGGAGATGGAGGTGAGCGTCATCGTCACGCCGGTCCGCATCGCACGGTACGTGCTCTCGTAGAACCCGCCCGAGCGGCGTAGAATGTGGTTGTTCAGCAGGATGTCGGAGTCGACGCTGTAACCGATGAGCATCAGGAGCGCGGCGACGGTGCCGAGCGAGAGCTTGATGCCCAGGACGTTCATGAGTGCGACCGGGATGACGATGTCGCTGAACGCCGAGACGACGACGGCGACGGAGGGAACGAACGTCCGGAACATGGCGAAGACGAGGAGACTCATGCCGACGAACGCGGCGGCGAGGCCGTACAGCGCGAGCTGCTGGGAGTTACCCCCGAAGCTCGCCGACGTGCTCTGTAGCGACAGTATCTCGAATCCCGCCTGGTTCGCCTGCGCGCGAAGGGCGTCGGTGTTCGTCGACTGGAACTCGACGATGTAGGTGTTCGTCCCCGACTGCGTCGCGGTCACCGAGGTCACCTCGGCGTCGAACTGTGCATCTATCTGCGACTGCGGTGTGTCCGTTTGAATACGCATCTCAGTGCCGCCGGTGAACTCGGTGCCGGGGCTCACCGGTGCGCCGGTGGTCACGTACCAGCCGGCGATGACCAGCAACGCGAGCGTCAGGACGGCGAGTGGAACGCTCGCGAGCTGTCGGTTCGAGTACCGGGTGTAATCGACCTCCGGCACTTGCAACTCTACCATGGTGATTGGGTCCGGGGTCGTCTCGAATAAGCTTTCTTAATTACTACGGCCACGTCGGTCGTTTCTAGTCGCGGCACGTCGGCCGGTTCGTTCCTCGACGGCGTCCCCGCCGCTGCCTCCCTCGACCGCCGACCCGGGCCGGCGGAAGGACTAAGCCCCGCGAGATGGCGTTTCTGGACGTGTTTCCGCTCCTGCCGCTGTCCACCCCCGGCTTCGGATTCGCGTTCCTGGCCGTCCTCGCGCTGGCGATAGCCGCACCGCTCGTCCTCTACGCGCTCGTCGACTCCGAGACCGAGCGCGAACGGACCGAGGGCCACGACTGGGAGAGCGCCGAGCGCGTCGCGCGCCGGGACGCACCCGCGAGCGACGCCCCGTCCGGCGACGGTCGGGACGACGCCGACGACGGCGTCGAATACGGCTGGAGCGACCGCGACGACCGCGACGACGGGGTCGAGTACGGCTGGAACGGCGGCGACGACCGCGACGACGGGGTCGAGTACGGCTGGAACGGCGGCGACGACCGACGCGGATAGCTCTCGAACCGCCGACCACTACCGTAAAGTACCCCCGACGCGAGCGCCCGGACGTGCGACGCGTCGGTCCCCGGTTCGTGCTCGCAAGCGGTCTCGTGCTCGGCGTGGCGATGCTGGCGTACAAGTCCGTCGTGCAGTCCTGGAAGTTCGGCATGGACTTCCAGGTGTACTACTACGCGGCGCGGGCCAGCCTCGCCGGCCAGGGGATGTACGCCGTCTCCCCGCCCGCCCATCCCGCGTACGGGTACGTCTACCCGCCGGTGACGATTCTCCCGTTCTACCCTTTCGCGCTCGTCGGCGACTGGCTCGTCTCGTTCGCGCTCTTCACCGTCCTCGAACTCGCCGCCGGACTGGCGCTGGCGCTGCTCGTCGTGCGGTCCGTCGAACGCCGGGGCTACCCCCTGGCACCCGTCGACGTCGCGCTCGTCGTGGGCTACGTCCTGCTGTCGGTCCACACCGTGCCGTCGCTGTTCTACGGCGAGACGAACCTCCCGCTCGCGCTGGCGCTCGCCCTGGGGTTCGTCGCGCTCGAACGCGGCGACGAGGAGACCTCGGGCGTCGCGTTCGGCCTGGCGGCGCTGGTGAAGGTGTTCCCGGCCGGCGTCGGCCTCTGGCTGCTCCGGCGGCGCGCCTGGCGGGCCGTCGCCGCGGCGGTCGCGACCGGTGGCGGCCTCCTGCTCGTCGGCGTCCCCCTCTTCGGACTCGACGCCCACCGCACGTGGCTCCACGACGCGGTGCTGCCGCGCCTGCACCGGGAGGCGTTCGCCGGCGGTCTCGCGCCGGCGGCGCCGTACTTCACGCTCCGGCGGCCGCTGTCGGTGCTCCTGCCGGGGCTGGACCCGACGCTGTTCCCCG
This sequence comes from Halomicrococcus pelagicus, assembly GCF_051917725.1. Lineage (GTDB taxonomy): Archaea > Halobacteriota > Halobacteria > Halobacteriales > Haladaptataceae > Halomicrococcus. The sequence goes on from NZ_JBQBLX010000002.1 coordinate 843,890, forward strand.
TGCTGGCGGCGGCGCTGCTCGCGCCCGTCGTCGCCTACTGCTACCGCGGCCTCGACACGGCGACCGACCGACTCGTCGGCGTCCACGTCACGCTGGTCGCCGTCCTCCTGTTCTTCCCGACGTACTTCGTCTACTTCCCCCTGCTCTACTTCCCCCTCGTCCCCCTGCTCTACCTGCTGGAGGGTCGCGCGGGACGGCTGTTCGTCGCGGGGGCGCTGGTCGCCAGCCTCCCGGCGACGCTGCGAAGCGTCCGGCGAGTCCTCGACGCCCTCTCGCCCCCGCCGGGCGTGCGCTCGGCCGTCCTCGCGGTCGCCGAACCCCTGTTCACCCTCGGAACCCCGCTGCTGTACGGCTGCCTGCTGACGCTCGCGGCCTGCGTCTGCCACGCTCGCCGCAGGGCGTCGTCGGGGCGGTCCGCCACTGTTAGCGGCCGGTCGCGTGAACTCGGCTGACGGAGAATTTCCTGGGGGCGGGTCCTCCTATTCGTTAAGGAATAGGCTAAGACAGAATTTCCTATGCTCTGTGGAGTCAACTCAATCTCCCTATGAGGAAATTCTCATTTTGGACAAGGCGATAGCCACCAAAGAATATATATTTAATTGGTATGGTGATTAAACGTATAATTAATGAGCGTCTCAGGGAGTTCTGTTGGTGAATTGTCGTACGGGGTTTTTTATCTTCCCGCGGTCACCTTCGGCTATCTTGGAACACAGACGGACAATCCAGTAGTAGCTTCTTTTTCCCAAGTATCAATACTTGGTCATTCTTTTGGTTTATCCTTGCTATTTCTAATTTTCTCTGTATTTGCCGTCATTGGTGCTATAGAACTTCACGGTACGACACGAGCGATATATGGACCAGAAGGCCCCAGTTCTCGGCCAAAGCACGAAACGGTACAAGTACAGCACACTCTCGCTATTGTTCTAAACAAAGCTCCTGAAGAGATTCCTCTAGTACCCTGTCGAGTTGTTCAAAATGGGTTTCTTAAGGAGGTTGTAGACTATTTTGACCATATTGGTCGGAAAGCAGTGTTTGACCAAGGGCGACATACGGAACTTGAGGAAACTCTAGGGAAGGAACTGACCCCACCACCACGCCAACACAGACTAGAGATATGCTTTGAACAATTAAGGAAAATGATGGAGTCAGTAGAGTTAGAGCATCTTTTCCGGATTTTGTACTTCCTTCCTATGATGTTTCAGAAGTATATGGCAAAAATGACCTTTATTCTTCTACTGGGCTTTGTTCTTCTTGGACCACTCAATCATATTCTGCTCCTACTTCTACTGGCACACTTTGTCTTGTTATTCCAGTCAAAAATATGGAGGCCAATACCAAATGCCTCTGATGTAAATGCTCTTGAAGACCGGTTTTCCCCGGAATACAAAATCTATGGAGAAGAGCAGACAAATCATATAGCCATTCAAGAGCGGTCACCCCGTCTTCGCACTAGAAAAAATGAGGGTGAATAATTATATACGCCCTTGGTTGGATTTCGGACAGAGGCAATGTATCTAGCCGCTGTTTCTCGTTAAGAGTATTAGTAATGGAAGGCAGAAGTGGGACCGCCGTGATTCGAACACGGGTCCAACGCACCCCATGCGCAGAGGATACCACTACCCCACGGTCCCGCCTTGCAACTCGAAAAATGCGCGTCCCCTGTTTAAGCGCTTCGTTTCGCGCGCGGAACCGCGGCACGCCGCCGGACTGCTATCACTCTCCGGCGTCGCGCGGTACGACGAGGTCTCCCTCGTCCCGCACCGCGAGGCTCGCCACGGGGTCGTTCTCGTACGCCGCGACGCCCTCGAAGCGCCCGAGGACGTAGCCGTCGTGCTCGCTCTCGACGGTCGCCTGGCGTTCGCCGTGAGGCGTCACAACGTCCGCGACCACCTCCCCCGCCTCGATTACGTCGCCGGCCGCGACGCGGTGGCGCACGACGCCCGCGGCGTCGACGTGGGGATGGACCGCGCGCTTGACCGGGAAGTCGACCGGAGCGTCGAGGCCGGTCGGTTCGGGGTCACCGTCCAGCATCCCGAGTTCGCACATCGCGTTCCGGAGGCCGGTCACGCCGAGGGCGCGGGCGTCCTCCTCGACGACGCTGTGGCTCCCGAGTTCGACCGTGAACGCCGGGATGCCGGCGTTGTTCAGCGCCGCGCCGGCGGTCGAGCGCTGGAGGTTCCGCTCGGTGTACTCCTCGGCGGCGTACTCGTTGACGACCGGGAAGTCGAAGGCGTCCGCGAGCCGGTCCAGCTGGTCGGCGAGGTCCCGGGCCTCGTCCTCGTCGCGTTCCGCGCGCCGTTCGTCGCCGTCCGCCGTTCCCGACACCTCCCCGTAGAGCACGCGGTCGCGGATGACGAACGGCACGGAGCCGACCTGCGCGGTGTGGAGGTCGATCAGCGCGTCCGCGGAGTCGGCGAACGCCTCGAAGATGCGCTCGTCGATCAGTTCCTGCACGCGCGGCGGGCGGGAGCCGTCGGCGTCCGGGTCCGGGAAGTAGCGGTTCGGGTCGTCGCCGTGGTAGTAGGAAGTCCGGGCGTTCCGCCGGAGGCCCGCGGGATTGAGGTTCGGCAGGCAGACGACGGTCCCGCGGAGGCGCTCCGCGAGGTCCTCGTCCACCGCGTCCTGTGCGGTCGCCATCGCGGTCACCTCGTCGCCGTGAATCGCGGCCGTGATCCACAGCGTCGGGCCGTCGTCCTCGCCCTCCGCGACGAGGACGGGGAGTCGTTCGGGCGTTCCGGTGGGGAGGTCCGTCACGTCGAGCCACCCGGTGGCGAGTTCGCCGGGCGCGGATTCGGCGGTGCCGACTTGCATACGCGGAGGTGTTCCGGCGGTGTCAAAAAAGCGCGCGAACCGGCAGTCGAGTCAGACCAGCACGCGCTCCAGTTCGACGACCCGGCCGCGCTCGGCGTCGGGGTCGCCGACCATCCGGCCGAGACAGACCACCGCGTCGTCGGGCGTGTAGCAGGCGACGAGTCCGTCGTCCGAGGCGGCGGCCTCGGCGTCGATGACGCCCGGCGCGTACACCTGCGCGCCGTTCGCGATCTCCTCGGCGGCGCTGTACGCCACTGTCACCCGGGGAAGGTGGTCCAGCGAGCGCTCGGCCGGGCTGACGACCTCGCGCAACCAGTCGTCGTCGTCGTTTTCGCGCCATCTGGCGAGCGCGTCCGAGAGGTCGTGCAGCGTCACGAGGTCGGTGTCGTCGAAGGGGTCGGTCGCCGTCCGCCGCAGGTGGCCCATGTGCGCGCCCGTCCCGAGCGCCAGCCCCAGGTCGTGACAGAGCTTCCGGACGTAGGTCCCGCTCTCGCAACGAATCCGCAGCAGCGCCTGCCGTCCCTCGACTTCGAGCACGTCGAGGGAGTGGATCTCCCGGACGCGCAACTGGCGGACGACCGCGCTCTTCCGGGGCGGCTTCTGGTAGATCGGCCCCTCGAACTCGGCGGCGACGGCCTCGACGTCGGCGGGCGGGTCGCCGTGCAGTTCCAGCACGGCGACGTACTCCTTCGTCCCCTCGAGGAACACCTGCGAGAGCCGGGTCGCCGCACCGGTGAGCACGGGGAGACACCCCGTCACCTTGGGGTCGAGCGTGCCGGCGTGGGCGGCCTGCTCGACGTCGCAGAGGTCACGGACCCAGGCCGCGACCTGGTGTGCGGAGGGTCCCGGCGGCTTGTCGAGGTTGACCACGCCGAACTCGAGGAGGTCGCGGGGGTCGCGCTCGTCCGGTGGGCCACGGAGATTCATCGGTCAGAAGTCGTAGTCCATCTCGACGGGGTACTTCCCCTCGTCGGCCGCCGGGTCGTATTCCTCGACGGCGGTTTCGAGCATGTCCACCACGGAGTCGGCGTCCCAGCGGGCGGTGTTGATGGACAGGTCGTAGATGGTGAGGTCCGTGATGTCGATGCCGTAGTACTGCTGGTAGCGGTCCGCCTCGCTGCCCTCGCGGGCGGCGGTCTCCTCGCGGGCCTTCTGGACCGGCTTGTCCTCCCGGTTGCCGATGCGCTCGGCCCGGACGGCGAGCGGCGCGTCGAGCCAGACCCGGAAGTCGGCGTGGTCGCCGGCCAGCCAGCCCGCCAGCCGCGATTCGAGGACGACGTCGTCGCGGTTCGCGGCGATGTCGCGCAGTCGCTGGTCGAGGTCGCGGTCTATCTGGTCGTCCTGCTCGGCCAGCTTGTTGAACTCCAGCGTGGTGTAGCCTCGCTCGTCGGCGAGTTCGCGGAAGATATCCCCACCGCTGATGTGTTCGAGGTCGAGCGTCGCAGAGAGTTCGGAGGCCGTCGTGCTCTTTCCGACACCCGGCGGTCCGGAGACGGTGATCAACATATCCGCACTGCGAGCAGGGGAGACAAAGAGGTTTTGTTACGTCGGCGTCGTCTGGATGTTCAGCGACTTCCGGATGAGCTGGGTGAACCCCATCGAACAGAGGAAGTACCAGACGATCCACGCCTGCATCGGGCCGATGATGCCCTGCGTCCACGACACCTGGCCGACGAGCGGCATGACGAGCCCCGACGGCGATACTGCTGCGCTCGCGGAGCTGATCCGCCAGTACATCCAGAGGAACACGGGGATGGTGAGGAACATCGTCCACACCATCGGCCGGAACTGCTCTTTCATCATCCCGGCCTGGTCGCCCATGGCGTCCATCTGCTCCTCGCGGATGCGCTCCATCTCCTCGTCGTCGCCGCGCTCTTTCGCCTCCTTGCGCTTCTCCTGTATCTCTTTCATCCGCTCCTGGTACTCGCCCATCTTCTCCATGTCCATCAGGTTGTCCTGCAGGAGCGTCGAGTACAGCCCCGTCAGCATGGCGAGAATCATGATGACGACGTAGAACGGCAACACGCTCTCGATGGGACCCAGCGCGACGTTGAGGATGCTCCCGATGGTGTTCTTGATGGGGCCGATGGAGTAGCCGGCGAACAGGCCGAGGCTGGCCACCGCCGCTATCTTGTCCCACTTCGACCACGAGCTCCCCTCGTCGTCGACGTCGTCGTCGGTGCTCGTCGTCGCCGATACGGTGGCGTCCTCGTCTTCGAGCGCTCGCTCGACCGCGTCGGGGTTCGAGAGTTCGAACCCTTCGTCGCCGTCCACGAGAATGCCCTTCTCGATGAGGCGACCCCACTGACCGCTCGTGATGTCGTCGCTCACGTCGCCCCACTGGACCTCGCGAGTGCCCTCGTCGGTGCGTTCGTACACCGTCGAGATAGCGTCCGCCATCGCCCCGTCCTCGGCGATGAGCGATTCTACCTTCTTCGCTGTCCGTGCCATTGCCGATGAGTTGGGATTCGCCGTTAATCAACCTTCTCTCTCGATGCGGCGCTGGCACCGAGCGCATCGAAGAGTCTTTGCCTGCTCCATCCCTCGCCGCGGACATGGGTGACCTTCCGGCGCGCGAGGACCTGCCGCGGTACGTCGCGCCGCTGCCGGCGTGGCTGGAGGACTTCGGCCTCCGGGCGGCCTGGCTCATCGTCGCCGTCAACCTCCTCGGAACGGCCTTCGGATTCTGGTACTACGGGTTCCACCCGCTGCCGACGTCGGACCCGCTGATAACGTGGCAGTTCGCCGGCGAGCCCGCCGTGATGTGGCCGCTCGTCCCCGACAGCCCCGTGGCGACGCTGTTCATCGCGCTCTCGCTGGGGCTGTGGAAGCTCGGCCGCAACCAGGAGTGGGTGAACGCGCTGGCGTTCTTCGGCTGCATCAAGCTCGGCGCGTGGACACCGTTCGTCCTCGCGGCCTTCTTCCCCGGGTTCATCGGCGTCGGCTGGCCGATGTACGCCTTCCTCTTCTGCAGCCACCTCGCCATGGTCGCTGAGGCGTTTCTCATCTACCGTTACAGCGACTTCCCCGTGTGGGCCGTCTTCGTCGCGGTCGTCTGGTACGGGTTCAACGACCTCGTGGACTACTTCGTCCCACTCGTCGGCACGCCCCACCACACCACGCTGCCGAGCCAGCGCCTCGTCGAGGCCAGCGACGTCGTCGGGTTCAGCCACCCCTCGCCGACCCACGAGATAGCGGCGGCCGGCGCGGTCGTGCTGACGCTCGCCGCGACGTTCCTGGCGCTGTCGACGCGGGTGAAGAAGCTGGAAGCCGACGCCCGACCGTCGTCCGGCAGGTGATTCCCGACTCTCGCCGGTCGCCGGCTACCGCCGGTCGCCGTTCGCGTGAGCTCGCACCCACAGCTCGCCGATGCGCGACAGCGTCGTCCGGTAGGACTTGCCGTGCTCCTCCTGTTCGACGTACCCCTTGCCGCCCGGCCCGAGGCGGTCGACGTTGTAGATGACCTTCGAGCGGAAGCTGTCGGTGTACTCCTCGCCGAGTTCCCCGGCGAGCTCCTGGGCGAGTTCGCTGACGCTCTCGAACTCGCCGTGCTCGCCGAGCGTGAAGAGGATGAGCTCCTCGAACGGCTTGACGTTCGAGAAGGAGGCGACCGGGAGTTCGACGATGTGGCCGCCGTCGACCTCCTTCGCGCCGATGGTCGTCCCGCGCTCGTCGAACTCCGCGAGCAGGTCCCGGGCGCTGTCGAGGCGCTCGTCGACGCGTCCGTCGTCGACGCCGTCCTCGCGGAGGTCCGAGAGCAGGTCTATCTGCTCGCGAAGCTCCTCGGCGAGTTCGGTTTCGAGGTACTTCTCCGGGGCGGTGTAGTAGGTGTGGATGCGGTCGCGGTCCTCCTGGCGTTCGACCATGATGGAGTGGGCGGCGGTGGCGAAGGCGAAGCTGACCGTCCGCGGCATCGCCGAGATGTTCACCCAGACCTCGTTGTCGCGGTCCAGTTCCGCGTTGATGAGGTCGAACGCCTGCTCGAAGGCGGCGTCGTAGTCGTACACGTCGCCGACGACGACGCGCTCGGTCGCCGCGCCGAGCAGGTTCCGGAAGTCCTTCTCCAGTTTCTCGGAGAGGTTCCGGGAGTACTCGACGTTGGCCTGGCTCCCGACCGCCCCCTCCAGCAGGACGACCCGGTCCACGTCGAGCTGGTCGCGCACCAGCGGCGCGATGAGCCGGTCGTAGTCGAACCCGACCGGGACGATGTGGGTCTGCATGCGAGACGGTTCTCGAGACGCGCTGTTAAACCTCTCGTCGCCGGCCCGGCGCACTGGGGTCACGTTGCCGTTCCCCGGTCCGGCTGCCCCGACCCCACCCCGTGCGGCCACAACGAGCTATACGGATGCTAGCGTACTCCACCTGGCCATGACGGCAGTAAAAATCATCAAGGTGCTGGGCACGTCCGAGGAGTCCTGGGAAGCTGCGGCCCACGAGGCGGTCGAGGAGGCGAGCCAGACCATCGACGACATCCACGGTATCGAGGTCGAGGACTGGACCGCGAACGTCGAGGACGGTCAGGTGACGGAGTACAAGACGACGGTCGAAGTGGCGTTCCCGGTCCACCACGGGGAGTGACGACCGGACGGCGGTGCGGTTCTCTCAGAGTTCGACGGCCATCATCACTTCGTCGACGTACTCGCCGTCGATCTTGTAGTGGTTCTCCCGGACGGCTTCCGTCTCCCAGCCGTGGTCCGAGAGGAACTCGATGGCGCGCTCGTTCGTCGAGGGCGCACTCTGGTACACCTTCTCGTAGCCGTTCGAGGCGGCCCACTCCAGACCGCGCTCGAGCAGGTGGCTCCCGATGCCGTTGCCCTGGTACTCGTCGAGCACGCCCACGGTAAGCTCGGCGGTGTGACTGAGCTTGTCGAGTTCGGGCGCGTGGAGGTGCACCCACCCGACCACGTCCTCGCCGACCATCGCGACGAAGAACATCCGGGACTCGAGTTCGTTGTGCCGCAGCAACGCCTCCTGATGGTCGATCTCGTCGGCGACGCTCTCGGCGACGATGTAGCGTCCCTGCTCGGCGACCTGCCGGATGGCGCCCACGATACCCGTGAGGTCCTCCTGGCGCGCGGGCCGGATGGTGAACTCCACGTCGTCAGTCTCGTACTCCTCCTCGGCACCGGTCTCCAGCGCGACCGTCAGGACGCCGTCGTCTTCCGAGAGGTAGCCGTCCCGACGGAGGATGGCGACGTGATGGCGGAACCCGCCGGGGTCGACGTGCAGCGTCTCCTGCACGTCCTCGGCGTCGACGGCCCCGTGCCGTTCGACGTACTCGTAGATTCGGCGGCGGTCGTCGTGGCCGAACTCTAGTTTCTCGGAGAACTCCATGTATCGTGTTACCAGACCGCAGTACTTATCTTTAACGCCGGGGAGCGCTCGAAGGAGTCCCGACCGCTCGAACGGAGACGTTCGGACGTCCGGCTCGGCCGACCTTCGGCCGGCGACGACATGGCCGCCGGGGGCTATCGGAATAGTAACATAACATAGTTTTTATGGATGGTGTTCCTGATATCCCATCGCATGCGCGACGAGAACGACGCACCTGAAGACGACGCGAAGACGGCGCTCGCCTCCGTCTTCTCGGAGTTCGGAGGCGAGTCGCTCCGCGACGTCTGGCTGTTCGACCAGTCGGCGTTCGAAGCCCTCTACCTCCGTGAGGACGTGGCCGAGAAACTCGAAACGGTGGACGTCGCCCGGTTCGTCGACAACGAGCGGTACGGGTTCGTCACCCGCGACACGTACGACCAGCTGTACTACGCGTCCTACCAGTACACGGCCCGAGGGTTCGACGACTTCGAGCAGTTCCGAACGTTCTTCGGGGAGAACGGCTACCGTCTCGGCGTGTTCGCCAGCTTCGACCAGCGAGACGGCGGTTACGAGTTCGCCGCGCTCAACGAACGCGTGGAGGAGACGGCGTCGAGATACGAACTCGCGTCGGTGGCCCCGAGCGCGTGAACGTGGCGGACCCTTCCGGGTCCGAACCGCGGCCTGTTTCTATATAGCACAAACACTAGAACGTGTCCGAATTGAGACGTACGTTCGGACGGTAGACGCTACGTACCCCTATTATAAGGCGTTTTCAACCGATACTGCGCAGTTCCGACTGGATGACGCGTAACACCGAGCGTCTCGAAGATGGCACCTCGCGGAGAACGTTCATCGCGGCGACAGGAACTGCAAGCGCCCTCGCGCTCGCAGGGTGTGCTGGCTCCGGCGGCAGTGGTAACGACACGACGGGAGACGGCAACGGGAACGATACCGGCGGCGGGAAGAAGGGACTCCAGACCGACGTCCTGACGGGAGACGGCTCCTCGACCGTGTTCCCCATCACGAACACGGCCGCGAGCTACTGGAACTCGAACCCCGAACCCGGCGACGAGGACTACTGGCCGAAGAAGTGGGCGAAAGAGCAGTACAGCACGGACAAGCGACTGGCGGACTTCTTCGCCGGCAAGTACGGCTACGAGGCGACCGGCAAGCGGTCGAAGCCGCCGTTCCGCGTGAGCATCGCGCTCTCGCACTCCGGAACCGGTATCGAAGGCGTCATGAACGGACGCGTCGACATCGGCGACTCGAGCGCGTCGGCGAAAGCCGAACTCGCCGGGAAGAACGTCTCCGACTCCAAGATGAAGAAGTTCGTCGACCACGTCGTCGGCGTCGACGGCCAGCCCATCGTCGTGAGCAAGGAGATAAAGGACGCGGGCGTCGAGCAGATCACCCTCTCGCAGCTCAAGAAGATATACAAGGGCAAGATAACGAACTGGAGCGAGGTCGGCGGCCCCGACCGGGACATCCTCGCGCTCGGCCGCGCCCAGGGTTCCGGTACCGACACGGCGTTCCGGAAGAACGTCTACGGCGACCCCAAGGCGTCTATCGACCCCGACCAGCGTTACGGGAAGAACCAGCAGCTCCAGCAGGCCGTCTCCAAGGCCAACAACGCCATCGCGTACATCGCGCTCGCGTTCGTCCAGCCCAGCGGCCAGGTCCCGCCGATAGCGCTCAAGATCGAGGACACCGTCTACGAGTACGGCAAGAACCTCGGGGCGAAGGAGTATCCGCTCTCGCGCGACCTCCACGCGTACACGTGGGAGAACACCTCGGCACAGGAGGCGGCGTTCCTCAACTTCGTCCTCAGCGACTTCGGACAGGATATGTTCGTGAAGGGTAACAACTACTTCGCGCTCCCGAAGGACCGGCTCGAGAAGCAGCGAAAGAAGGTCAAGCCGAGCAAGTACGAGTGACGTCTCGGACGTAGCGAGAGTAGCCGCCGCAATCACCTCGACCACATTATTCAGATGCTAGACGTACTATCGACACGCGTAACCAACTATCGGACGCAGCACGACGACGGCGCACTGGCCGTCTGGGGACTGGGAGCGGTCAGCCTGCTCGCGGCGTTCGTCCTGTTCATGAACAGCTCGCGGTGGACCGTCGTTCCGGTCGTGGGATTCCTCGCGCTCGTCGCGGTCGGCTGGTTCGCGTACCAGCCCGAGACCGCGATGGGGCTCACGTTCCTCGCGACGTTAGCGACGGTGACGGTCCTCGGACTCATCATCGCGTTCACAGTCAGGGAAGCACTGCCGGCGATGCGAGCGATGGGGCTCGACCTCCTCCTCCGCACGGAGAAGCCGCTGTGGGGCGGTGACACGTACTCACTCACACCGATGATGTTCGGTACGGCCCTGACCACGCTGATAGCGACCGTCGTCGCTGCCCCGCTCGGTATCGCGGGCGCGCTGTTCCTCAGCGAAATCGCGTCGGACACCGTCAGGGAAGTCGTCAAACCCGGCGTCGAACTACTGGCCGGCATCCCGTCTATCACGTACGGGTTCGTCGGGTTCGTCATCATCAACGACTTCTTTTACGCGAAGCTGCGGACGCCGACGATTGGCAACTACTTCACGGTCGGAGCGGTCATCGGCGTGATGGCGCTGCCGACCATCGTGACGGTCGCCGAGGACGCGCTCTCGACGGTGCCGGAGTCGATGAAGAGCGGGTCGCTGGCCATCGGGTCGACCGACTGGCAGACGATGAAGAGCGTCACCATCCCGGCGGCGTTCTCCGGCGTCTCCGCGGCCGTCCTCCTCGGAGTGGGCCGCGCCATCGGCGAGACGATGGCCGCGACGGTCATGATTCCGCACACGAAGGCGTTCCCCGATCCGCTGTACGACGTGTTCGGGGGCGTCGGCGAGACGCTGACGACCGTCATCGCCTTCGAGGCCGGTAACGCCTCCGGGACGCACTACAGCGCGCTGTTCGCCGCCGGCGTCGTCCTCTTCACGACCGTCTTCGCGCTGAGCGTCGTCTCGCAGTACGTCGAGGCCCGCATGGAGCGGAAGTTCGGGGGGAGCCGATGAGCGACGTTCGACGGACCAGACTCGTCGTTGAGGACGGAACGGTCGGCGACCGGCTCGCGACCGCCATCGTCGGACTCGGACTCGCCGTCTTCGTCGCGAGCTGGACGACGCTGTTCCAGTGGGTCGGCGAGGAGACGACCCTGTTCGGCGTCTCCCTGTTCGACGCGCTGGGTCTCTGCCTGCTCGCGATGGGCGCGGGCATTCTCGCGCAGGGCGCCGCGTCGCGGTACGGCGTCCTCCCGACGGACCCCGTCGACACCGCCGGCCTGCTCCCGGGCACGCTGTTCGGCGGCGTCGGCGTCGTCGTCGGCGGACTGGTCGCCTCGCAGACGCTGGGGCTCGGTCCGGTCGGCTGGGTCGGCGGCGCACTGGCGCTCGGCGCGGCGTTCGCGGCCGCGACCGTCCTTCCGCGCGAGGACGTCGGGTCGACGATTCCCGCGGGCGCGCTCCTGCTGTTCGCCGGGGCGGTCGTCGTCTCCGGACTCCTCGACGCGGGGTGGACCTGGTCGCCGGAGAACCTGTCGGTGACGCTCGTCGGGTCGGTCGTCGTCCCGGTGCTCGCCATCGTCGCGGCCCTGGTCGGGTCGTGGAGCGCCGCGAAGGCCCGCGCGGGATTCGGGGCTCGCGGTCGCCAGCAGGGAGCGTTCCTGCTCGTCTCCATGAGCGTCTTCGGGATGCTCGCCGTTCTCGGCCTCCTCGTCGCGTTCATCGTCGTCAACGGCCTCGAAACCGTGCTGACCGGCGCGAACGTCGGGAACCTGGAGATTCCGTTCCTGACGAACGTCGCGTCGAGCCTCTTCGTAGAGGTGCCCGGCGTCCTGCCGGCCATCGTCGGCACCGTCTGGCTCGTCTTCATCGCCGTGGTGTTCGCGGTGCCGCTCGGCGTCGGCGCGGCCGTCTTTCTCACCGAGTACGCCGAGAAGGGTCGGTTCACGCAGCTCGTCGAGGTGGCGACCAACGGCCTCTGGAGCACGCCGAGCATCGTGTTCGGGCTGTTCGGGCTGGCGTTCGTCCTGCCGCGGGTCAGCAACGGCACGAAGTCCCTCCTGGGCGGCGGAATCGTGCTCGGGTTCATGCTGTTGCCGCTGGTGGTCATCACCAGCCGGGAGTCCATCAAGGCGGTCCCCGACGAGTACCGCGACGCCAGCGCGGCGCTGGGCGTCTCGCAGTGGGAGACCGTCAGGAGCGTCGTGCTCCCGGCGGCGATGCCGGGCGTCATCACCGGCGTCATCCTCGGCGTCGGTCGCATCGCCGGTGAGACGGCACCGCTGCTGTTGACGTTCGGCGGGCAGCCGTTCCCGAGCAGAACCCCCGACGTGCTCGGCTCGTTCGAGTTCACGTCGACGCCCCCGTTCGTGACCAACCCCGTGTTGCTGGACCGGGGAAGTGCGCTCCCCTACCAGCTCTACACGTCCATCACTGCCGGCCACGTCCCCGGCGACGCATTCACCACTGCCGAGTTCGGCTGGGGAGTCGCGCTGGTGCTGCTCGTCGTCGTCCTCGGAATGTACGCGATAGGCATCGGCAGCCGGTTCTACTTCCGGAGCAAGCTACACAATGAGTAACGTCGAAATCACCCGACCGAACCAGGCAGACGAACAGGCGACGAACACGACCACGACGGGCGAGAGCGAGGAGGAGATTCGAGCGGAGTGGACGGACTACCGCTTCGACGGCGCGACGAAGCTTTCCGTCGAGGACCTGGACGTCTACTACGGTGACGACCACGCGCTGAAGGGGGTGTCGATGGACATCCCCGAGAAGAGCGTGACGGCGCTCATCGGGCCGTCGGGGTGTGGAAAGTCGACGTACCTGCGGTGTCTCAACCGGATGAACGATCGCATCGACGCCGCGGAGGTCGACGGGTCGGTGACCCTCGACAGCGAGGAGATCTACCAGGACGGTGTCAACCTCGTCGAACTCCGCAAGCGCGTGGGGATGGTGTTCCAGTCGCCCAATCCGTTCCCCAAATCCATCCGGGA